>JAJQDI010000026.1:72168-322836 GCA_021202275.1 Bacteroides sp.
AAAAACAGAGTTGCGTCCGGTTCCGGTAGTTACTACTGGGCGTCTGAGCAGAACAGCAGCAACAACGGCTACCTGGTGCGGTTCGACACCGGCGCTACGAACAACAACAACAAGACGAACAGCTACCGTGCTCGTTGCGTTCGGGGATTGGGTTACATCGGATTTCATGGGGGATCAGAGCGTATAGGGAATGAATGAAAGGGTAACATCAGGCTAAAAAAAGATAGTATGTTCCGAGCGAACTATCCGGGTCATGGCCCGGGTAGGAATCAACAAATCCCGGCCGTGCGATGAAGGGATCCCTTTATCATGAATTTGGGTATACACGCGTATATCAGAGCCAGCAGATACGGCTTAAAAACAGGGTCACCTCCGGTACCGGTAGTTACTACTGGGCGTCTGAGCAGAACAACACCAACAACGGCTACCTGGTGCGGTTCGACACCGGTGCTACGACCAACAACAACAAGACGAACAGTTTGCGTGCTCGTTGCGTTCGGGGATACATAACCAGAGGAAATATACTATCTTTTAAAAAACAGGGATAACAGGAGATATGTGGATTTTACTATTCCGAGCGAACTGTCCGGGTCATGGCCCGGGTGGGAATCAACAAATCCCGGCCGTGCGATGAAGGAGGCCCTTTATCATAAATTTTGGTATACACGCGTATGCCAGAGCCAGCAGTTACGGCTTAAAAACAGAGTGGTGTCCGGTACCGATAGTCGCTACTGGGCGTCTGAGGAGAACAACAGCAACAACGGCTACTATGTGCGGTTCGACACCGGCGCTTCGGGCAACAACAACAAGACGAACAGCTACCGTGCTCGTTGCGTTCGGGGATACATGACCAGGGAAAGAGACACATATCTCCTCGTTTTATTTTTTATGTGATAACAAACCGATAAACCAAATAACATGACATTTGCCGAACTGGTAGAGGCCTATTTTCATTGCCGGCAAAACAAACGCTATACCGACGAAGCTCTGGCGTTCGAGGTGGATTGCGAACGCAATCTGGAGAAGCTCTATGACGAACTATCTACGGGGACGTACGAAATAGGGTTTTCCAAAGTCTTTATCGTAGACAAACCGGTGAAGCGGGAGATCTTTGCCGCGGCATTCCGCGACCGTATCCTGCACCACTGGTTGTTTATGAAACTGAATCCGTTGTTCGAACGGGAGTTTATCCACGATACCTACGGTTGCCGCAAGGGGCGGGGAACACTCTTCGGGATCGGCCGGGTGAAACGTTTCATCGCCCGCTGCTCGAAGGGCTATACGGAAGATTGCTACATCCTGCGTTGCGACATCCGCGGATTCTTTATGAACATTGACCGTAACATATTGGCCGTGAAACTGGACAATTTTATCCGGCAGAAGTACCAGGGAGAAGATCTGGAACTGGTGCGCCGGCTGGCGCGCCAGGTAGTGATGGTAAATCCGGTGGAAGGATGCAGTGTGAACAGCCGCCGTACCAAATGGAACGGCCTGCCCCGGGACAAAAGCATCTTTACGACCAACGGGTACACGATGCCTAATGGCATGCGGTCGCTGTTTGATGAAGAGAACCGGGAGAAGGGGATACCGATCGGCAACCTGACCAGTCAGATGTTTGCCAACTTCTACCTCAACGGGCTGGATCATTTTGTGAAACATACGCTGGGAGTGAAATACTACGGACGGTATATGGATGACTTTGTGATGGTACATCCCAGCAAAGAGTTCTTGCAGGAAGTAAAGAGGAAATGCGCGGAATACTTAGAGAGGGAATTGATGGCCCAGCTACACCCCAGTAAAGTCTATCTGCAACACTACTCCAAAGGGGTGGAGTTTGTGGGAGCCTATATCCGTTACGGGGCCGTGTTTCCCGGCAAGAAGATCAAGAGCAATACCTGGCTCACCATCAACCGCTACAACGAACTGGCGCGGGAGCGACGGCTCAGCCCGGAAGAGATACAATCTTTTCAACAGAGCATGAACTCCTACTTAGGCATCATGATCCACTACAACAGCTACAAGGTACGGAAAAAGATGTTGGGAAAGGTATCGGGCTGGATTGCCAACGACATCAAATATGCCGGATACAACAAAGTGATCTGGACGAAAAAAGTGAAAAAGAAACCTGTATTGTGGGACCCCTATGGAATATTTACGTAGATACACACGGCACCGACACCGCTGGACACTGGCAGGCTGTATGCTGATCTCTCTGTTCCTCTTCTTCACCTGCCGGGAAGAAGAGAGGGCGGAGCAGCCGCCTCAGCAGGTCCTACTGGTCTATCTGGCCGGAGACAACAACCTGTCCGGAGAGAGTTATCAGAAATTGGAGACCATTTGCAGCGGGTGGGACGGTGATCCGCGCGGGTGTATACTGATCTGGCACGATCCCCGGGATGCTGCTCCGGTGTTGTATACCCTGGCGCAGGAAGAGGGCGTGAACCGTTTGCAGATCCTGGAGGAGTACGCGGAAGAGAGTTCGGCCGATCCGGCGGTATTGAGCCGGGTAGTGGGGCGGATGCGGGAGTGGTATCCGCGGGCCTCTTCGTACGGGATGTTGCTCTTTTCGCACGCTTCGGGCTGGCTGCCCGAAGGGGCGTTGTCGCAGCCTACCCGGTCGGTACTTACCGACGGGAGGGAGGAGATGGAACTGACCGATCTGGCAGCCGCCCTGCCCGACAGCCTGTTCGACTTTATGGTGTTTGAGGCCTGCTACATGGCCGGCATCGAGGTGGCGTATGAGTTGCACCACAAGACCCGTTACCTGCTGGCCTCTTCGGCAGAGATCGTCTCTCCGGGATTTACACACGTCTACGACGACGCGGTCAACCTGTTGCTGCAGGCCGACCTGAACGGGTTTGCCCGCCGGGCATTCGGCTATTTCGAGTCGGGTACGGGATATATCAACTCGGCTACTCTCTCCCTGATCGATACCTCCGGACTGGACGCGCTGGCAGACTTCATCGGCCGGTATGCGGATCGTCAGAAAGAGGTGGATCTGGCTACCCTCCAGCACTTCGACCGTACGTCGTACCGCCTGTTCTTCGATTTTGAAGACTATTACTCCCGGCTGGTACCGGTGGGTGAGCCACAGGAGGAATTGCACCGGTTAGTGGCCGATTGTGTGCCGTTGCGGCTGGCTACCCCTTACTTTATGCTCCACTACAACGGGTTTGCCATAGAGAAACATTCGGGAATGACGACGTATGTCTGTCAGAATGCTTTCCCGGAGTTGAATGAGGCTTACCGACACTTGCAGTGGGGGCAATGGTGAAAAGTTCCTGCGGGGGGAGAAGCTGTCGCTGCCGGCAACGGACAGGAGGTTGTATTTCTCAGCAGGGTGTAGCAAGCAAGGAGTATTTGTATCTGATCTTTGTCTGATGTGCCCTTTTTACTTTTTTGTCTGAATTTTATTCCGTCAGATCCTTGTGTATTTTAAATAATTTTATATCTTTGTAGATCATCAATCTCTTTGACAGTCCGGATCTCTCTCATTCACCCTCATAAAATATGCTCTTATGAAAAAGATCGTGACGTTGATTACATTCGGGGCTTTTCTGCTCTGTGGAACACAGGCATTTGCCCAGAAAAACAAGGACTTTAAACCAGCCAATCTGAAAGGCATCTGGCAATTGTGCCACTACGTTTCTGAAAATCCCGAACTTCCGGGAACTCTCAAGCCGAGCAATACCTACAAGGTTCTTTCCGATGACGCGCGGATCATTAACTTTACGACCATTCCCGGGCAGCCGGCCATTATCACCGGATATGGTTCCTACGCGCAACTGACGGATAACTCGTATAAAGAAAGTATCGAGCGCAACATCCATCTGCCTATGCTGGACAATCAGGACAATATCCTGGAATTTGAGATCACGGATGATGAATTGCTGCATCTGAAGTATTTCATCGAAAAAGACCTGAATGGGTATGAGATCAACTCCTGGTATCACGAAACCTGGAAACGGGTGATCATGCCTGACAAGATGCCGGAAGACATAGTACGGTGATTCTTTCATAATCATTCATCGAAGTTGCACCGTTGGCCCGCTTCCTGCTCTTGAGGCAGGGGCGGGTTTTATGATTTACCGGGCTTCCCTTGGGGTGGGCTGTCTCACAGGTAGAAGGATCTCCTGCAGGGAGATGAATCTTTCCCGGGTAAAACGTGCTGCGGGAGGCGGCCCGAACGTATGTATCCCGCTCGTATGCAAAACACAACTGTTTCTGCTCTCCTCAAAAAAAGATAGAAAATCTTGTCCGTTTCAAAGAAAAGCCGTAATTTTGCAAGCCGATTATTATCAAAAAGGATAAGCAATTAATTCATAGTGAGTTAATTCTTCTTTGTCCGAGGAGAATATACAAGCTGTGAAGAGCGTTTTTTAGTAGTAACATTTATAAAAAAGAAATTAAGAGTGGATACTTTAAGTTACAAGACCATTTCTGCAAACAAAGCAACCGTGACCAAAGAATGGGTGGTTGTAGATGCTACAGACCAGCCGTTGGGCCGTCTGGGATCTAAGGTTGCCAAACTGTTGAGAGGAAAGTACAAACCGAACTTTACTCCTCACGTAGACTGCGGTGACAATGTAATTATCATCAACGCAGACAAAGTAAAACTGTCCGGAAACAAATGGACAGACAGAGTGTATCTGTCATACACCGGATATCCCGGAGGTCAGAGAGAAATGACTCCTGCCCGTCTGATTACTCGTCCCAACGGTCACGACCGTCTGATGAGAAAGGTAGTCAAGGGTATGTTGCCCAAGAACAAGCTGGGTGCCAAACTGCCGGGTAATATGTATGTATACGAAGGCAGCGAGCACAAACATGAGGCTCAGACTCCGAAAGTAATTGATATAAACGCACTTAAATAAGAGATAATGGAAGTAGTAAATGCATTAGGCAGACGTAAGCGTGCGGTAGCGCGTATCTATGTGACCGAAGGTACGGGAAAGATCACCATCAACAAGAGAGATCTTACCGAATACTTTCCTTCTTCTATTCTTCAGTATGTGGTGAAACAGCCGTTGAGCAAGCTGGATGCCGTAGAGAAATACGACATCAAGGTTAATCTCTACGGAGGTGGATTCACCGGACAGTCTCAGGCACTTCGTCTGGCTATTGCCCGCGCATTGGTGAAGATCAATCCGGAAGATAAGGCTGCTTTGCGTGCCGAAGGTTTCGTGACCCGTGACCCACGTGCTGTAGAACGTAAGAAGCCGGGACAGCCCAAAGCCCGCAAAAGATTCCAGTTCAGCAAACGCTAAATCTATTTACGATTTACGGATTTACGATGTACGATTGAAGTTTTCTTCACGGATCGTAAAGCTGGAACGGGAGCTGTTTAGTATCTAAACTACCGGGACTCTGGCTCGCAGGCTACCCGGCGGTTGGTTTAGAAAAAACAACAAAGAAAGTAAACGAAAAAAAACAAAAAACAATGTCAAGAACAACATTTGATTCATTATTGGAAGCCGGTAGCCACTTCGGACACCTTAAAAGAAAGTGGAATCCTGCTATGGCTCCTTATATTTTTATGGAACGCAATGGTATCCATATCATTGACCTTCATAAAACCGTTGCAAAGATCGACGAAGCCGCCGACGCTTTGAAACAAATTGCCAAATCGGACAAAAAGATCCTTTTTGTTGCTACTAAAAAACAAGCCAAACAGATCATAGCTGAGAAAGCTGCGGCTGTAAATATGCCTTATGTAGTGGAACGCTGGCCGGGTGGTATGCTGACTAACTTCCCTACGATCCGTAAAGCGGTTAAGAAAATGTCTACTATCGACAAACTGACCAGCGACGGTACCTACTCCAATCTTTCTAAAAGAGAGATCCTGCAGATCTCACGTCAGCGCGCCAAACTGGAAAAGAACCTGGGCTCTATCGCCGACCTGACCCGTCTGCCTTCGGCACTTTTCGTGGTGGATGTGATGAAAGAACACATCGCTGTACGCGAAGCCAACCGTCTGAATATTCCGGTGTTCGGGATCGTAGATACGAATTCTGACCCCTCGAACGTGGAATTTGTGATCCCGGCCAATGACGATGCTACCAAATCTATCGAGATCATTATGGATGCCTGCTGTGCCGCTATCCAGGAAGGTCTGGAAGAGAGAAAGGCTGAAAAGATCGATATGGAAGCTGCCGGAGAGGCTCCTGCTACCAAAGGCAAGAGAAAATCTACAAAAGCCAGACTCGACAAATCTGACGAAGAAGCGATCAATACCGCTAAGGCAGCCGCTTTCGTGAAAGAAGAGGAAGAGGCTTAATACATACAGAATGTGCCCATATACAACGGATGCGGATGTCTGGTGAGGGCGATGCACGAGTTGGTATATAGGCACATTTTAGTATCCTGCCGGGAGACAGATCTGCTGCCTGCGGGCGGTTTCAGGAACTATAGGCCCGGTATTCAATCAAACGATTATTCATTTAAAAATACAATAAAGATTATGGCTGTAACAATGGCAGATATTACCCACCTTCGTAAGATGACAGGTGCCGGTATGATGGATTGCAAAAATGCTTTGACAGAAGCCGATGGCGATTTCGATAAAGCAGTAGAGATCATCCGTAAAAAAGGACAGGCAGTGGCTGCAAAACGTTCGGACCGTGATGCATCCGAAGGATGTGTAATGGCGAAGAGCGAAGGTGGATATGCTGCGTTGATCGCGCTGAAATGTGAAACAGACTTCGTGGCTAAGAATGCGGACTTTGTGGCTCTGACCGAAGAGATCCTGAATGCTGCTATGGCTAACAAAAGCGCGGATCTGGCCGCGGTGAACGCTTTGCCGATGGGTAACGGAACCGTTGCTGACGCGGTGACCGACCGTAGTGGTATCACAGGTGAAAAGATGGAACTCGACGGATACGGATTCGTAGAAGGTGCTTCTACCGCGTTCTATATCCACCCGGGTAACAAACTGGCTACGATCGTGGCATTCAATCAGGAAGCGGATCCTCAGGTAGCGCGTGAAGTAGCTATGCAGATCGCTGCGATGAACCCGGTATCGGTAAACGCGGACGATGTTCCGGCGGACGTACTGGAACGTGAAAAAACAGTTGCTGCGGAAAAAGCACGTGAAGAAGGTAAACCGGAGAACATGATCGAAAAGATCGCGATGGGACGTATCAACAAGTTCTACAAAGAGGCTTGTCTGTTGCAACAGGAATACGTGAAAGATCCGAAACTGACGGTTGCCCAGTTCCTGGACAACTCCAGCAAAGGCCTGACAGTAACGGCTTTCAAACGATTTACGCTGAATGCGGAATAAGAAAAAGGCTCTCGGAAGAGAGCCTTTTTTATTTACGATTAGACGATTTACGATTTACGATTGAAGTTACCTTTCAGATACATCAAAAGGTCATACAGGACATAGCGTGGTAAAGACATTATTTATATATGTAGTTACTTGTTTTATAGACGATATACTTGCTGTTTACAATAACACCGGATAATCTCAATCGTAAATTATAAATCGTCAAATCGTCAAATCGTCAAATCGTCAATCACATATATAGTTTATATTCTTACGTTGCTTTTTTGTATAAACAATATATTTACTGTTTACAATAATACCGTGTAACTTCAATCGTAAATCGTCAAATCGTAAATCATATTGTTTTTGTCTGTTTGTATCCCTCTTTTTTCAATAGCTCCGCTACCTTTGCCTTGAAGTCTCCCTGTATCACGATCTCCCCGTCTTTGGCGGAGCCGCCTACCCCACATTTGGATTTGAGGAATTTGCCCAGTTCTTTCAGATCATCCGGTGTGCCGATGAACCCGGTCACTAAGGTGACCACTTTGCCACCCCGGTTTTTCCGGTCGAGTTGTACACGCAATTTTTGCTGAGAAGCAGGCAAAGTTGTTTCCGCTTGCTCTTCTTCCCGTTGGTACTGATAATCCGGATTGGTGGAATATACGACATTCAGCCGCTCTTTCCAGTCGTTGTTCTTCATTCTTTTTTTGTTTTTGGAGAGTCAAAAGTACAATAATTCGTTTGTTTGTGCAACTTGCCGTTTGCGGGATTCCTCTTTTTTGCCGTAAAGTTCTTTTTGTTCCGGACATATATCTTGTAGAAATTGTTCTTTTATGTAGAAATTATGTTAAGTGGGTCAGTGAAATGCAGGTCATTCCGAAAAAAAATGTATTTTTGTCCACTGCATGATGCATGATGTTAAAAATGACCCTTAGGCACTATGAATCATCAGACCCATCCGAAATATGATATAAAGGTACCGGAACCTACTTTACGCAGGTTGCCCTGGTACCTTTCCAATGTCAAGTTGCTTAAGAAGAAGGGCGAGCAGTTTGTCTCTTCTACTCAGATCTCCAAAGATACCAATATAGACGCTTCTCAGATCGCCAAGGATCTTTCGTATGTGAATATCTCCGGGTGTACCCGGGTAGGGTACGAGGTAGATACGCTGATCGCTGTACTGGAAGATTTTCTGGGGTTTACCAGAGTACACCGCGCGTTTCTGTTCGGGGTGGGTAGCCTGGGAGGTGCCCTGTTGCAGGATTCCAGTCTTTCTCATTTCGGACTACAGATCGTTGCGGCTTTTGATGTGAAACCTGAATTGGTAGGGGCCGATCTGAATGGAATTCCTGTGTTCCATTCCGATGAGTTTGCGGAGAAGATGAAGGGGTACGATGTGAATATCGGAGTGCTCACCGTACCCATTGAGATCGCCCAATCGATTACGGATAAGATGGTAGCGGGGGGCATCAAGGCGGTCTGGAACTTTACTCCTTTCCGTATCCGTGTGCCTGAACACATTGTTGTGCAGAATACCTCTCTGTATGCGCATCTTGCCGTGATGTTCAACCGCCTGAATTGTAACGAGAATCCATAATGAAAATCATAGCCGTGGGGATGAACTATCCCCAGCACAACCGGGAGATGGGACATACCGGAGAACATCCGGAACCTGTCATCTTCCTGAAACCCGACTCCGCATTGCTGAAGGACAGCAAGCCTTTTTTTATTCCCGACTTTTCCAACGAGATACATTACGAGACCGAACTGGTGGTACGCATCAACCGGCTGGGGAAAAATATAGCGCCCCGTTTCGCGCATCGCTACTACGACGCGGTGACGGTAGGTATTGATTTTACCGCCCGGGATCTGCAACGGCGTTTTCGCGAACAGGGATTGCCCTGGGAGTTGAGTAAAGGGTTTGACCATTCGGCCGCTTTGGGAACTTTTGTGCCGGTGAGCCGTTACAAAGAGGTGCAACAACTCGGTTTCCATCTGTGTATAGACGGTAGGCAGGTACAGCAGGGCTGTACAGCGGATATGTTGTTCCGGATAGATGATCTGATCGCGTATGTGAGCCGGTATATGACGCTGAAGATCGGTGATCTGTTCTTTACCGGGACTCCCGCGGGAGTAGGGCCGGTGTCTGTCGGACAACATCTGGAAGGGTACCTGGAAGGAGAGAAGTTGCTCGATCTCTATATTCGTTGAACGTAAAAGATCCATCTGTAAGATATGAACATACGTGTAGGATTTGGTTTTGATGTGCATCAGTTGGTAGCCGGACGCGATTTGTGGATCGGCGGTGTCCGTCTGGAGCACGAGAAAGGTTTGCTGGGGCATTCGGATGCAGATGTATTGATCCATGCCATCTGTGACGCGCTGCTGGGAGCTGCCAACATGCGTGATATTGGTTATCATTTTCCCGATACAGGTGCTGACTTTAAGGATGTGGATAGTAAGATCCTGTTGCGTCGTACGGTAGAGCTGATCGCGGAAAAAGGCTATCAGGTCGGGAACATAGATGCTACGGTCTGTGCAGAACGGCCGAAACTCAACCCGCATATTCCCCTGATGCGGGAGACCCTGGCGAATGTCATGAGCATGGATCCCGAAGATATTTCCATCAAAGCAACTACTACCGAAAAACTGGGATTCACCGGACGGGAAGAGGGGATCTCTGCCTATGCTACCGTACTGATCGGGAAATAAGAGATTAAGTTTTAAGTTCTGAGTGTTAGGTTCTAAGTTTTAAGTGAGTCGGGTCTGATGTAACGGGGACAATGTACGTTCAGCAGAATTCTGACAGAACGGTTTGAATTGATTTTTGAAACAGGGTTTAGAGTAGGTATACTTTTTTTGTCCTGTTGTGCCCAGACACAAGAACATACCCACAAAAGAAAGATACAGCTTTTCTTTGCCTTTGTAACGATCCTGTTCAGAAGCGGGTCATAAACTCTATCACAAACTTATCCCGTTCCGATTCTTTGGGAATGCCCCCGCTTTTGTAGAAGTACTTTTCGTAATTCACCCGTATATCCGCTACAAACGCTTTGGAGAAACTGAACGTAAGTCCTCCGGTCAGGCGCTGACGCTGATAGTCGTTGATCTTCAGTCGGCCCGTCTCGGAGTCATTGGTAGCGTCGCTGTGGTCGGTCATCATATCGTAGCGCAACAGGAACGACATTTTATGAAAAACTCTCGGGAGTTTCAGGTCATAGTTAATGAAACTGTTGACCGCGTGTACATTTTTAAAAGCATCCTTTTCATAATGCTTGTACAGATACTCCCCTTCGATATGGAACCCGCAGAATTCGTAATATCCTCCTACATTATACATATTCGCTCTTACCTCTTCCGGCTTGATGGATTGCAGTCCCAGTGTCAGGTTCACTCCCTAGGTAAACAGGAACTGTCCTTTTATGGTATAGTTGAAATCTTCCTGCCACTCTTTCTGGTTGGTGAGTCCGCTGCCGTTGAATACGCCGGCTTCCAGTGTCAGAGGAAATCCCGGCCGAAAGGTATACCCGGCCGTGGCACCTACGTCCCGCACATTTCCTACCTGTTTGGCAATGAAAGAGCGGTTGGCAAAATATTGCTGGTGCGGAGAGCGGTGCGCGTCAATGGTGAAAGGTACGCGCATTTGTCCTATTGTGAAGTTCATATCCTCTACCGGGAAGATACGGGTATACGCATCCAGCATCTTGATCGACCCTTCGTCGGACAGGTCGATTTCTGCTTTGTAGGCCACCATCGGGTGTACATTCCCTGTCAGGCTGAAACGGGCATTACGTACCTCGAACCGGCTGGCACTGATCTGTGGCTGATATTCAAATTTTCCACGTATGGTACCGTGGATCTCCGGCATGTAATCCTTAGTCTCCATCTCAGACTTATTCAGGCGTCTGCCATCCTCGTTGGTACGGGAATTCTGGGAGGTAACTTGCATCCCAAATGTCAGTCCCAGTGCAAGTAGAAGAAGTGTTTTTCTGATGATCATTCGTACTCTGTATGTTTAAAATTGCTGCAAAGGTAGCAGAGGTATATTGGGAAAATATGTCATATCTGTTTCATTTCAGTTACAAAGTAAAGGGTGAACCCGGCATACCCCTGTGCATTTGTTTGGAAAAACCGGCAGTGTTATATCCTCATACAAAGGTAAAAAAATATTTGAGTGAGGATTTGCGATGGGTTGGGTTTTATGTATATATATTGTGACGATGGTTGTAATGTTGGTATTTTATATCATATCCGTGATTCCGGGAAGATCCATATTTTATAATATATACTACAGGTTGCTTGCTGTAATGTAACATATTGTTGTATGGCTGTTTATTCGGTGATCTCTGCAGCTCTGAACGAGATGATATATAAATGAAAATCAATATGTGATTGTAATAAGATTGATTTTATTCCGGAAATTTATTTTCTTTGTCGGTATCTGAGAAAACCAGTGGTGTTATTATTTGTCCAGCCAGATTTATTTTCTACAGAAGGTAGGATTTCTTATCTACCTGCCGGGAGGAGGCATCGGAAAGGGGGTAAGGATTTTATCAAAAAGATAATCGCAGGAAAGATTGTGTTCCAGGGCGTGTTTCCTTTTTGTATGTAGAGATGTAACATCGTTTCGGAGAGAGTATACAAAACACACAGGAAACCATCATGTGTCAGCAACATGTTTCAGCTACTTTTCCGGACCTATGTATGATGGCAGGAAAGGTTTTTATTGGTGCTGTGATAGGTGTGGTTCTACTGATTATAGAGATTAATTAAACTTCCGTGACTGTATATGTATAGTCCCGGACATCTGTTTAAAATATATGGGAAAGATGAGGGAACTTTGTATTGTATTCATTATTATTTTAGTAAGCAGTTGTAGTGTAAATATCAGGAACAGGCATGCTGATCCTGAAAGTGTGGTTCTTATTTTTGAACATTACGAAGCTAAGCCATTTAAAACGTTGGGTGGTTTTTTTAATAGCACTCATACTGGGATAACGTATGTAGATCCTGTTACAAACAACCTTGTAACTTTTTACCCGAACTCTTTTCGTGATACTCTGATCCTGCCTTGCTCATCTGAATTCGTAGAAATAGGGATTCCCTATCGTGGTTTTGAGAAAAATTATTTTCCTGTATATAAAGGGGATTCAGTCCGGATCACTGTAGATGAATGGGACTATCCCCTACTGAAAAGTTGTAACTCTTCCTTGGAAAAAGTGTATAATCTCAATTATTATGTGCGTCAGGGAAAAACAGTGCAGGGGTTAGGGTGTGAGATCTTTTTGGGCGATCCCTCGTTTAATAGGATAGCTCATACCATTGATGTTATAAAAAAAATAACTGGAACATGCAGAGAGACTATTATCATATAGATTCTTTGCAACAGGTTTTTCATTCCTATTATAGTGAATATATAGATTCTTTGGAGAGTTATCGTAGAAATAAGTTATTATCGGACGCCGTCTGTCAACGTCTGAAATATGGGTTGGATGTAAAGAAATATCATTCACTGCGTACTTTAGCAGAGGAGACTGAACGGGTTGCTGCGGAACTGATCCTTTCTGACAGTTTGATTCATTATCCTTCTTATCATGATTACCTGAAGTATTATTTCCATGATGTTTCTAAAAAGGATCTTCCTCTCATTGAAACGGGGCAAGGTAAGTATGTAGATTCCCGGACAGGTTTTGAACAGACTGAAAAGGATCTATCTTTACCTCCTCTGACCCGCAACGTTCTTTTGAAGTACTATATGGAAGAGATCGGAGAACGTTTTTCCGGAAAAGACATAAAACTTTACGCGGACAAATACCTGGAAATCTCCGGAGATTCAGAGTATTATACGGAGATTATCTGTCGATACAATCTGCTTGCAGATGAGAATCAGTTGCTTTTGAAAGACAGAAACAATCGTTCTGTCACCTGGGAAGATCTTCTTTCCACCTACAAGGGTAAAGTTGTGTATGTAGATTTCTGGGCCAGTTGGTGTGTGCCTTGTCGGGAAGAAATTCCGGCTTCCTTTGGATTGCATGATGAACTTAACAATGAAGAGATCGTGTTTGTGTATCTCGCTTATAACGATGGGGAAGATGCATGGCGCAAAACTACTCAAAGTCTGGGTCTTAGTGGCCTGAAAGATAGTTATTTGATTGAAAATTCAAAAACATCCGTTTTTCTCAGGGATCTTTCGCTGAATCTGATACCGCGTTATCTGATTTTTGATAAAAATGGAGAATTGGTAGAAGCTAACGCACCGCGCCCCTCTTCCGCTGAAATACGTGATCTCTTGGAACGCTATTTATAGAAGACACGTGAAATACAGGCTGCGGATTATACAAGATAATGCACGAACTATTTGTGGTTGTGTATAAGATCTCTCCGGCTTCGGCAAGACGACTTTAGTGAAGATGCTGTTGGAATTCTATCCCCCGGATGGAGGGGAGATCCTGCTGGGCGACCGGAAACTCTCTCAATACAGCATCCGGGAGTGGCACAAGCGATGCGGCATTGTGATTTTACGTATAAGATGTTACGCATTGGAATTTACAAACATATTCTTTCTGTAATCTCAATCGTCCAATCTCTTTGTATCTCCGCGATATACTTTTTTTAGACAGAAGAACAAAAGAATATATAAGAGATTTCCGGATACATTTTATCTCTCTTTTTTCTCTGTATGTTCTTTTGTTCTTCTGTCTGATCTTAAAATCGTAACTCAGCAGATCTCTTCGTTTCTCCACGCAATCGTTCTCTTTTTGGTTGTCCGTATGCGGTTATCTGCACCGGAATAGTTACTTTTGCAGAAAAGAACGAACAGCAGAGCAGATGAGATCAGCAGACAATAGGGTATTGGTCGGGATGAGTGGCGGGATAGATAGTTCTGCTGTCTGTCTGATGTTGCAGGAACAGGGTTATGAGATTGTCGGAGTCACCATGCGTGTCTGGGGCGATGAACCTGCGGGAGCCCGGGAACTGGCAGACCGGATCGGTATCGAGCACTATGTGGCGGACGAACGGGAGCCCTTCCGGCAGACGGTCGTGCGTAATTTTGTAGATGAATACCGTCGGGGGCGCACACCCAATCCGTGTGTGATGTGCAATCCTCTGTTCAAATTTCGTGTGCTTACCGAATGGGCCGATAAACTGGGATGTCGCTGGATCGCGACCGGACATTACAGCCAGTTGGCAGAGACAAACCATCGGATCTATATAGTGGCGGGAGAAGATGAGAAGAAAGACCAATCTTATTTTCTCTGGCGATTGGGTCAGGAGACGCTTCGGCGAACGCTTTTCCCATTGGGTACCTATACCAAAGACAAGGTACGTGACTATCTGCGTAGCAAGGGATTCGAAGCCAAAGCCAGTGAAGGGGAAAGTATGGAGGTTTGCTTTATCCAGGGAGATTACCGGGATTTCCTGCGTGAACAGTATCCGGCGCTGGACGAAGAGATTGGTCCGGGATGGTTTGTGAACAAGGCAGGAGTGAAGCTGGGTCAGCACAAAGGATATCCCTACTACACCATCGGCCAGCGCAAAGGATTGGAGATCGCTTTGGGAAAACCCGCGTATGTAATGCGGATCAATCCGGATAAAAACACTGTGATGCTTGGAGACGCACAGGATCTCTGTACATCCTGGATGCTGGCGGAAGATCCGCAGATCATCCGTGAAGAGGAATTGCTCTCTTGTCCGGAACTGGCAGTACGTATCCGTTACCGGAGCTGCCCCATTCCCTGCGAGGTCTCCCGCCTGGACGACGGTCGCCTCCTGGTACATTTTAAGCAGGACGCTTCGGCGGTGACTCCCGGACAGTCGGCTGTCTTCTACGATGGTAACCGGGTATTGGGGGGCGCGTTTATTGCTTCCCAGAAAGGAATCGGGTTATTTACGAGTTGACGATTTTAAGATCAAACAGAAGAACAAAAGAACAGATAAGACCTCCGGATGTAGTTTATCTATAGGTAAGTTCTCTTTTCTCTATATGTTCTTTTGTTCTTCTGTCTGATAAAAAATATATCGCGGAGACACAAAGAGATTTACGATTTAAATAACACCTGGGATCCCGGATACGATTTTTGTAATATCTACCGTAGATCCTGATGAATTTGCAATATAGGAACAATTATAAAACAAAAGATATGAAAAGAACCCTTTCCCGTTTGTGCGCGGTGGCGGTATGTTTAAGTACTGCTTTCTGTGCGGCCGCACAGAGCGATACGTTGAAATATCGGATCTCTCTGACCGATAAGGCACAGACCACCTATTCTCCGGATCGTCCGGAAGAGTTTCTTTCCCCGAAAGCGCTGGCACGCCGCGCGCGGCAGAACCTGCCGGTAGACTCTACCGACCTGCCTGTTTGCCAGGCGTATATAGATCTGATCCGCGCCGAGGGAGTGAATGTGGTTGTGACCGGGAAGTGGGACAATTTCGTGACCATTTCCTGCAATGACAGTACGCGGATCGATCGCATTGCCGGACTTCCTTTTGTGCGCGCGGTAGAAAAGGTCTGGACAGCACCCGATCCGTCCAAACCTTCTGTGGCCACCGAACGCGATAGCCTGATCAATGCACCTGCCGTGAGTGACAGCCTGTACGGCCCGGCTATCACACAGATAGAGATCAGCTGGGGAGAGAAACTGCATGAAGCCGGTTTCCGTGGAGAAGGGATGACCATCGCGGTGATCGACGCTGGTTTCCACAATGTAGATGTCATTGATGCCATGCGCAACATACGCGTATTGGGCACGCGGGATTTTGTGAACCCGCATTCAGATATCTACGCCGAAAACAGTCATGGAATGGCGGTACTCTCCTGCATAGGTATGAATAAGCCGTATGTAATGATCGGAACAGCTCCGGAGGCTTCGTTCTGGTTGCTGCGCAGCGAAGACGAATATTCCGAACACCTGGTAGAACAGGATTACTGGGCAGCTGCCATCGAATTTGCCGATAGTGTAGGAGTGGATGTTGTCAATACCTCTCTGGGATACTATTCCTTTGATGATAAAAGTAAAGACTATACCTACCGGGATCTGGACGGACGTTTCGCACTTATGTCGCGTCAGGCTTCCAGAGCCGCGGATAAAGGAATAGTGGTTGTATGCAGCGCGGGCAATGCAGGCGCGGGCTCCTGGAAGAAAACCACCCCTCCCGGAGACGCGGAACATGTACTCACGGTAGGGGCTATTGATAAGAAAAAAACGCTGGCTCCTTTCTCTTCCATCGGCAATACGGCAGACAATCGTATCAAACCGGATGTAGTGGCTGTAGGGCTGAGAGCCGATGTGATCGGAACCGACGGCAACCTGCGTCAGGCCAATGGTACTTCTTTCTCTGCCCCGGTGATGTGTGGGATGGTGACCTGTCTGTGGCAGGCCTGTCCATGGCTCACGGCTAAAGAGGTGATCGAGCTGGTACGTCGTTCGGGAGACCGGGCCGACTATCCCGACAATATCTATGGCTATGGTATCCCCGATATGTGGAAGGCCTATCAGACAGCCGTAGAAGAAAAACAATAACTGACAGGTCTTCACCATAGAACCCATACCCGCAGCATGGAGTCCGTTTCCCCTCTTTCGTTGCATGCTCTGAACGCGTTAGTGCGCAGGAGCATCAGTCAATGCCTGCCCGATGAATACTGGATACAGGCCGAGTTGAGCGATGTACGCCCCTCGCACAACGGCCATTGCTACCTGGAGTTCGTACAGAAAGATCCGCGTAGCAACCAGTTGATCGCCAAGGCGCGGGGCACGGTCTGGGCCAATGTATTCCGGTTGCTGAAACCCTATTTCGAAGAATCCACGGGACAGGCGTTCACCTCAGGGATAAAGGTGCAGGTGAAAGTCACTGTCGATTTTCATGAACTCTACGGATACAGCCTCACCATACAGGACATCGATCCGAACTATACGTTGGGCGATCTGGCCCGCCGCCGGAGGGAGATCCTCTTTCAATTACAGGAGGAGGGGGTGATCACGCTCAATAAAGAGTTGCCCATGCCGCTGCTGCCGCAACGCGTAGCTGTGATCTCTTCGTCGAATGCGGCAGGATATGGAGACTTTTGTCATCAGTTGCGCAACAACTCCCGGGGAGTGGTTTTCCATACGGAACTTTTTCCGGCGTGGATGCAGGGCGCCCAGGTAGAGGAATCGGTGCTGTCGGCATTGGAAGCTATTCACAACCGCGTGTCGGAGTTCGATGTGGTAGTGATCATCCGGGGTGGAGGAGCCACCTCCGATCTTTCCGGGTTCGACACCTATCTACTGGCTGCGGCTGTAGCCCAGTTCCCCCTGCCGGTGATCACGGGGATCGGTCACGAACGGGACGATACGGTCCTGGATGCCGTATCTCACACCCGGGTGAAAACACCTACCGCCGCCGCCGAATTCCTGATCGGCCGGGTGAAGGCCGCCGCAGACCGGCTGGAACAGCTCACTCAGCGGTTGCGGGAAGCCGTTTCCCTGCGCATTGCCCAGGAGCGTCAGAAAATACAGTATTACCAGGCGCGTATCCCTTCTCTGGTATCGGTACGGCTCACCGAGTCGCGATACCGGTTGCAGGATATCCGACGCGCGCTCAGGGAGACCGTCGGTCGCACATTGTCCCGTCAGAAGCACCGTCTGGAGTTGCTGGAGCAGCGGATTGCAGACGCGTCTCCGGAGAAATTGCTGCGAAGAGGGTACAGTATGACTTTCAGTCGGGGGAAAGTGGTTACCTCTGCCGATCAGCTGAAAGAGGGAGATATACTCACCACGCGCCTCTATGGCGGAGAAGTGACCTCTGTGGTCAGACGTAATCCATTAAAAAAAACAGAAAAAATAAATGGCACCTCGGAAGAAGACTTATTCTCAGGCACTGGAACAGTTAGAGAAGATCGTACATCAGATCGATACCAACAAATTGGAGATCGATGAACTGAGTGAAAAGATACGGGAGGCGAATGAGTGGATCGCTTTCTGTACGGAAAAACTCACGAAAGCCGACAAGGAGATCGAAAAATTACTGGCGGAAGGGCAGGAATCTGAAGAATAAAAGCTATTTTTGTTCTTCAATCACAAAGATCAGACAGAAGGACAAAAGAACATACAGAGAAAAGAGAACTAACAAGAACTTACATATGGATAAATTATGTCCGGAGGTCTTATCTGTTCTTTTGTTCTGCTGTCTGATAAAAAGTATATCGCGGAAACACAAAGAGATTTACGATTGAGAGTATAGAAAGAAGTAGGTGTATACATCTCGATGCGTACCCTCTTATACGCAAACATACTATAAATAAAATATGTGTGAGAAATATAGTGAAAGCCGAACGGCGGATCAAGTCTACCTGGGATTAGTCTGAGGTGTATCCTATATTCTTTCCATGTAAACAGTCTCTAATTTACAACGAAGATATGAAATCAATTGACTGGGCCAATTTGTCGTTCGGCTATCTGCCTACCGACTACAATGTGAGAATAACGTATCGCGACGGCGAGTGGGGCGAACTGGAGGTGAGTGACAGCGAATATATTCCGATGCACATGGCCGCTACCTGTCTGCATTACGGACAGGAAGCCTTTGAAGGATTGAAAGCTTTCCGGGGGAGGGACGGTAAAGTACATATTTTCCGCATGGAGGAGAATGCCAGACGTATGCTGTCGTCCAGTCGGGGAATTATGATGGCCGAACTACCTGTCGAGCGGTTTGAAGAGGCTATCTGCAAGGTGGTGAAACTGAACGAACATTTTGTGCCTCCTTATGAAAGCGGTGCTTCTCTGTATATTCGTCCGCTGCTGATCGGTACGGGTGCTCAGGTAGGAGTGAAGCCTGCCAATGAATATCTTTTTCTGGTTTTTGTGACTCCGGTAGGACCCTATTTCAAAGCCGGGTTCAAACCTGTTCCGGTATGTATCATGCGTGGGTACGACCGTGCTGCTCCTCTGGGAACCGGTACCATCAAAGTCGGTGGCAATTACGCGGCTAGCCTGGTGGCAGGCGATAAGGCACGGAACCTGGGGTACACAGCAGCTCTCTATCTCGACCCGAAAGAGAAGAAATACTTGGACGAATGCGGCCCTGCTAATTTCTTCGCTATCCGTGGCAATAGTTACATAACTCCTGCTTCTCAGTCGATCCTTCCTTCCATTACCAACAAGAGCCTGATGCGGCTGGCCGAAGACATGGGTATGACGGTGGAAAGACGTGCTATCCCTATCGAGGAACTGAGTACGTTTGAAGAAGCCGCCGAATGTGGAACGGCTGCTGTGGTGACTCCGATCTCTCAGATCGATGACCTGGATGAAAACAAATCCTATATCTATACCCCGGATGGCAAGCCGGGAGCGGTATGTGAGAAATTATATAATAAGCTGCGTGCCATACAGACAGGCGATGAGCCTGATGTATACGATTGGGTAACCGTACTGGATTGACCGGAAACGTATAGGAACACATACCGGATCACCAATTGGGTAGAGAACGGTGTGTATAGCATGGGGTGTAGCCCGGATAGGGCTTCTCCCCTGTTAGTAGGAACGGAGTCGACGCGTATCTGATGCGATACCGGCGCCTCCGGACTTTTTATCGTCCATACGGAATACCGGGAGTGGATCCGCGAACAGGAGACATACGGATGCTTTCTCCCGGGTATCGAAACCATACGGAGAATTTGCCGGGGAGTTTACGAATTTACCGGTTGTGCAAAGAGTGTAGAATAAGAGAATTATGGGAAAAAATAAATTGCAGAAGTTTGCCGATATGGCAGCTTATCCGCATGTATTTGAATATCCTTACTCCATAGCGGAGGAGGTACCTTTCGACATGAAAGGGAACTGGCACCGTGATTTTTTCGGAAACGACCGACCGATCGTTCTGGAATTGGGTTGCGGCCGGGGAGAATATACAGTCGGATTGGGAAGACGTTTTCCGGAAAAGAACTTTATTGGGGTAGATATCAAAGGAGCGCGTATGTGGAGCGGAGCCACCGAAGCGCTGGAAGAAGGGCTTGCGAATGTAGCATTCCTGCGTACGAATATTGAGATTATCGACCGTTTTTTCGCTTCCGGTGAGGTGAGCGAGATCTGGCTTACTTTCTCTGATCCGCAGATGAAAAAGGCAACCAAGCGGCTGACCTCTACGTATTTCCTCGAACGCTACCGCCGATTCCTGATCCCCGACGGACTGATCCATGTCAAGACCGATAGCAACTTCCTGTTTACCTATACGCGTTACCTGCTGGAAGAAAATAAATTGCCCGTGGAAGTGATGACCGAAGATCTCTACCACTCCGGAGAGGCAGATGAGATCCTGAGCATCAAGACCTATTACGAGCAGCAGTGGCTCGACCGGGGGTTGAATATCAAATACATTCGTTTTCGCCTGCCTCAGCAGGCAGTTCTGACCGAACCTGAAGTGGAGATCGAACTGGATGCCTATCGCAGCTACAACCGAAGCAAGAGAAGCGGACTTCAAACCGGTAAATAAGTAATGAGTTTTAAGTTCTAAGTGATAAGTTTTAAGTTCATCATTCATGGGATATATTACTCCGGTAGCTTGTAGAGACGCACGGCGTGCGTCTCCGCGGTATACGTCCAACACAGGAGCATACGTTTCCGCGGTGTATATCCAACAAAAAAGCATCCCGCATGGTATATGCATTCCCGTATGTGTTCCCATTCGGCAGGTAATCCCATTCGGTATGCTGAGACGCACGCCGTGCGTCTCTACAGGGCACCGGGGTATGAGATATACAAGTTATGAACACTTACTTAAGTCTCAAGTAATAAGTACCAAGTAATAAATGAAACAATAGATTACCTGTTATGACAATTTATCCGAAACTAATCATAGATGCCCTGAGCCATGTGCGCTATCCGGGCAGTGGAAAGAATCTTGTAGAGGCTGGTATGGTCGACGATGACATACGCATTGAAGGCAACAAAGTCTCTTTCTCGCTGATCTTTGACAAACCTACTGACCCTTTCATCAAATCGGTGGTGAAAGCAGCCGAAACAGCCATTCAGACCTATGTCGGGTCTCAGGTAGAGATCTCCGGAAACATCCGTGTCGCTACCCGCCAGACGGCTCGCCCGGAACCGGAGAAATTGCTGTCTGGCGTACAGAATATAATAGGTGTCTCCTCCGGCAAAGGAGGGGTCGGGAAGTCTACAGTAGCTTCCAACCTGGCGGTAGCGCTGGCCCGGTTGGGATATCGGGTGGGTTTGCTGGACGCTGATATTTTCGGACCCTCCGTCCCAAAGATGTTTGATGTGGAAGAGGCCCGTCCGTATGCCGAACAGATCGGTGGCCGCGACCTGATCGTCCCGGTAGAGAAATACGGCGTGAAATTGCTTTCGATCGGATTTTTTGTAGATCCCGATCAGCCTACGCTCTGGAGAGGGGGCATGGCAAGCAACGCGTTGAAACAACTGATCGCCGATGCCAACTGGGGTCAGCTGGATTATTTTGTGATCGATCTGCCGCCTGGTACCAGCGACATTCATCTGACCATTGTACAGACTCTGCCGCTGACCGGGGTGGTCGTAGTCAGTACCCCGCAGGAGGTGGCACTGGCCGATGCGCGTAAAGGGATCCATATGTTTACCAACGAAAAGGTCAATGTACCTATCTTGGGGCTGGTAGAAAATATGGCCTGGTTCACTCCGGCCGAACTGCCGGAAAACCGCTATTATCTGTTTGGCCGGGAAGGGGTCAGAAAACTATCGGAGCAGATGCAGCTTCCTCTGCTGGGACAGATCCCTCTGGTACAAAGTATCCGTGAAGGCGGAGATGAAGGACAGCCGGTGGCTCTCCGTGGCGACTCTGTAACTGGACAGGCTTTCCTGCGACTGGCAGAGCGGGTGGCGGAGGAAACAGCCAGACGAAATGCGGAGCAAGACCCTACGCGGATTGTAGAGGTAGGTAAATAATAGGTACGATGGGGCTGTTCCCGGAGCCCCGGAAAAGTAAAGAGGTTGTCTCCCCTTAAGAATTGAGGATACTTCCAGGTCCTGGAGGGACGTCCGATTCTAGACTAGGGGCAGGCGGATGAAGAAAAACGGAATCCGGCGCCACCCTGGGATGATACATAGCGTAGCCCGTGGAGTGCTGTAAGTACAACCGAAATTTCTGTGCATGCTTTTCTTTCAATCGTATCTGCAGCACTCACTTTCGTATGCGGTTCGCATCCCAGGGCAGCGTTTGTTTCGCCTTCGCTACCGCTGTACTGTATTTACTCTGGGCTGGAATCGGACGTCCCTGTAGGATGGGAAGCATAACTTATGTATGTACAGAGGTTGAAAAAGATCAGTTTCTAAACAGGTAACATTTATGGTGCGACAGTTTATTCATTAATCCCCTGCCCGAACCTGGCAGACAACTCCCTCTCCATTCCTTTTTTCACTTGTCTGCTGACCCTCCGCGTTGTCTTCCGGCAACCGGAACTTGAAAGGAAATACATACCTTACCCGCACTCCTGGTTGGCGTGCTTTGCATGGAGTCCAATAGGGCATGGCATGGAGCACACGTAACACCTCTTTGTCCAGATCCGGGTCTATCTTTTGGATGATATTTATATGTGTCGGTTGTCCGTCTGGTCCAATGATGACTTCTGCCACCACTCGCCCTTCGATCCCATCTTTGCGTGCTTGTTCGGGATAGCGCAGGTTCGTGGCAAAGAATTCCCTCAGGGCTTGCTGCCCTCCCGGAAATTCAGGCATACAATCTTCAACGATAAAAGAAGTGTCCTCCCTCTCCGCGTCGGCACTATCTGCCGCAGGAAGGGAGTCTGCCGGCGCGCCACTCCCGGAAGAAAAGATCAGGGAATCTTTCTCCCATAAAGCATCCATAAGATCATTCTCCGGAAAAGCAGCACCCCTGTTTGCCGCCTCAACAGGCGTATAGCTACATACGATGTCCGTCGGAATTTCCGTCTCCCTGGCCCGCAGACACTGTCTCCCGCTGGTGTCTGCGGCGGATATCTCCCCCGTCATCACAGGCGGAACACAGAGCAGAAGCAGAAAAACGTATTTCATAGACGTTGCGTATGTATAGGGGGGACTGTTATTCAAAAAAAAGCGAAGCAAACTTCTCTTTATGTCTTTTCGGGCAGCATGAATCGGATCGGTACTGTATATCTTACCTTTACTATCTGGTCGCGTTGCTTGCCGGGAATCCATTGGGGCATATCGGAAAGTACACGCACCGCTTCACGGTCCAGATCAGGATGCACACTTCTGACGATGGTAATGTCTCTGACACTTCCATCCGTGTCGATAACCATTTGCGCGATCACGCGTCCCTCTATGCCTTCCGTATGTGCCTGTTCGGGATACCGTATGTGCTGAGACAGATACCTCATCAGTGCCTCCTGTCCGCCCGGATATTGGGGCATATGCTCTACCACATCAAAGACAACTTCTTCGTGAGTATCCATAGAAAGAGGTATGTCTGTCTCTACAGTCTCTGGAAGAATCTGTGTGGAGGCTACTGACACAGGTGCGAACTCCTGCCGGGGGGATGCGGGTAAAGGTTCAGCATCAGAGAACTGCGGTTGCGGTACAGGGGATCCGATGGTTTCGGAGGGTGGAGAAGTCTGCATATAATGGGTGATCTTCCGGCTGAATTGTACTGTGGTACGCGCCATCATTTCGATGTTACTGATCAGCATCAGTAGAAACAACAAGGGGATCCAGGCGATATACTTGGTGTGGTGGGTGGGGTGGCTACGCTTTTTATTCATCATCTGTATGCGGCTTTTCAGAGGCAACATCCGGAAATGATTCATCAGGGTGTACCGGGGGTGCCGCATTGTAGTCATGTGGAGCAGATGATATTGATAAGCCTTCCTGTCGTAGCCTGCCGCAAGCACTTTTTCATCTGCCAGGTATTCCAGATTGATTACGATCTCTTTCCGCAACCACCAGACAAACGGATTGAACCAGCACACCATACAGGCCAGCTCGCTCAGGAGAATATCTACCGAATGCCACCCGCGGCAATGAGCCTGCTCATGGGTCAGTATCTCCTGTAGCTCTTCTTCTTTGTGTAGCGAAGGATTCAGAAAAATCCACCGGAAAAAAGAGAAAGGAGGAGCAGGCTGTCGCAACGTCCACAGTTTGTATCCGTTCTTCTCTGTGGGTCTGCTTTGAAAACGGAACCGCAGGATCACAACAAGCTGTCCCAGTAATTTTATTCCCAGAAAAAGGGCAATCAGCATATACAGTCCGCCAATCAGGGCAGACCCCGACAGGCCGGAAGAGAGCGCGGGAGACACTTCTCCTACTGTGATCTCGGGTAGCAGGATGGTCTGATACAGATCGGCCAGTGCCAGCGCAGGCGTATAAGAGGTTACCCAGTTCCCGGGATGAAGGAGGGGATACACAAAAGCAATCCCCAGAAAAGCCAGTAGTACCAGGCGGCGCGACCCGAAGAAGGTGTCCCGGGACAAGCACAAACGGTAAAACGCATAGAACACGGCCAATGCAAGATTTACCTTCAAGAGATAGATAAACAGAACTGTCATAGTCATACCGGATACAGACGGATCGTAGAAATTAATCTTCCGTTTCTTCTTTTTCTATCATCCCGATAATATCCTCAAGTTCCGTAGCAGAGATCTTCTGATCTTTGGCAAAGAACGACACCAGTTCTTTATACGAATTTCCGAAGTAGTTGCGTACCACCTGACTCATAAAACTGCGTTTGTATTCGCTTTCGCGGATGGCCGGACGGTAGAGGTATGTATTCCCTATCCGATGAGCAGTCACGTATCCTTTTCGTTCGAGGTTCTTCACAATAGAGGCCACCGTGGTATAAGGTGGCGTGGGAGCAGGGAATTTGTTTACAATATCCTTGACCACGCACTCTCCCAGGTCCCAGATATATATCATTACTTCCTCTTCCTGAATGGTAAGTTTCTGCATATCATCTATTATTTGTGTAACATATAAACTTCCTTTGTACACAAATCTACGAATAATTCGTAAAAAAAGAGCCAACCAGGCGTTAAATATTTCAAATACTTCCCACTCTTTGTATGTATACGCTCAAAAACAAACCCAACCTCCGATGAGTTGGAAAGGTGGAGGAAAAAGATTACTTTTGAGGCTTGCGGAAAACAATATGTGACCCTGATACTTCCTTCCTGAGCAAGTATTCATGGGTAGTTGTGTCTATCATGTTCGGTTATGCTGTAGAGAGGTGGTATACTATGTATAAACATATCTACAATATGAGATTCTATTATCTCGTCTACAGAGAAGGGGATTACCTGTAGAAGACGCACGCCGTGCGTCTCCGCGGTGTACGTCCAACACAGGTACGTGCGTCTCCGCAGTGCAGGTTTCACAAAAAGGCATTCCGCAGGATATATGCATCCTATATGAGATATTCATCTTACAGGGTATTTGCATTCCCATTCGGTATACTGAAACGCACGCCGTGCGTCTCTACAAGGTACCGGAATAAGGTATATATCAATGAATGATAAACATCTATTTATGAAAAGACTTTGCTTTACCGCCTGCCTGTGTATGGGGATGCTTGGAGCCTCCATACCTCTTTCGGCTCAGTATGTGTATCACGACGCGTCTGTATTTCCTGTCTGGGGCAAAGCCACCCCGGAAACCTCTGACCGCTATGCCCGGTTGCCCGATTCTCTGGAGCTGGTAAGCCGTGCGCCGCTGTGGAATCTGTCCAGGAACAGTGCCGGATTGTCCGTCCGTTTTCGCTCCGGCTCCACGGCTATCGCCGTGCGTTGGGAATTGCTGTTTGACAACCACATGAACCACATGACCGATACAGGTGTCAAAGGGCTCGATCTGTATTGCCTGGAAGGAGAAGAGTGGAGATTTGTCAACAGCGCCCGTCCGCGGGGGAAGAAAAATCAGACCGTCATTATCTCTTCCATGGAACCACAGGAGCGGGAGTATATGCTCTGTCTGCCTCTCTACGATGGTATCTTGTCGCTGGAGATCGGTGTGGACTCTCTGGCCACCCTTGATCTTCCGGCTATCGAATGGCCCCGGCGGCACAAGCCTGTCGTCTTCTACGGCACCAGTATTTTACAAGGGGGGTGTGCCTCATGTCCCGGTATGGCCCATACTCATATTCTGTCCCGGTGGTTCAACCGCGAAATGATCAATCTCGGGTTCAGCGGCAACGGACAGTTAGATAAGGAGATCGCTCCTGTGATAGCCGGTGTGGATGCCTCGGTGTTTGTCCTGGACTTTGTGCCAAACGCCACAGTCGAACAGATGGAAGAGCGTATGGAGGATTTTTACCGTGTCATCCGCGAAAAACATCCCTCCACACCCATTCTGTTTGTCGAAGATCCGGTATTTACCCATACCCGCTACGACAGACGCATAGCCGAAGAGGTGAACAGAAAGAATGAAACCCTGCGGCGTATCTTCGCTGCCCTGCGGGAGCAAGGTGAGAAGCATATCTACCTTTTGCCTTCGGAGCGAATGATCGGTACAGACGGAGAAGCCACAGTAGATGGAATCCATTTTACGGATGTCGGGTTTATGCGCTACGCGGAACTTCTCCGGGAGGTGTTGTCTCCCTGGCTTTCAGACGATGAACCAGGCGATAGCAAAGCGGGGGAAAGTATGATTTACTGATATACCCCTGTTCAGATGGAAAGGGTTCCGTTTCATTGTAGGGCATATTTTATCTGAGATCAGACAGAAGAACAAAAGAACATAAAAGAGTTATAAGTTTGAAGTGATGAGTGATGAGCTACTACTCATCACTTGTAGATAGGTGTCATTCTATACATTCTATCTTTCTTCTTATGATCATCCGTCTGATAAAAAGTATATCGCTGAGACGCACGCCGTGCGTCTCTACAGGTGGATGATAACATGTAAATACATATCTTTCCAATCGTACATCCGTACATCGTAAATTATTTCTTTTCTCTCTTTGCCTTCAACTCCCGGTGGCGTTCAATCAGATGCAGGCGGCTTTTCAGTATCTGCCAGCGGTACACCACGCAGGTAGTGATGAAGTACACTCCTGCCTGTAGCCACAGTGCCTGGTATTCCCAGCACACTTCATGTAAAGTGGCTCCCATGTTGTTGATCCGTACAAAGCCATTGATGCCGAAGGTAGAAGGGAACAGCCAGGAGAAATATTTCCAGAAGGCAGGGACCGCGCTTCCCGGCCACGAGATCCCGGAGATGAACATCAGCGGTACGGAGGTAAACACAAAGATCAGCATGCACGTCTCCCGGTTGCGTATCGTGATGGAAGCAGTCATCGCGAAAAAGATACACGCCGCCAGATAGGGCAACAGGAAGAGGATCAGGTCACCGGGTAGTCCGATCTGGTTGAGCCGGAAAAAGTGAGGCACCGCGCACAACACATACACCGCTACGATGGAATATACCATGTAATAGCTCAGCCCTTTCCCCAGAACGATCCGCAGGGTGCCCCGGTAGTGACGGTTGATCGGCACCAGATCCTTGAAGCGGTTCTTTTCCCGCGCCGTGCCCGCCGCCAGGCCAATGCCCAGTAACAATGTTTGCTGCACCAGCAGGATCAGTACCGCGGGCAGCAGAAAAGCAGCAAAACCGTTGGTCGGGTTAAACATGGCCACATCCTTGTATTCGATCGGGTATCCCGTCACCTCATCTTCACGCCCGGTAGAGTTGCTCGCCCGTCTGATCCGGATCTCTTTGTTCATCTCCAGGGAAACCGCCGTATTGGCAAGCAATATACTTTTATAATACAGCAGTCCACTCATGTCGCAGTAGATACTCACCTGTGTCTGCTTTCCCTGCGCGATATCGTCGTTGAAGTGAGACGGAATGTAGATGATACCATACGCTTTGTGCTCCCTCATCCATTGCCTGGCCTCCTCCATGTCGCTGCACCAGGAAACGATCTGTATATCCGGTGTGGCATCTACCCGTCGCAGGTAGTCGCGACTGGCAGCAGTACGCGAGTGGTCCACAGCCACGGCAGGTACCTCCCGCACCGTCTCGTTGGTATAGATAAACGCGTATAGCAACGGATACACCAGGGGCACGATCACGAAAAAGATCAATACCCCCTGATCGCGGAAGGTCGTTCTGAACTCCTCCCTCCATATATAGAACAGGTCACCTATTCCCTGTTTCACCTTGTCTCTGAACGTAAGCTCTTTCATGGATTAAGGTACGTATTTGTAATAGATCAGTGCCTCCTTCAGGCGATGCACCACCAGGAAGGGCAACAGGATAAACACCAGCAAAGCCACGTAATTGAACCAGGAATAAACCATATCGTATCCGTTCAGCGCCTGGTCTACATAGATCAGGAAATAATGCCGCAGCGGAAACAGGTTGCTCAACGCCTGCAACACCGGGTGCATGGCCATCACCGGAAAAGAGAATCCCGAAATAGAGAACGAGACCACTCCCCAGAGCGACGCGAAACTCAGTCCCAGGCGCAACGTCGGCAGCACCCCGATCATCACAATGCCGCAACTCTGCGAAGCAAGTACCAGCAGCAAGGTAGCCAGGATCATCGGAAAGATACCGCTGTTGCAGGGAAAATCCAGAATGCCATAGAGATAGACATTGTAAAAGATCCCCATCAGGAAAAAGACAGCCGTCTGTGGCAGGAACTTCCCCACCAGGGCGATATAGATCGAGTTGTTGCCCATGCGCAGCCATTCCCGGGCCGTACGCTCTTTGATCTCTACACCGATGGAGAAAACCGTCACCATAAAGATCATCAGCATCAGTACACCCGGCACCAGCGTATTGCACAGGTAAACCGAGTAGTTGAGCCACGGATTATTCAGCGCGTGCGTGTCGATCACGATCGGTTGCAGCAACGCCATAGCCTGCTCTTCTGTAGCCCCTTGGGCCAGCATCACCGACCGGCCTGCCGAACCGGCAGCCAGTTCACCCATCATTTTCATATCCCGGAACAGCAGCGAACCAGCGATCAGGTAGGAGTTGTTGGTATAAAAAGAGAGCGTCGGCTGTTGCTGGGTCTGCGCCTGCTGCGACAATCCTTTCGGAATGTAAAAGAAACCATAGATCTCTCCCTCCTGCATGGCAGACCGCGCTTCGCCTACACTCCCGTAGTGCGCCACGATAGCCGTTTGCTGAAAAGCATCCAGGTTGCGCAAGATATTCCGCGAGGTAGAGGTGTTGTCCAGGTCTACCGCGCCTACCGGCAGGTGGGTGGGTAGTCCCGAATCCATCAGCGTAGTGAAGAAGAGGTAGCAGAACAGCGGGGCAATCACCATGCAAAACAGGTAAAGCGGACGCGAGATCAGACGGCGGCACTCACGCGCCATCACATTCCTCAAGGCAATATGTTTCTTCTCCCTTCTTCTCATTTCATTTCCGGATGATCACAGACATTCCCGGGCGCAGTCCTTCGATCTTCTCTACCGGCAATGCCCGTACCTCGAATGTTTTCAGGTCGAACTGTCCGGTTGTCTTGGTCGCTTTCCAGGCAGCATACGTGCCCAGGTCTTTCAGGTAGTATACTTTCAGGCGCACGGTACGGTGGTCAAGCGCCGGAACAAACGCTTCGAATTCCGCTCCCAGGGGCAGGTCGCCCAGCAGGTCTTCCCGTACGTTGAAGGTGGTCCACATATCGTCCAGTATGGCAATGTTCATAATGGGTGCTCCCGTACCTACCAGTTCACCCAGGGAAGGGAATATCTCAGACACTTCGCCCGCTGTCTGGGCAATGAGGTAGGTCTCCTTCAGGTAAGATTCCACTTCGGCCACCGCGCCCCGCGCTCTCTCCACCGTTGCCGCGGCTGCCATCTTATCTTCACGCTCGGCTCCGTTCACCGCCATGTCATACTGGGCCTTCGCCGCTTTCTCGGTGGCCACGGCGGCATCCCGCTGGGCTGTGATCTCGTCCAGTTTCTGGGCGGGCATCACCCCTTGTTCGTGCAGGTTGCGTATACGTGTATAGGATTTCTGCGCGACCTCTACACCCGCCTTCGCCTGTTGCCACATCTCATACGCGGCTTTGATCTGTTCCTGCCGCGCCCCTTTGATGGCTTTCTGGTTCTGTGCCTGCGCCGCGGCTTCGGCAGCCAGTGCCTGTTCCAGTTTGGCCTGCACGTCCGGGGCTTCCAGAATGGCCAGGGTATCTCCGGCATTCACCCGGTCTCCTTCCCGTACCCGTAGCTCCCGGATACGTCCCGGAACTTTGCTCGACACCCGGTATTCGGTTACCTCTGCCTGTCCCTGTATCATCTCCGGACCTTTCCGGAGCATGAAGAACCCTACCAGAGCTACCAGGGCAATCACCCCCAGCAGCGTAAGGAAGGCCAGCAACATATTACTGTTTTGTGATCTTTTGTCCATAATCTATGCAATTGTATGATGGATGGTTTGTTTCATAAGAAGTATCGGTACCTGTTCAGTAGGCAGTTGTCCTTACCTGAGTGTACCCATGGCTCTGTCCAGATAGATTTCCGTGAGCTTCACATCAATCTGCGCGTCTATCTTTTCCGAGTGTGCAGATAGCCAGGTCGTATGTGCTTCGAGTACATTACTGGCAGGGATCACTCCCTCTTCAAATCCCAGGGTGGCATACCGCAGGTTCTCGTTGGCCTTCTCCATGTTCTTTTCGGCCATGATCAGGGTTTTTGTAGCTTCCTGCACCTGATAGGCCGATTGGCTCACCTGCAGTTCGATCTTTTCCCGGGCATCCTCCAGCTGGTAACGGGCGATGTTGGCTTCGGCTTTGGCCGCTCTCACTTTGTATGTCCCTTCTCCCCAGCTCCAGATCGGGATCTGCACCATCACCCCGGCGCCCCACCTGCCACGGAATTTATTCTCCAGTCCGTTGTAGGCACTGGGGCTGGTAGCGATGTAGTTTCCGGTCAGCGCTACCGTAGGCAGATGTTCGGAGCGGGTCACATTCACCTTCTGGCGGTAGATGTTCCCGGCCAGTTCCAGGCTGCGCAGTTCGGGCCGGTTGGCAAAAGCGGTTTCTACATCTGCTCCGGCCGGCCGCTGACGCACGGGCAGGTTGTCCATCGCCTCATCGGCCAGGTAAAGTGGTGTGTGCAGGTCCAGTCCGCAGATCTGGCACAGCAGCATACGTGCCAGGCTCAGACCGTTGTCTACCTTGGTCAGCGTCATTTCCGCTTCATTCACCTTCACCTTCACGCTTAGCCCGTCGGCCCGGGTAGCTACCCCTTCCCCGATCAGTTTCTCCATATCGCTGTCCATCTTATTCAACAGTGCCAGATATCCCTCGGCGAGTTTTTTCTTGTGTACCAGCGAAACCACCTGCCAGTAGGCCTGATCGGTGCTGAGGATCACTTCCTGCATATCCGTTTCGTGCTGCTCACGCGCCAGCTCTTCCGTGTAGCGGCTGATCTTGTTGTAGGCGCGTATCTTTCCACCCATATAAATGGGCTGGGTCAGCGTGATAGCGCCTACGTAGATGTTGCGGGTATGGGTCTGTAACGCGTCTACCAGGGAACCCCCGATGCCGTCTAAGGCAGCCGGCAGCGTGCTCCCAAGCGAACTCATCAGCGGAGCCAGGTCCGGATATTGAGCCACTACCGATTGGGCAAACTCCCCGATGCTTCCCTCCATATGTGTGCCCAGCCCGTTGAGCGCGTCTTTCTGATGGTCGCTCAGTAGGGAAATATTCTTCTGGGAATGCAGATAGGCACCTGTCCCGGAGAGGTGGGGCAGATAATTGGTGAAAGCCGCTTTTTTCTGGTAATGGGCAGCCTGGATCTTTTCCGTACCGATCTTTAGCTCTTTGTTGTTGGCGATGGCCAATGTACGACAACTATCCAGCGTGAGTATCTCCTGTGCTGTCAGGGAAGAGAGAGAAAAGGATAGCAGTATCAGAGGAAACAGTTTTTTCATCGTATCTTGTACATTATGAATGTGATAATCGTGATTGTACTGCTCTGAACGCAGTGGCGGCAGGAAAGAGTGATCTTTTTGCCGGGTTAGTCAGTTTACATTGTATATAATTGCATAAACAACAATGCAAATATAGAAGGCTTTGTGAAAAGTGCAAAATGTTTTAACTGTTTTTAAAAAGGTTCTGTTCGCAACCGGTAAGCCGACATGGCAGAAACCATAAATAGGTTGGTAAAGGAAGATAGGAGAGACGTGAAAACGATTTTTCCCGGAGGATGTTGCTTGTACGGAAAATTCAGTGAGCCACAACCTGTTTGCCGGAGCAGAGAATCCGGTTTTATACGTCATGCGTATCCGACGGATCGTCTACATTGGATAAAAGGCTCCGTCTCTGGTGGACTTCTTACTTATAGCTAAATTATTGTTTTTTCCATCCATATAGGAAATGGAACATCAAACATTTTAAATGCTATTTCCCGACAAGCATGTGTGTCATTCTGAAAAGATACCCATGTGTTCCGCGAATTATATATCTCTACTTTCCTGTTATAAAATTTTCCGGATTTGATAGGGTAGTTCCTGACTATATATAATTGTCTGAATGGTAGAGTGGTCTCTTCTTGGATTTACGTGCTCCGGAGATATATGACTCTTACTTTGTTGGAAGTACATCACGGAGACGCACGGCTGATGTGCGTCTCTACAGGTATATGGGACATTAGTAGGTTCGCAGATGGAGATACATGAGAGCTGAACGGAACATTTTACATATTCGATCGTAAATCCGTAAACGACTTTACCCTCCGGAAGATCAGTTCAGGGTAAACCGTCCGGAGCCGATGAGTGTGTGTTCTGCGAAGATATCTACGCGGTATTCTCCGGCATAGAGAAACTCTTCCACATCCCAGTATACCACTACCGATTGTTCTTCGCCGTCGTATTCGATGTATTTCTTGATCGAATAGGGCAATGTACGGTTTTCGTAGGTGAAGGTATGTGCCGCGTTCTTGGTGAGCGCGTCGTTGTCCGGTTTCAGGATACGTACATATAGCGTACGTTCACCGGTTTGTGCGGTGATGTTTTTGACAATCGTAAAACTGATGTCTAAGCGGGCCACGTCTTTTACCTTTTTCGCAGATCTGCCCCGTTTGTTTTTAGGGTCGATACGGATATTCGTAGCGTCCAGTTGCGCGGCCAGTGTCACCTGCTTGCCCAGGTCTTCTTTCTCTCTGGAGAGCGTGTTGGCCCGCTGAGCCGCGTCCTGATACCTGCGGGTCACGTCTGCGATCTGTTGCTGCTGTTGCTGGGTGACCCGGTTGAGTGAATCTATCTGGTTGATGTAGCTCACCATTACCTCCCGCAGCGTAGACAATTCTTTTTTCAGACGGCGTATCTCGGCAGCGTTGCTGCTCTTTACGGTACGCAGTTCTTCCAGCAGGCGTTGTGTCTTGAGTTGCTCTTCTTCCAGCAACCGCCCCAGAGAGTCGTTCGTTACAGTGATTTTCAGCTCGTCGTACTGATGTACAAAGCGTGTATATTCCTGTTCCAGATCCTCTTTCTCCAGTTGGTACAATTCCGTAATGGCACGGGACTCTTTTTTTTCTGAAATGAGTAACCAGGTTATTGCGATGATGGCAACAACCAGTACGGCTACAGCCGCTACTAATGCGGTATTCTTTTTATCCATAATGTCGAGTTTGTGCGGTAATGCGCTGCAAAAATAATGTTTTCACTTGATAGTCAAACAAACTGTTAGGTTGTTTTATGAAATATCCTTTCATCTGCTTCTTCCGGATATCCTCTGAGTAGCTGTTCGGATTTTGATTTCGTCGATCCCTGCGTTGCCCTGTCTCCTTGTTTTTGGAGTTCAAATACCTTACTGGTATCACCCTGAACACATAACTGACTAAACATCATTCTGAATAAAGAAACAAGAAACCTCCTGACAGCTACTGAGAAGGGTTGTCTCTTCTACCCCTGTGTGTAAGTTTTCCGTGAGATCCACGGCAGAGGCGGGCTGCATGGGAAAAGGCTCTGCATATGGTTTCCGGAAAATGGCTTTCCGGAAACCGTATGCAGAGGCAAAGCGGGAAGGGGATTCCGGTTCCTTACCGGGTGGTATGACCGAAATGTAGCTTTAACTAAATTTATTATGGAAAAAATTCTTTAATCTGGATTATCGTTGTATTTTTGTACCCTCCGGCAACAGATATTCCCCTCCGGTACGAAGAGGCGTTTCCGGAAGAAGTGTATATAGAGAACGAAACACTATATTAAACAAAAAAACCTAAAGATTTATGTCAAAAGTAACCGTAGTAGGCGCAGGTAACGTAGGAGCTACATGTGCAAATGTTCTTGCGTTCAATGAAGTGGCAGACGAAGTGATCATGCTCGATGTGAAAGAGGGTGTATCGGAAGGCAAAGCGATGGATATGATGCAGACAGCACAGCTGTTGGGATTCGATACCACACTGGTAGGATGCACCAATGATTACGCGCAGACAGCAGACTCGGATGTGATCGTGATCACTTCGGGAATCCCCCGCAAACCGGGAATGACGCGTGAAGAATTGATCGGTGTGAATGCCAATATCGTAAAGAGTGTGGCAGAGAGTGCTTTGAAATATTCTCCGAACGCGATCGTTGTGGTGATCTCCAATCCGATGGATACGATGACGTATCTGGCTCTGAAATCACTGGGACTGCCCAAAAACCGCATCATCGGTATGGGTGGCGCGCTCGACAGCTCCCGCTTCAAATACTACCTGTCGCAGGCACTGGGCTGCAACGCCAATGAAGTAGAGGGTATGGTGATCGGTGGACACGGAGATACAACCATGATCCCGCTGGCACGTCTAGCCGCTTACAAAGGAACTCCGGTGAGCGAGTTGCTGAGCGCGGAAAAACTGGAAGAAGTGGTACAGGCTACCATGGTAGGTGGAGCTACACTCACCAAATTGCTCGGAACTTCCGCATGGTATGCGCCGGGAGCAGCCGGAGCTTACGTGGTAGAATCGATCATCCACAACCAGAAGAAACAGGTTCCCTGTTCGGTATATCTCGAAGGAGAATACGGCGAGTCGGATATCTGTATCGGTGTTCCGGTGATCCTGGGTAAGAAGGGTATCGAAAAGATCGTTGAACTGAAACTCACAGACGACGAAAAAGCGAAGTTCACCGCCAGCGCGCAAGCCGTACGTCAGACCAACGAAGCGTTGAAAGAAGTAGGAGCGCTTTAAGTCTGTATCCTGCTCCGGTTCCCTGCAGAGACGCACGGCGTGCGTCTCTGCATACCGAATGGGAAGGCATACCTATACCATATGAGGTACATCTTTTTGTCGGACGTACATCGCGGAGACGTACGTCCCTTTATTGGACATGCACCGCGGAGACGCACGCCGTGCGTCTCTACAGGCAAATAAAACAAGGCCGCCGGAGAATTCCAGGCGGCCTTGTTGGTTTAAAATATTATTTTTTTCACTCAAGGATTCAGATTAAGGTTTTGTCGAAAAATTTAGTTTAGAGAAATGATTAGAGGCTGGTTCTCACGAATGGACCTCTAATCGCTCCAACACCTATTGAATCAACATGTAAAGAATACATTAACAAAGGTCTTCATGCATTAAGGTCAGTAGCTTAGTAAATCTGTATAACTGAATGAATAAAGTTATATAGATTAGGTTAGCACTTATTCTTATTCGTTAAAATCAGTACAGAGTTCCAGATCGTCCCAATCGGATACAAAATGATTGTATCGGCCTGCTTCCATGGTCTGGTCGCTGCTCCGGGTGGTTGGTCTTTGTAAGGGTACTGTCCATTCTGTAATGAAATAACTTTCCTGTGTGAAGGTTATATTTATATCCTTATTCGAGAATCCATACTCCTGTACTTCTTCTTTTTCCGGATAACCGGCGGACATACCGGCATGAACCTTTTTCATGATTTTCCTACCCATTTTCTTATCCTCCCGCTTTAAGATTTTATGTAGATCCTGCCTCTGGATTAGGGCCTGGAAACAGGAATACTTACCTCTGAGTAACGTGTTATAAAGATAGGAGTTGGAGCCTGAAAAATCATGATGCAAGAAGAGTTTTTTCGAAAAGAATGTGACGAATTCAAGAATCAGAAGGCAGTTTTCCTCATTTTCCGTCAAAAAAATGTGCTGTGTTTTTGTTTGTTACGGAAAATGAAAAAGGCCGAATTACACGTTACTGAATGGATAAAAAACTTTGATACCGGCATTCGCCTTTTCACCGGTCTATAAAGGAATAGTATACCCGGGGAGCCGGTAAAAAAGGTAGATCCGGGAGTGGAAAAGCAGGTCAGTTTCTCGCGTCTGCTCCCCACATCAGTTTGTTGCGCAGGGTATCGAAGAAAATATGCGTATAGCGTTTGATGACTTTGATCGTATAATCGGCCCGGCAAATCGTCAGGTGGTTGTGTTCGTGGCAGGATTCGCTGCGTCCGTCAATGGCTACCAGAAAGTTATGACTGCGGCTCTCTACTTCCAGTGTAATCTTCCAGTCGTCACAAATCACAATGGGACGGACGTTCAGGCTATGTGGAGCAACGGGGGTAATGGCAATGGTGCGTGAATGAGGCACGATAATGGGGCCTCCTACACTCAGGGAATAAGCAGTAGATCCCGTAGGGGTAGACACAATCAGTCCGTCTGCTTGGTAGGTGGTCAGGTACGCCTCATTGATGGAGGTGTGGATGGTGATCATCGAAGAACTGTCTCTTTTGAGAATGGCTATGTCGTTCAGCCCGAAAGGGGGAGAAGAAAACGTTTTTCCTGCCGCGGAAACCTCCAGTACGCTTCTCTCTTCCACCGTGTACCGTTTGTGAAAAATATCCTGAAAGGTTTCTTCCATCTCTTCCGGAGAGATATCCGCCAGAAAGCCCAACCTGCCCGTGTTGATGCCCAGGATAGGGATGCCCTTCCGCCCCACGCGGCTGGCTGCTTTCAGGAAGGTGCCGTCGCCTCCCATACTGATCACCAGGTCCGCGTCAAACTCATCCTCGTCAAATAGTTCTATATCGGAAAACTCCATCTGATAGCGGGAGCGCAGGAACTCATACAGCTCTCTGTCTACACAGATCTCTACTCCGTAGCCGCGCAGCAGAGTAAAAAGATTTTCCGCATGGGACGATTTTTTTTCCTGATAGACATTTCCGAAAATAGCAACTCTCATTCTGGTTCTTATTTATGATACGGTCTCTTTTGTACGGCAACCACCGTGTTCCTGCCGGGTTGTACGACTACATCGTAACAGATCATTTGCGTCAACATAACATTTGAGTGAAGGGAATGTTTATTCCGCAGGACAAATCGGGAGATTTATTGATTTACAATTTACTGATTTACGATTGGAAAAACAAACACACTGCTGATTGTTAACAGTCAGTTTTTTATCAGACCAAAGAACAGATAAGACCTCCGGGCATGGTTTATCTATAGGTAAGTTCTTGTAAATTCTCCTTTCTCTATATGTTCTTTTGTTCTTCTGTCTGATTAGTAAATCGTAAATCTTTTGTTCTTTCCTTCCTGCCTGCAAAAATGGGATTTTTTTTTGGTATTGGTGGTATGGTATCCTGAATATTTGTACTTTTGTCACAAAGATAAAGGGTCTTATGACGAAATTGAGTGTGAATATAAATAAGGTGGCTACGTTGCGGAATGCCCGTGGTGGTCAGATACCAGACCTGGTGAAGGTTGCTCTGGACTGTGAAGCCTTCGGCGCGGACGGGATCACGGTGCATCCCCGTCCGGACGAACGTCATGTACGCAGGGCAGACGTTATGCTACTGAAACCGGTACTGAAAACCGAATTTAATATAGAAGGGTATCCCGATCCCGGATTTATGGATCTGGTACTGAAAGTAAAACCCCACCAGGTGACCCTGGTGCCGGACGATCCGGGGCAGATCACCTCCAATGCCGGATGGAATACAAAGAACCATTTTGATTTTCTAACGGAGATCTTAGATGCTTTGCGGCTTGCGGGTATTCGCTCTTCCGTATTTGTAGAGGCAGATCCGGAAATGGTGAGTTACGCCGCCAAAGCCGGAGCCGACCGGGTCGAGTTGTATACCGAGCCTTATGCCACAGGGTATCCGAAAGATCCTGAAACCGCTGTCGCACCTTTTGTGGAGGCTGCCAGGGAGGCGCGCAGACTGGGCATCGGGCTCAATGCCGGACACGACCTGAGCCTGGAGAATCTGAACTATCTGTATACACATATACCCTGGCTGGATGAAGTATCCATTGGTCACGCGCTGATCAGTGATGCGCTCTACCTGGGACTGGAAAAAACCATACAAGCTTACAAAAACTGTCTACACCCATGACTACATTTATGTTACTGGCCCAGGTGGCCCCTACGGCAGTGGATTCACTGATTGCCGCGAATCCTGAACTGACACCTGTTGTTTCCGGATCGGAGATGAATCTGCTGGATATGGCATTCAAGGGAGGCTGGATCATGATCGTACTGGCTGTGCTTTCCGTGGTCTGCTTCTATCTCTTTTTCGAACGTATGTATGTGATCCGTAAAGCCGGAAAAGAAGATCCGATGTTTATGGACAAGATAAAGGATTATATACTTAGCGGAGATCTCAAGTCGGCACTCAATTATTGCCGGGTTATGGATACCCCTTCGGCCCGTATGATCGAGAAAGGGATCAACCGCCTGGGGCGTCCGGTGAATGATGTGCAGGCCGCTATAGAAAATGTGGGTAACATGGAAGTGGCCAAACTCGAGAGGGGCATCCCCGTGATAGCTACCATTGCCGCGGGAGCACCGATGATCGGTTTTCTGGGTACGGTGACAGGTATGGTGCGCGCCTTCTATGAAATGGCCAACGCGGGCAATAACATAGACATTACCCTCTTGTCTGGTGGTATCTATGAAGCCATGATCACCACCGTAGGTGGGTTGGTCGTAGGTATCGTGGCTATGTTTGCCTATAACTACTTAGTGATCTTAGTAGACCGGGTGGTGCATAAAATGGAGGCCAAGACCATGGCTTTCATGGACCTGCTCAATGAACCGGCGAGGAAATAAAGTTGTAAGTTCTAAGTTTTAAGTGCCGTGCGGAGAACGTTTTAAGCTATAAGTTCTAAGTGCCGTGCGGATACGGAAAGTCTGCAACTTATATAATAACATGTATATTACCATTTCCAACTTAAAACCCATTATGGATAAAGGATAACTTAAAACTTCAGATTCAAAGCTGATACCCCTAACCCTGAAACTCACCAGAACTTATAACTTAAAACTCAGAACTTAAAACTTAAAACTCAAAAGTCATGCTACGACGTAGAACCAAGATATCACCGGAATTCAGTATGGCATCTATGACGGATGTGATCTTCCTGCTACTGATCTTTTTCATGATCACTTCTACCGTGGTTTCTCCCAACGCGATCAAGGTACTGCTTCCACAGGGAAAGCAGCAGACCTCTGCCAAACCGCTCACGCGGGTGATCATAGACAAAGAGTTGAATTTCTACGCGGCTTTTGGCAACGACAAGGAGCAGGTGCTGACTCTGGCAGAGCTGACCCCTTTTCTGCAAAACTGCGCAATGCGGGAACCGGAAATGTATGTGGCACTTTATGCAGACGAGACGGTTCCTTACCGGGAGATCGTTAAGGTATTGAATATTGCCAATGAGAATAAATTCAAGATGGTGCTGGCCACTCGTCCTCCCGACGGTAGATAACCCCCAACAAAGAGATGGAAGAGAAGAAAAAAGGTAGATATGCGGGTGCTCTGGGTGCGTTTCTGGTACATCTGGCGCTTTTTGCTCTTCTGATCCTGGTGAGCTTTGCCCTGCCGGAGCCTTCCGAAGAGGGCGGAGTGCCGGTGATGATGGGAGAGGTGCCCGACGCCTACGGTGGCTTTGATCCGGGTTCGCTGGTAGATGTGGAGGTGCTCCCCGAAAATATCCCGGAAAGTCTTCCCAACGAATCGGTAGAACAGGAGTTGCTGACCCAGGCCGACGAGGAGACGGTGGCTATCGCTCCCAAAGCCGACCCGAAACGGGATACTCCCCAACCGGAGAAGACTGCCGCCGAGCGCGAAGCGGAAGCCCGCAGGCTGGCCGAAGAGCGTGCCGAACGTGAACGTCGTGCAGCCGAGGAGGCTGCCCATCAGCGGGTAGCAGGTGCTTTCGGACGTGGCGCGGAGATGGGCAGTCGCGGAGATACCCAGGGAGAAGGAGCACAGGGCAGCAGAGACGGCAACGCCTCCGAAGGAGCGACAACGGGCACGGGAGGGTATGGAACATTTAGTCTGGACGGGCGTTCTCTGGGTCCGGGAGGCTTGCCCCGCCCGGCATACAACGTACAGGACGAAGGTCGCGTGGTGGTAAATATCACCGTGAATCCGGCCGGACAGGTGGTAGCTACCGGGATCAATCCGCAGACCAATACGGTGAACGCGGCCTTGCGGAAGGCAGCGGAAGAGGCGGCAAAGAAAGCGCGTTTCAGTGAGGTATCCGGAGTGGGTAATCAGACAGGAACCATTACGTATTATTTTAACTTGAAATAAGGGAATTTACAATTTACTGAACCTACGGTGGGCGAAGTCAACCAGGCGGTCAGCGGAGTGAATTACAAGTTGGAATACAAAGATGCTAACGATCGATAACATCCCCCTGTAGAGACGCACGGCGTGCGTCTCCGCGATGCAAGTCCAACATAAGGGGCGTGTGTCTCCGGGGTTCCGGTCCGGCAAAAAGCATCTTACCATGTGCTATGCGTTCCCATTCGGCATGCCGAGACGCACGCCGTGCGTCTCTACAGGATACCGGAACAGCCTGTATACAACGAAAGAGGACTGTCTACTTAAAACTTAAACACATATAACTTATAACTAAAAAACAAACGAATGAATACAGTTTACATGTTTTTCGCCGATGGCTTTGAAGAGATCGAAGCCCTGGCTACGGTAGATATCCTCAGACGTGCGGGTATGAGTGTGCAACTTGTATCGATCACTGGCGACCGGAAAGTAACAGGAGCGCACGATGTGTCTGTAGGTACAGATACGTTGTTCGAAGCCTGCGACTTCTCCGACGCAGATCTGCTGGTGCTTCCCGGAGGAATGCCCGGCGCGGCTACGTTGGGCGAACACGCCGGACTGCGCGCGCTCCTGTCCGACTATGTGAAACAGGATAAGCCCCTGGCTGCCATCTGCGCGGCTCCGATGGTGCTGGGTCAGCTGGGGCTGCTGAAAGGCAAAAAGGCCATTTGTTATCCGGGCTTTGAACAGTACCTGGAAGGAGCGGAGATCGTTCCTCAGCAAGTAGTGGTAGACGGACAGATCGTTACCGGCCGGGGTCCCGGTGCTGCTGTAGAATTCGCGTTGACCTTAGTAGAGATATTGGAAGGAAAAGAGAAGAAAGAAGAACTGATCCAGGCCATGTGCATCCATCCCTGATCTGTGTGCTGTATGTCGAACGCTGTGGTTGTGGTGGCCGGAGGCAAAGGTCTCCGGATGGGGCAGGAGTTGCCCAAACAATTTCTTCCTCTGGGAGGTCGTCCCGTATTGATGCATACGCTGGAGGTCTTTCACGCGTACGACCCCTGTATGGAGATCGTGCTTGTGCTTCCGCAGGCTCAGCAGCCATACTGGTCGCGGCTGTGCAGGCAATATGACTTTGCTGTCCCCCATCGGATCGCCGACGGAGGAGAGACCCGTTTTCACTCGGTGAAAAACGGTCTGGCCCGGGTAGGCGATGCATCCCTTACGGGTGTGCACGACGGTGTGCGCCCGTTTGTTTCTCCCACAGTGATCGGGTACTGTTACCACGCCGCCCGGGACTTCCGGGCAGTGGTCCCCGTGATACCCGTGGTGGATACCGTGCGGCAGGTAGAAGGAGAAGATAGCCATACCGTAGACCGGGAAGCCTACCGCCTGGTGCAGACACCGCAGGTTTTCCATACGTCCTTGCTGCGGCAGGCTTACGAGCAGGAGTACACCTCTTCGTTTACAGACGACGCTTCTGTGGTGGAAGCGCTGGGAGAAACCATACACCTGGTAGAAGGGAACCGGGAAAATATAAAGATCACCACCCCCTTTGATCTGAAAATAGCCAGTGCTTTGTTGCCATGTTCGACCTGACCACGCGAGACATTAAATTCATATCCGGAGTCGGGCCCCAGCGCGCGGGCATACTCAATAAAGAGCTGGGTATCTACTCCATGCACGATCTGATCTATTATTTCCCCTATAAGTATGTAGATCGCAGCCGCATCTACCAGATCCGGGAGGTAGACGGCAATATGCCCCATATCCAGCTCAGGGGAACGATCCTGGGATTCGAGACCTTCGGCGAAGGGCGTACCAGGAGGCTGGTGGCCCATTTTTCCGACGGTACGGGAGTGGTAGACCTGGTGTGGTTCCAGGGCATCAAGTACATTCCCGGTAAGTACAAACTGCGGGAAGAATACATTGTATTCGGGAAACCCACTGTCTTCAACGGGCGTATCAACGTGGCCCATCCCGATATAGAGACTCCTGCCGATCTGCGCCTCTCTGCCATGGGCCTTCGTCCTTATTACCACACCACGGAGAAGATGAAGCGCAGCTTTCTCAACTCCCAGGCGCTGGAGAAGATGATTGCCGGGGTGATGACCCTGATCCGCGAACCGTTGCCGGAAACCCTGCCGGAATATTTGATTGCCGAACATCACCTGATGTCACTGACGGAGGCGCTCCGGCAGATCCACTTTCCTACCAACCCCGAACAGCTGCGCCGCGCGGAATACCGGCTGAAGTTTGAAGAACTTTTCTACATACAGCTCAACATCCTGCGGTATGCCAGAGACCGCCAGCGGAAGTACAGAGGATTTGTCTTCGAATCCGTAGGAGAGGTTTTCCATACCTTCTATAGCCGGAATCTTCCTTTTCAGCTGACCGGTGCTCAGAAACGTGTTCTGAAAGAGATCCGCTACGATGTAGGTTGTGGCCGGCAGATGAACCGTCTGTTGCAGGGAGATGTAGGAAGCGGGAAGACACTGGTGGCACTGATGAGTATGCTGATGGCGCTCGACAATGGCTACCAGGCTTGCCTGATGGCTCCCACGGAAATCCTGGCCAATCAGCATTACGAGACCATCCGTGAGCTGCTCCACGGTATGGATGTACGTGTGGAACTGCTCACAGGCTCTGTCAAGGGGAAAAAGCGCGAGCCCATTCTCTCCGGTCTGCTCACCGGGGATGTACATATCCTGATCGGTACACACGCGGTGATAGAAGATACGGTCCGTTTCTCTTCGCTGGGATTGGTGGTGATCGACGAACAGCACCGTTTCGGAGTGGCTCAGCGAGCCCGGCTGTGGGGCAAGAACATGCAACCCCCGCATGTGCTGGTGATGACGGCTACTCCCATTCCGCGTACCCTGGCCATGACGGTCTACGGAGATCTGGATGTTTCCGTCATAGACGAGTTGCCTCCCGGGCGCAAACCCATCACCACCAGCCATCAGTTCGATAACCGCAGGGAAAGCCTTTATCAATTCATACAAGGGCAGATAGAGGAAGGACGCCAGGTCTATATTGTGTATCCCCTGATCAAGGAGAGTGAGAAGATAGACCTTAAGAACCTCGAAGAGGGGTATATGCATATCTGTGAAGAGTTTCCCGGTTGCAGGGTCTGTAAGGTACACGGCAAGATGAAGCCCGCGGAAAAAGACGAACAGATGCAGCGTTTTGTGAGCGGCGAAGCCCAGATCATGGTGGCCACTACCGTGATCGAAGTAGGGGTGAATGTGCCCAACGCCTCGGTGATGGTGATCGAGAACGCCGAGCGGTTCGGGCTCTCGCAGCTGCATCAGCTGCGCGGGCGGGTGGGGCGCGGAGCCGATCAGTCGTATTGCATCCTGGTGACCAGCTACAAACTCTCCGAAGAGACCCGGAAACGCCTGGAGATCATGGTACGTACCAACGACGGATTTGAGATTGCCGAAGCAGACCTGAAGCTGCGCGGTCCCGGCGACCTGGAAGGTACTCAGCAGAGCGGTATCGCTTTCGATCTGAAGATCGCTCACATCTCCCGCGACGGACAACTCATGCAGTATGTCCGGGAAATAGCCGAAAAGATCATAGATGCCGACCCTAATGGGGAGAGAGCGGAAAACGCCCTGTTGTGGCAACAGTTAAAAGTGTTACGAAAAACAAATGTGAATTGGGTTTCAATAAGTTAAACAGTCGTTAAGAACCTCCGCCCTTCTGAAATATGCTCTAAAACATATTTCTTGCCTATCCCTCCTATATTTAAGCGTTTATGGCGCGTTTTTCAGAGATTGTTCATGCCAGACCCACAAAAAAGTTAAGGTTTTCTTTCTCATATCGTTGATATTTAGTATCTTTGGAAGAATTTTTTTCAAGCAATAGAAAGATAACCTTCAAATATGACAACAGATGATTGAGAAAACATTAGTTATCTTAAAACCCTGTACCGTACAGCGCGCGCTTATCGGAGAGATCCTTCAACGGTTCGAACGGAAAGGGCTGCGTCTGGCAGGCATGAAGATGATGCAACTGACGGATGAGGTTTTAAGCGAACATTATGCTCACCTGAGTGAGAAGCCCTTTTTCCAGTGTGTAAAGGATTCTATGATGACCTCTCCTGTTGTGGTATGCTGTCTGGAAGGAGTAGACGCGATACAGGCGGTCCGCGCGCTGGCAGGACCTACCAATGGCCGGCTGGCAGCTCCGGGCACGATCCGGGGCGACTACAGCATGAGTTTCCAGGAAAATATCGTTCATACTTCCGACTCTCCGGAAACAGCGGCCATCGAACTCAATCGTTTTTTCGCGCCGGAAGAGATTTTCCCGTACGAACAGGCCACCTTTCCCTTTCTATATGCTTGTGATGAGTATTAATTGAAATGAAGCAAACAAAGGACATGGAATTGAAGTGGATCAAAACACTGACACTTGCTGCGGCAGCCTTATTCAGCCTGAATTCTTTTTCGCAGGATCTGATCGCCCGACAGGCACCTATTGATAAAAAACTGAAAACGGTAGATTCGCTGGCTCTGCAAAAGCAGATCAAAGCGGAACAGGCGGAATATCCGGCACTGGATATTTATCCGAACTGGACCAACCAATTCGTCAACTCGTACGGAAGCACGGCTATCGTTCCAGATACGTACGAAATAGATCTGACGGATTTTGCTATGCCTACCACCAATACCCGCATCACTTCTCCCTTCGGACCCCGCTGGAGACAGATGCACAATGGCATTGATATCAAAGTACAGATCGGAGATACGATCGTTTCCGCTTTCGACGGGAAAGTGCGTATCGTGAAGTTCGAACGCCGCGGCTACGGCAACTATGTAGTGATCCGTCATGACAATGGGCTGGAAACGGTGTACGGACACCTTTCCAAGCACTTAGTGAAAGAAAACCAGCTGGTGAAGGCCGGTGAGCCTATCGGTCTGGGAGGCAATACGGGACGTTCTACCGGTTCGCACCTGCATTTCGAGACCCGTTTCTTAGGTATACCCATCAACCCGGCCCTGATGTTTGATTTTCCACGGCAGGATATTGTAGCAGATACGTATACATTCCGCAAAAATACCAAAGGAAACTCCAAAGGCGGTTCCAATACCCAGCTGGCCAGCAACGGCACCATCAGGTATCACAAAGTGAAGTCCGGTGATACGCTATCCAAGATCGCCAAACAGCAAGGGGTATCCATTGATACGTTGTGCAAGCTGAATGGTATCAAGCGCACCACTACTTTGCGCATCGGGCAGGTATTGCGCTGCTCGTAAGCTGTTAAAAAGACCTATTATTTGGATCATTAGCCAGGGCTATCCCCCTGTTGTATAGATAATGAAAAGAGGGTGATTTTATATTAATTAAAATCACCCTCTTTTCATTATTCTTGATTTATTGCTACCTTTGTAATCAATTTGCAAGGAGATGAAAGATACGAGATCACAATTCGAACATGTCATAGCCCTTTGCCGGGATCTGTTTGTCAAGAAGCTTCACGATTATGGACCTTCGTGGCGTATCATGCGTCCGGCCTCTGTCACCGATCAGATTTTTATCAAAGCCAACCGCATCCGGAGCATAGAGACCAAAGGAGTGAATCTGGTGGGCGAGGACATCCGTTCGGAATTCATAGCCATTGTCAATTATGGGATCATCGGGCTGATGCAACTGGAAAAAGGATATGGCGATCCGACCGATATGACGGTAGACGAAGCCATCGCCCTCTATGATCGCTTCGCCGGGGAAGCCCTGGAACTGATGATGGCCAAGAACCACGATTACGACGAAGCGTGGCGAAGCATGCGCGTGAGTTCGTATACAGATCTGATCCTGATGAAGATTTTCCGTACCAAACAGATCGAAGCCCTGGAGGGAGATACCCTGGTGTCCGAGGGGATTGATGCCAACTACATGGATATGATTAATTATTCGGTTTTCGGGTTGATCAAAATAGAATTTGGAGAATAAGACCACACATACGATACTGTTGATATGGACCAATCTCTGTCGGTTTGTACTGGCGGGGTTGTTCCTTTTTTCCGGATTTGTCAAAGCCGTAGATCCGCTGGGATTTACCTATAAGATACAAGACTATCTGGTAGCGTTCGGGGTGGCCGAATGGTTCCCGTTCTTCTTTCCGCTATGTGTGGCCATCTTTGTCTCTGCCATAGAGTTCTGTATCGGTGTATTCCTGTTTTTCGGTATCCGCAGGCACCTGGCTGTTACCCTGGCATTGCTGTTGATGCTTTTTATGACCCCGCTCACCCTGTATCTGACCCTTGCCAATCCGGTATCGGATTGCGGATGTTTCGGAGATGCCTGGATACTGACCAACTGGCAGACCTTCTGGAAAAATGTAGGTTTGCTGATTGCGGCTGTCACCCTGTTCCGTTGGCGGAAACTCCTGGTGCGCTTCATCAGCCGCAAGTCTGAATGGCTGGTCTCCATGTATACCCTGATCTTTATTTTCTTCCTCTCCTTTTATTGCCTGCGTTATCTGCCGATATTGGATTTCCGCCCCTACCGGATCGGTACCGATATCCGCCAGGCCATGGCTATTCCCGAAGGAGCGCAGCCGGCAGTCATCGAAACGGTGTTTATCCTGGAAAAGGAGGGAAAGAGACAGGAGTTTACCCTTGAAGACTATCCGTATGAAGACAATAGCTGGCAGTTTGTAGACAGAAAGGATGTGGTACTGGAAAAAGGCTACGAACCTCCGATCCATGATTTTTCTCTGACGGAGACACAGACTGGTGAAGATATCACCGATCTAGTATTGACTGATCCCGGCTATAGCTTTCTGTTGGTGGTTCACCGGGTAGAACTGGCAGACGACAGCCGGATTGATCTGATCAATGAGATCTATGACTACAGCCAGGAACATGGGTCTGGTTTTTACGCGCTCACCTCTTCGCCCGACGAGGAGATTGAATCGTGGAGAGACCGGACCGGAGCAGAGTATCTGTTCTGCCGGGTAGATGACATTACCTTGAAAACCATCATACGCGCCAATCCCGGATTGCTTCTGATCCGCGACGGGGTGGTTCTCCGGAAATGGAGCAATGCCCGTATACCGGATGAGTATGTGTTGCACGATAAGCTGGAAAATCTGGAGCTGGGGCAGTTGGAGGTACCCAAAGACGCTTCTATCATCGGTAAGGTTTTTCTCTGGTTTGTCATCCCTTTGCTGCTGGTATTGGCTGTAGACTTTTTCTTTATCAAAAGGAGAAGTTCAGAGAAAGAAGAAGATACATATCACATAAACCCTTTAATAACAAACAAAATGAGAAAAAACATTGTTGCAGGAAACTGGAAAATGAACAAGACCCTTCAGGAGGGTATCGAATTGGCTACCTCTTTGAACGAAGCGTTGGCCGGAGAAACACCCAAGTGCGATGTGGTGATCTGTACCCCTTTTATCCACCTGGCCTCTGTGACTCCCGTCGTAGACGCGGAGAAGATCGGTGTAGGTGCCGAAAACTGTGCGGATAAAGAGGCCGGTGCGTATACCGGAGAGGTGTCTGCCGCTATGGTTGCCTCTACCGGAGCCAAGTATGTGATCCTGGGACACTCCGAGCGTCGGGCCTATTACGGAGAGACCGTAGAGATCCTGCGGGAGAAGGTGAAACTGGCGCTGGCCAATGGGCTGACTCCTATTTTCTGTATCGGTGAGGTGCTGGAAGAGCGTGAAGCCGGAAAGCAGAATGAAGTCGTTTTCGAACAACTGGCTTCTGTATACAGCCTTTCTCCGGAAGACTTCTCTAAGATCGTATTGGCTTATGAGCCGGTATGGGCCATCGGTACGGGTAAGACCGCTACCTCTGCTCAGGCTCAGGAGATCCATGCCTATATTCGTTCTACGATTGCGGAGAAATACGGTCAGGAGATCGCCGGCCAGACTTCTATCCTGTACGGAGGAAGTTGCAACGCCTCTAACGCGGCGGAATTGTTTGCCAACCCCGATGTGGATGGCGGACTGATCGGTGGCGCTTCTCTGAAGGTGGCCGATTTCAAGGCTATCATTGACGCGTTTTAATAGCGCGGTATAACTTTTATCTGAGGATGTGCCAAACGTGTACACCTACAGGATAGAACCCTGTCGGAGATTCCTATGCGATTGACACATCCTCCTATTCTTTTTTATATATGAAGAATTATCTGTTTTATCTAAGTCTGTTACTCCTGTCGGGCAGTTCTTTATCTGCCATTGCGCAGGAACGGAATATTGTACAGGATCTGCAACGTTATGAGCCCGGGCAAGGCCGTGTAACGATCCATCAGGATCCCCGTTTGGAAGCGTTGGTCGGAAGGCAACACCTCGGAGGTGACGGCGTGTTGAAAGTTTCCGGATACCGGGTACAGGTATACGCAGGTAATAATTCCCGCGAAGCACGCGACCAGGCACAGAACACAGGCAATCGCGTAAAGACTTATTTCCCGGAAATGAAGGTGTATACCTCTTTTGTTTCTCCCCGCTGGCTCTGCCGCGTGGGCGACTTCCGTAGCATCGAAGAGGCCGACGCGGCCATGCGCAGGTTGAAAAGTACAGGTGTGTTCCGGGAAGTATCTATTGTAAAAGAACAAATAAACGTGCAGCTATAAACAACACTATGTCTGAGAACGAAGAAACATCTCCTGTACTGGAGGAACTGAAAGGACACTACCAAAGTATACTGACACTTCTGGGAGAAGATGCCCAGCGGGAAGGCCTGCTCAAAACACCCAAACGTGTGGCCAAGGCCATGCTTACCCTGACCAAAGGATATCGGATGGACCCGCATGAAGTGCTTCGCTCCGCCCGGTTCCAGGAGCCTTACAGCCAGATGGTCATTGTAAAAGACATTGATTTCTTTTCACTTTGCGAGCATCACATGCTTCCTTTCTACGGGAAAGCGCATGTGGCCTATATCCCCAACGGCTACATCACAGGTCTGAGCAAGATAGCCCGTGTGGTAGACATCTATTCGCACCGTTTGCAGGTGCAGGAACGGCTGACACTCCAGATCAAAGAGTGTATCCAGGAAACACTGAATCCGCTGGGGGTGATGGTGGTGGTGGAGGCCAAGCACATGTGTATGCAGATGCGCGGGGTGGAGAAGCAGAATTCCGTGACTACGACCTCCGATTTTACCGGAGCCTTTAACCAGGCCAAGACACGGGAAGAATTTATGAACCTGATCCGTCACAACGGCACGGCTTCTTTCTGACGGGACTCTTACCTGCTGCCAGACACATGCGGAGGCTTGATCAGGGAGAGGGGTCCCTCTGTTTGCAGGTGTATCAGGAGGGAAGTACCACCCGGTCGCCCAGGTGCTTGGCCATAGCGTTCTGTATCTCCCGCATTTCCATGTAACGCTTCATGACGCTGTTGCATTTCTCTTCGTCATTCACTACCGCGGGGTCTTGCAGGGCCTGACGCAAGTGGCGCACCTCTTCGGTTACAATCGCACTTTTGAAGTTGACCATGAGCATGGGCACCAGATCCATGAGGCGTTCCGCTTCACTCACCAGGGTCTGGGTCTTCGAGTGGTATTTGCTCAGTTGGTATCTGTTGTCGATCAGGTCCGCGCTGAGCCGGCTGATCTCCGGATCGGGATGTGCCAGGAAGTACCGCTGTGCCACAAAACCCTCGTCTTTCAGGTGTTCCAGCGCTTCCGCCAGGATCTGGCGATGCTGTTTGTGATGGAAAGAGAGATCGTCCGCTTTTAGGTCGTTGTCGATGTATTCGATCACCGTGAAGTCCCTTTCTCCGTCGTCCCCGTCTACCTTGCACATGACTTTCTCGCCGTGGCGGATGAGTGCCTGTATGATGAGTCGCTCGGCCTGGTAGAATTCGCGTTTCTCTTTTCCCTCCTGGGGGATGTAGGATTGATACTCATCCTGAAAAGGCGGGGTGGGCTGTCCGTTCTCCTGCGAGGCGGCCTGTGGTTGGGGTGAAGGCTGGGGCGACGGATACCCTTTCTCCTTCTGCGTGGCGATCAGCTTGGCTACTTCCGCCACCAGCAGTTTCTCTTCTACATGCAGCAGCTGGCTGCACTCTTTGATATATACCGACCGTACAATGGCTTCCGGTATCACGGAAATACTCCGTACGATGTCGTTGATCAGTTCGGCCCGTTTCAGAGGGTCTTTTCCGGCCTCGTCCAATAGCAGATTGGTCTTGAAACGGATGAAATCTACTTCGTGAGCAGTGATGTAATTCTGAAAGTCGGTCGCGTTGTGTTTCCGCGCGAAGGAGTCGGGATCTTCCCCATCGGGCAGAAGTACCACTTTGATGTGCATGCCCTCTTCCAGCAACATATCAATCCCCCGGATAGAGGCCCTGATGCCTGCTTTGTCTCCGTCGTAAAGTACGGTGATGTTGTTGGTAAACCGGTGGATCAGGCGTATCTGTCCCGGCGTGAGGGAGGTGCCCGAAGAGGACACCACATTCTCGATACCGGACTGGTGCATGGAGATCACATCCGTATATCCTTCTACCAGGAAACAGCGGTCTTGTCTGACGATGGCTTGTTTGGCAAAGTAGATCCCGTATAGTTCACTGCTCTTGTGATAGATCTCTGATTCGGGAGAGTTGACGTACTTGGCCAGCTTCTTGTTGTCTGTCCCCAGGATACGTCCGCCGAAGGCTACCACTTTTCCCGACAGGGTATGTACCGGAAAGATCACCCTGCCCCAGAACCGGTCCCGTATCTTCCCGTCTTCCGTTTCGTAGGCCAGACCGGTTTTGAGCAGGAATTCTTTTTTGAATCCCTTCTTCTGTGTCTCTCTGGAGAGAGCATCCCGTTCGTTGATGCTGAAGCCCAGCTGGAACTTCTCGATCGTGTCGTCGCGGAATCCGCGTTGGCGGAAGTAGGCCAGACCTATGCTTCGGCCATCGGCGTGGTTTTTCAGGATGTTGCAGAAATAGTCGCGGGCAAAGTTATTCACTACGAACATACTCTCCCGCACGTTCTGTGCCTGTTTCTCTTCCTGACTCAACTCCCTTTCTTTGACCTCGATGTTGTATTTCCGGGCCAGGAACTTCAGTGCCTCGTAATAGGTGAGCTGCTCATGTTCCATGATGAAATGGACGGCATTCCCTCCCTTTCCGCAACTGAAACATTTGCAGAGTCCTTTGGCGGGAGAGACACTGAAAGAAGGGGTCTTTTCGTTGTGAAAAGGACACAGTCCTACATAGTTGACACCCCGTTTCCTGAGTGTCACAAAGTCCGATACCACATCAACGATCTGAGCGGCATCCAGGATCCTGTCTATGGTGGCCTGATCTATCATCTGTTCCGTTTTTACGCACACAAATGTACTTCTTATTTTCGGATAATCCAATCTTATGCCGGTTCCGGAAAACGAAATCAGACAGAAGCGTTTCCGGATTGTAAAAGGAGAAGTGGCGGTCGTCGGGTGAGGAACTCCGGCGGAGTTTCTGGCAGATAGTGTTTTATTGGATATGGTGCCGGATCTGTTGTGTATAATCTTCCATAGCCCTCCGGATCACATCGTATGCTCCCTCTTTGCCGTAGATCCCTATGAGTTTCATGCGTGGGTTCTTGTTTGGCAACAGGTCTTTGTAAGTGGTGAAGTAATGCACCAGACGGTCGATGACCTTTTCGGGCAGTTGACGGATGTCTTCATAAGTGCCGTATACCAGGTCGTTCCTGAGTACACCGATGATCTTATCATCCGCCTGCTGGTTGTCCAGGAGCCTGAGTCCGCCGATCGGACGGGCTTTCACGATGATATCTCCGTGGGTTACGTCTTTTTCCGTCAGGATACAGATATCCAGCGGGTCGTTGTCTCCCTGGATATCAGTACGGCTGAGTGCGAGGTTGGTGAGTTCCGCTACCTGGTCTGCGCAATATATCCTGGGCAGGAAGCCATAGAGCGCGGGAACTATGTTGGAATATTGCTGCGGCCGGTCTATGGAGAGATAGCCGGAGGGTTTGTCTACTTCGTACTTCACCGTATCGGTAGGTACGATCTCAATGAAAGCGGTGACTTCCTGCGGTACGTTCTCTCCCAGCGAAATGCCATGCCAGGGATGGGCCTTATGTTTGTACATGATTTGTCCGGATTGTAAGAGGTTATATAGATCAGAGATCTGTTATTCTTTAAACACAACAACTAAAAGACTGCATCTGTTTGAATGTTTTGGCGATTTTGTCTGACCAGATAAAAAAAGCCCGGTCTGTGAAAGACCGGACTTTGAAAAAGAATCAGGCAGTTCTGATTCTTTCATGCATTTCTTTTCTTTTTCTGTCTTGTCTACTGAAGATTGCGACGTATCTTGGTCAGGTACTTTTTCATACCTTCCGCGTCTTTGTCCTGGATGATCTCCAGCAGGTTTTTGAGCTCCCGGCGTATGTTCTCTACCTGTGCCGGGGTGCGGGGATTGAAGAGGATCTCCTGCAACAAGTAGTCGTCTTCGTTGAGCAGGCCCTTCGCGATAGCCATGTGCTTTTTAAAGGTAGTACCCGGAGCCTCCTGATGTTTCATGACCGCTGAGAATACCAGGGTAGAGACAAACGGGATGGAGAGCGAATAGGCCACCGTTTCGTCGTGCTCGTCAAAGGTATACTCAAAGATATTCAGGTTGAGGGTCTGATAGAGGTCTTTGAAGAAGACTTTTCCCAGGTGGTCGCTTTCACTGATCACAATGGCACTTTCGCTGCTCAGGTTGCTGAGGCTGGCAAAGGTGGGGCCAAACATCGGATGGGTGGATACATACCGGAAGCCACTCTCTTCGTAGAATGATTTCAGGCCTGTCTTTACAGAAGCGATATCACTCAGGATGCAGTCTTTGCCCAATGCGGGTATTACCTGCCGGAAAGCCTCCAGGGTATATTTCACTGTAGCCGCGTTGATCACCAGTTCCGGTTCAAACTCCCGGATCTCTTCCAGCGTGGTGAAACGATAGGTGTTGTAGACAAATCTCAACTGATGGGGATTGGTGTCGTACACGGCTGTTTCGTGCTGGAAGCTCAGTATGTCGGTGAAGAAGGAGCCCATCTTTCCGGCCCCCAATATCAGGATTCTCATATGATTTGTTTCTCCCTCCGGTTATTTGGCATTGATGATCTCTATCTGCTGACGCACAGACTCTTCATGGATGGCCTCGAAGACCTTTTTCATGAAATCCGCGTCCATACCGCAGGCTTCTCCCTGAGCCCCTCTTTTTTCGAGGATCTCGTTGTAGCGTCCGGTTTGCAGTACCGTGATGTTGTGTTCCTTCTTGTAGGTACCGATCTCCCGGGCGATGCGCATGCGTTTGGCCAGTTCTTCGATCAGGTTGTTGTCGCACTCATCGATCTGTTTGCGCAGTTCGGCCAGGTTCTCCGTGGTCTGGGTCTCCTTGCGGACCACCAGCAGGTTCAGGATATAATCCAGTACATCCGGGGCCACTTGTTGCGACGCGTCGCTCCATGCTTTGTCCGGATCGCAATGGCTTTCTACGATCAGCCCTTCGAAATTCAGGTCCATAGCCTGCTGACAAAGGGGAGCGATCAATTCGCGTTTTCCTCCGATGTGGCTGGGGTCACAGAAGATCGGCAGATCGGGATAGCGGCGGTGCAGCTCGATAGGGATGTGCCACTGGGGCAGGTTGCGGTAGATCTTCTTGTCGTAACTGCTGAATCCCCGGTGGATCACCCCCAGACGTCTGAGGCCCGCGTTGTAGATACGTTCCAGGGCACCGATCCAGAGTTCCAGGTCGGGGTTTACCGGGTTTTTGATCAATATCGGAATATCTACTCCTTTCAGTGCGTCGGCAATCTCCTGTACGGCAAAGGGGTTGGCTGTGGTACGGGCACCGATCCACAGTATATCTATGCCTGCCTTGAGCGATTCGTATACATGCTTGGCAGTAGCCACCTCGGTAGAGACATACATGCCGGTCTCTTTTTTTACGTTTTTCAGCCAGGTAAGACCTTCCACGCCGATGCCTTCGAAACCGCCCGGCTTGGTGCGGGGTTTCCAGATCCCGGCACGGAATATCTTCAGTCCTTTGTCTGCCAGCTGGCGTGCCGTACACATCACTTGCTCTTCCGTCTCTGCACTACAGGGTCCGGCGATCACGATAGGTCTTTTGGGCTCCATGCCCGGTAATAAGATTGATTCGAATTCCATTTTTATCTGTTTTTTTAGTTCATTATTGTAATTGGTTTCCTGTAGAGACGCAAGGCTTGCGTCTCAGCGTGCCGCATGGGAATGTATGTTACAGGTAATCCCTGTTGATATATTTTTGATATACTTATTGGATAACCTCTTTGATCCTTCTCAGTGCTTCGGCCAGTTTCTCCTCTTTGCAGCAGAGAGAGATGCGTATAAACCGCTTGCCGTTGTCTCCGAAAATAAACCCCGGTGTCAGGAATACCCGTGCCTGGTGCAGTACCTTTTCGGTCAGTTCTTCCACATCGGCACAGCTATCGGGTATCTTTCCCCAGAGAAACATACCTACCTGCTTTTCGTCGTAGGTGCATCCCAGTGTCTGCATGATCTCTCCCGCCAGTTGCCTGCGGTTGCGGTAGTTGGCATTGTTGGCCTCGTACCAGTCGCGATCCGCCTCTAAGGCAGTAGTCGCCGCCAGCTGCATGGCGCGGTACATGCCACTGTCTACATTGCTTTTGACTTTCAGTATCCACTGGATAAATTGCGGGTTGGAGGCTACCATGCCGATGCGCCATCCGGGCATATTGTGGCTTTTGCTGAGGGAGTTCAGCTCGATGCAGCACTCTTTGGCCCCGGGTACGGAAAGTATGCTCAGCGGATGGTCGTTCAGGATGAAACTATACGGATTGTCATTCACCACAACGATGTTGTGCCGGCGGGCAAACTCAACCAGTTTCCGGTAGAGTTCCGGTGTTGCGTTGGCTCCTGTAGGCATGTTGGGATAGTTGGTCCACATCAGTTTCACCCGGCTCAGGTCCATCGCCTCCAGTTCGTCGAAATCCGGCATCCATCCCTTCTCTTCCCGGAGGTTGTAGGTCACGATCTCCGCGCCGAGCAGGGTGCTCAGGGAGGTATAGGTCGGATAGCCCGGATCGGGAACCAGTACCTGCTCTCCCGGATTCACGAATGCCAGTGTGATGTGCAGGATGCCCTCTTTGGAACCGATCAGTGGTTGTATCTCCGTTGCCGGGTCCAGTTCTACCTGATACCAGCGTTGGTACCAGCGGGCAAATGCCTGTCTGAGTTCCGGGATCCCTGTATAGGGCTGGTAACCATGTCCGGCCGGGTCCCGTGCCTGTTCGCGCAGCGTCTTCAACGTTTCCTCCGAGGGAGGCATATCGGGACTTCCGATACCCAGGCTGATCACGTCTTTTCCTTCGGCATTCATCTGTGCTACTTCCTTGAGCTTGCGCGAGAAGTAGTATTCGCTCACACCGGACAGCCGCCGGGCCGGAGCGATCTTATATACTTGATTTTCCTTCTTCATATTCTCCTAATGTTTTGAGTTGTTTGGTCAGGGGGGTGATGGCCGTGAGCGATTGTTTGAAACGCAGATAGTCCGTGAATACCACATCTACGTAGAACTGGTATTCCCACTCCCTGCCAATGATGGGTAGAGACTGTATCTTGGTCAGGTTGATGTTGTAGAAAGAGAGGATAGAGAGCACCTGCGACAGGCTTCCTTCGGCATGAGGGAGCATGAATACCAGACTGGCTTTGTTGATCGGCAGGTTTTGCCGGAGGTCTTCCACCTGCCAGGGATCCGCCACCACCAGAAAACGGGTAAAGTTGTGCTTGTTGGTCTCGATGCCTTCCTGCAGGATCTTCATCTCATACAGTTCGGCGGCTGCCCTGGAACAGATGGCGGCATGTCCGTGCATCTGTTTGTTCCGGATGGTCTCCGCGCTCAGGGCGGTGTCTTCTTCTTCCACCACTTTGATGTGCGGGTGCTGGTTCAGGAAATCCCGGCACTGCATCAACGCGATCGGGTGGGAGTGCACTTCGGTGATGTCTTCCCAACTGTCTTCGGGCAGGCAGACCAAACTGTGTGAGATACGCAGCTTGTATTCGCCGATGATCTGGGCACCGCTCTGGCGGAGCAGCTCGTTGTTGTACAGCAGACTTCCCGCAATGGTGTTTTCAATGGCTAGCATGCCAATGACATGGTTGTCGCGCCGGATGGAGTGGAATACCTCTTCAAAAGTGGGGCAACAGATCAGTTCGATCTCTTCTCCTTCGAAATACTTGTGCGCGGCTATGTCGTGAAACGAGCCTAAGGTTCCCTGAATTGCTATTGTTTTCATCTCTTGTAGGTGATATAAAAAAATCCCGCGTCCGTTACGGAGCGGGATTTTGCTATTTATTGTCCATTTATTCGTTCTTAAGTAACCTGTCACTTGCTACATACAAACTCCCGCTCTACTTTCTTTCCAAAAAAGTAAAAGTAAAAAAAGAAGTAATATGCATAGGTAAACGGGTTCATCAATTGCTTTTTATTGCTGATTCTGACGCAAAAGTAATACTTTTATCTAAATTGCAAATAAAAAATGATATTTTTTTCTCTTCATTTCTTTGGGCCACCAAAGAAACGAGGCAAAACACAAAGAGATTTACGATTTACTGATTTACGATGTACGATTGAAAAAACATAAGAGTTATAAGTTTTAAGTAGTAAGTTTTAGCTTGTGGATTCTTTTTATCTTATTTTCGAACGATACTTAAAACTTATAACTTCCATAGGCAAACGTATTATACACACGGTGTGCGTCTCCGCGGTGCAGTTCCAATAAAAAATGTATCCCGCCTGGTATGTATTTTCCTATTCGGTGTGCCCAGACGCAAGCCGTGCGTCTCTACAAGTGGATGATAACATGTATTTTCAATTGTATTTCTTTTTGTGTTTCTACAAGTGGTCGTCATTATAAAAATAGTTGTAATCTCAATCGTACATCGTAATTAGCTTCGCTGACCGTTGGTTGACTTCGTCGACCGTTAGTTCAGTACATTGTAAATCTCTTTGTGTTTCTATAAGCAGTTGCCGTCATAAAAATAATTGTAATCTCAATCGTACATCGTAAATCAGTAAATCGTAAATCTCTTTGTGTTTTGCCGGGATCGTTTTTTTTTAGTTCCTTTGCAGTACGTATCGCAGGCTCTGGTACGCTGTAATGAAGAGAACTGTTTCATACTAAGGGTCAGGCATAGAGTCTGCCTCATGAGCCAATAGAGTGAATGTTTTGTTTATAGGATGCTTTCTCTTTCCGGTATCGGAACAGGGGAGGAGTATGTATAGCAGATCTTATGAGAAATCCGATATATGAGTTTGTAAAAGAGACAGGCGACTGTCGTATGTCAGGGTGCAGGTATTTCTGTATACTGATCGTGACGGTGTGGGTGGGGCTGAGTGGTTGCAAAGGCGACACTTCCCCGGAGATGATCACAGATATCGAACTGGCCGAAAAGGAGTTTACGTTGGGAGTGGGTAGTACGTATCAGCTGAATGTGTATCACTACCCGGTAGATATTTCCGGTCCTTCGTATGGCTGGGAATCTACTGATCCGGAAGTGGTGAGTGTATATGGTGGATTGATTACCGGTGTATCGTTGGGTGAAGCATTGGTGATCGTGTCTATTGATCGGTTGCAGTTGAGAGATACGTGCCGGGTGACGGTACGGGATGTCTTTGTAGAGAATATCACCATAGAACCGGCCAGTGTCACACTGAAAAGCGGTGAAACGGTGACGCTCACCCCTGTGGTGGAGCCTACTCCTCCGGAAGGTATCTATTTCATGTGGGAGAGCCAGGATGAAGAGGTCGCCAGGGTGGAAGATGGAGTGGTCACCGGTTTGCGTGGAGGAAGCGCGCTGATCACAGTGAAGACCGTTTACTCCGAATTGGTGGGAACGGCTGTGGTCACTGTAGAGCGTGATGAGCAGGCGCGAACCATTCATGTGTCTGAACCGGGCACACTGGAGAATCTACTCGACCCGGAAAGCCGGATCACCGATCTAACACTGACCGGACGCGTGGACGCGCGCGATCTCAAGATACTTTCTCAGATGGAGTTTCTCTATTTCTTAGATATGCAGCAGGTACAGATCGAGGCTGTTTTCCAGCAGAACGGTTATTTCTCGGAGAATGAACTATTGCCGGAGAATTTCAGGGACATGCGTATCGACCGGGTATTGTTGCCGGAGCAGTTGCGTTCCATCCCGGCCCGGTGCTTCGCGTATTCTTCCCTTTCTTCCGTCGATTTTCCCTCTTCCATCCAGTATATCGCCGAAGGCGCTTTTATGGGTACCAGCCTGTTGAGTGAGGTGGATATACCGGGAGTTATCACCCATCTGCCGGATAAGTTGTTTGCCGAAAGTGGGATAGAGAAGGTCGGTTTCCCTTCCGGAGTAACCTCCGTGGGGTCGGAACTGTTTCGCGACTGCATCCGTCTGACTGCTCTGGATCTGCCTGCCGGCATACGGGAAACGGGAGACGCGCTTTTCAAAGGCTGTACGGCGTTGCGTACGCTGACGCTGCCGGTAGAGATTGCCCGGATCGGGGATGAAACGTTCTACGGCTGTATCTCTCTGTCTGTTGTGGATCTTCCGGCCGAGGTGCGGGAGATAGGAGACGCCGCGTTCAGAGGGTGTACGGCGTTGCAACATATGGATTTTCCGCAGGGTATCCTGACGTTGGGCGATGAGGTCTTCTACGGGTGCACGGGATTGACCTCTATCGAACTGCCTGCCGATGTGGAAGAGATCGGAGACGGGATATTCAGAGGCTGTACTTCCCTGCGAAGTATCCATTTATCCCACAAGATCACGGAAATTGGTCAAGAGGCATTCTATGGCTGTAGCTCGTTGAGTACACTGGACCTGCCTGCCGGCTTGCAGGAGATAGGACAAGTTGCCTTCAAAGGCTGTACTTCCCTGCAAACGATCACTGTGCCTGCCGGAGTTGCGGAATTGCCGTCGGAGGCTTTTTCCGGATGCACTTCGCTGGCAGCTGTACGTTTGCTCACTTCCACTCCTCCACAGGTGGCTCTGAATGCTTTTTACCAGGTAGATCTGGAGAACTGCGTGTTGTATGTTCCGTCCGGTTCTCTGGCGGAATATCAGGAGCACGAGGTATGGGGAGAATTCGCGCAGATCATACAAGAGTGAAACAGAAGATAAGCCGATTGTGAGGGGGCTGGGAAGGTTTTGTTACCACTGACTCAGTTCCTCTTTTAGTTCTTGCAGTTCCGCCCTATCTTGCAGAAACCAGTTGTGGTTTCCGGAAGGAAGAGATAAAAGTGTTTCATAAAAAAGTAGGGCTGCTTTTGACATTTTATGTGCGAACTCTTTGAAGGGCAGGTATACTTTCTTCTCTCCTATGGATAAGAGCAGATGAGAAGGGGATGTATTTTTTAGGTGAGGGTCACCGGAATGTTATTATCGGGAAAGGAAAACTCTGCATAGCCATTGTCCTTCACTTCCCGGATCGCACTGGCGAAGTACATAAAAAGCTGATCCACCAGGTCCCATTGTTCTTTTCCGAGCAGGGTCTTCCCCCATAATTTTATGACTATGGCTCCTTCAGGGTAGTCATAGTCCAGTCGTTTGCTGTTGTTGACAAATGTTGTCTGCTCTCTGATGCTGACCAATAGATCAGGAGTAAGATTGCCTTTATGATTCTTATCTATAAAAAGATAACTTTCTATCGTAATATCTGTGTTTTGAGATTCCATCTGTTTGTCAGGTATATAAGAGATTGCTTTTTCCGGAGATATTTCTATGTCGTAAGTCCTTTCATAAGGTCAGGACTCATGTATGTTCTGTGAGATCCACATTTCTATGTCTTGCTATAGATTAAAGGTATTTTACAAAAATAATATGTATGTGTTAATAAAGAAATAGATGAGTGAGTATTTTTTATGGATCAGTTGGGCTCAATATCTGCGAGTTGTATGATCTCTATAATGTTTATGACTACTTTCTCTCTAACACGCTCAATGATAGCACTTCTGTGTATATGAATTTTATCGTTAAAGTGTTGAAAATACTAATTTAGTCTTGACTGAAGGGTGACAATTGGTAAGTCTGAGCGTTTGAAATATCTTTGTGCTTCACAGAGTTTACAGGTTTGATCTATGGAAGGGAAGTGTACTTTCCATGAAACTTTGTTGTTAATACATTGAAAGGGAACGCGTCCTCTTCCGGGTGCCGATCAGCACCCGCCCAGGGCTAATCGGCACCAAGAAGGGGACATTTGGCCCTGGGCGGGGGACAGACAATATTCCATAAGTAAGCATAGTATAACAGGCAGGAAGAGAAAGAAAAATACGTTGTACGAGTCAGTCTTTCTGCATAGAAAATCTGAAAATTCCGTGTCGCGGACTCTGTACCGACTCGGGGCTTTCCGGAACTTTGTTTGTCTGTTGCACTCTTTATCCGAGAGAGGGGAAGGTACTTGTTTGATGGTTCATTGCCTGCTGCTGTCAGAGAGATTCCGGATACATACTATATATCCCGTCGGCAGTAGGCTTTCTATCCCAGACTGCCGAGTACATTGCTGCTGGCCGGCTGATTGTTGAATTGTCCGGAAATGGATCCCAGGGCATCTGCATTCAGTTCAAGTGCCTTTTTGCTATCTTCTGCAGATCCTTCCTTGTCGCCATGCAACAGGCGGAGTTCTCCATGCCGATGATAAAGAGTGGCAGATCCCGGATTGAATTCTATGGCTTCATCGAGGATGTCGATGGCTTTTTCTATCTCTTTCTTTTCGGCGAACATTCGGCTCAGGATAATATAAGCGGATTCGTTGAAGGGGTTGAGCGCGATCAGTTGGCGGTAGTCCGTTTCGGCTGCTTCGGGTGCGCCGGCGGCTTCGTGCCAGTTTCCCCGCAACAGAATAGCGGCTTCGTGTTCCGGATCGGTTCCGAGAATGGTATCTATATCTTCTCTGGCTTCATGGAGTTGTTTCATTTCCAGCAGGATCTCTCCACGGGCCAGGAGGGCATCCGTATAGTCTTCTTTCAGAGAGAGAGCTTGGGTGAGGTGTGCTACTGCGCCGATCGGGTCTTTCTGGCAGTGGCGCGATTTGCCCAGAAGATAGTGTGCTACCGGATCATCGGCTTTCAGGCGGATGCCTTGTGTGGCATATTGTTCCATCTCTTCGTACTTTTCTTCTATGTAACAGAGGTTGGCCAGGACCAGATAGGTCGCAGGCAGATCGGGCTCCAGTTTTGTCATACGTTTTAGCAGATCGCGGGCTTGCTGTGTCTCTCCCAGTCGTATATACAGACTGCTGAGGTAGTTCATCGTTTCGAAATCTTCCCTGATCAGCAGGGCTTCCGTAAAGCATTTGACTGCATAGTCGACGCGTCCGATACGCTGGGCGCGGAGTCCGTCAAATTTGAGTATCTCGAAATTCTTTGTTTCTTTTTTCTGTTTTTCTTCTTCTGCGTTGGTCTTTCCGCCGAAGAGGGATTTCAGGAAACTGGCCATAAGTGTCTGTGGTATTTGTATGTGGCCGCAAAGATAATGAAAAGTTTTACTGATTTACGATTTAACGATTTACGATTTACGATTGAAAATGCATATAGATCGACGTTATCATCCACTTGTAGAAACATATGTTCGTGTATAAGATGTTACGCATTGGGATCTACAAACATATTCTTTCTGTAATCTCAATCGTAAATCGTTCAATCGTAAATCTGTTTGCGTCTCCACGACGTATGTTCAACAAAAAAGTATGTGTTTCTACAGTGAATAAAGAGAACTCTTACGTTTGTAAAGGCAGCGACAGGATGCCATCCTGTAGGATAAGGCGTTTTTCGTCCAGCAGGTAGCGGATTGCCTGGCTGACCTCCTCTGTGTCCCGATCCAGTCTGAGGGCCAGTTGTACCGGAGTCAGGGGAGAACTGGTGAGTTGTTGACTGATCTGTTCGGCCATGGATTCCATATCGGCGGCGGAGAGAGGTTTTCGTTTACGGAGAGCTAAGCAGACGTCACATTGTCCGCAATCGTGTTCGGATTGTTCTCCGAAATAGCGCAGCAGCTGCCTGCTGCGGCATATGCGGTCCGTAGTCACGTAGGAAACCATCGCGTCAATGCGGTTTTCGTATCGTCTCTTCCGATCTTCATATACCGAAGGAGGCAGTTGCAAGTGGTGTTGTTCTACCCGTTCGCGCGTATATATAATGTAAGGTGTCTTTTTGCGGGGAATGTAATCAAGCACCCGTTGTTTCGACAATAAGACAAACAGCTGGTATACCTGTTCGCGGTCGAGTCCGCTGCGCAGGGCCAGCAGGGCTTCGTCTATATAGGCGTAATCGGTAAACAGTCCGGTATAGGAACGTAGCAGGATGCTGATCAGGGCCTCCGTTCCGGGGTTGCTTTCCCGGTATTTGTAGAGCTCGTCCCTGCGCACGGTGAACCGGATGCGGGAGGCATTGTCCTGTTCGTCGGTATATTCGATGTATCCGGCCTGTGTCAGGATCTTGAGCGCGCTATGCGCCGGTACCGGGTAGTGTTTGAAGGTGCGGCAAAACTCTTCCAGGTTGAACTCGTACATACATCCCCGGCCGTCGCCCATGGCCATCTGACAGTAGTATTGCACATGTTCGTAGACCTCCTTGATATATTCTTTATCGGGAAAGGTATCGGGTATTCTTTTGCGCAGGGAAGCTTTGTCGGTGGGAGCATACAGGATGATGGCATATGCTTTCTGTCCGTCGCGTCCGGCCCGCCCGGCCTCCTGAAAATAGGCCTCCGGGGAGTCCGGAAGGTCGTAATGGATCACTACCCTCACATCCGGTTTGTCTATTCCCATACCAAACGCGTTGGTTGCTACGATAACGCGGCACTGGTCGGTTTGCCAGCGTTTTTGCCGGAGGTCTTTCTCGTCGTTGTTGAGTCCGGCGTGGTAGAAGTTGGCTGTGAATCCCTCCAGGGTCAGCAGTTCACTGATCTCTTTGGCGCGGCGGCGGCTACGTACATATACAATGGCGCTACCAGGTATGCGCTGTAGAATGCGTATCATCTCCCCGGTCTTGTTGTCGGTATGCCGTATCAGGTAGGCCAGGTTTTTCCGCCCGAAGCTCATGCGGAATACATTCTCCGCGCGGAACCGGAGTTGTTGCTGGATGTCTTTGACCACCTCCGGGGTAGCGGTGGCCGTGAGCGCGAGTACCGGTGCGTGGGGGATCAGTTCGCGTATTTCGGCTATTTTCAGGTAGGCAGGCCGGAAGTCGTACCCCCATTGGGAGATGCAGTGGCTCTCATCTACCGTGAGCATACTCACCTTCATGGAGCGCAGCTTGGTACGGAAGATGTCTGTGTTGAGACGTTCGGGAGAGATATAGAGGAATTTGTAGTTACCGAAAATACAATTTTCCAGGGCGATGATGATCTCCTGCCGGGTCATACCCGAGTAGACCGCTGTGGCTTTGATGCCCCGTCGGCGCAGGTTCTGTACCTGGTCTTTCATCAGCGCGATCAGCGGGGTCACCACGATACACAGCCCCTCCTGTGCCAGGGCGGGCACCTGGAAGGTAATGGATTTGCCTCCTCCTGTGGGCATCAGGCCCAGGGTATCTTTTCCCTCCGATACGCTGCGGATGATCTCTTCCTGCAGATCGCGGAAAGAGTCATATCCCCAGTATTGTTTCAGTATTTCGTGGTAGAGGCTCATGTATGGAAAAGAAAGGATACAGACACCGGCCGGATCAACTTGTCGCTGACGGGTTCCGGCCGGTGCCTGTATCCCGTTTTATTCGGTCGGTTTGATGTCTTCGATCTGCAGTTGCACTTCCCCCCGTTTGTGGGTGTTCTCTTCAATGGAGTAGCAGATGTCGAAAGATCGTTTGGTCTTGATGTAGCGTACGTGTGAACTCTGGCCGAAGGCGATACCGTTCATCGCATTGTTGGATTTGTTGTCTACCAGTTCCAGTTTGATATGCTCCTGGTCGCGGCCCACCACTTTGCTGGTGCCGTAGTCGTAGACATGGTGTGTGCAGAAGATCGGTTTGGGATTTTCCGGCCCGAAGGGGTTGAACTTTTTCAGGTCGTGGAAGAACTTCATGGTGATGTCCCGGAAGTCGATCTCCGCGTCGATATCGATCACCGCGCTGGTCTGTTCGGGCAGGATATGTCCGGTCACATACTCTTCGAACCGCCGGGTGAATGCCTCTACGTTCTCTACCTTCATCGATAGTCCGGCCGCATAGGTATGTCCGCCGAAGTTTTCCAGCAGATCCCGGCAATGCTCAATGGCCTTGTATACATCAAAGCCCGATACCGAGCGTGCCGATCCGGTAGCTATATCGTCGGTACGGGTGAGTACTACCGCCGGGCGGTAGTGAACCTCCGTGAGGCGGGAAGCTACGATACCGATGACTCCTTTGTGCCAGTCTTCGTTGTAAAGCACAATGGAGCGTCGGTCGGCCAGTCCTTCCAGCTCCGAAACGATCCGGTTGGCCTCTTCGGTCATGTTCTTGTCGAGGTCTTTGCGGGTTTCGTTGTACTGGTTGATCTGGTTGCTCTTTTCCAGCGCGGCCGAGAGGTCTTTCTCTACCAGCAGGTCTACCGCCTCTTTTCCGCTCTGGATACGTCCCGAAGCATTGATACGCGGTCCGATCTTGAAGACGATGTCGCTGACCGTGATCTCCTTCTCGGAAAGTCCGCATACGTCGATAATGGCTTTCAGTCCTACGCTGGGGTTGCTGTTGAGCTGTTTCAGACCGTGGTGGGTGAGGATGCGGTTCTCTCCCATGATGGGTACGATGTCCGAAGCCACACTCACGGCTACCAGGTCGAGCAGGGGGATCAGTTGGTGAAAGTCGAGCCCGTTGCTCTGGGCAAAAGCCTGCATGAATTTAAAGCCTACGCCACATCCCGACAGGTGTTCGTAGGGATAGGTATTGTCCGGGCGTTTCGCATTCAGGATAGCCACGGCGGGTGGCATCACATCGTCGGGCACATGATGGTCGCAGATGATGAAATCGATTCCTTTCTCCCGCGCGTAGGTGATCTCTTCCACGGCTTTGATGCCGCAATCCAGTACAATGATCAGACTTACGCCCGTCTCCGCGGCGTAGTCGATCCCTTTTTTAGAGATACCGTATCCCTCTTCATAACGATCGGGAATGTAGTAGTCTAAATTGGAATAATATTGTTGAATGAACTTGTAGACCAGTGAAACCGCAGTGGTTCCGTCTACGTCATAATCTCCATAAATAAGAATACGCTCTTTTTTTCCCATTGCCTTGTTCAGACGCTCCACGGCGATGTCCATATCCTTCATCAGGAACGGATCGTGCAGATCATGCAGTTGTGGCCGGAAAAATTTCCGCGCCTCTTCTACTTCGGTGATCCCACGTTGCACAAGAAGCCTACCGAGGATCGGGCTAATCCCCAGTTTCTCGGCCAGTTGCCGGCTCGTTTCTGTCTGTTCTTCGGTAATGGATTGATAATTCCATTTGTGGTTCATTTTATATATTGTTTTTCTTTCTTTCTGTTCCCAGGTGTTGAAGAGGTGTACTCCCCCATCAAGCCGTAAAATTACGAAAAAAACCTGAGGGGAGGGCGTGGAATTGCTAAAATATTATCATAGTATAAGAATAGCGTTTAAAAATGTGAAATCTGTAGATTTTTATTTGTCCCGGTGAGTAGGTAGAGACAGGAGAAAGAACCGGCTTTTGCCGGACAGACTTCCCGGAAAGCAGGGAAGGCTTTTTCTTTTTGTCGGGAAAACGGAATGAATACCGTTTCCTGTTTGCAGGTAAACAAGAGCGTGTTTTCCGGCACATACCGTTTCCGGGTATAGGATTTCCGGAAGGGTGTTTTCCCCGTCATCTGTCGCTGGGACAGGGTCCGGGGTGCCTGATGGGGTTATGAAATCAGGAAGCAGCCGGACCTCCGTTTGAGGAACAGCCGCCTTCCGGTTGGGTGATGGATCTGTGATGCAGATCGGTCTGCCGGCAGATCAGGCCTTTTTCTTCCGTACGTCCCGTCTTTCGTAGGCACTGATAGACTGGATCCACTCTTCGGAGATCTCCTGTGATTCGTGTTTTTCCAGATTGAACGCTACGAGGATAGACTGGCATACACACTTCACCTCCCCTTTGTTATCTACCACCCGTTGGATGAGTTTCATGCTTTTGGTACCGATCTCGGCAACGGTGGTCTCCACGGCAATAGGGTCTGTGGCAAAGATCTGTGCCAGGAAATCCACTTCGAGATGTACCACAACGATCCCTTCCTTTTCCCAATCCAGGTCGGGGCGTACGGTGGCGAAATATTCCGTCTTTCCCAGGTCGTAGTAGGAGAAATAAACGGAATTGTTGACATGCCCGAATTTATCTACATCGTTGAAACGCAACTGAATGGGCAGGCTATAGCGAAAGGTAAGCTCTTCCATATTTTGAATGATTCGTTTTTAATATCGGGCAAAAGTAGTACTTTTGTGTGTTAAACTCAATAATTGACCGCCGGAAATGACGGAAGATATCAAAAAAGCTTGTCAGGTGTTGTGGGAGGGAGGAGTGATCCTCTACCCTACGGATACGATATGGGGACTGGGATGCGATGCCACCAACGCGGCGGCTGTGAAGCGTGTGTATGACATCAAACAGCGGGCCGATAGCAAGGCTATGCTGGTATTGGTAGACTCACCGGTGAAGGTAGATTTCTATGTGGACGAGGTGCCGGATATAGCCTGGGACCTGATCGAACTGACCGAAAAGCCGCTCACCATCATCTATCCCGGCGCGCGTAATCTGGCTCCCAACCTGCTGGCTGAGGACGGTAGCGTGGGCATCCGGGTGACGAAAGAGAAATTCTCTCACCGGCTGTGCCAACAATTCCGTAAGGCAATTGTATCTACTTCAGCCAATATCAGCGGTGCTCCTTCTCCGGCCACCTTCGCGGAGATCTCTCCGGAGATCCTGGAAGCAGTGGACTATGTGGTCTCCTTCCGTCAGGAAGAGACCGGCAAGCCCCGCCCCTCAGGGATCATCAAGTTAGGAAAAGGGGGGCTGATAGAGGTGATAAGAAAATAACGAGATTTACGATTTACGGATTTACGATGTACGATTGGACATTCAGGGACAGGGTATTATCTATTGAAAGTCAACCAAACAATCACAGTCATACACATCCGCCATACGCCTGGCACAGGTGTATCGTCGTCTTTGATCTCGGAGCGTTAAGCGGAGTGAAGATGTACGCCGATCTGGGAGCAGGATATATCTGAGCGCAGCGGGTTTTTTTGCTCGTTGCCGGGTATCAAACGAAGTAGTGGAGAGGTATAAATCATATTTTATCCGATGTATTTTCAATCGTACATTGTAATTAGCTTTGCTGACCGTTGGTTGGCTTCGTCGACTGTTGGCTCGTCCAATCGTAAATCTCTTCGTTTTTTTGGCGGAGCAAAGAAATGAAGAGAAATTGAAGAATAAAAGTTCTAAATACTATATGCAGAATAAACCATCCATCTACCAATATATTCTTACCTGGCGTGAGACCCACATCAAGGAGAAGCACTTTATCCTGATACTGAGTTTCGTGGTGGGTATCCTGACGGCGCTGGCGGCACTGCTGCTGAAATACCTGATCCATCTGATCCAGGATTTTCTGACCAACCGTTTCAGTGATACCGGCGCCAATTACATGTACCTGATCTATCCCGTAGTGGGTATCTTTCTTACCGGACTGTTTGTCCGCTATGTGGTGAAAGACGATATCAGCCACGGGGTGACGAAGATCCTCTATGCGATCTCCCGCAGGCAGGGACGCATCAAGCCTCACAATACCTGGTCTTCCATCATTGCCAGTTCCATCACCATCGGATTCGGTGGGTCGGTAGGAGCGGAGGCACCCATCGTGCTCACCGGTTCGGCCATCGGTTCCAATCTGGGAAGCGTGTTCAAGATGGAACACCGTACCCTGATGCTCCTGGTAGGATGTGGCGCGGCAGGCGCGGTGGCCGGGATTTTCAAAGCCCCGATTGCGGGCCTGGTCTTTACGATCGAAGTATTGATGATCGATCTGACGATGACTTCGCTGTTGCCCCTGCTCATCTCTTCGGTGACGGCGGCCTCCCTTTCCTACATCCTTACCGGTACGGAGGCGATGTTCAAATTCCACCTGGATCAGCCCTTTGAGATGGAACGTATTCCCTATGTGATCCTGCTGGGTATTTTCTGTGGATTGGTCTCTCTTTATTTCACCCGTACGATGAACTGGATCGAAGGGATCTTCGGCCGGCTCAAGGGGCCGTACCGCAAATTGTTACTGGGAGGTCTGTTGCTGAGTATACTGATCTTCCTGTTCCCTTCGCTGTATGGAGAAGGGTACGACACCATACACACCCTGCTCAATGGCAGCCGGGCAGCGGATTGGGACACGGTGATGAACAATTCTCTTTTCTACGGGCACAGGCATATGTTGCTGATCTATTTGGTGTTGATCATCCTGTTCAAGGTATTTGCCACCAGTGCTACCAACGGTGGCGGAGGTTGTGGGGGGATCTTTGCTCCTTCGCTGTTCCTGGGATGTATTGCCGGCTTCGCCTTCTCCTACCTGAGTAATGTCTTTGATATGACTCCTTTTCTGCCGGAGAAGAATTTTGCTCTGATGGGTATGGCGGGGATGATGAGTGGGGTGATGCACGCACCACTGACGGGAGTGTTCCTGATCGCGGAGCTCACCGGAGGGTACGACCTGTTCCTGCCCCTGATGATCGTTGCGGTGAGTTCTTACCTGACCATCATGGTCTTTGAACCGCATAGTATCTATTCCATGCGCCTGGCGAAGAAAGGGCAACTGCTCACTCACCACAAAGACAAGGCGGTGCTTACACTGATGAAGATGGAGAATGTGGTGGAGACGGATTTCCTGACCGTGCGTCCGGAAATGGATCTGGGTGAATTGGTGAAGGTGATCTCCCACTCACACCGCAATGTCTTTCCGGTGGTAGACAAAGACGATGTGTTGCTGGGGGTGGTGCTGCTTGATGATATCCGGAACATTATGTTCCGTCAGGAATTGTACCATCGGTTCCGGGTACAGAAGCTGATGACCTCGGTCCCTGCCCGGCTGTACAATACCGACAGCATGGAAAAAGTGATGCGTACGTTCGACGATACCAATGCCTGGAATCTGCCTGTGGTGGATGAAGAGGGAAGGTATATGGGGTTTGTCTCCAAATCCAAGATATTCAATTCGTACCGACAGGTACTGGTGCAGTTCTCTGACGAGTGATCCTCCCCGGAGGAGTGATTGGGCGAAGCCCGACGGGAATCGGACCTGATACTAAAGTTCAGGAAACTCCTGATCTATCCACCGACCCTCTGAGTTGTTCACTTTTCCGGATTGATTATCTGTGTTTGTTTCATCCCCCTTTTTTCCACTCCGGAAACTCCGGAACCTGTACAGGCTACCTAATTCTATACAGGCAGGGTCTTTTATAAAGGTAATTATCTTTTAACTGAACATATATGAATTCAGAAAACATACAGACTTCCGCTACAGCGGAAAAGGGGTCCCTTCGTATTGTATATATGGGTACTCCCGAATTTGCAGTAGAACCTCTTCGTTGCCTCGTAGAGGGTGGATACCATGTGGTGGGTGTGGTCACCATGCCCGATAAACCTGCCGGGCGCGGACACAAGTTGCGGCAATCGCCTGTGAAGGAATATGCCGTGCAACAGGGGCTTCCCCTTTTGCAGCCGGAGAAGCTGAAAGAGGAGAGTTTTCTGGAGCAGTTGCGTGCCTGGAAGGCAGACCTGCAGATCGTGGTGGCTTTCCGGATGTTGCCGGAGGTGGTGTGGAACATGCCTCCGAAGGGAACATTCAATCTGCATGCTTCTCTGTTGCCCCAGTACCGGGGTGCAGCACCGATCAACTGGGCAGTGATCCATGGAGAAAAAGAGACGGGGCTGACCACTTTTTTCCTGACCCACGAGATTGATACCGGTGAGGTGATCCGGCAAGTGCGGGTACCTGTGGCGGAAGAGGATAACGTGGGAGTGGTGCACGACCGCCTGATGAAGGAGGGTGGCCCGCTGGTCATAGAGACGGTAGAAGATATTCTGCGGGCAACGGTGAAGAGTGTTCCTCAGAACCAATTGCCTGTAGAAGGAGAGCTGAAACCTGCTCCTAAACTCTTTAAAGAGACTTGCCGGATCGACTGGACACGTACGACCAAACAGGTATATGACTTTATCCGTGGTTTGTCTCCCTACCCGGCAGCCTGGACAGAACTTGTCAATGGTGCAGGAGAGAGTATCGTGGTGAAGATATTTGAGAGTGAAAAAGTAACAGGTGAAACTCTGCGGAAGCCTGGCACTATACAGACAGATGGAAAGAATTTCCTGCATGTAGCTACAGCGGATGGATATGTTGCGGTGACCTCTCTGCAATTTCCAGGCAAGAAACGACTTACGATACAGGAGGTGCTCCGGGGTTATCGGATAGCACCGGAGGCTTTTATGAAAACAGAGCTATTGACGATCTGACGAACCAACGGTCGACGCAGTCCATCGAAGATCGGCGTAGCCAACCAGGCGGCCAGCGAAGGGATTTACGATTGGAGAAACAAATGCCCTAATGAGATCGATAACATCTACTTGTAGAGACGCACGGCGTGCGTCTCCGCGGTGTACGTCCAACATAGGTATGTATCTATCAGTGTGTATGTAAGTAGATACCCATCAGATGATCTATCTCCTATGCAAGACCTTTTTATGAAACAGATTTCTTTATTGTATATTCTATACACCTCATCATCCGTTGAATAGATAATGTATAATACAATGGAATCCTCGTTCTGTATGCAACGTGTATCGCGGAGACGGACGCCGTGCGTCTCTACAGGTAAACATTATCAATCGTTAAGACATTTGTATTTTCAATCGTCAATCGTCCAATCGTCAATCTCTTCGCGTCTCTACAGGTATATACCACCAGATGATTGTTACGTTCCTTCCGGAAAGGCTGTGACTTCTTTGCGCGGTCCGTCTTAGCTTTTTTAAAACACAGAACTGCAAACTTTCAGCCTGTTTCCTGTGTTCAGAAAACAAAGAATCTGTGATGTACATATCCGGTGGCGAAAAAAGAATATCGCCGTAGCCGATATATGTACGATTTTAGTTAGTTTTGTAACACGATTCATCATACCTAAAAATACCAAAGATATGAGGCCTAAAATATCTCCTTCTCTGCTTTCAGCCGACTTTGCTCATCTGGGCAGAGATGTGGAAATGCTCAATTCCAGTGAAGCCGACTGGATACATCTGGATATTATGGACGGGGTGTTTGTACCGAATATCTCTTTCGGCTTTCCCGTATTGAAGTACGTTGCCGAACTGGCCCGTAAACCTTTGGATGTACATCTGATGATCGTCAATCCTGAGAAGTTTATCGGAGAGGTGAAAAAGTTAGGCGCTCATGTGATGAATGTGCACTATGAAGTCTACCCCCACTTGCATCGTGTGGTACAGGAGATCCGGGAGGCAGGGATGGAGCCTGCCGTCACCATCAATCCGGCTACTCCTGTCTGCCTGCTGCGCGACATCATACAGGATGTATATATGGTACTGGTGATGAGTGTGAACCCGGGATTTGGTGGTCAGGCCTTTATCGGACATTCGGTGGAAAAGGTGAAAGAACTACGCAGGCTGATCGGTGAAACCGGATCGCAGGCCTTGATCGAGGTAGACGGAGGGGTAGATCTGGATACCGGTGCCCAGCTGGTGGCTGCCGGAGCAGATATACTGGTATCGGGAAGTACCATTTTCAAAGCACCCGATCCGACGGAGATGATCCGACAGATGAAACAGTTATAAACAGCACTTTCATGTCTGCCGCTGTTCAACGGTATCCGATGCTTCGTCTGGTGATCCCTTTGATCCTGGGAATCGTGGCGGGCTATGTGCTGTTGGTGTATGGAGACAAGGTCCTTTTCTCCTCTTTGATCCCTTTCCTTGCCGGATATGCTATTGTTTTGTGTGGCCTATGGCTTTCCCGCCGTTATGCGCTCCGCTGGCTTTTCGGAGTTGCCGTATTTTTGTTTTTCGTATGGACCGGCCTTTGGGTTTTCCAACAAGAGGTCCGGAAAGTCGTTTATGATTTCCCCGATGAAGAGGCTGTATACTACTTCCGTCTGACCGAAGAACCGGAGCAGAAGGCTCGTAGTATACTCTGCCCGGGCTATCTGCCTGTGGGCAGAGACTCTGCCGGAGAGTTTGCCGTAGAACGGCACGTACTGCTCTATCTGGCCGTTGACTCCCTTTCCTCTTCCCTCACACGGGGTGATGAACTCTGGGTCTCTGCCCGTATTCGACCTCCTGCCAACCGGGGCAATTCGGATGAATTCGACTATGCCTGGTATCTTTTTCGTTCCGGCATCAGCGGCACCGGATATATTCCATCGGGGAAATGGAAGTTTGCCAGACATTCTGCCAGGCGTACCCTGCATCAGGTCGCTTCCGATGTACGGGGCAAGGTATTGACTCTGTATCGGAGGCTGGGATTTGAAGGAGAGACATTTGCTGTACTGGCAGCTGTGACCCTGGGATACAAAAAGGAACTGAGTGAAGAGATCCGGGAAACGTATGCTGTAACAGGTGCCAGTCATATCCTCGCTCTTTCCGGACTGCATATAGGATTTCTCTATCTGCTTTTTTACTATCTGTTGGTATATCCTGTGCGGCATCGTCCGGGATTCCGTGTAGCAGGGGTGTTGGCGTTGGTTCTGCTGTTGTGGGCATTTGCTTTTCTCACCGGACTTTCTCCTTCGGTGGTGCGATCGGTGATCATGTTCTCCTTACTGGCTTTGTCGCTGTTGCTTCCCGGTGGTGCAATCTCTCTCAATACCTGGGCGGCTGCCGGATTTCTGATGCTGCTGTTCCGCCCCTTCTGGCTGATGGATGTTGGCTTTCAACTCTCTTTCTCCGCTGTGGCCGCTATTCTCTGTATCCAGCCCTGGCTGTATGGGAAGTGGCGCATAGAGAACCGGGTGGGGCGGTATCTCTGGGGACTGACAACGGTCTCTGTCGCTGCGCAGATCGGTACCTTTCCGCTGATCCTTTACTACTTTTCGCGCTTTCCGGTCTGGGGTCTGCTGACCAACCTGCTGGTGGTGCCTATGGTTTCTTTGTGGATCTGGACAACAGTCGGTATGTTGCTATTGACCCCTTTTCCCGGGTTGCAGCAGTGGGTGGCGGCAGTGCCGGGAAAGCTGATCAGTGTCACTCACCAGTTACTGTCCGGCATAGAACAGTGGCCCCTGGCAGTGTGGGAGCAGATCCGGGTGACCCTACCGGAAGTAATACTCTGCTACCTGCTTCTTTCCCTGGTCGGGTGGTATGTGGCAGATCGTCGGTTCTCTGTGTTGCGAAGTATAGGGATCGTCGTTCTCTGCTGGGTTTGTTTTCATTCCTGGGAACGTCGCCGGAACCATGCGGAGAATAGTTTGTTGTTCTATCATCTCTCTCCGGAATCTGCTGTACATTGTATCTCTTCCGGGGGCGATTCCTGGGTGATACCGATAAGTCCTGTTTTGGATGAAGAGCGGCTGGAACGTATGTTGGATCGTTATTGGAGCAGGCTACGGCTTTCTCCGCCACAGTACCTGTACGAGACCTATTGCGGCGAAGAGATCTGCTGGCAGGATCCCTTGCTGCATTATGGAGGCAGGAGCATAGTCGTTGTCCGGGAAGATCGCTGGCGGTCCGTGCTGCGCGCGGAGCCTTATGTAGCGGACTATCTGTATATCTCCGGAGGCTATACCGGTACGCTGGAAGAGTTGTTGCGTCTGTTCCGGACAGAGACTGTTATTCTGGATGCTTCCCTGCCGGAATACCGCCTTCAGAGACTGATCACCGGGTGCGAAACCTACGGAGTGAAATACGTTACGATTTCCCGAAAAGGATCTCTGCAGATTGTCCTGTGATTGCCGGGAATTTTGTAACTTTGTACACTATACAAACAAAGCCGGAAGGATACGCTGGACAGTGTGTTTCCGGACAGAGAAATTATAATTCAGACTATGTTGACGAAAGTAATTGATCAGGCCTGTATTGATCATTTCACCAGATGGTTTAACCGTGCCGAAAAAATCGTGATTGTTTCTCACACTTCTCCCGATGGAGATGCGATAGGCTCTTCACTGGGTTTCTGGCATTTTTTCAATTCCCAGGAGAAAGTTGCCAATGTGATTGTACCCAATGCTTTTCCGGACTTCCTGCGCTGGATGCCCGGTAGTAAAGATATTCTGTGTTACGACAGATATGCCGAGTTTGCCGATAAACTGTTGCAGGAGGCGGATGTGATCTGCTGTGTAGACTTCAATTCCCTGAAACGGATAGACCGCATGGCAGCGGCCGTGGAAGCCTCACCGGCCCGTAAGATATTGATAGACCATCATCCCTATCCGGAAGATTTCTGTCGCATCGTGATCTCTCATCCGGAGATCTCTTCCACCTCCGAACTGGTATTCCGCCTGATCTGTCGCATGGGGTATTTCAATGAGATCACCCGGCAGGGAGCAGCCTGTATCTATACCGGTATGATGACGGATACCGGCAGCTTTACCTTCAATTCCAACAATCCGGAGATCTATTACATCATCAGTCAGCTTCTTTCCAAAGGGATAGACAAGGATGAGATCTATCGTAAGGTATATAATACCTATTCGGAGAGTCGCTTCCGGCTGATGGGATATGTGCTTACGCAGATGAAGGTGTATCCGGAACTTCATGCGGCACTCATCACGCTGACAGAGGAAGAACAGAAGCGTTTCAGCTACATCCGTGGAGACAGTGAAGGGTTTGTCAATATGCCTCTCTCTATCCGCAACATGCGGTTGTCGTGCTTCCTGCGTGAAGATACGGAACGTCCGATGATCAAGGTCTCTCTGCGTTCTGCGGGAAAGTTCCCGTGCAACCGGCTGGCAGCGGAGTTTTTCAACGGAGGTGGTCACCTCAATGCTTCCGGCGGAGAGTTTTCCGGTACCATGGAAGAGGCTATAAGGGTGTATGAGAAAGCGATTGAAAAATTCGCTCCGTTGCTCAAGTGACCGGAAAGGTTAAAAGATAAGTGATAAAGGTTAAAGGATCGGAACTTTATCCGGCATATGGGAGGTAGTTTCAATAAAATCAGATATTTTTGTGCCGTATTATATCATTAAAGAACAAAATGAAGAAGCTTATATTCTTTTTACTCTCTTTTTGTATACTTGGAAGTGTATTTTATAGCTGCGACAACTCAAAGACTTACGCGGAAAAACTGGCTGATGAACGAAAAGCAATCAATAAATACATTGCGGATCATAACATCAAAGTGATCCCGGAAGAGGAATTCCTGAAAGATACGGTTACGGATGTCTCTAAGAATGAGTATGTATATTTTGATACCGGAGTCTATATGCAGATCGTGGACCGGGGAACTGAAGAAGTTACCGATACGTTCCGGAATAATGATATTGTACTGGCCCGATATGTAGAATATAGTATCATGACCGGAGATACGATCATTGATATTACGGATACTTCTAACCCTCTGGGTATGTATCCGGAAGGTTTTCGCCTGGTTCGGAGTGGTTCTAACATATCAGGACTTTTTCTGTTGACCGAACCCGGAATTACTCCGGTATTAAACTATATATATTATCAATATTATGGTTATCCTGTAACAGGTGTAATGAACGGTTGGCTACAGTCTATACAATTTTTGCGCGACAAGTCACATGTGAAGCTGATTATACCATCCAAAATGGGACATCAATACAGTTCGGCTGCGGTTTATCCCTATTATTACGATGTGTATTTCCAACGCTATTAATATATCTCAACCTTCTAATTCTGTTTTAACCTATGACTCTAATCAAATCGATCTCCGGTATACGTGGTACCATCGGAGGAAAGGCAGGTGAGGGGCTCAACCCTCTGGATATTGTGAAATTTACTTCCGCGTATGCCACACTGATCCGCAGGACCTGTACGGTCCGGAGCAACAAGATCGTTGTCGGACGTGATGCCCGGATCTCCGGCGAAATGGTAAAGAATACAGTAGTAGGTACCCTGATGGGTATGGGCTGGGACGTGGTAGATATTGATCTGGCTTCCACCCCTACTACCGAACTGGCGGTGACCATGGAGGGAGCTGCCGGGGGGATTATCCTCACAGCTTCTCATAATCCCAGACAGTGGAACGCTCTGAAACTCCTCAATGAACGTGGAGAGTTCCTGAATGCTCAGGAGGGAGAAGAAGTGCTCCGGCTGGCAGAATCCGAAGAATTTGACTTTGCCGATGTAGATCACCTGGGAACGTACAGACAAGATCTTTCTTATAATCAGAAATATATAGACAGTGTATTGGCATTGGACCTGGTGGATACGGAGGCGATCCGCAAGGCCGGATTCCGTGTGGCCATCGACTGTGTCAATTCTGTAGGAGGTATCGTGCTTCCGCAACTTCTGGAACAGCTGGGTGTGCAGCAGGTAGAGCAGCTATACTGTGAGCCAACAGGCAACTTTGCCCACAATCCCGAACCTTTAGAGAAGAACCTCACAGACATCATGCAGTTGATGAAAGGAACTGATCTGGATGTGGCTTTTGTAGTAGACCCGGATGTGGATCGGCTGGCTGTGATCAGTGAAGACGGCACTATGTACGGAGAAGAGTATACCTTAGTGACCGTGGCAGACTATGTATTGAAACATACACCGGGCAATACAGTCTCCAACCTGAGCTCTACCCGCGCGTTGCGCGACGTGACCCGACGTTATGGCATGACATACAGTGCTTCTGCCGTGGGTGAGGTGAATGTTGTGGCCAAAATGAAGGAGACACAGGCGGTGATCGGTGGCGAAGGCAACGGAGGAGTGATCTATCCGGCCAGCCATTACGGAAGAGATGCCCTGGTAGGAATTGCTCTTTTCCTGAGCCATCTGGCCCATGAAGGTAAAAAGGTGAGTGAGATACGTGCTACCTATCCGGCCTATTATATGGCGAAGGACAAGGTAGACCTGACCCCGGATATCGATGTGGATGCGATCCTGGCCAAAGTCAAAGAGATCTACTCCAATGAAGAGATCAATGATATAGACGGTGTGAAGATCGATTTTGCCGATAAGTGGGTACATCTGCGTAAAAGCAACACCGAGCCTATCATACGTGTATACAGCGAAGCCTCTACACCGGAAGCGGCACAGGAGATCGCTCAGAAGATCATGCAGGTGATCCGTGATCTTGCCGGTTGAAATATTTCAGATGAATAAAGATAGAAGGTTGATTTACAGTGATTTTTCTTTTTGAAAAGCTATGTATATTCAGCCTTTATACCTGATTAAAGGTGTTTTCAGTCCTGAATGGACGATCGATCCTGACCCAGGGCAGTGTCGGACTACGCTGTGTTTCGTCTTCCTTACCCTGGGTTAAGATCGACCGTGCCTTCAGGACTTGGGGATACGTCCGTTTTTCTATGGTGAGAAAATCTCTTTGTCGTATCTACGGCAGTATATCCAACTGAATGTCACTTTCTGAAATTTGTATTTTATTTTGTAGTCAGACAACGGAGTACACCCAATCTCCCCTTTACCCATATAAAAATGAAAAAAATGCTGATCGCTGTGCTGTGGCTCTTTCTTGTAGGGTCATTGGTATCTTGTAGTAAGGACGAGAATAACCCTCCGGAAATTGAGCCGGAAGTTCCTAATATCAGTGTGGTAGAGAATACTATCCTTATTTCAGATATTGCAGGACTGCCGGAAGAGGACTTTTTTGATAAAGTACAAGTCGAGATCAGTGGCAGTTGCTGGGAGATCATTGAAGGGATAGAGGCTGCTTATGAAGACGGAAAGATCACTTTAGAACTTCCCACTGAATTTTCTGCAGAGCAACTTTCCCAGGTAGTGCGTTCCCACTCAACCGATTATTGTGGCTTCTGGCCGGCAACATCAGACGACACCGAGGCTCTTGTCGCAGGCCTGGGAGATATTATCGCTTATAAAGACGGCCAAAAGGTTGGGATGCTCAGCCTTACAGACTGGTCTGGTGAAGGTTCTGTGGCTGGTAAATACTTTGTATATTATCAGTATGCCGACCGGCCTTTTACACTCTCAGGCTACAGTTCTACCTATAGATATGAAGCCTCTTTCGAAACGGGATGGAATGTCTATGCCTATGTATCCCTGACAGAAGAGGGAACAGCTATTTGTACGACTTCTATTCCGGAGGAAGCGCCTCTTACGTGGTACTTTAAATCCTGGGTGTATTAGGATAGCGATTCGCCTACAAACATCTTTTCTCTTTTGTGTGTTTTATACAGATAGGTAAGCAAGGGATGCCACCTCTGTAAAATTCAGAAAATAAGGAGAAAAAGATATGTATAAAGATCTGAAAGGAAAGGTAGGAGTCGTTACCGGCTCCACATCAGGGATCGGTGCCGCTATTATACGGCGTTTTATCGACGAGGAAATGAAGGTGGTGATCAACTACCTGGACAACGAACAGGCTGCTGAGAAAATGGTGGAGGAGATCAGACAGAAAGGCGGAGAAGCGGTAGCTGCCTATGCCGATGTAAAGAGTGAAGAAGACATGGCCCATTTGTTACATACGACGCTGGAGGCATATGGAGACCTGGATGTGTGGGTCAACAACGCAGGTGTGCAGAAATCGGTGCCTTCTCACAAACTTCCCCTGGCGGAGTGGCAGCGGGTGATCGACACCAACCTGACCGGGGTCTTTATCGGTGCCCGCGAAGCGATCAATTATTTCCTGCGTAAAGACAAACGAGGCAATATCATCAATATATCCAGTGTGCATGAGATCATTCCCTGGCCTACCTATGCTCATTATACAGCCAGCAAAGGCGGAGTAAAATTACTGACACAGACCCTGGCACTGGAATATGCATCCCGGGGTATCCGTATCAACTCTGTGGCTCCGGGAGGGATAGATACCCCGATCAATACAGAGAAGGTGTCCGGTCCACAGTACCGCAAAGGGGAGGAAGCAGGTATTCCGCTCGGATACATCGGAACACCGGAAGAGATAGCCAATGTGGCGGTATGGCTGGCCTCGGGAGAGTCGAGCTATGTTACAGGCACTACCATTATTGCCGACGGAGGACTGGTGCTTTATCCCTCTCCGGAGGATAGTCAAAAATAAGATGAATCCCTGCGCAGACAACTATACATGCACATATCGAAGTGACGATCGTCCCAATACATCCACTCACGCAGTAATCCCTCTTTGCGAAAACCGTTTTTCTGTAAAAGTGTTTCGGATGCTGTATTACCGGGCATTACTTCGGCCTCTATGCGATTGATGGCTAACGTCTCGAATCCGTATTTCATCACTGCTGTCAGTGCCTCGCTCATATAGCCACGGTTCCAATGGTCAGAGCACAGGTCGTATCCAATGTTGGCACGGTGTCGGGGAGTGAAGTTGTTGTAGCCAATGGTGCCTGCTATGCCTTCTTCTCCTTTGATCCGTATTCCCCAGCGTATTCCCTGGCGACTGTGAAATCGGTCACGAAACCAATCCAGATAGATCTGTCTGTCTTCCGTTTTCCGGAAGGTGCGGATGTTGTAGTACTGGGTCACACGGGCGTCGCCAAAAAGTCGGAACAGATCATCCAGATGCTCTTGTATGATCTCTGTCAACAACAAACGTGGAGTCTCTATTTCCGGAAAAACCGTAGGAAATGTATCCATAGAAAAGTGTGTTTTTAGGAGAGTGAAGTGCAAATATAACAAAAATGATTAACTTTGTATCAGATAAGACAGGTTGCAAACGGCTGAAACACAAAATAGACTGTTTGTAGAAAGTATGAACAGTTACCTGAACAGCTCTTTTGATCTGTGAACATATTTATTAAAACCCAAGGAGGATATATGAGAAGTATTTTACTCGGTTGCATGCTGTTCCTCGTTTTCACTTTCCTGAGCGGACAACAAAAAAACTTCCATGACTTTACTGTACAGACCATTGAAGGAAAGGACTTTCCTCTGGCACAATTGAAAGGAAAAAAAGTGCTGGTGGTGAATGTAGCTTCCAAATGCGGACTGACTCCTCAGTACGAACAGTTGCAGGCACTGTATGATATATATGGTGCGAATAATCTGGAGATCCTGGGATTTCCGGCCAATAATTTCCGGGAACAGGAACCGGGTACCAACCAGGAGATCCTGGCTTTTTGCCGTAATACCTACGATGTCTCTTTTCCTATGATGTCCAAGATCTCTGTGAGTGGGGAGGATATGCACCCACTGTACCAATGGCTGACACAAAAATCGGAAAACGGAAAAGAGGACGCGCCAGTTACGTGGAATTTTCAGAAGTTCCTGATCGATGAGAACGGCAATTGGGTGGCTACGGTAGAGCCCGGAGAAAGCCCTTTCAGTGAGGTGATCCTGAACTGGCTGGACAATTGATACGTCCGGCAATTTATCCGGGAAATCAGTGGTTTAACAGACAATCTCCTTCATTCGCTTTTTCAGAAGCGAATGAAGGAGATGTGTTGTATATATAGCTTTGGAATGTATACCCTTTCCCTCTTTTCGTGCGTGAGGCATCCTTAGTTCTTCTCTTCCGATAGGGACAGTACCCGCTCTATCTCCCCTTCAAAATTCGGAGTAAACACCCCTTTACCCAGGTTCTCCCGGATATAGTTAAGCGTACAAAAAGTACCTCCGTTCAGTTCCTCACTGGGTGTGATGGGACCCGAATACACAGTTTTGTATACAAATACTAATTCCCGTTCGATCTCCGATTCGAACACATAACTGAACAGGAATTCCGGAGTAAAATCTGTGAGGCCCAGTTCTTCCTTTGCTTCTCTTCTAAGTGCGATTTCCACACTCTCTCCCAGATCTACATGCCCGCCTACAGCCGTGTCCCATTTATCGGGCTGTATATCTTTCCAGACCGGGCGTTTCTGGAGGTATAATTCTCCGGCTACGTTGAATACATGCAGGTGGATCACCGGATGCAAGGGTTTACTTCCGCTGTGGCATTCGCCCCGTGTAGCTGCTCCGATGATATTGCCTTGTTCGTCTACAAGGGGAAACATCTCCTGGGAATTATCTTTTGGCATACATATTATTTTAAGTAAGTATTTATAAATTACTTGTATATAGTGTACTCCGTTGTCTGGTAGATATACGGTATACTATTTATTTATAAATTTATAAACATCTCCTCACCCCGTGATTCTCTCTTACTTTGTCTACAGAGAAAGGGGTACCCTGTAGAGACGCTCGGCGCGCGTCTCCGCGGTTCAGGTCCAACAAAAAAAGCATTCAGTATCATCTATGCATCTCCATTCGGTATGCTGAGACGCACGCCGTGCGTTTCTACAGTATACCAAAGTCATATATATATACAACGAAGGATGAACTTCTATTTATTGTATATAAACGATCTATGGCTTCTGATCCGTCGGTGCTATCCGGCTTTACATCTGAAAGAACATAGCAATAAAATCTTTCAACGGTATACATCCCATGTCGCACAAACAAAAGAACGGAAATGATAATCACCCATGTGGTTATGATCTTTTTTTGCTCTATCCCATATGTTCCTTCTTATTGACCTGCTTTTGCTTTGTAGAAATCTTCGCTGATGAAATATATAAAGTCCTTTTGCGTATGTTACTATTCAGGTAACAACAGCGAGGAATCCCCATAGCTCAGGAAACGGAAATCGTGCTCCAGGGCATATGCGTAGATCTTTTTCCAGTCTGTACCCACAAAAGCCGATACCAGCAGCAGCAACGTACTCTGAGGCTGATGGAAGTTGGTAATGATCCCTTGGACGATCCGGTAGGTATATCCCGGTGCGATGATGATCTGCGTGCCTGTATGTAAGGTCTCCAACTGGTTGCGATCCATATAGCGCAATACCTCCTCCAACGCCTCTTCCGGAGTAAGTTCCGGGTTGGTTTCGTAAGGTTGCCATTGCTTCACCTGCAATTCCTCTTCCGTGGCATCCGGGTGATTATGGAGTGTTATCCCGATGTGATAGAGACTTTCCAGTGTACGCACGGAGGTAGTACCTACGGCAATGGCTCTGGCCCGGTGCAGAAGCAGGGTCTCTATGGTGGAGCGGGAGACAGAAATAAACTCCCGGTGCATCTCATGTCCGGCAATCTCTTCGCTCTTGACAGGGCGGAAAGTACCTGCTCCTACGTGCAGGGTAAGTTCTTCGCAGGTGATCCCCTTTTCCCGCAGACGGTCGAACACCTCCGGTGTGAAGTGCAGACCGGCGGTAGGTGCCGCTACCGATCCCTGGATGCGTGAATATACGGTCTGGTAGGTCTCTTTGTCGGCCTCTTCCGTCTGGCGGTTGAGATAGGGAGGAATGGGCAGTTCACCGAAAAACTCCAGGATATCGGCAAACGTTACCCCGGCATCGTTCCATTCCAGGCGGATGCGGTGGCTGGTACCTTCCGGCCCCATGCGTGTAGCAGTAAGGGTGATCTCTTTCCCTTTTACCTGCAACTGACGGTGTAGCGGTTCCTCTTTCCATTTTTTCAGATTACCCACCATGCAGAGCCATTCCACCTGTCGGGTCTGCTGAAAATTGAGAGCATAATCTGCCGGCAGCACCGGTTCGAGGCAGAAAATCTCGATCAGCGCGCCGGTCTCTTTCCGGAAATGCAGGCGTGCCTGTATCACCCGCGTATTATTGAACACCAACAGGCTGTTTGCCGGAAGCAGATCAGGAAGAGAGGAGAAACGCTTTTCGGAGATCTCTCCCTGGCGATAGACTAAGAGTTTCGACTGGTCGCGTCGCGGAAGTGGAAAGCGGGCGATCCGCTCTTCCGGAAGCGCATAGTTGTATGCGCTGATGCGTATATGTCCGGGGTTTTCTTTCATCTGATTTTATTTCTTCGGCAAAAGTAACGATATTTGCTGAACTGAAGAAAAACTCAGTCGTTCTGTCTGTGCAGACATTCATCTTTCACAGAAGAAAAAGCGGGTCGGTGAGTCGGCTCTGCGAAAAGAGAGAGAATAGATCGTAGGGGAAAAAAGCATCGGCAGTGACTGAAATAAAAACAGATTCTAAAAACAAAATATATGAAAATAGGTGATAAAGTCCGTTTTCTGAGTGAAGTAGGCGGCGGTATAGTAAAAGGTTTCCAGGGAAAAGATATCGTATTGGTAGAAGATGCCGATGGTTTTGATATTCCGATGCTGATACGGGACTGTGTGGTTGTGGAAACAGACGATTACAACCTGAAACGCAAACCGGCACCCGCGCCGGTGGCTCAGGAACCAACCAGGCCGGAGAAACCGGAGATTGTGGCTCGTCCCACAGAAATAAAAGGAGGGGATATCCTGAATATTTTTCTGGCTTTCGTGCCGGAGAATGTAAAAGAGATGACTACTACCCCGTTTGAGGCCTATCTGGTGAACGATAGCAACTACTATCTCTATTATACCTATCTGAGTGCAGAGGGAAAGTCGTGGCACAATCGCTCTCACGGATTGGTGGAGCCCAATACCAAATTGTTGCTGGAGGAATTTACCAGGTCTGACTTAAATGATCTCGAACGGGTAGCTGTTCAGTGCCTTCCTTTCAAAACGGACAGAACCTATGCTTTCAAGTCCGCGGTCAATGTAGAGTTACGGATCGATACGGTGAAGTTCTATAAACTGCATACTTTCCGTGAATCCGATTTCTTTGAAGAGCCGGCATTGGTATATGATATTGTCCGTAACGATGTGCCCACCAAACAGGTCTATGTATCTGCGGAAGAATTGCAGGAGGCGCTTTTGCAACCCAGGCACACTGACAAACCCCGGACGCAGCCGATTACAAAGAAAGCCTCTTCTTCTCACCCTTCGTTGCTGGAGGTGGATCTGCATATAGATGCTCTGCTTGACGATACCACTGGCATGAACAATGCCGATATGCTACAGTATCAGATGGATAAGTTCCGGGAAGTCATGGAACAATACCAAGGGAAGCGTGAACAGAAGATCGTCTTTATTCATGGTAAAGGAGACGGTGTCCTGCGCAAGTCGATCCTCGACGAATTGCGCCGCAAATATCCCGCCTGCCGCTATCAGGACGCTTCGTTCCGTGAATATGGATATGGGGCAACCATGGTAACTATTAAATGATTTACGATTTACGGATTTACGATGTACGATTGAAATTACAAACATTCTAACAGTGACATCTACTTGTATAGACGCATATTTATGTCTCCGCGGTGCAGGCCCAACCCATGTATATTTCGGAATGTACTAATTCCCCTGATCATTTTATTTCTATCAAACAGATCCTGGGATACACAGGTATGGAACGGGAATATCTTTCAATAGAATGATCTGTTTACAGGAAAGGATATGCCCTAATGGAAGAAATATGGTGATGATCGATGGCGATAAACAAATTATATATTGTGGTGAATACTACTATCGGATTGGTTATGTAGCCTGAGATAATTGTATAACATCCGGTTATTGGTAATTTCAATCGTAAATCGTAAATCCGTACATCGTAAATCCCTTCATTTTCTCTGTCTGTACACCCCTTTCAGTACCCAGTACTGTGTTTTTTCGTCTTCGATATGGAAAGGATAGTGTATCCACTCGTTCAGACAAAGAATAATCTTTTTTCCCTTCTCCCGGTAGATACCGTACCGTAGTTCGTTGTCCGTACCGATGGATATACCCAGTCGATCGGTCAGTCGGTGGGCATTTTCCCGTCTGACCTCTTCGCAGACCAGCAGATCTCCCTGGTTGATCTGGATTTCCGCAGGCAACACCTCTTCGTTGGCAACCTCCAGAGCGATCTGCCGGAAAGGTGAATGCGTAGGAAGGACAATCCGGGGCAGTTGATTTACAAACTCCTCGTCCCGGTATCTTATCAGGTAATCCGGTATAAAAGCTGCCGATAAATAAGGGATCTCTGTCAGGCTGCCCGCTGTTTTCAGCTTACCCGCTTCCAGTACCAGGTGGGTGTTGTAGTGCAACAGGTCGTTGACCGAGAGTTCTTTCTCGATAAATTCCTGTACCGGAATGCCAAAATATTTAGCTATCTGGAGAATCGTCTCTATCCGCGGCTCGGCACGCATTTCTTCGTAAGAAGAGATGTTACCGCGTGACAGGCCGAATAATTCAGCAAATGCCTGCTGGCTCAATCCGCGGGTGTTACGTAACTTTTTTATGTTTTTTCCTATCTGAGTCATGAAAAAAGCTAAAAAAATTTGCATAAAGAATTTCTTTGTATTACTTTAGCAAAAAGTTTTTGCAAAACTATCTTTTTATTAGCAATCCTGCAAATAAAAAGTGTGAAAACTGATGAAACGCGGAAGCAGGATCTCCCGGATCGAAGAAAGGAGAAGACGTCTGTATGTACAGAATTGCCAGATTCTGAAAAAGGAAAGAGCCTGCGGGAACGGGAGGAACGAACGTGTTTAACCATAAAAACTGAAAAGATATGTATTTTGAACGTGTGGAAAATTATCTTTCCGAACTGGGATACACGATCTCTTACCAGGATAGAAAGGAGGGGATCTTTTGTATCGACAGCGAGGAAGATGGGATCAAGAATCTGATTATCGGGGTGGCTCCTCCCATCCTGATCCTGGAGCAGTTTATCTTTTCTCTACAGAGTGACGATAAGGAGATCCTGAAATCGCTGTTGATCAAGAACCGGGACATCATACACGGTGCGTTTGTGCTGGACGAGAAAGGGGAGAAGGTTATTTTCCGGTATACGTTGCAGATAGAGCATCTGGATATCAACGAGCTGGAAGGAGCATTGAACTCCCTGGGACTGCTGTTGAGTGAATATTATGAACAAATTCTGGAATTTTCTAAAAAACAGAGACTATGAATATCTTTAAAAGACTGTTGAGAATCGGACAGGCGGAGATACATTCCGCAGTAGATAAGATGGAAGATCCGATCCGGATGACCGAACAGGGGATCCGCGAAATGCGGGAAGACCTGGACAAGGCGCTCGAATCGCTGGCGCAAATCAAGGCTTCGGCCATTCGTGTGAAAAACGATCGGGCCAAAAAGCATACAATAGCCGGAGACTACGAAACAAAAGCCGTATTGCTGCTGACTAAAGCGCAGCACGGCGAACTATCGATGGAGCAGGCCGAACGGTTGGCGGGAGAAGCACTCACCCTGAAAAATTCACTGATTGCGGAAGCTCAGGCACTGGAAGCCCAACAGATCGACCAGGAGCGCGCGGCGGATGAGTTGCAGAAGAATGTAGAGATCCTGCGGTTCAACATCACCAAGTGGGAGAACGAACTCAAGACCCTGAAAGCCCGGATCCGGGTGAGCCGGGCCACGAAGGAAGTCAACAAGAAACTGGCGCAGATAGATAGCAACAGCACTCTGAGTATGCTGGAACGTATGAAGGAGAAGGTAGAAGAGGAAGAAGCGCTTTCCAAAGCATATGGAGATATGGCACAGTCGGTCCGTTCAGTAGATGAAGAGATAGACAAAGCCATTGGAGATGCCTGCGATCCGGTGAACCAAGAACTGGAGGAGATCAAACGAAAACTGGGTATGTAGAGTGTTGCACCCACCTGCGAAACGGATATAGAAGAACGGTAGGCAGCAGGCAGCAGAAAAAATTGAATAAGAAGTCTATGTGTGTCTGATTTATTTCTATATTTGGCTGCCTGTTGCTGAAAACCGTACATACGGTCTCTGGTTGTAATCTTATATTTTCTTTAGGCACAGGAGTGAAACAAGGGTGAAGAGATTTACGATGTACAGATTTACGATGTACGATTGAAAAGACATTATTATCATTCATCTTTACAAATTTACAAACACGTATTTGCATCTGAAAAGAGAAAGATGAGGGAAAAAGAAAACAGACGAAAAAGCGAAACCAGAGAAAATAACTTATTTGTGGAAAAATTAAACAGGCTCTCTTATGCAGGAATTCTTTAGCAATCTGATGCACCCGCTGCCAAATGCCGTTATGACGGTGATTATGGGTATACTGGCACTCTATTGGCTGGTCGTATTCTTCTTTGGAGCAGGTTTTGAAGATCTGGATCTGGGATTTGATTTTGATGTGGATGTTCCGGAGCCGGATGTGGATGTCGCGGACAACTTGGATACCTCCGGGCCTGGCGAGGAGGGGATTGAAAAACAGGAACCCGGATTCTTTACCAAAAGTCTGACTTATCTGAATGTAGGACGTGTACCTTTTATGTTGGTACTCTCTACGTTTAAATTCCTGTTGTGGGTCTGTACCCTCATTGCCACACAGTTCATTCAGGTAACTTCCTGGGGGCTGGCTTCTTTATTGATCCTGATCCCGCTGGCATTTGTGGCCATATTCTTCACCCATTATGCTACCAACCCGCTGGTACGCTTTTTCCACCATATCGGTTACAAAGGCGAGGAGGAGATCGATTTCCTGGGAAGGATCGGGAAGATGGTCTCGAATATCCACGACACTAAAACCGGTACGGCCGAGTTTGTGGTAGATAAGAATCCCATACGTCTGCATGTGCGCAGTATGGACGGCAAGCCGCTGAAGTATGGAGAGAAAGTGATCGTTGTGGATGAAACAGACAAGGGCAACGTATATTTAGTGAGCCGTGAACTGACTATTGATGATATATAACTAAGAAACAACACTTTTTTTATACCTGTACGGTTTTAGGTACAACACCGTGCGGCGGAAGACACGTAAACTTCTGCCACGGTTTTCCGGCAGACAGAGCAGGCCGTAACCGGAACAGCCGTGACACGGATTTGTGGCGTGAACGAAAGAATCGGAGCAATAAACAACTAAATAGAACATTATTATTACTATGGAACAGATTATTATTATCTCAGCCGGTGCGGCTATTTTCACCATTCTGGTGTTATTGGGCATGCTTGCCTCATTCTACAAAAAGATCCCACAGGGAAAAGCCATTGTGCGTACCGGGGTCGGAGGTACAAAGGTGGCCTTCAACAAGGGGATGTATGTGATCCCTATCTTCCACAAGATGGAGATCATGGATATCTCCTTGAAGAAAGTGCAGATCGAGCGTCTGCAACACGATGGACTGATCTGTAAAGACAACATACGCGCCGACATCAAAGTCGCTTTCTTTGTACGCGTGAATAAATCGGTCAACGACGTGATCAATGTGGCACAATCTATCGGTTGTGAGCGCGCCAGCGACATTTCCACACTGAAAGATATTTTCGAAGCCAAGTTTTCCGAAGCCCTGAAGACGGTAGGGAAGAAGTTCGACTTTATCGAACTGTATGAAGCCCGCCGCGAGTTCCGTGATGAGATCATCGATATCATCGGTACCGACCTCAATGGGTATGTATTGGACGACTGTGCGATCGACTACCTGGAGCAGACCGAACTCTCTTTCCTGAGCCCGGACAACATCCTGGATTCCGAAGGTATCCGCAAGATCACCGATCTGACCGCGGCTCAGAATGTAAAAGCCAACCTCATCCGCAGGGAAGAGGAGAAACTGATCAAGAAGCAGAACGTAGAGGCACGGGAAGCGATCCTGGAACTGGAACGTCAGCTCGCCGAGAAAGAAGAGAAGCAAAGGCGCGAAGTAGACAACATCAAAGCGCGCGAAGAGGCGGAAATACAAAAAGTAAGAGAAGAAGAGCGACTGAAAGCGGAAGCGGTACGTATCTCTACCGAAGAGGCGCTGGCCATACAGGAAGAGAATAAACTGCGTCAGATCATCATTGCCGAGAAGAACAAACAGCGTACCGAGGCTGTTGAGGCGGAACGCGTGGAAAAAGACCGTGCCCTGGAAAGTACGGAACGCGAACGCATCGTGACGCTGGCGCAGATCGATAAGGAACGTGCCATTGAAGTAGAAAAGAAGAACATACAGGATGTGATCCGCGAACGCGTACAACTGGAAAAAGGAGTGGTGGAAGAGCAGCAGAATGTCAGAGATATCGAAGCCTTCCGCTCCATCGAGCGTGAGAAACAGGTGGGGTGACTGCTGCCGCACAGGAAGCGGAAGAGAAACTGATCCGTACCACGAAAGCCGCAGAAGCGGAAAAAATCGCTGCCGAACAGCGTGCCAAACAGTTGCTGATCGATGCCGAAGCACAGAAAGAGGCATCGGCCAAGCAGGCAGAGGCACGTAAGATCCTGGCCGACGCGAAGGCCCGTGAAGACGCGACCTACGGACTGGCAGAGGCAGAAGTGATCAAGGCCAAGGCGGAAGCGCTCGAACAACAGGGTATCGTGGAGGTAACCGTGATCAAACGCAAGGCCGAAGCGAAGAAGAAAGAGGGTCTGGTGGAAGCGGAAATTTCCAGAGAAAAGGCTCTCGCTACCGCTATTGGTGAATCCAGTATCATAGAGAAAACCGCTCAGGCAGAGGCTACAGGCATCGAAGTGAAAGCCGAAGCCAAACGCAAAGAGGGACTGATAGAGGCCGAGGTAACGAAAGAGAAAGCGCTGGCCGAAGCCGTGGGTATCGAAGAGAAGGCGGCCGCTATGAAGAAGTTGGACGGAGTGGGCAAGGAGCACGAAGAATTTAAGCTGACCCTTCAGAAAGAGAAAGAAGTGGAACTGGCCCAGATCCATATCCGGAAAGATATCGCCGACGCGCAGGCACAGGTACTGGGTGAAGCACTCAGGAACGCGGATATCGATATCGTAGGGGGCGAGACCATGTTTTTCGAAAATATCGTGAAACAGATCTCCAACGCCAGGGGTATCGACCGTCTGGTGAATGAAAGTGACAACCTCAGTCAGGTAAAGCAGGCTTTACTCGGGAAGGACGGCGCGGAAGGGGATCTGATGGAGCGTATCCGCGACATCGCCGGACGACTCAATATCTCTACAGAGGATATCAAGAACCTGAGCATAGCCTCTCTGATCCTGAAAATGCGGATGCAGGCGGAGAATGACAAAGACAAGGGGTTCCTGGATGATCTGATGGCTATGGCTAAGTCCATGGGACTTTCCAACCGGAAACTCTGAACATTTACGATGTATTGATTTACGATGTACGATTGCAGAGATTTCATGTTCCAGAGCGATAATAAGTTGATCATGGTTATGATGAAGGAATAAATCGTATATCTGCCATCGTACATCAAATAGTATACAATTTTTATTCTACACGGATCATATATGGAGCCGGATAAACATATCGAAACCCTGGAGTCAGGTACGTATGAGATAATACGTAAGCGTTTGCTGGCACAGAAGGAACTGCTGACCGCGCGACTCAATCAACTCAACGAGTCGCGCAAAGAGGTATTCAATTCCACGGATTTTACCCTGGTAGCCAACCAGCGCATTACTACGGACAACAATTGCGTGGCCCGGGGCATCATGGCTTTGGGCAACTACTGCATCTTCGGATACAATGTACATATCGGTCTGCGGTCGGAGATAGAACTGAGTGATGTATTCAGTATATACACGTTTGAGAACAACCAGTTTGTTCCTCATTCGCTGGATCTGATCCGGGATCCGGCTTTTGTGAACGATTACAGGAATCTCTACAAATACTATCGGGATTCTATCTTCTCCAAGTTCCGCAAGACGGAGAATTATCTCTACATGATCTTCCAGACCAGCCGGAATGTAGAAGACCTGAAAGCCTTTAAGTGGCTCATCAAAGACGATAAGCTCCACTATATAGACGACCGGAGCATACATGAGGTGGTCAAAGCTCCCCAGCATGAATTCCAGTGGATAAAGACTACCCTGGAAGATCGTCGCATGGGAGAGTTTCCGCATGTCTCTATTCTGGATAAGGTCTTTATCGAGGCCACCGGAGGAGATATTACCTTCAAGATCGAAGACAATACACAGACCGGCCGGGGGATTTACGCCGAGGCGGTGGAGAACAAAGATCAGCAACTCGACGACGCTGAATATTATTACGCCGATCTGGGCAACCTGATCCTGATCCGTATCAAACCCTATCAGAAGAGCTTCCGTTCCTTTGTATTCAATACCCGTACCAAAGAGGTGGTGAATATCCGCACCCTCAACGATGCCGGTATCCTGTTGCCCGACAATCACGGGGTCATCTTCCCGAACGGCTATTACCTGCAGAACGGAGAGTATAAACTCTTTGAAAGTGACCTGCAAGGTCTGGAGTTTCTCCGGAAGATACAGTCGCCCAACGGAGAAGATTATCTGTATGTCTTTTATCAGTACGCTGCCAACACCTATGTATTGATGTCGTACAACATCATCCGTCAGCAGGTAGAGACGCCGATCATCTGCAACGGCTTCACCCTGTTCCCCGACGGCACGCTGATCTTTTTCCGCTCGGAGCAGGAGGCAACCCGCCACCACCAGGTGCAGATCTGGCAGACACCCTATCCGGTGGAGATGACCGAGAACCGGGAGAAAGCAGACAATATCCTGTATAAAATCGGGAACAAGGACATTGTCAAAGCCATGGCCGAATGCCAGGAGGTGATCCAGCTGGTCCATAAAGAAGATACCTACGAAGGGCTCTATGAAGACATCCTGAAGAAGTCCGGTGATATCCTGGATGCCTATTTCTGGATCGCGGATGATTCTACCTGTGCCCTGGCCGATCCGTTGCGTCAGATCAAAGAGATAGCCAATACCGCTATCGATGAATTTGTCAAGGTGAAGCAGCAGAAGAAACATGCTGCCGAGGTACTTGCGACCCTGGCGGAGAAGGTAGATCAGTTGCTATTGATCGTGAAGAATGTGCGGAGCGATTCGTTGGAAAAATTGGTCCGGCTATTGGCGGATACGCGGGGCATGCAGGGACAACTGATCGAACTGGCAGATGTGAAATACATCGATGCCGGACGGATCGAAGAGATGAAAGAGACACTGGCTACCACCTCCGGCAGGCTGTCGGATCGTACCGTACAGTTCCTTCTCCGTGACGAGGCACTCATCTCTTACGAACAGAAGGTAGAAACGCAACGGAAACAGGTAGATACTGTGACCAAGGTGATCGATGCCCGGAAGATCGAAGAGAACTGTCAGGAGATCTCTGCCGAACTGGAATTATTGATAGACATACTCAACAGCCTGAAGATAGAGGATACCACCCATACCACGCGCATCATAGAGAAAATATCTCTGATCTTCTCTTCCCTGAACGAAGTGCGCGCGCAACTGAAGAAAAAGGTAGATTCGCTCCGCAGCAAAGAGGCGGTGGCTGAGTTCCGTGCCCAGCTGACCCTGCTGGAACAGAGCATTGTGAATTTCCTCGAACTGGCTACCACACCGGATAAGTGCGACGAGTACTTCACCAAAGTGAGTATACAGGTAGAAGAACTAGAAAGTAAATTCGCCGATCACGACGATTTCATTCTGGTGATCGCCGACAAGCGTACCGAGGTGGTGAAGGCGTTCGACGGACGCAAGGCACAGCTGATCGAGCAGATCAACCGGCGCACCAGTTCGCTGGAACAAATCGGGCTGCGTGTATTGAAGAATGTAGAGAACAAGGCTCAGTCTTTCAAGACCAAAGAAGAGATACACGGATTCTACTCTACCGATCTGATGGTGGATAAGGTGCGGAAACTGGCTGAGGAACTGCGCACACTGGGAGATGTATCGAAAGCGGAAAACCTCGAAAATTCCCTGAAGACCTCTCAGGAAGATGCGTTGCGTATTCTGAAAGACAAGACCGAACTGTTTGTCGATGGGGAAAATATCATCGCGCTGGGTAGTTACAAGTTTGCTGTCAATTGTCAGTCACTTGACCTTACCGTAGTACGCCGGGGCGAAACACTTTTCTATCACCTGACAGGTACCAGTTTCTACAAAGAACTGGCTCACGGCGAGGTAGATCGTTACCGGGAGATCTGGGAACAGGAGGTAGTCTCCGAGAACAAGCAGGTGTACCGTGCCGAATACCTGGCCTGGCTGGCTTTCCAGGAAAGTCTGGTACAGCCCGGTTTGGATGCCCGAGCATATATTGCCCGCAGGGTAGAGCAGAATTATTCCGAGTCTTACCTCAAAGGGGTACACGATCGGGATGCGCTGACTCTCTTTCGGAAATTCCGGGAAGCACACGAACAGTTGGGCGTACTGACCTTCGCGCCGCGGGTACGTGTAGCTGCCCAACTCTTCTGGAACAGCGTGCGGGATCAGGAGAAGGATCTGCTCTACAAACTGATCCTTTCAGCCAATAACGTATTGCGCGCTTTTCCCCGGTCAGACAATTACCAGTATGTGATCCGGCAGATCCGGGAGATGTACGGGAAGTGGAACAGGCATTTTTCCGGTACCGATGTGGCTCCTGACGATGTCGCTTTGTATCTTTTCCGGGAATTTGCCGGAAACCATTCATTCACCATCAGCCCATATGCCAAAGAACTGGAGAAGGAGTTTACCGGCTATTTGCGTCGACAGAAACTGTATGATAACTTCAGCAGTGATGTGGCCGATGAAACGTTCGGTTCGGTAGAGCGGTTCTATCTGGTGGTCAACTGGCTGTCGTCTTTCATCGAACTCTCCGCATCGTACGCACACCTCCGGAAGTATATCGGAGAGACGGCCTGCCTTCTGCTGTTGCGGGGACAGAGCTTTGAGGTGAGAACAAGTTCCGACCGCATCGAAACGGAGGAACTGCGCGGAAGCCATCCGCTGATAGAAAAGAACCGCTACTGTGTAGACTATCACGAGCTGGTAGCGAAGATGAAGCATTTCACCGAGGTAGATGTTCCTGCTTACAACGCTTTCACACAACTGAAAGAGCAGTTGATCCAGGACTACCGGAAGGCGTTGAAAGTGGATGAATTCAAACCCCGGGTATTGACCTCTTTTGTGCGCAACAAGCTGATCAATGAAGTCTATCTGCCGCTGATCGGAGCCAATCTGGCCAAACAATTGGGAGTGGCCGGTGAGAACAAACGCACAGCCCGCATGGGGATGTTGCTGTTGCTGTCGCCTCCGGGATACGGAAAGACCACCCTGATGGAGTACCTGGCCAGCGTCATGGGACTCACATTTGTGAAGATCAACGGTCCTACCATCGGACACTCCATTACCTCCATCGATCCGGCGGAGGCTAAGACCTCGGGCGCGCGGGAAGAACTGAAAAAGATTAACCTCTCTTTTGAGATGGCCGACAATGTGATGCTCTATCTGGATGACATCCAGCATTGCAGTTCGGAATTTCTGCAAAAGTTCATCTCACTGGCAGACGGACAACGCAAGATGGATGGGATTTTTGAAGGAGAAAGCCGTACGTATGACCTGCGGGGCAAACGCTTCTGCGTGATCATGGCAGGCAATCCCTATACGGAGAGCGGAGAGAAATTCCAGATCCCCGATATGCTTGCCAACCGCGCGGATGTTTACAACCTGGGTGATGTGATCGGAGATGCCGACGCGCTCTTCCGCCTGAGTCTGTTGGAAAACGCGGTGGTCGAGAATACGTGGTTCCAGCGGATCGCTTCGAAGAGCTTTGCCGATTTCTATAAACTGGTAGAGTATGTAGAAAGTGGCAGCGAGGTACTGCCCGATCTGGAAGGGAACTACACCCAACAGGATGTAGACGATTTTGTAGCTGTGTTGCGAAACGCTCTGGTGGTGCGGCAGACGGTCCTGGAAGTCAACAAGCAATACATCCGGAGCGCGGCGATGCAGGATGCTTATCGCGTAGAACCGGCCTTCAAATTGCAGGGCTCGTATCGGGATATGAGTAAGATGATCTCCAGACTGGTGCCGCTGATGAACCGGGCAGAGGTGGACAGGCTCATCCTGACCCATTATGAAAATGAGTCGCAGACCCTGACCTCGGACAGCGAAGCCAATCTGTTGAAGCTGAAAGAAATGTCGGGAGCACTTTCTCCCGATGAACAGGAAAGATGGCAGTATATCTGTGAACAGTTTATGAAGAACAATAAATTCGCGGCTATCCGGACCGATAGTCAGACCGGGCTTGTGATCGCTCAACTGGCAGAGTTCAATGACAATCTTCAGGGCATACGCAAAGTGCTGGGAGAGAAATAGTCAGAGACAACTTTTCTGACTAATGTGAAGGCCGGGGCAATGAGTGTTACCGGCCTTTGCCTGTGTAAAGAACAGTAGGTTCATGTGTTTTTGTATGAATTGCGGTTAACTTTTATGCGGAAAAGAGTGTTTAAGTCAAATAGATAGGTAACATCAGAGGAGACTGTCTGCATATAGATTTGCCCTCCTTGCTCTGGGCTGGAATCGAACGTGCTTACAGCACTGGAAGATATTTTCATATTTTATTTTGACACAGCTTTGTTCAATATTCCTCAGGGGTCCTATCCAATAAAGCTCATGACCAAAGGGAATCATCGTATATATTAGTTACATACAACTCATCGTAAAAATGGAAAAAAACGAAAAGTAGCCATGAGTGGAGCCAGTGGATTTATAGGTAGTCACCTGAGCCGGTTCCTGACAGAAAAAGGGTATGAGGTGGTGCCTCTCTCCAGGCAACATTTCCAACCTTCCGCTTCCCGGCAACTGGCAGATATCGTGGCCGGATGTGATGTGGTTATCAACCTGGCCGGAGCACCGATTATCAAACGTTGGAGCCAGTCTTATAAGAAAGAACTGATCCATAGTCGTGTGCAACCTACAAGGGCATTGGCAGACGCGATCCTACATGCCGGGGAAAAGCCTGCTTTGTTTATCTCGGCTTCCGCTGTGGGATACTATCCGGCTGAGGGATGTTTCGACGAATACAACTCCCGCCCGGGAGACAGTTTTCTCTCCGAAGTATGTGAACAGTGGGAAAAAGAGGCATTGCGTGCATCCGGGACGGTCCGTACGGTGATTACGCGGTTCGGGATCGTACTTGCCAAAGACGGAGGAGCATTCGGAAAGTTGGCTCTGCCGGCCCGTTTGGGAGTGTCTGCGTGGTTTTCTCCCGGAGATCAATACCTTTGCTGGATCGCCCTCACCGATCTGATGCGCGCGATAGCGTTCGTCATAGGTACGGCTGAGGTAGAAGGAGTGGTGAATCTGGTAACTCCTCAGTTGCTTACCAACAAACAATTCTGTCTGTTGGTAGGTGAGCACTACAAAGCCCATATCCCGTTTAAGATACCGGGTAGCCTGCTGAAACTGGCTATGGGAGAGGCAGCTGTCAGCCTGATGGAAGGGCAGTGTGTGCGTCCCGTCCTGCTGATGGAAAAGGGGTTTTCTTTCAGGGTGCCTGATCTGCAACATTTTTTGCTTACACTCGACAAGTAGGCTGTTTTAAGTCCGGAAGATACTCTCGCGGGAAGCACGGCATCTACTCCGGGCACTCCCGCACCCTCCTGAACGAAAATTATCGGTACAGATCGAAATACGCCACCGCGCATATCTCCTCATCGTTCGAATGAATAAGTTTGCTGATGCGGTAGTGGCCCGGAGGATATTCCAGCGCCTGCGGATGGATGAACAACGTATCTGCCTTCGTCTCCCCGGCTCCCAGGATGGTTAGCGGCGAAGTAAGCAGGTCGTTGGACGGAAAGTAAACGGGATGCCACGCTTCTCCCTGTTGGTGTTCCAGTATATAAGAACTTCCGTATCTCACAGACGTTTTTAAATGATTGGTGATCATCAGTAGCATGCCATCCGATGAAGCAGAAATACGTTGCGGTATGGTTTTCAGTTCCACTTCGGAGATCGGATAGACTTTTTCCCAATTCCCGTCGCCGGAGTAGTAGCGCAAGCTGTAAGGAGACTTGCCTCCGACAAATGTCAGCGTGAAAGTCTGATCCGGCCCGGCTTCGTAGAGTGGCCACCACGATCTGTAAGGACGGATCGGGTTGAGCTTCTCCAACGTGTTCCTGTCTGTTTCGGCAGGGAACTGACCGTACTGGCGGTAATAGTTGGTTATATTATCCGCGAACACATTCCCTTCTTGCATTTCCCGGCGATAGTGTATGTTGCGCGGACTGGAAATCAGTATGACCAGGATCAGAATGATCACGGATACTACAGGGATCCATATTTTTATAAATTTCATAAGGCTCTCTATTCTGGGGATGCACCATTGTCAGATATTCCGGGTTTTGCCATCTTACGTAACCGGATCTGAATATATATAACATTTGAAACAGATTTGTGTTGTCCCGGAAACGTGAGTTGAAAAAGAGGGAATAGATAAAAAAGTTCTCAACCGTATAAAAAGGTACATAGAAAGGAATAAAAAAATAAAAAAAGAGGTGAGATCCTTTGCGGGTCCCACCTCTTTACTATTTGATACTACATCCTCTTATTCCAATACAATTCCTTTGTTGTTCAGAGTTACGTTGATCAGACGGATGTACTTTGCATACTGCTCTTCCGTGAGCGTCTTTTTCATCAATTTGAGATTTCCGTAAACCGCGTTGTGTAGTTTCGCATCTTTGTTTTTCTTAGCGCTGTTGGCGCGATTCATTTGTACTGTAAAGAAATCACAGATATTTGCCACTTCTTCTACCTGATTGGAAGAAAGGTTGAGGTATCTGCTCAGACCCTTTACGTTGATGTTATTTTCCCATTTTGCAGTTGTAGGTTGATTTCCTGCTGCAAAAGTCGAAGCAGCTAAGCAGATGACTGCCACCAGTGTTAATCCTAAACGTTTCATAATTACCTACATTTTAATTTGTTATACCTAAAAAAACAATCTGAAAACTAATACCTGTTGAAAACGGTATTTTACTTCGTTTTTTTCTTTTTACCAATGCAAATATAAATACATGTTGTACAACATACCAAATAAAAATAGCGAAAAAATGTGTTTTATAACATATTTCTTGATCTATGTCAAGTATGATGTGATAAAAAGATGGTTTCTGGCCGGGAATGAAACATTTTTGTAATATTATATCCGGGTATTTGTATTACTGTGATTTGTAATTCCCGGGATGTGTGAACTAATTGTTCAATTCTTGTGCCATCTGATGACTTTCGGAAAGGTAATTATACGGATAGAACAGATAGGAAAAAGTCATTTATCGGATTTGTCTCTGTTTGTAAAGAAAGGAGCGTGGGAGTACAGTATGTTATGAGGACTTACTGCTTGTAAATATGCTTGTATATAAGTAGTCTGCGGCTGGAGTGCCGGTAGAGAATCGGATCTTTATCTATAGTAGAACCTTATCTTATAACAACTACACCCGGATATAGTCATCTACTACACCCGGGAGTAGTTGCTTACTATACCCGGATATAGTTGTCTACTACATCCGGGTGTAGTCACTTACTACATCCGGGTGTAGTAGATATATTTAAATAGTATTCTACCTGTACATTATAGGTAAAGGGTAATTCTACTCATGCTAATATGTATACGCTTATATACGCTGATAGGCTTTTTCGTGCGGTAAATAAAGACCTGACAGTATCACCACAAACAGAAGAACGTCACCAGAAAAGGTACGCTCAGATCTACCACAAAGCCGTGATAGATAGATACGATCACAAACTGCTGTCCCGAGCATCTGGTAATAATAGGTAGGGTCGTATCCATGGTGGTAGCGCCTCCTACGGAGATGGGAGCCAGTTTGCCGAAATACCGTACCAACAGCGGGGCAGTCAGCAGGGCGATGATCTCCCTGGATATGTTGGAGAGCAATCCTATGGTCCCCAGTTCCGCCCCTTTGTATTCGGTAATGAAAATACTGGATAGCGAGTAATAGCCAAATCCCGATCCTACCGCCATACATTCCGCTATGGTCCGGTGGGGTAGTAGCAAACTCACCGCCCAGCATCCGGCCAGTGTTCCGACAATGGTCGTAAGAGGCAACAGGAGAAGTCTCGGATTAAGTGAACGAAAACTTTTCAGGGTTTCCGGATGGTTGCCTATGCTCAATCCTACACAGAAGATCAGACCGCAGAGCGCGTAGAAGCTCAGCCGACTTTCGGTGATAGCTGCGGGAAGCAGCTGATAGAGTCCGCACACCACTCCCAGGATAAAGAACAGGATAATGATGAGACTGCCTTTCATACGTTCTTGGTTCTTTGTTGTCTGTTCACTACATACCACAGCAGCCAGGAGAGACATATACTACCTGCCACAGCTCCCAGTGTCAGGATCATGGCATCTGCTCCCAGTTTGCTCAGGCTGTTGATAAGGGTTTCGTTGTTTCCCACCTCTATTCCCAGCAGGAAAAGGAGAAGCCATATAAAAACAGTGATCGCTGTGGGAATAAAGCGTAGATTCTTACGGCGGAAGAGATAGCCGGTGAGTATACCGGCAAACATGATGGCAATAATAACTAACATATATCTGTGGTTTATCGGCGCAAAGATAATGCCTTTCTTCCACAGCCCGGACAGACAGGGAAGTAAAATGTAGGAAAGTATAGGAAATAAGGAAAATAAGAGATCTCTCCGAAGCAATGGGTGGAGACGAGTATGTCTGATGACTGCTTCTGCCCGGGAATATAATTATAGAATATGTAATTGAAACTGTGTTATAAAAATAAAGGGTGACATACGTGCGCGGGATCATTCTATTCCTCATCTATATACAACAGATCGCGCATGATGGTATCTGAAATAAAAATTCCCCGGCGGGTCAGTCGTATATGTCCTTGCGACAGTTCCACGGCTTCCTGCTGTATGTACGTTCGGATCTGATCCCGGAAATACCGGTCATATCCTTCTCCGTATCGCTGTCGGATCGCGTCTGCGGGGATGCCTGTGCGGGTACGCAGGCGGGTAAGTATATATTCGTTGTAAGAGGTCGTAAGGGAACGGGGTTCTGTTTCGAACAGACGTTCGCCCGTTTTCCATCCCTTTATATAATCCGTCAGTGAAGATACGTTCCACTCGCGTGACCGGCCGTTGAAAGAATGAGCGGAAGGTCCGCATCCCAGGTAAGGAACCTCTTCCCAATAGGAGCTGTTGTGACGGGAATGGTAGCCCGGCCGTGCGAAATTGGATATCTCGTAGTGCTCATACCCGGCAGCTTCGGTCTGTTCCATCAGGCGGCTGAAGTATTGCAGGCTGATCTCTTCCTGCTCTTCCTGCACTTTCCCTTCTTCCATCAGGCGGTAGAGTGGGGTGCCCTCTTCATAGGTCAGATGGTAGGCCGACAGATGTTCCGGACGTAGCAGAAGAGCCTGCCGGAGGTCTTGCTGCCAGATGGTAAGGTCCTGTCCCGGCAGTCCGTACATCAGATCTATACTGATATTCCCGAATCCGTATTCGCGGCAGTTGTGCAGGGCTTCTACGGCCTGTGCGGCAGAGTGTCGTCTGCGCAGTCTCCGCAACAAGGTATCATCGAACGTTTGTATACCGATGCTGAGCCGATTGACAGGCAGGCTACTTAACGCCTGGAGATAAGCGGGGAAAAGATCATCGGGATTGGCTTCTAAAGTGATCTCTGCATCTCTGCTTACCTGGTAATTCCGGTAGATGACATCAAAGACGCGTTCCAGTTCCCGGGCAGACAATTGTGAAGGAGTACCCCCTCCCAGATAGATCGTTCCGATCTCCTTCCCGGGCAGGTACCCGCTCCGGGTGGTGAGTTCGTCCGATAAGGCTGCTACATACTCCTCCTTCTTCTCTTCGTGTGTGGAAGAGTAGAAGTCGCAGTAGATGCAACGGGTTTTACAGAAAGGAACGTGGATGTAGATTCCTGACATAGACAACTATTTTATTGTAATAATGTTATTCGTCATTCATGGTAGATAGAATGCTCCGCTGTCCTGGAAAGACGCAAAGAGATTTACGATTGAAATTACAGAAGGAATATTTTTGTAAGCTCTGATGCGTAATATTTCATATGCAACTATACAAGACGCGGTATACTGTTTATTTATAAACGTATCTACCTGTTATTTGATCTGCAGAGAAAGGGATTACCTGTAGAGACGCACGGCGTGCGTCTTCGCATACTACAAGGTACCGGCATCATAATATATTAGGAATCTTTGTTTATACATCCTGTACGCTTCAGATGGCTCTATTTTTCCGCGGCATCCTGTACCGCCTTCATGACACGCAGAAAGTTACCTCCCCAGATGGCGGCAATGTCCTCTTCGCCGTATCCTCTTTCCAACAACTGTACGGTGAGCTGGATCGGATCATTGTTGCCATTACATCCTTTCACACCTCCTCCTCCGTCGAAGTCACTGCCGATGCCCACATGTTCTATACCCGCTACCCGGATCATGTGCTCCAGGTGGTCGATGGCATCGGACAGGGAGGTAGCCGCCGGATCGGTATGCAGGAACTTGTCTACCAGACAGAGTTGAGCCACTCCGCCGTTGGCTGCCAGCGCGCGGAGCTGATCGTCTGTCAGGTTGCGGTCGTGCGGAAGCAAAGCCGCGGCAGACGAGTGAGAAGCAATCACCGGAACTTTTGAAAGAGCCATCACATCGTAAAAAGTCTTTTCCGAAGCGTGTGACACATCCACCATGATACCTAAACGATTCATCTCCCGGATCACCTTTTTCCCGTATGGGCTCAGTCCGCCCCATTCTTCCTTCGGATCGGAAGAGCTGTCGCAAACATCGTTGTGACGGGTGTGGCAAAGCGTGATATATGTAACACCCCTGTCCCGGAAACGGGATATGTTAGACAGATCTTTGCCAATGCCATAGGCGTTTTCCATACCGATATAAAATGCTTTCTTTCCTGCTTCTTTCCATACCGCCAGTTCTTCCGGAGTAGTAGCAACGACACAGTGTTCCCGGTTGAGTTCCACCTTGCGGTAGATGTGGTCGATCAGTTCGTCTACCCGTGCCACAGCCTGTTGAGTACTTTTCTTATCCCTCCCCTTCTGCGCTACCCATGCCGCCAGGTATTGTCCGTCTAATCTGCCCTCAGCCATTTTGGGGAGGTTCACCTGACTCTTTTCCCGGCTCCCCAGGCTCAGACCTTCGGCAAAGCGCAAAGGCGCATCGGTATGAGAGTCTATGGAGAGGATGCGGTTGTGTATCTCTTTGGCTCTATGGAAAGTCGTAGCTTTTCCGATCAGAAAATCGAATATCTTTACCATCACCGCATCTCCGGCGTAGGTATGCCCTTCCGGATGGAACTGCACTCCCCAGATCGGACGCTCTTCCGCGGACTCTATCACCTCCACGATACCGTCTGTTGCCCAACCGGTGGCGCGGAAGCCGGGTGCCACCTCTTTGACAGCCTGATGATGGTGTGTGTTGGTACAGATCAGCGTATCCCCTAAGATCTCCGCGAAGAGTGATCCCGGCAACAGATGTACACGGTGAGTAGCTTCACTGCTGGGCTCCTCCTGGTGGTGATTGACAGTGGTGTCCGGATATTGCGTGGGAATATCCTGATAGAGGGAACCGCCGAAAGCTACGTTGATCAGTTGTTCGCCCCGGCAGATGCCCAACATCGGTATATTGCGGTCGGCAGCCAGACGGATCAGTGTCATATCGTATACATCCCGTACATCATCTACCTCTCCCATCTCTTCGACAGGCTCTTCTCCGTAATAAGAGGGATCAATATCCCCTCCGCCGATCAGTACGATCCCGTCTATCAGATCGACCAGGCGGATCAGTGCTTCCTCCTCTTCCAGGATAGGGATCAACAAAGGTATACCTCCCGCTTTCAGGACCGACTCGGTATAGGTACGGCGTACGGAAGAATAGTGGTTCGGGTGTGAGCACGAGATACCGATCAGGGGGGCGGATGGTTTCTTCTGAGCTTGTCCGTTTGCCAGACCCAGCAGAAAAAGTGTTAAGAATAGAAAAAGGTGTTTTCGCATGTTGCTTGCTGTTTGGTGGTTTCTGGAAAGCAAAGGTAAGAAAAAGGTTTTTCAGAGCCTATTTACAAGTTGCTCTTTCTTTAGATATGTTGCAGAACAATGTTTTGTAACAGGATTAAATAATTGTTTTTGACACTATAAATTTTTAATTTGCGCCTCACTTTAAGTTAAGGGTATGTATACACATGCCCGGTCATTATTTAAATCTTATATATCATGAAAGTATATCAGACTAACGAAATCAAGAACATTGCTCTTCTGGGTAGTTCTGGCTCTGGGAAAACCACTCTCGTGGAAGCGATGCTTTTCGAGAGTGGAGTTATAAAACGTAGAGGTTCCGTAGCCGCGAAGAATACGGTGAGTGACTATTTCCCGGTGGAGCAGGAGTATGGCTACTCCGTATTTTCAACAGTATTCCATGTGGAGTGGAACAATAAAAAGCTTAACATGATCGATTGTCCGGGTTCGGATGACTTTGTGGGGGGAGCGGTGACGGCGCTGAATGTGACCGATACGGCTGTATTGGTACTCAACGGACAGTATGGAGTAGAAGTGGGCACGCAAAACCATTTCCGCTATACGGAAAAACTGGACAAGCCGGTGATCTTCCTGGTGAACCAGTTAGACAACGAGAAGTGCGATTATGACAATATACTGGAACAACTGAAGGATGCCTATGGCTCCAGAGTGGTCCCTATCCAATATCCGATCAGTACGGGTCCTGATTTCAACGCGGTGATCGATGTGCTGCTGATGAAAAAATACTCCTGGAAGCCGGAAGGTGGCGCGCCTATCATTGAAGATGTGCCTGCGGAAGAGATGGACAAGGCGATGGAGTGGCACAAAGCGTTGGTAGAGGCCGCCGCGGAGAACGACGAGGAGTTGATGGAGAAATTTTTCGAGAAAGATTCACTCACGGAAGATGAAATGCGTGAAGGTATCCGCAAGGGCCTGATCGCCCGCGGAATGTTCCCGGTATTCTGTGTATGTGCCGGAAAAGACATGGGTGTACGCAGATTGATGGAATTCCTGAGCAATGTGGTTCCGTTTGTTTCCGAAATGCCTAAAGTGATCAATACCGATGGCAAAGAGGTGGCACCGGATGTGAACGGGCCTACTTCCCTTTATTTCTTCAAGACAAGTGTGGAACCCCACATCGGTGAAGTTTCTTATTTCAAAGTGATGAGTGGTAAGGTGCGGGAAGGGGATGACCTGGTGAATGCCAACAGAGGGTCCAAAGAGCGTATCGCGCAACTCTATGTGGTGGCCGGAGCCAATCGCGTCAAAGTAGAAGAATTGCAGGCAGGCGATATCGGTGCCGCGGTGAAACTGAAAGATGTGAAAACGGGTAATACCCTGAACGGAAAAGATTGTGACTATAAGTTCGATTTCATCAAATATCCCAATTCCAAATACTCACGTGCCATCAGACCGGTCAATGAGTCTGATACGGAGAAGATGATGGCGGTGCTCAACCGGATGCGTGAAGAAGACCCGACGTGGGTCGTAGAGCAGTCGAAGGAACTGAGACAGATCATTGTACACGGACAGGGTGAATTCCACCTGCGTACCCTGAAATGGCGTCTGGAAAACAACGAAAAACTTCAGATCGTATACGAAGAGCCACGTATTCCTTACCGGGAAACAATTACCAGAGCGGCACGCGCCGACTATCGTCATAAGAAACAATCCGGAGGTGCCGGACAATTTGGTGAAGTGCATCTGATCGTAGAACCTTATCAGGAAGGTATGCCTGTGCCCGAAACCTATAAGTTCAACGGACAGGAATTCAAGATCACTGTCAGAGGTACCGAAGAGATCCCGTTGGAATGGGGAGGCAAGTTAGTATTTGTTAACAGTATTGTTGGAGGTTCCATCGACGCCCGTTTTCTGCCCGCTATCCTGAAAGGGATCATGGCTCGCATGGAACAGGGCCCGCTGACCGGTTCGTATGCCCGGGATGTACGCGTGATCGTATACGACGGAAAGATGCACCCGGTAGACTCCAATGAAATATCCTTCATGCTGGCAGGTAGGAACGCCTTCAGTGAAGCCTTTAAGAATGCCGGTCCGAAGATCCTCGAACCTATCTATGACGTAGAGGTATTCGTACCTTCCGATAAGATGGGTGATGTGATGGGAGATCTGCAGGGACGTCGTGCCATGATCATGGGTATGAGCAGTGAAAAAGGATTCGAGAAACTCTCGGCCCGTGTGCCTCTGAAGGAGATGTCTTCTTATTCCATGGCATTGAGTTCGCTGACAGGAGGACGGGCTTCCTTCATCATGAAGTTTGCCAGCTACGAACTGGTTCCTTCCGATGTGCAGGACAAGCTCATCAAGGAATTCGAAGCCAAACAAACAGAAGAATAATTTGTTACATCATATCGGACTACCGTTGCTTCCTTTGTGGAAGTGACGGTATTTCTTTTAACGATAATTAAGATTTGGTCTGATTTTAGAAGGAAATATTTAATTTTTTATTAAATTTGCAAACCAAAGCCCCTGTGGTTTTGTTATAGTCGTCAGAATAAGACCTAAAAAATATCTTTCGGTTAATTAACAAGAACTGGCGGTTAAATCAGGTTAATTTGTTAGGTGTGTTAATTAGGCAGTGTTAATTTTGTTGGTATGAAGAAGTCAACAATCTGGATATTAGGTATAGTAATGGGTCTTTCATTCCTTAGCTTACTCTATCTGCAGGTTAGTTATATAGAGGAGATGGTAAAGATGCGTAACGAGCAGTTTGACGAATCGGTCAAACGCAGCCTTTACCAGGTTTCAAAGAATATTGAATACGACGAGACCCAACGCTGGTTGGAAAGGGATATTACGGAAGCGGAACGCAGGGCCATGGCGCAATCTTCTGTGCAACACCAGAGTAGAGACCTGGGCCAGCAACGGTACACGATCACTCCGGACGGAGAGATCGCACCTTATGAGTTGAAGACTATCCCCAGCAAGCCAACGGAAGTACCCCGCGCGATGATCTCACGGCGACATGGGAATAATACCATTCCGCAGACTTCGCGTAACCTGGTGGAGGCCATGAAAAACCGATACCTGTATCAGCGGGTACTGCTGGATGAGGTCGTATGGCAGATGATTTACAGGGCCAGTGACAAGTCGATCGAAGAGCGTGTCGACTTCAGGAATCTGGATCAATACCTGAAGTCGGAGCTTATCAACAACGGTATCGATCTGGCTTATCACTTTATGGTGATCGATAAGAACGGAAGAGAAGTACATCGTTGTCCGGATTATGAAGATAAAGGAAGTGAAAGTTCGTATACACAACCCTTGTTCCAGAACGATCCTCCTGCTAAAATGAGTATTGTAAAGATCCATTTCCCGGATAAGAGAAGCTATATCTACAATTCCGTAAGATTCATGATCCCCTCTATGGTCTTTACACTGGTGCTGTTGGTAACGTTTATATTCACTATTTATATCGTGTTCCGTCAGAAGAAACTGACAGAGATGAAGAATGACTTTATCAATAACATGACACATGAGTTCAAAACGCCTATCTCTACTATTTCCCTGGCTGCTCAGATGCTGAAAGACCCTTCTGTGGGCAAATCTCCACAGATGTTCCAGCATATTTCCGGGGTGATCAATGATGAGACCAAAAGATTGCGGTTTCAGGTAGAAAAGGTGTTGCAGATGTCTATGTTTGATCGTCAGAAAGCCACTCTGAAGATGAAAGAGATGGATGCCAACGAGATGATAGCGGGAGTGATCAATACATTTGCGCTGAAGGTCGAGCGGTACAACGGGAAGATCACCTCCGACCTGGAGGCTAAGGACGCCATTATCTTTGCAGATGAGATGCATATAACCAATGTGATCTTCAATCTGATGGACAACGCGGTCAAGTACAAGAAACCCGATCAGGATCTGTTGCTCAACGTCAGGACCTGGAACGAGCCGGGCAAACTCATGATCTCTATCCAGGACAATGGGATCGGAATAAAGAAAGAGAACCTGAAAAAGGTATTTGATAAGTTCTATCGCGTGCATACAGGTAATCTGCACGATGTGAAAGGGTTTGGTTTAGGATTGGCCTACGTGAAGAAGATCATTCACGATCATAAAGGAACCATCCGCGCGGAGAGTGAACTGAACGTAGGAACTAAGTTTATTATTGCATTACCTTTATTAAAAATTTAATCATATGGACGAGAAACTGCGTATTTTACTATGCGAAGATGATGAGAATCTTGGCATGCTTCTCAGAGAATACTTACAAGCGAAAGGATATTCTGCGGAGTTGTACCCCGATGGAGAGGCCGGTTATAAGGCTTTTCTGAAGAATAAATATGATCTGTGCGTACTGGATGTGATGATGCCTAAGAAAGACGGTTTCACACTGGCACAGGAGATCCGTGCGGCAAATGCTGAGATCCCTATCATCTTCCTGACTGCGAAAACGCTGAAAGAGGATATCCTGGAAGGATTCAAGATCGGCGCGGATGACTATATCACCAAACCGTTCAGTATGGAAGAACTTACTTTCCGCATTGAAGCCATACTCAGACGGGTACGTGGTAAGAAGAACAAGGAAAGTAATATCTACAAGATCGGGAAGTTTACGTTTGATACCCAGAAGCAGATACTTTCTATCGGTGACAAGCAGACCAAGCTGACGACCAAAGAGTCTGAACTGTTGGGCTTGCTTTGTGCACATGCCAATGAGATCCTGCAGCGTGATTTCGCATTGAAAACCATCTGGATCGACGATAACTATTTCAATGCGCGCAGTATGGACGTATATATCACCAAACTGCGTAAGCATCTGAAAGAAGATGATTCCATTGAGATCATCAATATCCACGGGAAGGGTTACAAACTCATCACTCCCGAAGTGGAAGGATAAGATCCATGTACACCACTATAGCTTATAAACAAAAAATGCCGGGAAAGCCCGACATTTTTTATTTTACATGTACGGATCAGTCTGTAATCCTTTTGTTTATTACGATATAGGATACAAGTCCTGCCACTACCAGAACGGCAGATGTCAGCAGAAGGCTATTGTTATTCACGTTACCTGTAAATGAGCAGGCCAACAGAATACCTACACCGATAAGGATCAGTATCAATCCCAGATTCTTTAATAAAACTTTCATTGCGTGTATTTTTATTAGATTATATTTTTCCTGTCACAAATTAAAGCATAATTCTTTAACAAACGAAATTATTTCTGTGAAAAATCTATTATGCCCCATGAATTAACTGGTTTGTGAAGTTGCAGAGAGCCATCTCTTTAGTCTTTGGTGTTGTAAAAGATCTTTCGTAATACCTCCTGGCTCACTCTGAGTTCTTCCACACTGATCCCTTGTAACGCTTCTACCAGGGTTTTGTTGGCGATCAGTCTGGCTTGTTCTTCCAGGTCCTTTCCGGTGCGGGTCAGATGGATCAGGTTGGTACGCTGGTCTTTCTTATCCGATATCCTCACTACCAGGTGCTGACGCTCCATGTGATCGATCAGACGGGTCATACTGGGCTTGTCTTTAAAAGTTGCATTACACAACTCTTGCTGCGTCACTCCGTCTTTTTCCCACAGAAAGATCAATACCGTCCATTGTTCCGGACTGATCTCCAAACCATTCTGTCTGAAGTTCCGATACAGCTTCCGGTTGATTGCGGCCGATACTTTCCCGTTCAGGATAGCAAATATGAGCCTGATATCGAAATTAAATTGTTCCATCATGAAATTATTGCTTAAACAACTGTGCAAAGATAAATTTCCTGTAGGAGAATTCCTAACGTGTTCATACAAAAAAAGATGAAAACTTTGTCATTTCTGATAAAATCCCTACCTTTGCACTCGCATTTTTAGAAGAACTATTTATTTTATTAATTAATCAAGTATGAATCAATACGAAACCGTTTTCATTTTGACTCCCGTTTTGTCTGATGTTCAGATGAAGGAAGCGGTAGAAAAGTTCAAAGGCATTCTTACCGCCGAAGGAGCTGAGATCCTCAACGAGGAGAACTGGGGCCTGAAAAAACTGGCTTATCCTATCCAGAAAAAATCAACCGGATTTTATCAGTTGGTTGAGTTTAAAGCTGATCCGCAGGTAATTGACAAACTGGAGCTTCAATTCCGTCGCGATGAGCGTGTGATCCGTTTCCTTACTTTCAAGATGGACAAATACGCTGCGGAATACGCTGAGAAGAGAAGAAATGTGAAATCAACTAAAAAGGAGGAAAACTAATTATGGCACAGCAGACTCAATCGGAGATCAGATACCTGACTCCCCCTTCTGTAGATGTAAAGAAGAAAAAATACTGCCGTTTCAAAAAGAGTGGTATCAAATACATCGACTATAAAGATCCTGAATTCCTGAAGAAATTCCTGAACGAACAAGGTAAGATTCTTCCTCGTCGTATCACAGGTACTTCTCTGAAATTCCAACGTCGGGTCGCACAGGCTGTAAAGAGAGCACGCCACCTGGCTTTGCTTCCTTATGTAACTGACATGATGAAATAATAGAAGGAGGATAAGTATGGAAATTATATTGAAAGAAGACATAGTGAACTTAGGTTACAAAAATGACATTGTAACCGTAAAATCAGGATATGGCCGTAACTATCTGATCCCTTCGGGCAAGGCGGTTATCGCTTCTCCTTCCGCAAAGAAAATGCTTGCTGAAGAACTGAAACAGAAAGCTCACAAATTAGAGAAGATCAAGAAAGAGGCGGAAGCACTGGCGGCTAAGCTGGAAGGTACTTCTCTGACGATTGCTACCAAAGTAAGCTCTACCGGTACTGTTTTTGGTTCGGTAGGTAATATCCAGATCGCTGAAGAACTTGCCAAACTGGGTTATGACATCGATCGTAAGATGATCGTTGTGAAAGACGCCGTGAAAGAAGTCGGTTCTTACAAAGCAGTGGTCAGACTGCATAAGGAAGTTTCTGTAGAAATTCCTTTTGAAGTGGTTGCCGAATAAACGGGATCATCCCTATTATATAAAATAAGGTGAGCAAAAATGCTCACCTTATTTTTTGTACCTGCGTCCGGCCTTATCTGATTTGCCGGAATGATCTTTTCTTTGCTACCTGCGTTCGCAGATCAGAAAAGAGAAAGGGTATCTTCTATCTGTCGGGCACAATCGTCAAAGATACTTTCCAGATCGATATGTATGGCAAAGAAGTAGAAAAGTTGTTTAAGCTCGGGAGCGAGGATGTTGATATTCACTTGCTCCTGTTCCAGAAGAGACTGCAAGGTGATATTCATTTTTCTGTTCATGTAATTGTCACTCTCGTGCTTGATACTTTCCAGTTTTAAATAACTTTCCAGGATAGACTTCAGGAGAGGCGTGTTTTTGATCCTGTACATACTGCCCGATTCTTTCAACATATCAAACGCACTCTTCTGATAAGTAAATGTAAAAAAATGGGAAGTGATGTGGTATTCTTCCTGTATATTGATCCGGGCGATCGAATCCGGATGTAAGTTCTCCTGCCTGTCAGAGGACAAATAATGAGCCAGCCTGGCTGTATGTTCATAAAACTCCGTTTTCTCTCTGACAATGAGTATATTCTCCTCTAATTCAATTCTTACCGCTTCCAGATAGCGACGGAGCTCTTTTTTTTCTTTCTGATCGCTGATACAGTCGCTTACCAGAAAGGTGATGGCGATACCTGTTATGACAACAGAGAGCTCACGAATATAAGTTATTCCTTTTTTTAGAAAAGCCTTGTTTTTCTCGTTCATTAGGTTTTCATTTAGTGTCTGTTTAAAAAAGGCTGGAAAAAACATTATTCTTTGTTATCCGAAAACCTTTTTTATGGTGTGTTTAAAAGAGGGGGAAAGATAGGAAAAAAGTAGTTTATATGAAAGCATACGCTCTTCTCTTTGTGTTTACTTTCTATCTATGCGGGTTGGGTTCGAGCACAGGTGGTTTACTACTACATTACAGATATTCTTGTAAGCAGGTTACTTTGTAAACACGAGAGGTTCTTCTTCACTTTAGTTGAAAGAAAGCAATCTGAATATACTCCTGTTTTATATGTACAGATTTTAGTTTTAACTGTCTTTGCGTCTTGTAGGGGCAACTTATGAAAAGAAATAATAAGAAATCCATCCATAAAGAGCAGGAAAGAAAAAGGCCATCTCCCTGTCAGGGGTAGATGGCCTCTTTGAATTTCTTAAACAAATAGCAGAGATTGTTATTCAGCAACTTCTTCTTCTACTGTTTCAATGCTGTCGTTGAGTTCTTCCACTTCGGGAACTTCTACTTCTTCTACAACTACTACATCTGCATCGGCAGCAGGAGTTTCAGTAGTCTTGTTTCCACCGCAGGAAGCGAATGAGATAGCGGCAACCGCAACAAACATCCAAATTAATTTCTTCATTTTCTTTGCTTTTTAAATCCGTAATACAATTATTGCTTAGTAAAACGGTGCAAATTTATACACTTTTTAGATAACTTGTATTTCGGAAAGCTATTTTTTTCAAAAAAACGTATACAACCCTTTCTTTAGATTTCACGCGAACCGTTGTGAATCGAATTAATTTTCTGCGATGCTGTTGTATAAATAACGTTTGATACTACGCTTGGGAGTCTTTTCAAATTCGTTGGGGTAAAGTTGTATCTTGCTTACCTTTTCGTAGGCAGCTACTGCTTTATTCAGGTTTTTCAGATTTTCTCCCATGATCGTATTTAGTTCCGCTTCCTGGTTCAGCCCCAGGGAGTCGAGTGCTTCATAATCCGGATAGACTAATGCTACCAACTTCTTGTTGCGTTCAATGACCAGGCTTTCCAGGATAAAAGGCAGGTTATTGAGTTTGGCCTCTATCTCTTCCGGGAATATGTTTTGTCCGCTCGAACTGAGGATCATGCTCTTGATCCGTCCGCGTATGAAGACATTCCCATCTGCGTCCATCGTACCCAGATCGCCGGTGCGCAGCCATCCGTCTTTTGTGAACGCGTCACGTGTCGCTTCCGGGTTCTTATAATAACCCACCATCACGTTTTCACCGCGTACCTGGATCTCGCCCAGAGAATCATTGGGGTTCTCTTTATAGATCCTGCCTTCCATGATATCCAGTATTTTTCCGGAAGAAGTAGGGATAAACTCATTCCAGGGTGCGTAGCTGATCAGGGGGGCACATTCTGTCATTCCATATCTGATGGTAAAAGGAAATTTGATCCGGGCGAAAAATTCTTCCACTTCCGGGTTCATGGCTGCTCCTCCGATAATCACTTCCTTGAAGCGTCCGCCTAAAGCATCGATCAGTTTTTTCTTATCTGTGCGTAGATCTGTGAATCCAGTAACGGTATGCTGAGTGCCCAGCGCATGCCTTTTCTGTTGATCAGTGGCTGGATCACATTTTTGTATATCTTCTCAATAACCAGAGGCACCGTGATGATCAGGTTAGGTTTTACCTCTTCAAAAGCCTTCATGATGATCTTGGGAGAAGGGACCTTACCCAGTAAGGTAACGTGTGTACCTACGGCCGTAGCTGTAAGGAAATCGAAAGCACATCCGTAGGCATGGGCCAGGGGCAGGAAAGAGAGCACCTTATCTTCTCTTTTCAACAGACCGGTACGTATACCGAAGGTCACGTTCCCAGCCAGGTTATTTCCTGTCAGCATCACTCCTTTGCTGAAACCAGTGGTTCCGGAGGTATAATTAAGCAACATGACTTTATTGTTGGAGAGAGTTGTATAGTGTACATCCTCCTTGCTGAATCCTTTGGGATATTTCTCTTCCATCTCTTCCGGAAGATGCTTCAGGAATTTCTGTACGGTCTCTCCGTCGCGTTGATGCAGGCAGCGGAAATCAGTCAGTGAGAAAACCCCACGGACACCCGGCAACTTCTCTTCTTCCAGGTTTTCCCAGATCAGATCGCTCGTAAACAGGAAAACCGACTCCGAATGGTTGACGATGTGGTGTACATCGTTCGGATTGAAGTCCTGTAAGATCGGTACGATAATGCCTCCGTACGTCACTGTAGCCATGTAGGCAATGCACCAGTGAGTATTGTTCTTACCGATAACCGCGATCTTATCGCCTCTGCGCAGGCTACAATGTTTGAATACCAGATGAAGTCTGGCTATTTCGCGGGCTACTTCTCTGTAGGTGTATGTGTTGTTCTCTCCATAGTCTGTGTAACAAGGCAGATCCCAATTTTCACGAAAACTATTCTCGTATAGTTTGATGAAGTTTTCTTTTATCATTGCACGTTTTTTCAGAATTTGTGCAAAAATAGAAATAAAGTTTCATCTGCGAAAATAAGAATCTCTTTAAATTTTGCTCATTCCTTTATTTAGTCCGGTTTTTAGGTTGTTTTTTCTTTTTCTGAAGCGATAACCAACGGTCGACGCAGTCAATAGCTGGCCATTTGAGCTGAGAAAGAGGAAAACAAACAAAAAGAGGTCTGAAAGAAGGATGAAAGACATTTCTGATAAATTTTTGATTGTGTCAACCGTGGATTCCGCAGAAAATGTAAAGAAGCTCTAAAACCGGAGAATAACTACTTTTTCGCGATAACAAGTTTTAATTATATTATTGCGTACCTTTGCGGCAGATATATGTTTTTGAAAGTATGATAGATGATACAGTGTTTCAGAATAAAACAGCGGTTTACTATACATTGGGTTGTAAACTGAACTTTTCTGAGACTTCTACAATAGGACGTACGTTGCGTGAAGCCGGTATACGTACGGCACGCAAAGGAGAACAGGCAGATATTTGTGTGATCAATACCTGTTCGGTCACAGATACGGCGGATAAGAAATGTCGCCAGGCGATCCATCGTCTGATCCGTCAGCATCCCGGAGCTTTTGTGGTCGTGACAGGTTGTTACGCGCAACTCAGACCGGAAGAGGTGGCCGGTATGGAGGGAGTGGATATCGTGTTGGGTGCGGAACAAAAAAAAGATATGCTGGCTTATCTGGGAGATTTGCGGAAAAAAGAGTCGGGAGAGGCGATCACCAGTAAGACCCGTGAGATCCGTTCGTTTGTCCCTTCCTGCTCCAGAGGAGACCGGACCCGGTATTTCCTCAAAGTACAGGATGGCTGCGACTATTATTGTTCGTATTGTACCATTCCTTTCGCGCGGGGACACAGTCGCAACGGAACCATTGCATCGCTGGTGAGCCAGGCCCGTATGGCAGCGGCAGAAGGAGGAAAAGAGATTGTATTGACCGGAGTGAATATCGGGGATTTCGGTCGTACGACCGGAGAGACGTTCCTGGATCTGATCCGGGCGCTGGATCAGGTGGAGGGAATAGAGCGCTACCGTATCTCTTCTATCGAGCCTAATCTGCTGACGGATGAAATCATACAATTTGTTGCCGGATCGCAAAGATTCATGCCGCACTTCCATATTCCTTTGCAGGCTGGCTGTGACGAAGTGCTTACACTGATGAAGCGACGCTATGATACGGCCCTTTTCAGAACGAAGATCGAGACCATCCGGCGGTACATGCCCGACGCGTTTATCGGTGTAGATGTGATCGTGGGTACACGAGGAGAGACGGAAGAGTATTTCCGGCAGGCATATGATTTCATACAGAGCCTGGACGTCACCCAATTGCATGTATTCAGCTACTCCGAACGTCCCGGCACACAGGCTTTGAAGATTGAGCATCAGGTCTCTGCCGATGAGAGGCACGCGCGCAGCCAGAAGCTATTGGCCTTGTCCGAAGAGAAAACAAAGAAGTTTTATTCCCGTTTTATAGGGCAGACGTTGCCTGTATTGATGGAAAAGGCGAAAGCCGGAAGTCCCATGCATGGTTTCACTCCCCAGTATGTCCGGGTGGAAGTGGAGAACAGGGCAGAATGGGACAATTGCATCTTACCGGTGCGTCTGACCGGATTCAACGCAGACGGTACGGCGCTGGCAGGGAGGGTCGGATCCTGAGAGAAAGACAGCCATACAAAAGATCGTGGATTATGGATCAGGTTGCAGTAGTTGTATTAAACTGGAACGGGCGTGAGATGCTGGAGCGTTTTATGCCCCAGGTACTTCGTCATTCCCAGTCGGAAGGCGTAGCTATCTATGTAGTGGATAATGGTTCTACAGATGATTCGAAAGAGTTGATCACTGCCTCTTTTCCTTCGGTCCGTCTACTGACATTCGATGAGAATCTGGGTTTTGCCGGCGGATACGATCGGGCGTTGCGGCAGATAGAGGCGGCATATGTGGTGCTGTTGAACTCAGATGTAGAAGTTACTTCCGGATGGTTGTCCCCTCTTATCGGTTATCTGGAAGCACATCCCGAAGTTGCCGCGTGCCAGCCTAAGATACGCAGTTGGACAGAGAAAGAGCAGTTTGAGTATGCCGGAGCTGCCGGCGGCTTTATAGACCGCTACGGATATCCTTTCTGTAGGGGTAGGATATGGAATACGCTGGAAGAAGACAAGGGACAATACGATACTGTTATTCCTGTGTTCTGGGCAACCGGAGCGGCACTCTGTATCCGCAGAACAGATTATCTGGCTGTCGGAGGATTGGATAAGCATTTTTTCGCGCACATGGAGGAGATTGATCTGTGCTGGCGACTGTGGTCGGCAGGGAGACAGGTATGCTGCGTACCACAAAGTATAGTATATCATGTAGGGGGCGGCACGTTGCAGGCAGACAGTCCGCATAAAACGTTCCTGAATTTCCGTAATAATTTGCTGATGCTGTATAAAAACCTTTCTCCTGCCGAAGGGAAAAAGGTGTTGCGGATGCGTTTTTTCCTGGATTATCTGGCTGCTCTCTCCTTTGTTTTGCAGGGGAAATGGGCTCAGGCCCGTGCGATCCGGAAAGCACGCAGATCTTTTCAACGGATGAAACCGTTATATAAAGAGAAAGCTACTGTACAGGGACATTCCGTGATCCCTTCTTCCGTTAGATTCGGAGGGAGTATCTTATGGAGTTACTATGTAAAGGGGCGGAAACGTTTTTCTGAACTTCAGTTTTAAAAGAAAAGTCAGATGGAAAAACTAATAAGAAAAATTGGTCTGGTTGCCCATGACGCCATGAAGAAAGATCTTATCGAATGGGTGGTCTGGAATTCGGATCTGCTTATGGGGTATAAGTTCTATTGCACAGGTACTACAGGTACGCTCATCCGGGAAGCCCTGAGAGAGAAACATCCGGATGTAGAGTGGGACATTACCATTCTGAAATCCGGTCCGCTGGGAGGCGATCAGCAGATTGGTTCACGCATTGTAGAGGGAGAGGTAGATTATCTGTTCTTCTTTACCGATCCGATGACCTTACAGCCTCACGATACGGATGTGAAAGCACTTACCCGCCTGGCTGGGGTAGAGAACATTGTGTTCTGTTGCAACCGCTCTACGGCCGACCATATCATTTCGAGTCCTTTGTTTGTGGATCCCTGTTATGAGCGTACCCACCCTGACTATTCGGGTTATGCACGTCGCTTTGAAGACAAACCGGTGGTTATGGAAGCTGTGGAATCCGTACGTAAGCGTGAACAGGACGAGAGCAAAGAGAACTGTCCGGTAGATTATGTACCCAGGTCTGTGGCGGAAGAGTTACCGGAAGAATAAACGTTTGTTCCGGTTTACGGATCTACCATCCGACAGACAGAGGAAACGGATCTGTTCACAGGTGTCGGCTGCATGACATACTTACTCCGGCACGTTGTATATCCGTACCCATGGGTGGATTGCGTTTATACAATTTGATCCGGATCTCCTGTAAAAGAGGGAAGTGTTGGAACAGATGCTTCACAATGCGTCCGCATACATGTTCCAGGAGCAGGGAAGGAATATCCATCTCTTTTTTCACGGTTTCTGCTACTTCCGCGTAACTTACGGTATCTGCCAGCGTATCACTTTCCGCTGCTTTGCTGAGATCCATTCCCAATTCCAGGTATACGGAATATTCATTTCCTATCTGTTGCTCCTGGGGAGAAACACCGTGATAAGCATAGAATCGCAGATCTTCCAGAAGGATGTGGCTCTTTTGTATATGCATAGATGTAACTTGGTTTGTTGCTGTGACAAAAATAGGGAATTATTTTTTAGAGCCTGTTTACATTTTGCCCGTTTCTTTATTCAGGCTTATTTTCAGTCACGCTAAAAAGAGTTACGATGTACAGATTTACGATGTACGATTGAACATATAATTACTCTCCTGGTTTCATACCCCTGTAGAAACGTGTATGTCTTTTCACATCATTCACAGTTGGTGATCCGGATCAGGTTTTTCTGGGCAACTACCTGAGGGATCACTTTCAGAAAGATCGGGGTCGTGATCAGAGAAATCCCAAGTACCAGTCCCAAAAGTCCGAATGCCTGTAACCATTCGTTGTGTAGAAAGCGCGTAGCCAGCGGATAGCTGAAATGCAGGATAGGGCCGTGGATACTGAGGGTAATGATCGAATATCTGCCTAAATAGGAAACCACCGGAATGTGTTTGATCTTCTTGCAAAGCAGCATAATAGAAAATATCCCTGCAAATGCGGCTATATACAATTGGAATATATTCCCGCTGTAGTTGTTTGTGCGCATTCCCGGTGAAGAGGAAGAAAAATAGAGGATACAGGCAGAGAGAATGACCACCACCGGGATCAGCTTGTCCAGGCGGTGGGGGAAAAGGAAGAAGTTGTATCGGCGTATCCAGAACCCTCCGGCATAGAAAGGGAGAGCGGTCATGGCAATATCTATGTAGAGTGGAATGACAATCTGATTTTTTCCCAGGTAGAATCCTGTGGCGCCGGTCAGGAGGATGGCGAAAAACATAAGACCGACTCTTTTTCTCAGGTAATGCACCAGATAGAAGAGGATGTTACAGTTGAACAGGGCCACCAGAAACCAGATCGGAGGGTTGAATTTGATCAGACTGTGTCCCTGGAAGATGAGCAGCAATTCGTTCCAGCTCACCGGTTGCTGGAAGGTGCCCGGAGCCACCAGCCAGACGACATATTTGAGCAGAAAAGCACCTACATAGAAAAAAAGAAAAGGGATCAGCAACTTATTGATTTTACGAAGGGCAAATCCCCGGAAACCTTCATAGGACTTGAAAAACAACCCGGAGATAAAAAAATAGAGCGGCATCCGGAATGCCGCGATCATGGAGTGGCTGTCGAGCTTGTCAAATGCTCCGCCTATATGAGACATAACGACAAGAATGATGCAGATACCTTTGGTAAGGTCTACAAATTCGATACGTCTGTTCAATGGATCTGTCATGGTTCTTTTCTTTTCGGGCACAAAGATACGTCATATGTAGATACAAAGGTTACGAAAATGTTTTCGTAGAGGATATGAAAAGTTAAAAAAACCTCTGTTTCTCCTGTATAGCGGGAGAACAGAGGCATTTTTTAAATAAAAAAAGATAATTTATTTCTGAGGATCTCTGTTTGTAAGTTGAATAAGCTGCCTGATCTTTTCGTTCACGCTATCGGCTTTCATCAGTTCTTCCAGAGTGATATGCATACGGTATCTCCAGTAATATTTGGGGTTGGCCGGTACATTGATACGTTCGCCCTGTACATCCGGGTTGCGCCATACTCCATCTATGGAAAGCCAATCCTGGAAGGCAAGTATGCAAAGCATGGATTTGCTGTAGAGGTGATTGCGTACAACCTCTTCACAGATCTCCGGCGTGGCTACTACCGGTGCTTCTCCATAGTGTCCCAGCATCGTATTGTAGTATCGCTGGGTTTGCTGGTAGTCTTCTTCCCACCAACCTCTCAGTGTAGACATATCATGTGTGGATATGGTACATACGGAACGATAGGGATAATGGTCCGTATGTCCGAATGCCAGGGTCGGATCTTTGGGCATCCGCTGGATCTCCAGGCTAAGGATACGCAGATCGTTCATGACCGAGGGTACACAATCGGGGATCATTCCCAGGTCTTCTCCACATACGAGCATGCGGGTCGATTGAGTAAGTTGGGGAAGTTTCTTCATGGCCTGTTCCCGCCAGAACTCGTTGTGGCGGTGATAGTAATACTGATCGTACAGACGGTTGAAGGTAGCTTTTTCCCAGTCGTTCAGCGCCTGATAGATATAATCGTGTTGTACACCGATATGTGGGTGATACTTCCCTGGTTCTTTGTGATCAGGAACAAACAGAACGTTGCTGATCAATGCGTACAGACCGTCTCTTATCCAGATGCTGTCCGAATCTGTTTTACCAGCGAAATAACGTTCTATTTCCCGTTGCGTATCGAATTCCGGACGCATCCGGTATACTTCCCAGGTATCTGTGGTCTCAATAAACGTCTGTTTCACGAAATCGGTGTGCGGACCGAATATATGTCCGAGGAAATATTCATGAATATAGGGCTTGAGGTAGAATTCTTCCCGGAAAGGAAGGCCATAACTCTCTATTTCTTCTTTAGACATCGGAAGTGCCGGAACAAACTGTCCGAGCAGACCATGCACGGCGTGCATCGGGATCTGCCAGATCCGGAAGAACCCGAGAATATGGTCGATCCGGTAGGCATCGAAGTATTCGGACATTTTCCAGAAACGTTTCATCCACCAGCTATATCCGTCTTTCTCCATGACATCCCAGTTGTAAGTCGGGAGTCCCCAGTTCTGTCCGTTCACCGAGAAATCATCGGGGGGAGCTCCGGCCTGTCCGTCCAGATTGAAGTAGTGAGGCTCTGTCCAGGCTTCCACACTGTTGCGGCTGATGCCAATGGGAATATCCCCTTTCAGCACAACTCCGTGTTCCCTGGCATATTTGCTGGCTTCGAGCAACTGCAGATGAAGGTTATATTGTATGTAGAAATAAACGGCGATCTGGGCATAGGCCGGAGATCCGGGTTGACAGAGTGCTTCGATCTCCTCCGCGTGATAGGTGGAATAGGCTGGCCATGCCCGGAAATCAGGAGTATGGTTCGTATCGCGCAGGTAACTGAATACCGCATAGGGCTGCAACCACTCTTTGTTGGATACGAAGAATTCACGGAAGCCTGGGGATGCCAGTACTTTCTCTCCTTCCTGTTCGTAGATCAGACGGAAATATTCCCATTTGGTCCGGTTGACAGCTTCGTAATCTATAACGGGAAGTTCATTCAGTTCTTTTTGTTTCTTATTGAACTCACTCATCCGTTCTTTATCCTTCAGTTTGCCCAGTTGCCTGATATCCGTATACATCGGATGGAAAGCATAGATGGAAATACTGCTGTAAGGATAAGAATCGGTCCATGTACCGGTCATGGTCGTATCGTTGATCGGCAAGATCTGCACTACTTTTTGTTGGGTGCTGACTGCCCAGTCGATCATCTGTTTCATATCGCCGAAGTCGCCTACGCCGAAACTGTTTTCCGATCTCAGTGAGAAAACCGGTATGGCTACTCCCGCGCCTTTCCATTCGGGTAGGTCGAAATGAACATATCTGTCTGACAAAATGTACGATTCGTTTGGCTTGAGCTGAGGAACAGCCAGATAACGGTTGGGGTTCACTTCCCAGCTCTCTGCCCGTTTTTCTTTCTTATTGTACAGAACAAACTTATATTCCAGCGGGAACGTCAGTTTGGTGATATCCAGCTCTGCCTGCCATTCGGGGAAATATGCATCACTCATCATACAGGCCTTTTCGGGATCCCAGTCTCCCAACGCCTTCTGGTTGCCACAGATGGCCAGGCAATAGTCCTGGGTCAGGCGGGGTGCATAAGCCTTGATGATAAGCCCTTTCTTATAGGATTTGGGTATTTCCGAACGTTCGTGATGGGCAAGCAGCGACTCGGTAAAGGCCGAACTGTAAAAGTACTGGTCTTCCGGTATGGTCTTCCAGCTGTCATAGACATAGTACTTTTTTTTCGGATCGTTGGGAAGGAAAAGAGTCCGGGGGATATTGTCCCACTCTTTCCGTATCAATTGTCCGTCGCGAAAAACTCCGTATGCATACGTAAACTTTACAGGCTCGGTGATCCGGAATTCTTTTTCCACCAACCAATGTATGCCATCTACTGTGGTTAATGGCAACGCGTGCGAAGCGTCGTTGCTGCCGGTCTCGGGTGCCGAACCGATCAACCGTATGTCTTCTCCCCAGTTGGTTCGGTATTCGATATGAAATGATAAGATCATATATATTAGATTTGATGATTACTAAAAGCTTGTACCTATACAGTTTACTGCAAGTATAAAGATATTATTCAGGAATTTGTTTATTCTCTTTTAGCTAAATAGTTTAAATCGTATGCAAACGTTTGTGTGCAAGATGTTGTTAAACATGAAAAGGAGCTTGAAAGGCTCCTCTTCGTGTTTGATGCGCATATGCGGATATTGTATGATCAGACTTTGCCGGCAGTTATCCGCAGCGCGAAGCCCCACAGGTAGTACAGATCAGACAACCTTCCTGATAGACCAGAGTTTCATTCTCACAGTTCGGACATTTTTTTCCTTTCGCTTCCGTACCATCCTGAATGTATTTTTTCAGTGCGCGTTCCACACCGTTTTTCCAGGTATTAATGTTCTCACTGTCGAGTTGCAGCGATCCTACCAGTTTGATTACCTGCTCTATCGGCATCCTCCAACGCAAAACCCCGGAAATGAGCTTGGCATAGTTCCAGTATTCTTTGTTGAACTTTTCGGAGAGTCCTTCAATGGTGGTTTTGTATCCGCGTTTGTTTTTGAACTGGAAGTCGTACCGTTTGTTGCCATTCTCATCTACATTTTTGATAATGTATCCGCTGTTGACACTTTTGGGTAGCAGGATCCCTTCGTCGTCGTCCTGCAGACCCGTGAATATCTCGTACGGTCTTCCGTCCAGGAGTCCGATGAAAGCCACCCATTTTTCCTTGTTGTTCTGGAATTTGACTACATCGGCCTCCAGAATAGTCGGGCGTACTTCTACTACAGTGGGTGGTTTGCAGGGAGGAAGTTCCTCTTTCTTGTCAGACTTGGTAGAGATCAGTACCCCCGAACGGGAACCGTCACGGTACACCGTACATCCTTTGCAACCCGATTTCCAGGCTTCTACATACAGGCGGTTTACCAATTCTTCGGATACATCATTGGGCAGGTTGATCGTCACACTGATGGAATGATCTACCCATTTCTGGATACGTCCCTGCATTTTGACTTTCATCAGCCAGTCTACATCGTTGGAAGTTGCTTTGTAATAGGGCGATTTCTCTACCAGGGCATCAATCTCTTCCTGGGTATATCGACGTGCCGGATCGTAGCCATTGGCCTCCATCCAGGTTACGAACTTATGGTGGAACACAATGTATTCTTCAAAAGCGTCTCCGGTATCGTCTACGAAATCTACCCGTACTTGTGTATCGTTCGGATTGACTTTCCGGCGACGTTTGTAGACCGGCAGGAAGACCGGTTCAATACCTGAAGTGGTTTGTGTCATCAGGCTGGTGGTCCCTGTCGGAGCGATCGTCAGGCAAGCAATGTTGCGACGACCGTATTTGGCCATTTCCTGATAGAGTTCCGGATCTGCCTCTTTCAGGCGATTGATAAACGGATTGTTCTTTTCCTTTTCCGTGTCGTAGATAGCAAAGGGTCCCCGTTCTTTCGCCATTTCTACGGAAGAGCGGTAGGCAGCCAGAGCCACTGTCCGGTGTACTTTTTCGGAGAAATCCGTAGCCTCTTCCGTCCCGTAGCGCAGGCCCAGCGCGGCCAGCATATCTCCTTCTGCTGTAATACCTACACCTGTACGTCTTCCCTGACTGGTTTTCTTATAAATCTTTTCCCACAAAATACGTTCCGTGCGTTTTACCTCTTCTTCTTCCGGATCTTCGTCGATCTTCTGCAGGATCTGCTCTATTTTTTCCTGTTCGAGATCAATGATATCGTCCATGATCCGTTGAGCCAGTCCGACATGCTTGCTGAACAGTTCAAAGTCGAAATACGCGTCTTCTTTGAATGGGTTCACTACATACGAATACAGGTTGATGGCAAGCAGGCGGCAGGAATCGTACGGACACAGCGGGATCTCACCGCACGGGTTTGTGGATACGGTCTTGTATCCGAGATCCGCATAACAATCGGGAACAGATTCCCGGATGATGGTATCCCAGAACAACACACCTGGTTCCGCTGATTTCCAGGCATTGTGTACAATCTTTTTCCACAGAGTGGCCGCATCGATCTCTTTGGAGGTCATGGGGGTCTCCGCATCGATCGGATATTGTTGTGTATAGGGTGTGTTTTCAGTAGCCGCCTTCATGAATTCATCATCCAGCTTCACGGATACGTTGGCCCCTGTCACCTTACCCTCCGTCATTTTGGCATCGATAAAGGATTCGGAGTCGGGATGTTTGATCGATACGCTCAGCATCAACGCGCCGCGCCGTCCGTCCTGCGCGACTTCGCGGGTAGAATTGGAATAGCGTTCCATGAAAGGGACGAGTCCTGTGGAGGTAAGGGCGGAATTCTTCACCGGAGAGCCTTTGGGACGAATGTGTGAAAGGTCGTGACCTACACCTCCGCGTCTTTTCATGAGCTGTACTTGTTCTTCATCCACTTTAATGATGGCACCGTAGGAGTCTGCCTCACCTTCCATACCGATCACGAAACAGTTGGAGAGGGAAGCGATCTGGTAATTGTTTCCGATACCTGTCATCGGGCTCCCTTGCGGAACAATGTATTTGAAATGGTCCAGCAGTTCAAATAATTCCTGGGGGGTAAGTGGATTTGCGTACTTCGCTTCGATGCGCGCTACTTCATTGGCAATGCGCCAATGCATGTCTTCCGGAGACTTTTCATAAATATTTCCGAAAGAATCTTTGACGGCGTATTTGTTGACCCACACGCGTGCGGCGAGCTCGTCGCCCTGGAAGTATTGTAAAGATTCTTTAAATGCTTCTTCGTAAGAATACGTTGCTGGTTCCACGATATTTTTTGCTTTAGATTTAGTTATTGAATGTGAAATTCTGGTAGAAGGAATATTTCATTTCAAATGTTGCTGCAAAACTAAAAAGGTTTTCTATTATATCAAAATAAAAATCATATAATTTATCAACAACTATCAAGTTTTCCATTTTTATTAGTTAATTCGTTGATTATTAAAATATAATCTTTTTGTTTTCAGTGGTAAAATTTTCTTTTCTGAAAATTAAAATATAAGATGGATTTGACAAAATAGTCATACTTTGTGTTATCTTTGCAAATAAAAACGATGTTTGAATCCGTAAAAGAACGTAGAACAGTACGGAAGTACCTTCAAAAAGATATTTCCGAAGACTTGTTAAATGATTTGCTTGAAACTTCCTGTCGTACGGCTACGGTGGGGAATATGCAGGTATATAGTATTGTAGTAACCCGCGACGCTGGCATGAAAGAGAAACTGGCTCCTGCTCATTTCAACCAACCGATGGTGAAACAGGCATCTGTTGTACTTACTTTCTGTACAGATTTCCACCGTTTCAGCCAGTGGTGCCGGGAAAGGAACGCGGAGCCGGGCTACGACAATCTCCTGTCTTTCCTGAATGCCGCAACAGATGCTTTACTGGTGGCTCAGACGTTTTGTACATTGGCTGAAGAGGCCGGCTTAGGAACCTGTTACCTGGGAACTGCTATTTATAATCCTCAGCAGATCATTGATGTGCTGGGATTGCCCGAACTGGTATTTCCGGTGATCACTGTTACCCTGGGCTATCCGGATGAGCATCCGGCTCAGGTAGACCGGTTGCCTCTGGAAGCTGTAGTGCATACCGAGCATTACCATTCTTTTTCTCCGGAAGATATAGACCGGTTGTATCATACGAAGGAATCTCTGCCGGAAAACAAACAATATGTGGCGGAAAATAAAAAAGAGACCCTGGCGCAGGTGTTTACGGATGTGCGTTATACAAAACGTGTGAATGAGGCATTGTCGGCCAATCTGCTGGAGATCCTGAAAAAGCAGAAATTTCTGTAAGCAGGAGAAGTTATCGCTGAAAAAGAAAAAGGATGCCTTTTACGTAACTGAAGATAAACTTAAATGTATATACTCTGTTACGGAGTAGTGAAAAATAAAAAACCGGAAAAGCCATGGATACATTCCTGCTTTTCCGGTTTTTCTTTCCTGAAATAAATCGGAAGTTGTTTATCTTTTCTTGAGTATACCCTCAATGTGTTCTATATCATTGCGGAAATTCTTATCTACATCGCATTGACCTTTTACAGTCTTGCATGCATGTAATACGGTCGCGTGGTCTTTGTTACCGATGAATTTCCCTATTTTGGACGTTGAGAAATCTGTATGGTTTTTGGCCAGGAACATAGCTACCTGACGCGCTTGTACCACCTCTCTTTTACGGGATTTGGTATGGATCGCCGCCGGTTCCAGATCAAAGTGTTTGCAGACTGTTTCCAGGATCTTATCGATGGTGATGGTCCTGTTCTCGCTGTGTACTACTTTGCGTACGATCCGTTGTGCCAGATCCAGGTCTATGTCCTTGTTGTAGATCGTGGAGTGTGCCATGATCGAGATCACAATACCTTCCAGATCGCGTACACTTTCATTTACATTCTGCGCAATGTATTCGATCACTTCCGGCGGAAAGTCCAATCCATCGCGGTTGATCTTGTTCTTCAGGATGTTTTTCCGGAGTTCTACCGTAGGTTTTTCCAGTTCGGCTACCATTCCCCATTTGAAACGGGTCAGTAGTCTCTCCTCCATTCCCTGCAACAATACCGGCGGCCGGTCAGAGGTCAGGATCAGTTGCCTTCCGTTCTGGTGAAGGTGGTTGAATATATGAAAGAAGGTATTCTGTGTCTTGGTAACACCCGCGAACTCCTGTATATCATCAATGATCAATACATCAATTGTCTGATAGAAATTGATGAAATCGTTGGTGGTATTGTTACGTACCGAATCGGTATACTGTACCTGAAAAAGGTGTGCGGATACATACAGTACTCTTTTCTCCGGAAAACGCTCTTTGATCCGTGTGCCGATGGCGTTTGCCAGATGGGTTTTCCCCACTCCCGAAGATCCGTGCAGGAACAGTGGATTGAATACGGTCTTGGCCGGATTCTGTGCCACGGCTTCTGCCACACTGCGTGAAAGCTTGTTGCTGTATCCTTCAATGAAGTTCTCAAAATTATAGTCCGGATTCAGGTGTGAATCCAGGTCCTGTACAGCCGGAGCCTGTAAGAGATAAGGAGCTTTGTTGCCTCTGGGAACTATCGGTTTAGGAGAAACGGCAGTAGAGCGGTTGGTCGCTTCCAGGTTTACTGTCGTACTGGAACTTTTATCCACCATGACGTTATACATCAACCGGGTGCCTTCTCCCATCACCTTATATAAGGTATGGCGCAGCAGATCCACAAACTTGTCTTCTAAGAATTCATAGAAGAACTGGCTGGGGACCTGTACGATCAAAGTTTTGTCCTTAAAATTCAACGGAACAATAGGGACGAACCAGGTTTTGTATGTCGATTCGGGAACATTATCTCTAATGATTTCAAGACAGCGGTTCCATAACCTGACATGATCAGATTCAGTCATATGGGCTAAAAAACATTATAAATTAAATAAAACTTCTACCAATGCAAAATTGAGAATGAAATTTTAAAAAAACAAATGAACAATTCCTTGGATATTATTCAGGAAAAATAAGTGTTTTAGTTTCAGAGACTTATCTGAACTTGTGTTTTTTCGTTGATTTTGCTGTTTGAACAATTTTCTTTTGTCTTGTCTATCAATCTCTTAAAATCGGGTGAGCCCTGATTTTTCTTTTTTATTTGTTTCGTTTATAACTTTTATTTTCACTTAGCGGAAGGTACCCAGAGGTTTTTTTAATTCTCTCTGTTATTTGGATAAAATCTAAATTACCAGGCTTAACGATTTTTATTTTCTTCCGAATAAGGAGAAATGAACGTATCGTTTCGGGTTGGTCTGCAGGTCTTCCAGTAAGCTGGCCGCGTTGGCTGTAGTCGCATTCAGGTTGTTATAAAAATCCGGATCGTTCAATAGCAATCCGATTGTATTGTCTTTTCTGTTCAATTTATCCGTGAGCAATTTGACATTGGTCAGTGTCTGTTCTACCTGTTCGAAAGTGGATTGATAGTCCAGATCTTTCAACTGATCGCTCACCGCTATGAAATTGTCTCCGATGCGGTTCAGTTTTCCTGTCAGCTCGGGGATATCTCTGTTCATAAGGATACGGAGTTGGTTGCTGGTTGCTGCCAGGTTGGCTGTGGTGGTTTCCATTGAACGAAAGGTGGCCGGAATAGCCGGATCAGTAAGGATCTGGTTCAAAGACCCAAGTATGGAATCCAGCTTGGGCAGCATACTATCCAGTTGTGGCATAAGCGTAGCCACCGTTTCCATAATACCGAACGACAGGTTGCCGGGTAAAGTGTCTCCGACCTGATAAAAATCGTATGTATTGCTTCTCTCTAACAGCAGATTCATACGTACTCCTCCCAATATCTCTGCTTCCAGTTGGGCCTGACTGCCTTTGGGTATCTTTATTTCCGTATCCAGTTCTATTTCTACTGTGATGTTGCCGGGTTTGGTATAGTCGTAGTGCATATCGCGCACAATACCTACACGGAATCCGTCGCTGAATACCGGACTGGATTTGGTGAGGCCGTTGATGTTGCTGAAATGTACATAATAATAGGTAGAAGGTTTGAACAGGTGTATTCCTTTCAACCAGTTGATACCATATACCAACAGACACAATGCAAGAATGCCTGTGAGTCCGATCTTAACTTCTTTGGTAAAATATTTCATGATTCTATTTTTTGCAGACTATTTTTTATTTTGTTTTTTGAAGATCTCAATAGCTTCTTTTACATCCATTTTGGTATCTCCCCGGAATGCGATCACGAACGCGTCTTTGAATTGCGCGGAAATGGATCGACGGGTTTGTTGTATCTGGTTGTAATCGGTCGAAGCTCCGTAGGTGTATTTGTAGGTACTTCCTTCTTTATAGTGATCTATACCTTTCAGACCTTTGAAACTTTTATCGTTTGCCGGTAGCAGGCGATTGGCACTAAGTATCTGTACCTTGAATACAATCTCTTCATCGGAGTGGGAAGAGATATTCTGTGAAGTAGTGGCTGCCGTTTGTGGAGGGGCGGCAGATACCGGTTCTGATGCGGCAGGTGGTATGACGATCTGACTCACTCCTGTCAGACGCAACTCCTGTTCTTTTTTGTATTGCAGAAATCCGCGATAGATACCATTTGCCAGGTTGTTCATTCCTTGTTCACTGTTCAGATACCGCTCTTCTTCCGGGGTAGAGATGAAACCCAGTTCGATCAGGATGCTTGGCATGGCACTGGCTTTGAGTACAAGGAATCCAGCCTGATGCACACCCCGGTCGACCCGTTTGCAGGTTGTCTTGAATTCTTTCTGCATCAACGAGGCCAGATGCACGCTTTGTTCCATGTACTTGTCCTGCATAAATTCAAAAATGATGTAGGATTCCGCGGAATTCGGATTGAAACCGGCATAGCGCGTCTGGTAATCACTTTCATACAGGATCACCGAATTTTCTCGTTTGGCAACCTCCAGGTTCGCGTCTGACCGGGCCAATCCTAACGTCCACGTAGAGACCCCTTTGACTGTTTTAGAGCCGGATGCCGCGTCTGTATGTATAGATATGAACAGATCGGCTTTGGCATTGTTTGCGATCTGTGCCCTTCGGTCCAATGCCACAAATACATCTGTACTCCGGGTATAGATCACTTTTACGTCTTTGCAGTTCTTTTGGATCAGATCACCGACTTTCAGTGCCACTTTCAGATTGATGTCTTTTTCTTTGGATATTTTTCCTACTGCTCCCGGGTCACGCCCTCCGTGTCCGGGATCAATAACGACTACAAAGTCCTTTGCCCATAGGCTGCTACCACTTAACAGGAAGGCCCATAGGCTGATATAGAGTAGTCTGATAAAAAGAAAATGTTTACTCAATCTCATCATTTTGTGTGCAAATTTAGCAGATTTTTACAGAAAACTCTACAATTCAAGTTAAGTTTTGTGTTTTTTAGGTTCTTCGTGGTGCTCCTTGCCTCTAGAAGGAAGAAGATATATACGGATTTACGATGTGGGGATTTACGATGTACGATTGGAGTTACATACTGTTAATATATATCAGATTCTTTGTATTCCTGAACCAACGGTCGACAAAGTCAATCGAAGATCGGCGTAGTCAACCAGGCGGTCGGTAAAATCCGTCGAAAATCAGCATGGCTGACATCACGATGTACAAAGTCGATCAAAGATGGATAGGATCAGAAAGACTTATGGATAAATGAGTCGTGAAACGGAGGATCAGGACGAACCGAAAAATCAGACAGGTTCTCGTAAAACCTCCTTTGTCTGTATGCTGAATGTTACAGGCAAAGGAGGTATGTATCTATCTGCCGGGCGATCAGAAAGAGAAGGTATAATTTACTCCTGCGCGGAACCAGAATCCTGCCTGAGGTATATCACCGAAATCGTAGTACGAACGGTTGAGAAGATTGTTCGCTTCCGCAAAGATCTTTATTTTTTCTGTATCCCAGTGCACCTTCAGATCTACCAGTGCGTAAGAAGGGTAGGGGGTGAGTGTTCCCGAAGAGTTCCCGTTCTCTTCATACTTGTCGTATCCTCCCATGCGGTTTTGCCAGCGCAAACTCCAGCTTCCACTCAGTTGTCTCCATACCCGGTGATTGAGCCTGGCAATAAATTTATGTTTCAGATACTGGAACGCGTAGTTGGAGCGATAGAATTCTACATCATCGTGGCGTTTCTGGTGGATGTATCCATAACTTATCTGTAAATTATCGAATAGGAAATTTTCCCGGAATATCTGCCGGAATCTTATTTCCGTATTCAGTTCTGCTCCCATATTATCTAATTTGAAATTTCTGGAGTGGAATTTATCGTCAGGTTTATACTGGACCCAGTCGATCATATTCTTTCCACGGTGATAGAAGAGACTCACATCCGTACGGAAAAAGTGTGTGCGATAGGTACTACCTAAAGTAACAGCCTGTGTCTCTTCCGGCCTGAGCCCGACATTTCCTTGTAAAGTCTCACTCTGGTAATACAGGTCGGTGAAAGTCGGCATACGTAGCGCCTTATTCCAGGAAGCATATAACTTCCATTGGTCTTTGGGCCTGAATGACACGTCCACTCCCGGATAATAACGGTATCCGTTTCCCAGGGCTGTATTCATGTTTGCCAGTATCCCCAGTGAAAGGGTCCACTTTTCCAGCAGAAGATTATGTTCTACGTAGTAACTGATGTTGGTGCGATTGTCCCTTTTGTCGAAATAGCGATCTTTTCCGGCCACTTTTACATAGTGTTCTTCTTCTAAAGGTTTGCCCAGGTTGGTACTCAGTATACCTTCGTTGCGTATCTCGGTACCGAAAGCGGTTTTTCCTAAGATAGAAGTAAAGTAGGCATTCAGATTGGCTCCGAAAACATCATTCCTATGAAAATTCTCGCCAAAGTTGTCTGCCCTTATCAGTTGGTAATGATCCTGCGAACGTTGCCAGTAGATGGTCGGGGTCAGATGAAGCCACCCTTTGCTCTCTGCCCGTACGGAGATCAGGTAGCGCCTGAGTTCTTCATATTGGTTGTTGTACTTAGGTGTATAGAAAGTATTGGCACCGAATTTCTGGTCGCTGAAGCCGAATTGCCAGTGAATGTCTGCCTGAGGAGAGGTATATGTCCCCTGGTAATAGGCTCTTCCGATGCTGAAATCACTGTTCTTCGTTGCTCCGTCGCTGCGGTTGTAACTTCCGGAAGCCTGCTGAGCGAAAGAATGTGTCACGTAGTTGACTCTTCCTCCTCCTCCGAGCAAACCATATCCGCCTGTTGTCAGATGTATACTGCCCTGATTTTCTGTATCCCTTCGGGTAATGATGTTGATGGCACCGGTGAAGGCAGAAGTCCCGAATACCCTGGCCGCGGGACCTTCGATGATTTCAATGCGTTCGATGTCGTTGAGAGAGACGGGGAGGTCGGCCGTATGGTGGCCAGTCTGAGGATTGGTGATGTTTACCCCGTTGAGCAGGAGAGTGACCTGGTCGAAAGTACCTCCGCGGACGGAGATGTCTGTTTGTACTCCAAATTCGCCACGTTGCCGGACGTCGACCCCGACGGCGTATTTGAGAAGATCGTTGATACTTTGTACCGCCGCCGCCTGAATATCCGCGCGCGAAAGTACAGTCACCATTTTTGCCGACTCCAGTTCGGTCAGCGGGACACGGGTGCCGGTCACTTCAATCTCTTCGAGTTCGTAGTTCTTTAGTTGAACAGGGGTCTCGTTTTGTGCGGAGACAGATTCCATGTTCACGAAGGTCAGCGTAGAGAACGCCAATACTCCGATCTGGAATTCCTTTTTCAAACTGCAGAACACAGCGTAACCCTTGCGATTGAACTGTTTCCAGCGAAACGCGCCCTGTGTGGTACACTTGTTTTCTTTCATGTTTAAAATAAAGTTTTTAATAAAAAAATACGCGCCAAAGGTAACATTATTCCACTATTCGGCGTTACTTTGCAAAAAATAAATGACTGCTTCATGTTGAGATTCCTGAAAAACTGGGCATTACCTGTAGCTATGCTCGTAGGGGCCATAGGCTATCCTGTACTTATTCATCTCTCCTTTCTGACTCCTTACCTGCTTTTTGTGATGCTCTTTGTGACGTTTTGTAAGATGTCTTTTTCGGAACTGAAACCCAAACCGTTGCATGGCTGGCTTTTATTCATTCAGGTAGCAGGCGCGATAGGTGGATATTTCCTGCTTTACCGGATGAACAAGATCGTGGCCGAAGCAGTCATGGTCTGTATCCTGTGTCCTACGGCCACTGCCGCCGCAGTGATCACCTCTAAGTTGGGAGGCAACGCGGCTACTCTCACTACGTATACTTTATTGAGCAATATCATGGCTGCTCTGATCGTACCTGTACTTTTTCCGCTGGTCGAATATCATCCGGACATGGACTTCTGGAAGTCTTTCGGATTGATCCTGAGTAGGGTATTCCCTTTACTTATCCTGCCGTTTCTGGTTGCGTTTGCTCTGAAAGCATTGATGCCCCGGTTGCATCAGCGCATTGCCGATCTGCAGGATGTGGCTTTTTATCTCTGGGCATTTTCGCTGTCTATCGTTACCGCGCAGACGTTGTCTCCTTTATTGAATGATCCTACAGATGGAAAAATAAAGTTAGTGATTGCTCTGGCCGCGTTGGTATGTTGTGTGGTACAGTTCTTTATCGGGAAAAATCTTGGTGAGGTCTGGGGCGAACGCATCAGTGGCGGGCAGGCATTGGGACAGAAAAATACGATCCTTGCGATCTGGATGGCACACGCTTACCTCCAACCCTTGTCTGCGGTGGGGCCGGGGGCCTATGTGTTGTGGCAGAACATGATCAACTCCTGGCAGTTGTGGAAAAAGCGCAGACGTGAGTCGCCGAAAAAATGATTTTTCCGGAGTTGGTCCGTTCAGCGATAGAGAAGATAGACAGCACGCATTTTCTTATACTCATTCAATTCTTCCTCCCACCCTGCGGCGATTTCTGTTTCCGTTTTGCCGGCCAGTATCTCTTTGCGTACCTGATCGGTTCCCATCAGCAAGTCGAACCATTGGGCACGGGAAAAGAAATGGGCTCCCTGGCCCGAACGCTGATAAAAATCCAGGAAATAGCGCAAGGTGAATCCCGTATGTAGTTCTTCTTCTCTCAGGTCGGTACCGTAACATAGCTGGTCTTTGTGCATGGGGTTTTTGTCGAATCCCGGTAGTGAACGCGGGGTGAAACGGAACTCTCCGTATTTTTTGTCCGGTGCTCCCACTACCTGAAAAGGGAAGGTAGTACCTCTTCCTACACTGACGCGCGTGGCTTCGAACAGACACAGCGAAGGATACAAACGGATGGATTGATCGTTGGGCAGGTTGGGAGAGGGCTTTACCGGCAGCGAATAGGGTTGTCCGTGTACCCAACCCTGCACGGGGATCACTGTGAGGTCGCATCCGTCTTTCGTTGGGCTGATCCATCGCTCTCCGTTGAACATCCGGGCCAGTTCGCCCACTGTACATCCATGCAATACAGGTAGGGGTACAATCCCTACAAAACTTTTGTAAGCAGGTTTCAGTACAGGGCCTTGCACATAATCACAAGGGTTGGGACGATCGAGAACGATCATCTGTTTCCCGTGTTCCGCACAAACTTCCATCACATAATACATGGTGCTTATGTAGGTGTAGAAACGTGCTCCTACATCCTGGATATCGAAGACCATCACATCTATGGTCTCCATCTGCCGGGCGGTTGGTTTTTTGTTGTCCCCATACAGAGAAATGATCGGGATCCCTGTCCGCGTATCTTTTCCGTTCCGAATGATCTCTCCGGCATCGGCATCTCCCCGGAACCCATGTTCCGGAGCAAACACTGCTTTTACCTCTATCCCTGACAAGAGAAGTGTATCTAACAGGTGAGTGTGTTCTTTTCCGACAATGGAGGTATGATTAACAACCAGGCCAATGCGCTTCCCTTCCAACAGGGGAAGATATTCCGAGGTACGTTCCGCGCCTGTGACTACTTGTTGGGCAGAGAGAGGCAAAGCGGTGAGATAGGCTGAAAAGAAAAGCCAGAGTAGAAGAAGATGTTTCATAGATAAAAGTTGAAAATCTGTAGACAGAGGTTTGATTCACTGTATATTTTTTGTAATATTGCACGGATATAGCATAAACCGAATGCAGAGCGAAGATTACTTCACTTAATACTAAGGTGTATCCTATATGTTGCAAAAGTACGGAATTCAGACCAGTAATACAACTTTCTTTTTCGCATGGATACCAGTGTATGGATAGATCATTTCTATAAAGAGCAGACTCCTTTTCTCCGCTCTGTATTGATAAGCCATAGCCGTTCGGTGGCAGACAAAGCCTTGTGGATCGCCGGGAAACATCCGGAGCTTGAGCTGGATCTGAACTTCCTGGAAGAAGCGGCCATGTTGCATGATATTGGCATTTTCCGTACCCATGCTCCCGACTTACAATGTTATGGAGAGCTGCCCTATATCTGTCACGGTTATCTGGGTGCCGATCTGTTGCGGGAAGTGGGACTGCCGCGGCATGCGTGGGTCTGTGAGCGACACACCGGAGCAGGTATTGCATTGACAGAGATCATAGACCGTAAATTGCCTTTGCCTCTCCGGGATATGCTTCCCGTCAGTATGGAAGAACAGGTGATCTGTTTCGCGGATAAGTTTTTTTCCAAAACCCGTCCGGAAGAAGAGAAAAGTGTAGAGGCTGCCCGTAGGAGTGTAGCTAAGCACGGGGAAGAAGGAGCAAGACGTTTTGATAAGTGGTGCGAATGTTTTTTGTAGCCTCTAAAAATAATTAAAATAGCTCGTTCGTTCCACTATTTTAGGAAGAATGTGTACTTTTGTGCCTCCAAGCGTAAACAAATAGTTGATGCCTCGATTGAAAGCAAATACGATCATATCATTCTTATTTTTGTTTGTTTTATTTGTGCTTCCTGAGAACGCCGTAGCTCAGCGTCGCAACAGACAGGCATTGAACACCGATTCCCTTACTCTTGATTCTTTGAATGTACCCTCTTCCGTACCGTTGGATAGTTTGCGGCAGGATACATTGACGGTAGATACATTGGGCAGTGACAGTCTGCTGGTTATAGAACCGGTACAGAAAAAACAACCGTTAGATGCGCCGGTGATCTACGAAGCAACAGACTCTATTGTTTTTTTGCAGGGCGGATTTGCGCATTTGTATGGTGACAGCCAGGTAAATTATGAATCCATCGAATTGAAGGCGGAGATCATCACCATGAATCTCGACAGCAGTACGGTCTTTGCCCGTGGTGTTACCGACTCTCTGGGGGTATTACAAGGCTCACCGATATTTACCGACGGTGATACTCCGTATGAGACCAAGACCATCCGATACAATTTCAAGTCCAAAAAGGGGTTTATCAACAATGTGGTTACCCAACAGGGAGAAGGCTATGTAACAGGCCGGGATGCCAAGAAAGGAGAGGGAGACGAATTGTATATGCTGAACGGTAGGTATACCACTTGCGACCATCACGATCATCCGCACTTTTATCTCCAGCTGACCCGTGCCAAGGTGCGTCCGAAGAAGAACGTAGTTACCGGTCCGGCCTATCTGGTGGTGGAGGATGTTCCGCTTCCGATCGCAGTCCCGTTTTTCTTCTTTCCGTTTTCCAGCAGTTACTCTTCCGGATTTATCATGCCCTCTTACATGGATGATTCGAGCCGTGGTTTCGGACTCACCAATGGAGGGTATTATTTCGCGATCAGTGACATGATGGACCTGAAAGTGATTGGAGATATCTTTACCAAAGGTTCGTGGTCGCTGGGGGTAGAATCGAATTACAACCGTCGTTATAAATATTCCGGCGCGCTACAGGCCAGTTATCAGATCACCAAACTGGGTGAGAAGAACCTTCCTGACTATTCAGTGGCCAAAGACTTCAAAGTGGTATGGAGCCATCGTCAGGATGCAAAGGCCAGTCCCAACAGTACTTTCTCGGCCAGTGTGAATTTTGCTACCAGCAGTTACGAGCGTACCAATGTGAATAACCTCTACAACTCGCAGTTGATGACTCAGAATACAAAGACATCCAGTGTGAGTTATTCCCGTAGTTTTCCGGACCAGAAGCTGACCCTTTCGGGTACGGCTAATATCGCACAGACCATGCGCGATTCTTCCATCGCTGTGACGTTGCCCGACCTGAATATCTCCCTGAGCCAGATCTATCCGTTCAGACGCAAGAACGCGGTGGGTTCCGATCGTTGGTACGAGAAGATCTCCATACGCTATACCGGTCGTCTGACCAACAGCATCAAGACCAAAGACGATCAGTTGTTCAAATCCAGTCTGCTGAAAGATTGGGAAAACGCGATGAATCACAATGTACCGGTCAGCGCGACGTTCACTTTGTTCAATTACTTCAACCTGACTCCATCGGTCAACTACACCGAACGTTGGTATACACGTAAGGTGATGCGAGACTGGGATCCGGATCTCTACGAAGAGGTAAAGGATACGGTGTATGGATTTCATCGGGTCTATAATTACAATGCGAGTCTCTCGTTAGGAACCAAATTGTATGGTATGTACAAACCTCTGTTTGCCAAAGAGAAAGAGATACAGATCCGGCATGTGTTCACTCCTCAGCTCTCTATCAGTGCCGCTCCGGACTTCGGAGCATCCCGTTATGGGTATTGGCAAACCTACGAATATGACAATCTGACTACAGGTAAAAGAGATACGGTGTCCTACTCTCCGTATGCAGGTCAGACTTTCAGTGTACCCGGGCAGGGGAGGAGTGGGACCATATCTCTGGATATTTCCAATAACTTTGAAATGAAGTTCAAATCCAAAAAAGATACCACCGGGTATAAGAAGGTCAGTCTGATCGATGAACTGGGAGGTAGTCTCTCTTACAATACGGCTGTGAAGGAAAAGCATTGGAGCGACCTGTCGTTGAGGTTGCGTATGAAGCTAACCAAGAATTATACACTGAGTATGAACTCCACTTTCGCAACCTATGCTTATCAATTTGATGAAAATACAGGGCGTGTAGTGGTGGGCAACCGCACGGAGTGGTCGTACGGACGTTTCGGACGTTTTTCGGGCTGGGGTTCTTCTTTTAATTACAACTTCAACAACGATACGTTCCGGAAGTGGTTTGGCAAAAAAGACAAGGACGATGCGGATGACGGTCCGCCACCCTCTTCCGGAGAAGAGGAGTCCGGAGAAGATGAAGGCCTGACAGGGCTTACCAAACGCGTGGAAAGAGCCCAGGCAGACTCCGATGGTTATCAGGTGTTTAAAATGCCCTGGTCCCTGAACTTCAATTATTCTTTCAACATCCGCGAAAATACTTCGGCCGAGATCAATCCGAAGACCATGCGATATCCCTATCGGTATACTCACAACCTGAGTATGAGTGGTAACATCAAACTTTCCAGCAACTGGTCATGTAGTTTCAGCGGTGGATACGACTTCGATGCCAAACAGATCACACAAACCTCTTGCGGTATTTCCCGCGACTTGCATTGCTGGACAATGACAGCCAGTATATCTCCATTCGGACAGTGGAAGTATTACAATTTCACCATCCGGGCAAGTGCCAGCATTTTGCAGGACCTGAAGTGGGAACAGCGTAGTCAGACACAGAGCAATATTCAGTGGTATTGATGCTGCCTTTTTTTATCAATGATCTGATTTCAGGACATTCAGAGATTGAATGTGCCGTGTTCGAATATTCTCTCTGCGACAGCGGTTGGTCTAATAGTAACCAAACCGGATAGAATTGGTTACCAAATTGAAAAAATGGTTACCGGGACTGGTCCATTTTTCAGATGTGATTCTGGCGGGTTGGAAACTCTGTTTCTTCTGCTACTTTTGAATTATTTTTATAGAATGATAAGCCTCACGTATATTTTTATACTCCGGACACACTCTTTGTCAGACGTATTTAAGTAGCGCTCTTAGGACCGCTCTTCCAGACTAAGTGAAATAAAAAAAGGACTGATATCGAAATAGTCAGCCCTTCTGTTCTTACCATAAATTATCTCTTTACCACCGGATCTCTTTCTGGCCATGTGCTTTGAGATACTCATTTGTTTTACTGAAGTGTCCGTTGCCGAAGAACCCATTGTGTGCAGACAGGGGAGAAGGATGTGCCGATGTAAGTATCAGGTGCTTGTTCCTGTCGATAAAAGCCCCTTTCTTTTGCGCGTACGATCCCCACAGAATGAACACCAGGTTTTCTTTCTCTTCTGCCAATACATGGATAGCAGCATCTGTAAAAGTCTCCCATCCTTTGCGTTGGTGAGAACCGGCCTGGTGGGCGCGTACTGTGAGTGTCGCATTGAGCAGCAGTACGCCCTGTTCTGCCCAGCGGGTCAGATTGCCGGTAGTGGGAGGATCAATACCCAGGTCGCTTTTGATCTCTTTAAAAATATTCACCAGAGAGGGTGGAAAAGGAATCCCGTCGTTCACCGAGAAACAGAGTCCGTGTGCTTGTCCGGGGCCGTGATATGGGTCCTGACCGATGATCACTACTTTCACCTGGTCGAAAGGACACAGATTAAAAGCATTGAATATCAGTTTTCCCGGAGGAAAAACCTGATAATGTGTGTACTCATATCTGACAAACTCTGTCAGCTGGCGGAAGTAGTCTTTTTCAAATTCCGGCTGTAAACGTTGTTTCCAGCTCTCTTCAATCTGTACATTCATACTCAATCAGATAAGGTGTATATTCAATGTCTTGCACTCTTCCCGCATCTCTTCCGGCCATATGCTTGCCTGGATCTCTCCGATGTGGGCTTTGCGCAGATAGAACATACAAAGCCTGGATTGTCCGATACCACCTCCGATGGAGAGGGGGAGGCTATCTTCCATCAGCCTCTTGTGGAAATAGAGATCCAGTCTTTGTTCTTCGTTTTCTTCTTTCAGTTGTCTTTGCAATGCTTCTTTATCTACACGTATACCCATGGATGACAGTTCCACAGCCCGTTGGAGCACATCGTTCCATACCAGCAGGTCACCATTCAGTCCGGGCAGTCCGTTCATTCCTTCCGTGGTATAATCGTCGTAGTCCGGAGCGCGTCCGTCGTGTTTTTTACCATCGCTGAGTTTGCAGCCGATACCTATGATAAATACGGCTCCGTATTTTTTAGCTATCTCATTTTCCCGGCATTTGGGTTCCATATCCGGATAGAGTTGCAATAGTTCCTCCGCATGAATGAAATGGAGTTCCTGCGGCAGGCAGGGACGGATCTGCGGATAACTTTCGTATACCATATATTCCGTGCGCGTCATGGCGGCATAGATGCGTTTGACGATCTCTTTCAGGAAATCGATATTACGTTCTTCCGCGGTGATCACCCGTTCCCAGTCCCATTGGTCTACATACAAAGAGTGCAGGTTGCCCAGGGTCTCGTCCGATCGTATCGCATTCATATCCGTATAGATCCCGTATCCGGTTTCTATGCCATAATCTGCCAACGTCAGTCTTTTCCATTTGGCCAGAGAATGTACCACTTCGGCCTGCGCGTCGTTAAGGTCTTTGATCGGGAAAGAAACAGCGCGTTCTACCCCATTCAGATCATCGTTGATCCCCATCCCTTTCAGAACAAAAAGGGGGGCAGTCACTCTTCTCAGTCTCAGTTCTGAAGAGAGGTTCAGTTGAAAAAAATCTTTGATCTGTTTGATTCCCAGCTCGGTCTGTTTCAGATCAAGTAAAGGTTTATAATTCTGAGGTTTTATAAGATAGCTCATATACGGTTATGATATGTTTTTGATCGACAAAGATAGGAATAATATTTATCATTGTATCCGTTTTTGGTTAAAATGCAATCATTTTGTTTCCTGATCAGGGATATTGTTTTCAAAATAACATTCCGCTTTATCGAATTCAACCTAAGCTGTGATAAAAATATAAAATCTTTAGGTAGTTCCGAAGTTTTTTTCTAATTTTGTCGTCGCAAATGGCTCCGTAGCTTAGTGAATAGAGCGTCAGATTCCGGTTCTGAAGGTCGTGCGTTTGAATCGCACCGGGGTCACCAATATGAGTAAAAATAAACCGCAAATAGTTGATGTATAATTGTTTGCGGTTTTATATTTTAAGGTGTTGCACAACATATGCATTATCATTAAGATTAAAAGTTTTTATGGGCTGTTCATCTGATGTTCCTTTATATGATTCCTTTGTCGTGTAGTTGATTAGTTAAATCATCAGATAAAGCAAGAATATTTTTGATCTATTGTAATATTATTAAAACTATTTTAAAGGAATTGCTGCCATATGTATGTAAAAAGCGGAGGCTGGTCCCCGCTTCGCTCTTATTGGCTTTCAATCCTTTCCGGCTTCGGGTGTCTGCCCCTCATGCTGTATCCATCATATAAATATTCGATCTCCTTGGTGCACTTGTTCATGTTTTCCGACAAATCACTTAACCGGATCATCCTTTTGGCCGTCTCAAAAAGTTCTTATATCCGCTAGGCTGTGTCTCTGGCCTTATCTTTGTTTATCGTAATATAATGTTCTTCGGAGGTATAATAGTCGTCAGAGTAAATAAGACTCTACACGTTGTTGTTGCAGAAAAATCCTCATGCTGTTCTCATAATTGATACTTTGTTGAATGTTGTTGCTTTCATAATTTGCGATATTTTGATGTTGTTTTCTTGTATTATAAAGATATATTGAAATGTCGTATTAACAAATGTAAAACGACATCAAAACACGTCATTAACTTTAATTAATGACATTATGATGTAGTAAAATAAACTCGAATACTACATTTGCATACATTAATACGATATTAGTATGAACATGAGAGTAAAGGAGTTAATAAAGAAGAAAGGTTATAGTATGCAAGATCTTGCAGAAAAACTTGGTATAACACGTGACACTTTAACCCGAAATATCAATGGCAACCCTACAGTTGAGACCCTCCAAAAGATAGCATCCGCCCTGGGTGTGGAACTATAGGAGCTATTCACGGAGAGCACCAGCAAAGAAGAATTGAACGCCTTGATCCAGCACAAAGGAGACTTTTACAGAGCCTCTACCCTGAAAGAGCTGGAAAAGGTTGTAGAAAAGATCAGAGGTAACGGCGTGATCCCAGTTCACAAGAATATCCGGGGAAAGGAGTATTACCAATAAAGCTAACTAATTATGAATACAAACGAAATAGACAAGCTAAGTCTTGAAAAAGCCAATGCCTTATTTGCTACCGGAGATATAGACCGCATCGAAGTAGGGATAACAAAAGGGCTATGTGACATACACCATTATTTATTTGATGGATTGTATCACTTTGCCGGAAAGGTACGAACTGTGAATATTTCAAAGGGGAACTTTCGCTTTGCAAACTGCTTGTATTTGGAGGTAATACTACCTGTAATAGACAAGATGCCAGAAACGACATTTGAAGAGATTATAGCAAAGTACGTAGAGATGAATATTGCTCATCCGTTTATGGAGGGTAACGGACGTACTATGCGTATTTGGCTCGATATGATGCTTAAAAAGAACCTGTGTAAAGTTGTGGACTGGCAACGGGTGGACAAAGCATTATACTTACAGGCAATGGAAAGAAGCCCTATAAACGACCTCGAATTACGCGCCCTGTTGCAATCAGCGCTAACTGACCGCATAGATGACCGGGAAGTAATATTCAAAAGCATTGTTCAATCTTACTACTACGAGGGTTACGAACCATAAAGTCAACAGATCAGCACTTTTTAAGCCTCTCTGTATAAATATAACTCTGGCATAAGCAATATATTGTTGCTTGATATCGCTGTGTGGTGTCATTGTAAGGGGGCTTCGTTTTATGAAGTGACCCCGAAAAATTAGACTATTTAAAATTTATATTATTTATAATAGCCTTTTATTTGAATATTCCCTTTTTATATACTTGTATTTTTCAATTCTTTATGAAGCGTAAGCCATTGGTTACACAACGCTTGCATGGAAGGGAACAACAGATCCGCACCCGCATCCAATAGTATCCGGTCTTCCAGAGGACCCGTGTTTACAGCTATGGTAAATATCCCGGCCCGGTGAGCAGATTCCACTCCCAAAGGAGCATTTTCGATGACTATGGCCTCATTGGCTTGTAGTCCTCCTTTTTGTAACGCGATCAGGTAAGGTTCCGGATCGGGTTTGCCATACGTTACATCGTAGGCGGTAACCATCAGTTCCTGACGGAATGTGCCGGGAAAAAAATGTTCCAGCTTACCCAACAGGGAATCTTGTGCCGATCCGGTGACCACCGTTGGCACCAGTCCTGCCGCTTTTACCTGTTGCAGCATTTCCCGGGCACCGGGCAGAGGCTCTGCCTGCGGGTGCTTGTTGAACTCTTGTGTTTTGAGCTGATAAAGAGCTTGGATCTCTTCCGGAGTAGCATCACGGTGGTATTCACGGTTGTAGACGATATTAATCGTACCTGCGCCGGTACGTCCTTCGTGCAGATAAGCTTCTTTATGGCTGAATGTATGTCCCTGAGAAGTCATGGCATGGTACCAGGCTTCCGCGTGATAGGGCATGGAGTTGAACAGTACTCCATCCATATCAAACAGTACCGACCTGAGTGATAAAGAGGTGTATGGAGAATGGCGAAGGTAATTCCTGATAGCTTCCTGATACATAAGATAAATGTTGTTTTTATGAAATGCAAAGATACTATTTTTGCGCTTTAAAATATAATACTTATTTTTGCATCACAATCAACAGGTTACATGAATAAAATATTGCTGATACTGAGTCTGTTCACGGTCATTGGGCTTTCGGGCTGCACAGATTCGGATGCGGATGATACGCCACTGATAAGTGTGCTGGGGATTTATCTGAATGACGGTGACACGGATTATGCTTATGATCCGGAAGAACTTCCAGTTCTTACTCGGAACGATGTACTGACCTTAATAATGCAGTTGGATGGAAAAGGCACGGAACTGAAGTCTTTTTATGCTTCTTTGGTCGAAGGGGAGGATGGCGATCTGAGCCATGTGGTCCGGGTTATTATCTCTGACTATGAGGAAGACCATGTGACGGATGACTCCAATTTTACCAATCCGGAAGACGGACGGGTAGGTTTTGTGGATGGTGTTACCAAAAGTCAGGTTACCGCACAGGTGAAGATCCGTACTTCGCAGGAGAATGAAGCTGAGGTGGGTTTTTATCTTTCTTCCAGAGCCAAACCCGATCAGGGAGGAGAAGTGAAATTGTTGTTTCAGACGGGTGAGAGGATAGAAATAGAACCTGAGCCTGAGGATGTAAAAGAAAATATGGAAAGCAGGATCTGATCCTGAAAAAAGATATAAATAAAAAGCGACGCCCGATAGGAAGCGTCGCTTTTTGGTTGTATGGGTATGTGATCAGAGTCTGGCGCGTATCGCTTTAGAGTCTTCTTCGTATCCCGGTTTATCTAACAGAGCAAACATATTTTTCTTATATGCTTCTACGCCCGGCTGATCGAACGGATTCACTCCGAGGATATATCCGCTGATGCCACAGGCTACTTCAAAGAAATAGAGCAACTCTCCGATGGTGTATTCGCTCAGTTCCGAAACCACCAGACGTATATTGGGCACTCCGCCGTCTACGTGTGCCAACTGGGTTCCCAGTTCGGCCATCTTGTTCACTTCGTCTACCCGTTTACCGGCCAGGAAGTTCAGACCATCCAGGTTGGCTTCGTCCGAAGGCACAGTCAGTGTATGGTTCACCTTTTCTACGGAGATCACGGTTTCGAAGATCGTGCGTTCTCCTTCCTGTATCCACTGTCCCATGGAATGCAGATCGGTAGAGAAGTCTACAGCCGCCGGGAAGATCCCTTTGTGCTCTTTTCCTTCCGACTCGCCGTACAATTGTTTCCACCACTCACTTACATAATGAAGTTTCGGATTGTAATTGACTAAGATCTCGATCTTCTTTCCGTTTTTATAGAGTTCGTTGCGGGTAGCCGCGTAGATCGCAGCAGGGTTCTCCGCGAATGGAGTATCTACTCCGCAGGTTTTCTCCATATCCACAGCTCCGGCTACCAGTTTTTCGATATCGAATCCGGCAATGGCAATAGGCAACAGACCTACCGGTGTCAGTACGGAGAACCGTCCGCCTACATTATCGGGAATAATAAAAGACTTATATCCTTCGTTGTCGGCAGTGACGCGGGCTGCTCCTTTGTGAGCATCTGTAATGGCTACGATCACTTTTTTTGCCATCTCTTTGCCACGCTGATCCTCACATTGCTTTTTCAGCAGGCGGAAAGCCAGCGCGGTTTCGGTAGTCGTTCCGGACTTGGAGATGTTGATCACACCGAATTTCTTATCTTTCAGGTATTCGGTCAGTTCATACAGGTAGTCTTCACCGATATTGTGTCCGGCATACAAGATTACCGGATTCTCTTTTTTCTCCTGCAACCAGGTGAAACTGTTGGACAATGCTTCGATAACGGCGCGTGCTCCCAGGTAACTGCCACCGATACCGGCCACCACTACCACTTCACAATTCTCACGCATCACCTGTGCCGTTGCTTTCAGGTCTGCCAGTTGTTCCGCAGTGATGGAAGAGGGCAGATGAAGCCATCCGAGGAAGTCATTTCCTTTTCCCGTACCGTTCTCCAAAGCTTCACGCGCGGCTTTAGCCTGGCTTTCATAGCCATAAACCGCCTCTTTGGAGATAAACCCCAATGTTTTTTGAATGTCTAAAGTTATCATATTCTTTATTTTTAGAGAATAACTATTCTGATGATGCGGGCCGATCACCGATCAGCCATCAGCGGAATGAGTCGGTCAATAATTTGATCTCGATCATGGGGGAGATCCGCTCATACAATATATTATAAACAGCGTCGAGGATCGGCATGTTTACGTGGTGGTGCTTATTTATCTCTTTGATACATTTGGTGCCGTAGTATCCTTCGGCAATCATTTCCATCTCTATCTGCGCACTTTTTACCGAATACCCTTTTCCGATCATCGTACCGAATGTGTGGTTGCGGCTGAAGTTCGAATAGCTGGTTACCAGCAGGTCTCCCAGATAGGCCGATTCGTCTACGTTCCGGTTGAGTGGGTGCATGGTATTCAGGAAACGGTTCATCTCCTGTACGGCATTGGACATGAGTACGGCTTGGAAATTGTCTCCGTATTTGAGTCCGCTGCAGATGCCTGCCGCTATGGCATAGACATTTTTCAATACCGAGCTGTATTCGATCCCGGCGATATCATCTGTTACCGAGGTTTTGATAAAGCTGCTTCCCAGCCTGCGGGCGAAGATGCGTGCCTTGTCCTTATCCGGACAGGCTATGGTCAGGTAGGAGAGACGTTCCAGCGCTACCTCTTCCGCGTGACAGGGCCCTCCCAATACGGCAATGTTTTCCGGAGGTACACCATACTCTTTGGTGAAGTATTCCGAGATGATCAGGTTGTCATCCGGTACAATCCCCTTGATGGCCGTGATGATGAATTTGTCACGGATGCGGGTCTTGAGCTTTTTCAGATGCGACTTCAGATAGGGCGATGGGGTGGCGAAGATCAGCGTATCCGATTCTTTCACAATATCGTTGATATTGGAACTGAACCGGATCTGCTTGGTGTTGAACTTGACAGAGGTCAGGTAGGCCGGATTGTGACCCAGACGTTTGAAGTCTGCGATACGGTCGTCCCGCCTCATGTACCAGCATATGCTGTCATCATCCTGGGTCAGCACCATTTTCGCAATGGCTGTGGCCCAGCTCCCTCCGCCGATGATCGCTATCTTACCGGGTAGTTTCATTCCTTATGAGTTAAGTTTTTCCACCCATCCGGATACGTCATGGACTGACGGGTTGATCAATTCGAGTTTGTATTTCTTGTTGATCCCGCAGATATCCTGGTGGAGTTTCTGCGGATTCACGTCTTTCATATCTTCTACCAGGTGATAGCCGGCTTTCTGGATTACCTGTACCCACTCTTCCGGAATACCCAGTTCGGTGTATTTCGATACATGATCTTTTCTGATCGTCTTCTCCGGCCGCATCTGCGGGAAGAAGAGCACTTCCTGTATGGCCGTCTGTCCGGTCATCAGCATGGTCAGGCGGTCCATCCCGATCCCCATTCCCGATGTGGGGGGCATGCCGTATTCCAGGGCGCGCACAAAGTCCATATCGATGAACATGGCTTCGTCATCTCCCTTTTCATTGAGTTTCAGCTGATCCCGGAAACGTTCCAGCTGATCGATCGGGTCATTCAGCTCCGAATAGGCATTACACAGTTCTTTGCCATTGACCATCAGTTCGAAACGCTCCGTCAGTTCCGGATTGTCGCGGTGTTTTTTTGTCAGTGGCGACATCTCTACCGGGTAGTCGGTGATGAAGGTGGGCTGTATGTACTTTCCTTCACAGAATTCTCCGAAGATCTCATCAATGAGCTTGCCTTTGCCCATGGTGTCGTCGATCTCCATATTCAGTTGGCGACATATCTCGCGGATCTCCTCTTCCGACTTGCCTGCCAGGTCGTATCCGGTATGTTCCTGAATAGCTCCCAGGATGGTCACCCGTTTGTAAGGAGCCTTGAAGTCGATCTCGTTGTCTCCTACCTTCACTTTGGTGGTGCCGTTCACATCCATACAGATCTTTTCGAACATATTTTCCGTGAGGTTCATCATCCAGTTGTAATCCTTGTAAGATACGTAGATCTCCATACAGGTAAACTCCGGATTGTGCGTGCGGTCCATCCCTTCGTTGCGGAAGTTCTTGGAGAATTCGTATACTCCTTCAAAACCACCGACGATCAGTCTTTTCAGATAGAGTTCATTGGCAATACGCAGATACAACGGTATATCCAACGCGTTGTGGTGTGTGATGAACGGGCGCGCGGCTGCTCCGCCGGGGATAGCCTGCAACACCGGGGTTTCCACCTCCATATAGCCTCTGGTATCGAAATACTCACGCATGGAAGAGTAGATCTTGTTGCGTTTGATAAATATATCTTTGACTCCTTCGTTCACCACCAGGTCTACATAGCGCTGACGGTAACGCAGTTCCGGATCTTCAAAAGAATCGTATGCCACACCGTCTTTGTACTTTACGATAGGTAACGGTTTGATGGATTTAGCCAATACGGTGAGTTTCTGCGCGTGTACGCTGATCTCACCCATTTGTGTGCGGAATACATATCCTTCGATACCGATGAAATCGCCCAGGTCGAGCAGACGTTTAAAAACCACGTTGTACAGGTCTTTGTTCTCTCCCGGACAGATATCGTCGCGGGTGATATACACCTGGATCCGTCCTTTGGAGTCCTGGAGTTCCACAAAAGAGGCTTTTCCCATGATGCGCCGGCTCATGATGCGTCCGGCGATGGTTACCTGCCGGGGTGTTTCCTCGTCGTCTTTGAATTCGGATTTTATATCGGTTGAAAAGGCGTTGGTCACATATTCGGCTGCGGGATAGGGATCGATTCCCAGCTCGCGCAGTTCATTCAGACTGTTACGCCGGATAATTTCCTGTTCACTTAGTTCTAAAATGTTCATTTTGTTAGATATTGACTCAAATTTGCGGGCAAAAATACGAAACATTTTTCATTTTACGGCAAGATAACCCCCCTATTTCATTGGAAGAGGCTTTGCAAACGTTGGTTATCTCCGTTTGTCCCTTTTTGCATATCGGATTTTTAAGAAATCGCTTTTCTTGCCGGAATCTGAAGATTTGGTTACTTTTGCACCCTCAATAAGTTGATAGGTATGGTTGGAAATAACGCGCCCACGGAGTTGGGTACTCAGAAGATCAGTAAACTGCTGATGCAATATGCGATCCCGGCGATCATTGCGATGACCGCTTCCTCTCTTTACAATATGGTAGACAGCATTTTTATCGGACACGGTGTAGGCCCTCTGGCCATTTCAGGACTGGCTGTGACTTTTCCTTTGATGAACCTGGCAGCCGCTTTCGGATCGCTGGTAGGGGTGGGAGCATCTACGCTGATCTCTGTGAAACTGGGGCAAAAAGACTACGACACGGCGCAACGTGTACTGGGCAATGTGGTTGTACTCAATCTGATCATCGGAGTGGGGCTTACGGTGGTAGCCCTGATGTTTCTCGACCCGATCCTTTACTTTTTTGGGGCCAGTGAAAGCACCATTGGGTATGCCCGTGATTATATGCAGGTGATCCTGCTGGGAAATGTGATCACTCACCTGTATTTCGGACTGAACGCGGTGCTCCGTTCTTCCGGCCATCCGCGCAAAGCGATGGCAGCTACCATCGTCACAGTGGCTGTCAATACCGTTCTTGACCCGATATTTATCTTTGGGTTCGACTGGGGCATACGCGGAGCAGCGTATGCTACCATTCTGGCACAGATCGTCTCGCTGATCTGGTTGCTGAAACTGTTCAGTAACAAAGAAGAACTCATCCATTTTCGTCCCGGTATCTTTCGTTTGCAACGGAAGATCGTACAGGCCTCTTTAGCCATTGGTATGTCGCCCTTCCTGATGAACCTGGCATCGTGCTTCATCGTGATACTGATCAACAACGGGCTGAAACACTACGGAGGTGATCTGGCTATCGGGGCTTTTGGTATTGTGAACCGGATCATTTTCCTCTTTGCCATGGTGGTGATGGGTCTCAATCAGGGGATGCAACCGATTGCCGGTTATAATTTTGGTGCCCGGCAATATCAACGGGTCACTCAGGTATTGAAAATAACCATTCTCTGTGCCACCGTAGTGACTACTACCGGTTTTCTGGTCGGGGTCCTGATCCCTGACATTGCTGTTTCCGCTTTCACTACCGATCCGGAACTGATCGGACTGGCTGCCGAAGGCATGAGAATCTCCGTACTTGTTTTCCCGATCGTGGGATTTCAGATGGTCACTTCCAACTTTTTCCAGAGCATCGGTATGGCAAGTAAGGCTATTTTCCTTTCGCTCACCCGTCAGGTGATCTTTCTGATCCCCTGTCTGTTGATATTGCCACGGTTCATTGACAACGGGATCTGGTGGAGTCTGCCTGTGTCTGATTTTCTGGCCAGCCTGGTATCTGCCTGTCTGCTGATCTGGCAATTCCGTCAATTCGGAAAGATGGCAGGGGAAGAAAGTCTGGCTACGGACATGTAAATTCGCCGGATTATATAAAAAAACTTTCGTTGTTCATTATGGGAAATATCTGGATATACAACTAAAGAACAGGCAGTACGACTTTCCGTATGGCTTTCTGCCTTTCAGGAGTATAATTGCACGTGTCAGAATAAGCGAACAATCTGTTTTTCCTGCCGAAAGAAAGGTATAATCCTATACTTACTTTCAAATTGTATGTATCTGAAAAATGATTTCCGGAAGGGGAGGAGTGCTTTCAGTTTAACTCTGAAAAGAGTAAACAAACCGGCAGGGAACCACTTTTTATGGAAATTTTAATTCTCCGCGTAAACAGTTTTTCAATAATTTCCTTATGTTTGTAATAACCTAATACAATGAATATGACTGATCCGTATGTAATAAATATCGGCCGCCAACTGGGAAGCGGTGGTAAAGAGATAGGTGAGAAACTGGCGCAGCGTCTGGGTATAGACTTCTACGACAAAGAGTTGATCAATCTGGCTTCCGAAGAGAGCGGCCTCTGCCGCGATTTTTTTGAAGAGGCAGACGAGAAGGCTTCCCAGAACCTGGTCAGTGGTCTGTTTGGTATGCGTTTCCCGTTTATGAATGATGGGGCCATAGGATATACCAATTACCTGAGCAACGACTCCCTGTTCAAGATACAGAGCGATGTGATCCGTAAGCTGGCTGCGGAGAAGTCCTGTGTCTTTGTGGGGCGGTGTGCCGACTATATCCTGCGTGAGCACCCCCGGTGTGTCAACCTCTTTATTTCCTCGCCTTCGGAAGTGCGTATTCAGCGTTTAAGTGATTCGTTGCATATCTCCGCCAAAGAGGCCGAAGGACTGATCTATAAAATGGATAAGCGGCGCGCAGATTACTACAACTATTACAGCTACAATACCTGGGGCGCCGCTGCTACCTATCATTTGTGCATCGATTCTTCTTTGCTGGGGATTGACGCTACCGTTGATATGCTGGAAGACTTTATCCGGAAAGCACTACATCAATAGCAGTAAGATCATCTGCCCTGCCAGGATACGCAGGAACATCGTCAGCGGGTATACCGTGGAATATCCTACCGAAGGTGCGTCGTTGTTGGCTGCCTGGTTGGCATAGGCCAGTGCCGGAGGATCGGTGTTACTTCCCGCGATAAGCCCCATCAGAATGAAGTAGTTGACTTTGTAATAGAGTCTGGTCACAGTACCTATGATGAGCAGGGGAATGACTGTGATGGCAAAGCCTATCCCTACATACAACAGACCGTCTCCCTCTACTACGGTCTGCACAAAATTAGCTCCCGCCTCGATACCTACACTGGCCAGGAAAAGTACGATCCCCACTTCGCGCAGCATCAGGTTGGCACTCTGTGTGGTGTAGGTCACCAGCTTGAGTTTGTGACCGAATCTGCCGATCAGGATGGCTACCACCAATGGCCCACCTGCCAGACCCAGTTTCACCGGTGTCGGTATACCGGGAAAGGCAATGGGCAGACTTCCCAGCAGAATTCCCAGGAAGATCCCCACAAAGATGGTGACGATATTCGGGTGGTCCAGTCTTTTCAGTGAATCGCCCAATACACGTGCCACACGCTCTACCGCGTCCAGTTCGCCTACCACCATTACACGGTCACCTACCTGAAGCACCAGGTTGGGATCGGCAAACAGGTCTACTCCGGAACGGTGTATCCGGGTTACGTTCACTCCGTAGATACTGCGGAAGTGCATAGCCCCCAGTGTCTTTCCGTTGATCTCCGAGCGGGTCACCAGGATACGGCGCGATACCATCGGGGTGTCCTGTTTCTCCCAATCTACTTCGATCTTCTTGCCGATGAACGCGGTGACGGCTTCGGCATCCTCTTCCGAACATACCACAAAGAGTTGGTCACCGCTGTGAAAGATTGTTTCATGATTGGGTATGCTGACGTGATCGTTGTGACGGATGCGGGAACACACAAACGGTCGTCCCAGGAAATTCTTTACCTGGATCAGGCTCTTTCCATGGATCGATTCGTTGCGTACCTCCAGATGCATCATGTGTGGTTTGTGATGCTGATCGTCGTTCTGACTGCGGAGTGCTTCCTCTTCTTTCTTGAGATTCATACGGAAGATATAGCGTACGGCGATGATGGATCCGATGATGCCGACTACTGCCAATGGATAGGCACAGGCGTATCCCAGAGCAATCTGTGGTCCATCGTAGTTGAGTTGGTTCAATGCTTCCTGTGCCGCTCCGAGACCAGGGGTATTGGTGACTGCTCCATACAGAATACCTACCATCATCGGAAGTTCGATGCGGCCGTCCAGGCCGTAATAGAATCCTAACGCTACCGCGATGTTGAGCAACACAATGCCTACTGCCAGTAGGTTCAGGGTCATTTCCCCTTTCTTAAAAGAAGAGAAAAAAGAGGGGCCTACCTGCAGTCCGATACAGAAAACAAACAGAATAAGGCCGAAATCCCGGATGAAATGAAGGATGTGGTGGTCACCGGTGAAACCGAAATGCCCCATCAATATCCCCATGAACAAGACGAATGTGACCCCCAAAGATACCCCGAAAATCTTAATCTTACCTAGTAAAACCCCTGCGGCGATCACAAACGCGTACAAAAACACGATATGTGCTACCGAACCTGGGTTCCACAACAAATCCTGTAACCAGTTCATAATAATATTAAAGTATAGTTAAAAATCGGGCGCAAAAGTACTCATTACTATTCACGCGATCAAATATTTCAGGGAATTTTCCTGAAACTTTTATAGCTTGTTTCCAGAGAAATATTTTTTCCGAAAAAAATCCCTTGTATAAAAGGTTTAAGTATATTTGCAGGTCGATTGTGTTACGATTTACAGATTGGCTGAATGCACGGGGGGAGCATCGAAAGGCACTGGTTGCCAGTTGTATACTATGACCCGTTTTGGAGGGCTGGTCCGTAGATCGTAATTTTATAATCGGAATACTCTCTAATCTTATTTTAATTTTAAATAAACTATGGCAGACAGTAAAGAAAAACTCTTCTCGGATTTTCCCTCCGTAAGCACCGAGCAATGGATGGAAAAGGTCACAGCCGACCTGAAGGGGGCCGACTATGAGAAGAAACTCGTTTGGAAAACAAACGAAGGATTCAAAGTAAAACCTTTCTACCGGATGGAAGACCTCGAAGGTCTGAATACGACCGATGCTCTTCCGGGCGAATTCCCTTACCTGAGGGGTACTAAGAAAAACAACAACTGGCTGGTGCGTCAGGAGATCTGTGCGAAATGTCCCAAAGAGGCCAATGCCAAGGCACTGGATATCCTGATGAAAGGAGTAGACTCTCTTTCTTTCCATGTGCGTACCGAAGAGCTTACCGCCGATTATGTGGCCACCCTTCTGGAAGGGATTGAGGCCCCTGCGGTAGAACTCAACTTTACCACCTGCCAGGGTCAGGTGATCGATCTGGCCGAGTTGCTGGTAGCTTATTTCCGGGAAAAAGAATACGACGTAAAAGAGTTGCAAGGCTCTATCAACTTCGATCCTTATAATAAGATGTTGCTTACCGGTAAGGAAAAAGGCGACATTGTACAGACAGCTAAAACCCTCATCGAGATCACTCAGGCATTGCCTTTCTACCGTGTACTGAATGTGAATGCGGTCACGCTGAACAATGCCGGTGCTTACATCTCTCAGGAACTGGGATATGCTCTGGCCTGGGGAAATGAATACCTGAGCGCACTTACCGAACTGGGTGTTCCCGCCGCATTGGTAGCCAAGAAGATCAAATTCAACTTCGGTATCAGTTCCAATTACTTTCTGGAGATTGCCAAGTTCCGCGCGGCCCGTCTGCTGTGGGCCAATATCGTAGCTTCGTACAATCCCGAATGTCTGCGCGATTGCGACAACCAGGGACCCGACGGAGACTGTCGTTGCGCCGCTAAGATGAAGATCCATGCGGAGACCTCTTCGTTCAACCTGACCCTGTTCGATGCGCATGTCAACCTGCTCCGTACACAGACCGAGGCCATGAGTGGCGCGCTGGCCGGAGTAGATTCACTGACTGTAACCCCCTTCGATAAAGTATACCAGACACCGGACGAATTTTCCGAACGCCTGGCACGCAACCAGCAATTGTTGCTCAAGGAAGAGTCGCATTTTGATAAAGTAGTGGACCCTGCTGCCGGATCTTATTATATTGAGAACCTCACCGTATCTATCGCCAACCAGGCCTGGGAGATCTTCCTGGGTGCGGAAGACGCGGGCGGATTCTATGTATCCCTGCGCAACGGTTCGGTACAGAAAGCGATCAACGAAAGCGGTAAAGCCCGTCACGACGCGGTAGCCCGCCGTCGGGAGATCCTGCTGGGAACCAATCAGTATCCCAACTTCACCGAAACCTCTGCTGGGAAGAAACCGGCTGATGGTTGTTGTTGCGGATGTGGCGAAGCCGATGAGAAGGATGTGGATACCCTGAATATGGCCCGTGCCGCCAGTGAGTTCGAAGCCTTGCGTCTGCAGACCGAAGCCTCGGGCAAGCGTCCGAAAGCCTTTATGCTGACCATCGGAAACCTGGCTATGCGTCAGGCCCGTGCGCAGTTCTCATGTAACTTCCTGGCATGTGCCGGATACGAAGTGATCGACAACCTGGGTTTTGAAACCGTAGAAGCCGGCGTGGAAGCAGCGATGGCTGCCGGTGCCGATATTGTGGTACTTTGTTCGAGCGATGATGAGTATGCCGAATATGCTGTTCCTGCGCTCAAGGCGGTGAACGGACGCGCGATGTTCATTGTAGCCGGTGCACCTGCCAATATGGATGAGCTCAAAGCCGCAGGTATTGAGAACTTTATCAATGTCCGTTCCAATGTACTGGAAACACTGAAACAGTACAATGCCCAACTGTTGAAATAAATAGGACGAAGGTTTATTAAAAAGTAAAGAAAAACATGAGACCCAATTTTAGAAATATAGATATATATGCCGCTTTCCAACCGGTCGATGGGGCGGAGTGGCAGAAAGAGAACGGCATCCGTGCCGACTGGGAAACTCCCGAACACATCGGGGTGAAACCCATTTATACCAAAGAAGACCTCGAGGGAATGGAGCATCTCAACTATGCTGCCGGGCTTCCTCCCTATCTGCGCGGACCCTATTCCGTGATGTACACCCTTCGCCCCTGGACCATCCGTCAGTATGCCGGATTCTCTACGGCCGAAGAGTCCAACGCGTTCTATCGCCGCAACCTGGCTTCCGGTCAGAAAGGGCTTTCCGTAGCATTTGACCTGGCCACACACCGCGGATACGACCCCGATCACGAACGTGTGGTGGGCGACGTGGGTAAGGCTGGGGTATCTATCTGTTCCATCGAGAACATGAAGACCCTGTTCGATGGCATTCCCCTGAACAAAATGTCGGTATCTATGACCATGAACGGTGCCGTTTTGCCGGTGATGGCGTTCTATATCAACGCCGGCCTTGAGCAGGGAGCCAAATTGGAAGAGATGGCCGGAACCATTCAGAACGATATTCTCAAGGAGTTCATGGTGCGCAACACCTATATCTATCCGCCCGCGTTCTCGATGAAGATCATCTCCGACATTTTCGAATACACTTCGCAGAAGATGCCGAAATTCAATTCGATCTCTATCTCCGGATACCACATGCAGGAAGCCGGTGCAACTGCCGATATCGAGCTGGCTTATACCCTGGCCGACGGTCTGGAGTATCTCCGTGCCGGAGTAGCCGCAGGTATCGATATCGACGCGTTCGCACCCCGTCTGTCGTTCTTCTGGGCCATCGGTATGAATCACTTTATGGAAATTGCCAAGATGCGTGCCGCCCGTATGTTGTGGGCACGTATCGTGAAGCAGTTCAACCCGAAGAACCCGAAATCCCTGGCGTTGCGTACGCACTCGCAGACTTCCGGCTGGTCGCTCACCGAGCAGGATCCGTTCAACAACGTCGGACGTACCTGTATCGAGGCGATGGGAGCTGCCCTGGGGCATACCCAGTCGCTCCATACCAACGCATTGGACGAAGCCATCGCGTTGCCTACCGATTTCTCCGCACGTATTGCCCGTAACACCCAGATCTATATCCAGGAAGAGACCTATGTATGTAAGAACGTTGATCCCTGGGGAGGTTCTTATTATGTAGAGGCTCTTACCGATGAACTGGCTCATCGTGCCTGGGAACTGATCCAGGAGGTAGAACGTCTGGGTGGTATGGCCAAGGCCATCGAGACAGGCATTCCCAAGATGCGTATCGAAGAGGCGGCCGCCCGTACTCAGGCCCGTATCGACTCCGGTTCACAGACCATCGTAGGAGTAAACAAATACCGTCTGGAAAAAGAAGATCCGATCGACATTCTGGAGATTGATAATACCGCTGTACGTCAGGAACAGATCGAACGCCTGAAGGAGCTCAAAGAGGGTCGCGACGAAGCCAAAGTGCAGGCCGCACTGGATGCCATCACCCGTTGTGTGGAGACCGGCGAAGGCAACCTGCTCGAACTGGCAGCGGAAGCCGCGCGGGTACGTGCTACCCTGGGAGAGATCTCGTATGCGTGTGAAAAGATCATCGGACGTTACAAAGCAATCATCAGAACCATATCAGGCGTGTATTCAGCAGAAAGTAAAAACGATTCGGACTTCAAACGTGCCTGTGAACTGGCCGAGGAGTTCGCCAAGAAAGAGGGTCGTCAGCCGCGTATCATGATCGCGAAGATGGGACAGGACGGACACGACCGTGGAGCCAAAGTAGTAGCCACCGGTTATGCCGACTGTGGATTCGACGTGGATATGGGACCGCTGTTCCAGACTCCTGCCGAAGCCGCGCGTGAGGCTGTAGAGAACGACGTACACGTCGTAGGTGTCTCTTCCCTGGCTGCCGGACACAAAACATTGGTGCCTCAGATCATTGACGAACTGAAGAAACTCGGACGTGAAGATATTATTGTAATTGCCGGTGGTGTGATCCCCGCACAAGACTATGATTTCCTTTACAAAGCCGGTGTAGCAGCTATCTTTGGTCCCGGTACCCCGGTAGCGAAAGCCGCCTGTCAGATCCTGGAGATCCTGATGGATGAGGAATAACAAAGAAGGAACTTCTTCTTTTCTGTAAGGAGCTGGCCGTCAGGTCAGCTCCTTATTTTTCTGACGATTTACTTTTCAGGTGATACAAGAAGTTTTTATCCGTATGGTAAGATATATGATCTCATGGATGTTGGAAAGATCGCATTCACCTGGTTAACCTTTCCGCTCTGTTTGTTCTCTTAGTTTGGAGATGTTGACAGAAATATTACTGATCACATTCAATACCGCCCAGGTTGTTATTGTAGATAACAGATAAGCGATCGTAATTCCGAATCCTGTGGCACTGAATTCTTTCTTACCTGAATAGTCTTCCGGCCATGCGGTGCTGTAGAGCAAAAACAGAGTTCCCAACCCACCCACGATCAGTACGATCAGAGCAACTATCCTGAGTGTATTCTCTGCTTTATACGTCTCGTTTTTTCGTAATAAACTGTTGCTGGGAGCCGATCTCTTATTTTCCAGGATATCCGATTTAAGGTTTATACTGCCCTGTAAAGACCTGTATAAATCACCAAATTCGGTATCAAACAACTCAAGATAGGAAGACGAATCCTGGTTCTTGTAATGAAACAATTTGAACGTTTGCATTTTTTCCGGCCTGTCTTTTAAAAGCTCACACATTTCGTCGTAAATTTTGTCTTTCATAAGAATAAATGTTGAATAGTTACTATTAAAAATCAAAGTCTTATCGGATCATATTGTAAGAAGTGAGTTTTCATAACGAAGGGAAATGTTATTTGTAAGTTTATGTAAGTCTGTTTTTTTGTGTGTTTTTCTGCTTTGTGTTCAATCATAAAATAGAAAAGAACTGTGCGCAAATTAGTACTATTTTATTCCATAACCAAAAAATATAGAATAAAATGTTTATTTATATAAATAAAAAGATCGATGCTTTGCCGTTTCCGTAAATGTACGGAAGTTAAATCATAGAGGTACAGCACGGATCCTTTTTTACGGTTTCATCCGGCAATAGGTATCCATAAGTACCTCTGAGGATATGCAGCATATCTGCTTTTTCTGGCTCTATCTCACTTTTTATCCGGATAAAAGTCTGTGTTTTTGTGTAAATGTACCATATTTGCAGAATGAATCATTCCCATATGGACAAACACAACTCTTACAATGCGACACCGACCTTAGGATATAAGGCATTCAGATATTATGTACGGCTGTTTCATGACAACTTTTATTATAGGAAAGTCTATTATATAGATATGCACCATATCCCGGACAATGTGCCGGTCATGCTGGTATCCAACCATCAGAATGGTCTTTCCGACGCGCTCGGATTTGCTGTTTCTGTCCGTCATCCCCGGCGCAGATTGCGTATGATAGCGCGTGCCGATGCTTTTACGCCCCTGTTTGCTCCGGCGTTGAGGTGGATGGGAATACTTCCCGCCTACCGTTCGTTGTATAACGGTACGGGTTCCACAGTCCGCAACCGTTCCACCCTGGAGCAGGCAGAAGAGGAATTGATGGAAGACGGCATCGTAGGGATCTACCCCGAAGCAGGCCATCAGGATAAGCATTGGTTGGGGAAATTCTCCGTAGGGTATCTCCATATCGTGTTCGAGGCTGCCCGCAGAACCAATTTCGAAAAAGAGATCTTCCTGGTCCCTTCCTGCAATCACTATTCCGATTATTTTCATATGGACGAGCAGATGCTGGTCCTGTATGGGGAACTCGTTTCGGCCAGGCCGTATTACGAATTGTATCGCAAAGACCCGATAGAAGCCCGACAGCAATTCAATGAAGTGATCCGGGAGAAGGTGGCCGGCATGATGCTTAATATTACCGACCTGGACAATTACGATGCCATCGACTATCTACGCCTTACGTATGGGGTGGAATATGCCCGTAAACTCGGTTATGATCCGGGAGAACTGCCACAAAAACTGATGGCCGATAAAGAGCTTTTCGCACAGCTCGACCGTAAAAAGAGAGAGGATCATGACTTCATTCAGCAGATCTATGACGATACCATACACCTGAAAACGGCCACGGAAGAAATGGGCATACATGACCGGGATTTCAACCGTGAACCCAGCTGGGCAGGAACATTCCTCTGGGCTGCTGGGCTTATATTGCTAGCGCCTTTATTCCTTGTAGCCTGTATCCCTAACATGCTGATCTATTATATCCTGCGCAAAGTCACCTCCCGTGTGAAAGACGAAATGTTGCATAGCGGCATTCATTTCGGTGCCGCAGTACTTTTCCTCATGCCGGTACTGTATCTGATTACCTTTGCACTGATGTGGACGTTCGTTTCGTTCCCCGTAGCACTTGTACATCTGTTCTGCCTTCCTTTCCTGGGGGTATTCGCATGGAAGTATTCGCGTTCGTACCTGCGGTGGATCAGTACGGTAAAGTTCCTGAGACTTCGCAGGAATAAAAGCCTGCGACAACTTATTGACCTGCGGAAAAACATCTATGACAGGCTCAATCACATTTTATCTTAGGAATGATTGGATTGACCTTTCATGGATCAGGTGTATGGTCATTCATTGGTTGAATGATATGTATGTTAAGGAACAAATAGAATAGTTCCTGACTATCTCTGATGAGAGGAAACATACAATTACCCTGTATTCGTCCTATGCCGGCCGGAGAATATATGCTGTTGTATGGGATGTGGACCGTAGAGACGCACGGCGTGCGTCTCTGCGGTCTACGTCCAAGACAGTCGTATGTTTTGTGTATTCGACGAATAAACCTACTTACTTGCCGATCTGTGAGAGCCATTTCATGAACTCCCTGCCTAAAGCGGGAAATTTATATATCACCTATACATATAAGATCTCTGATTCCACCTGAATTGTACAAGGCCTGTACCTTTTTATAAACACTGAAATGTAACTTCAATTGTCAAATCGTCAATCGTCCGATCGTCAATTGTCTGTCCTGTCGTCAATCTCTCCCCTTATATTCACTCGGCGACGTTCCGAACTGCTTCTTGAAACTTTTTGAGAAGTGGGAAAGGGTATTGAACCCGGTCATATCCGCTATTTCCGAGACGGTATATTTCCCTTCCGAGATCAGCTCTGCCGTACGGTTCAGCTTGTAAGTCTTAAAGAACACACTGGGGTTTTCACCCGTCAGACCTTTTACCTTATAGTAGAACTTGGTCCGTGAAATTTTCATCATTTCCGTCATACGCGCCACATCCAGTTCCGGGTTAGACAGTTCATCCTCCATGAGCCGGTAGAGATCCGTCATAAAAGCATTGTCTTGCGGAGAGAGGATATTCTCCTCTATGTTATCCGTTTGTGTAGCTTTCCCCAGGAGGTTGCGTACCTTCTCCCGGTTCTCCAGTTGCGATCGGATCAATGCCAGCAGGTAACTGGGCTCGAATGGTTTGGTCACATACGCATCCGCGCCGCAGTTCAGACCCTCTACCTGGTTCTGCACGGTAGCTTTGGCCGTAACCAGTACCACCGGTATGTGGCAGAGTTGCAGGTCCTCTTTGATCTCCCGGCAGAGCTGATAGCCGGTCTTGTCCGGCATCACCACGTCGCTGAGCACCAGGTCGGGCAGCTCTTCACCGATCGCTTTCAGGGCACTGTTTGCGTCGAAGCGACAGATCACCTGATACCAGGGAGACAGCAGGGTCTTCAGGTAATGAGACACCTCCGTATCATCGTCTACCACCAGTATCGTTTTTTTCCTCCGGATCCTTTTCCGGAGCAGGGGTCACCGGGTCTCTTCTGTCCGGCAGCGGGAAGGCCTCCGGCTGGTTGTATCGTTCCGGTGTACGTTCTTCTTCCGTATAGGAATCATCACTTACCGGAAGGATAAAAGTGAACACCGCTCCGCTACCTTCTTCCGGGAGTCCGGCTTTGATGTATCCGTGGTGCAGTTCGGTAAGGCTACGGGCATAGTACAGACCGATGCCCGTGCCCCAGTTGTATTTACCTTCTGTCTGATTGTCTACCTGATAGTAGCGTTCAAATATCTTTTCCCGTTGGTCTGCCGGGATCTCTTTTCCTGTATTGGCCACAGATACTTTTACATACGATGCAGCTGTGTCTTTTTCATTCAGAGGAAACAAGCACGCTGCTTCCTGGCGCGTGACCACATCGAAACAGACACTGATCTTTCCGTCTTCGGGAGTGAATTTCAGCGCGTTCGCCATCAGGTTGCCAAAAATCTTGTCCAGCTTGTCATCATCCAGCCACAACAGGAATGTATCTTCCAGTCCGAAGGTATGTAAAGCAATGCCTTTATCCTCTGCATTCACCCGGAACACATCTACCTGTCGTTGTATACAGGCAATGATATCCATACGCTTCACTTTCAGTTTCAGTGTATCATTCTCCAGCTTGTTGAAGTCCATCAGCTGATTCACCAGTTTCAGCATGCGCTCTACACTGTGTTGTACAATATAAAGCAGGCTCTTATTCTCTCCGGCTATTTCCTCACTGTTACAGAGTTGCGCTACCGGTCCGGCGATCATAGTCAACGGCGTGCGGAACTCGTGGGATACATTCGCAAAAAAGCTCATATTCATCTGATTCACCCGTTTCTCCTGCTCCTTCTCCAACCGGGCACGGCGGGCAGCCTGTTTCTCTGCTTTTATACGCAGCATAGCCCGGAAAAAGAGGAAAGAGAGGGCAATGGCCACACAGAAATAGATGCACCAGGCCCACCAGGTACGCCAGGGTGCAGGCATGACGGTGACCAGAAGGGAGTTTTCCGCCTCCACAATACTGTTGTTATTATTGGTGATCTTTACCTTGAACGTATATTTTCCGGCAGGCAGGTTGGCGTAATAAGCCTCGCGGTTGTTGCGTGCGTCAATCCAGTATTTGTCAAATCCTTCCAGTTTGTAATGGTAATGTACACGCTCATATTCACAATAGTCCAGTGCAGCAAATGAAATACTGAAACTGTTCCGGTCGTGCTTCAGACACACATCGGGTTGGTAAGACAAATGCTTATCGATGCTCTGGTCCTCCTGAGGATGTATGAGATGGTTATGTATCTTCAGATCCTCGAAGAGCAACGGGATATTTCGCTTCATAGACACATCTATCGGGTTGAAAAAGGTCAGTCCATGTGTGCCGCCAAATACCAATGTCCCATCGGGAAGCCGGCACGAGGAGCGGTCGTAGAATTGGTTTCCGCCGATGCCATCCGCCGCATAATAATTGATGAATTTTCCGGTAGAACGATCGTATTTGCTGAGACCATATTGGGTGCTGATCCACAAATGTCCCTGGGCATCCTCTTCGATGCTTGATATATCCAGACACGCCGTACCGGGCATAGGTTGCATCCTGCCGTCGACAGGGGTGTAGCACATCAGCCCGTTACTGACAGTACCCATCCAGATATTCCCCTGACTGTCTTCAAACAATGCCGTCGGGATAAGTGCAGAGCGACGTATACAGGCGTTCATATCTTCCTCCGGAATGTCCATTACCACTACCTCGTCATTCTCCGGGCCGATCTGTTTCAGGGGTTGATAAAAAGCAGCTACCATCAGTTTGTTATTGTCCAGCGGTAGCAATCCGGGGATAAACGTAAAATTCTCAAAAGCTTTTATCTGCCGGAAGTTCTTTTCACCACTCCTCAGCGCATAGATAAAGACAGTCGCCGTACCTATCCAGATGGTTTTGTCGGGACCTTGTGCAATAGACATCGGAAGGTAGATGGAATGTCTTTCCTCCACTTGCAGTTCTCCGTTTATATACCTGCATTTCAGAACTTCGTTATTGGTCGCTGCCATCCAGATGGCATTACTGTCGTCTACAAAGATCTGGTTGACATACATGGCTTTCTGTTTTTTCTGCCGGAAAAGTTTCTCTATGTCAATCGCCTTCATCTGCTGGTTCTGCATATCATATACATACACCCCGTCCATCAGGGTGGCCATCCATAACAGACGGTCCGTACCGGTAGCTATGGAAATGACCGATTTGTTCTCCAGCTCTGAACGCAGGTAATTATGGGTGTTGAATCGCTCTTTGTAGTGATAACATACCGTATAGCCCTGATCCACGGAGCCAATCCACAGATTCTTCTGCGAATCGGTAAACATCCTGCTTATCCTGAAACGAGGTACTTCGAAAGGAAAACCGTTCTCACTTTGATGCGTCACCGTATTTTCCACATAATTGTAACAGAACATCCCGTCACGGGAAGTATTCAACAACAAGCAGCTGTTGGCATAAGGGTGTATATAGTCTATGTCCGCCTGAGCCAGTACCGGATGTTTTCTGATCACTTCGGGTATCTCCCCGAACTGTCGGGTACGGGTATCGAAAATGAAAATAGTATGGTTGCCTGTGAACCACAACTCGTTGTTATGGAGATAAGAGCAATAAGGATAGCCTTCTACAGAGGCAGAGTCTTTCAGTTGCAGGGTAGACAAATTGTAACAAAGCAGTCCCGTGATTGTGCATATCCAGAGGTTATTTTCAGCATCTATGTGACCTTTCCGGTAATAAGTAGACTGTGGGTCGGGATTGGGCAGTGAGCGATCAATCTCCCCTGTTTCCGGATTGTATAGATAAATAAGTGAAGAGGTAACCAGCAAGATACGCCCCTCTTTGTCCTCGATCAGTTGATGTACATTCTTGTTGTCAAATCGCATCGGGATGCGCCGGAAATTGCCCTGTTCCGTATAGAGGCTCACACCATTAACGGTAGCGATCCACAGACGCTTTTTCGAATCGAGCAGGATATCCATGATCTGGTTATCCGGCAGGCCCAGTGAATCGTCTGTACAGAAATATTGGTGATATTCGTGTACATTGTACCTGTTCAGTCCCCGGAAGCTCCCCAACCAGATATACCCTTGCGCATCTTCGGCAATAGCATTTATCTTCTGGTTAGATATGCTACCGGCAACGACAGGGCTCTCTATTTCGGAGTACCGTTCCGGAAGGATCTCTTCCGGACGACAGGAAATCAGGATATAGGAGAGTATCGAAAAAAGACTCAGGTAAGTCCTTGTTCCGTAAAAGAATCTGGCTGCTGACATGTTGGATCTGATAGGGTGATAGGGCGAATATACTAATAAAATCCTGACCAAAAAATGTTTTACAGCAGTTTTTGAACCTGTGAGCAAATATTTAAACGCAGGGAACAGTCCTTTTGAACCTCCAGATAAATCATTTGTACACATCAACTAACTTTCCAGGAGTAAGTGCCCTATTATTGCAGATATAAAAAAACGTCAAATCAATACTACACAAAATGAGAAAGCAACTCTTATCTGCAGCAACTTTCATGATGGTCTTTTTCTCTCTTGTAGTCCTGTTACAAACAAGCAGAGACAACAGGGGGAGGCTCCTCACGAGATACTCGCATCTTCGACCGTAGCAGTTACCGATACCGAATCGGGTAAAGTGGCAGGATACATGGAAGACGGTGTCTATATATATAAAGGTATCCCTTATGCCAAAGCACAACGTTTCCTGCCTCCCGTAGCGGCAGACCCGTGGGAAGGTATCCGTAGCAGCAGAGCCTACGGTCCTACCTGTCCGCAGGGCAAACGCATGGGATGGTACAGTGACGAACAGGCCTTCGCTTTTGACTGGGACGATGGTTTCCCGGACGAAGACTGCCTGCGGGTAAATATCTGGACACCCGGCATATCCGACGGCAAAAAACAACCCGTCATGGTCTGGTTGCACGGTGGCGGATATGCTGCCGGTTCGGGACAGGAACTTCCTTCGTACGACGGTGCCAACCTGGCCCGGAGCGGAGATGTGGTTGTGGTCACACTCAACCATCGCCTCAATGTCCTGGGATTCCTGGATCTCTCCGCCTTTGGTGATACGTACGCGAACTCCGGCAATGCCGGTCTGCTCGATCTGGTCGCTGCACTTCAATGGGTAAATAAGAATATAGCATCCTTTGGGGGGGGATGCACAGAATGTAACTATTTTCGGTCAGTCAGGTGGAGGCGGTAAAGTCTCCACCCTGCTTGCCACACCCGCGGCTCAAGGTCTGTTCCACAAAGCCATTGTGCAGAGTGGCTCCATGCTCCGCTCCATGGAATCGAAATACTCCCGCCGCATCGGAACGGCTGTGGTGGAAGAACTCGGACTCCATCCTTCCCGGATCGACGAGTTGCAAAAGATCCCTTACGAACAACTTCTCGCGGCCGGTGAGAAAGCAGTAGCCCGGGTCAAGGCAGAAGCGGAGAAAGAGGGAAATTCCACCTTTATCTTCGGATGGGGACCTACGGTAGACGGCGATGTATTGCCCGCTCATCCTTTCGATCCGAAAGCTCCGGCGCAGAGTAAAGACATCCCGCTCCTGATAGGTACCACCCTCCACGAATTCACCATGAGTACCTATGTACCCGATTTCCGCAACATCACCCGCGACAACGCGGTCGGGTTCCTGAAACAACGGTATGGAGACCGTACGGAGGAATTCTTGCAGGTATTTGAAAAGGCCTATCCCGGATATCAGCCCAAAGACCTGATCGATGTGGATTTTGTGTTCCGTCCCGGTGCGGTAGAGCAGGCCAGGTTACAGGTGGCTCAGCAAGGCGCGCCCGTCTATATGTATATTTTCGCCTGGGAGTCTCCGGTGATGGACGGTATCCTGCGCAGCACCCATTGTATGTAGATCCCGTTTGTGTTCAACAACGTAGTACGCCATGCGACAATGACAGGAGGAGGCGAAGCGGCACGGGAGCTGGGTGAGAAGATGAGTATTGCCTGGGTAAACTTTGCAAAGACGGGAACACCGGAAGCGGAAGGCTTGCCCGTGTGGGAGGCGTATACGGTGGAGCAGGGAGCTACGATGATCTTTGATACCACTTCTGAGATCAGATACAATCACGACAAAGAACTGCTGGAAGTAGTGAGGTCTTTCCCGGTACGTGGCTTCTGAGCATCTATTCGGTACAAGGCCGTATCATCGATCGGCCTTGTACCGAGAACCGCGTATGGTCAGGGAACTGGCCCGGACTTACTGACTATCGCGGATGGAGATCAGAGGCGATCTGTACGTATCAGATACAACTTCCCTTCCCGGATCGTGCTGATCCGGAACACGGCAACGACCCGGAGGGGAAGGGTGTAGCTGATCGTCCCGGTTGCGACTGATCCCGTCTCCGGAAGACCGTAACTATATGCTGGCTTTTTTTAACCCTTTTATTAATACTAATGGAAAAAATTATGAAAAACAATTCTGTGAAGAAGCAGCTGCTTGCAGTGCTTTTTCTGGTGGTGACTGTGCCTTTCCTCTCCGCACAGGGACCGGTGAACGTTTCAGGTAAAGTGACCGATGACCTCCAACAGCCTATGATCGGCGTAAGTGTACTGGAAAAAGGCACAACCAACGGAGTAATTACCGACATGGATGGTAATTACAATTTGTCTGTACAGCAGGGAGCCACGCTTGTTTTCTCCTACATTGGTTTCCTCACTCAGGAGAAAGTGGCTGCGCAGGGAGTCATGAATGTAGTGCTCCGGGAAGACAGCAAGACCCTGGACGAGGTGGTGGTGGTGGGCTACGGTGTACAGAAAAAAAGTTCTGTCACAGGAGCCATTTCGCAGGTAAAAGCCGAAGATATGCAGAACCGGACCATTACCAACGCTCCCGCCGCCCTGCAGGGTAAGACCGCCGGTGTACAGGTGATCCAGACCTCTGCCGCTCCGGGTGCTTCGCCCACGGTACGTGTACGTGGATACTCCTCCAATGTAGATTCCAATCCGCTGTATGTGGTCGATGGGATCCGTCTGAGCGACATCAGTGGCATCGACCCCAATGACATTGCTTCCATGGAGGTCCTCAAAGATGCTGCTTCCGCCGCTATCTATGGTGCTGAGGCAGGCAATGGGGTGATCCTGATCACTACCAAGAAGGGGAAAGCCGGACAGGGAAAGATCGCTTACGACTTCCAGTGGTCTACCCAATCACTGGCACGCATTCCCAAAATGCTCAACGCCGAGCAATACATTCAGTACATGGTGGAGTCGAACACCTTCACGGAAGATTTCCTGCTGAAAAACTGGGACGGTGTGACCAATACCGCATGGACAGATGTGGCGTTCGAGAACAGCCAGATGCAGAAACACAACCTCTCTTTTACCAACGGGGGAGAGAAAGGTAACTACTACCTTTCGCTGACCTATCTGGATAATAACGGAATTGTAAAAGGCGATGCCGATGTCTACAAACGACTGACCGCCACCATCAACTCCGAATATGAGATCAAATCCTGGCTCAAGGTGGGTACCACCAACCAGATCGAGAAATACAACGTGCGCAGCGTATCCATCAACAACGAATACGGCAGTCTGCTCACCTCCATCCTCCAGCTCGATCCGCTGACACCGGATACCTACTCCTACGAAAACCTGCCGTCCAATATGCTCAACGCGCTGGAGGCCGGCAAGCACCTGTTGCAAAATGAAAAGGGCGACTATTACGCGGTATCCCGCTTCTATTCCGGAGAGCAATATCATCCCATGATCATGCGCGACAACAACCTGGGCCGCAACAGCGGATTCAATGTCAACGGTTCTATCTATGCAGACTTCCAACCTCTCAAAAGTCTGACCTATACTTCCCGGTTCGGCTACCGTTTGTCTGGTACCCGTCAGTCTACCACAGACCTGCCGTTCTACGGCAATTCGGTGCAAAGCCGTGATTATGTAAGCCAGAACAATACCTCTTCTACCAGCATCTATTATCAATGGGAAAACTTTATCAATTACGCACAGACCTTCGGGCTGCACAGCGTCAGCGCTATGGCAGGTATGTCTTATCAGGAGTCTACCTATGATTTTGTATACGGCAGTCTCTCTGCCAACGGAGAAGACGCGTTGAAAAAGAACGATCCGCTGTTTTATTACCTCAACTTCGGGTCGGCTTCGGCCACCAAAGGGGTGGCTGGTGAGAAGACCCGCTCGGCCAAGCTCTCCTACTTCGGACGCGTCGGTTATGAGTTTGCCGGACGCTATATGTTACAGGCTTCCCTGCGCGCGGATGCTGCTGACCTTTCCCTGCTCCCGGCTACCAACCGCTGGGGATATTTTCCGGCAGTTTCGGCCGGGTGGACCGTATCGGAAGAGGCCTTCTTCGAGCCTCTGAAAAAACATATTTCCAACTTGAAGCTCCGTGCCAGCTGGGGACAGAACGGTAGTCTGGCCGCCCTGAGCGGTTATCCCTACAGCACCGACATGGCTCTGGGAGGTATTTATCCTTTTGTTCCGGGCAATACCTACGTGACCAGCGCGGCTCCCTCTACCATGGGGAACGACAAACTGAAGTGGGAGACTTCCGAACAGATCAACGTCGGTATCGATGCGCGTTTCCTGAACGACCGGCTGACCTTCAGTATGGATTACTTTGAGAAGAAAACCAAAGACCTGCTGGTGTCCGGTACTACCCCTTCCCTGATCATCGGCGGTAATACCTCTCCGATGAATGCCGGAAATGTGAGCAACAAAGGCTGGGAGTTCGAACTGGGCTGGAGAGACCACATCGGTGATTTCCACTACAGCATCCGGGGCAACCTGGCTACCCTGAAAAATAAGGTGACCTACATCGATCCCTCTATTACCCGCATTAGTGGGGTAAACTTCCATACCAGTACCATTACTTATTTTGAACAAGGATATCCGGTCTACTATTTCCGGGGCTATAAGTTCAAAGGAGTAGATCCGCAGACGGGTGATCCTCTTTTCCATGACCTGGATGAAAGTGGTGACCTCAACGACGGCGACCTGGATTATATCGGCGACGCGATTCCCGATTTTACGTACGGGATCACGCTCAGCGCTGCCTGGAAAGGCTTCGACCTGACGGTGTTCGGAACCGGTTCGCAGGGCAATGATATCTTCAACTGCATCAACCGTCCCGACTATGCGGCTTCCAACAAACTGAAAAAAGTATTCTACGACAACCGCTGGACAGCCGACCACACATCCGGTACCGTGCCCCGTGCGGGAGCTGCCCATATGGATAAATACCAGACCTCGGATGCCCTGGTCTATGACGGCTCCTTCTTCAAGATCAAGCAGATCCAGCTGGGGTACACCTTTCCCCGCCATCTGTTGAAAAAGATCTCCGTAGGCAACCTGCGTGTGTATGGTTCTCTGGAAGATTTCTTCACCTTTACCAAATATCCGGGCTTCGATCCGGAAGCCGCTGCCAACAGCACCTCGGGTATGGGCATCGACAAAGGTTCTTATCCCTTCTCCAAAAAAGTGGTGTTAGGCTTTAATGTCGAATTTTAATTAACCTCAAATGGATACGTAATATGAAAACAAAATATATCTCTATCTGGCTGCTGGGACTATTGTGTGTATTCCATACCAGCTGTGAAGACCGTCTGGACATTCCCAAGCATGGCAATATGGGAAGTCAGGAAGATTTCTACCAGACCGATGACGACGCCCTGCAGGCATTGGCCTCTCTGTATACCAGCTGGGGCGACAATTACTACAACTGGTTTTATGTCAAAAACCTGCTGGCCGATGATGTCTGGTGTAGCGGCGGTTCGCGCGGAGACAATGCCAGCATGGAACAACTGAATGAATATACCTTTGACACCGATCATGGCATGATCGCCGAGTTCTACGCAGGGATGTACAGTATTATCTACAAGGCCAACCTCATCATTGACTTCCTGGCCCCCGATACAGAGGTGAAGAAGCGCGCGGTGGCCGAGGCCCGATTCTACCGTGCCTGGTCGGCTTTTGAACTGGTGACCCTGTTTGGTACGGCTCCTGTGGTAGATCACCTGCTTACTCCGGATGAGTACCGGCTGGGCAACAGCACTCCGGAAGAGATGTGGCAGTTCATAGAAAGCGATCTGAAAGAGGCCATCGACTCCAACGCGCTCCCCACCAAAAGCCATGTAAATGATACCGAAACAGGCATCCGGGTCACCCGGGAAGTGGCACAGGCCATGTTGGGAAAGGCCTATCTGTTCCAGGGCAAACACAGCGATGCTGCTAACATACTGGATCAAGTGATCGAATCCGGAAAATACGCGCTGTATCAGGGAGACTACGACAAACTGCTCCATGTAGAGGCCAACGGCAGTAGCGAATCCATGCTCGAAGTGCAGAAACGGAACGATTCGGAGCAGGCCTGGAACCAGATGACCATGACCTACCTGATGCAAGGTTGGCGCACCGATAAGCTCAACTACAGCGGAGAGGCGGCAGAGGTGATCGCTCAGGGCACGTATGGCTTTATGAATCCGCGCCGGTCTCTCTATGACGCGTTTGTAGCCATGGAAGGTGAAGAGGGCTACCGCCTGAAGAGTACGATGCGTACCAGCGAACAGATGGAAGCATTCGGGATCACCTTGCAGACGGGTGCCAGTTGGGTCGGGCACGAAGGTCTCTATATGTGGAAAAACCGTACACTGAAAGAAGACTGTATATACGATGCCTCCTATTTCCAGGCGTTGCAATACATCAACCTGCGCGTGATGCGCTACGCGGAGGTACTGTTACTGGCAGCCGAAGCTCACGCGGTCGGAGGTCGTGCGGATAAGGCGGTGAGATATATCAACGAGATACGCGATCGCGCACGTCTGACCCCTCTTACTTCTGTGACCCTCGAAGATGTGAAACGCGAGAAGCGTCTGGAACTCTGTATGGAGAGTGTGCGCTTCCAGGACCTGGTGCGTTGGGGAGACGCAGAGGCTGTGATGGGTGAGCAGGGAAAAGAGATCCCCAGCTTCTCGGCAACCGGAGTAGAGATCCTGTTCACCAACTCCGTCTATGGTTTCAAAGCGAAACACAATCTGCTGCCTATTCCGCGCAAAGAGATGGAACTCAATCCCAATATGGAACAGAATCCATACTGGTAATCCTGAACATTTAAAATAGAAAAAGTATGAAAAAGATATATTTCTCCGTAATGATCCTGATCCTGGGTTTCCTGGGTGCATGCAGCGAAGACTCGCTGGAAGGGCTGAAGGGTACCTATGAGATGAACAGATACCTCTTTACGAAAGCAGAGGGACAACCCACAGACAAATTGGGTAAAGGCATCAAAGCCCTGAACCTGAACCTGACCGATGAGGCCGGCAACCGGCTGACGCTTCGTATCGGAAGCAGTGAGTGGGTGTTGCAGGAAGGGGTGTATGTATGCACCGAAGAGGTCGTAGCCGACAAACAATATACAGCCAGCCTGCAAAGCAGTACAGTCGCCGGGAATATCGCTGGTGGGAATCTGGAAGTAACCTGTGTGGGAGAGACCTATTTCATCACGGGCCTGCTGGAGATGAGTGACGGCCAACCTGTCAAATGTGACTACAAAGGGAAACTCTCCTTTGAGATAGGTGAGGACGATGCCGAAGCCAGCGGCTACACGATCGTAGTGACCCCCTCTCCGGTAATTACCTACGACGAGATGGGAACGCCGACCTTCCACTCCGGTATCCTCAAGTACACCTTTACTGTCCGGGATCCGCAGGGGAATGAGACCGCCTCGTTCGATGCCATCAACGACGAAGGGTTGTCCACTCCCGACCTGGTAGGCTCCTATACCGTTCAGGGTAGCGCGGCCGAAGCCTGGCTGATGGACAACGGTTGGGTAGTGCCCGACTGGGGCATGGCAGGCGGCAGCTACTACACAGATAGCCAGGGCAGCCGGCAATACATCATCAGCGGAAAGATCACTGTGACAGTCGCGGAAAGCACAGAAGGGGAACTGTTGTATAGTTTCTCCGGAAGTGAGCTGGGAACAACGACCGTTGCGGGAGACCTGGGAACAGGAGCGTTCAACATCCGGTTCTGTACTTTGCTGTAAAAAACAGTCCGGATCTTACCCGTTTTTGTTGACTTTGCTGAACGTTGGATGGACTCCGTCGGGCTTCGGCTGACCTCGTCAGTCGTGGGTTCAGTACGGTGTGATCCCACTCTAAATAAACACTTATAGGGCAAGGAGAGAGCGGAAACCCTGTTTCCTTGTCCCTGTATCAATACATATCCGATGAAAAGAATAATGACCTTGTGTTGGATCGTCTGTCTGGCAGTCTGCGCGCAGGCGCAGATCTCCGGATGGGGACCACAAAGTAAAGTCGTAACAGACAGTATCTACAGTGAAGTGTTGCAAGCCCACCGGGCTTTCACGCTCTATCTCCCGCCGGGTTACGAGACCGAGACTACCCGGCAATACCCCATTCTCTACCTGCTGCATGGCATGTCGGGGGTAAATACCAGTTGGTTCAACGACCAGCGTGCCAGGGATGTGATGGATCAGCTGGTCGCTTCCGGTGAGGCCTGTGAGATGATCATTGTGAGTCCCAATGCCGGAGGCAACCCCGCTACGGAATGGAGCGGCTACTTCAATATGCCGGGATGGGCCTATGAAGATTTCTTTTACCAGGAGTTCCTTCCCCATATCGAGAAGACCTACCGTGTACGGAGCGATAAGCAACACCGTGCCATCGCGGGCCTTTCCATGGGAGGTGGCGGAGCCACCAGCTACGCGCAACGCCACAGCGATATGTACTGCGCCGTCTACGCCATGAGTGCCCTGATGGATATCCCCCCTATGGGACAGGCAGCGGGCAATGATCCCGATCCAGCCAACAAAATGGTACTCCTGACCCGCTCTGTACAGGCAAACAGCTGTGTGCGGTATGTACAGGACGCAGACGAGGCGCGTAAAGCAGAACTGCGCACCGTACAATGGTTTGTAGATTGTGGCGATGACGATTTTCTGCTCGATGGTAACCTCGAATTTTACCAGGCCATGCGCAATGCACAGATCCCGTGTCAGCTGCGCGTGCGCGACGGCGGACATACCAACGAGTACTGGCACTCGGCACTCTATACCTGCCTGCCTTTCGTCAGCCGCAACTTCGGCAGGTAGGGAGCGACAGCCGCACGTCCTGGCCGCGTGGCGGTGGCCTGTTTAGGATACACAAAAAGAGTGTATAGGATCTCGTCTTGTAGAGACGCACGGCGTGCGTCTCCGCGGTATCCGTCCAATAAAGGGGCGTGCGTCTGCGGGGTATACGTCTAAGCCATATGTTGCGCGTCTGCGGGGTGGGGGTACCATCCGCAAGCGTGCGTCTTCGCGGTGCGGGTACAATGAAACATGTGTCCCGCTTGGGTACGCATTCCCATTCGGTATGCTGAGACGCACGCCGTGCGTCTCTACAGGGGACGGAGTATGATATATCCGATCTATGATGAACATTTACATAATAAAGAAACAGTATGAAAAAGATTTTTTCCGTATCAGCCTTGTTGCTGATGTGTGCGGTGACATTCGCACAACAAGCTCTCTGGGGAGGTGCACCGGTAGTTTCTCCCGAGGTACATCCCGACCACACAGTTACTTTTCGCCTGAAAGCTCCCAAAGCTACTCAGGTGCAGGTGACAGGCGATTTTCTGCCTACACAGAAGATCCAGACACCGTTTGGTGAGTTCGACGGTCCCGGCGTGGCCGATCTGGTACAAAAAGACGGAGTATGGGAGTTTACAACCCCTCAACCCCTGGAACCGGAGCTTTACAGCTATACCTTTCTGGTAGATGACCTGAAGATCAACGATCCGGCCAATGTCTACATGATCCGCGACGTAGCAAGTGTCACCAATGTATTTCTCATCGGTGGCGGACGCGCCGATCTGTATAAGGTGAATAAAGTGCCCCACGGAACGGTCTCTAAGGTATGGTACAACAGTCCGTCGCTGGGCATGGACCGTCGCCTGACGGTATATACCCCTGCCGGATATGAATCGGGCACCGAGCGGTATCCGGTGTTCTACCTGCTGCACGGTATGGGTGGCGACGAGAACGCATGGAGCGAACTGGGACGTACCGCGCAGATCCTGGACAACCTGATCGCGCAGGGCAAGGCCAGACCCATGATCGTAGTGATGACCAACGGCAACGCCGACCTGGAGGCAGCTCCCGGCGAGTCTTCCCTGGGCTTTGCTCCTCCCAGCATGCAACTGCCCCGGACCATGGAGGGTAGTTTCGAAACGGCATTCCCCGAAGTGGTCAGCTTCATCGACAAAAACTACCGCACCCTGGCCAACAAGCAGAACCGTGCCATTGCCGGGCTCTCGATGGGAGGCTATCACTCCATGCACATCTCCAAAGAATATCCTGATATGTTCAATTACATCGGATTGTTCTCGGCTGCTATCATGCCCGACAAGAATGTGAAATCTCCTGTCTACGACAACATCGAAGGCAAACTCAAGGTACAGTTCGACCAGAAACCGGCCCTCTACTGGATTGCTATCGGAACAACCGACTTCCTCTATCCGGCCAATGTCGAATACCGCGCCATGCTGGACGAAAAAGGGTATCCTTACGAATATTACGAGACCGGTGAAGGTCACATCTGGAAAAACTGGCGTATCTACCTCACCGAATTTGTTCCGAAACTGTTTCAATAACCCATCCGGCGGATATAGCAGGGAACAGGCATTCGGTGTCCATCGCCCGGGGCGATGGACACAAGCAGTGGGTTCCGGCTATTCTTCCTGTTAAAAATGAATTTTCTGTATATGAAAAAATACATATTACCGACAGCGCTTGCCGCCACACTGCTTTGTGCGTGCGGCCCCAGTGTACCCCAACTTGGAAAGTCTTCCCTGGAAGAGGTTATTTCTGCCATGACCCTCGAAGAAAAAGCCCACTTAGTTGTGGGTACCGGCATGGCCGGATTCTCCGGAGACAGTGCCGTGGTGGGTGAAACCAAAAGCCTGGTTCCGGGAGCAGCCGGAACTACCTATCCTATTGCACGTCTGGGTATCCCTGCCGTGGTACTGGCCGATGGCCCCGCGGGATTGCGTATCAATCCGACCCGTGAAAATGATCCGGATACCTACTACTGTACACACTTCCCCATCGGTACCCTGCTGGCCTCTACCTGGGACCAGGAACTGGTGGAACATGTAGGGCAGGCCATCGGCAAAGAGGCACTGGAATACGGTGCCGATGTACTGCTGGCTCCCGCATTGAACATCCATCGCAATCCGCTTTGCGGACGCAATTTTGAGTACTATTCCGAAGATCCGGTAGTGAGCGGTAAGATTGCCGCCGCCTATGTACGGGGTGTACAGAGCAACGGGGTAGGAACCTCTATCAAACACTATGCCGTAAATAACCAGGAGAGCAACCGCATGGCCGTAGATGCCCGCGTATCTCCCCGCGCGTTGCGGGAGATCTACCTCAAAGGATTTGAGATCACCGTGAAAGAGTCTACCCCCTGGACGGTGATGTCTTCGTATAACTACCTCAACGGGGTCTACACCTCCGAAAGCAAAGAACTACAGACCAACCTGTTGCGTGACGAGTGGGGATTCCAGGGAATGGTGATGACCGACTGGTTCGGTGGCAAAGATGCAGTAGCCCAGATGGAAGCCGGCAACGACATGTTGCAACCCGGTACGGACAAGCAATACGAAGCCATTGTGCAGGGCGTCAAAGAGGGTCGGCTGGATGAGGCCGTGCTCGACCGCAACGTAAAACGCATCTTAGAGATGATCCTGCTGACCCCGCGTTTCAAAGGGTATCCTTTCTCCAACCAACCCGATCTGGAAGCACATGCTGCCATCACCCGGCAATCGGCTACCGAAGGGATGGTACTGTTGAAAAATGCCAACCAGGCACTGCCGTTGTCTGCTGACATCAAAAAGGTGGCCTTGTTTGGTTGCACATCTTATAACTTCATTGCAGGCGGTACAGGATCGGGCAATGTGAACCGTGCCTATACGGTATCTCTGTTGGATGGATTGAAAAATGCAGGCTATCAGCTCAACGATCAGTTGAAGGATATGTACGAACAACACATCGCTGCGGAAAACGAACGCAATGCTCCGGAGGACAAGCGGATGGCGATGTTCCTGCCAACTCCCCTGCCTACTGAACTCCTGGTTCCTGCCGAGGTCATGAAACAACAGGCAGAAGGATCAGACATTGCCCTGATCACCCTGGGTCGCAACACCGGCGAATTCCTGGATCGCAAACTGGAAGAGTTTCACCTGACCAAAGAAGAGCGGACCTTGTTGCAAGAGGTATGCTGTGCCTTCCACGCAGCCGGAAAAAAAGTAGTGGTGGTATTGAATATCGGCGGTGTCATTGAGACCGCTTCCTGGAAAGAGTTGCCCGATGCCATCCTGTGCGCCTGGCAGGCCGGACAGGAGGGAGGCAATAGTGTAGCCGATGTACTGAGCGGAAAATCTTCCCCATCCGGTAAACTGACCATGACCTTCCCGGTAAGATTTGAAGACGATGCCTCATCGGCCAACTTCCCTACAGACGGTGCCATGAGCAGCATGGACTTCTCGGATCACGGAGAGAAAAAGGCGGAAGTCAGGTTGTGGGACTATACCGATTACGAGGAAGATATCTACGTAGGCTACCGCTATTTCGATACCTTCGGCAAACAAGTATCCTATCCGTTCGGTTACGGACTTTCCTATACCACATTTGAATATACCAACCCGGTGATCCGGACCGATAACGATCTCTATACAGTGAGTGTGGAGGTGAAAAATACAGGCAAGGCCATCGGCAAAGAGGTAGTGCAACTTTATGTAACTGCTCCGGATGCCAAACGGGCAAACAAACCGGAAAAAGAGTTGAAAGCCTTTGCCAAGACCCGGGAACTGCAATCCGGCGAAACGGCTACCATCAGCCTTACCGTACCAGCTGCCGACCTGGCCTCTTACGACGAAGGTACTGTTTCGTGGGTGGTAGATGCCGGCACGTACACCTTCCTGGTGGGTGCCTCTTCCCGCGATATCCGGGCTACTCTGCAAGCGGAAGTGGCCGCTTCCTCAGAGAAAACACAGGATATCCTGAAATTGCAGACTCCGATCCGCCAGTTGAAAAGACAATGATACAGAATCTATTTATACCTGATCAAATGAAACGAATTTTACTTTCATTCCTGGCAGCCGGAACCCTTCTGGCTGCCACGGCACAAACTACGGTGGCCCCTGCCATCCCCAGAGACGAGAACATCGAACGGCAGATCGAAACCCTGCTCAGCAAGATGACACTTGACGAAAAGGTAGGACAGATGTGCGAACTGGCGATCGATGCCATTCAGAAACGTATCAACCCCTTTGCCGGCATCAATCCGGCGGCCATGACGGTAGACGACATCCGGGAGATCCTCAGGAAGTATGACCTCGAACAGGAATTCGACCTGGCACAGGAGATGCCTTCGCAGGAGGTGATGATGCAGATCTATATGCGCATCATGGCAGCGGAAAACGCCAGAGGATTTGAACTGGACGAGGAAAAACTGGACCAGGTGATCGGTACCTATAAGGTGGGCTCTATCCTGAACGTACCCAATGGGGTGGCACAAACACCGGAAAAGTGGCAGGAGATCATCCGACGCATCCAGGAGAAATCCATGTAGGAGATCGGTATCCCCTGTATCTACGGGATAGACCACGTACACGGGACCAACTATACACTCGGAGGTACCCTCTTTCCCCAGGGCATTAATATGGCCGCGACCTTCAACCGCGCACTTACCCGGGAAACTTCCCGCATTTCGGCCTATGAGACGAAAGCCGGAAGCATTCCGTGGACCTATGCGCCTGTGACCGACCTGGGCCGCGACCCACGCTGGCCCCGTCTGTGGGAAAGCTACGGTGAAGATGCCTATCTGAACGCCGAAATGGGCCGCGAGTCGGTACTCGGTTTTCAGGGCAATGATCCCAACCACATCGGAACCAACTATATCGCCGCCTGTGTGAAGCACTACATGGGATATGGAGTACCTGTTTCCGGTAAAGACCGTACTCCCTCTTCCATCACTCTACAGGATATGCGGGAGAAGCATTTTGCTCCTTATCTGGAGATGGTCAGAAACGGTGCACTTTCCCTCATGGTAAACTCTGCCATGAACAACGGCCTGCCTTTCCATGCCAATTACGAATTGTTGACTACCTGGCTGAAAGAGGATCTCAACTGGGACGGTATGATCGTGACCGACTGGTCGGACATCAATAATCTCTATACCCGCGACCGGGTAGCTAAGGATAAAAAAGAGGTTATTAAAATGGCTATCAATGCTGGTATAGATATGGCTATGGAACCCTACGACCTGAGTTTCTGCACCTTGCTCAAAGAACTGGTACAGGAGGGCGAAGTGCCCATGAGCCGTATCGACGATGCCGTACGGCGCGTGTTGCGACTGAAATACCGCCTCAACCTCTTCGAAAAACCCTGGTACAACTACAAAGACTTCCCACTTTTCGGAGGTCCGGAACATGCCGCTGTGGCTCTGAAGGCTGCGGAAGAATCCATGGTGCTATTGAAGAATACAGACAACATCCTGCCGCTGGCTCCTGGGAAAAAACTCCTGATCACAGGTCCTAATGCCCACTCCATGCGTACACTGAACGGGGGGTGGTCTTATTCCTGGCAAGGCGATAAAGCAGATGAATGTGCAGCGGATCACAACACCATTCTCGAAGCATTTACCAATAAATTCGGTGCGAAAAATATCATCTATGAAGCTGGGGTTACCTACAAACAAGGTGGTAGCTGGTGGGAGGAAAATGCCCCTGAGATCGATAAGGCGGTAGCTGCCGCCGCAGGTGCGGATTACATCATCGCCTGTATCGGGGAGAATTCCTACTGTGAAACTCCAGGCAATCTGACCAATCTCTTCCTGTCCGAAAACCAGATCAACCTGGTGAAGGCACTTGCCGCTACGGGTAAACCCATCATCCTAATCCTCAACGAAGGGCGTCCGCGGCTGATCGCCGATATCGAACCCCTTGCTGCGGCAGTGGTGCATATCATGCTACCGGGCAATTACGGGGGCGACGCGCTGGCCAACCTGATTGCCGGAGATGCCAACTTCAGTGGCAAAATGCCGTTCACCTATCCGAAAGAGATCAATTCCCTGGTTACGTATGACCACAAACCGAGTGAGCACATTGGCCGGCAGATGGAAGGCGCCTACAACTACGACGCTGTCGTGAATGTGCAGTGGGCGTTTGGCTATGGCCAGAGCTACACCACCTTTGCCTACAGCAATCTCCACGTAGATAAGACCCGCTTCACAGCGGATGATGTATTGACCTTTACAGTGGATGTGAAGAATACCGGTCAACGTGCGGGCCAGGAGAGTGTATTGTTGTTCAGCAGCGACCTGGTTGCTCCACTGACTCCTGACGTGCGCCGTCTGCGTGCCTTTGAAAAAGTGGAGCTGGCACCGGGCGAGACCACAACCGTCACCCTGAAGCTGAAAGGATCAGACCTTGCTTTTGTGGGTTACGATGGCAAATGGATCTTAGAAGAGGGCGATTTCCGCATCCAGGCAGGAGACCAGGTGGTGAATATCCTTTATGCCGAGACAAAGAAATGGGATACACCGAATAAATAGGTGAGCTTATTGGCTGGAAAAAAGAAGGTATTTCAAAGTCTCTCCGGGACTTTGAAATACCTTTTTTTTATGGTTTTTCTCTATCTGGAGACAGCCTTCTCGTGGTTGTATCTCTGCTCTTTCTTTCCCTTTTGGAGCGACTTTTCAGATCCCGCCCTTTCAGGAGGAATTTCTCGCAACCTCATCAATTCCCTCCTGAATGAAACATTGAAAACAACGTCTGCGTCTTCGCGAAAGAAAGCACTCCCGTCAGGTGCTGGCTCATGATATTCATTGCCCCGTTGGTATGGTGGTTTTTGATGTATTCAAACAGCAAAAGGTGCTCACTGATCGGAATATCAAAATTCGTCTTGCATACATTGAATTTGTTGTTGTTCTTTTATAAATATAAAATTAAACATATAATATAAAAATATAGTCAATAAGTGTTGTTAGTATTAAAATAAACTGTATCTTTATTAAAAGATCTGAAGTAAATTGCTAGCCCTTTGTTAAAACATATGTTTGTTTCTTAAAACAATAGTATAAGCATCCTAAACAAGGATGATCATATATATCGCATGTGATCTGACTGCCTTAACTCCATCAAAAGAGTTACCTATATTTTAAACCTTTAAATAATTATTTGCCTATGACTAATGAAAGACCCTATCCTAATAGTCCACAGTGACTACCCTTAAACTTTGCTAAGTTTAGACAGAACTACGTCTGTTTCTCATGAATCATGAATTAACAAACCACTTACTAAATCATTAATCTTTTATGAATAGACCTCAAAGGATTTTAATGGCGTTGGCAATCATGTTGATATTACCAAATATGAGTATGAAAGCTAATTATAATGACGTTGCAGATGCTTCTATTTTCACCTCAATAGAAGCTGTACAACAGCAAAATCAGATTACCGTAAAAGGTAAAGTAACTGATCCTTCGGGCGAAGCACTCGTTGGAGCCAGCATTCAGGTTCAGGGAACCAATCAAGGTGTTATCAGCGATTTTGATGGTAATTATACAATCACTGTCAATAGCGGTTCGAATTTGCTGTTTTCTTATTTGGGTTATAAACCTTCAATCGTGAAAGCAAATAAAACACAAATCGATGTAATACTTGACGAAGATACCAATATGCTGAACGAAGTGGTAGTTACTGAGTTCGGCTTGAAGCGCGTGCAACGCGGTATCGGTTCATCTGTACAGAAAGTAACAGCACAGGAAATTGCGGAGTCGGGGCGTGACAACTTTATTACTGCTTTACAAGGGCGTGTATCTGGTATGAATGTTGTTTCGAGTTCGGGTGCGCCAGGTGCATCGACTCAGGTAACTTTGCGTAGTATCACATCACTCTCCGGGAGTAATCAGCCACTATATGTAGTGGATGGTATCCCAATGAATAACTCTTCATTTTCAGCAAGCAGCAACATGGCTGTAGCCGATGTTTACAGTAGCCGCTCGCTGGATTTCTCTTCACGCGGCAACGACTTCAATCCCGAAGACATTGAATCGATTACTGTGTTGAAAGGTGCCGCTGCCGCTGCGCTTTATGGTTCAAATGCGGCTAATGGTGCGATTATTATCACCACCAAAAAAGGAACCGCAGGCAAGGGAAAGATTTCTTATAGCAACCGGTTCCGTTGGGATACATCTTATGGAATACCTAAGCAACAGACTAAGTATGCCAATGGTGCATACGGCACAACGAACTATTACAATTTGGCTCATTTCGGCGGATTGTATCCTGAGGACACAACACTTTATGATAACCTAAGTGCCATTTTGCAAACCGGTTTCACAAGTGTTCATAATGTATCAGTCGAAGCCGGAACTGAAAAATTAACTATGCGTGCTGCGGCTTCATTTACTAATCAAAGCGGAACTGTTAAAAATACGGATTATAAACGCAATAACTTCTCTTTGTCTGGTAAGGCCGATATTACGAGTTGGATGCGTTTTGAGTCTTCGATACAATATGCATCAACAGAAAATAATAAAATGCCTAAAGGTACTAGTGGTCCGCTCTATTATGCTTTGCGTTGGCCAATTGTTGATAATATGAAAGACTATCTTGATCCCGATGGTATACATATGCGATACCCATATCCGTATATTGATGGTGATATTGTAAATCCGTTGTTTATGATCAACAAGAATAAATATTACGATGAGTCTGATCGTATTGTTGGTAACGTAACAGGTATTATACAGCCGAACACTCATGTCTTCTTCCGTGCCCAATATGGATGGGATGTAGGAACACAGACATTCGAAACCTCCGAGCATCCACTGTGGGCTAATTACAATTATGATATCCAACCAAGTAGAGGAGGAACATACAATTTAATAAAAGAGAATTTCTCCGATATTTCCATGAACTTCCTCGCCGGTTGGAATGATAAGTTTTTCAATGAAAAATTATCTGTAACTGCTCAAGTCGGTTATCACCAGATGGAAAATAAAGTAACTCGTTTAAGTTCTTACGGCCGGCATTATATTGTATGGGATATGGCATCTATCAACAATGTTGATCCAACTACCGTTACCTCTAAAAAACGCCATACCATACGCCGTATCCAGGCCATCTCCGGGCAGATTGAATTGGGTTGGGATAATATGGCATACCTTACTTTACGCGGACGTAACGACTGGTCGTCGACATTACCTATTCAGAACCGTAGTTTTTTCTACCCTGCAATAGAAGGATCGTATGTTGTCACTGAGATACCAGCACTGAAAGATAACAACTATATAAGTTATCTAAAGTTGCGTGGGGCCATTGCTCAAGTAGGTAAAGATGCACCTCCTCTCTCTATTTATCCTGAACTGGAAGGTACGGAATTAACCGGTGGCGGTTATATGTATGGCTGGACTGGTCCGAACTCAAAACTAAAGCCAGAGATGACTACCAGTTATGAAATAGGGTTCGAAGGGCGCTTTTTCAATGATCGCATTGTAGCAGACTTCACATATTTCCGCACCAAATGCAGCGATCAGATTGTATCCGGCTATCGGTTGTCGTACGCCACCGGCTACGTTTTAAACACACGAAATATAGGTGATTTTAAAACCTGGGGTTGGGAGAGTCATATTGACGGCGATATCATTAAGAATTATAACGGGTGGCGTTGGAATATAGGCTTGAATCTTTCGCACACGGGTTCCGAAACAACCAGCCTTCCTATGGCGGAGTTCTACGAAACCTATACCAATGGTAATTCGCCAGGTATTCGTTTGGGAACAATGGTTGGTTACCCTGTTACCTCTATCCATGGAACAGACTTTGAACGGAATGAAAAAGGCGAAGTGTTGATTGATCCCGCAACTGGTATACCATTAGTTAGCTCAGAATGGTCACACCTGGGCGATCGTGAACCTAAAATACGATATGGATTTACAACCGAGGTCACCTACAAACGCCAATGGCGTTTATCGGCTATGTTCTCCGGAAAATTAAAAGCAACTGTTATAAATGGTACAGGGCGTTACCTTACACAAAACGGTTTGAACTGGAAGTCTGTAGAAATGCGTGAAAAAGGCCCGGTTATTTTACCCGGCGTTTTAAAAGATGGCAATCAAGATTCTGACCATCCAACTCCTAACAACATTGCTATTACATACGGTAATTATAGTTCAACAATGTATGCAGGTGCTGCGCCGGACTGGATTGAGAAAAATATCAACTATATGCGTCTATCAGAGTTGCGTCTGTCATACACTTTTACCAATAAGGTACTCCGGAAGTTGACCAATGGATTGCTCAGTTATGCCCAAATCTATATTTCGGGTAATGACCTCTTTACTATTACAAACTATAGTGGTCTGGATGCCGTGGGTAATACCATGTCGGCTTCGGCAGGTGGTGTTGGCGGCGAAGGATATGACACATGGGGACTACCTAGCCCACGTGGTATCACCTGTGGTTTAAGTATACAATTCTAAGTTGTAAAACCTGTTAAGATATGAAGTATATGAAAAAATACATACTTATTCCCATTCTATCTGTACTGATGTTGCTCAATACCAGTTGTGATGATTACCTGGATGTAAATACTAACATTGACTCGCCGGACTATATTGAAGATTATCTATACCTATCCGGTATACAACAATCCTTTCAGGATGTCTTTTACGACCTGACATATGCTATTTTGCCTATGATTTCCATGTGGTCTAGTACCCAAACAACCTATGGTTACTATTATGGGAATCATTATTATCCACAATCTGTCGATACCGGTGCTCTGATTTGGCGTACTATTTATTGGAATCATGGTATGAACCTGGAAAATTTAATTCATCAGGCACTGAACGCCAAACGTTATCATCTTGCCGGCATTGGCTACGCCATCAAAGCATATGGTTGGGATATGCTGACTAAGGTTTATGGTGAAGTACCTTTGAAACAGGCTTTTGATAACGAACGGGTTCTGTTTGATTATGACTACCAGCCGGATATTTATGATGCCGTTCGTGTATGGGCATATAAGGCTATTGAGTATATGGATATGGATGATAGTACAAATTATGGGGCAGAGATTACAAGCAATGACTGGATCTATAAAGGAGATATTGATAAATGGAGAAAGTTTGCTTATGGTGTTCTTGTACGTAATTTATCTTCACTGTCCAATAAGTCTGATTTCACAACTAAGTATGCCGACGAATTGATCAATGCTGCGACTAAAGCCTTACAATCATATACTGACGATGCTATGGTAGAAGTTGCAGGGGGTTCAGGAAGTGTACCTTATACCGGATATAATAACTTTTGGGGAACGCAACGTGGTAACTTAAGTACTATCTACTATCAGCACGATTATATGGTTCAGCTCATGACAGGAACTATACCTAAGTATGATGTCGATGGCAAACGGGTGAAGCAAGATAATCCTTCCAACCCATATTATCAATATGAGCTTCTTGAACAGCAGTATATTACAGATACATTAGTTCATCTGACAGGACATTACGATCCACGTGTAGCTGTAAAACTCAGCACAGACAGTGATCCTGAATATTTAGGTATTGATGATCCGGAAATTGTGAAGTCTTATGAATATTATGGCGGTCAGAACAATACGACACGTACCAATCCGGGTGGACAGGTTACTACTCCGCATCTGTACGGACGTACCGTAGCTGTGAAAAACTCCACAACCACTTTGCCCAATGATGGTATTGGCCGTTGGATATTCCGCGACAATGCACCTTATGTGTTGATGACGGCTGCTGAGATTAAATTATGTCTTGCAGAAGCCTACTGGAAAAAAGGAGATATAACGAATGCATACAATGCGTTTAAAGCGGCGATTCGTGCGGATCTTGATTTCACGGTATCTCTTCTCTATCCGGCAACAAAAGGTGTTGTGGGTGGAGGTGATAAGATAACAAAAAGTGTTTATGACAAATTTGCGGATGAATATTATGCTGGTCCATATGTAGAAGGATTGGGTGAAAATAACTTAACTCTTTCGCACATTATGATGCAGAAATTTGTAGCACTATATCCATGGGGAGGAATTGAAGCCTGGACAGACTTGCGCAAATACCACTACGATATTAACTATACAAACGGGTACCCATCAAAAGGCAACGGTTGGGATGATACACGCCTGATTGAAGTGAAACGAGATGAAGACCCGAATAAAGTTTTCAAAGGATACTTCCTTGGGGCTGCCCGGGATATTGAATTCCGCAATGTCGCATACAATATTTATAATGATGGTTCACCATGCTATCGTATACGTCCACGCTACAATTCGGAATATATGTGGAATATCGAGTCGTTGGAAAAATTGAAGCCGATTGCAGGTACGGCTCCTGATTACCATTGTTCTATTCCCTGGTTTGCATATCCGGACGAATATCCTACTAATTAATGTTTCATCTTAAATCAATGAATATATGAAAAGAATAATATACATAATAACCATAGGGATCTGGGCCATATTGGGTATGACTTCGTGTAATGAAACGGATATTGATTTCAATGCTATCCCGGTTTCGGAAATGGCTGAATATCAAATCAGCCATTATGCACCTGTAACAAAGGACGCATCCAATAATATTTATAAAATTGAACTGGATGGAAAATTAGTAAGCAATAACACAAATGTATTGGCTTACTACAATACATCTCCGGGAGGTGGGGTTGGACGTTTCTTTGTATCAAATCCGGGTAAAGTGAATTTGAAATTGTATCAAGGTACTGAGCTTAACTTAGTGTACGATCAAGATATAATTCTGAAAAAAGGAAAACAAAATATTATTGTTCACGACTATAATACTCCGCCTGTTATACTAGACCGCGACTTTGAAGGTCCATATCCATTAGATCCTTCTGAAGCGGTGTTTGATACAGATACGATTGGATATGTACGTTTCATTAACTTAATGTACGAAACAGATAATCAGCCAACTACAATGAAATTGCAGTATCAATATCAATATACCCTGCATCCACTCTATACCTATGCCGACAGAGATGCCGGAAAGATACCTGAGGGAATGAATGTAGGTGATGCAACAGGGGATACAACTAAGAGCCCATGGCTTAATCTTGGTGAGCCGGTGGGATTCGGAGAGAGTACAGGTTTTCATCTTGTACCAGTAAAGAAAAGTACTCAAGTCGCACAGGGGGCTGCCCGTATAGACTACCGTATTGTTGTTTCGGCAGCTGATGGTGGTATTCCCGGAAACACGGTTATCGATGATATTGATTGGCAACTTCGTGTTAATAGCGGGGCATATACAGATTATTGGAATCTGACTGTGGGGCGCTATGCTACACATTATTTTGCTGGTTACCGTACCAAAGCAACCGAAGTAGCTGTATATAATTTTTATGAGCATTAAAACACGGTTGAATAATCTTAACGAAGAAGGTGTTCCGGAAGGATACCTTCTTTTTTGTTCTGCTGGGTTTAAGTTTTTTAAATTTCTGTGTTTTCTGATATAGAGATAAAACCTACATAGGATCATCTGAATTACATCAGAAGGCTGGTTTTTTGTCTGAGAACGGGATATAATTACAGAATAGGGTACATGGCATGGATATCTGATCCTATTTATACCTTTTGTTCTTTACACGTATACCGCGGAGACGCACGCCGTGCGTCTCTACATGAAGATGTAATCAATAAAGTATGTCAAAGATCCTGTATTCCGGTAGAAATCAAACCAAACGCGATGTCCCGTTTACATTTGTCAGGGAATCATCCTTTCGTTTACCCCCGATCGATAACCTGATTCAACTTTTTCCGGCGTTCCGTATCACGGTTTCAGTACCTGTTTTATCAACTAATTTCTGCCCTGCACGGAAACTCCTGTCTTCTTTTTTGTTAATACACCTTTTCGTGAAACCTCCAAATTTTAAATTATGTTATAAAACATCTGTTTCTGCCCGGAAAATTTGCGGACACAGCAAAAGTGCGTATATTTGCATGTGTGTTTTTCATAGTATTAGATTTAAGGTTAACAAAGGTTGGAGTCAGGCGTGACTCCTTTTTTTATGCCCATACCCTGTGAATGTCTCCCTTTTTCCTTACCTTTGCTTGATCAAAGAACGGTGTTATCTACAGTTTACCATTCAGATTACTAAATTTATTCTCCACCCTAGAACAGGGTAAGAAGCCGCAAGGCCAGGGGCTGACCGTGTCGGATCATCGGAAGGTAATTTAAATCGTAAATTGTAAATCCGTAAATCGTAAATCAAATTATGGTTGTTTGTATTGCCGAAAAGCCCTCAGTGGCACGTGATATCGCCGAAATACTCGGTGCCCGTACCAGAAAAGAAGGATACATCGAAGGGAACGGATACCAGGTCACCTGGACATTCGGTCACCTCTGTACCCTGAAAGAACCTGCCGAATATACACCCGCCTGGAAGGCGTGGAGCCTGAGCAGCCTGCCCATGATACCTCCCCGTTTCGGGATCAAGGTGATTGAGAATCCCACCTACGAAAAACAGTTCCGCATCATCGAAAAGCTCATGCAGGAGGCCGAGATGATCGTCAACTGCGGCGATGCCGGTCAGGAAGGGGAACTGATCCAGCGGTGGGTGATGCAGAAAGCCGGTGCCCGGTGCCCGGTGAAACGGCTGTGGATCTCTTCGCTGACCGAAGAGGCCATCAAAGAGGGATTTGCCAACCTGAAAGACCAGTCCGACTTCCAGTCGCTCTACGAAGCCGGGCTCTCCCGTGCCATCGGCGACTGGCTGTTGGGGATGAACGCCACCCGTCTCTATACACAGAAATACGGACAGGGACGGCAGGTGCTCTCTATCGGACGGGTGCAGACCCCTACGCTGGCACTGATCGTCAACCGCCAGCTCGACATACAGAACTTTACCCCCGAACCCTACTGGGAACTGAAAACAGTGTACCGGGAAACTACCTTTGCCGCGACCAAAGGACGCTTTATGACGAAGGAAGAAGGGGAGGAGTTCCTGGAGAAGGTGAAGCAGAGCGACTTCACCGTGACCGATGTCTCCACCAAAAAAGGAGTGGAGTATGCGCCGCGCCTGTTCGACCTCACCTCCCTGCAGGTGGAGTGTAACAAGAAATTCGGCTATTCTGCCGATGATACCCTGAAACTGATCCAGTCGCTCTACGAGAAAAAGGTAGTCACCTATCCCCGTGTAGATACCACCTTCCTGAGCGACGATATGTATCCCAAATGCCCGAATATTCTGGCAGGGCTCCGGGACTATGCCGTACTCACCGCTCCGCTCTCCGGGAAGAAGATCTCCAAGACCAAAAAGGTATTCGACAACTCCAAAGTGACCGATCACCACGCCATCATCCCCACGGGAGTGTACGCGCAGAACCTGAGTGATATGGAACGCCGGGTCTACGACCGGGTGGCGCGCCGGTTCATCGCCGTCTTCTATCCGGAGTGTAAAATCTCTACCACCACCGTGCTCGGAGAGGTAGAGAAGGTCGGCTTCAAAGTGACCGGTAAGCAGATCCTCGATCCGGGATGGCGCGTGGTCTTTGCCAAAGAGCAGACCGAAGAGAAAGAGGGTGACGAAGAGAAGGTACTCCCCGCCTTTGTGGTGGGAGAGAGCGGCCCTCACGTGCCCGATCTGGCGGAGAAATGGACTCAACCTCCCAAGCTCTATACCGAAGCTACCCTGCTGCGGGCCATGGAGACCGCCGGGAAGCTGGTGGAGAACGACGAACTGCGGGATGCCCTCAAGGAGAACGGCATCGGACGGCCGTCTACCCGCGCGGCCATCATCGAAACCCTCTTCAAACGCAACTACATCCGCAAAGAAAAGAAAAACCTGGTAGCTACGCCCACAGGGGTGGAACTGGTACAGATCATCCACGAAGGATTGCTCAAATCGGCCGAGCTCACCGGTATGTGGGAGAAGAAATTGCGGGAGATCGAACGCCGTACCTACGATGCCCACCGGTTTCTCGAAGAACTCAAACAGTTGGTCAGTGAAATCGTATGGAATGTCTTGTCCGACAATAGCAACCGACGCATCACCCTGCAACCGGCCGAACCGGTGAAAGAAGCCCCTCGGGAAAAAGAAAAGAAGCCTGCGAAAAAACGGGAACGCAAGCCTGCGGAGAAAAAAGCTACCGCGGCAAAGAGCAAAGCATCCGCTCAGGGAGCGACAACCCCTGCTTCGCCCGCGTCCGGTACCGTGGCTCCCCCCAACCCCACCGTTGCTGAAGGGATGCCTTGTCCGCTCTGTGGCAAAGGTACCATTCTCCGGGGAAAAACGGCTTACGGTTGTTCGGCCTGGCGCGAAGGATGTACCTACCGTCATCCTTTGGAGTAGAGGGTCTGTACCGAATGATCCCAATGATCCGGAAGGCCCGCAGAGGTGTCTGGCAGTGTGGTGCAGTGGGATTTTCGTAGGGGAAAGCCAGTCTCTCTTTTACCTGTTTACCTGGCCGGGGCAACTGATGCCGGGAAGAACATAATGACATCACTCTATCCAAAAAAAGTGCTTTTATCTCTCACTATCTCTCACTTTTGCGGTTAAATAACTGATAAATAGGTTTTTGAAAAGGTGAGAGATAAAAGTTATTTACGGATTTATCTCTCACTTATCTCTCATCTCTCACTCATTTCTCACTTTTTAAATAAGAATTTGATAGTAAGATAACTAACAAACGTATGTCTGCTTATGTGCTTTCTGCCAGGAGGTATGCTTTGTAAAATGAGGAGCCTCTCTTTCGATCGTACCTGCGGCACTCACTTTCGTGTGCGGTTTGCACCCCAGGGCGGCGTTTGTTTCACCTTCGTTACCGCTACGGCTTCACTGCATTTGCCCTGGGCTGGAATCGACCGTGCTTTGACTGCATCGACCGCTGGTTCACCACTACAGATACGTTATATGATATGCGATAATGATCCACCATACAACACATGGTAGGATATACCATAAACAGTTCCGCCTGGTTGTAACCTGCCCGGTGACGGTACGTGACTGTTCCGGAAGCTACTCCGTGTGGCAGCTTCCGGAACAAGTAGACTTTAACTGATATATACAGGAAGTAATCAGATTATCTACAGGATGTTCCCTGCATTTCTTATGAAAAGTCCCTGTTCGGATAGGGGAATATAAGTGGTCCCACGGGCTGGGACAATTCGTTTCGCGGCGTGGGATGATTGGTCCCAGTCCGTGAAACGATACGTCCCAGCCCGTGGGACCACAAACGGTCCATGGAAAAAACACGCGTTAGTCTATATCAATCCGTCAGCCTATCAGGGAAAGGAAAATGGTAAACACCTTTCCACCTGTCATTCGTTCCCCGTCCGTTCCCCATACCTACACAGATAAACCTTGGCATTTCCCTATCTTCTTATACCCACCAGCAAAGAGGGGAGGACGTGGAAATAGCCTGTAGGCCACTTTTTACTAAGTATAGTAAATAAAAAAGAAAAATAGTTTAGTGGTTTTTTATCTCTCACCTTTCATAGGTAACTTATAATCAGATTACTATCTAAATATAGAACAGGAAAAAGGAAAGAAAGGTGAGAGATAAGTGAGAGACAGATGGTGAATTATTTTATCTCTCACTTTTGTATGTGGTTCTTTTTGAGGATATTACATCAAAAAGTGAGAGATGGAACGTGTTTTTATCAGGTAGAGTAAAAACAAATATCGTTTCCCCTCTTTATATTTTAAACAGCATCCCTCCGATATTGTCTGCCCGTGCTCCGGTAACCGAAGAGAGACAGTTCGGCTCATCAAACATATAAAGTGTGCCTAAGAACGCGAAAATCAGTGCTTCTTTGTATTCGATGATCTGTCGGTCCGGGATCACCATCTCGCATCCGCACAGCGCCTGCATCCGTTCGGTTAGGAAGGTGTTGAACGCCCCGCCACCGGTCACTAAGAGGGTTCCTCCCTGCACCACGCGCGCCAGTTGACAGGCCGCGTGCTCATAAAAGGTACGCAAGCGGTCTTCCAGCGGAAGGCCGTATGAATCTATCAGAGGAAATACCTCTTGCTCTACCCATTCCCGTCCCAGAGACTTCGGACCGCTCCGGTGATAAAATTCCAGGTGGTTCAAGGCCTCCAGCAAAGGCTCGTGTATCTTTCCCCGGCGGGCCGTTTCCCCGTCCCGGTCAAACTCCCTCCCTACCTGCCGGCAGTAGTGATTGATCACGTAATTCACCGGACTGATGTCGAAAGCTACCCACTTACCTGCCTGTTCGTAAGAAATATTGGAAAACCCACCGATGTTGAGGCAGTAGTCATAGTCCGAAAAGAGAAGGCGATCGCCGATAGGCACTAAAGGCGCGCCCTGTCCGCCCAGCATGATATCGAGGCGTCGGAAATCCGATACGGTCGGTATACCCGTCTCCGCCGCGATGGCCGCTCCGTCGCCGATCTGGTACATGATCCGTTTCTGTGGCTCGTGGAAGATGGTATGTCCATGCGACGCGATGATATCCGGCCGCACTCCGTAGGTCTGCATAAATTCATTCACCCGTTCACCTAGATATTTGCCATAGGCACTGTGAAAGGTGATAAACTCCAGAGCACTCATCTGCTGCGCCTAAACCCCCAGTTTCTGTTTGAGCTCTTCGGGATAGGTATATCCCTTCGCACAATCGATCCGGAAAGTCCATCCCTTCGCGGAACGGGTGAAAGTACAGCAACAAATGTCAAGTCCGTCGAGTGAAGTGCCCGACATCAGGCCGATGGCCTGGAAGTTTTTGTTTTCCATGAAAAAGGAGGGGTTTTATTTACGATTTTACGAACCAACGGTCGACGAAGTCAATTACGATTGAAAATACCCATACGTGATCGACCGATAACAGTTTCATGTAGAGACGCACGGCGTGCGTCTCCGCGTCCCGAATGGATCTGTATCCCGGAATGGATATCCATTCTGAATAGCCATACACCTTATAGATAGGTGTACCTACCTGATAAAACTCCACTATGGGATTGGACGTACATCGCAGAGATGCACGCCTCTTTGTTGGACGTACATCACGGAGACGCACGCCGTGCGTCTCTACAGGTAGATGATGACCGGGACATTTCCATTTATACATCGTAATTAGCAGTGCCGACCGCCTGGTTGGCTGCGCCGATCTTCGATTGACTGCGCCGACCGTTGGTTACGTATATGGTGCGTCACTTCGTTAGTTCATCATATGCCAGGTGGAACTCCGTCACCGCTTCTATTCCCTTGCGGAACATATCCAGCGGGAAATTCTCGTTCGGCGAGTGGATCGCGTCCGACTCCAGTCCGAAGCCCATCAGTACCGTTTTGATGCCCAGTACCTGTTCGAACGTAGAGATGATAGGTATACTTCCTCCGCGCCGTACCGCCAGCGGTTTCTGTCCGAAAGCGATCTCGAATCCCCGTTCCGCGGCGCGGTAGGCCGGCAGGGAGATCGGGCATACATACCCTTGTCCGCCGTGCATCGGGGTCACCTTTACCGTCACCGTGTCCGGTGCGATCTGTTGGATGTATTCCACAAAGAGGCGGGAGATCTTTTCGTGATCCTGATGCGGTACCAGCCGGCACGACACCTTGGCGTAGGCCTTGGAAGGAAGCACCGTTTTCGAGCCTTCGCCCGTATATCCGCCCCAGATGCCGCAAATATCAAAAGACGGGTGGCAACTGTTACGTTCCAGCGTACTGTATCCCTTTTCGCCCGCCAATTCACGTACACCAATGGCCGCTTTATACGCTGCTTCGTCGAACGGTATGCGTGCGATCATCTCTCGCTCTTCCGGCGACACCTCTTCTACATTCTCATAGAATCCCGGTATGCAGATCCGTCCGTCCGCATCTTTCACCCGGCTCAATAGTTCGCAGAGTACGTTGACCGGATTGGCCACCGCTCCTCCGAAATGTCCCGAGTGCAGATCCCGGTTAGGACCCGTCACCTCTATCTCCCAGTAGGCCAGTCCGCGCAGTCCGGTGGTCAGCGACGGCAGGTCTGCTCCCAGCATGCTGGTATCGGAAACTAAGATTACATCCGCCTACAACATCTCCTTGTGCTTCCGGCAAAACTCCTCCAAGCTGGGCGATCCGATCTCCTCTTCTCCTTCGATCAGGAATTTCACGTTATGCCGCAGCATCCCGTGTCTGACCAGATACTCAAAGGCTTTCACCTGGACAAACGCCTGTCCTTTGTCGTCGTCCGCTCCGCGTGCCCAGATCCGCTCTTCCCGGATCTCCGGTTCGAACGGCTCGCTCTTCCACCCTTCCAGCGGCTCCGCCGGCATCACGTCGTAGTGCGCGTAGATCAACACCGTGGGTGCTTCGGGATCGGTGATCTTCTGCCCAAAAACCACCGGATTGCCTGCCGAAGGCATCACCAGGGCTTCGTCTGCCCCCGCCTCCAGCAGGAGTTGCGCCCAGCGATGCGCACAGGCCGACATATCGTCGCGGTGTTCCGGTTGGGCACTGATACTTGGGATACGGATCAGGCTGAAAAGCTCTTCCATCATGCGGGGCTCCTGCTCCGCGATATAACTCTGAATAGGATTCATAAAAACAAAGATATTTACGATTTACTGATTTACGATGTACGATTTGAAAGACATAAAAGTTATAAGTTTTAAGTTGTGAGTGATAAGTTTTAGTTTATGAATTCTTTGTATTTTGCTTCTTCATGAGACTTATAATTTAAAACTTATAACTCAGAACTCACAATTTACTTGTATCTGACTTCTTCATAATACTCACAACTTAAAACTCAGAACTTATAACTTACTTGTATCTCACTTCTACACAATACTTATAACTTAAAACTCAGAACTTATAACTTTTACGTCTTTTCAATCGTAAATCGTCAATTGTCAAATTGTCAATCAAATCTGTGTTGTCCTGTCGATCAGGTAATAATCCAACAGGGTCAGTGCAGCCATTGCCTCTACAATGGGTACGGCGCGGGGCAGTACACAGGGGTCGTGGCGGCCGCGGGCTTTCACGGTGGTCTCCATGCCCTGGCTGTCTACCGTTGGTTGTTCCATCAACAGGGTGGCTATGGGCTTGAACCCTACCCGGAAGTAGATATCCTCTCCGTTGCTGATGCCGCCCTGTATCCCTCCCGAGTGATTGGTGCGGGTCATGATCCGGCCGTTGCGGTTGCAGAAGATATCGTTCTGTTCCGACCCCTTGCGGTCCAGGCCTTGGAAACCATCGCCGTACTCAAACGCTTTGGCAGCGTTGATGCTGAGCATCGCCTGTCCGAGAGCCGCATGCAGCTTGCCGAAAGCCGGTTCGCCCAGTCCGATGGGGCATCCCCGGATCACGCAGGTGATCACGCCGCCGATGGTGTCGCCCGCCTCTTTCACCTTCAGGATATACGCTTCCATCTCCCGGGTCTTCTCCGGATCAGGGCAGCGCACCGGATTGCTCTCTGTGGCAGAGAGATCATACTCGGTATACTCCTTTTCCAGGCGGATGGGGCCTACCTGCGACGTATAGGCTGTGATGTGGATGCCTAACTGGTTCAGTGCCAGTTTGGCCAGGGCACCCCCCACCACGCGGGAGATCGTCTCGCGGGCCGAGGAACGGCCTCCGCCCCGGTGGTCGCGCAGGCCGTACTTCACCGTATAGGTATAGTCGGCGTGCGACGGGCGATATACCTCACGCAGGTTGTCGTAGTCGTCCGAGTGCTGGTTCTCGTTCCACACCACAAATCCGATCGGGTGTCCGGTACTCTTTCCCTCGAAGATGCCTGAGAGAAACTCTACTTTGTCTCCCTCTTTGCGGGAGGTCGTCAGTGCCGACTGTCCCGGGCGGCGGCGGTCGAGTTCCTGCTGTACAAAATCCGTATCGATACGGATGCCTACCGGAAAGCCGTCGAGCACACCGCCGATCCCCTTGCCGTGCGATTCGCCAAAGGTGGTCAGCCGGACTATATTACCAAATGAGTTGAACATAAGATGTGATCTGTTTATAGGTATTTGAATTCGTTTTCTTATCTGAATTGTATCCGGGTAATACATGCAAATATAACAAATCTTTCGTCTGTGTCAATGCGTATGCGGCAGGAAACTTTTATCAAACACCGTCTATATCGCTGATCTTAAATTTAGGCCACTCTTTATATATTTTTGACCTTTCCGTACATTTTTAAAACTCATATCTTTGCAGGCAGTTTGTATATTGACTACATGCTGTGATTGTCTCACCTAAATTGAAAAGACGACATGAACCATAAATTGCTTTTAGGGATCACCTGTTGCCTCGTCTGCCTGTTTGCCGCTTGTGACAACGACAAGAACGAAGCGGATCTCCCGATCAACGGCACCTACTCTTCCTCTTCCGAATATGCCCCCAAAGTACTGGAACTCTATTACAGCGAAGCGCTGTTGGGTGGAAAGTATGTCTATCTACATACGGAAGATGAAAAAACAGCAACGATCACGCTGTTCGATGTGATCCCCGGCGAGAAAGAAACGGTACTTACCGGTGTGGGGCTGACGGCTCAGGGCGACAGTACCTATGCTTTTTCCGGACAGGATACCGACTCCGGACGTTCACTTACGTTCAGCGGTACGGTAGAAGAAAAGAAAATGGTATTGAACGTAGATGCCACTTTGCCGCAGCACGCGTTGCTGGGTACCTGGGACCTGACGGGTGATCCGCTTGTGCTCAGGTGGGAGTCTTCTGTGGCTTTCCGGGTCAGTCTGGCTGGGATCAGTATCAGTATGTATCCGGATTTGTTGGTTCCTATGTTGACCGAACCGTTGGCCCCGCTGATCACTTCTGCTTTGCAGCGTGTGACTTTCGGAGCGGATGGCAATATCATAGCTACGTATGCCAGGGGAGGTCAGTGGCTACCCTCTCCGACCAATATGGTCCGTTATTACATGGACGGGGAGCATATCCGTGTGTTCCTGGATCTGGAAAAGATCCTGCAAATGATCCTGCTGGATACACGCAGTGAACCAGAGGAAGAGAATACCTTATGGGATGTGATCGTCAGTATACAGAAACTGTTTACGGAAGGTATTCCGATGGGGTACCGTACAGGAGCCAACGGCACAGCGGAGATCTTTATCGAACAGGATGTACTGGAGCCGTTTATGGACGAAACCATTCTCTCGCTGTTGAGTGGACTGATTGGTGGCGATGGCGACGATGACAATATCTTGTTGTCTATGTTGCCGGATATCCTGGAGCAGTTGCCTGCCGTATTCAGAGGAACGTCTGTTTTTGAAGCAGGACTGAAACTGACCCAGGAGTGATGCGATCTGTATGGGATCGGCGGTAAGGCTCTCCTGTATTTTCCTTTCACTTTGTTTGTAGAACTTTATTTGTTTGGAAATAAGAGGTATAGTTATATACTCTCTTTTGAATACTAACTAAAATAACGACTTTTATGAAAAAGAATTTGTATCTTTTGATGGCACTTTTGTTTTCGTGCTCTTTGATATTCAGTTGCAACGATAAAGATGACGAGGATGACGACGGTGAAGAGGAAGAGGAAGTGATCAAAGTAAACGCTTCTTACGGAGGAGAGAGTGAAAATACATTGAAGCTGACATACAGTGGTGTAGAACTGATGGGAAAAGAAATAAAATTCCATACCTCTACCAAGAAAACAGCTACCGTCACCTTGAACTATGTGATCCCCGGTGAAGCAACGACTGAATTGACCGGAGTGACCCTGACCACAACTCCGCCAAAGGATGACGACGATGAAGAGGATGACGGAGAGTATGAGTCCGAATATGAATATGAATATTTCTTCGAAGGTACGGCAAAGACCTCTACCGGTTGGAACATCACCTATACAGGACATGTGTTTGCTGACGGTGATATCCGGGAACTGACTTTGGATGTAGAGGCGAGTATGCAGGAAAATATATTGCAGGGAACATGGAAGTTAAGTGAGAACCAAACTTTGTTTTTCGACTGGCAGTCCGACGAAGAAACTGTAATCGCTGATGTGGAATATGCTTCCATGCCCGGGGATGTGACGTCACATACAACGGAAACCTTGGGCTGCCTGGTAAGTAAGATGGGCTCGCAGTGGGTATCCAATGTACTCCATGAAGTGACTTTCCATACCGATGGAAACATTACAGCTACTTATACAAAAGCAGGTAGTACTACCGAGTTGGAATCTCCGTTGAATCTGGTACATTACTACCTGCCCAACAGCAGCAACGACAATAAGATCGCGATCTTATTGAATGTAGATGCCATTGCCGCGCTGGTCATGAGCAATTCTTCTACCCGTTCGTCCTGGAAGGATCTGCTTGAGCCTTTCCAATCCTTGTTGCAGGAGGGTATACCTTTGGAGGGTGAGTTTGCGGGAGATGATCTGAAACTGTATATCGGTCAGGAGGTCGCGGAGAGTATACTTACCGATCCGGCTGTTGTTTCCCTCTTGGATGAACAGACCTTTGAAGTGGATCTGATGGGCAGTGTGGCGAATGTAACTGTATATGGCAAGGAGTTGCCTGCTTTGTTTGAAGAAACCACGTTGTTTAAACTGGGGCTTTCTATGCAAATGAAATAGAACAGAAAAGTTCGGATCTCCAGGAAAATAAATGGCTCTTCCGATTTTTTTGGAGAGTACTTGTCTATTTTCCCGGAGTTAGATACGAGGTAGAGAGGTAAAACAGATCCAACTTTGTATCTAACTCCGGGATTTCTTGTTTTCCGCAGTGAACCTATATATATCTGATAAAGTGTGGCGGCTATGCCATTTCGGCCTGGACTTTATGTATGGCATTTGGCCTACTCCCGGATGCTTTGGTATGGGCGTTGCCCTTACTTCGTTTCACTGGGGGGTCGCTTCGCTGACCGCCTGGTTGGATACGCCGATCTCCAATTCACTTCTTCAGTCAACGGTTCATGGGTTATCCTATTGGTGTAAATACGTACAAGCTGTGATTTTACGAAAGAACGGATGGACTCCTGAGACATTCTCTTGTGCCGGTATTCTCGTATACACGATACGTTATGTATACGGCAAGAGGTGGAATTATTGATATTCCGCGGAGAGAAACATTCCGCATACCTTTCCATTACATTTAAGAACCTTGCGTCCGGAGCATTTGCCCTATCTTTACCCACATAATCGAACGTAGAGAATTTCCCCCTTGTTTCGGTTCTATACACAAGGCTCCAACATAGCTATATATACAATAGAAAGATAGATTTAGGTTCTTTTCACTTAAGGTTAATAGATTAGGTTTTGCCGGTCCGGGCTTTCGGGAGGAAAGTCCGGACCTTTCTTTGGTATATACTATGATCTGTTTCTCACAGTGAATTGTAAAAAGATATCTGACGTGGGAAAATCATAAGAAGTGTATCGGAAATGTCTCTTTTCTCCTATCTTTGTAGAGAGATATACTGACGATATGACACAAACGGAGAGACAGATCATAGATCTGGTAAAAAGAGAGGTAGTACCTGCTATTGGCTGTACCGAACCCATTGCTGTAGCCTTGTGTGTGGCTAAAGCTACGGAATTGCTGGAAAAGCAACCCGAACGGATCGACGTCTGGCTGAGCGCCAATGTATTGAAGAACGCGATGGGGGTGGGTATTCCCGGAACCGGTATGATCGGTCTGCCCATCGCCATCGCGCTGGGAGCCTTGATCGGGAAGTCGGCCTACGCGTTGGAGGTACTGAAAGACTGTACGCCCGCTTTGGTGGAGGCGGGCAAACGTTATATCGAAGAGCGAAGAATAGACGTTTCTCTGAAAAAAGACTGCTTCTCCAGACTATATATCGAAACCCGGGTGAGCGCGGGCAGTGAGACCGCCCTGGCGGTAATTGCCGGAGGGCATACCGAATTTGTCCGGCTTTGCAGGAACGATCAGGTACTGCTGGATAAAGAACTGGCTACCTGTATGGCTACGGAAGAGGAGACTCCCGGACTTACCCTGCGAACAGTGTACGACTTTGCCTGTACCGCACCTCTGGAAGAGATCCGCTTTATCGGAGAGTCGGCCCGGCTCAACAAAGAGGCTGCGGAGCATTCGTTCGGAAAGGAATATGGCCATTGTCTGGGATGTATCTTGAGCCAGACTCCCAGACAGCATCTGATGGGGGAAGGGCCTTTGTCGCGTATCCTGGCGTATACCTCCGCGGCGTGTGATGCCCGTATGGCGGGGGCCATGGTACCCGTGATGAGCAATTCGGGCAGTGGCAACCAGGGGATTGCCGCCACACTGCCGGTAGTGATCTATGCTGAGGAAAACCGATGCGACGAAGAGCAACTGCTGCGTGCGCTGATGCTCAGTCACCTGACCGTGATCTACATCAAACAGAGCCTTGGCAGGCTTTCTGCCCTCTGTGGATGTGTAGTAGCCGCTACAGGATCGGCGTGCGGCATTACGCTGCTCATGGGAGGGGCATACAGGGAGGTGACCTATGCCGTACAGAACATGATTGCCAACCTCACCGGAATGATCTGTGACGGAGCCAAACCCAGTTGTTCGCTGAAAGTAACTACAGGCGTATCAACCGCTGTCTTGTCTGCCGTAATGGCGATGGAGGGGCGTTGCGTCAGCTGCGTAGAAGGGATCATCGAAGAGGATGTGGATCGCAGCATCCGCAACCTGACCCGCATCGGCTCGGAAGCGATGGACAAAACAGACCGGATGGTACTGGAGATGATGACAAACAAAGAGAAGTGTGGAAGGGCGAGGTGAGAGGAAGAAAGACAAATATCCTAATGCCATATAAGTACCCGAATGTACATCTCCGTCGGTAGAGACGCGAAGAGATTTACGATTTAACAATTTACGATGTACGATTGTAATTACACAAAGGATATGTGTGTACATCCCTATGCGAAACATTTTATATGCAAACATACGAGACGCAAAGAGATTGAAGATCCAATATATGAACAAGGGATAATGGTCTCCTGTAGAGACGCACGGCGTGCGTCTCCGCGGTATGCGTGTGCAGTACAGGAGGTATGGGTCAGGTTCAGAGGTTTGTACCCTATCCCACCCTGTAAAGATATACCGGTCTCAGACAAAAAAATATCGCCCTTTTGATATAAACCCGTTGATCTTAGGTAGGTTTTATCAAACAGTTGCCTGTATGGGACGTGGATCGCAGAGACGCACGCCGTGCGTCTCTACAGGTGGATGCTATCTGTATTTCAAATCGTACATCCATACATGGTACATCCGGCTGTCTTTCTGTTCCTTTTGTCGATACATGTAAAATGAACCGTGCCTGAAACTATATTGTTATCATACCGGAAATGTGTAGATTTGTATGTATACATAGGATGCATTTCTGCTGATACCGACATCGGCAGAAAAGCATCCGCCGGATCCGATGGAATCATTTAAAATAAGAAAATATGAAGAAAGCAACTGTTTTGTTTGTTTGCCTGTTGTGGCTTGCTAACGTAGGGATATACGCTCAGAACGAATATTTCTTTGACAAGACCACCTACTCTTATAGTGTAAAAGGGGATCAGACCTTGTACTTAGATAGATACAGTTCTCCCCTGAGTGTGGCAACGGATCGCACGCCCTGTATCATTTTTATGTTCGGAGGGGCTTTCGCGCGTGGAACCAGGGACATGGACAAATATATTCCCTATTTCGACTATATGGTGAGACAGGGATATACAGTGATCTCCATTGATTATCGTCTCGGCCTGAAAGGAGTGGAACAGGACAAAGAACTGAACGAAGAGGGCTTTGTGCGTCGGTTTATCTATTCGGTGGATATGGCTGTGGAAGACCTTTTCGATGCTACGCAGTATGTACTTGACCATGCGGAAGAATGGAACATCGATCCGGACGCCATCACGATCAACGGTTCCAGTGCCGGAGCGGTGACGGTGCTACAGGCGGAACATGCCATTTGCAACGGTACACACCATGTGGCTACGAAATTGCCTGCCGGCTTCAACTACGCAGGTGTGATTGCCTTTGCCGGAGCTATTTTTGTTCCGGATGGCGGGCTGATCTGGGCAAAGGCTCCGTGTCCCATCATGATGTTCCACGGAGATGCCGACCTGCAGGTGCCTTACGACAAATTGACCTACGGTTCTATGGGATTCTACGGGGCCAAATCTATTTCTGACGGACTGGCAGCCCTCAACTATCCCTATTATTTCTACAAATTCGATGATTACGGACATCAGATCGCCAGCGATCCGATCCGGGAGAATAAAGAAGATGTACTCTGGTTCCTGACTACTATGGTCAAAGAGAAGAAACCCTATATGATATTCCGTGAACAGAAAGAGATCGGACGCCCTGTAGTACCCAATAAGAATTTCGGGATTCCGGACTATGTGAAAGGGAATTTCGGAATATAAAGCGATTTACAGATTTACGATTTACGATTGATCATGCCAATATATGAACCATCGTAAATCTGTAAATCGTAAATATCTGTAAATCATTACATCCTTGTTGTTTACTTTTATTTTTTCAGGAAACAGGTTTTCAGAACGATACTGCTTCCGTCGATTTTGCAATCCACCTCTTCCGGATCTTCCGTCAGGCGGATGCTTTTCACTTTCGTACCCCGTTTGATCACCATGGAAGACCCTTTGACTTTCAGGTCTTTGATCACCGTTACGCTGTCGCCATCAGCCAATGGTGCGCCGTTGCTGTCGCAGGCCACTTTTTTCTGTGTTTCCGCTTCGCTGCCTTCCAGCCATTCGTGTCCGCAGTCGGGACAAATATTCAGTGTTCCATCGAAATACGTGTGGTCCATCCCGCAGGTCGGACAATTGGAAATATCACTCATTGTTTGTTTGTAGATAAAGAACAGGAAGTGAAGGGAGAAAACACCTCTCTCTTCATTTCCTATTGGTTTGTATAAAATAAGGTAAACTTAAAACTCAAGACTCAAAACTCAGTTTCATATAAATAAGGAACGAGGGTACCTCTGATTGTTGAGATATCCTCGTTCGTTGTATACGGATTTCTGTTTGTCCGGATCAATGATCGTGACCGCAGCCGCAACCTTTGTCGCCACAACCTTCATCGCCACAACCTTCATCGCCACAACCTTCGTCGCCGCAATCGGTTCCGCAGCTATCGCAACCGCATCCGCAGCCTCCCTGACCACTCATCATCTGGATCATGCTTTGTACTTCTTCGTTGGTAGCCGGACGGTTTTCCACTACCTCACCCACAAACGTCAGGTCTTCTCCCGCCAGCGGGTGGTTCATATCCATCACCACTACGTCGTCTTTTACCTCTACCACGGTACCATTGAGACGGCGTCCTTCCGAATCCATCAGAGGCACTACGTTGCCCTCGAAGATCTGTGAAGTGTCGAACCGACCGTCGACCTCGAAAATATGTTTGGGAAGATCAAGTACATGATCATCGTCGTAATCACCGTAAGCTTCGGCAGCGGGAATTGTGAATTCGAACTTATCCCCTTTATTCAGGTCTTTTACCTCCGATTCGAAAGCATCTAAGGTAGTACCCAGGCCGGAGATAAACTGGAACGGGTGTTCCGGAGTTGCTCTTTCCACTAATTCTCTCTCTCCGTCTTCGGTGGTATACAAATCATACGCGACGGTGATGTACTTGTTTTCTGCTGTTTCCATGCTAAGTTCTATATCTGATTAATAAATCCGGACGTAGAGGCTTTTTCGTTTTAGCCCCGCCGACCGTGAATTTGCTTTTACTTTTTTGCTACCCGCCAGACCGAAAAGATAGATGATTACCTGGTTACATCGTCACTCTTATCCGATCTTTCGCCCCGGAGAGTATAGAAAATGTACGATTTACAATGGAATACCCTGTAGCACCGTGCCATATAATCTAAATCGTACTTTCTCCATCTCTTTGCTGACCACCCGGTTAGCTACGCCGATCTTCGACTGACTTCATTAGCCACTGGTTTGTCCGATCGTCAATCTCCGTAACACTGCACCGTGTAATCTAAATCGTACTTCGTCAATCGTCCAATCGTAAATCTCCTGGCAAATATACGAATAATTTATGGTACCGTCCGGTTTCCTGTTTTTAAATTTCAGTGAATGAACCGATTTGTTCCTATCTATATAACACCGCAGAGAAAGGTTTGTTTGGTAAGCCCGGGAAGGGGATAAAGTGATAAAATCCCTTTTTATCCGTAACTTTCCTTACGATTATTCATTTTTATCTGATTTTTTTCATCAATTCGTTTGGAGATTATAAAAAAGCCTCTACCTTTGCAGCATCATTGGAACAAGTAAAAAAGTTATGTACAAAAATACATCCGTAAACCTGGCAGTCCTGCAGCTGATTCTCGTCGTGGTGGTCCCATCAAGAGCGTGAGAAAGGTTTATGTATGTATACCCGTACAGAAAAGATAGTAATATGGAGCCTTTCTCACGTTGTGAGAGAGGCTCTTTGATTAAATAAAAGAAACAAGGATGAAACATCAATTACGCAGCGCGACCAGTACCCAGGGCCGCCGCATGGCAGGAGCCCGCGCTTTGTGGGCCGCCAACGGAATGAAAAAGGAGCAGGCGGGTAAGCCGATCATAGCCATTGTCAACTCATTCACGCAGTTTGTGCCGGGACATGTGCACCTGCATGAGGTGGGACAGATGGTGAAGGTGGAGATCGAAAAGCTGGGATGTTTCGCTGCTGAATTCAATACCATTGCCATAGACGACGGTATCGCTATGGGACACGACGGAATGCTCTACTCCCTGCCTTCCCGCGATATCATTGCCGACAGTGTGGAATATATGGTGAATGCCCACAAGGCCGATGCCATGGTATGCATCAGCAACTGCGACAAGATCACTCCGGGCATGTTGATGGCGGCTATGCGGCTGAATATCCCTGCGGTGTTTGTTTCCGGTGGACCGATGGAGGCCGGTGCGTGGAACGGACAACACCTGGATCTGATCGATGCCATGATCAAATCGGCCGATGACAGTGTCAGCGACGAAGAGGTGGCCCAGATAGAGAAGCATGCCTGTCCCACCTGCGGCAGTTGCTCCGGGATGTTTACGGCCAACTCCATGAACTGCCTCAACGAGGCGATCGGACTGGCCTTGCCGGGCAACGGTACCATTGTAGCTACCCATGTCAACCGTACCCGTCTGTTTGAAGAGGCGGCGAAACTGATCGTGGAAAATGCCTGGAAGTACTACCGCGACGGTGACGAAAGCGTATTGCCCCGCAGCATCGCTACCCGCGCGGCCTTTCTCAATGCCATGACGCTGGATATCGCGATGGGGGGATCTACCAATACAGTGCTGCATCTATTGGCTGTGGCACAGGAGGCGGAGGTTGATTTCACGATGGACGATATAGATATGCTCTCCCGCCAGACACCTTGTCTGTGCAAAGTGGCACCCAATACACAGAAATACCACATCCAGGATGTGAACCGGGCCGGAGGGATCCTGGCGATCCTGGGCGAACTGGCGGAGGCCGGACTGATCGATACGTCGGTGGCGCGGGTAGACGGTTCTACACTGGCGGAGGTACTGGACAGATATGCCATTACCCGTCCGGGTGTATGCGAAGAGGCCAGGTCGAAATACAGAAGTGCCCCGGCAGGGCGTTTCAACTTAGTGATGGGCTCCCAGGAGACCTATTATCCCGATCTGGATACCGACCGCGCCGGGGGGTGTATACGCGATGTGGAACACGCGTATAGCAAAGACGGCGGATTGGCCGTACTGAAGGGAAATATCGCGCAGGACGGCTGTGTGGTGAAGACCGCAGGGGTAGACGAGAGCATCTGGAAGTTTACCGGGCCAGCTAAAGTATTTGATTCGCAGGAGGCAGCCTGCGAGGCGATCCTCGCGGGGAAAGTGGTCAGCGGCGATGTCGTGGTGATCATTCGCGAAGGACCCAAAGGCGGACCGGGTATGCAGGAAATGCTGTATCCCACCTCTTACATCAAATCGCGCCACCTCGGTAAGGAGTGCGCGCTGGTGACCGACGGACGTTTCAGTGGCGGGACCTCTGGTCTGAGCATCGGTCATGTATCACCCGAAGCGGCTGCCGGTGGGAATATCGGAAAATTGCGCGACGGAGACATGATCGAGATTAACATACCGGAACGAGTCATCCGGGTGCAGCTGACCGACGAAGAGCTGGCTGCCCGTCCGATGGCCCCCGTGACCCGCGACCGGCACGTATCCAAAAGCCTGCGTGCCTATGCAAGCATGGTGAGCTCGGCAGACAAAGGAGCGGTACGGATCATTTAAGTGGTAAGTTCTAAGTGGTAAGCTGTAAGTTTTAAGCGATATATCGCCTCACTCTACTTAACTTACAACTCACCACTCAGAACTTATAACTTACAACTTACAACTCAACACTTAGAACTTATAAATATGGAAAAAGAACTCATTACCGGTTCGGAAGCATTGATCCGCTCCCTTAAACAAGAAGGGGTGAAGACGATTTTCGGCTATCCGGGGGGCGCTATAATGCCCGTTTACGATTGTCTCTACGACCATCAGGAGGATGTACGCCATGTGCTTGTTCGCCACGAACAGGGAGCGACACATGCCGCGCAGGGGTATGCCCGGGTCTCCGGTAAAGTGGGGGTCTGCATCGTGACGAGTGGTCCCGGAGCCACCAATGCGATCACGGGGATCGGTGATGCCATGATAGACAGTACGCCCCTGGTGGTGATTGCCGGACAGGTGACAGCGGGACTGTTGGGTACGGATGCTTTTCAGGAAATCGACCTGGTGAGTGTGACGCAGCCGATTACGAAATGGAGCTACCAGATCCGTCGCCCCGAAGACATTGCCTGGGCAGTGGCGCGCGCTTTCTATATCGCCCGCAGCGGCAGGCCCGGACCGGTGGTACTGGACTTTGCCAAGAATGCACAGGTGGCTAAGGTAGCATACAAACCGTATGTGATTGATTACATACGTAGCTACGTGCCTGCTCCGGATCCGGATCCGGTGGCTGTGGAAGAAGCCGCGCGTCTGATCAACGAGTCGAAGAAACCTTTCGCTCTGGTGGGGCAGGGGGTAGAACTGGGAAATGCCCGGGAGGAGCTGCTGGCGTTCCTGAAAAAGGCGGATATCCCTGCCGGATGTACCCTGATGGGGCTGTCGGCCCTGCCTACGGAACACCCGCTGAACAAAGGAATGCTGGGCATGCACGGCAACCTGGCTCCGAATATGAAGACCAACGAGTGCGATGTATTGATCGCTATCGGGATGCGGTTCGACGACCGGGTGACGGGCGACCTGAATACGTATGCCAAACAGGCGAAGGTGATCCATTTCGATATCGATCCGGCGGAGATAGATAAGAATGTGAAGGCCACTGTGGCAGTGTTGGGAGACTGTAAAGAGACCCTGGCAGCGGTAACGGAAAAGCTGGAGCAGAACCGGCACGAGGAATGGATCGACTCTTTCGCGGACTATCAGATGAAAGAATACGATGCGGTGATCGAGAATGAGGTACATCCCAAAGAGGGACCCATTACCATGGGGGAAGTGGTGAATCTGGTGACAGAGGCTACGGAAAACAAAGCGGTATTGGTGACCGATGTGGGCCAGAACCAGATGATGGCTGCCCGCTATTTCGGGTTTACACAGGACCGGAGCATCGTGACTTCGGGCGGACTGGGTACCATGGGTTTCGGCCTTCCGGCCGCGATCGGTGCGGCTTTCGGTGCGCCGGGACGTACGGTATGTCTTTTCTGTGGCGACGGAGGGTTGCAGATGACCCTGCAGGAGCTCGGTACCATTATGGAGACCGGCATCGCGGTGAAGATCATCTTGCTTAACAACAACTTCCTGGGTATGGTGCGCCAGTGGCAGGAACTCTTCTTTGAGGAGAGATACTCTTCTACACCGATGACCAATCCCGACTTTGTGAAGATCGCTTCGGCCTATAACATACCGGGCAGAAGTGTCTGTGTGCGGGAAGAGCTTCCCCAGGCGATCGAGGAGATGCTGGCAGCACCGGGATCGTTCCTGCTGGAGGTAGGGGTGATCGAGAAAGGGATGGTGTATCCGATGGTACCTGCCGGAGATACGGTAACGAATGTGCTATTGGGAACCTGAGGAGATACGATTTACGGATTTACGATGTACGATTGATAATACAAAACATGTGATAATACAGAACATAGATCAAAGATTATATACGCTCAATGTCTACTCGGAGAATTTTGCCGGTCTTCTGAATCAGATCACTACCATATTCACGCGCAGACAGTTGAATATTGAAAGCCTCAATGTATCCGCCTCTTCGATCAAGGGGATACACAAATATACCATCACCACGGTGACGGATGAGGACACCATACAGAAGGTGACCAAACAGATCGAGAAACGTATCGATGTGGTACAGGCCAATTATTTCCTGGACGATGAGATCTATTACCGGGAGATCGCCCTGTACAAAATACCGACAAAAGAACTGTTGGACACGAACCGGATCGAGTCGATCATCAGCCGGCACAACGCCCGCCTGATCGAAGTGAACCCAACCTTCACCGTACTGCAGAAGTCGGGTACTACGGAAGAGACACAGGAACTGTACGACGAACTGAAACAGATCGGTATCCTGCAATTTGTACGTTCGGGACGCATCGCTATTACGAAAAGCTGTATCGAGACGCTGAATGAGTATCTGGCGGAGCGTGAGGCTAAGTATGGCAGACCTGCTGAAAATGCGTAGTGTATGAGTACGACGGACGAAAAAACAGGAACTTATTCCTTTGTGGCGGAGCCGTTCCATGTAGATTTCAACGGACGGGTGACACTGGGGGTACTGGGAAACCATCTGCTCAACTGTGCCGGATTCCATGCCAGTGACCGGGGATTCGGTATCGCCACGATGAACGAGGAGAATTATACCTGGGTACTGTCCCGGCTGGCCATTGAACTGGATGCATATCCCGTGCAATACGAAGACTTCTCTATCCGGACCTGGGTGGAGAATGTATACCGGCTTTTTACCGACCGTAACTTCGCTATCCTGAATCAGGAGGGAAGACCGATCGGCTACGCGCGTTCTGTATGGGCAATGATCAACCTGAATACCCGCAGACCGACCGATCTGCTGGCCCTGCACGATGGGAACATCACCGGATATATCTGCGATGAGCCTTGTCCGATAGAGAAGCCTTCCCGGATCAAGGTAGAAGCTACGGAACCGGTAGCAGATCATACGGCCCGGTACAGTGACATCGATATCAACGGACATGTCAACAGCATCCGTTACATCGAACATATCTTAGACCTGTTCCCGATGGAACTCTACCGCGAAAAGCGGGTACGACGTTTTGAAATGGCTTATGTGGCCGAGAGCTACTACGGCGAAAAGCTATTGTTCTTCCGGGACGACGCGGGCGGGGATGAATACCACGTAGAGGTCCGTAAAGAGACCGGAGAGGTGGTCTGTCGTTCGAAGATCCTTTTTGTCTGATACGAGAAAAGAGAATATAGATTTAATAATAACCTGTGGCGGTTGGCGCCACACAAACAAAAAAGTAAATTAGAAATGGCACAAATGAATTTTGGCGGTGTTGTGGAAAACGTAGTGACCCGCGAAGAATTTCCTCTGGAGAAAGCACATGAAGTATTGAAAGACGAAGTGATCGCTGTGATCGGGTACGGTGTACAGGGTCCGGGTCAGTCGCTCAACCTGCGTGACAACGGTTTCAACGTGATCATCGGACAACGTAAAGGCGGTAAGACCTGGGAAAAAGCGGTGGCCGACGGATGGGTGCCGGGTGAGACGTTGTTCGATATCGAAGAGGCTTGCCAGCGCGGGACCATTATCCAATACCTTCTTTCGGATGCTGCTCAGATCGAAGTGTGGCCTACTGTAAAGAAACACCTGACGGCGGGTAAGGCACTGTACTTCTCTCACGGGTTTGGTATCACTTACAAAGAGCGTACAGGTATTGTTCCTCCGGCAGACGTAGATGTGATCCTGGTGGCTCCGAAAGGGTCAGGTACTTCCCTGCGTACGATGTTCCTGGAAGGACGCGGACTCAACTCTTCGTATGCGATCTTCCAGGATGCTACCGGTCGTGCATGGGAACGTACGGTAGCGCTGGGTATCGGTGTAGGTTCGGGTTATCTGTTTGAAACGACTTTCGAAAGAGAAGTATATTCGGACCTGACCGGTGAGCGCGGTACGCTGATGGGAGCTATCCAGGGAATCCTGCTGGCACAGTACGAAGTATTGCGTGAGAATGGCCATACACCTTCCGAAGCGTTCAACGAAACGGTAGAAGAACTCACTCAGTCGCTGATGCCGCTGTTTGCCAAGAACGGTATGGACTGGATGTATGCCAACTGCTCGACTACCGCTCAGCGCGGCGCGCTGGATTGGATGGGACCTTTCCACGATGCAACCAAACCTGTATTTGAAAAACTGTACGCGGAAGTGAAATGTGGCAACGAAGCGCAACGCTCCATCGATACCAACTCCAAACCCGACTACCGCGAAGGATTGGAAGCCGAACTGAAAGAACTCCGCGAAAGCGAAATGTGGCAGGCGGGTGCAACCGTACGTACGCTGCGTCCGGAAAACAACTGATCACCTGCCCGGACGGAGGAAAAGAGGATCGCTCAGTAGCAGTGATCGGATGGATCTGAAGATCTGTCTCTAACCCGGAAGGGCTCCTTTCTGTGGATCTCGGAAAATAAAAGAACTCTCTGCTGAAGGTCTCCGTACAGGAGATCGGACAGGCGGAGAGTTTTTTTATGACTGTATGCAGTAATTGGAATACCTGTGGATTTACTCTATGTAGATGCAGGTGAAAAGCATCTGCGAGAGAATCATAGAGAGAATTTATAAAAAAGAGGCGGCCGTGAGGTTGCCTCTTTTTGATCTCAATCTTCCGCAGCATCCTCTTCCCTTGGGAGGGAGACTTCCCGGAGGTTGCCGTATGTGCCTATGTGCCGCAACAGTTCCCGGTAGAAAGGATGGCGGCCCAGTGTCTGCGCGTCTCCCAGTAAAACTAACTTCATCCGGGCACGGGTGATGGCTACATTTATCCGGCGAATATCGGAGAGAAAGCCGATCTGCCCTTCTGCATTGGAACGTACGAGGCTGATAAAAACCACATCCCTTTCCTGTTCCTGAAAGCCGTCGACCGTATGAATGGTGACGAGTTTGTGGAAAGGACGGAAAAAGTGGCTTTTCCAGAACCGGCTTTTCAGGTAGTGTACCTGTGCCCGGTACGGGGAGATCAGTCCGAAGTCGATCTGTTCTTGCTGTATGCGGTTCTCTCCGATCTGTCGGATGTACGTTTCTACCTCCCGCAGAAGCAGGTCGGCCTCGTCCGTATTGATGCGTCCGAAGCGCTCTCCACTCACTCTTTCACGCAGTTCTGCCGACGAGGTGTCTATCCACACTAAGGGAGTGTCGTAGTCTAATATGCCGCGGAACCGTACTTCCGGAGCGGCCTGTAGTTTCCCTTGGTAGAAATAGTCGGACGGAAATCGCATAATATCTTCGTGCATCCGGTATTGGATCGTAAGCAGAGAGACTGCGGCGGGTTTCCGGGCAACGACTTTTTCCAACAGTGTGGTGCCCAAGCCCTGCCGGGTGGCCTCTATGCATTTGACGGTAGGAGGGAGTTGGCAATGATCTCCGGCAAAGATGACTCTGTCTGCTTTCCGGATGGCTATCCAGCAGGCGGCTTCCAACGCCTGGGCAGCCTCGTCGATAAACAGTGTAGAGAAATGGCGGTTGAAGAGCAGGCGGTGGTTGCTGCCTGTCAGCGTACAGGCGATGACACGGCTCTGGGTAAACAGATCTTCATGGATCCGGAACTCTATCTCCGTGGTCCTGTCACGCAGATGATGGAGGCGGTTGCGGACAGATTCGCGGTTTTTTCCTTCCTGTCTACGCAGCTGTTCCTGTATCTCCCGAATCGATTTCCGGATGCTCCACAATTCGTTGTAAGCAGGATGGTTCTCAAACAGTCGCTCGTAGGTGAAAGAGAGCATTTTGTCATTTACCCGGGACGGGTTGCCGATGCGCAGGACCGGGATGCCCCGGTCGGTCAGTTTCTCAGAGATCCAGTCTACCGCCGTATTGCTTTGTGCACATACCAATACCTGATTCTCCCGGTGCAGGGTCTCGTAGATTGCTTCTACCAGCGTGGTTGTTTTCCCTGTTCCCGGCGGCCCGTGCACCACAGCTACGTCTCTGGCACAGAGCACACGGTTGACGGCCTGTTCCTGAGACGGATTGAGCCAAGGGAAACGTACGGGGTAGAGTTCGCGCTGTGCCGGAGCTGCATGTCCGGACAGTATCTCGCGTAGTTCTGCCAATCTGTTGTCCCTGGCTTGCTGTACATCACTCAATGCCTGGAAGAGTGCCCGGTAAGTGGTCTCGTCGAAATAGAGTTGCACACCTAAAGAGGACGCTGTGGCTAATTGGTCACGTGCCGCGGTATGGGGAAGGATCACCACCATCCTGTCTTCCTGCACATAGCTTACCTGTGCGGTGAAGTGGAGGTAGCTGATATCTCTGGTAGCACTTTGGGTAAAGAAGCAGACCGGACGGCCAGACTCGAAAGAGTGTTCTGTCTCTTTCTCTTCCCGGCGGGTGATCTCTACAGCCAGCTGATTGAGGGAATTGTAATAGTTGCGCTGCACAGCAACCGGGAACCAGCAAAGCCCCTGCTCTGTTTTGTGGGCAATGCCTACCGTCTCTGTCTGCCGGCGAAATTCTTCTTTTTCATATTCATACTCCAGCCGAAGGAGCGATTCTTGTCGGGACAGGTCGGCAAGGGAGGTACGAAGGTGTGGCGGTTTATGCACAGATCATATTGTTGAGTTAGGAGGGCAAAGATAAGGATTTGTGCGTCCGATTGTGTATATTTGAAACGGTTATTAAACATATTTGCAAAGACCTTCGTTATAAGAAAACCAAAACCGGAAAAGAACGTATGTATAAAGTATTATTTTTGAGTAACAGAGGGAAGTGGAGATCCTTTTCCTGGATGTGCCTGATGGTCCTCTTATGGAGTAGTTGCAGTACAGTGGCTATTACCGGACGTAAACAGCTGATGCTGGTGTCCGACGCGGAAGTGCTGAGCCTGAGTAATCAGAGCTTCAACGATTATATGAAAACAGCCAGACCATCGACAGATGCTAAAAATACAGCGATGGTAGAGCGGGTGGGACGCAGGATTGCCGACGCTGTGGAAACCTACCTGAGAGAGCATGGCCGGGCTGCCGATGTGGCTCAGTTTTCCTGGGAATTCCACCTGATACAGGATCCTACTCCGAACGCGTTCTGTATGCCCGGAGGGAAAATCGTAGTTAATGAAGGAATATTGCCTTATACACAGAATGAAGATGGACTGGCCATTGTATTGGGACATGAAGTAGCGCATGCGGTAGCGAAGCATTCTGCCGAACGCATCAGTCAGCAACTGCTTCTCAGTTATGGGGGAGGAGTGCTGGGAGCCGCGCTCCATACCAAATCTGCTGTCACCCAGAATCTGGCGCAGGAGGTCTACGGACTGGGCGCGCAATACGGTGTGATGTTGTCTTATTCCCGTTCCAACGAAAGTGAAGCTGATCGCCTGGGACTGATCTTTGCCGCTATGGCCGGGTATAATCCGCAGGCGGCTGTTGCTTTCTGGTAGCGCATGGCGCAGAACTCGCAGAAGGTTCCGGAGTTTATCAGTACCCACCCTTCCGACGCCACCCGTATCAGCCATATCGAAAAACTGTTGCCGGAAGCGATGAAATATTACAAACCCAGATAAAATATAGCCGTCCGGCTAAGAGCTCCATCGTTTGTATATTTCCTGTTTTTTGATCTCCAGCCATATATCAGTCTGATAGTTGTGTTTTATATCCACCTTAATTCTGTTTTATACCAACCCATTGCTGGAGTCTATACAAGTTTGTTCTCTATTTTCCCCGAAGGGGATCTATCAATAGCCCGGGGTTGCCTTTGGAGAGCGGAACGCCAGTGAAGCGAAACAAGGCTACCCCGGGTAAAGAGGGGGCTTTAGGTTCAACCTTGCAAAGGTTGCATATAGGATGTTTCCTGATCGGATTACTGCAACCTCTTCAAGGTTGACTGATCTGTGCGCTTCATACCCCAGGGATTCGTTTCAGTTGTTTCACTGACGTTACACAACCTTACACTCATCCGCTGGGCTATTGCTTGATCCCCTTCGGGGAACAGAGGGAAGAAGGGCATGGGAACGGGACAGGGTATATCCGTTCCATAACGAGGAAATATTCTCTTTGTCTGTCAACTATCCCCCGATAAGTATATTAACTGTTGCGTCAGATGGATTCCGCAGAGCATACAAAGTAAAAGATTTATAAGATAGATAAGGCATTCATTCCTGTTTTTGTGTACATTTGTCCGTTACTCACAAACGCGGATCTATGGACCTACATGCCTTTCATCTTTTTCTTATCGCGATGAGCCTGTTGGCAGCAGTCGTGTTTATCGCTCTCTATTTTGTAAAAGCCGGTTATGGTATGTTTCGTACCCGTTCGTGGGGATGGTCCATTCCTAATAAACTGGCCTGGTTCCTGATGGAAGTTCCTGTATTCCTGGTGTATGGCTTTTTGTGGTACACCTCAGCGCGCAGGGATCAGCCGGTACAGATCGTTTTTCTTCTTCTGTTCCAGTTGCACTACCTGCAACGTGCCTTTATTTTTCCGCTTTTGCTGAAAGGAAAAAGCCGGATGCCGGTAGCCATCACGTGTATGGACATTGTCTTCAATCTGCTGAACGGATATATGCAGGGATACTGGTTGTTCCATCTGGCTCCTGCGGATCACTACCCTACAGAATGGCTCTATAGCCTTCCTTTCCTGACAGGTCTTGTACTTTTCTTTGTAGGAATGGGCATCAACTGGCATTCGGATCATGTGATCCGCCACCTCCGGAAACCGGGAGACACCCGGCACTATCTGCCTCAGAAAGGGATGTACCGCTATGTTACATCGGCCAACTATTTCGGTGAGATCGTAGAGTGGGCCGGTTTTGCTTTGCTTACCTGTTCGTTGGCCGGAGTTGTATTTCTCTGGTGGTCCATAGCCAACCTGGTTCCCCGTGCGAATGCCATCTGGCACCGTTACAGGGAAGAGTTCGGAGCGGAGATGGGAGACCGGAAAAGAATATTCCCTTTTATCTATTGATTGTTTTAACTTGGATGTGCCGTTTCCCTGCGTGTAAGCCATGGATGTGGTGTTGATAGGTCACATACAGGCACAGAAGGGGAGGATCCACAGTTGATAAAGAATGGAAAAGTAGCATGAAAAGAAAGATCGCAGTTGTGACCGGTGCCACGGGAGGGATAGGAATGGAGATTACCCGTGCTTTATTGAAAGGGGAATTCAGGGTGATTATGGCTTGCCGGAATGTAGAGAAGGCGCAGCAGAAACGGAAGGAATTGTTGCAGGGAACGGATCTTGCGGAAGACCGGATAGAAGTGATGCACCTGGATCTTTTTTCTCTGCCCGGAGTCGCTGCTTTTGCCGATCAGCTTTTGCGGCGGGGAGAAAAATTAAATATGTTGATGAACAACGCCGGAACCATCTCTACCCATTATTCACAGACGCAGGAAGGGGTGGAACGTACCGTCGGGGTGAATTACGTGGCTCCTTATCTGCTTACCCGTAAACTTCTACCCCTGATGGCTCCCGGTAGCCGTATAGTGAATATGGTGTCATGTACGTATGTGATCGGGAAACTGACTTTCCCGGACTTTTTTATCCGGGGGAGATGCGGTGCGTTCCGGAGGTTACTTGTTTACAGCAATACGAAGTTGGCACTCCTTTTGTTTACCCTCTCTCTGTCCGACAAACTGCGCGAACAGAAGATTTCCGTAAATGCCGTTGATCCGGGAATCGTTTCCACCGACATGATCACCATGCAGAAATGGTTCGATCCTCTGGCCGATCTTTTCTTCCGGCCTTTGATACGTACTCCTTATCAGGGGGCTGTTACGGCGATTGACGTCTTACTGAATGAGCAGTGGAAAGATACTACCGGAACTCTTTTTGTCTCTACCAGGCCCGGAAAGTTATCCGAAAAGTATCTGCGGCATGCCCGGATTCAGGAACTGTGGGAACAGACGGAAGAGATCGTGAAAAAATGGTTGTAGTTTCCGGTGGGTATTTTTTCTCTCTTATGAAAGTCATCCCCGGATCTCGGAAATGATAAAAAGTGCTGGAATAACCTGCTACGGCATGTGTGGAGAAAGTAAATACACTCTGTTCGTATCTGATTCCGGAAGCAGTAGGAAACTGCTTATGAAGGATCATGAAACTGATGTACCCTTGTCAGAATACAATGAGAATGTGATGCTCTCAGGAAAAGAGGATCTGACAAAACGTCAACGTATGAAACGTAGATAGAATCCACTATACCTGTCGTATACAGGACTATGGATGATACATATATCATTTGATTTTGTTCGCATCACATGGCGGATATAGAAAAGGTGATCGCCCGGAAGAGATCACCTTTCTTATACGTATATCACATGCATCCTCTGATCAGATGGAAAGTGCGCGCAGCACATTCACCAGTTCAGCTTTGATCGGTTTATCCTTCTTGATCGCCTTGGAGAAAGGTACATACACGATCTCATCGTGTACAATCCCTATCATGACATTTCTCTGATCGTCCAGAAGGGCTTCGATAGCAGCCGCGCCTAAACGGCTGGCCAGAATGCGGTCTTGCGCGCTGGGACTTCCTCCACGTTGCAGGTGTCCCAGAATGGTGACACGTACATCGTAATCCGGATATTCGTTCTTGACACGTTCCGCGTAGTGCATGGCCCCTCCGGTGAGTTCACTTTCGGCCACCAGCACGATGCTGCTGTTCTTGGATTTACGGAAACCGTTCTTTATAAACTCTTCCAGCTGGTCCACTTCCGTGTTGAACTCCGGAATGATGGCTGCTTCCGCACCCGAAGCAATGGCCCCGTTCAATGCCAGAAAACCGGCATCACGTCCCATTACTTCCACAAAGAACAGACGTTCATGAGAAGTTGCTGTATCGCGGATCTTGTCCACAGCATCCAGGATGGTATTTAACGCGGTATCGTAGCCAATGGTGCTATCGGTCCCGTACAGATCGTTGTCAATGGTGCCGGGCAATCCTACGCAAGGGATGTTGTATTCCTGAGCGAAGATACACGCCCCTGTCAGTGAACCGTCTCCTCCGATCACTACCAGCGCATCTATTCCTTCCCGCTGCATGGTCTCATAGGCGATGGCCCGGCCTTCGGGAGTATGGAACTCCTTACAGCGCGCGGTTTTCAGAATGGTACCCCCCAACTGGATAATGTTACTTACATTCTGACTTTTAAATTCGGCGATTTCACCGGTGATAAGTCCTTTGTATCCTCTATAGATCCCTTTTACCTGTAGTCCGTGAAAGATAGCGGTTCGTGTTACTGCGCGGATAGCCGCGTTCATTCCCGGAGCATCTCCTCCGGAAGTTAAAATACCTACACATTTTATTGTTGCCATAACAGATCTTGTTTTTAATCGAAGTTGCAAATATAGCAAAAAGCAACTTGTTGTTGATGTTTATATATAAATATATAATTGTAAAGGTTTATTTGTTGACATTTTGTTGGGTGTGCACCTGCACATAACGAAATACCTCTTCCATCAGCCACGTAGGAGTGGAGGTGGCTCCGCAAATGCCCACAGAGCGTGCTGACGTTAATTCTTCCGGGTCTATGTCTCCCGCGTTCTCTACCAGGCGGGAATTGGGATTTACCTTGAGGCATTCACTGAAAAGCATTTTTCCGTTGGAGCTTTTTTTCCCGCTGACGAAAAAGATCAGTTCGTGAGAGGCTGCAAACGCGCGTATGTTAGGTATGCGGTTGGCCACCTGCCGGCAGATCGTATCGTAATACTTAAAGGTTACCTCCGGAGAGATATTTTCTTCGATGTAACGGACAATCTGTCCGAATTCATCCAATGACATGGTAGTCTGGGAGTAGAGCCGGATGTGTTGGGAGAGATCCAGCCGTTGGGCTTCTTTCAGATTTTCTATAACGATCGCTTCTCCCGCGGTTTGCCCCACCAGACCCAATACTTCCGCATGACCGTTCTTACCATATATAACAACCTGGGTATTCTTTTCTTTTTTCTGGAATTCCAGCCGGATCTTTTTTTGCAGTTGAAGCACTACCGGGCAGGTCGCATCTATGATCCGGATGTGGTTGCGACGTGCCGTTTCATACACCCCGGGAGGCTCACCGTGTGCCCGGAGCAATACTTTGGCGTGGCGCAGACATGCGAACTCTGCGTGATTGATGGTGATCAGTCCCAGTTTTTTCAGTCGTTCTACTTCCCGGCTGTTGTGCACAATATCTCCCAGGCAATACAAGGTCTCTCCCTGTGCCAGTTCTTCTTCGGCTTTCCGGATAGCGGTCACCACTCCGAAGCAAAACCCTGATCCTGAATCAATCTTTATATCTTTCATTCCCTCTTCCCAAAGAACGGCGAAATAGGCTTTTTGTTGTCGGGGGCTTGTAACGTACGGATCAGGAAATACCTCCTGTCACCCTTTCAAACTGTTCCAGCAACCATTTTTTCTGTTCGGCAATGGTCAGGTGGCTGTTGTCCAGCAACAGCGCGTCCCCGGCCCGGCGCAAAGGGCTTACTTCCCGGTTCTGATCGATGAAATCGCGCTCTTTGACATTCGCGAGTATGTTCTCATAATCGGCCGGTATGCCTTTTTCTTCCAGCTCTTTGTAACGCCTTTTGGCGCGGATATCGGGCGAAGCAGTCACAAAGACCTTGAGCTCGGCATCCGGAAATACCACAGTGCCGATGTCACGACCGTCCATCACGATCTTTTTGTTCCGGCCCATTTCCTGTTGTTGCGCGACCAGAGCGGTACGTACAAAATCGAGGGTAGCAATGGGGCTGACGCGTGAGGCGACCTCCATGGAACGTATTTTCTTCTCTACATTCTCTCCGTTCAGATACGTTTCCGGACGTCCGCTCTCCAGATTCGGCCGGAAAGAGATCTGTATATTTCCTATTTCTCTTTTCAGCGTATCCGTATCTATCTGTTCGCCATGGAAAAGATCATGTTCCAGAGCAAACAGAGTTACCGCGCGATACATCGCACCACTATCTATATATAGGTATCCGATCTCTTTGGCCAGGTCTTTGGCCATAGTGCTTTTCCCACAGGAGGAAAAGCCGTCAATAGCAATGGTTATATCTTTCATCCGAATCGTATGAATTAGAAAATCTGTTCAAAGATACACTAAATTTAAGTTTCTTTTTCTCTGTTATCTTTTATTAAGGAGAATAACACTTTTTTCCATCTCTTTCTGTTACGGAGAAGTAACCCTATACCCCATCCTCCCTTTTCCAGGCTATCTGTTAAAGCAGGTATGCGTAAGATCCTGGCCCTTTCTGACCCAGGAACAGGACCCTGTCTCTGCCGTCGTATCCAAAGCCCGGTGATGCGTAAACCGAAGAATTAAAAAAATAAAAATCAAACCCGCTTTGTGAAAAAAAAGCAGACGAAAGAACACATTATCGGAAAATGTGCTATATTTGCCCCAAATGGGAAACACATTAAAAAATTAAATATTAATATGGAAGTAAAAAAGTCACCCAAAGCAGACCTTGAAGGCAAGAAATCGACCTGGTTACTTGTTGGTTATGTAGTGGTATTGGTCTTTATGTTCGTCGGGTTCGAGTGGACCAAGCGCGATATACAGGTCGATACATCACTCGCTATCCAGGAAGTAATATTTGAAGAGGAAATCATTCCTATTACCCAACAGGAAGAAATTGTGGCTCCTCCACCACCGGAAGCCCCTTCCGTAGCTGAAGTACTCACCATTGTGGACGACCAGGCGGATGTGGAAGAAACCGCTGTTGCCACTACAGAGGATACCGGTGAACGTGTGGAAGTGAAATATGTACCTGTGGTTGTGGAAGAAGACGAACCGGACGAACAGGTGATCTTTGACGTGGTAGAAAAGATGCCCGAATTCCCGGGTGGTCAGGCGGCTCTGATGCAGTATCTGAGTAAGAATATCAAATATCCTACCATTGCTCAGGAAAACGGAACTCAGGGACGTGTTATCGTACAGTTCGTTGTGAATACAGACGGATCTATCGTAGACGTGCAGGTGGTACGTAGTGTAGACCCCTATCTGGATAAAGAAGCGATCCGTGTGATCAGCACCATGCCCAAGTGGCAGGCAGGTATGCAGAGAAATAAGCCGGTACGCGTAAGATATACAGTGCCTGTGATGTTCAGATTACAGTAATACAAATATAAGAAAGAACGGAGGCTGCCATCAAGCAGCCTCTTTTCATAGATAGCTGCTTATTCCAAATAGATATGTTCACACCTTCCCAGCTGATTGATCAGATAGACAAACACATCTCTCTTCTCCCATTCGATGAAACTCCCGGCGGATTGTATGATCCGATCCGATATGTCATGCAGCTTGGCGGAAAGCGTATCCGTCCGGTGTTGATGCTGATGGCATATAACCTGTATCAGGACTCTGTAGAAGAGATCCTGGACCCGGCGATCGGTCTGGAAATATATCATAATTTTACTTTGTTGCATGACGACCTTATGGACCGTGCCGACAAGCGGCGCGGAAAAGATACCGTGTATAAGGTCTGGGGAGACAATACGGCTATCCTTTCCGGAGATGCCATGCTGATCCTCGCCTATCGGTATATATCCATAGCTCCCGCAGATCATCTGAAAGACACTCTGGACGTTTTTACCCGCGCGGCTCTGGAGGTTTGCGAAGGCCAGCAGTATGATATGGAATTTGAAAGGCGGCAGCAGGTTTCCGAAGAGGAGTATGAGACCATGATCCGGTTGAAAACGGCTGTTCTGCTGGCGGCAGGACTACGTATAGGAACTTTGCTGGGAGGAGGTTCCCTGCAGGATGCGGATCTGATGTACGATTTTGGTATATATACCGGGATCGCTTTTCAGTTGAAAGATGATCTGTTAGACGTCTATGGCAATCCGGAAGTGTTTGGAAAAAATATAGGCGGAGACATTGTCTGCCATAAAAAAACATACCTGCTGATTAAGGCCCTGGAAAGGGTAGATTCTTTTCAGAGAGAATCTTTGCAGCACTGGATGAAAAAAGAGTGTGATCCGCAGATAAAAATAGAAGCCGTTACGAAGTTATATAATGAACTGCACGTCCGTCAGGTGTGTGAGGAAAGGATTGACAAACTTTATCAGCAAGCTCTTTCCTGTCTGGAGAGGGTCGGGGTGAGTTCGGAAAGAAAGGAGGAACTTCGCGGCTTGGTGAAACAGTTGATGGATCGTGAACTATAAAACAGGGAGGGAAAACACATGCCTTACAGAAGATTGCCAAATACAGACCAGGCCCGCATACGAGCGCTCAGATCCGCAGTGGAGAAGGGAGAAACAAATGATGTCTACAATCTGGCTATCTCATTGAAAACATTTACGGAAGCAAGGAATTTCCTGATGAAATTCGAAGCAGCCCAGAAATATTATAAGCAGTCTTATGAAAATCAGGCCCGTACCAGCCGGAAGCATCAGAACAATGTAAAAACCGCCCGTCTGTATATCTCTCATTTCATACAGGTACTTAATCTATCCGTACTGCGTGGAGAGATCAAAGCAGTCCACAAGCAATTTTATGGATTGGATATAAATAACTACAGTGTCCCTGACCTGATCAGTGAAGCAGCCATGGCAGAATGGGGAAAGAAAGTCATTGAGGGGGAGAAGAAGCGCACCTCTCAGGGAGGAATACCTATATACAATCCGACCATCGCCAAAGTGAAAGTCCATTACGATATATTTATGGAAGGATATGAGCGGCAGAAAAACCTGCAGGCCATAACAAACCGTAGTCTGGAAGAACTTTCTTCCATGCGTGGACGCGCAGACGAGCTGATCCTGGATATCTGGAACCAGGTAGAGAAAAAATACGAACAGATCTATCCCAATGAGAAGCGTCTGGACCAGTGTCGTGATTATGGGATCATCTATTATTACCGTACGGGCGAGAAGATCGCTGCTGAATTGTAGGAAGTAACATGCATCTCATTGATACACATTCTCATATTTACCTGGAAGACTTTTCGGACGACCTTTCTTCGGTGATCACGCGTGCCCGTGAAGCCGGACTTACCCATATTTTTCTCCCTAATATAGATAAGGAAAGCATAGAGCCTATGTTACAGGTGTGCAGAAAGTACCCTACTTTTTGTTATCCGATGATGGGGCTTCATCCGACTTCCGTAGATCTTTCTTATCAGGAAGAGCTGACTGTGGTGGAGGAGCAGTTGAAAAGCAATCCAGACTGGGTGGCGGTAGGAGAGATTGGTCTGGATCTCTATTGGGACAACACCTATCTGCGTCAACAAACAGAGGCTTTTGACCGGCAGGTACGCTGGGCATTGGAATATCAACTACCCGTTGTGGTGCATTGCCGCGATGCTTTTGAAGAATTGTATCAGACACTTCTACCCTATAAAGAAAAGGGACTTACCGGGATTTTTCATAGTTTTACCGGAACTCCGGAAGATGTGCGGAAGCTGATGGAATTTCCTGGATTCCTGTTTGGCATCAACGGAGTGATTACTTTCCGGAATTCCTCACTTCCTCTTACGTTGAAAGAGGTTCCGTTGGAGAAGATTGTACTGGAAACAGACGCTCCTTATCTGACTCCCGTACCTTTCCGGGGAAAGCGTAACGAAAGTTCATACATACGTTACACCTTATCTAAGGTTGCGGAAATATACCGGAAAACAGAAGAAGAGGTAGCCAAAATCACCTCCGACAACGCTTTGAGGCTGTTCACAAGGGCGAAAGCGCAGAAAAGGTTTTAAAGTTTATTAATTTTGCAACTTTCCCGGTCAGAAATTGACAGGAATGGTGTGTTAGACGAAAAAAAGAATACATTTGTAGCTGAATTTGCTTGCGGTTCACGAATTTTTTGTAATTTGCAGCCGATTTAGAAAAAGACATAATAAGGAGAGATGCTCGAGTGGTTGAAGAGGCACGCCTGGAAAGCGTGTATACGCCAAAAGCGTATCGCGGGTTCGAATCCCGCTTTCTCCGCTTTTCTATATCAGAATTTGAGAGAGAAATAAAGTAGATAAAATAAATTAATTAATTAATCTTAAAAATTAGACACACAATGAAAAAGTTTTTTGCAATTGTTGCTGTGATGGGAGTTTTGACTTTTGGCTCAACTCAGCTGGTACAGGCTCAGGATGCTCCTGCTGCAGATACCGAACAGGTAGATGCTATCGCGGGTGCTGAAGCTGGTGGTATCCACAAAGAATTGAAAACAAAATTTATTGAAGGTACTGCTTCGTTCATGAGTTTGGTATCTATCGCTTTGGTGATTGGTCTGGCTTTCTGTATTGAACGTATTATTTACCTGAGTCTGGCTGAGATCAATACCAAGAAATTCCTGGCATCTATTGAAGCTGCTTTGGAAAAAGGCGATGTAGAAGCTGCAAAAGATATCGCACGCAATACAAGAGGTCCTATTGCTTCTATCTACTATCAGGGTCTGATGAGAATGGATCAGGGTATTGATGTAGTAGAAAAATCAGTAGTATCTTACGGTGGCGTACAGGCAGGTTATCTGGAAAAAGGATGTTCCTGGATCACGCTGTTTATCGCGATGGCTCCGTCATTAGGGTTCTTGGGAACTGTAATCGGGATGGTACAGGCATTCGATAAGATCCAGCAGGTAGGTGATATCTCTCCGACAGTTGTTGCCGGTGGTATGAAAGTGGCCTTGATCACAACCATCTTCGGTCTGATCGTTGCTTTGATCCTTCAGTTGTTCTACAATTATGTACTTTCAAAAATTGAAGCACTTACAAGTGAAATGGAAGATTCTTCTATTACTCTGCTTGATATGGTGATCAAATACAATTTGAAATACAAAAAATAATCTGAAACAAAATGAGTAAGTTATCATATAAAGTATCCTACTATGTGCTGTATGCCCTTTTTGCGATCATTCTGATTGTACTCGGAATGTTCTACTTCTCGGGTTTTGACAGAATGGTAGGTGAATATAATGATCCTGTCCATACAGATACATTGATTTATCTGATCTATGGTATCCTGGGATTTTGTGTAGTTGCTACATTGGTAGCTGCGGTGATTCAGTTCGGCTCTGCGCTGGCTGATAATCCGATGAACGCTGTGCGTTCCCTGATCGGAATTGTGCTTTTGGCTGTATTATTGATCGTTACTTATTCAATGGGTTCCGTAGAGGCTATCCCTACAGGGGAAGGACTTTATACAGATCCTTTCTGGTTGAAGATCACGGATATGTTCGTATATTCCATCTATATCTTGTTGGGAATTACTATTCTGTGTATGATCGGAAGCAGCGTTAAAAAAGCAATTTCGTAAGTAATTTACTGAAAATAAACTATTAAAGTAATTACAAATGGCAAAAGGAAATAGAAAAGTTCCTGATATAAACTCAAGTTCTACAGCGGATATCGCTTTCCTGTTGCTTATCTTTTTCTTGATCACGACATCTATGGATACGGACCGTGGATTGGCAAGACGATTGCCCGAACCCCCGGATCCGAATACCAAACAAGATGATATCATTGTAAAAGAGCGCAACGTATTGCAGGTATTCTTAAACGCTAATGACCAGTTAATGGCTGGGGGTGATTATATTAGCGTAAGAGAACTCCGCAGCAAGGCTAAAGAGTTTATTCAGAACCCTTATAATGATGAAAAATTGCCTGAAAAGCATGAGAAAGACATTCCGTTGTTAGGAGGTAAGGTGATGGTTACGGAAAACCATGTGATCTCTCTTCAGAATGACCGCGGATCTTCTTATCAGGCGTATATGGATGTTCAGAACGAATTGGTGGCTGCCTATAATGAATTGAGAGATGAGATCTCTCAGGAAAACTGGCAGAAAGACTATAACGAACTGGACGAAGCGCAGCAAAAGGCTGTACGTGATTATTATCCTCAGAAGATCTCTGAGGCAGAACCTAAAAACTACGGAGCAAGGTAAGAAATGGGAAAGTTTAATAAAACCGGTAAACGCGAGATGCCTGCGTTGAACACCTCTTCTCTTCCTGACTTGATCTTTACGCTGCTGTTCTTCTTTATGATGGTAACAACCATGCGTGAGGTTCAATTGAAAGTAGAGTTTAAGGTTCCGCAGGCCACAGAGCTTGAAAAGCTTGAAAAGAAGTCTTTGGTTACTTTCATTTATGTGGGGCAACCTACATTGGAGTTCCGTAAGAAACTGGGATCTGAAAGTCGTATTCAGCTGAATGATAGTTTTGCTGAAGTAGCGGAGATCCAGGATTTCATTACACAGGAACGCCTGAGTATGAAAGAATCGGACCAGCCGTTTATGACCGTGTCACTTAAGATCGACAAAGATACCCGAATGGGTATTGTGACCGATATCAAACAGGCACTGCGTCAGGCGTATGCATTGAAGATCAACTATTCTGCCGCTTCACGCGATTAAAAGAAAGTTGTTTCTATAATTAAAAAAGGTGACCGGAATTCCGGTCACCTTTTTTATGGTGTATCTGATCAGAAATGATCCGGTAGAAAAATAAGGGTCAGCTAGATATACAGGTACTTATTTCCCGTTGCAGACGCCGTATACCTCCTGATAAATGGCAGCTTGTACAGCCGGGAACTTTTCAGGGCTCAGGCGGCCAGACACCATTACATACATCGGGATCTGTTTGCTCCCTGTCCGATAAGGAGGCTGTACATATTCATTGTTCCACAATATAAAATGTTGCCTTTCGTAAAAGGCAATGCGCCTTCTGGCTATTTCCTCCGTAGGAAGTTCCACTTCCAATATGATCGGTTTGTTGAGTGTCTGCTGTAACAACTCCAGTACCTGTTTGCCATATCCACCGTTGCGCCGGGCAGGGTCGATAGCGAAATGTTCTATATAGAAAAAGTCATTCAGATCCCAGTAAGTAATAAATCCTACAGGAATATTCTCATCCAGAACGACAGTATTGTAGAAATGCTTTTTATGGTCGGTATATTCTCTGAGTGCGGGAAGTTCCCGGTACTCATCTATCGGGAACGAGGCTACCAATAGATCTTCCATAAAACGGTAAAGGGTTTCATCCGAGGTCCGGATGCGTCTGAGTGTGATCATAAGGACGATTATTTGATTGGGTTAGTAGATACAGAGTGTGTACAACAGGGATTACCTGTCCTGTGTGGTAACAAACGGGGTGTGACAAAAGTTATTTGGTATAAAACTCAATGATGCGTTTGATGGCCCGTTGACATACCGGACAGAATGCCGGATATTCATTGGTCCGCATCCGGCAATTATCCGCAGGTCGGTAGATCCCCTTCACTGCATAGCCCCCGCCTTCGTACACGCCTACCGGATAGTTCTCTTTTTCCGTAACGGGAGTAGGGACGGGTATCCCTGTCGGAAGCATATCTTCCCATTTCGAGGAAAAGTCTGTCAGTGTAGTAATGTTCTGCTCCCAGGGCTCTATATCCAACGGATAGAATTCACTCAGGATGTCCTCTTCATAAAAATATTCATCTCCCAGTCCGGCAAAGCTGTGTCCGAACTCATGTACCACCACCGGTTTGAACATCGGATGATGGGCTGTAGTGAGTGTAAAAGCGTTGTAGAGACCTCCTCCACCGTATTGGGCGGTATTGGCCAGGATAATGATATGTTCATAAGGGATCCCTGCCAATGCCTGATGAATGTCCTGTATGCGACAGGTGGTCAGGTATCTCTCCGAATAGAATGTATCGAAATGGGAACTGAAAGCTGTGTTTTTCCAGATATGCTGGTGGGGGATACTTACCCCGCTTTCCCGGGAGGCACTGGCCACTGCAATGACATTGAATTCGTTGGAAAGGGATTGGAAGGGCTCGTGTGTGAATATACTCTCGCAGGCCGTTTCCGCGTCCTGGTAGAATATATCCATTTCTTCTTCGGTGTATCCTTCTGCCAGTATGACCACATTGATCTTTTCCGTAGGATCTCCGTTCCGCATCAGATACCGGTGCGGGGCAGGATCTGTTGTGTCGATGGAACGGATCAGGATATCTTCCGGATCGATCTCATGGTTGAAAGAAGTTTTTATTTCCCGTCGGTTGTTGTAGAGAACCACTTCTATTTCTACCGGTCGCAGAGGATAAGGGACAAGGAAGGTATTTTCAAAGCTTTTTTGTGTGTATAGTGCCTCTTCTGTCTCGATCCATTCCTGGAACAAGGAAGAAAAGGAGGTGGAATAGATAGGTGTTCCTGTCTCTTTGTCTTTCATTACGATGTGTCCGTTTCCCTGCAAGGGGAGTTCGGATAGGCGTTTTCTACGTCCGGTCCATTGCTGTGTAGCATACATTCCATCCAGGTAGATATGCTGGTTGTCCGCGTTTCCGGCAAAGATATAGTCGAGCCGTAACGTCATATCTGTAAAACAGGCGTTGAAATCCTGAGCGTGCAGGACAAAGCCTATGCAGCAAATGAATATAGAAACAAGTGTTTTTCTCATCTGTCCGGGGTTTGTCTTTTTACAAAGATAAACAACTTATTCAGGACTATGAAATTTAGACTGGCTGTTTTCGATACACCGGAGAGGAGTAAAGAGCATGGGGAAGCGGCAGCACCAGGGTAAGGATGGGATGTAGGTGTACCTTTGCTCTATGGTGCCACAAAGGTGAAATACGCTTCTTTAAAGGAGGAGAGCCTGGCATTTCTGAGGTATAGCAAGGTTGTGCGCCGGAAGTATTTCCTTTTGTTGAAATGTTAGAAATCATAAAAGTGAGAGTCGTGGTTTTTAATTGCGGAAAAAAACTGTAACTTTGCATAAAGATATTGTGACGATATCTTCCGGATTTAGTGTATATTCTATTAATTTTGCCTAACATGGGACACCACCAACTGGATTCTTTAGACGAGCAGATCCTGAAACTAATTGCAGACAATGCCCGTATTCCTTTTCTTGAAGTAGCACGGGCTTGTAATGTCTCGGGAGCAGCTATTCATCAACGTATACAGAAACTGACCAACCTCGGTATTCTGAAGGGGTCGGAGTTTGTGATTGACCCGGAAAAGATCGGATTTGAGACTTGTGCGTATATAGGGATCTATCTGAAAGATCCTGAGTCTTTTGATTCGGTGACGAAGGCTCTCAACAATATACCTGAGGTGGTAGAGTGCCATTTTACCACGGGAAAGTACGATATGTTTATTAAAATATATGCCAAAAACAATCATCACCTGCTTAGTATCATTCACGATAAGCTGCAACCTCTGGGGTTGGCGCGTACGGAGACGTTGATCTCTTTTCACGAGGCCATCAAGCGTCAGATACCGATCATGGTGGATGTCAGCGAAGAGTGATTATTTACGTATATAATCGACAAATGCAAACGAGCAGGGATGTTTTTCGTCTGTAGGATGAAACTCTCTGCTTTTTTCCTGCCACACGGTGAGGTCGATCTGCGGAAAGAACGCATCTGCCCGGGGAGCCGTAGCCTCTATTTCCGTCAGGTAAAGGCGGGTTGCCAGGGGCAGAGCTTCTCTGTAAATACTTTCTCCGCCGATAATAAATAGTTCCGCCTCTTCTTTACACGCGTTGACCGCTGCTTCCAGCGAATGAAAAATTTCTGTATCCGGATAGGAAAGATCTTCCTTTCGCGACAAGACTAAGTTGCGTCTGTCGGGGAGTGCCCCTTTGGGAAGGGATTCAAAGGTTTTGCGCCCCATGATGATGGTATGTCCGGTGGTAAGCGCTTTGAAGCGTTTGAGATCATCCGGCAACCGGAACAAGAGCTGGTTTTTGTATCCGATCGCCCGGTTCTTATCTGTGGCAACTATAATGCTGATTTCACTCATGGGTATAAGGAACTAAAGATTAGACGGCTACTTCACCTTTGATATGAGGATGTGGATCGTATCCTGTCAGGGTAAAGTCTTCGTATTGAAAATCAAAGATACTTTTTACACCAGGGTTGATCTCCATACGTGGAAGTGGTCTTGGCTGACGCGTCAGCTGAAGTTTTACCTGTTCCATATGATTCGTATAGATATGAGCATCTCCCAGGGTGTGGACGAAGTCTCCGGCTTTCAGACCTGTTACCTGCGCCATCATCTGTAGCAACAAGGCATAGGAGGCCATATTGAAAGGCACCCCCAGGAAGATGTCCGCGCTTCGCTGATAGAGTTGCAGACTGAGCCGTCCGTCAGCTACATAGAACTGAAAGAAGGCGTGGCAGGGAGGGAGGTTCATATTCGAAAGATCTCCGACATTCCAGGCACTGACAATGATACGCCGGGAATCCGGGTGGTGCAGGATGCTATCTACCGCTTCGCTGATCTGATCGATCGTGCCTCCCTGGTAGTCGGGCCAGGAACGCCATTGATATCCATAGATGTGTCCCAGGTCTCCGTCGGCATCTGCCCATTCGTTCCAGATACGCACGCCGTGCTCCTGAAGGTATCTGACGTTGGTATCTCCTTTCAGGAACCAGAGAAGTTCATAAATGATGGATTTCAGATGTAGTTTTTTTGTGGTGAGGCAAGGAAAACCCTCTTCCAGGTTGAAACGCATCTGATGGCCGAAAATGCTTAGGGTACCTGTACCTGTACGATCACTCTTGTAAACACCTTCGGTAAGCACTCTGTCCAGAAGATCTATGTATTGTTTCATGATGGATGGAATTGTAAGCTTTGTGCAAAAGTACACAGAAAGTTTCTAAAAACAGAGAGTGTTTATATATTCTATACAGATTATTACTGGATTTCACCGCCTTTCTGGCTGGTATTTTATCCGTTCGGCCTTACCGGAAGGTTGTTGTTGCAAACGCCTGCTGTGACTTTTGCGTATGAGATCATCGGCACCGGGTCACCTTAGTAAGGATGTGGTCGGATGATAAGCACAGGATAACCAGGGCCGGAACCTACACCGCAGACCTACAGGAAGGGTGTCAGTAAGTTGGCAAACCATCCGACAAACTTCTTCCAGCCGGAGCGCTGTTTCCAGTATTCATCTGTCATTTTAATACTGTGCAATTTATCTTCTTCAAATATGTTCATCAGGTCTTGAGTGACCTGTGGATCGAAGATAAAGGCGTTGGTCTCGTAATCGTACCGCAGGCTGCGACTGTTGAGATTGGCTGTTCCTACCGTACAGAAGCTGTCATCTATCATCATGATCTTGGAGTGATAAAAACCTTTGTCGTACAGGTAGACATCCGCTCCGCGTTTCATCAGTTTATGTGCTACGTAGAGCGAGGCGTCGGGAGTGAAAGGTATGTCTGATCGGGAGGAGAGCATGATCTCTACATGTATGCCCCTGTCTATGGATTTTCTGAGTGATCTTCTGATGAAACGAGTAGGCACGAAATAGGGGTTAATGATCTGTATATGTTGCTGAGCGGCGTCGATAGAGACGGTGTAGCTCTGACGAATGATCCGGGGTGTCTGGCGTGGCACACGATCTACGATAGCAATGGGTACTGTATCTGTTGCCTCTGTGTGAGGAGCCGGGAAGTAGGCTTCTCCGCCGATCTGCTGTTTGGTGGATTTGTTCCAGGTAGTCAGGAAGATCTCTTGCAGGAATTTGACCGACTCTCCTTCTATGCGAATGTGCATATCCCTCCATTCGCCGATCTTGGGTAGTCCTTCGATGTAATAATCCGCGATATTCATTCCGCCGGTATAGCCGATCTGTCCGTTTATCACTACAATTTTCCGGTGATCCCGGTGAATGGCATGATTGATATAAGGAAATCTGAACGGATCGAATTTGACGATCTCTATGCCTTGCGAGCGTATGTGTTTGAGGTGTCGCTTTTTGAGTGGCTGATTGTTAGACCAGTTGCCAAACGCGTCGAACAGCGCTCTTACTTCTACACCTTCCGCGGCTTTTTCCGCGAGCAGATCGAACAATGTATTTGCGATGGAGTCGTTACGGAAATTGAAATATTCCAGATGGATATGATGATGGGCTTGTCTGATGGCCTCAAACAAGTCTTCGAATTTCTCTGTACCATTCTTTAAAATGCTGACACGATTGTGCTCGGTAACAGGTATGCCTGAGCGGTTCAGGAAATCGATTACAATGGAGTCACTGTCGGATTGGGCAAAGCCGGGAATGGTAAAAAAGAAAACAAAAAACAGAACGAAGTGTATTCTTTTCAACTGTTGACTACTTTATTTCTAAAAGAACAAAATTACAAACTACCTGGCAGGAGGGGAGAGGAGAGGTTACAGATTTATTATTTATTAACAATGCTGGAGGCGGGTGTAAACCCGCCTAACAAGTATATGCCGGATGGAATTTGCTGTATATCAGTGAGAATGCCTTTTCAGAGAGAATAGGATGTAGCCTTGTGTATAACCAATCCCATACATACTACAGCAACAATTCCTATGGTTTTCGGATCTATATGTTCTGCGCCATTTTCTACGGCCATCACGAAACCTTCTCTGAATGCGTTCAGAATAAGTTCCAGACCATTGAGTGAAAAGAAAATGAGTACACCGATCCCTGTACAGACTGCCGACCATATCTGCACGATCCGTTGCCGGCGTGTGGGCAGTTTTCTCATCACACGTTCTGAGAATCCGTTGTCTTTTATTTCCTGACGTTTCGAGTCGAAAAAGTCTTTCAGGAGTTTATCTTCATTTTTCATCATAACCGTTTTGTTTGAGGTAAGCGGCCAGTTTACTCTTTGCTCTCGACAAGTGAGATTTGACTGTACCGGCCGGACATTCCATAATCGTGGCGATCTTCTCTATGCTCAGGTCTTCCATATAGAATAACGTAATGCAGGTGCGTTCGGTTTCCTTGAGCTGGTTCAATGCCTGATACATATCCATTTCCTGTCCGACATTCGTCTGGGTGGCATAGTGAGTCGCATCTACCTCCCGGATATCGAGACTGTTGTTCTCTTTCCGGGTACGAATATAATCATAAAAGATATTATATGCAATCCGGAAAAGCCAGGTAGAAAAGCTGGACAGGTTTTTGAAGGAAGACAGATGCGTATAAGCCTTCAGAAAAGTGTCCTGAGCCAGGTCGTCACTCAATGCTTCATCACCACAGGTCAGGTTCAGAAAAAATCGTCGGATGGGCGATTGGTATTTCCTTACCAACTGGTCAAAGGCCCTGGTATTTCTGAATACCACGACCTGTGCCACAAGTGATATGTCATTGAGTTGACTCATTCTTCCGTAGAAGAGGTAGTATCGTTAGTTGATCCTTTTTCCGGAAAGTCGTGTGGGTACTTTTTCTCCCTGTACGGATCATGACGTGAAGCCTCTTTTTCTTCTTCTTTTACGGAGGCGTAGTACCCGATCACCTGCCCAAACCCAATGAACATAATAAGTAATCCGACCGTTGCTATTTTAAACTCCGTAAAAGCCCACAGGAGAATGAAAAGCCCCAATCCCATACATATCGCATTGATCCCTTTGGTACGTAAGTTGTCGTTGATCTCTGTCTTGAAAAGTCCCGGAGGAATAGGCCGTCCGGTAGCCAGGGCTTGTTCGGCAATCCGGTATTGCTCTTTGCGGTTTTTGTAGCGGAAGTAATAAATAATGAATATGATCGCAACAGGAAAAATGAATGTGAATGTGATGGCAACAACAGGCACTAAAACTTCCGCATTACCCTCTCTGAAGATACCTATCCGGCCATTTCTGTGATTTCTTCCGTGTGACTCCGTATGTTTCCGGCTGGTTTCTTCGGAGTACCAGTGCATCGTATCTTCCGCATCCGTGGTTGGAGGAATTTCTCCAATTTCTGTAATTTCTTCATGCACAATCTCCGGGGAGACTGTAGGATCTGTCTGTTGGGAGTATGCTAAGGTGTTCAGCAGAAGAGCTATGGAAAGCCCTGAAATAAATCTTTTCATACGCATCTGTTTTTGCTTAATGATATAATCTTTGTACGTTAGACGGATATAGCCTACCGGAAAGTTGCAAAGAGACGAAATATTTTTGATATTTGTGCTTTAAAAGCAGATAAAAATGAACTTACCTTTCTCATTCTCAGATGATATGCGCTCTCTTTTAGGGGAGAAAGAGTTTCTGGAACTACGGACTGCTCTGGAGCAGGAACCTGTGGCAAGTATTCGTCTGAATGATGCTAAATACGTGGATAGGGAGTCGACAAGAACCGACGGTCTGCAACCCATACCCTGGTGCAGGGAGGGATTCTATCTGGAGGAGAGATTTACCTATACTTTCGATCCGCTCTTCCACGCGGGTTGCTATTACGTCCAGGAAGCCTCTTCAATGTTTCTGGGGGAAGTGATCAGGCAGCAGATACACGAGCCTGTGGTAGCCCTTGATCTGTGCGCGGCTCCGGGTGGGAAAACCACTCATCTCCTTCAGACCCTCTCCGCGGATAGTCTGGTGGTAGCGAATGAAGTGAACCAGGCGAGAGTCAGAACGTTGGCAGATAATCTGCTCAAATGGGGGCGGCCCAATGTAGTGGTCACACGAAACGATCCGGCAGACTTTAAAGATATTCCCGGTTTGTTTGATGTGATCGTGGTGGATGCTCCCTGTTCGGGCGAAGGGATGTTCCGCAAAGATAAAGGGGCAGTAGAGGAATGGAGCCCTGAAAATGTGGAGCTCTGTCATAAACGTCAACGACGCATCTTATCCGATGTGTGGCAGGCATTGAAGCCGGGTGGATTATTGATCTATAGTACCTGTACCTACAACGTCCGGGAGAATGAAGAGAATGTGAAATGGATGTGTGAAGAATGGGATGCCCGTCCGGTTGAGGTTGTTGTTCCCCGGGAGTGGAACATTACAGGAGATCTGACAGGTTCGGATGTACCCGTATATCGTTTTTTCCCTTCCCGTACGCGGGGTGAGGGGTTTTTTATGGCTGCTGTCCGTAAAGAGGGCGGCTTGTCGGAGGAACCGGATCGGGGTATGCCTTTTTCCGGGAAGAAGGGAAAGAAAAAAACCAGTAAGAATAAGACAACATCCCCGGGACCTGTTGCGTCAAGATCATCCATGGAGAAGGCCGGTCAGTGGTGCAGGCTCTCCGGTATGGATTATATTCCGGTTTACACCGGGGAATCGTTCGGCCTTTTTCCCGGGAGACATGCGGAGCTGCTGAACTATCTGGAGGATAAACTGCACATTTTGCAAAGAGGTACTCCTGTGGGCGAGTGGAAAGGGCGCGACTGGATACCCTCTTCGATCCTTCCTTTCAGTATATTAGTAAACACTGCTGCTTTCCCGGTCTATGAGGCTACCTATGAACAGGCGTTGATCTATTTACGGAAAGAGGCTTTTCCTTTACCCGGGCATTTGCCCGCGGGCTATGTACTGGTTTGTTACAGAGATATTCCTTTGGGTTTCATGAAGAACATTGGCAACAGAGCCAATAACCTCTATCCGGCAGAGTTCCGTATACGTAGTTCGTATCTTCCCGAACAGATACGTATATTATAAGTCTGACAACCGGAAGGTAAGATCCAGAAAAGAGCGGATAGAAAGTCTTACACGATCTGTCTTGTTACTGTTTGTAGGGTGTAACCGTATTATATACCCTGCGGGAACAGGTCACTCGCAGGGTATATGTAGAAGGTGACTATAGATGTAAAATAATCAGGATCTTATATGGGAACCGTTGCCTTGTTCCTGTGCATAACCTATGGGCTTGTTATAACTCACTGCTGAATATTTTTGCCAGCGTTTTCTGATACTGGTTTTCCAGTTGAAGGTAAGTTTCCCGACTCTGATATACCCCTGCCGCTTCTATAAAATATTCGATCATACTGATTTGTCCTCCGTCCAGCGCTTTCCGGAGAAGAGTGAGGTCGGACTGTGCTTCCAGAGTTTCTTCATACTCCCGCATGATCTGGTAGAGTTGAGTTGCCTCCTGATAGAACTGATCTATTTCCGAATGGATACGTATCCGGGTATTCTCCCTTTGCAGATCCACACCTAATCGTTCTGCTTTCACAGAACGTACTTTCCCGCGATTCTCGAACAAGGGAAAAGAGAATCCTACGACTATTCCGTTGAAGGGTTCGCCTGACTCCGTATTCCGGCGGTATCCCAGTTCGAGTCTGGGAAACCATCCGGCCTGGTTCACTTTCACTTGCTGACGCATCCTTTCGCTTTCGTTGTTCAGCGAGCGTAGCAACGGATCTTTTTCCACGATTTCTCTCCTGAATTCTTCGTAATTGCCAGGCAGGTCTGCCCGGGGATACTCCAGGCCGGATACCTGAATAGGTATACCTCCATTCATTGCTTGTAATTCCTGCAACTTTGTATGCAAGGCAGTCTCGTTCAGGGTAGATTCTGTTTTGATATTCAGTAGCTCCAGGTTGATCTTATTCTTCTCTAAGATATTGGCATCTCCGGCCTGTAGTTTTTTCTGGTATATTTCGGACAACTCCTGCGTGTTGTTCCGTCGGATATCGAGCAGTTCCTGTTGCCGGCGTAGCAGGATGATATCCAAACATAGTTCTTTGGCCTGTAACAGCAGCTCACGTCGCATAGATTCAGCTTCTGTATCGTATACAGACATTTTCAGGCGGTTCAGTTTGTGGCGTGAAAAGTAGGTCGCAGGGAAGTCGAAACTTTGTGCTATGACCAACTCGCCTATGGTATTGTTCTTATCTTTGTTGTTCCACAGATGTGCGTAAGAGAGTGTGGGGTCGGGCAGGTTGTTCTCTGCCCGGGCTTCCAGCTTTTTCGACCTTGTGATCTGTGCATACGCCTGTAGCTCTTTGTTGTTACGTTCTATGCTTTGCAGTACCTCCGTTATACTCTGTGAACTGGATTCTGCACACAGGAACAGGAGTGTAATAAGTATAAGTAGTTGTTTCATCTTTTCTGAGTTTATTTCCGGCTTTCTACACATACATGCCTGAAAGCCGGGAAGTGGATTATATCTCTGTCGGTTCTTCTGCTGTTTTCTCTTTTCCGGATTCTATCCACAGATATACAATAGGGACGATGAATCCGTTCAGGAAAGTAGAGGTCAATAGTCCGCCCAGGATCACCTTTGCCATGGGGCTCTGGATCTCGTTGCCCGGCAAATCCCCTGAAACAGCCAGTGGTATCAGTGCCAGAGCAGAGGAGAGAGCGGTCATCAGGATAGGGTTGAGCCTGTCTAAGGAACCTCTGACTACACTGTTATATACAGATAGTCCTTCTTCCCGCAAACTGTTGTATCTACTGATCAGTAGCATACCGTTGCGCGTGGCGATGCCGAACAGGGAGATGAATCCGATGATGGCAGGTATACTGATCTCTCTGGTGGTGAGCAGGAGCGCGAATACTCCGCCGATCAGTGCCAGCGGCAGGTTGAGCAGGATCATTCCTGCCTGTTTCGCATCCCGGAATTCATTATAGAGAAGCAGGAAGATAACCAACAGAGACATACAGGATGTCAGTGTCAATACACGGCTGGCAGCCTGCTCACTCTCAAATTGTCCACCGTATTCGATGTGGTATCCTTCGGGAAGCTGAATGTTTGTTTCAATTTCATTCCGGATATCGTTGACCACACTTCTCAGGTCACGATCCGCGATATTGGCAGATATCACGATCTTGCGTTTCACATTTTCCCGGCTGATGGTATTGGGGCCCATCGCAGAGGAGATATCCGCTACATGGTTGAGAGGTACTTTCTTCCCGTCTTGTGTATCCAGCATGAGATTTCCTATCTTTTCGGCGGCATTGCGACTGTCGTCCTTTACTTTGACAGTAAGGTCGAAGTTCTTTCCTTTTTCATAGACCTGCGACACGACCTCTCCGGCCAGGCAAACATTAATAAATTCAGCAAATTCGGGCAGACTGATGCCATATCTTGCCAGTAGTTCCCGTTTCGGACTGATCTTCAGTTGAGGACGATCGATCTGTTGCTCTACATTCAGGTCAGCGATCCCTTTGATCCCTTCGATGGTGTTGCGTATCTCATTTCCCAACCGGAACATCCGGTTCAGATCATCTCCGAATAGTTTGATGGCAATATTTGCTTTGGTCCCCGAAAGCATGGCGTCGATCCGGTGGCTGATGGGCTGACCAATCTCTATATTAGCTCCTGTAAGTGTATTCAACTTTTCACGGACTTCCGCGGTGAGTTCACCGCGCGAACGGTGGGTAAGTTCGAAAGGAGCTTCGATCTCGGACACATTTACTCCCAGCGCATGTTCGTCCAGTTCGGCTCTTCCTGTTTTTCGGGCCACAGTCTGTATCTCAGGAATACTTAATAACAATTCTTCGGCGCGCCGGCCGATCTTGTCACTCTCTTCCAGAGAGATCCCCGGCAAGGAACCGATATTTATTGTAAAAGATCCTTCGTTGAAAGGAGGCAGAAAGCTCCGGCCCAATGTGAAGAAGCAGATCAGAGCCACAATGAATAGACTCAGAATGCTTCCCAGGGTTACGATCTTGTGTCTGAGCACCCATTGGAGCGCTTTTCCATAGATACCCCGCATCCAGGTGGCAAGGAAGGAATCTTTCAGTTGCTTCGCTGTACGCTCCTTACCCAGGAGATAGCTGCAGAGTACCGGGGTAAGGGTCAGTGCCACTACGGTAGAGGCACACAGTGCTACCATAAAGGCAATGCCCAACGGTGCCAGCATACGCCCCTCCATGCCTGATAAGAAGAAGAGAGGAACGAAGCTGGCAATGATAATGAGGGTGGAGTTAAGAATCGGCATACGTACCTCTTTGGAAGCAAGAAAAATAACTTCCAGAACAGGCCATTGCTCTTCTTTCGGTCTTTCTTTATTCTCCCGCAGGCGTTTGTATACATTCTCCACATCCACAATGGCATCATCTACCAGGGACCCGATGGCAATGGCCATTCCTCCCAGGCTCATGGTGTTGATCGTAAGTCCCAGGTAGCGGAGCGTCAGTATGGAAACCAGAAGAGACAGAGGCAGGGTGACTAAGGAGATCACTGTGGTACGTACATTGGCCAGAAAGAGGAAAAGTACAATGACAACGAATATACCTCCTTCGAGCAGAGACTTCTGTACGTTCCCGATGGAACTTTCAATGAACCGGCTTTGACGGAAAATGTCGGTGGAAATCCTGACATCTGCAGGCAGATTTTTCTGTACGTCTGCCAGAGACGCTTCCAGTTTCTCTGTCAGTTCGATGGTACTTGTGGCTGGCTGTTTGGTAACGGTCAGCAGTACAGCCGGTTTTCCACGTTCCGATGCCGTACCCAGTTTCGGTGTTTTGGCCCCGACAGTCACCTCACTGATGTCTTCCAACAGTACAGGATAGGTGTTTACCTGTTTGATCTGTGCTTTACCCAGTGCCGTTACCTGATCCGTAGAGAGGGCTCCACGAATGATGTATTCATTTCCATATTCATAGAGTACTCCCCCGTTGGCATTCAGGTTCATGTCCCGGGTGGCTGTCATCACTTCATCCAGGCTGACCCCATAATGTTTCATCCGGGCCGGGTCGAGCAGGATCTGATATTCCTTGATATCACCTCCCAGAATAGCTACCTGCGCCACCCCTCCTGTAGATAACAGCCGGGGACGGATGATCCAGTCAGCTAAGGTTCTCAGGTCGATCATAGAGGTGGAATCCGCCGTGAGTCCGATAATAAGCATCTCTCCCAGGATGGATGATTGAGGTCCTAATGTGGGTTTGCCTGCATTGGCCGGGAGAGATTCGCTCACTACCGCCAGTTTCTCGGAAACGATCTGACGCGCGAGGTAGATATCCGTATCCCAGTCAAATTCTACCCAGACCACAGAAAAGCCGGTTGTAGAAGAGGAGCGTACGCGCCTTACCCCGGTAGCTCCGTTGACAGAGGTCTCTACGGGGAAAGTAACCAGTTGCTCTACCTCTTCCGTAGCCATACCATTGGCTTCTGTCAGGATGACTACGGTAGGGGTGTTCAGGTCCGGGAATACATCCACTTCCATCCGAAGGGCGGTATATGTACCTCCTATCAGTAAAAGGAGAGCAGCAGCGAGCACAACCAACCGGTTGTGAAGCGAATAATAGATAATTTTATTCAGCATATGATTTAATGTTCATGTGTATGTGCCGGTAGCGCGTTGGCCGCGGAAGCCAGTTTCAGTTGATAGGCTCCTTCCGTTACTACCCGGTCGCCCGCCTGAATACCGGAAAGGATCTCTACCCGTTCTCCGTCAGCTGCGCCTAAGGTCACTTCCTGTTTTTTATATTCTTCATCAAAGATCTGTATGTAGACGAAGAAGTTGTCCTGCTCTTCTGAAAGCGCGGTACGGGGTACGGAGAGAACGTTTTCCATAGGAGAAGAAAGCAAGTATACTTCTACAAAAGAGCCGGGAACAATGTCTTCCCGGTTGTCAAACTCGAAAGTAACCGGGATGTAATAAGAATCTTCGGCAGAAGTTTTTCCATACGAGAGAAGTCTGCCGTTGTAATTCTGCAACGCATATACTTTGTTGTCGTAGGGAGTACTGAAATGAGCGGAATGTATGGTGCGCAGCGAAGCATAGTATTTCTCCGAAACCTCTGCACGCAGGAATAACTTCCGGTTTTGGGTGATACTGACCAGAGGCTGACCCACTTCCACATAATCTCCTTCTTTCACAAAGATACTTTTTACAGAACCCTGTATGGGAGAGAGAATGTTTTGCCCGTTTCGGGTATGGTTCCGCGCTACGGTCTCATAGCTGATACGGGCATTCTCAAACTCCTGTTCGGCTTGCGCGAATTCTCTTTCAGATACGATCTGGTCAGCTACGAGTTGTTTCAACCGTTCGTATTCCCGCAGAGATACTTCGTAGGCTACCCGTGCTTTCTGTATCGGATCTCCTTCCACGATCTGGTCTGAAGAAACAGTCAGCAAAGGAGCTCCTTTGGCGGTAGTCATGCCTTCGGTCAGGCGTTGGCGGAAGGAAACAATTCCTGCTACAGTAGCTACTGCTGTGGCCTCTTCTCCCTGCGCGGGTGTGATTTGTCCGCTGGTTTTGATCACTTGCCGGAAACTTCCCGGTTGTATAGTGGTCACTTTCACTCCTGCTGCTATCGCCTGTTCTTTGGTGAAAAGAATTTCATCTCCACTGTGTTCTGTATCTCCGTGTGAATCTCCTTTTTTTGTATGTCCGCTATGATTGTGTCCCGCGTGGTCGTGGTCATGGTCATGATCACATCCGGCATGCGTATGAGACTGTTTCTTCTCTGTCTGGTTGTGACCCTCGTGACTGTCATGCTGGTGTGTTTTGTGATTGCAGGCACCCAGAACGAATAGTCCCAGTACTCCTGCTAACAAATATGTTTTCATTGTAGAAAAGTTATAAATCAGGTGTATATTATATAAAGATAATGTGGTACCGGAATTACCTGAGTTCAGTTTCCGGTGGAGAGAATGAGATTTGTCTTTCCAATGAATGACAGGTCTCGCTTAGGAAAGGATATAAGGAGGGGCACGAAGGCCTGTGACACGTGTGAGAAACGTGCCATGCAGGGATTCAATATAAATAAAATCGTCATTAAATGTCTTTTCATCGGGTTGGGTCAGTATCCGCAACAACGGTTCGGTGAAAAGTGTGACGAAAAAATGATAGTGAGGATGTCCGCAAGGGGATTTTCCGGTGAGTTCCGGAGTGTAGATACGTGTCAGACATTCATCGCCGCAACACGCGTCCTGGTGATGGTGTTCCTGATCGTGGGACTGTTGATGGTTGTCACAACAGGTTTGTAGGGTTACATCGTTCTTCAGACAGATCGTCCCTTTTTCATGATGATGATGGGGAATGACAGGTACAGCCAACATAAGTATGCTGACCATGCATAATAGATAGGAAATGTACCTTCTTTTTTTCATTCTCTGAATATCAGACTACAAAGTTAAATTATATTCTTTTGAAAAGCAAATCAGGACTCAGAAAGTCCGTTTTTGCTTGAACTGTTTTTCCACGGAATGTTCCGGAAAACAGAAAGGAAATAAGTGTCAATAGATAGTATAAGGTGTAAGACTATCCTTTTGTTGTCTGAAGTGCCTCGTTTCTATGGTAGTTTAAGTGTATTTACACGATAGATCAGGGTAAAAACATAGGAGAATTAAACTCTTTTTCTTTATGGATTAGTTGAGCCCACAGTTGCGGGCCGATGGGCCCACAGATGTAAACCGATCGGCCTACAGATGCGGGCTTATCGGCCCGCATCTGTAGGCCTAACTCATGTTACTGGAAAAAGGGCTTAACATACTATGCAAATAAGCTTACTTGCAGGAAGAAAAGCGGTTAAGAGAGGTACCTTTTAGCCTGTCAGGTATAAAAAATGTATCCCTGAAAAGGATACATTTTTAGTAAGTTATGTATAGAAATGGTTATTTCTCCAGTTGATTGAGGGAATCGAGCTTCTTTGTTTCCAGGAATTCGTAAATACCACACAGGTGCTCTTTTGCTTGTTTATTGCCAAATTCATATACTTTGGTAACCAGCCCGTCGAGGAAGTCACGGTCGTGCGATACAACGATCAGCGTACCATCGAAGTCAACCAATGCTTGTTTGAGAATATCTTTTGTTTTCAGGTCTAAGTGGTTGGTCGGTTCATCCAGGATAAGCAGGTTGACCGGTTCGAGCAATAGTCTGATCATGGCCAGGCGGGTGCGTTCTCCGCCGGAGAGTACTTTTACCTTTTTGGTAGATTCTTCTCCACCGAACATGAAAGCTCCCAGCAGGTCACGGATCTTGTTGCGTATCTCTCCTTTGGCTGCATCGTCGATGGTCTGGAATACAGTCAGATTCTCATCCAGTAAAGAGGCCTGATTCTGTGCGAAATAGCCAATTTGTACGTTGTGTCCCAGCGTCAAAACTCCTTCGTGGTCAATCTCTTGCATGATACATTTGACAAGGGTAGATTTTCCTTCTCCGTTCTTCCCCACAAAAGCTACTTTGTCTCCACGTTCTACAGTCAGGTTAGCATTACTGAATACCAGATGCTCTCCATAGGTTTTTCCTACATTTTCCATGGTCACCGGATAGCTGCCCGAACGGGGAGATGGCGGGAATTTCAACCGTAAGGCAGACGTATCTTCTTCATCTACTTCAAGTATTTCGAGCTTTTCCAGCATTTTTACCCGGCTTTGTACCTGCAGGGTCTTGGAGTAAGTACCTTTGAAGCGTTCGATAAACTCTCTGGTCTCAGCAATAAACTTTTGTTGTTCGTCGTAGGCTTTCTGTTGCTGTTCGCGACGTTCTTTGCGAAGCTCCAGGTATTTGGAGTAGTTGACTTTATAGTCATAGATACGCCCCATGGTCACTTCGATGGTGCGGGTAGTGATATTATCTACGAATTTCCGGTCGTGACTGATTACGATCACTGCTTTGGCACTGTTGATGAGAAACTCTTCCAGCCATTGGATCGAATCAATATCCAGGTGGTTGGTCGGTTCGTCGAGCAACAACACATCCGGCTTTTGCAGGAGCAATTTGGCCAGTTCTATGCGCATCCGCCATCCGCCACTGAAAGCGCTTGTCGGTTTGTGGAAATCACTCCGGAGAAAGCCAAGTCCCAGAAGTGCTTTTTCTACATCTTCTTCGTAATTAGTAGCATCAATGGAATAATATTTTTCACTGAGGGCAGAGACCTCTTCAATTAGTTTCATATAAGAGTCGCTTTCGTAATCCGTACGGGTTTCCAGCTCTTTGTTGAGACGATCGATCTCTGCTTCCATTGCATGCAGGTGGGCAAATGCCTGCGCTGTCTCCTCGAATACGGTGCGTCCGTCTTCTGTCATCAGGTGTTGGGGCAGATAAGCGACCACACACTCTTTAGGAGCCGAGACTTTTCCCCTGCTGGGTTGCCGTACACCTGCCAGTATTTTCAGAAGTGTACTCTTTCCCGCTCCGTTCTTACCCATCAGGGCTATCCGGTCTTTTTCGTTGATGACAAATGATATATCGCTGAATAATGTCGTGCCGCCAAATTCTACGGTCAGTCCGTCTATTGAAATCATATAATCCATTTAGAAATGAGGCGCAAAGATAAGTATAAATAGAGAGTAAATAAGGATCCTGTGCCAACTTTTGCCTCTCCGGACCTTCGGGTAAGCTGTTATGAACAGGGTAGAGACATTTTTTGTTCTTTGAGAAAGGGTAGATAAAATCTGCTTTTACCATCACTTTTTGGGAAAAAAGGAAATGAAGAGTATCAAAATGAAAGGAAAAAAATATAATTCTTGATTTGTTATTAATTTTTTATATCTTTGTTTCCCGTGTGAAACCTAATTACGTGCATATCCCCCAACTTATGGATACAGTAAAGAATAATATGAAAAATGAGTACCGCCCGTTGATCCTGGTGGCGGAAGATGACGATAGTAATTTCAAACTGATTAAGGCCATCATTGGAAAGAAATGTGATGTGAAGTGGGCAAGGACCGGAGAAGAGATGGTGAGCCTGTTCCGTGAAAATAAGAATGAGGCTGAAGCCATACTCATGGATATCAAGATGCCGGTGATGAACGGGCTCGAAGCGACACAAATAATCCGCGAAGAATCTGAGGATATCCCCATTATTATGCAAACGGCTTATGCGTTCAGCACAGATCGTGAGAACGCGATGCAAAGCGGAGCTACAGAGGTTCTGGTAAAGCCCATCACACTGGACCGGCTGAGAGGATGTCTTTCCAAATACCTTCCCGATCTGGTCTGGTGAATAAAGGGCGGCCACTGTCTGTTCCTGAATAATATCCTGTTGTTCTAAATCGCTCAGACGGAAATGGGTGCGCAACCTTTCTTTTTTGCAGACCGGAATAGATCCATCCTATAAACAAATCAGATGAGGGTGTCTGAAAAGTCTTTTCTGAATGATCCTTTTACAGTTGTCTGTAAGGAATAGAATGGGACTTTTGAGACACCCTCGTTTGGTGTATGAGAGATTCTTATGGTGTTCAGATCATCTGTGGCTCTAACTGGAATTTACGACTTACTTTCATCAGGTTGATGGTGTAGGTAACTACGTTCTGGGCTTCCTGTAAAATAGTCAGATATACCATACTGGTCTTTATTCCACTGTTTTTTCCCTGGATACGTTTCAGTTCTTCTCTTTTGAGCAGGGCCAGCTGATTGTTCAGTGCGTTTACTTTCATCAGTTCTTCCCGGAAACTGTCGTAATTGTTTTCTTCCAGTTTGATGCGACAGGAGCGGATCAGTTCGGTGATTTGCTGGGATACATCGGCAAATTCTTTTTTCTGTTCTTCTTCCAGCGGATTGAAGTTGTTATCTATATGTTCCAGACAAGGTTCGCACAGTCTGCCGATACTATATACCAGTTCGCCCGCGAAATCATTTCCCTGGTAGTAATAAAGCCCTTTTTCAAGTACGGTTTTATTGTCTAACCGGCAGATAGCAACTGTACCGGTGCGTTTCATCTGTTTGATGAGTTGCTTTTCAAATTTGGTAGTTCCCATGGCTCTGCGCAATCCTCTCAGATTTTCCTTTAAGAAAGAAGTACTGGTGCGTTCGAACGTCTCTTCCGCGTATTGAAGCACTTTGGAGAGTTGTTCGCGTGTGTGAGAGCGCATAAGTTCCAGGGCGTCGTCCGGATTCTCTGTTTGCAACAGGCGGGTCAATATCTCGTCTTCTTTTTGTTTCTCTTTTTTCTTTTTGAAAGCCATCTGACTTCGGATCAGGATCACTACGGCAAGCACGATCATGGCACCAATAGCTATCATACCGCCGAAATAGATGATCAGAGCCACCAGGAAACAGAGCGTAAATGCAGCTCCCGCGGTCAGGAACCATCCACCGATCACCGAAAGTACTCCTGTGACGCGATACACAGCCGAGTCTCTTCCCCAGGCGCGGTCGGCCAGCGAAGTACCCATAGCTACCATGAAAGTCACATAGGTGGTAGAAAGGGGGAGTTTCATAGAAGTACCTACTGCGATCAGAAGACCGGCAAGTACGAGGTTGATGGATGCCCGCACCAGGTCAAAAGCAGCGCCATCTTCCAGGATGGCTTCGTCTTTACGGAACCGGGTATCTATCCATTTCTTGGCGGGAGCAGGAGTTATTTTAGAAACAGCATTGGAAAGGTTCAGGCTCATGCGTACTACTTTCCGGGCAATGGGAGTGCTGCCGAAAGTCTCTTCTCCTTCGTCTTGCCGGGAAAGGTTGACGGAGGTTTTGATCACATTCTGTGCCTTTTTAGAGGTGCATAGAGCATATACCATGATGGCGCCTGCTCCTACCAGAAAATACCAGGGCGTTTTGGCTGGCCCCAGCAGGGAGGTCATCAGAAAGTTGTCGGGTCCTGCAGCTAATCCATTTGTCGTATAATCTACAAAAGAGGAATAACCTGCCAGAGGAACTCCGATGAAATTGACTAAGTCGTTTCCTGCGAATGCCATGGCCAACGCGAAAGTACCCATGAGTACAACTACTTTGAATACATTCACTTTCAGCCAGTGAAGTATCTGCATCAGAATGGTAGAAACAACAAAAAATACACCCACCAGCATCGTCGTGTTTTCCTGTATCCATATTTTGTTGTCTCCCGTCATAAAGGAACTGTCTTTCAGTCCTTTGATCAGCATGAAGTACAAGATGGAAGTAGCGGCAATGCCTCCGAACAGACCGATCGTATATTTCATGTGTTTTTTTGTAATTGAAAGAGAAGATAAGACGGGTAATGTATTGTACCAGACTTCCGAAAAAGAACGCTATAGCTACAGACAGGAAGATACCCATGATCACGGAAAGGGCCTTTTCTGTATTGATCAGATCTCCGAAGGAGAGAATATCACTGCTGTGTACCTTGAGTAACGCGATGGCAAAAGTTCCTCCCAATAGTTCGAAGACCATAGATACGGTAGTGGAAGTGGGCATACCCATGGAGTTGAACAGGTCCAGCAATACCACATCCGTCAGCATCACAGCTATCAGGATATATATAATCTCTGTGAAATAAAAGTGTTGAGGTTGATAAATGCCGTGACGCGCGATTTCCATCATTCCGTTGGACATACACGCACCGGCAAAAATACCAATGGCGGCAATGACAAGGACCAACCGGAAAGGGGCAGCTTTCGCGCCTACTGCCGAATTGAGAAAGTTAACGGCATCGTTACTGACCCCCACCATGAGGTCGAAGACGGCCAGAATAAAAAGGAATATGACAATACATAAAAAAGCTGTTTCCATATTGTAATCTTAATTTCTACCTGCAAAGAAACCGTTTAATTGTTGCAGGGAAATGTCATACATATTACGGAAATGTTTCATTCTCTTTTTTCAGGTAATTATAAAAGTCATATTGTGCGCGTACAGGTTTTTCCTTTTTGTTGTGTTTAAATACATTTTCCAGTCTTTCGTTCACGAAACAGGCTTTCTGGTTGTCATTCAGTTGTATGTCCAGCATCCGGACGATCTGGTCTTTCAGGTCTTTATCGTATACCGGAGTAACAGCTTCGATGCGCCGGTACAGATTGCGACACATCCAATCGGGTGATCCCAGGAACAGGTGAGGATCTCCGGCATTTCCGAAATACCAGATCCGGGCGTGTTCCAGGAAACTGTCTACAAGGCGGGTGATTCGGATATTCCGGCTATAAGGCTGGTTGGGAATGAGGCAGCAGATACCCCGCACAATGAGGTCGATCTCTACTCCCTGTTGTGACGCGTGATAGAGAAGGTTGATCATTTCAGGATCCTGGAGGGCATTCATCTTCAGGATGATCCGTCCTCCTTTGCCCTGACGGGCCAGCCCGATCTCACGGGCGATCAGTTCCTGGAGACTGGAGATCAGATTGAACTGGGCTACGAGCAGATGACGGAATTTCGGTTTCTTTTTTCCTTGGATAGCGCGGAACAGATGATATACATCCTTCACGATCTCTTTATCCGAAGTGAACAGGCCACTATCTGCGTATAAAGTAGCAGTCTTTTCATTGAAATTGCCTGTACTGATGTATGCGAAACTTTTGACTGGTTCTTCCTTTTTGTTCTTACGAAGTACCAGTGCAACTTTCGCGTGCACTTTCAGTCCCGGTATACTATATATAATATGTATACCTGCTTTTTCCATCATCTGCGCGGTACTCAGATTGTGTTCTTCATCGAAGCGCGCCTTTAATTCTACAAAAACAGTAACCTTCTTTCTGTTTTGAGCGGCAGCGATCAGCGCGTGGATCACCTCGGAATTTTCCGCTACTCTGTATTGAGTGACCATGATCTCAGAGGTCATGGGGTCTTGTACAGCTTCATACAGGAAATGGATAAAATGTTCGAACGAATGGTAAGGGTAATGAAGCAACAGATCCTTTCGTTGGATATAGTCGAATACGGACTCTTGGCTGTTGAGGCACCGGAGTTTCATCGGTTGGGGTTTTCTGGTCTGTTCCGGAGTCTGGTTCGGATTGGGTAAGAGTCGCAGATCTTCCATATTCAGATGTATATTGTCTGGCGACAACTCGTTTTCTTTGATGCTGAAAACCTCCATCAGGAAATGCAGGAAATCCGTTGGCATGGAACGGTCGTATACAAAACGACTGACCGCACCTATCTTTCTCTTCTTTACTTTCTTCCTGACTTGTTCCACAATATCGGTTTGGGAAGTATCATCGATCAGAATATCAGCGTCGCGGGATATTTTGATGCAATAACTGCTGTCGACTTTGTAGCCGGGGAACATGATAGGCAGGTTGGCTTTAATGATATCTTCGATAAATATCAGGTAATATTTCCCATTCCTGGGGGGAGTTCGATGAAACGGGGTACTTTGCTGTACGGGAGCTTGATCACAAAATAGTGTGTATGCAACGAACTGTTTGGGGAGGTCTCTTTAGGATAAAGTCGTACGGCCAGATAAAGTCGGTTGTCCCGTAAAAAAGAGATGACTTTATCTTTGGAGATAGGTACCGGTTGCAGATAAGGAAATATCTCTTCCCGGAAGAAGTTTTCCGTAAATTCCCGATGGAAAGGTTTTACTTCGGGTGTCTGGTAAAAGATGATCTTGTTTTTTTGCAATGCCGGGAGTATCTGTTCTTCATAAATGCGGGTACGTTTTTCTGTTTGCCGGTTTACTTCCGCTTGTATCTGATGCAGGAGTTGTGTGGCCGACTGTACATCTTCCTCTTCACTCAGGGTTACTCCGGAAGCTATGGCCCGGTGGTCTGCTACCCGTATTTTGTAGAATTCTTCGAGATTGGATGAGTAAATGGAAAGAAAATTGATCCGTTCGTATAAAGGAAGTCTCTCATCTTCTGCTTCCAGAAGTACCCGGTAGTTAAAAGATAGCCAGCTTATGTCGCGCTTGAAGTAATTATATTGGTTTTCCATAGATCCAGTTTTGTCCAAATATAGTATCTTTGTTGATATAAACAAAACAAAAGATGATAAGAATCGGGTTACTCTCGGATACACATTCCTACTGGGATGAAAAGTATCTGCAATACTTTGAAACGTGCGATGAGATCTGGCATGCCGGGGATTTCGGTTCACTGGAAATTGCTCTCAAATTGCAGGCATTTCGTCCTTTGCGGGGAGTATATGGTAATATTGACGGACAGGAGATCCGGAGGCATTTTCCTCTGGTCAATCGTTTTACAATAGAAGGTGCCGAAGTCTTGATGAAACACATCGGAGGTTATCCCGGTAAATACGACCCTTCGATCCAGGGTAGCCTGCTGACCCGTCCTCCCAAACTGTTTATCAGCGGACACTCCCATATCCTGAAAGTCAAATACGATAAAACACTGGATATGCTCCATATAAATCCCGGTGCCGCGGGTATCTACGGCTTTCACAAAGTACGTACCATGGTTCGTTTCGCGATCGAGGAAGGAGTTTTCAAAGACCTGGAAGTCATAGAACTGGCAGGCTGAGCCGGAAACCGTTCCCTTTATTGCAGGATGCTTGCGTGGATCACAGATGGATACCTATCCCTACGGACAGGTTGAGGTGGCTTTGGTGGGGCGAATGGTATTTTTTCTCTGTGATGATCTCTCCTTCATATAAATCTGTTTGTCTGAATCTATATGTAGGTCTCTGATGAGATTGCATATAAGTTATATCTGTGTAAAAGCTGACCCTGTGTGAGATATGATAGTGTATGGAAGTACCTGCGGACAAGATGCCGGTAGTATGGTCTGTATTTTTTTCGTATTATAGGATATCTGATATATTTCATTATTCTCTTTCCCTTTCAGAGTAAAGTCGAGACTGGTTATCCGCGTTTCTGCAAATCCGAGGCCCAACCGGGGAGATACGCTCCATTTGTTCCATCGCATCCGGTAGGCAATGCCTACAATGCCGTAAGCCAACGTCCTGGCATCCTGATCTTCTCTGTATCCCGAAATGTAATAATCGTTTTCATAAGGAGAAGCAAGGGCTTCATATAGCATCCTGTTTTTCCGGCCGGGCAACATTGCCTGGAGATTGGCATATATTCCCCAATGCGATCCCAGAAAGTAAGTATACTGTATATTGAATACAGGTAAGGCTCTTTGCCGGTAACTGAGCAGGGAGGTGGGGTTCGTTGAGCTGGTGTGCGAAAGTAACAGATTGGTTCCTCCTCCGATCTCTAATAAATAACGGATGGGCTTTTCTTCCTGTGCTTTGCTGTTCATCGCAAATAAAGAGATACAGAGGACCGAAATAAGATGTATACAGGTGGATTTCATATGGGAACTGTTATCAGGTTAATAGAACTCTACAGGCGTGCTGTCTGCTTCCACGGTTTTTCCACTGACTAAGGTACATACGACTCTGAATGTGTATCTGCCAGGAGCCAGGGGGTAGAGCATGGCTTTGTAGAGAGAGGTTTGTTTACACTGGGTCAATAATTCACCGGTAGACGTGACATCATACAGCTGGTCTTCTAAAGCAAGCGGATAGTCTTTGAACCTGTCCGAGACAAGTGTTCCGGATGTCTGATCTGTTTCGGAGTCAGATCGTGCGTATATATCTATTTTACTGATCGCGTCGATAAATGTCGGAATATTGAAAAAAGAATCTGATTCGTAAGGTCCTGTGTCAATGATCAACCGGATACAGAGCAGATAGGCTTCTGCTTTGACGCGGTGTTCCTGGCTCAGGACAGGGACTTCTCCGGTATTGTCTAAATGTGTCAATTCCACTCCTGTCAATGTCGCGGGAATAGGGATCATTTCAGGATCGTCGTCATGGCACCTCATCGCGGTAAACAAGATCAATAAAAGAAAAAGTAATTTGTACCTGAACATAGTATATAATAGAGATTTGGTTTCAGTCGTTTTTAAAGGTACGGGATTTTTATTTTAAAAACAAAGTTTGCACAGAAATATTGCAGCTGTCTCCCTGATTATTTTGCCATATCAAAATTCTTTTCGTTCTTTGTCGTTGCTTTGAAGAGATATCCTGAATGATATGGCAATTTATATCAGTTCGAAATGAATATTTTATCACAGTGAAAGGAAGATAGAATTCAAATACACAGAAGCATTTAATAAAATCAAGATATAATATGAAAACTTATTTAGTGACTGGTGCGGCTGGTTTTATCGGAGCTAATTACCTGAAATACATCCTGGCCAAACATGCAGATATACGTGTGGTGGTACTGGATGCCTTGACCTATGCCGGTAATCTGGGTACTATCGTTTCGGATCTGGACAACGAACGTTGCTTTTTTGTGAAAGGCGATATTTGTGACCGTGAACTTGCAGATCAGTTGTTTGCCGAATATCGTTTTGATTATGTGGTGAACTTTGCGGCTGAAAGCCATGTAGACCGTAGTATCGAAAATCCGCAATTGTTTCTGATCACTAACATCCTGGGAACACAAAATCTGTTGGATGCGGCTCGTCGGGCCTGGGTAACAGGAAGAGATGCGCAGGGATATCCTACCTGGCAAAAAGGGGTACGGTTTCATCAGGTATCTACCGATGAGGTGTATGGCTCTTTAGGTGAAGAAGGATATTTTACAGAGACTACCCCGCTATGTCCTCACAGTCCTTACAGTGCTTCCAAAACGAGTGCGGATATGGTGGTGATGGCCTATCACGATACCTATAAAATGCCGGTAACCATCACCCGCTGTTCCAATAATTACGGGCCCTATCATTTTCCGGAGAAGTTGATCCCTCTGATCATCAAGAATATATTAGAGGGAAAGAAACTTCCGGTATATGGAGACGGCAGCAATGTGCGCGACTGGTTATATGTAGAAGATCATTGTAAAGCCATCGACCTGGTTGTACGTAAAGGTACGGAAGGAGAAGTCTATAATGTAGGTGGACACAATGAAAAGACCAATCTCGAGATCGTGAAACTGACCATTGCTACCATTCGCCGGTTGTTGACGGATAAACCCGAATATAGAGAAGTCCTGAAACACAAACAAAAAGATGATCGGGGTGAGATCTCGATCGATTGGATCGACGAAACGCTGATCACTTTTGTAAAAGATCGTCTGGGACACGACCAGCGGTATGCGATTGATCCGACGAAGATCTCCAACGAACTGGGGTGGTCTCCTGAGACACGGTTTGAAGAAGGTATTGTGAAAACGATTGAGTGGTATCTGAATAATCAGTCATGGGTGGAAGAAGTCACCAGTGGCGATTATCAGAACTACTACGACCGCATGTATGGTAAAAAATAGATCAGCCCATAAGTAGTCCGATACATAAAAGTATACCTAAGAACAGCATATTGCGTGACGTTTCACCCAATATGCTGTTTAGTTTTCTACCACTATGTATGTGTATCATTTTTTTCCAAGTGAAAATATGCGGGATCAGATAGAGTTGCGGAAGCACTCCTGCCCATACATTTCCCTGATAAGCGAACCATATACACAATATTCCTGCCAGTAATCCTGTACACAGGTAAAGATAACTACCGCATGTTTCACCAAACCGTACTACGATCGTACGTTTACCACTCTTTTGGTCCGCATCCCGATCCCGGTAATTGTTTACAATGAGTAGAGTGTCCACTGCCAGCCCGCAAACAAGTGCGCCGATAGTGACATCTGTATTCCATCCATGAGCCTGTACGTAATAGGTACCTCCTACAGGGACCAGACCAAAGAAAATCAATACCAATACATCTCCCCATCCGTGATAGGAAAGCGGGTAAGGTCCTGCGGTGTACAGGAAAGCAAAGATCATACAGATTGCTCCGACCAGGATCAACTTCCAGCCTCCATAAAAGAGGAGAACAGATCCTGTGATGGCGGCTAGGATCAGTGCGACAGCAATACCCGCCTTCATATTATGTGGAGAGATCCATCCTTGTGAACAGGCTCGTTCTGGTCCCAGCCGGTCTTCTCTGTCACTCCCTTTCAGAAAATCGAACAGGTCATTGATCAGATTCGCTGCTATTTGCATCAGGCAGGCGAACAGTAAACAGATACCTGCCGGAACAGCATCGAACTTTCCGTCGCTATATGCCAGCGCGCTACCTACCAGTACCGGTAAGACTGCTCCTGTGAGGGTTTTGGGGCGGGATGCCAGCCACCATGCATGCAGGGAGGCCGGTTTTATCTGAGTCATACAATTATTTTTTATGAGGAACAAAGATACGAATGATTTGATCAACAAAGGATGGATACAATAAATCTTTGAGAAGAAATGCATTAGTCGGCAGTATCGGGATTATGTACGTTTCCATCAAAAATATGAACTTTAGTTTCCTGTCGGTGGGGAAGTAATAACTGATTCTATGCGGACACATTTTTAAATTACAAACAGAATGAAAGATATCCATATAAACGATCTTATCCGCTAGCGTCTGGCGGACAACAATGTGTCTATGACTGAATTTGCAATTCGTATACATTGTACTATGGTATTTTCAAAAAAAGTATGGATATAGATCTGCTACTTGATGTCTTGGAAATAGTAAGATATAACTTCCCGGAAAAAGTATGTATAAAGAAAGAAGAAGGATAAGTTGAATATCAGATATCTAAATGCTATATCATATGGATGGAAATAAATGAGAAATAATCCAAGCAATATTTGATATTGGAAAATATCAGTATACGGGAGGTTATACAGTCAGCTATTACTGAAACCTTGCACACATTAAGGTTTAAATCTATTTTTTCTTTAATCCTGTTCCTATTGCATAAGATTTTGTTGAGGTCATTTTATAACCCATATCCCGATGGGATAGGCGACAGAGCAATGCAGAGGTTAGCCAGTAGGAAATATGTCAATGGTTATCGGGTAGGAAAATGCGATGATTGTATGTGGGAAAGAAGGCCTGCGAAGGTCTGCTGTTTTGCGTTATATAATATAATAAGGTGTATGTGTGTTGTTTGTGATAG
>JAJQDI010000024.1 GCA_021202275.1 Bacteroides sp.
TTGCCTCTGAATAATCTGACGCTCACATAAAAAGCAGGTGTTCCTGCAAATTAATAGAGCCATACGCATCAGCGCATGACCCTATATTTTCATCCGAGCTGGGTATCTTCAACCGCTTTTCCGATTGTCTCGGCGTTTATGATATCCTGGCCGAAAGTGGCTCCGATCATGAGACTGCGGTTGCAGATCTTGTTGATCATACGCGGCGTTCCATTGGCCGCGTTCAGGATTGCCTCTACTGCGTTGTCATCGAATACACTCTGCCGGCAGCCGGCACCTTCAAGCTTGCAGGCGATATAACGGCGTCCCTCCTCTTTGGAGATGCCGCCCATGTGGTAATTCATGACAATCCGCTGGCGGAGGGATTCATGGGTGTTCTGGTTCAGCGTCATGTTCAGGCGCGGCTGCCCAACCAGCAGGATTACCGCAGGGTCTCTGGAGTCCATGTCAAAGTTAAACATGATCTGGAGGTCCGAAAGCACCTTATGTGTAAGCTTGTCTGCCTCATCAATAATGATGACCGGGGTGATCCGCTTCTCAAGAGCGAACCGCCGTACCTCCCTTTGGATGTCATCAAAAAGATCGCTTTTTCGGAAACTTGGCTCAGCGCCAAGCAGTACTGCATTGAGCCGGTAAAACTCCATAACTGTCAGGCTGGAAAGACTGGAATAACAAACCTTGTAAAGGGACGGGCTGAGGGATTCGGCCCATTCACGCACACTGGTTGTTTTTCCACGTCCGGGTTCACCTGTCAGGACACCAAATCCGTGGATTTTCTCAAGCGTTCCGAGCCGCACCCTGACTTCGGAGGATTCAGCTGTATCCAGCAGGATATCTTTTGCGTTTTTGATGAACGGGTTGAATTCCAGCCCGTATCTGGCAGTGTAATCCATCATGACTCATCACCTCCGTCGCTCAGCCGTACACGCTCACGCTTGACAACGGCGTTGTCCTGCTTGTTGAGGAGACGGATAGGGGTAAGCCCGCCGGATGGCTCCACAACGTACACAGTTTTCATATCGGGGGAATAACGCAGCCGGATCCGCTGCTTCGCGTAGCGGTAGTGGACTTCGTACTCTGTCTTGTCAATGACAATGACACAGTCTGCCGACACCCTGCGCTCCACCTCAAGCAGGAAACAGGTGTCAATCTGTTCCTGTGTAAGCCGGCGGATCTGTTCCGGCTCGGAGAAGAAACGATCCTGGGGCGTTTTCCCTTCCAGTGAGGAATGCGTGGACTGGTTGTAGCGGGAGACATAATCAGCGAAGTTCTGCCGGAGATCCTCCAGACTATGGAAATCCCTCATATCGAGCGATGCCAGGTACTGCATGCGCATGGTTAAAAACCATCTTTCGATTTTGCTTTTGCTGGTCGGGGTATATGGTTCGCAGTAATGCACGGACGAACCGATCCGCGCGGCGAGCAGTTCCATCTGTCCATTACGATAGCTGGAGCCGTTATCAAACGAGAACAGCTTGGGGCGGCCGAACTTAGAGACGGCGGAACGGATGACCGTCAGGAGGTTTTCATATGAGTCATTGAAAAAGACATCTGCACCCACGATGAAACGGCTGGCGTCATCGATCAGCGCAATAAAATACACGCGTTTTTTACCATCCGGCGTTTTCAGGTATGGGCCATAGCAGGTATCCCCATACCATACTTCGTTGATGTGCGGCCGCTCATACCGGCGCATATCTTTGTTTGTGGTAAACTGCTCTTCACCCCGGACAACGCGGACAAAGCGTTCGACCGTTGAAACGGAGATCTGGCCCAGGCAGATGCTTCCCCTTGAGAGGAGGATGCGGTGGATTTCCGCGGCAGTGATGCGCGGGTGCTCCGAGAGCAGGAAGCGGATGTCTGACTGGAGATCCGGTGTGAGCTTACGGCTGATGCCCTCATCCTTGCGGCTTTGGGGCAGGAGGGCGTTGAAACCTCCCTTGGCGTAAGCATGGTGCCATTTTTCAATGGTTCCCGCGCCAACGGTTGTCTCTTTCCCATCAGGGCCAGTGTAGGTTTTCTGTGCCGCCCTGCGGAAGAATTCATTGTTGCTGACGGATGGGTCGGATGTCCCGGTTTCAAGCGGCGCAATCACGGCGTAGCGGAACAGTGCGATCTGTTGTTTCTGGTCCATGGTCATCCTGATCACCACCTTTCCCTGATTGTGAGGCCGTCAGGGTCCGTGCTGTGGAACCCCCTGAGGAAGTAGCCCCCGCTGTCATGTTCGACCGTCGTGGAAACCCAGCGTCTTTTCCCCATACCTGTCACAGATCTTTGCTTCCAGCGGGTCCCCGCAGGTAAGCGTGTGAAGCGACATGCTGTCGTCAAAATAACCGTAACGGTCATTTGGGAGCCTTTCGAGGACGTACTCCCCGTGGCAGGGCTTGTCAAGGTAGCTGAGGGTGTCGCATATTTCCTCGAGCTGGTCCAGGATTTCTTCTGCTTTTTCCCGGAAGAAGCCATCCTCGTACATGTCCTTTAGCGGGCGGACATCATAACTGAGGCTGCCATCATCCGAATGGTAGCCGGTATCCCGGAGCAGCTTCCTGGCCTCCTGGCTGATGGGGCGGAGCCTGTCAAAAAGGTCTTGAATTGTCATTGGTAAAAATCCTCCTTTGTATTTGATAGGTGGATCATACCAGTTTTTTCAGGGGTTTTCGGGTAAGGTTATGTTGG
>JAJQDI010000004.1 GCA_021202275.1 Bacteroides sp.
CTTATTTCCGAAAAAGTAGGCAAGGCTACTGACGCTGACAACTCTTGCGCCAGGCGTCGCCTCCAGCAGGTCAAACAATCTTGCTGTCAGCGCAAAGTGGCCGAGGTAGTTGGTCGCAAAGTGGTTCTCAAACCCGTCAACGGTGACAGAATATGGTGCCGCCATAATTCCGGCATTGTTGACGAGAACATCGAGCCGATCATATTTCTGTAGGAACTGGGCTGCAAAATCCGCAACGCTTTTTTGACTGGCAAGGTCTAAAAGCATGGTATCCAGATCTGCCCCCGGAACAGCATCCCAAATCTTTTGCATGGCTGCATCCGCTTTTTGCGGATTTCGGCAGGCCATCACGACCTTTGCGCCTTTGCGGGAAAGCTCCTTGGTCGCTTCAAACCCCAGACCGCTGTTTGCGCCGGTCACGATCATCACTTTGCCGGAAAGATCCGGAATACTCTCTAATGTCCAACTCATGATGATTCCCCCACATGAAATTCTGACTGCATCATATCCTTCAGGGTGACGTTCGGATTTTGGTAGCGCCTGCGCTTTTCCGGCACATTGGGATGACGAATGGCCCGGTTGGGACACCACATGATACAGGCCATGCACTGCTGGCAGTCGTGTCCCCAGACTACACCCTCCTCGGTCAGATGGATGTTCCCGTTTTTGCAGAGCTTCTCACAGGCACCGCACTTGGTGCAGGCATCGGTGGTGTAAAAGCCGCCCTCTACGCTGTCCCGGTCTACGCCCAGCCAGCCGTTGAATGTCTTTGACGCACCTGTGAGAAACCTGCGGTTGATGCCCTTGCGGTCCCTGGTGGGGGCGTCCGATTGGATTTTTCCCGCAATTTTGACTGTGGCCTTAGCCTCATGGTTCAGGTAAATGCGGTTGATCCAATCCGGCATAGGAGAAAAGCCCACGATATGGTTGGGCGGCATGGGGAGCATGAAGGTCTGAACGGGGAAGTCCGTTTTCGGCTGCAAAATGGCCTTCAGGTCGATGCAGACATACCCGTCATAGCCGCCACAGGTAGCGAGGATGAAAATCTTCTGCTGTCTGGAGCAGCGGAGCTTTTCGCAGACCTCCTTCACCGCTCTCGGCGGGCGGACGAACCAGGTGGCGGTCACAACGCCGATTCTCGCATACTCTGACGGGACCTCCGGGTCGTCCCGCAGGGTGTAGACAGACAAGAGCGTTGTATTTCCCAGCTTCTCGCCAATATGTTTTGCCACAGAGAGGCTGTTCCCGGAGCCGGAGTAGTAATAGATCACTGCCTTTTCAGCCATTTGACACCTCCATTTGTGCTGTTATTTCAGCCCGACTCTTTGCAGAATGGAGGGCTTGCTGTCCTTCCAGATTTCCAGCACCTTTTCCTTGTGATAGCCGTACATCTCCTCCTCAACGAAGGGATAGGGATTCTTCCGGTTCCGCATTAGCAGCACCGGAGCGATGAAGCAAATAAGCATTGCGATGATCGCACCGGGAACACCGATCCAGAGCTGCCACGCCTGTTCCGGCATGGTGGTACAGACATACCAGATATAGTAGATGGCGACGGGCAGCTGTAAAAACACAGTGGAGCCCAGGCCGGGGTTGTAAAAATCCTTCAACGAGAAGTTGATGAGCAGGCCGTGGGCCGCCAGCTGCACCAGCACACACAGCACCTGAGAAGCTCCCAGCCATATCACATTGGGGAAGCAGATCGCCAGAATGTAAAAGGCATAACACAGGAAAACATTGCAAATAAAGCATTGTTGGGCGTTAAAGGGATACCGCTCCGGCGCTTCCTTCTCCCGAAAGGCAGCCATGTTGGTGATGGACGGCATCCCGCCGGGGAAGCCGTATTCCTCCACCTGATGAACCAGCATTGCCATCCAGCTGAAAATCAAAATCACCTGGATTTTCGGCAGGTGCTCACGGCCCCACAGACCCATCAGAAAAGCCAGAGCCACAAAGAGAACACCGCCGATCCAGTACCAGTATCGTCTCCAGAATTTCATGCCGTTTGCCTCAAATCACTTCTTCCAGAAGGAGGGGTACTTCTCATAATACTTGGCGTCCGCAAAGGCAAACGCACCCTTGTCCTGCTTGTACACCCACTTTTTCAGCGGCGTCTCCGTCAGGACAATGCAGATCAGCATCATGACGATGAACAGGACGATTGCCCAGAGCCAGTCGCTTCCGGTGACGTTTTCCAGATGTGCCACGATGTAGACCCCTGCGGGCAGGAACATCATCCAGGAGGTAGCGAAGCCGGGGTGGTAAATGGTTTTCTTGCCGTCCTTTCTCAGCCAGAAGTAGGTGAGGGTGCCTGCGCCGGTGTGGGCGCACACTTCGATGAAGCACAGCAGCATCATACACAGGGCGGTGGCGTTGGAGAGACCGGTGAAAAAGCTGAGGACCAGGTAGACCAGCGGAATCCACTGCAACCCCACGTTGGTAATCATATCCGTCAGGCGGCTCATGGGGAACCGGTCTACCTGCTGCTTTTCGACCTCCTTCGGCCCCAGCAGAACGTTGTAAAAGATGTGGAGACCGCCGGGGAATTTCCACTCCTCCAGCACATGGAAGGGCATGATCATCGCCACAAACACCGCTCCCTGTGCGCCCAGAGGCATTTCATCCCAGAAGATAGCGGCGAGCACGCCGGTGACGAC
>JAJQDI010000018.1:0-140415 GCA_021202275.1 Bacteroides sp.
ACTTAATTTATAAAATTCATCTATAACTAAAAAATTAACGGAATCGAAATAAGTATATTCATTAACACGTTCTGCTGTAAAAAGAAAAATATTTCCTTTTTCATTAGAAGGTTCTTGTGAAGTTCTGACTATCAGTTTGTAGGATTCATTGTATCTCAATAATTTCCTTCTTGTTTCATCTAATAAAGCTAATGTAGGTTGAATAATTACAATATTTCGATATTTACAAGATGCGACGATTTCTTCAATTAGTAGACTTTTACCAAAACTAGTAGGAGCACTTACAATAACATTTTTCTCTGTTTGTAAAAGACGCAATACTTCTAACTGTTCTTCATGAAAATATTTAGATATGTTTTCTGATTTGTGTAACTCTTTTCTTATTTCTCCTGATAGATTATTAAGATTTTCTTGTTTATTATTAAGATAAGGATAGAATCCAGCAGATTCAATTAAGTTTACCCAAATTTCATGAGTTGAAGGATGAAGTTTTGACCAATATTCAAGTATATTAATTAATAACTTACGTCCTAAACTTTCATCATTATACAGTAAGGATGAACAATTTTGTACTAATTTAAAACTTTCATCCAAAGACAGTTGATCTTTTTGTTCAATCTCTTTTATAAAAGAAGTAAAATCAAGCATGTTGTTGATGATAAAGTTTCTGATGTAAAATTTTTATTAACTCTTTTTTGGAGGGTATAGGAAATAAAACCAAAATAATATTTAAATCAGTTTTTATGGGTTCTCCTCTTTCATTTTGTAAAGCACTTAATTTTTCATTAAATTTATTTTGAAGATGTCTGATTTCTATTTCATATTCTTCTTGAAAATCAGTATGCAAATCATTTGGACATTTCTCAAACAATTCTGACTGATAAGTACAAACTAAAGGAATTGTTACAGAACTCAATAAATCTTGAAGCTTGTACATTCCATTACCTACTTGGTCAAAAACATCAAACCAAAATTTCTTGACTCTTAAAAACTCTTCATACTCTGGATGAGTATTTAAGTCTTTATATTCTTCAGGAGAAATAAACGCATCTTTTTTCTTAGAAATTAAAAAACATTCTCTTGTTAAAAAATCACATTTGAAATGAACATTTATATCTTCTATAAGATTTTCAATACCTTTTTCACCAGCCTTTCCATTTTTCCTATAATAGATTTTAGATTCTCCTAAATAAAGAGAACTTTTAGTAGTGTCATTTAAATCAGCTCCAATATGGACAGCATCAAATCCATGTACTGTAAAGCCATCCGTATCTTTAAAATAAATTTTAGAAAGAAGAGGTATAGTATTTAAATAATCTCGAAGTATTAAATGTAATATAAGTTCCCCAAACTCTCCACGCTTTATAATTTTATCTTCTGCTTTTAAATTCTCATCATCAATTACTGTATCTTGCTCCACATAAGTCCATTTAACATCCGCATAAGTTTTAATATTATAGATGGATTTTGCTGCTTCTTTTAATTTACGTCGATCATATTGTTTTAATATTCCAGTATGATACCCAAAAGCAAAATCCACAATGGTATCCATTAGTAATTCAGCAAAAGATTCCATCATACAAATTCCTAAATCAAAACCTATATAAAATGTTTTCAATTTTGATTCTGAAATTGGATGAACTAATACTGAATTAGAATTAAAAATCATATATTTCACATTTATTTTTTAATAAATACAAAATTACAAAAACCTCTTAATTATCAAGCCTGAAAGACTTATTATTTACATTTTTTGATATAGTAATAATTCGATTTTTAAATAAAAGTCTGATAAAAATGCAAGTTTTCAGCCAAACGAGGATAACCGAATTATAATATGCAGAAAACGTTCTTTGTTTGGCTATTTCTTTGGACCACAAATTATAAAAGCATATAAAAAACTATTTCAAGCATGAATATATACAGAGAAGATGTATTTCTGAAAGAATTAAACATCGCTTTTTTCAATGGTTTTGAACACTAATTAAGAATAGAATGGGTATGTTCGACTAATAGGATATGGTGAAAAAAGTTCAAATAAGGACTCAGAAAATAAACAATTAGATATTAATACTATGAACAAATACTAAGAAATACAGAAAACGATAAATATATACCTCATAGAGCGATTTAATTACCGTATACTTCACACCTGGCAATATTTTAACCACCCGAACAAACACCCGATAAACTTGAATTTGTATATCTAAAAGGCAAGAATTTGGTTTCCAGCCTATTGGATGATTATAGTATAGCCCGAATAAAATACTATTACATAGAAGGTACAAATTAATAGCTCATATCTCTACACAAACTAAAATAACATATAATAAAGTTTTTAACAATAACTGTGATTTTGTATCTTTGCATTATGCTAAATAGCAAAGTAATAATTTTATAAAATTAAAATTTATGAGTTACAAAAAACCAGAAATTTTAGCGCAAAGTACTGCACAGATGGCAGATTGCCGTCCCAACAGTAGACCATGCGGGAGACCATGTAACCCACCAAAGCCAGGTGGACGTTAATTAACAATTTAATCAAGTGATAGTATTAATCCAATTAATACTCATCACTTGATTATTTAATATCATATTTATTATGTTTTTCAAGCTAAAATCTAATGTTTTATTCAGAAATTATGAATCCTTTGGATATATAACGGACAATAGAAATTTTGGATATACACTAACTAATAATAAAAAAAGTACATCGGAGACAAAATTGTATCAGATATCGGAGCTGTATTTCTTACTGTCTTAGACAAAAAGCCAAAAGCTTTTGACGAATTAGCAAATAAAATCAATGAGCAATTTGCCGATGTTGACATCGACACAATCAAACAAGATGCTATAGAATTTTACTGCACTCTTGAACGAGATGGATTTATTGTGTCAGGGAAAACAGTTCAAGAATGTGAAGAAAAAGACACTAAATTTTCATACCAAAATATAGAACCTCAAACAATTAATAATGATTTTTCTTCAAATATTCATAATCTTCAAAAAAATTCACAGGTTTTTTTGAAGAATACTTTGAAGGAAAACCTCAGCTTACAAATCTACATATAGAAATCACTAGTAAATGTAATGAAAGATGTATACATTGTTATATTCCCCATGATAATAAAATAAGTCAAATTGAACCTGATTTATTTTATAATATGTTGAAACAGTGTAAAGAAATGAAACTGTTGCATCTAACAATAAGTGGTGGCGAACCATTACTACACAAACATTTTTGCAATTTTTTAAGTAGATGCAGGGAATATGATTTCTCAGTAAATGTCCTTAGCAATTTGACATTACTTGATGAAAAAATCATCAAAGAAATGAAAGCAAATCCACTTTTGGGGGTTCAAGTCTCTTTATACTCAATGAATCCCAATATTCATGATGAGATAACCCAGATGAAAGGAAGTTTTGAAAAAACAAAAAATGCAATTTTAAAACTTGTTGAAAATGATATTCCTTTGCAAATAAGCTGTCCTATAATGAAACAAAATAAAAGATGTTATGATGATGTTGTAAAATGGGCAGAAAAATATAAGATTCAGGTGGGAGATGATTATGTTATTATTGCAAGATATAATCACACAACGCAAAATCTAAATTGTCGTCTTTCAATTGATGAGATCAAAGAATTGATTAATGATAAAATTACTAAGAATAAAAGATACTTAGAGCAATTAGAAATAGAGGCCGATAAGAAAAAGAATATTAAATCCGATGATTTTGTTTGTAGCGTTTGTAATTCTTCTCTTTGCGTAGCAGACAACGGAAATGTGTATCCGTGTGCTGGTTGGCAGGGTTATGTTGTGGGTAATTTGAAGGAAACTTCTTTAAATGATATTTGGAACCATTCTGAAAAGGTTCAATATTTGAGAGGTTTACGGAATTATCACTTTCCAAAATGTATTAAATGCATTGATAAAGAATTTTGTACTATGTGCATGGTAAGAAATGCAAATGAGAATCCAATAGGAGATCCATTAGCTGTGAATGAATACTTTTGTGATATAGCAAAATTCAATAGAAAAACAGTGCTTCAATGGAAAGAAAAGCATATGATTTCTCAATCCTAATATTTAAATGAATAAGTTTGCTTATTAATTAAATTGTAAACAACAATTTACAATATTCCATATAATTCTTTATTTATTTAATTTACAAAAGTACATTCCAGTAATAGAACATCAATACCAAGCTACAAACGGTTTATAGGAAAATCTCAACGCCTTAGCCGTTTCGGGTAGTATTTTCCTATAAAGTATTGTCTCATCTATTTTCTGCGTGAATGATATTTATATCAATTAAAAAGAAAAACTATATGTTGCGGATATAGGAGAAGTTCGGTAAATTCGTAGAAAGTTATTTGAGGAAATACATAGTAAAAGCAGAAATAGACACGGTTGTTAAATCGTTACGTCTGACGCTGAAAAATTCCGCTTACAATCTTTTGTTATAAAAGTTATTTCCCAAAGTTGATCTTATAAAATAAATATCATAAAGAATAAACAAAATATTTTCCTTACAGTTCTTTTTTATTATCATATAAAAGTTATCTTTGTAAAAAGATAAATAAGCCTCATAATATAGCAGCAAAATGCAGAAATTTATCTGCTACAGAATAGGTGGAGTTTGCTAAACAAAATCTTATAACCGTCTGGTATTGAATCAACAACTAAAAAGATTAAAGCCCCAGGCGGATCACGGAGACCGGGAGACACAACCGGACAAATGATAATACAAAGAGTTCATAAACAGTAGTTTAGAACTCTTTTTTTGTTTTTATGACCTCGGTCGATTAGACAAAAACAGACACGAACTGCTCCCTTTACTGCTCCACAAAATAAACACATCAAAAAAAGGGGAGCATTTTTAACACTAATACGCTGATATGTCGCAATTTGACGCACTCATAAACCTCTATTTCTGAGATTAATGATTTAAGTTTGTAACTTTAAAGCAAGGAGGTATAGTATGAGAGCAACATTTAAAAAAACATTCTACCTGAGAGGCACACGCCCGAAGAAAAATGGTAAGGTTGGTGTTGAAGTGAAAATTACTATCAACGGTAAAGTAGTCCATTTTTATACAGGGATTGATGTTCTCCCAGACCTATGGATAAAATCCGTAGGTAAAATGAAGGGTAATAACCCTGAAAGCCGTTTAATTAATAAGATGCTTGATACTGTTATGGAGGAAATAGACACTTCTTACAACTCACTTTTAGCAGATCAGGGATATGTCCATCCACAACAGATAAAGGAAGCCATATTAAATAAACGAGACGGTAAACTCACCCGGAAGGAAGAGGAATTAAAGAATAAAAAGAATTTCTTCGACTATTTTGATGAAGTCAACGCTATCAAAAAGATGGAGGTAAGTAAAAAAAACGCACTCCAGATACCTGACCACAAAAGAAAGATTTGCCGGGTACTTCACAAAAGTAACCAGGAAGAAACCACAGCAGATTGAATTTAGCGATTTAACTCCTACCCTGATAAATGGATTCTATTACGAACTTATGAAGGAGTATAAGATTGAAAATAACATGGCTATGAAGTATATGCAGAAACTAAAATGTGCGTAGCCCATGTTATGGAAGAGGAGGAACAGAAAATAAAGAATCCTTTCAGAAAGTTTAAATTCCATTTTGACGAGTCTGACAGACATTTCTTATCCCAGGAACAGATAGAAGCCTTGATGACAAGGAAGTTTCAATCAGAGCAGCTACAAAGAGTCAGAGACCTATTTATTTTCAGTTGTTTTACCGGACTCTCGTTTGCAGAGATGAGAAATCTGGCAGAGGATGATATAATCAAGTCATTTGACGGTAGCCTATGGATCAAAGACAAACGACAGAAAACTAAAAGTGAGTATAGAGTGCGTCTGATGAAAGTTCCTTCACTGATCTTAGAGAAGTATGCCGGAACGGGAAAAAACGGAGCCTTACTGCCTATGTACTGTAATAAAGTGATGAATGAAGTACTTCATCAGATCGGGCAGATATGTGAAATTGAGCAAGATATTACCTTTCATGTAGGCAGACATTCATTTGCTACGCTTTGTCTGACAATAGATGTGCCCTTAGAGACGGTTAGCAAGATGTTAGGTCATAAGTCCATAAAGACCACACAGATTTACGCACAAGTCATTGATAAGAAGCTCAGTAAAGACATGGAATCAATGGAGAACAATATCAATGACCTTGCTATTTCCAGTCAGTATAATATAAATCTATAAAAACCAATTCATCATGAAACGAGGATATATAAAAATAGAAGAGACAGCCAATGGACATTACAGGGTGAAAGCTGAACTTTATAAAGGAACTGTATGGCTGACTCAATACGAGATCGCTGATCTGTTTGGTGTCTTTGAATCTACTATTTCTTCTAAGCTAAAGACGTTATTTAAGAACGGGCTATTGCGTGAAGAAGAAGTAAAGAGGAACGTAGAAGTCATACGATCAACTGCCAAATCAAGCAGCAAAGGACAAACCTATATTGATCTATATAATATGGAGGTAATTCTTATGTTGAGTTATCACCTCAATAGTATGAAAATAACCATTTTCAGAAAATGGGTTCAGACAGTCCTGAATGAACATATTGAAAGCAAAGAGCCGTTACAGGTACTTGATTCAATGTTCTTTTATAATACTAAAGTAATTCATTGAATTATAACACAACCTGATTATTCATCTAAAACCTATTAATACCAGTGTCATGATACCATACACTGGTATTAATAAGATCACTTATTATGCTTTCTTTCTCAACTCCTCTATTGTACGCAGAAGTTCTTCCTTCTCCAGGTCAAATTCTCTCTGCCTTATTTCCAATTCGGAAATTCTGGAAAGACTATTTGTATATAACTTCACATATTTATCTATTTGACCCTGATAATATTTAGCAGGAGCCAATACCGCATCTGTAGGATTGACATTTACCGTGGTACTCCACAAGACATTACTGGATTGATTAAAAGAATGATCGTAAGCATTATTTTGATAAACACTTTTCAATTCATTCTCTTTGGCTTTAGTCAAATAATAAATGTTCACTCCAAATATTTCTGCTATTTTCCGAACAATATGAAGAGGTAACTCTCTGGCATTTTCATACTTAGATACCGCTTGTTGAGAAACATTTAACTTTTCTGCCAGAACATCCTGATTCCAACCATTCATTTCACGAAAAATCGCACAATGTCTTCCAATAAAAGGAACTTTTCCCTCACCGGAATCAATTATCTCTACCTGATTATTTTTTGTCGTCATTTTTTAATTATAGCTAAGTTAGATAAAGTTTTTGTGTTATATATAATATCCTGACAAATTTAATAGTAAATTATTAACTACAAGTTATTTTCCAAAAATATTAATTATTGTTAAGTAGTAAAATACAAGCAAAAGTAGTATTTTACAACCACTCCTGGATATATATTTGCATAAAAATGTTAGCTATTTTCTTTTATGAATATGAATTTCCTATTTAATAAAGATGCTTTTCATACGCTGTTTGAAACGTTAGACCCGTATTTATATAATCAGGTCGTATGTAAACTGGCTCACCATCTTGATTACGAACACTTACCCCAGTATGATATGTGTTCACAAGAAGAGATATGGAAAGAATATGGACTGTATGAAAAAGCACCTTATTATAGCATTCTTTATATACATAATGAAAGTATAAATGAAACTATTGAGTTGACGTTCTTAAATGGAAGTTGTATCTATGCTAAGGTTTATAAATTAGCTGACTTAAATCTGGAAAAAATTTTAGGTACTTATCTGTATGCAGAAGTATGTAATTCAATAGAGTATTATAAGAAATATAAGAAAAGACTCCCTCATTCTTTCAGTATATCAAAGAATAAGGAAATACAAGGCAAGATATGAAAAATAAAGATACGATAAACGGAGATACTTTTTCTTCTAAAATACCGGGATCAGGAATACATATTGGGAGCAAAATATGTATGCTCAGAGAAGATTTGGGTATCAGTAAGAAATTAATAGCTGAAAAAATTGGTATAGAAGAAAACGCATATAATGAAACAGAAAATGCGGCTCAGATAGATGATGAAACACTTAATAAGATAGCGGAAGCACTTAACATTCCAGCAGAACTTATTAAGAAATATGTGAGTCGGTTAGGCAATAACTTCTTAACTTTAGGAGAAGCCAATTATAGTAATAATTATATTGGTAATATGAATGTATTCATTCAAGCCGATAAAGAAATGGTTTCTATGTTTCTGGGATTCATTAAAGACATGCAACAAGAGAACAAGCAACAGGATCAGGAATATGAGAAAGTATTACAGGAAATAAAAGAAACAATAAAAAGACCAACTATGACGTAAATTATACATAAAGAACCTCCATATCATCGACCAAAACGAATCTATAAACGATACGCATTTCACCTTTACCGTGTTGCAAGTTTAGATTTTATACAGCCAAAGGACTTGTACTTTGGCTGATGATATGGGGCTAAGAAATTGCCACATATTTGCAGGTCTCCCGACTCTACCATATATATTTTAAATATACAGTAAGTTAGCAAATGGAGTCTAAAATTTCTCGAATAACGTTAGACCTGCGATATGGGGCATATTTCCATAAAGTGGTAAACCTTTCATTAGTATTAATTTAAAAACAAAATGGTTAAGTTACCCCCGAAAGCGTTTACCACTTTTTTATGATCTAATGATAAATCTATTTATATACAATGGGTGACACCTATCGGGTGTGTGGGGAGAAAAATTTTTTCTCCTATAATTTTACGCACAAAGATAACTACGTCCTCAAAGCCGTAAAGGTTAGGCCCTGCGGGTTTTATGAAAAAAATCTCCAGACTCTCTACCGTTCGCTCGTATTTTTTTCATAAAAACCTTGACTGCCTTTCAGACTTCGTTATCCTATGTTATGTAAAATTAAAAGAAAAAAATTGTTTTGTTGGGGGTGGTTCGTCCTGGGCAGGGCACTACGGTTTTGTGCGCTGTTCGTTCGTGATTCTTCCTTTACTCTCACAATTCACACTCTCAGCGCACAAAAAAACGGGCAATAAGAAGACAACCCAATACAATTCCAATTCCCCAAGAGATATTTTTTCCAATTTGCCTGCCTTTCATGTCAAACTCCGGAGAAAATTCTATTATACACCTCTCAATCATTAAATACACCAGAAGCAATGCAATGCCAACACCATAGGCAGCATTGAAAGCCTCCCAAAAGCTCTGATACAACATTGAATAACCGGACATGTGACCAAAAGACTCTGCAATATATAGTTGCTGTCTGGTAAGAAAGGAATATACATGGCTTGCCCAGATCAGAAAGATCGTGAGGTAGATCACCACTCTTAAAAAGGTCAGCCCCCAGAAAAGAAGGCTTTTGGACTGTCGCATGGGATCAACGCCAGATACAGATTTGTTTTGCATATTCATTTTATTTTCGTTTGTTAGTTTTAAGGCTCTCAGGTAGGCATATTTCCCAATGTGCCTACCTGATACGTTCACATTATCACATAAAAAAAGCGCAGGCAATCTCTACATGTGATAAAGGTAACGGTACTGGCATACCTGAGTTCTATCAATGAGAGATGCCTACGCCCTATGGCGTAGACACTTCCCCATTTTTCTTCGGAACTCATGAAATTTGCCAGTTTCTTACCTTCCAGAAAAATGGTTTTAGCGTAATACTATATATAATTTAATTCATCAAACCCGCTGGTTCCAATCATTACAGAAATAACTCCATAATGATATAAAAAAACATAGAACACATAGGTTGCAAGCTGAAGGTTGGAGTTGGCTGTCCAGAAGTCAGAATAAACCCAATGTTCTACGTTATATAATACTTTTATAAAAATAGTTGCGTTATATGCTCTCATCCCAAATGAGCATATACCACAATTTATATACTCTCTGTCTACGTAAACTTCTGATTATTGTGTCAACTCTAACCCTTTTACGTGTCAAAACAGTATATAAGTCAATCTTTATCTTCTTGCAAAGATAAAGATTCTTTGCAAGAAGGCAAATTTATCAACCCTTATTTAATAAGTCTATTGACCTGATTAGTCAATGTTTCAATTTGTTTTTTCAACTCTTCAATACGTATATCTTTTTCCGCAATCAGAGCCTCGTGAGCAGCTTTTAACTCAGGAGTGAAGTAATTGTATGTCTGATCGATGTCATTTTTCTGCTCATACGCCTGATTAATCACCTCTTTTGAGTCATTCGGTGAGGTTACTTCCACTTTATTATATTGGGGGCTTTTCCACCCAACAGATCTTCTGCTTTAGTCTCCTTAATCGCTTCTAAAGTAGTACCTAATTCTTTCACCAATTTGACCAGCGATTCTTCATCTTCTATAACTTCCTGATTTTCCATTGCAGATATATCCGTTTGTCTTATACCTGTTAACTCTAACAAAGCGGTTTGAGTAAGTTTTTGTCTCAATCTGGCTACCCGAAGGTTAAGCCCCATGTCAATCCCTTCAAGCGGATTTTTTGTCGTAGTATGTTCTTCTGTCATATCTCCTGTTTTTTTTGCTAAGTTAATTTTTTTAGAGCAAATTTCTTATCGCTTTCACTAATTTAGTATACTTTTTTGTCCACACAAATATAACTTATTACAAATCAGCCGTATATTTTAGTCAGAAAAATGTTTTTTTAAACCAGCCACACCTTTTATATTTGTAACCTTATAAGAGAAGTTGGCTGTCTTAATGCGAAAGGTGTACAACTAAGAAAATACAGTTGTAATTAACCAACTCCGAAAATTCATATTATTACAAAGGTATTTTCCTTGTACACCTTTTATCAGGATTGCTCTCTAATTTACTCTCAATTATAAAAGCGTGGGAAAATTCTCTTCTCTTTGAGGAACTGCCAAAGTTAAAAGAGAAATAGAACTTCCCACGCAGCTAATGTAAAATTAGTTAGGAACTACTTTTCTACATTAAACCGTCCATACATAAAGTCTCCGCTGTCTGTATTTATGAACACTATTTTATATTCGCCAACGATCTGATGAGATAAATCAATACTCAGGTTTTTATCGGAAAAGGAATTTACTGTTGCTGAATATACTTTATCACCATTATAGAGATTTACGATCTCAACACTGATCTGCTCTAAACTGATATTAAAATATATATTTATATACTCTCCGTCCCAGGTGGCGATTACAGGTTCTACATTGGAAAATGCAACTACTGGAGTGAGTTTTCCCGCTAAATCTACGTTCCTCGTGTCTGCTGCTGTGGAAGTCAGGGAGACTATTAATAGAGCAGCAACAATAGTTAATATTCTCATGACGTTTTCTCTTTGGCCGCAAAAGTAAGACAAAAAGCCACTCCGGACAATACCATGCTGACTTTTAAGAAAACCGATCACCACTAACAATCAAAAGATCAATATTATAGTATAAAGACGATGCTGAGTTTTTAATTTTTAAAATGTTCATTCAGGAAGCGCCGTATATTCCCGGAAGGAGCAATACCCATTTTCTTTCTGAGTGTAGCTTTCTTCGCTGTAATGGTATTTACGCTATACCCCATAATCAGACCAATTTCAATATTGTTGAATCCGGCAACAGAAAGGCAACATATTTTAAACTCATTCTCATCCAATTGCGGGAAGGCTTGCTGAAGTTTATCAAAAAGATTAAAGTTCAATCGGTTCATTGTCTCATATAGTTGCTTCCAATCTAATTCATCCTGTCCGTACAATATCTCATTTACTCTTTTTATAAACTTCCTGCCTGATGACTGCGGTAGCAACTGATGTTCCAATAAAGCAACTTTTTTGAGAATCTGAAAATGAGAGAGTACATAGTTTCTTAGGGAGCGTTCCTCTTCATTGTATGCCATAGCCATACGTTCTAAATGAGAAATATGTTCCAGACCGTCTTTTACTTTTTGCTTCTCCACAGAAAGCAGGAAAATAGAAAGCAACAGCAAAAACAAGATCAACAGCAGACCAAGCAGTAACCATTGCATGGTTAATAATAAACTCATATTTTCTTGTTCTATCAGACTCAGGTTATATTTGTGTTGAAGTTCTTTGAGTGCTGCCTGATCTTTTGCATGATAGAATTTATTCAGATAATCCACCTTCTGTTTTTGTGCATCGAGAGCAGCCTGAAAGTTTTTTTCTTCTTTCTCATATTCTGAGATCACACTATATATAGCAGAGAGGCTTAAAAAATCATTTTCAGCATCCACACAGGCTAAAGCATTTTGGATATAATGATAAAACGTATCTTTGTTATGGGACAGATCGGCAAGATTCAAATAAATTTTAGCCTTCCCACTATTATCTGTTTCGACTGCGATTGCCTCCTGCAAATATTTTTTTGCTATTTCTGGTTTCCCTGCCACTTGCCAGGCAACGGCAAGATTATTTAATATACCTGCTTTATATTTGTAATCTGCCATTTGATTTAATAGCTGTTCACATTGACTATAATGATAGAAAGCACTATCTGAGTTTTCTTCAATCAAAAAACAGTTTCCCAACTGATTATGGGTAATCATTCTGTTTTTCAGATCATCTTCTTTTTCAAAAATTCTCAGAGCATGATACAAATGATGCTTTGCTTCAACCATATCCAACTGTTTATAATACATACTCCCGATGGTATTTATAATAATACCTTTAGTGGGAGAATATTCTTCTCCGATAGTTTTATTAGCTTTCAAATATTCCTCTAACGCACTTTTATTTTCGTTTCGCTGTTCCAGAACTTTTCCTGAATAGAGATAGATCAGGGCTGCTTTGTACGGATCAGTTTTATCATAAATCCCACATATATCTAAAATCATTGTATCGGAAGATAAATCCTGTCGGGTTTTGTCTTTAGCTTGTACAGATACCAACTGATAACGGTGCAGGTTTTTCTCTGTTAGAGAAACAAAATGGATACTATCTATATAGATCAGAGCACTATCGGGATTAATTTCCACAAGACTTTCAGCCTTTTCCAAATAGTGATTCGATTTATTTTCACAGGATAAGCAACCCAACAGTAATAATAGGATCAGATAGCAATTTCGGTTTTTCATATTCGTAGTTGATGTTTAATTTTCAAAAATAGGTTTATCCACTTACAATAAGCAGATAAACCTAATATTAAAATCGCAGATAATTCTTACTTAATACATAATATCGGCAATATGGGATGTGTAAAATCTCTTGCCATAACTATACGTGCTTCTGAACCGTCTGACTTTTTAAATTCTATCTCTGTATCTGTATCTTCTTTAAACTCTTTACTTAACAGAAGATCGGATATTACTGGTATTACCAACGGATTGTAGTAGTAAAATATGATTGTCTCACATTTACCCCATGTATCGCGATCAAATACTGTAACATCTATCTCTCTACTTCCTCCCATTACACAACAAAAAGAGTAGTCATAACCATATCCGATATGAATATACCGACAGACCGGATTTTCTTTCTCTGAAACATATACATTATTCAGGTAGTCATCAAAATAGCTGTATTCATATTTAAATTCTTCTGCCTTTTCTCTTATTTCTTGTGAAGTCAGCCCTAAACATGAACAAGCGAATTGAATGATCTCAGCAACGGGATAATAAGAAAAAACTATAGGACCGCTCAATGTTGATTTAATCTCGTCCTGCGTTTCGAGAAGAGCGGTCAATATATCTTCTAAATCTGTTTCTTCCGGCAAAAAGCATTCCGGATCTGTTAACGTTTTTTCTAAAGAATCATCTGTCTCAGAAATAGATTTTTCTGAAATACATTCGTCTGCTACTCTCCATCGGGAAAATAACTTTCTGAAAAGTAAAAATTTCATTTGATTATTTCTTTTAATTGAATAAATCACCAAATGAGGAGTAAGAAAGCGAAACTCAATGTTTCTCCAAACAAAGATCATTCCGTCTTTCAGGGTGGCAGTTCCTCAATGGCTGAATGATAATAATTGTCCCTAATATAAAGATATAAATCAGGAATCATGGCGGACGGGAGAGCGGTGTCTTCATAGAGATATACTATTTGAGTTAATACTATCTCACGTCCGGACAAAAAAGGCGTGAGACAATTACATGTATACAATCTGAGGACACCGCCAAGCATCCGAGTAAAAATATACAGTAATGCTCACGCTATCTGGAAGACAGCGGAGTACATTACTGTATTGGTTTTTACTCTTTAAAATATTTGGCGGTATTTCAGATTATCCAATACAGCAAGCGCTATCGTTTTATTTACTAAATAAAACTTTACTTGGAACAAAGATAGATATTATTTCTATTTTTCACTCCTGAATTGTCTAAAAGAATGGCTAAAATCGCTTCATTGTGAATAGATTTTCTTGATTTTTCAAGACTTTTTCATTCTTCTTTAGCTATCATATTCATAGAATCATATTTTTATACCCTTTTCTATTTTCTGTTTATTTTCCTCTACCGATGCAAAAGAAAAGTTGATCTTATCAAAGCGAATCATTTGTCGGGGAATATGCCCGTTATCCATTGCAATGAAGTTGGCTAAGAGAAAGGGTTTACCTCCATATATCTCCTTTATCTCCTGAACAGTATATTTCTGTCCGGTATGTTTTTCCAGCAATTGTCCGAAAGTATATATATTCTTCCCATTTTCTATGGAAGGAGGAACCTGTATATCCACATGTGGAAGCTGCTTTTTGACCTCCAGATACATCTCAGGAGATTTCAATTGTTCAGGAATATAGGAGAATGAATAGGGTTCATACGAAAATGCGGAATTATAAAAGTCTTTATGGTGAAGACTGTCCGGAATAGTGGTAATTGCGGCAGGAATTTTTTTTATAATTTCCAACCAGACCCTTTCATCTACCAAAGCCGGAGGTAAAGATCGTACCAATTCAGATATACTACCGGGATTATGTATCTTTCTGATTCCCTGTGCGATCAAATCCGGATAAGGCACACCCAAAAGAAGCAGATGTAACTCCGTATCACTTTTATAAGGTTTATTCATTACTCTCTCACACAACTCCCTATCCACAAACTCTTGAGGGATTAAAGATAAGCAAGCTCCATTTATATCCACTAACTGACTACACAATTCTTTCGTTTTCAGTCTCTCCGGGAGTTTCAATACTACCTTATGGTAATCTTTTACGGCTTTTAAAAACATATGCTCTGTTTTTATAGCGTCAGGCACTACATTCAAATTTCTGCTGTTTAAGTTCACCGCCAACTCAGCTATCTCCGGATCATGTTTTATTTTTTGTGGCAGAAATTGGTATGCTTCAGGAGATCGCTTCAATAACTCTTTGGCGAGGTGATTGTCCATAATAGAAGGATTTATCCCTACATGCAGATCTCTTCTGCCATTATTTTCCTGTTTGGATAGGAGTTTCAGCCATAAATCTTTGTAAGGTAAACTCTGCCCCACCTCCATTTTTCCGGATTCAACAGCTATTTCACAGAGCTTTCTTTTGCTCTTTTGTAAATCACTTCCTTCTATTGCATCTACTTCTTTAAGAACCCAGGCCAATAAGTCCGGATGGGTTTTTAAAGTCCATTCTAAGAAAGGAACTGTACGTAAGGAAGAAGGAACCGAATTAAAAGCGTATTTATAATTCGAGACCGCTGCTTTACAGATACCTATATCGTTTCTATACTCATCTGAGAGTTGGGATAGTAGTGTTCCTTTTTTACTGACTGCCTCAAATGCACGTTCAGGAGTCTGATACTTTTCCGGGATATGCAGATAACAATTTGCATCTTTATCCAATGCCCAATCAACAAGGGTATCATTCAGTTGTCCGGGAACTAATTGCCTGATGATAGCAGCTATCTTTTTTTCTGAATCGGGCATTTCAGAGAGTCCCTGCAAGATCAATTCCGGCGTAGGAGCCTGCCGGAGTACTTTTTCCCAAACATCAGGAGAATTACTGAATTGAAGCATATCTATAATACACTGCCAGACCAGAGAACTGCGTTTTTCTTCCGGAATATAAGTGAGACTTTCAATATCCCCGGTCAAAGCAATAATACACAGATCGTCATCTATCTGATCTTTATGGACACATCCGATGTTATCCGGCTGTAACTTTACAGCATGCTGTATAAAGTCTCTTGTCATAACATCCTGCGGTACAAGCTCAAAGCAGCGGGCATCCCGCCCAATGGCTATCCAGGAAACCCTGAGTGTACGTTCCTCATACGGGATTGCTCTGAAGGTATCATATACATCATCAAGTTTTGCATTAATCAATAGATCTATATAATCTGTATGTGGGGTTAAGTTTGCCATAATTCTAAATTATTTCATAGTCCTAATTTCGGAGATGTAGTTTGCCGGCCTTGTTGAGAAAAAGCAAGTATAGTATTCCGTGAATTTAAATATTCCACAGGAGTCCACTTTATTGCAGATGGATCACGTTTTAAGACCTCATCTACCATATCCTGCGCCAGCACAGTTTTAGGAATATAGGCAAGTGAACAACTGTTCCGTGACAAGGCTTCCTCTGCAATTTCTTTAGTGACATTCAGTATTCCGAGACTAACTAAAAAGAGAGGTATATTTTCGTCATTTTCCAGACGTTTCAGACATTCCAATTGTAAATCTTCAAAAGGCATAAGGGATGGATAATTAAAGTAGATGTCCTGATCTTTATAAAAGGTTAAATCTAAAACAACCTTACATACTTCTTTCGTTTTACACCGATCAGCAATATATTGGAACAGATGCGGATTTCTTCGCATTAACTCTTTATAGGTGGCTTCATCCGCAAGACTATAAGGCAAATGCCATAGGTTATAAGTTACTTTCGCCACTTTATCGAGTATCAAATCCATTAATAGAGGACGGTATTTCTCTGGTGCTTCTTTGCCGATTCCTCCTGAATTATCCGACTGTGCAATATACCTTACAAGATTCTCACTGAAAGCCTCTTCTTTCAGATCACGGATCAGATGATTCATTTTAAACCCGCTGTCACCCTCCAACTCATTATATTGTCTGACCGCATTGTAACACACATCCGGATAAGGAATATATTTCAATATTTTCTCTTCCTGATTATCTTCGCAGTAGTGCAAAGCGACTTTACAGAGGGCTTTTGAACGTAACTCTTCGGGCACATATTCCATATTCTTTGCACTTTGACAAAGAGCTTCGTAACAAAGTTCTTTTGTAATGAGTTCAGCAGGAACATGTTTCAGCATACTTCCTTCTTTTTCAACGGCCAACTTTGCCATTTCGGGAGTTTTATCGGGAACTTCTACAAAGCAATTCACATCACGTTCTATGGCTGCAAGAGATACCTGTACAGTTCTGCGTTCCAAAGGCAAACTCTTGTATTTATCAAGAGGTTTATCACTGTTTTTTATCATGCGAAGGTCTATTTTCTCCCTTCTGTATTGCTCTTTATTCATATCTCAACATTTTGTCGTTTGCCCTGCTTAGTCTCCCTCTCTATAATCTCCTTTTCTTTTGGAGTTTTGGCTGTTCGGGTTTAGGTTCAGCAACAAAGCGATTTTCATTCTTATCCCATTTTATCTGTGAAGTTTGTGTTTCCACACCAGGTATTAAATCTCTTATTGGAAAAGGAAGACCATCATACATGGCTTTTATCTGTTCAATAGAAAATTCTTTCTGACTTAACTTTTCAAGATTCCGACTGAAAGTATATATATTATTGCCTAAACTGATTTCATTAGGAATCGGATAAGTCGGATCAGCTTTGCGAACATGTAACCACAGTTCAGGAGTACGTAATTTGGAAGGTACGGATCTTATAGCAGAAGGATCTTTATCTATGGCTATGATACATATTTCCTGATTCAGAAGCTCTTTAGGAGCATAACCAATTACATCAGCATTCTTTTTACATCCTTCTTCCAGTAGGTCAACATTCCCATACTTATTAGGAATGCGAAGATATATTTCAAGGGCAATATCAGGATTAGAGACTTCTTGCATGGCTTTGACCTGTAGATCGGTGTATGGAATATATTCAAATATCTCGTCCGGAAAAGGTCTACAGGTAAACGCTTTGTCTATTGCCAATTCGCATAAGTCATGGGTTCTGTAATTCTCAGGAATATATTTCAGATAGATAGGATCTAAACTAATAAACTCCCGATAAATATCTTTTTTATCCAGATAGTCCGGCAAAAGATTTAGGATATAAGGTTGTTTTTCAACCAGAGAAGAAAAAAACTCTCTGGTTCCTATCTTTTGAGGAATGTAATCTATATTCACTAAACTTTTAAGCAAAGCAATGGTACAGATTTCTTCTGTTCTTTTACTTTCCGGTATAAGGTCCAGAAACTCTTCTGAATTATGAGCAATAGTTGTATATCTTTCAGGAGTAAGATACCTTTCTGGTATGTATTCCAAAACTCCTGCTCCGTCAAGACTCACTTTATCTGCAAATTGTTCTGTCCACAGTCTATCGGGTAAATATTTTAATGCTTTAAAAGCATCTCCGTCATATTTATTTTTAAATTCATTATAAAACTGCTCAAAAAGTTCAAGTGAAGGTATTTTACTCAAAAAGGGTAAACACACGCCAGTAGAATACTGCCAATGTGATATCGCTTTCTTCCATACATTTTCTGTAAATAAATGGTCTGGAATTTCTTTCAGAACCTCTATTAAGGGCCATCTGACTGCCTCAAGAATAATATTCTCTGTTAATTTCTCTTTTGGTATTTCGCGGATCAGAGAAAAATTTTTCTGTATGGCCAACTTACAAACTTTATCAGTTTTGTTTTCATCTGGTATATACAGAAACACATCACAATCACCATCCATAGCATAAAGCACAACTTCTTCTGTCAAAATCTCTTTAGGGATACATCTAAAGATAGAAACCGGATCATCTTCATCATAGAGGGAATTGAAATTTTCAAATATTCTGAAACGTTCTTCACAGGAAAAAAACGTTCCAGAACATCTATATACTCTTCCAGAAATTCACCTACTACATGCGCTAAAACTTTCCACAATTTTTCTGTCTTAAACTTAGGAGGTATTTGAGCAATTAAATCCAAATCTAATTTTATTGCAGTAGCACAAACCTGATGAGTCAGTTTATCTTTTGGAATATACTGAAAGTTTTCTGTATCATGTTTCAGAGCCAGACAACATCTTTCAGGAGTTTTAAACTCGTCAGGAAGTGATGGAAATTTTTCGGGTGTGATATTATACAATTTATCTATTAAACTGTCTGGTAAAAATTCTTCCTTTACCTCATTCATAAGGTTTATATCCGAATGTGGATATTCTTCAAGTACCTTCTCACACATCTTCTTAGCAATCTCAGGATAAGGAATTTCATTTATGAATGAAATTGAATACCCCAACAAAGAAGAATAGTTTTCTACCGCAGCTTCCCAAACGGCTTTTGTTCTGGATGAATCTGGAAGAGCAAGTACGATACCCCATCCATCCTTAATTAAAGAAATACAAACATTTTCTGTTAATACAGATTTAGGAATACTATTTACTAAAACCGGATCATGAGATAAAGCGGTATATACCATTCTATCGGAAATAATTTTTTCAGGAATATATTTGATGATCTCCGGGTATTTATCTACCACGCCAAAAGAAAGACTCTCTGTTTTTAACTCTTCAGGAAGATTCCTGTATGATGCAATCGGATCATCTGATCCTATTATATCCTCTATATATTTACTTTCATTTTCATCCATAGTTAACGACTTAAATCAAATAAAGTTAATTAAATAAGGAGCAGTAAAATCTCAAATCCTTCTGCCCCTTATCACCTCTACACAACCTCATTTAGTCACTGTCATGTGAGAAACTAAAAGAAGACTGTACCACATTGCCAAAGTTATCCTGAACATATACGTCTATGACGTGACTCTCTGCAGATCTGGAAGTATAATATAACCGGAAAGATTCTTTCGATAAAGGATAGAGATCGTTAGGTTGGAACAATGTTCCATCATCCATCATAAGTTCACCTGAACCGTCGGGCTGGAAATAGCGTATATAATACTTCGCTTTATCGTACTTTCCCTCACGAATCAGTTCACACCTGATCTCTATTGTCTCACCTAACTTTATTTTCTTAGGAACAGGCATTGTTTTTAGTTCAAAACCGTAAACGTATTGGATTTCCAGTTTATCCTTACATCCAATAAAGATCAGGGAGAAGACAGCAGTAAACAAGACAATCCACAGATAATAATTTACGCTGAATTTATAGTTGACTCTGTTTTTCATAACTCACTACCTGATTATGTACTTCAACCCAATACCACATTGTAAAAGCCAGGGCTTCGCAGAATTAAATAACATTCGTTCTTTTATCCGGAAGCAAACAACAACCTTATCCGACAAATACGTTTCCACTTCCGCATTGAGAACTCCACCATAAATCAACCGTTCTGTATTACTGATCTTTGCCCCATTTTTCAACAGGGATTCACCCCAATTTATTATCTCATATCCAGCGATAGCGGCAAATCCGAGCGAGCAAAACAGTGTTCCGGAACTATCTGTAAACACCTGAAAATTATATCCGCTATCCAATGTGAAAGCCGTAACCGGAATTTTATAGCAGTCATAAGAAGAGTTCTTTTGCCCATATTCCAGATTTACAAGCCAACGATTTCCATTTTTCATGTACCGGTCAAATCCGATTCCAGTATAGAAGCCCATTCTATCCGCATGAAAACCGTCTACCAATCCCCCTGAAACTTTTACTCCCTTCATTCCCGGCAAACACCGCTGAGCAGACAAAGACATAGAAAATATCACTAAGAAGAAAAGAGTATAAAGGATTTTATTTCTCATATTGCATATCACATATTAACTCAAAATCGTAGAATCTGACCCCCCGTCTTCATAGGGTTCAATAATCACCGTTTCAAGTTGAAGTTTTCCGGCAGACAAACAGATATAATAGTGATATTTACAACCACTGTCCCATTGTGTTCCTTGCGGTAAGTCCCAGGTATATTTTTTCCCATCAATAGTAAATAGAATCTGAATATCACCCTCCTTCACGGAAGGAAAATTGGTGTAGGCAAACATAACATATCCCTCAGCGGGATAGGTATTGATAAGATCACTGACCAGCCCCGCAGTTTCATTTTTATGCAGAATAGAATACTCTCCGTCTCCTGCACCCGTGATTTTACCCGTCACAAGTTCAATAGTAACTTCCAGAGGGATTACCTTCTTATCCAGGCCCGGTCTGTTTCTTACCTCTATCTCCGTAATTTTACCCGTCTCGGAATAATCCTGCTTCTTAAAATAAAAATCAATAGCTGCCAGAGCATGTCGCATTTGCAACAACACTTCCGGTTCATCCTTACTCACCGTACTGTTTGTTCCTGTAGCATGCGTGCCGAATAAGACGTCAGTTCTTCCAAAAAGAGTCGTGATGATAGCGGGATTATGATCTCCCAGATAATAGTCACCATATGGATAATAGGCATAGATATTCAACTTTTCACTATCCAGATAGAAGTCAACTTCCCATTTTTCATCCCGAGAATAAGTAGCACAGATATTTGATCCCTTAGATAAAGCCGTATTGTAGATCGTGTTTTCCTGATCTTTGGTAGCAAATAATGCCATTTGATCTCCTTTCACAAAAGCCTCTTTTATATCTGCCCTTGTTTGCCCCGTCACATTTGTTTTTACGACCAGTGCTGTACGCTCAGTATCTACAAAAATAGTTTCTTCATTTGTACAATTAGTCGTCAGAAGTGCTATTGAAAGCAGGCACAATGCCATTGCTATATACATCGTCTTTTTCATTTTATGTATGTTTTACAATTAAAAAATTATTGGAGTTCAACATCTTTATTTCCTCCATCCTGTGGAGACTCAATAGTCACACTCTCCAGATTCAGAGAGCCACCGACAAGGGTAATATAATACCGATAGCGATAACCGGATTTCCACTCCGTTCCGATCGGAAGTTCCCACATATAATTCCTGCCGTCAATCAGGAAACGAGCCATAATCTCCCCTTTCGATTTGGTGGCATAGGTGGTGTACAGAGGAACAGAAATCCCTTTTTCGGGGAAAGAGGTTGTCATTTGAGTCAGTATTTTATCACCGTCTCTTTTCGTTACCAGGACAGGATGTTCCGAACCATAAGTAGTTATTTTTTGGGTGAGTACATTCATGGATATATCAGACGGAATAGGTCCGGAAGGCATATCCCTGTTGTATATTTCTATGGTTGTCAGATTTCCTGCTCCCGGATATTCCGGAGCCACCCGGAAAAAGAACTCCGCAATCCCCAATACGTTTTTCATTTCCAACTGTACGGATGAATTAATTCTATCGGCATAGCTTAATGTTCCTTTGGCATGTGTACCATACATATATTGCTGAAGTGCGGTAATATTGAACATGATGTCAAATTTACCTGCGTGGTAAACGTTGTCAAAGGGATAGAAACCATACACATTTACTTTTTCATCGGTCAGAAATACCTCCTGTTCCCATACATATCTATCGGTATAGGTAGCGGGCACTTTATTTCTTTCGTATGGGGAGGTTGTGTAAATCTCATCCGTACCGTCTTTTACTATAAAAAGTCCGATTTTATCGCCCGGCACAAACTCTTCTTTCAGAGTAAAATTTCGGGTTTGCCCTTCCATTACATTCGTATGAAGGGACAACGGTACAGTTCCCGGCATATCTTCTGTTGCAGAACAACTGTCTTCTTTATGACAACTCATCAGACAAAGAGTGATCCCAAAGACACACAAGAGGAAGAAATTTAAATACTTCATAATTTTAGTTTTTAGTTTGTGAAAATGTTATGATAAAAAATTAAGGCAGGTCAACAAACTCATTGTTGCCCGGCTGATAAGGTTCTATAATTATATCCCTGATCTCAACATGCACTCCTGATTCACTAAAGAAGACAGTAAGACGGCAGGTCAGTTCTTTACGCCCCATAGAAGAGAGTGTATCAGTCAGATCCATTTCAACCCGTTTTGTTTCATCATCCGGAAAATCAAAAACAAGCTCTAACACATTCTTATCACTATACCCAAAATGATACAGTTCTTTGAAATAATTGGTTGTTGTCTGAGTGGTAGTAAATCTGACCGGATAACCTTTGCTGTCTTTTTGTTTCGTTGATAGGTTGACCCGGCTACTCAGACCGGATAACCAGCCTGCGCAACCGATAATATCCTCCACACCTTCGCCCGCCGTCCTGATCTCAAACCGGATCAGATGAGTTAAGGCCACAGGAGTACAATGGAGCGTAGCAGAAGTTTCGGAAAAGGTTTGATTGGCGAAACTCTCCCCGTATAATAAGTAAGGTTCAGCTATATACAACTCATTATTTTCTTCATAAGGAATCAAACGGGCTTCTGCCTTTGCAAATTCATTGAGACTCTGGAAAGTGATACTTTCACCCTCCCGGATATTGTATAACAATAAGTTGTTCTGCTGAGCATCAGCAGAAACTTTGCCACCATCAGCATGTAAGGAAAGACGTGTATAGTCAGAAGTCTCCGTATCATAAACGAGAGCACACATATGGGTGGGTTTATCTCTTCCTTCTCCCAAATCAGTCCAATGATTGACCAATGTCAGGTTGTAGCCCTCACAACAGGGTATTTCATCACTTTTACAGGATGATAAGAAAAGAAATAAACAACCTACAGCAATAAATAAAATACTATTTCTCATAGCTATTTCTTATTAAATGACTTGTTATTTTACGTGTAGTTGATCTACCACTTTAGCCCGTATCAGATCGCCATTTTCCAGGGTGAATGTCTGATTCCGACTTCCGTTTTTTCGCTTAATTCAACTACGAGTTGTTTATCGTCAGGAATGGTAAACTTTGGTAGCGCAAAGACGGTAGATTGTCTGCTTTTGCCGGAAACATTCATGACAAGATTATACGCCCTCACCGGAACGATTACCTGCTCCTGAATGGCAGTTCTTTTTACGACTTTTTTATCTACGATCTTGAAATTGATAAAATCTATTTCAAAGGAGATAGTAGAGGAGTTGATTAGTTCTGTATGAAAATACAGAAGGTCATTATGCGTATATACCCCTTTCAATATGTACTGAATACCAAATCTCTTACACCCGATATGCTTTATCTCTCTCCGGTTAGTGGAGTGGATAGAACGCATAATCATCCTGACCAATACAGGAGATTCCTGTCCGAGTTCTTCCAGATACACCTCCATTGAGTTATTGGGGCGATTTACGGTTGACCCGTCATGGAGAAAGTCTTTCATCTCAATGTTGAGTTTTTCAGGCTCATCCCTGTAACGCACATTAAAGGTGTAGTATCTTCCGTCTTCGGTAATGACAGCCAGATTGGTTTCATTATAAAAATCCTGTACGGCTGCTTTGACACGTAAAACGTTCTCTGAACCATCTGCTTTCCCTGCGATCAGATCCGATGATCCCAGGTCAACATACCGGATCGCAGAAGGAAAGATGATGTGTACTGTCTTGTAGAATGTTTGTTCATATCCATCTGTAAGGATATGCCATTTGCATGAATAGATAGCCTGATCTTTTCTGTATCAAGCATACAAAATGTAAATTTTTATAACTCTCTATATGAGCCACTGTATTTACCTGTAGCTTCTTTTCTTTTTTTCTTTCGGAAGAAAATAACCGTTCTTTCGGAAGAAAATTATTTTTCTTCCGAAAGAAACCCCGAAGTTTTCCGAATGCAAGGAAAACCGTTGCCTACCTTGTTTCACACTTCCCTACCGTATCACTCCGCAAAAAAGTCTTTTTTGTAAGATAAAATCACAAAATCGTGACTATTGGCAAAAGGTCACGATTTGCCGTTTGGAAAATTGCAAAACTTTCTTATGTACTTCTCATCTTTGCCCTGTCTTTCTGAGTGCACGCGGAAAGAGGGAGAAATAAACTAAAAAATAAACTTTTTAAATTAAACAACAATGAGTATCAAGTACAGTATTGCACAACTGAGAAACCCGCAACGCCCCAAAGAACCTAAGAAATTCTATGCCAAAGCGCAGGCACGTGACACGGTAGACATTAACCGCATCGCACAGGAAATTTCCTATGCCACTGCGCTGACCGACGGTGATGTGCTGAATGTATTGCGCGGACTGATCCATAAGGTAAAAGAGCATCTTTCGGACGGAGACATTGTAGACCTTGCCGAATTCGGTAACTTTCGGTACCAGGTATCCAGCCGGGCGGCGGACACCAAAGAAGAATTTACCGCCGCAAACATCCGCAAGGTAAAATTGCAGTTCCGACCGGGCAGGATGCTGCGCCCGCAACTGGGAGATTTTCAGTTTGAAAGGGTGATCTCGGTCAAAGCACGAAAAGCCGCACAGCAGAACGGCTGATCGCTTTCCGACTGATTGTAAAATAAGAATACCATTCTTTAGGTAAAGAGAAACACAGGTAGCAAAGGTCATTTATAAAAATGCCTGCTATACTACCTGTGCTCTGTACCGGAAAGAATGGTATTTTTTATATTCTGTCTGTAAACTACCTATAGAAAGTGTGCTGACGTTCTATAGGTGGTGGGGGCAATTAACTATAGGTAATAAGGGTAGTTAGCTATAGGTGGTAAGGGGTATGTCCTATAGGTGGTAGGGTGTATGACCTATAAGTGGTCTGATTTTTCCCCGTAGAGACGCATATTTGCGTCTTTTATATTTGTATCTGTTTGTAAAATGGGATGCAGATAAATACAATAAAATACGGACAGGGAGACGCAAGTATGCGTCTCTACGGGGGTGGAGATCTCCTCCATGTATCTTTCATTTACTAAAAAAAGAGGGGCGAAACCTCTTCTTTGTGTTTCCCCCCTCTTTTTCATTCCAACCGCACTGTCTGCCCTCTTGCTTATCCAAGCGGATTTTCATCGTCTCCGCCACCGTTGTTGCCGCCGTTATTCCCACCGCCTCCACCAGATGATCCCGAACTGCTACTACCGTCTGTCCAATCTGTATCGGGCATGGCGTAACGGGTGACACTCATCTGATCCAACGCTCCTTTGAAAGCTGCTCCTGGAGTGAATAAAATCCGTTTGCGCCTTACTGTGTTGGCGTTGGCATCTTCTTCGTTGTCTACTGCCCGCGCGCTGAGCGTAGGGCGGAAGATACCGAACTCACCCAACCGAACGCTCTTGCCATCGTCCAGCGAATTAATCATTGCATCTACCAATCCGGCAATCACCTGCTGCACCACCCCGCGGTGTGCACCGCAGATCTGACAGACCTGCGTACAGAGTTTTTCAAAACTCACTTCGCCCATTCCCACGGGGCGAACCACATACTTCTCTTCTTTTGAAGCCTGATCGAAACCAACCCTTCTTTTGGTTACTACGTAATTTAAAGCCATAGTTAAGTATTTATAGATTAATAATTGGAAGCCAGCGGCTTCCCTTGTCAAAACTAAAAATAAAGATCAGCATGGAAATAGGAAAATTTCATAAGGGCGGAAATCTGACACTTTGCGGAAAGTCAGATTTTAATGGTTATTAACTATTTACGGACCTGTTGTTTTACTATGCAGAGACGGATGGAAAAGGGATTTAAAAAGAAAGGGGCGAACTGCTTATATTCCTACAACAGCCCACCCCCTCAGATAGTTATCTCTTATACAACGATCAATTTACAGCAGCCGTTTCCCGTTGTTTCTTTCCGGCAGCGATCTGTTGTTTGAGAGTTTCGATATAGGTACTGAGTGCGCCGATCTGCTGTTTCTGCTTTTCGATGATGTCGTCCTTTTCTGTAAGGGTATTAACTACCCAGGCATCGGTTGCCTGACTGTCTTCTTCTTCGTCGTCTTCCTCTTCGTCTGTCTGTTGGTGCATCTGCTGTGAAGTCTCGTAGAGGCGTCTGAGCACGTACATACTTTCCTGCATGGTGTCACTGGCTAAGTTCTCGGTGTCTGCGATCATGTATTCGCTCAGTTGAAAGTAGGCGGTGAGCAGGTGGTTGGCTACAATGTGGGGCGGATATTCTTTACTGAAAAAGTCTATTATAGCTGCCCAGTTATAATCTTTAGAAGACCCGGCAGGTGTAGAGATCGGATTGTAAAAAGGACAGAACGTGGTGTTATCGTTTTGATTTTCTATTGTTTTCATACGAGCGTTGTGTTTTTTTGTTGAATAATAGGTTTTAACGTAGAGACACATATTTGCGTCTCCGATAAAAAACATGAAAATAGGGAAGACGCAACTATGCGTCTCTACATTCATTTATTTCGGTAGATGTCAGACGTGATCTTCGAACCAGTTAATCCGATACTCCTGAAAAGGGAAGCCTTCTACTTTTCCTATTACTTTGAGATGGATTTGTTGATATTCGACAGTGACATCAAGAATATGACCAGGAAGAAATCCGGCGTTATACATCCATTTTCCTTGTACATAGAGTTTAGGCAGAGTAATCTGCTTCTTACGCTCTTTATCAAAAGAACTTTTTCCCTTGCAGATGGTAAGGTGTCGTGCAGGGAATTGCAGTGCGGGGTTGGAAACTTGGGGTTGGGGAATGGTAGCAACGCAGGGGTTGCTGGTGTGTTCCTCGACTGGAAATTTCTCGAAGTTTGGCATAATTAAAAAAATTAAATGGATTTATAAAAGAAGGCAGGTCTCGCCAAACTTCAAACATACGAATATGCTCCAGTCTCGGGACTTACACCCGTAAGCCTGCCTCTGTACTTATAAATTCGACTTTTGCTAATCTAATAATCATATCGTAAATTTTGAAATTTGGCACTGCAAAGATAAGAAGAAGTTTTGAAATAAGAAAGGAAGGTAAAGAAATAAATGACAGGGGGTTGTTAAAGATTACATGTTATACAAAACAGATTTTTATTCGGATATCTCTCTCAAATGATTTATCTTTGTATCAACCCAAATATCCAAACTTAATAAAAGAGAAATCTAATGAAAGAAAAGAAATATAAGGAACTTCCCGAGCAGGAACCGATGATGGTGGGTGAACCTGCGGTGGCATATACTCCCACTTCCCAAAAATACCTTACCGTTTCTGATGAAGAGAACACCAAAAAATCTCTGCTCGAACGTAAAGCAGAGTTTATCCGTGCGGTGTTGAATGATATGGACGAAGAGACGTTTGATGCGCTGGAAATGGATTACCTTTTTCTACATACAAAGGGAGAAGGATTTCCTTGCAGATATTCAGTTGAGGAATTAAAAGAACGTGTCAGAGAGGCTACATGTCAAATTAAAAATGGTGAGTTTATCGCTCATGAAGATCTGGATAAATATATTCTGGAATGAAAAAGATTGTCTGGTCGCGCCCTGCCATTAGGGGTTTAAAGAATATTCATTCCTATTATCTGACTAAGAATGAAAAATATGCAGATCGATTATATCGGCAAATATATAAAGAAGTTCATTTGCTTGCTGATTTTCCTTTCCTTGCTCCTGTGGAGTCTTTGCTTTCAGGAGAATCCGAGACGTATCGTTCATTAGTAGTAGAAAAGAATTTTAAAGTAATCTACTATATAGAGGATGAAGTGATAAATATTGTCGAAATCTGGGATTGTCGGCAAGACCCCGACAGACTGAAAGAAAGTATAAAATGAACATCCAAACTTTATAAAAGAGAAATCTAATGAAGGAAAAGAAATACGATGAACTTCCCGAGCAGGAGCCAATGATGGTGAATGAGCCTGCGGTAGCATATGCCCGAACACAAAAAAATCATCTTGCTGTTTCTGAGGAAGAGAACAGCAAAAAATCCCTGCTCGAACGCAAAGCAGAGTTTATCCGTGCAGTGTTGGACGATATGGACGAAGAGACGTTTACTGCTCTTGAATCGGAATACTATCTGACCTATTCGAAAGGGGAAGAATTTCCCTGTCAGTTTACTGTAGAAGAATTGAAACAACAGATTAGACAATCCGAAAAGGAGATTGATAATGGCGATTATATTGCCCATGAAGATTTGGAAAAGTATATTCTCGGATGAGAAAAATAGTCTGGTCACGAACAGCAAGCAGCCATTTGCAAAGAATCTGTCATTTCTATGCAGAGAAAGACAAAAGGTATGCAAAGAGATTGTATGACGATATATATGTGGAAGTAGAACGTTTAATAGAGTTTCCTCAACTTGCTTCTATTGAACCGTTGCTTGCGGAAGAACAGAAAACCTATCGTTCTCTGGTGATAAAGAAGTATTTCAAGGTCATTTATTCTTTAGATAATAAACAGGTGAGAATTGTTGCTGTATGGGATTGCCGGCAGAATCCTGACTATTTAAGGAGAAGTTTTGAAAAAGAAAAGCAGGTAAAGAAATAAATGATAGGGGATTAATGTAGAGACGCATATTTGCGTCTTCGATATTTTAAATAGCGTATAAACAAAATGAGACGCAAATATGCGTCTCTATATCAAATAAAACTTCTTCCCTTGCAGATAGTCAGGTAACGCAGGGGGAATTGCGGGACAGGGGTTAAAATTTGGGATTGGGAACTGTTAGCAACGCAGGGGTTGCTGTTGACTTTTGATTCATTTTTAACGTACGGCATACTTTAAAAAGATTAAATGGATTAATAAAAGAAGGCAGGTCTCGCCAAACAATTATTTAAACCATAACAAGTTATGGAGCCACAACATCTCGGGACTCGCACCCGTAAGCCTGCCTCTGTTTCTTTAATGGATAAATATACCATAGTAAAATATGTATTAAAATGGAGGCTACTATCTACATCAAGCAAAGTTACAAAGCTCCTGTCTACTTTTCCCGATATGGTAAAGACCTCCATTACGTATGTTACCCCAAAAACAAACAAACCACCTGGTATTTCTTTTCCACTTATCATCCTGACAGCGACACATATTACATCTGCTATATCACCAACAACCACATAGCAGGTCATTTGCTCGAATAATCTGGACCTCCATTCTTTGTTCGGCAGTTCGGCGTAGCTTGCAGCTACGCCTCAATATTCGCAACAGCGGATAGTTCCGCACAGGCAAAGAGGAGATCGAGATCATCTCACAAGACGACAAAAGTTAAATAGGATAGGTTTATTGTCAAAATCGTGTATTCATAACTCCATAGCAAGAAAATATAAGATAGCAAAAATAAAAATTAAACTTTTGTTTTTATCTTTACGCTTTGCTACTCATTTTATAAAACCAGTATACTTATAAATGACCCCACTATGAAGGAAAATAACAATCTACTATCTGAAACAGCAGCAGCCCTATATTTAGGTATAACTAAAGAATTACTGTATGCTTATGTAAATAATGCTCCTAAAAAAAATAAAGGAGAAGATAGAAAATTAAAAACAATTGTAATAGATGGGGAAAATTATTTTGATAAAGAAGAGTTAGATCGTTTTGATTTTTATTTAAAAGAGCCCTGGTCAGACAGTGCCTCCTCACGTCCTCCGCTTCCTGATTATATAAAAGCATATCTTCAGATCGAATCGGGAGGAAAATGTCCGATCTCTGAAAAAGGGGCTCCACTGGAAAATGCCCATATCATTCCTTATCATGAATCATTAAATCACCATCATCATAATATAATAAGAATATCTCAGGAGATACATACGAAAGTTGATAAGGGAATCATCCCCAGAAAGGTGCTTAAACTGGCCAAAGAAAAGCTGATAGAAAAACTCAAAATGTCTAATAGCCCCCAAAAGGAATATGCAGCATTCAGAGTACCGGGTCAACATCCTTTACACATTCCACGTTTAAAGGAAGCATCCGAATTGGCTAAAATAATGAGTGAAAATCAACTGGTTGTTATTGAAGGCATGGGAGGAATAGGTAAAACTCAATTATTGATTTATACCATCACCCATGTTGAATATTACAATCCTATTATTTGGATGGATATGGAATCCATAGAAAGTTTTTCTGATTTTCTGATTTTGTTCAACCAATCCATTGCACCCTATGTATCTCCTGCTGATTCCAATATTGCTTTTGAGGCTTTAAGAGACAAACAGCTCACTTTTGTTTTTGATAGTCTGGAAAAATTATTAGTTGAAGAGAGAGATGAAATAGAAGATTTTATTATTGAGTTATTGTCCAAAACTCAACAAATTCAGCTTCTTATTACAAGCCAAATGGACTTGTCTCTATTAGATTACACTAAAAAGATATTTAAATTAAATGGACTGGGTACGGAAGAGAGCCAGGATTTAATAACAGAACTGCTGAATGGAGAAATGGAAGTATCAGCCGGGGATAGGAATTGGATAATAGATTTTTGCAATGGTCATCCTTTATCCATAAAATTAACCGTTACTTTAATAAAGTTTTATAAATCGTCGCAACGTGTCATTCAATTACTTACAAATAACGAACCTTTAAAGCATCCTACCCGGAACAGGCACAATAAGCAAACTTCTTTATCAGTATGTTTGAGCACTATTTATGATATCCTGAATGAAGAGCAAAAAGATATTTTGCATTTTCTTAAATTCTTTCCCATAGGTGTGAATCCCCAATGGATAGAAGAGAAATTTCAGTCTGATTCCTTCCATAAAAATATGGCAGAGCTTCAACACTTCTTTTTTATCGAACAAGTAAAGGATTTCCTTTATTTGGAACGGCATGTTATTCCTAATCCGATACGCCCTTTTCTGAGAGAGAAAATAAAGGAAAAAAATTCTTTGGCAGAAATAGAATCCGAGAAAGAAGCTATGGTCATGGTCATGGCCGAAGCAGCATTTATCAATTCACATTATATTCAATCCGGCACTTCAAATGATTTAGCTTATGGGACAGACCGCATTATAAATGAAATGCCCAATTTATTATTCATCCTACATACAGCGCAGCAAAGAGCCCGCCCTGATCACTCACAAAATCCGGAACTTAAGGAGCAATATTTGGAAATCATCGCTATCATAGCCAACTCCTTAGGAAAATGCTGTTTTACAAGAGGATTATATAAAGAAGGAGTTTTATTTGCTAAAGCCGGTATTGATGCATATCGCAAATTACAAAATTATTCTGCGGCAGCATTACAATATATGTATTTAGCTCTATTGCAATCGAGAATGTTTCATCCGGATGCTCTTGAGGAAACCATAAATGAACTGGAAAATCTTATAGAATTAGATGATCATTATATGATTGAAGTCTATACATATTGGACAGAAGGCTTGCTTCATTTTGATAGAAAAAGATATCTTGATTCAAGAAGTTGTTACCAGGAAGCCGTTGAGATATTAGAGGAACAGATGGAAATGGATAAACAATCCTCTTTAGATGAAGAAGAAAGTATAATAGATAGAGGCAATTTAATATTGCTAAAAATGGAAATCGCCAAAACATATGAGTTTCAGAAACAATATTCAAAGGCTGTACCTATTTATAAAAATCTGATGGATCATTTACCCGAAAATTTCCCTCCGGATAATAAAGGTAGTATGTATCATCACTATGCATATTGTTTATGCAAAACAAATAAAATCCAGGAAGGAGTTGCCTATTACTATGAAGCTATTGACTACTTTAGCAAAACGGGGCAATTTGAATATACAGGCAATTCAATTGCTGATTTAGCAGAATTCCTGGAAAACTCTACCGAAATCATCAATCATCCGGTTATGAATGAAGAGTTATTCTACGCTGCTCTCAAAAGCATTACTAACCAGCTCATTTATTTACCTGATTTTAATAAAGGTGATTACGTAAATAATAAAGCCGTTCCCTATGAACTTTTAGGAAAAATGATTTCAATCGTAAAAGCAGTTAGCTTTTCGCCCCACAGTCTTATCCTGAATGAATGGGTCGAAGATTTATTTGAGAATTTCCCGCTTGAGAATTCAAAACCGGAGATTTTCACGGCTATTGTAAACTTAGCGCATTGCATAGGAGGGGTACACGAATGGAAGTATGATCAGGAAACTGTTGCAATAATGACGAAATCCATCCTACAGGATTGCCTGATTATAAATGCAGGGCCTGATTATAAAAGCAAGACAAGAATATTCTATTGGTTGGCTCAGTGGATGAAATTTACCGGATTACAACCGAATGCTACGGCAAAAACGTTATGGAATCAGGGAATGGGATATTTCAGGCAATATATGTAATTCATTAGTGGATAGTGGAGATTTAGATAAATAATAAGTATGAATAAGGATGTTTGTAGAGATCCTGCTTTCCGTCAGGAAAGTGATTTGTTTTTTATTCCTATCTTTGCAAAGTAGGTAGAAACAGTGACCCTGTTCCCTTTATTATATCTAAACCTTTTAAAACATGAAAGACAAATTAGTAGATCTTCTGTACAAATTAGAAAAACAGTTAACCGTCAAAACAAACGTATACCTTAATTTATAATTGTATGTCAAAAAATCTATTATCCCGTTTATCAGACAATGAGGCCATTAAAGAAATGGTGTGTAAACTATTAAAAGAGTGTAAGCCTGGATATAATGATTTTCGGGTCGATCGTTCTATTAAAATCCGAATCAATGAAAAGCCTATCACCATTCACTCTGCCGGTGACCTTCTCGTAAAAAATGCGGATGGATTGAACCTTCTCTATATAAAGATTGCTGTATGGGATACACCCTCCCCTGATGACGATAAAAAACAAGCATTGGCTTATGCCCGCTCTCTGTCAGAGGGGAATATACCCCCTTTCACCATCCTGATGGACGAAGAGAAAACCCGGATGTATGATACATTCACTGGTGATCAGATGGAAAATAATAGTATTACCATCCAACATCCGTATATTCAAAATGGCTTTGAATGTTCCGTGGATATTCCGGAATTACAAGAAGAGGCTCTTACCTATTTTGAGTCTCTTACGCCGGAAAACCTGTTTTCTTTTTGTAATGAGCAGTTTGAAAGTAAATCACAATTATTTCATTCCCATTCGGATACCCGGCCATGTGATGATACAGAGATGGGAGAGATTGACAAGATATTGAGGGAAGTCGGTCAGGATCCTCTTTCTTTGAATTGGGTCTATACCTATGTAGAAAATATAATTGCTCTACAAATAGATGAGAAGCAGTTTATTGAGGAACTGGCAGAATTGATCCTTTCCGGGGTCTCCACAGAAGATAATAAGGAAGGGAGAGAGAAAGCAGAATTCTGGATTAAATTACTATTAAAAATAGATGAGGAGTTTGATACTTCCACTTTTTTTTGATGACACACTGGTATATCAATTTTACGACGGAGAGATTTACCATTGTTTCGAAACCGATTGGTATACACTGGATATTTTTATTAAACTCATTTTTGATGAAGATCCCAAAATATCAAAAAATGCACTCGCTACCGCTGTACGTGGCTATCCCTTATTTTTATTTGAAAATAGGGAGGCTATTCTTTCCTATTACAGCCAATACAACCGACCCGGAGTGGAGAATCTGAAAGAAGAGATCTGCAATAAATATCTGGATGTATTACAGGAGCAATATCACGGTGGCCCCTATTGTGGAGGTTGGTTTCCGGAAACTGAAAAAGGGGATGCATATGCAAAAGAGGAATATGAGAAGCAGAAAGAAGCATGGTGCCCTATCTTAAAAACGTTACCTCCATCATCCCGGCTTTATTGCCGGATTAAAGAGATGCTAAGCGAATTGGCGGAATTTCTAACCGAAGAAGATAAAGATCTGCGGATGCTTCCTTAAGGAATTATTTGTTTCCCAGGAGATCAGCTAATAATTAGGTCTCTCGTTCGGCGTAGCTTATAGCTACGTCGTGGCTGATGGTGAAGCTCCGGCTTTACATAACAAGAGGCAAAGCCTCAAACAAAACGAACAGCGTAGCCAAAGACTACGCTGAACCAAGGGAGAGGAAAGTTGTTTTGTCCCCTTTGTCTAAAATCAATCTATCTAAATATAGATACATCAAACCACTCGACCATCGCTCGACGTAGCTTGCAGTTATGTTGCAAACAAAAGTGAACCTCCGGCTTCACGTAACAGGAGGCAAAGTCTTAAAACAACACCGCAGCTGCAAGCTACGCTGAACATACACTACACTGAACAAGGAGCAAAAAATTGTCTGAGCGCAGCCAGTTCTTTCACTCACTTTACCACGACTTAACCCTTAAACACATGCTCCCTGTGCCATTTCAGCTCTCCTGCGAAGGATAATGTTGGCTATCCTCAGGTAGTTTTATCTTTTTCCCTGCCAGTTGTTTAAGACCATTCAGACCATTTTTATTTTCTTCGAACCATTCCGAAATAACAACCTTATATTCCTCATCAATAGTAATAAGCCCCTTATCAAATGCACGATGCAAAGTGGGTGAAAGTGCCAGTCCATTTCCTATGGTATCACTGCTATCTGCATGCCTGAAAGGAATGATATGACAGGCATCTACCAAAGAAGTTTTATTTCCCAGATAAATTCGCAAACCGGAGATACAACAGGTATAATCATATTTCTCCTTTACCACTTCTTCAAACTGTTTGTTACGGGCATACCGTTCTACCCGATAGATCTTAGGATCTTTTTTCTTCTCCAGTTCTTTCACCTTATCCCTGTATTGCCTGGCGGTGCAAGTGAGAATATCTTTTTTAATCTCTTCAACATAAGAGGTTACAGGTTTCTCCGCAGAAAGTGCAAACGGAAAATAAGTCTCAGTAATCAGGAATCTCAATTTCTCCCTTTGCTCAGAGTCAGAGAATGCCAGAAATAACTCCCGGTCCATTTCCGCATAGTCCAATCCATCACACAACCCTTTTAAAGACATAGGAGAATGATTTTCCGACATACGAATCTCCCGACCAGGTTTAGTGACCAAACGCCAGAAGCGTTCAGTCCGCATGTGATAAAAAGGATAATGAATCAAAAGTTTTTCCCGATGAGCCCATTCCCGCCCATTTACTTTGAAGTTTCTGATCAATTCCTCCGTAAGATAGATCTTCTCACTCCTGATCTCCCCTGTTTCCACTCCATCCATAATGGTAAGCATCAAAAGCGGCTTATGCGGTGCACCTTTCCTTATATGAAGACTCGTGAGTTCTGTGCTATAATCTTTAAATAACATAGTCGTACATGTTAGGTCAAACAAGAAAGTAGTAAAAGAATTATAAGGTTCTTCCTCCCTAAGAAATACTTTAAAAATCTTCAATAAGAACTGCTTTTCTCCAGCAGAAAGTTCCTCTAATCTCTCGTTCGGCGTAGTGTCCCCGCTACGCCGCAACTAATCGTGGAGTTCTTCTATACTTTACAGCGAAATGACTACAAAAATAAAATTTGTCTCTCTTCCTTCCAATCAAAGTAGTTTTCTTAAAAAACTTCCTATTTCATCAAAGTCTTTTACCCATATCACATTCAAACCTAATTCTTTGGCATCCTGTTCCTCTAAAAACTTAATCAATTCATGAATTTGTGCAGATCCATCCTTTACTTCCGGAATTTTTTTTATTATAAAATGGTTCAACTCGTGAGAAGGATTTTTTCTGCTGGCAACATCCAGAAGCCTTCTTAAATTAGGATCTGTCATACTTAACCCAATCAATAAACAGGTATTCTGACTTAATTTATTCAACTGAATCAAATTTGACCAGCTGAAAGGTTCTATAAACTGCGTATGGTAAGTATCTTCGCTGAAAACAATATTTTTAGTTGGAGCTATTTTTCCGGTTCGCGGCAGATAGCCGTGTACATGATAAATCGGTAATTCGTTCGATTTATGTCTGACCTCCTCGTTGTCAATAACTTTGTATTTAATATTGTGCTTGCCTAAATTGACTTCAATCAGGTCGTCAAAATTAAAAGTAATGATAGAATTCAATGGTGCTCCGTCTCTTTGAGGACGGGATAACTCCACAATTGCTTCAATCAGGTCACAACTCCTGGGATCTTTTTTATAAAGAGCGTTTCTTAATTCGGTCAAAAAGTCTTTCCCCAAATTTGTTTTTAAATAACGTCCTACAATCAAAGAAGAATAAGAAAGAAGAGGATTATAATCCGTGTGCTGTAAAGGCTTTACAGATAAATTCTCATCAGCTATTTTCGCAATCATTCGTTGCAACAGTTCAAAAAGCAATTCATTCCAGGAAGGTATATCCGCTCCGACAGACACACCTGCCCCACAAATCAACGTCAGATTACCGGACTTCAATTCCTGTTTCAGCCTTTCAATCGCATTTTTATCTCTGCCTGTTTCTTCTACCTTCTTTTTAGGTTCAGACTTCTGTTTTTCATTTTTAGTAACCGACAGCAAAGAAACCAGTTCTTCCATTCCTGCCTCAGGACGATCATAAAAATCGACCAGACGATAATTCATCAGGTATCCCGGAATGGAACACTCTCCCGTCTTTATCAATACAATCTTACCTTTTTCACCCGCAATATCATTTAATAAAATAGCTTCTATTTCCATTAAATCCATTTTCGAACTTAATGTTTTCTGATTGATCAAAATCAAAATCAGATCGCAACCTAAAATTTCATCTATAATTTTATTGAAAATATTATCTCCTGCCTTGAATCTGGAGTTACCCGGGATCACCTCATGTCCCAGTTTTTCCAATGTATCTTTGATCAAAGAGAAACAAACTTTATCTGAACTATTGTAACTTATAAATATTTTCATAATCAATTAAATCAAGATGTTATTTTGCAAAAATAAACATAAAATAACAGCATAAGTTACCTTTGTGATTTTTAACACTCACTTCTGATCCCTTCTTTATGCCCACTTCTCTCTGAAAAATCATTTATCCATGACTCTACAAAATCTGTTGATCGGACATAGAGTTTATTTACAAGGAATGATTATATTTGCAATTAAACAAATTATGTTAATCAAAGACATAATTGTAGCAGGTGAGAATACGTCAATCTGAAAATGGATGTATTAGTTTGACGTTTGTTACCTCACTTACAGATATTAGCGATATAAAATCTTATTATAAATACTGAAATTCTATTCATAGAAAAACATGACCGAATTTGGAATCAGGATTTTCTGAAGTCTACATTCTGAATGTAATATTTATCAAAGAATGGAAAACAATTCTTTTTCAAAAACTACAGTCAGAGATGTCCCGCAGTTTCCTTACCCTTCCGGAGCAAGAAACTACCAGACAGAGGCATATACTAATTGGATAAAAAACAATTACCAGGGCATCTTTGCTATGGCCACCGGTACCGGAAAGACCATTACTTCTCTGAACTGTATACTGGAAGAGTATCGGCACAATGGATTCTACAGAGTCCTTATCCTCGTCCCGACCAGAGCGTTAGTTCATCAATGGACAGAAGAAGCACGTAAATTCAATTATCGCAATATCTATTCCACCCAGGATAAAAACTGGATGAGTATTTTAGGACGTCATTTCCTAAATGAGCAGCTGGGCATACCAAATAATCTCATTTTTATATCCACTTACCGAAGTTTTAGTGGTGAAAAATTTCAGAAGTTACTTCATAAAAAAGGATGGGACAAATTTACTCTCATTGCAGATGAAGTACATAACATGGGATCTTCTTCTCTTCAGAACAAAATGCCCGTACAAATTACCAAAAGAATAGGCCTGTCGGCTACTCCTGAGCGAATCTACGACGAATCGGGTTCAGAAACCATATACACCTATTTCAATGCTTCTCCTCCTCAGTATACCTACTGCTATTCCATGTATAGAGCCATTCATAGCGAACCCTCCAGTCTGGTCCCCTATTATTACTATCCCTATTTCTCTCATCTCGATGAAGAGGAATTGAAAGAATACAGGAAAATAACCGAGAAGTTAATCGTACATTACAACTCCAGAACCAAAGAGTTTAACGAACAGGGGAAAAAATTGCTTATTAAGCGCAAAGCATTAATAAATAAAGCCGGTAATAAGCTGAACACACTCGAAAAGATATTGGAAGATGTAGCAAAAAAGGAAAAGAGTTTAAACTATACTTTTGTTTATTTACCGGAAGGAAAAGAACTGGACTTTCTCAAATCGGATGCTCCGGCTTATGATGATGAAGAAAAGAAAATCATTAGGAAATACGGTGAGAAAATTCGTTCGTATGGCTATTCCACTCACGAATTCTTATGCAACACCCCCCATAAAGAAAAAATAGTAGAGCAGTTCTCACAAGGCAAAATAAACATACTTCTGGCCATGAAGATTCTGGATGAAGGAGTAGATATTCCTGTAACCAGAAATGCCATTTTTTGTGCAAGCACAGGCAATCCCAGACAATACATCCAGCGAAGAGGACGTGTCTTACGAAAATCACCCGGAAAAACACATGCTAATATATATGATATAATCATCGCTCCGCAGAAGAACTTTATGGATTACTTACCTGTGGAAATAAAAGAAATGGAAATAAAAATCTTTCAAAATGAGTTGAAACGAGTGGCCAACTTTTTATATGCAGCCGAAAACAGACACCAGGTTTTAAATGGTGAATTAGGCAAATTGGCAGACCTCTACAGGATCGACTTTGTAGAAATGATAAAAGAAAATCTCACTATAGATAAAAACCAAATAAACAGTTAACAACATGGATATAGAAGAAAAAATTATAAATGAAATCAGATAGTTTCTTCCCGAAACAGTAGAATTGGACAAAAATAAGATAGAAACGATCAACGAACTCATTGTCAATCAATCAGTAGAAGTGGCCAATCAGGAAAAAGAGATAAAAGTGGCTATAAGCTATATTGAGAACAAACTACACGATCTATTTACCTAACTATGTACTAACTATGTATTTTAAAAAGATAAAAATAAAGAATTTCCAGTCTTATTATGACTTGAATTCTGCTGATCTCGACAACAATTTAAATCTGTTTCTGGGTACCATCGGAGCGGGCAAATCCAAACTGTTCAATGCATTTTTCTGGTGCTTCTTCGGATCTATTTACAAATATGAAGAAAAATGGGTGGATATTACCTCTGCCAACTTTTTATCCATATTCAATAAAAAGGCGTTGAAAAACGCAGAGATAAATGAAAAAGTCAAAGTAGAAGTGACACTCACCATTCAGGCAGAAAAGCTCTATAAGGTTTCCCATTCCATAGAAATTTGTAAAGAGAATGAAGAAAATTATAATTCAGAAAAGAACTGGAAGTTTGTAAAAGAAGAATTATGTATATCTTTCGATAATATAGATGGCAATCATACGGTTCTGGAAAACTTGCAGGCACGTGAGTATATTGATAAAAAAACTACTCCCACCACAAATAAGTAAATACATATGGTTCCAGGGAGAAACGCTCAACGAGTTATTAGACATCCATAATGGCATCTCTTTCAAAAATGCGGTAAATTTCATCTCTTATATGGGATATTATGACAATAATATTCAGATCGTCAATGGACTGATTGACAAAGTGGAAAAATCATTGCGCAGAGAAAAAAGAAAACATACAACCAAAGCAAAAGAATTCAATGAGTTGAGTGGAGAGATCGATGAGTTAGAAGAAAAAATCCAAAGCAATCAAGAAGAACTGGATAATCTATTTCTTGAACTCCAACAAGTTCAGGATGTCATAGAGAAGATTGACAGAAGATTAGATGATATACCTGAATACGAAGGATTAATGAATGACCAGAAACTGCTGGAAGCAGAATATAAATCTATTTCTTCCCAAATTGAAGAATCCAATAAAAACATAGGGAACACTTTTGCCAAACACTGGATCCTGTTTGAAACAGGTGATCTGCTCAGTCAGGGATATGAAAAATTGCGAACTTATCAGAAATGGTATCAGCAAAATCGTAATGACAATCCTACAGGATTGCCATATAACATCCCCGATCCTAAATACCTGCTTGAAATGCTGGAACAAAAACAATGCTATGTGTGTGGAGAAGAATTTAACGATGAAAGTGAGGCCTACAAGCATATCCAGGAGAGGTACAAAAAGGCAACGGATGTGATGAACAGATTTAAAGAGAAGGATAAAGAAGAATTAGAAATCTTTGGAAAGGTATCAGAACTGTTATCCAATAACTCTGCCATCCTATCCAAAATAGACGATATACAGCTTAATATCATGAATCATCTGAAAAAAAATGAGAGATTGAATGAAAGGAAGCAGGATATTCAGAATCGTCTCAACGAAATAAAAGATGAAATTACCGCATTGCAGGAAAAGCATGGAAACCATCTGGACAACCAGAAAAAGGAAAGAGAAAAATTTAATTACAACATAGAGGAGAAAGAAGAAATAACGGGAAGAATCAAAATAAAAGAAAGCAAAATTTCTTCTTTACAGGAGCAAATCCAACAAAAGAAAAAGGCTTTAGATAAACTACCCACTAAAGGTAAAAGAACTTATAAAGAAGATAATATTCTCAAATACTTAACCCTGTTGCAAGAGGTATATAATCAAACCAAAAAAGCTGAATTTGAAAAACTGATCACAAAAATTGAAGACAGAGCCAATGAAATATTACTCCAGATTGCTCAGGTAAATAAAGTAATAAATGGAAAAATCCACATCGACCGTAAAAAATATACCATCCGGTTAGTCGATTTGGATAATCCGACCGACAAACGAGATAGTAATACCGGACACAATACACTGATGAAAATGTGTGTTATTAATGCCATTGTACTTATCTCTTATGAATATAAAGACAAGTCTTATCCTTTCATAGCAGATGCCCCCACCTCTGACCTGGATGATGGAACCACAAAATTGTATTATAAATTTTTAAATGAAAAATTCAAGCAAAGTATTATTATGAGCAAAGATTTATTCATTTTCAGAAATAACAGGAATGAAGTAGATACCAAATCTTTAAAAGAAGAGTTCGGTTTTAAAAATGTCTATCACATAGAGAAACATGGTGCAACCAGTGAGTTGACCGAATCCAATTCTTACAGTCATTTAAACAAAATAATATGAATATAATAGAAGAAATCATCAGTTGCAGCCCTAAGATTCGTAAAGAATATAAGGAAAATATCATCATAAAACTCAGCCGAAAACAGGCTACTGACGGAGGAGACCGAAGGTTTTTTAATCAATACTGGCAACCTTTTGCCTGGGCGGCAACCATTGGATTTAAACATGGTAAGCCTCTCCCTATAACCGATGAAACAGACAATGATGTCCTAAAATATAGCGCCATCAACAATCAGGCACCGGATGTATTAAAGTCATTAATCATCATGGCAATTGCTAAATTTGACAAGGAAATACAAGAGGATAAAAGTATATTGACTGATACTTCACTTATTCTCACGACCATAGACGAATATGCAAACAGAGGTTTTAAAATAATCAATGATAAAATAAAAAAAGACCTGGATTATTTCTATGACCACAATACATTTATTGCAGATCTGATGGAAAATGTGAAATAGAATCATTTTTCCATTTAAATGAAACTATCCACAATTTTGTGTAATAAATAGAAAACCAGAAGGTATAGGTTCAGGGATTAACCCCTGAACCTATTCTCAAAGGTATCTCTGTCAACTCCCTTCTTCGCATATCTCCTTCAATCCATTCCCTATCTTATCCAGCAAATAATCAAAACCCGTCAGGTTGGGATTGTCAGTAATGTCGGCGTTGATCATCTCCAGACCATCATCCAGATGCATTTTGACATACTTTGCCAGATCCTTATTGTAACTATCTATCTGATAATGACAACAGACCATAGCCAGGTAGAAAGCAGCATAACTGCCAAAAAGCACCTGACTGGAATACTCCTTTCCACGCGAATCCTTTGCCTGCGTCAGGTTGAGTTTCCTGCCCGATTGGAGCGAATAGGCCAATGCAATGCGGGCAATGAGATTTTCCGTGCCCAACTCAAACTTTCTGGTCAGCTCCGTAACTATAGTTTTATTTGCTTCTGATGTCTTGATACTGTTAAACATAGCCATGGTTAGTTTTGAAACAATGCGGATGGAACAACCTCTTCAAAATAAGAATATTGTTCCTCATTGCGAATGAAATATACTTTTTGCACACGCGGAAGCATCCACTGATACTCTTCTTCGGTCAACTCTTTGAAAAGCAGCGGAAACAGGACTACTTGTTCAGATACTTGCGGGTAAAACTCGGTAATGATCTTGCCGGAGTGACGTTTGTCGAACTTCTGCAACGGGCTGTCAATAAATACCGGAAATTTAATACCCGACTCATCCACCAGCGCCTTCAACAGGCTGGTTGCATACAATTGTTGCTCCCCTTTCGAGAGGCTCTCTTTATGGATAGGACGTTTGTCACTATCAAACAGGTTGATCTCCAGCATATCCGAAATCACCTCCACCTCCACAGAGGCGATGAAGTCTTCCTTGTGCATCAGGCTGTTCATACAAGTACGTATCCGCTTTTCAAGAGAGCTTTTTCTCTCTGTCTTGAGCCGCACCAGGAAGCGAGCCAGTTTATCTATCAACCTCTCTGCTATCCGGTCTTTCTCCGCATCATTGCCGTCCAGGCTTACTTTCTTCTTCAGTTCATAAATACTACGTGCCAACGATGCCTGCTCTTTAGCTGCCATCCTCATTTCCACCTCCAGATCGCGATACTCTTTCTCCCGCTTTTCCAGAAGTTCCATCACCGCCTTTTTACGATCCTCCAGTTCCTTGAGCTGCCCTTCGTTTTCTTTGGTACCTTTCGCGATACTGCGGCTTGCCCGCTCCATGCTCTGACGGTTTTTCACATAATCATCCGAAAGCAGATAGAAATCGGTTTTAAAAGTAGTGGTCAGTTGGAGATAGATGGCCTGCAGCTCCTCATACTGCTCTTTGGACATTTCAATAAGCGTCTCATGCACAAACAGATCAGACTTCACTTTATAAAACTTATCAAACGTCTCCCGCACCGTTCCCTCAAATAGTTTCTTCTGCTCTTCCGATAAAGGAATGGTGTGGATCTTAGCAAAGATCTCCTCTTTCATCGCCCTGACCAGATCGTTTTTCAACTGAATGGTCTGCATATCTTTTTTCGTTCTGCTTTCCTTGTCTATCTGCCTCTTTGCCACCAAAAACGCATTTCCGGCAATAGCAAAAGGAGCATATTCCATCAGTTCTTTCAGCCTTTCTTTGAGTTGCTTGTCTTTTTCCTTAGCCACTTCAAGCACTCTCTCCTGCCTTTTCACATGCTCTACGGATAGGGAGTTGCCCGCCCGGATCATCTCCACCTGAAGCTCTTCATTTTCCTTTTTCAGGGAATCGATTTCTTCCTGCAACTCAGCCAATCTTTTTTCCCATTCCTGCTGTTGGGCCTGCAATTTTTCCCGCAAAGCCACCTTCCCCATCAGTTCATCCCGGCTTTCAATATCAGCCGACCGCTTCCGGAAACGGATTTGCAGGTTTTCCAGATTCTTTTTCAAGTCTTCATACTTCTTCACCCCCAGCACCTCATTGTAGGCAGATGCCAGTTTGCGTTTGTCTGCCACAGAGTTCATTTCTGCCATGGAGACAATTTTCTCAGAATCGAAAAAGAAAAAGCGTGCCAGATCCCGGTTCAGGATAAAGTCGTTGATAAACAGATCATCTCCCAGATCGGTATACAACGCATTGTCATGGCCATCAATCAGCGTTTTCACCTCCTCCTGCTCACGAAGTACATCGTAAGACCTCGTCACCGTAATATTTTCACAGGGCAAAGAAGGGATAGAAAGGTTGGTAAATACAGTAGTCACCGAATATTCCGCATATTCCCGCAGGTATTCAGTCTCATTGGTATATCCTTTGGTTCGTATTTGGCGCAACACCTCCTCCGGCAGATCCAGCTCGTCCAGATACTTCTTCTGCGCTCTATTCAGGTTGCTTTTCAGGTAGGTGACATATCCCCCGTTGGTATATACATCTTTTTTGTAGTTGCTCTCCACCTCCCCCATCTGCCTGCCATAGAGACACCACAGGAATGAAGTCAGGAAAGTGGTCTTCCCAAATCCGTTTTCCCCGACAATCAGCACTATATTTTTGTCCTTGGTGACCGGAAAACGGAGGGTATTCTCTCCTTTATATAAGCGATAATTCGTAAGTGTTATCGATTCAATTAGCATGTTTCCTTTTTATAAATTCATCAAATTGCTTCTCCAGATCGTTCTGAAGACCGTAATTTTTCATCAGTATCCCTTTGTCGCGCTGAATCGCCAGCATATTCTCGATCAACAGATAATCATCAGGCTCTTCTCCGCAAACCTCTTCAAGCATCAGTCGCTCTTCATAACTGATCTCATCTACAGAGAATGAATATCCATAGATCTCTTTGAATATATCATCTACCGACTCCAACCGTTTTCCGTCTTTCTGCCACACACCGTCAATGGCTTTCAGCTCCTGACTGGTAATGAGTCTGACATGGGGTCTGACTTGTTGGATCTCTTTCTGTATGCGCAGCAATTCACGGAGCAGATGCACCCGGTAGAACATTTTGCATACTCCCTGATTAAATCCGTCTTTGTCTACCGCCAGTGTCCCATCCCGCCGATGGTCTTCCCGGAACTCCGGATTGTTGCGATTCAGGATCAGGTTGTCATGGTATTCCATCAACGGTTGCATCCATGTAAGTCCGCTTTTTTATCAGGGATGCCATCGATTTGTCTTCCTTTACTAACGTACACACCCAACAACCAAACCGGCTTTGCCCGCAGGAACGATGCGACTCGTCTGTCACTACCGTAGGACATTCATAGTCATCGGAACTGGCATCCATATAGATCTTAAACAGGATCTCATTATCAAATCCCCAGGGAGAAGGAAAGGCGTTGATGATGTACCACACCTCTTCGAGCATCAGCTCTTTGATGGGAGAATAGTTGTATGCGTTCTGTGTAAGCGGATGCCGGGAGAGGCGATGTCCTTTTGTTTCATGTTTGCGAATGGAGGCGGCTCTCTTCTGACTTTCGGCAAGCCTGGTACCGATCAGGATAATGGCTTCTCCGTTGCCTGCCACTTTATCGATGATAAATTTGGAAGTAGGCTTGATCTTCATCCGTTCCGTACAAAAACGAAAAGCGTTGTTGGGCACAGGATAGCCCTTACCTATGGTGCAGTACCAGAACCGGTCTTCCATTTCGGGTTGTGTCACCTCTACTTTAATGGGAAGCTTCTGTGCACGTGCTGCCTGTCTGATATGTTTTAATACCGTATTTACATACTCTTCGATCACCGGATTTTCGACCAGGGTATCGTTGCATACCACATATATGGAGCGCTTCCATGCCATGTCAGGATTTTCTTCACGGAGCTCCTGCAATGCCATCCACACAAGCGTAAGCACCGCTGTCGAATCCTTACCTCCGCTGAAGCCTACAATCCAGGGTCTGTTGTAGCGATCTTCTTCCAGGTATTGTTCTTTTATCTCTTCAATAATATCCCTTATCCGCTGATTTTTTATTTCTTTCTTCATATATGTATGCCTGTTGCAAATTTCCTGTTCCCAGAGATCTGTCATTCGTCTTAACGATGAGTTCGACCCTGGTTCTTGCCCCTATCTGTTTGTTCAACTTCATCTAACCGACCCTCCCATAAACCGGATCAGTTATCATTACATTTTATTATTTCTACTTTTGTCCCTAAGGAGTCACACTCCTGAGAATTCGGTCATTACAGGTGTCTGTGTGGTCATAGTAATCCATCTCTTAAAAAGTATAATATATAGACACTCTGCTTTTTATGACCACAAAGATAGAAAATATTACGCGTATGTGAGGAAAGTTACAATAATATTCCTGAGTTTTATTTTTAAGATAAACAAGGATGAATCCTACTAAATCTATTCCCTGTTTTCCCATAAAAACAATCACTTTATCCGCTACATCACCAACAACCACGTGGCCGGGCACTTGCTGAAATAAATACTTTTTTTGGGGAGAAATCTGACAGACTTGCAACCCTCCCGTGGAAAGTCTCAGGACCTCAGATCCGCTAATCAATCAGATTATTATTTCGGATTAAAAATCCTGATAGTCATACCCGATGGATTGTAAATCATACGTTCGGCGTAGCGTCCCCGCTACGTCGTGAGCGACAGTGAAGCTCCGGCTTCACATAATACGAGGCAAAGCCTCAAACAAAACAACAGCGTAGCCAAAGACTACGCTGAACAATGAAATGACCGAACGACCGAACAAAAACCAAACAAAGCAACACCAAACAAAAGGAACAAAACCACATTCAACCATAAACTTCCCGTACAGAACAACATGTAAATCTTTCCGTTTTCCAACACAAAGCAGGGAAAGCACAACAATTGATAAAAAAATCAGGAAAGAAAGAGACACCTAACTCTTTCGTAAGTCCTTTTTATGCGTATTTTTGCATCTGATTCGATAGCATCCGGATTCCCATATTATTTAATCAAAGAAACATATTAGGAATGTCAACCCATCAAAATCACATAAACTTTATCTGGCAGATTGCCGATTTGTTGCGTGGCCCTTACAGACCACCTCAATACGAACGTGTCATGTTGCCCATAACCGTACTGCGCCGGTTTGATTGTGTACTGTATCAAACTAAAAGTGAAGTTCTCAATAAATACGAAAAACTAAAGACCAAATTCGATGGAGAGGCATTGGATGCCATGCTCGACAATGTTGCCGGACAAAATTTTCACAACCACTCCCCTTTCACTTTTGAAAAACTGAAAGGTGCTCCGGACACTATTGCCAAAGACCTGGTCAGCTACATTCAGGGATTCTCCTCCAATATACGTCGCATATTCGAATACTTCGAATTTGAGAAAGAAATAGAGCGAATGAACGAGGCCAACATCCTCTATCTCGTCGTTTCCGAATTCAACAAAGTAGACCTGCATCCCTCCAAAGTTTCAAACATAGGTATGGGGCAGATTTTTGAAAATCTGATCCGGCGTTTCAATGAACTGGCTAATGAAACAGCCGGGGATCACTTCACGCCCCGCGAGGTCATCAAATTAATGGTCAATGTATTATTTATTGATGATGGTCCGCTACTGGCCACCCCGGGAACAGTGCGAAAAATGCTCGACCCCACCTGTGGAACAGGTGGTATGCTGGCAGAAGCCCAGGAATATATCAAAGAGCATCACCCCCAGGCTCAGTTGTATGCCTACGGCCAGGACTACAACAAAAGAGCATATGCCACAGCAGCTTCCGATATGCAGATCAAAGAGGTAGCTCACAATGGCACGGGGACAAACATCCGCTTTGGCGATAGTCTGATCGACGATCAGTTCAAGGGCGAAACGTTTGATTACCTCATTGCCAACCCTCCTTTTGGTGTAGACTGGAAAAAACAACAGGCACAAATAGTGGCCGAACATGAAGACGAAGGCTATTCCGGACGGTTCGGGGCAGGAGTTCCGCGCGTAAACGATGGAGCACTGTTGTTCCTGCAACACATGGTCAGCAAGTTTGAAAAAGTAGATATAAAAAATCAAAAATACGGCTCTCGTCTGGCAGTCGTATTCAGCGGTTCTCCTTTATTCTCCGGCGGAGCAGGCTCAGGCGAAAGCAACATACGCCGCTGGATCATCGAAAACGACTGGCTGGAGGCGATCATAGCCCTGCCGGAACAGATGTTTTACAACACCGGGATCGGTACATACATCTGGATCGTCACCAACCGGAAAAAGAAAGCCCGCAAAGGAAAAATACAACTTATTGATGCGCGTGAATACTACATACAGATGCGCAAAAGCCTCGGTAGTAAAAGACGCAAAATCGGAGAAGGAAAAGAGGAAAACGAGCCGGAACACATGGCAGATCTGGTCAGGCTGTATGGAAGGTTCGAATCAGGGGGCGACTCTAAGATTTTCCGCAATACACAGTTCGGATACACCCGGGTGACGGTGGAACGTCCGCTGCGCCTGCGCTATCAAATGACCTTTGACGACAAAGTACGCTTTCTGAATGCACGCCCCGGTTTGCTGGATGATGTAGAACGAATCGATAAAGAATTGGGACGGGAACCGATCCTGGATTGGAACGCTGTAGCCAAAAAAAATACGCAGCATCCTGAAAAAAAACGAGTCCCGCTGGAAAGCGTCGGAAATAAAACTATTCAGAGACACATTTACCCAAAAAGACCCACAGGCAGAAAAGGTACTGAAAGGCAAAAATGAATACGAACCGGACCCCGATTTAAGGGACTTTCACAATATCCCGTTGGAACAGGACATTGATGAGTATTTCCGGACAGAGGTTTTACCCCATGTACCCGACGCCTGGATGGATCGGAAAAAAGACAAAGTTGGCTATGAGATTAATTTCAATCGGTATTTCTATGAAGGTAAAACTTTAAGAAATATGGAACAAATTGAATCTGACTTAAATCACATTGAAAACGAAATAGAATCATTAATTAAATAGCCTCAAAATAATGAAATATCAAAAAATTCAACTTAGATTTTTATTCGATATTTACACAGGATCTACTCCTGAAACAGGAAAAGGTTATTATTGGGACGGAGATATTCCATGGATAACGCCCGAAGACATCAGTAGCATAGAAGGATACCAAATATTTGATACAAAACGAAAAATTACTGACGAAGGATATAAAAATTCTGGTGTTAAATTAGCACCAGAAAATTCCATAATCTTAACAAAGCGAGCTCCTATAGGTAATTTGGCTATTCTCGGTATTGAAGCATGTTGTAATCAAGGGTGTCTGATGTTAGTTCCAAGACAAGAAATACTCCCAGAGTATTATTATTTTTATTTATTATCAAATGTTCCATTACTCCAGTCATTAGGTAGAGGGTCAACATTTATGGAGTTAAGTCTAGATGATCTAAAATCTTTATATGTTCCTAAAGTTTCTATACAGATTCAGCGTGAGGCGGTAATAAACATTCAGCAAGAAGTAGATAAAATTGATAAATTGCGTTCATTGAAGGAACAACAATTAGCTCTATTAAATGAAAAACGGGCTTCCATAATTGCAAAAAATATTAAATAAAATTACTCATGATCATAAAAACACTACAACTCACCAATCTCCGGGCTTATAAAAAAGTGGAGTTTGAATTTCAACCAGGCATGAACTTGTTGGTTGGAGTGAATGGAGTGGGTAAAACCACAGCCCTGGAAGCCCTGCGAATCAGTTTGTCCAGGATACTACCTGAAATAACTGTATCCAAAAACCGGAAAGAGAACTTTTCGTTAAGTGATATACAAATCGGAAGTACTTATCTTCAGGTTTCCTGTGATTTTGAGATAGAAGATCATGCATTCAATCTACTCATAAACAATCAAAAAGACACGATCAAACCTAAAGACAATGATAGCGTACGTGACCAGGTAGAAGAAATTCGGGATAAAGAAAAAATCTCACCTTTATTAAAGGTGACTCTACCCTATGCAATTAAACAAAAAAAATCAACCCATAGGCATTTACTTTTCTACCCGGCGATCTTTAATGGTAGACAGAGAACCGGCAAAAGGGATGAGTGTAGGAGGACAAGCGGCCGCTTTCGCAGAAGCCTTGTCGAGCAACCGCGAGTTTAACCTGAGAACATTTACCGATTGGATCCGAACCCAACAAGTCCTTGGAATGGAAAATCCGACCATTCTCAAAAGTATAGAAGTATTGAGTGAAGCCCTCTATCGTTTCCTGCCGGGATTTACCAACTTACAGTTGAAACAAGAAAATAACAAATACGTCCTTACCATAAATAAAGGAGATACCACATTAAACCTAAATCAACTCTCCGACGGAGAACGGGGAATCCTTGCACTGGTAATGGAGATTGCCCGCCGGCTGTATCAGGCCAATCCCGGTTTAGAAGATCCATTGACAGAAGGCAGAGCTGTCATATTGATAGATGAATTGGACCTGCATTTACACCCCAAATGGCAACGCTCTATTGTGGAAAACCTGACACGTGTATTCCCCAATTGTCAATTTATAGCCACCACACATTCTCCCCAGATCATTCCGGCCTTAGATCCTGAAAGAATACATATAATCAACCGGAAAGAGGTCATTAATCCCGACAGAAGTCTAGGTATGGATACTAACTGGATATTAAAATACCTGATGGATTCGGATGATAGGCCCGAAGGAAGTGCAAAGGCTATCGAAGAAATAGAACAACTGATTGATGATATTGAATTCGTTCAGGCCATAGAAAGAATGGAATATTATAAAAAAAGAGGTTTAGACCTTCCCGAGTGGTCAGTCTTCGAAGCACGGATTGCAAGATTTACTATTATTGACGAGAAAGAATGAAACACATTATAAAGACCCCACCTCCCCGGGAATATGCGGATTGGTGCAAACAGGTAAAAGGGAAAGAGAATGAAGATTACAGACATGTCCATTCAAACGAGAGGAAACCTCTCAAACTATCTCTAATCCGTGAACAGGGTGCTTTGTGTGCCTATACTCTTAAAAGAATAGATCTGACGACCTGTCATGTGGAACATATAAAACCGGAAACTGTTTGCAGAGCAGAAAAAAGAGGATCTGATTTGGATTATGGAAATATGGTTGCCTGCTTTCCCAAAGATGATCTGATAAAGCCCTACCGATACGGTGCAAAACAGAAAGACGACTGGTGGGAAGAAGATGGAAAGCAGTTCCTTTCTCCATTGACACCCAGATGTGAGAGCCTGTTGAGTTTTGATATCAAAGGGAAGATTATAGCCGTGAATGGGGATGCAGACGCAAAAAAAACAATAGAAGTTCTTAAATTAGATCATGCTACCTTAGTTGAAGAACGTCGCAGATCAATCAGAGAATTTATTTATGGAAAAGACGGAGCAACACAATTGTCAGAAGCTAAAGCAAGAAGAGCTATTTCAGAAATAATAAAAAGAAATAAAAATGGCAACTTTTATGAATTCTGTGTCCCCATACAATGTGCCCTAAGAGAGCATATCAGAACATTAGAAAAAATAGCAAAGCAAAAAAACAAGCTCAATCTGCTAAAAACAAAAAATAACCATGAATCCCAATACCAAAGAAGCCGCATTCGAAAAAGTCATTGAAACCCACCTGAAAAAAAACGGATACCGCTCCATTGACCCTAAAACTTTCGATAAAGAGATTGCACTCTTCCCCGAAATCGTGCTGGAATTTATCAAAACCACACAACCCGGAGAATGGACAAAACTCGAGGTGCTTTTGGGAGAAAACACTGAAAAACAGGTCATACAGGATCTGTGCAAGTGGTTGAACATCTACGGATCACTGGCCACCCTGCGACACGGATTCAAATGCTACGGACGACTGCTTCACATCGCATCCTTCAAATCCGTCCATACCATGAATCCCGAATCAGAGCAGCAATACGCAGCCAATATTCTCGGTATCACCCGCCAACTGCACTACTCCACCCGCAATAAAAACTCTCTGGATACCCTCCTCAGTCTCAACGGCATTCCCATAGCCACAGCGGAACTCAAAAACCCCATGAGCGGACAAACAGTAGAAGACGCCAAAAAACAATACCAAAGCAGCCGCGATCCACGCGAACTGCTCTTTGAATTTAAAAAACGCACTCTCGTACACTTCGCCGTAGATACTGAAGAAGTGTACATGACCACACGCCTGGCCGGAAGTGCCACCCACTTCCTCCCCTTCAATAAAGGAGACGACCACCGGGCAGGCAACCCCAAAGATCCCAAACACAAAACATACCGCACAGGCTATCTGTGGAAAGAAATTCTGCAACGGGATAGCTTCCTCGACATACTGGCCCGCTTTGTCCACATACAAATAGAAAAAAGAATTACCAAAGAGGGCCGCACATTAGACAAAGAAACACTGATCTTTCCCCGCTATCACCAACTCGAAGCTGTGCGCCAACTCACCGCCGATGCCCTGGAAAAAGGCGTGGGCAACAACTACCTCATTGAGCACTCCGCCGGAAGCGGCAAGAGCCATACCATTGCATGGCTATCCCACCGGCTGGCCTCCATGCACCATGCAGACAACACCAAAGTGTTTGACTCAGTAGTGGTCATCACAGACCGCGTCGTACTCGACAAACAACTACAAGACAACATCTACCAGTTTGAACACAAAAAAGGCGTAGTAGAAAGAATAGACAAAGACTCCCGTCAGCTGGCAGAAGCCCTCGAAAGCGGAGTACCCATCATCATCACCACCCAACAGAAATTTCCCTTCGTCACCCGGCAACTCATCAAACTGGCCGAAGAAAGAGGCGAGCAAAGCACCGGCCTGCTCACTACCCGTAAATTTGCGGTCATCATAGACGAAGCCCATAGTTCACAAAACGGAGAAACCACCACCGATCTCAAAGAAGTCCTGGGCGGCGATCTCCTGGCCGAAGAAGCCCGCAAAAAAGCAGCCGAAGAGGGAGCGGAAGATATGGAACGCCTCTACCGCAGCATGGCCAAAAGAGGCAAACTAAGCAACATCAGCTTCTTTGCATTCACCGCCACCCCCAAGCACAAAACACTTAAGGTGTTCGGCAAAACAAATGGCAAACCCTTCCACCACTACACCATGCGACAGGCCATGGAAGAGAAGTTCATCATGAACGTGTTGCAAAACTACACCACCTATGCCACCTATTACAAACTCGTCAACCAAAGCAAAGACGATCCACAGGTACAACGCAAAGACGCATTAAAATCACTGGCCCGTTTTCTCAGACTGCACCCGCACAACATAGCCCAGAAAACAGAAATCATGGTCGAGCATTTCCAGCACGCCACACGCCACAAGATCGGCGGACACGCCAAAGCCATGGTCGTCACCGGTTCCCGGCTCGAAGCCGTCCGGTACAAGCAAAGCTTCGATCAATACATACGAAGCAAAGGATACGACATCAAATCACTGGTAGCCTTTTCAGGAACGGTTACGGATGAAAACAATACCTACACCGAAGAAGGAATGAATAAAGGGATCAAAGAAAAAGAACTTCCCAAAAAATTCAGTTCCTCCGGCTATCACGTCCTGCTCGTTGCCGAAAAATACCAGACCGGATTCGATCAGCCCCTTCTGCACACCATGTATGTAGACAAGCGACTATCCGGCATTCAGGCCGTGCAGACCCTCTCCCGGCTCAACCGCATACACCCACTCAAAGAAGAGACCTTTGTCCTGGATTTTGTCAACGACAGAGAAGAGATAAAAGCAGCCTTTAAGACCTACTACGAAGGAGCAGAGATCGGAGAAGAAGCAGACCCCGCCAGCCTCTATCGCCTACAGCAGGAACTCGACCTCTCAGACATCTACATGAAAGAAGATATAGAACGCTTCTGCCGCATCTACTTCAAGTCCAAACAAAAGCAAACCGCAAAAGATCACGAAGCTATGAACGCAGCATTAGACCCGGCCGTATCACGATTCAACACACTGATGCGGGAAAATGAAGACGCTGCCGAACTCTGGAGAGGAAAACTCAACTCATTCCGCAACCTCTACGCCTTTCTGAGTCAGATCATCCCCTATCAGGATTCAGACTTAGAAAAGCTCTTTATCTTCCTGCGCTACCTCTCCGCCAAACTCCCTAAACGCAGCAAAGGGATCGATTACAACTTCGACGACTCCGTGCGCCTCGAATATTACCGCCTGCAAAAGATCAGCGAAGGCTCCATCAACATGAACGATAGCGGCAGTTATCTGCTGGATGGCCCCACCGAAGTGGGAATAGGGATGCTGCACGAACCTGAGGTCCCCTTCTCCAGACTGATCGACATCATCAACGAACGATTTGGTACCGACTTCAATCAGGCAGATCAATACTTCTTCGATCAATTGGTAGAAACAGCCGTGCTCGACGAAACCATCATCCAGGCTACCGATGTCAACCCCAGAGAGAAATTTCAACTCGTCTTCAAAAACCTCCTTCAGAGTCTGTTCATCGAGCGCATCGACCAAAACGAAGACATCTTTGCCCGCTTTATGAACGACGCATCGTTTCAGAAAATGGTAACCACCTGGCTGGCCAACCAGGCATACAACAAATTAAAAATAAGCAAATTTGAAGACGACATAGAGTGAAAAAACAAACTTTCTGCTGAAATAAAACACAATCACTCAGGGCCCCCTTCGTCCGGCGTAGCTTGTAGCTACGTCGCAAACAACTGTGAAGCTCCGGCTTCACACAACGAGAGCCAAAGCCTCAAATAAAACAACAGCGTAGCCACAGATTACGCTGAACCATCCATTATACTGAAATTCTACGGCCAGGCTCCTTGTAGTCATCCGGGCAGGCACCTTCTTTCGTCTGGCTAGGCTCCTCTCTCCTATCCGGCCAGTAACCTTTTCCCTTCCTGGCCAGGCTCCTGCTCCCATAGCAGAGGGGTACTCTGAAAAAAGAAGGTATTGGCCACAGCATAAAAACAGGTGGCCCGGGACGAAAAATCGTCCTGACTACTTATCTCTATCTCCGATACTACACTATACGCATGAAAAACGAAATATTACATACCAATGAGAAGAAGGAGGAGTTTAAGGGGCTTCCTGTAACAGGAGGCGAAGCCTCACAAATAAAACAGCGTAGCCACAAGCTACGCTGAACGGTGGTTTTTCTTATACTTAAACAAAGTCATTATCAGAGTTTATCTACGTCGTCGGATCTGCGTATCTATAAAATACAACCGACTATCCTTTCCATACAATACATTATTTGGAACTGCATCAAATATCTCATATTCATCATTATGAAACTCATCCGGATAGTCCGTAACAAAACCCAGTTGTTCCATACATTGTATAATCTCCTCAGGGGTCGCTTCACGCAACGCCGGGATATAAGGCTGGATCAAAACAGCACAAAATTCATGATTAGAATTTTCGGAAAAACCGATCAGGGAATAAGGGACATTATTAAAAAAGTAATTATGAGCGAAAATACGAAGAAAAAAGTTGGCCAGATCATCTCCGGCATAATCAAAATTGTTCAACTTAAAGACAGACGAGCGTCCATCATAAAACACTTCATTTTCTCCACCTTTATCTAAATAAACGATATCTAAATCCTTAAAATCAATATACAATTCATTATCAGAACAAAACCTTTTTAGTTGGTCGATTTGCCCTCTCTTATAGCCCTCTGCCGGTTCAACATTTCCTGCTGCTTCTTTGCTTCTTCGAACGATACGGGATGCTTCTTCCAATATTCGATCGAACGGCGGGTCTGTTCCATCCATTCCTTGTGAAATTTGTTGACGTATTTCCATTCCATAGTTCAAAAAATTAGTTCCATCACAAAGATACAATTTTCTTCCTTCTAAACCTCAGATCCAAAACCATAAAAACATATTTCAAAACACATCAAATGCAGATCCCAACAAAACTTCAGAAAACATTTTTATATCATCGTCCGGCGTACTATCGACCGGCCATTGCTAAAGCCTTTATTCGACACAACCCCCATCCGGCGTAGCGTCCCCGCTACGTCGCAAACAACTGTGAAGTTCCGGCTTTACACAACGGGAGGCACAGCCTCAAATATAAAAACAGCGTAGCCACAGACTACGCTGAACAAAAGCTACACTGAACGATGAGTCTTTTTTATCCCGGAAATAGGGTCATTTCCCGTTTCAAGATTCTTTCTAATTGGGCATGTGATATCGGCTCATGGGTCTTCTCCGCCAGTTGAAACAATTGCAGCCGCAGACGTTCTATTTTATTGGACAACTGTTTTTTAGTGGGACGGTAGAGCGGTTCACGCTCTACCCGCAGGATGAGTTGTTGCTCCTACACGATCCCTTCAATACGTTGGCCGCTGCGGAAGCCGGCATCGTACAGCCATTGTCCCGCCAGTGTAACGGTAGGGGTATGATACCACTCCCCATTTTCGTCTTTCTTCCTGTCTTTGCGACACAGAGTCAACAGACGGGGTTTGAAACGTTCCCTGGATTGATCACTTGTAACAACTTCTTTGTTGTTTGCTTTCATTTTGTTGTTGGGCATAATAAATAAGTTTGAAGAGTTAGTAAAAAAGAGGCAGGTCTCGCCCAACAACAAATTACACGAATGTAATATTGAAAGTCTCGGGACTCACACCCGTAAGCCTGCCTCCATATCTTTAATAAGACTTGTCGGAATTTTGATTTCATTCTAAAAGTAATTTGTTAATTGGGTACTGCAAAGATAGAAAATCCTCCTCAAAACCCGCCATAAAGCCACCTGTTTTGAAACAGTTTTTTCACCCGGTCTACGCCCTTTGTTCCTTCGTTCGGCGTAGCTACAAGCTACGCTAAACAGAAAACAGGAGCAAAGGTTTCAGGAAATAACCAGAGCTATTCCTCAAAGATTTAATACCTTTGGCAGGTACTTATCCGCAGCCTGCGAGAAATAACAGCAACCGACAACCCCTTTATGGAAGTAAGTATTCCGAAAGGAAAAAGTAGCTCCAATTAACAGAAGCGATAATCGGCTGCCTGGCAATCAGTTGACCACAATGTAGCAAAGGATTGGCTATATTTACCTCTGAGCTTATAAATGAACTTTTCACGCCTTTAAAAACAGAGTAAACAGAGTTTCATTAACGGAACTTTTAAAACCACAGCCGTGAACAGGAAATGTATAGAAACGACATTGTTGAAATATGTCAAATAACAGTTGACAGAAATATGAATGTAAATCAAACAATTTTGGGAATATTTAGTATTTTTGTTCATAACAAGTTCATTTATTCAGAACAACATTTTTCCATACACTCATAAAGGGTACTTATTATTATGAAGAATTATCTCCACTACGGTTTATCCATTCCGGAAGCTACTACTTTAAGAACCAGTATTAGTCTTCCTTTGTGGCTTGATAACTATATATTTGATGAGCTTGGGGCAAAATATTGCCGGTCAAACTCTAACATGACGGTAATTGATTGGGATAAATCAGATGTTCTTAATTATCTTGGCACATACTTTCCCCGTAGTTATGCGGAAGCATACTGCATATTCGAAAAGCATAGATTAAACATATCAACCAAACAAGAAATATCTGTTTTTGATTTTGGCTGTGGCACAGGAGGCGAAATAATCGGTTTGTTATCTGTGTTAACAGAACAATATGAAAATCTTAAGCAAGTAAATGTGTATGCACTTGATGGTAATAAACATTCTTTAAGACTCTATGAAAAGATACTGGATCTATTTCAATCTAAAACACCAGTATCCATTAACAATAGGGTGATCTCGATAGAGATTGATGATTTCTATGATCTGAGTATCTTAGAAAGTGTAATACCTTCTCAATTTGATATTATAATCTCTTTTAAGGCAATCTGTGAGTTTGTAACAAAGCAACAATTTGAACAAAATAATCCATATGAACACATTGCTAAGGTTTTTCTGCCAAAGTTATCATCTGGTGGCACTATGTGTATTGCAGATGTGACAACCTATAATAATGTGTCAAAAAAGTGGTTGCCTCACATGATGGATATTGGATTAAGTAATGCCAATTGTAATGTAATTAGCAAAAATTCCAGATATAATCAAAGTTTCTCGGTTTCACACTCCAGAAAACACAAAGATTTGAGCAAAGTAGCCTGGCGTATAATAGAAAAAGCAGAGTAATATGGCAAAAAAAGATTGGATGGTAATAGAATCAGAATTAGATGAAGATCAGATTCGGGTTTTAATGGCTACACTTGATAAATCATGTGTTGTCTCTGGCTGTGCAGGAAGCGGAAAATCGGTATTGGCGTTAATAAAAGCTCAGCGTATTCAAAAAGAGAAAGGAAATGATTATAATATAATTGTTTTTACCAAAGCGCTGTGTCGTTACATGAATGCAGGCAGGGAGACGCTCGGATTAAAGAATGAGTTTTATTATCATTGGGATTGGAAAAATAGAAGAGGCTGCTCTTCTGCCGACTATTTTATTGTGGATGAAGCGCAGGATTTCAGCAAGGAAGAGATAGAAGAGTTTATTGCAGCGACAAATAAAAACTTTTTCTTTTTTGGTGATACAGCACAATCGATCTATGAAGGAATGAAGACGACTCTTCCGGTAGAAGAAATAAGAGATCTTTTACCACCAGACAAGCGCCCTAAAGTGTTTGAACTTTATCGGAACTACAGATTGCCTAAGCCTGTAGCCCGGGTCGTTCAGTATATCGGTATAGATCTGGATGGATATGATGAGAATACATACAAAAGCGTTGAAACTACCACCCCCATATTTATTCAATACAGCAACTTTGAAGAGCAAATAAAGTCAATAGTTGGTATTATAAAAAAGAGAGATCTATCAGATGTTGGTATTTTAGTTAAGAACAACGAAAATGTGAAGCAGGTAAGTGATCTGCTAAATAAATTCGGCATAAATCATGAAATGAAATATGATGTTAAACCAGATTGGATAAATAGTGTTGATAATCTGAATTTTAGCACTACAAATCCCAAGGTAATGACATATCACAGTGCGAAAGGATTGCAATTTGAATCTGTCTTTATACCTGACGTTACCGAATTAACAGATGATGTCAAGCGTAGAAACTCTGATCAAAAAGCTCTGTATGTAGCCATGACACGCACGTATAGATATCTGTATGTTATGTATAGTGGAATACTTCCTTATCCATTATCAAGTATACCCGAAGAATTATATCATACATCAGATATAGAAGAAATAGAAGATTTATAATATGAAGAAATTATATATACCGACTACGACACTCAATTTCAATAATATATTGTCAAGCGAAAGTGTCTCACCAAAGTCGTTTTATGAAAAAAGAGGTTTCGGATACGCCAGATGGTTTTCGATACCTGAAAATAATTTTGAGAACGTGATCTTATTGTACGATTCCTTAGGTTCTTTCGAACGTCCCGGGAGTGACTATGAAGATCATCCGCTTTTGATAGAGATCTCCTTATCTGAGCAATCCGTATCCCGGCTGACTCCATTAAATGAAGGGATCTACTCCTGTGGTCATACACTATATCTGACGCCGTGGAATACAAAGTTCATCTTCTTTTCTGAGAAAGATAAAGAGATAACATTATCCATGTCTGAGAGCAGCCTCGAAACAAAACTAATTAAACTATATTCAAAGCGGCTTCTCGTTGAGAATCCCTCAAGGACTTATGGAGTGATTTCTGTTTCTGATAACTTCACCATCAATCCATCAGAAATAGAAAAGGATATTCGTATCAATAAAATGAAAGGTCTTTTGTATGGCTACTACATTGGAGCTTTATTGACTACGTCGCCGGAGTCAGTCAGGCAATTAAATGTAGCACGTGAAATTCTTAATTTATTTGCAGCAATCCTCTCAGATTTAGGCAAAAGACCTACCGGTTTTCAACTCAACAGGCTGGATGCTTTATTAAAAGAGATGAGAAATACAGATCCCTTTTATAATGCATTGCATACTATTATTGGAGATCCGGAAAAGACCAGCCAGGTTCTTTCTCTCATCAAGTCTGAATATGGTTTCCTGAAAAATGAGATAAACAAAGAACTATTACTAAATGATCTACATGCTCACAACGAACAGATAGATTCAAAAAATGCGTCTATCACATGGATCGAAAGCGAAATCACTCGTATCGAAGCTGTAATTAACAAGGAACACCAACCCTTATCCCCTGATAAAAGTGAGATCGTGGTTATGGATAATAAGCTATCCGTAATATCTGATCATATCATCCGTGATAAAATCGAAAACTTACTGTTTAAGGTCTGGATAAACGAGCTGTTTTTTCTAAAGAATATAATGGAAAGATCAACTCGTTTAAAGAGAAATTTTCAGATGAGATCACAATAAAGGCCAGAGAGATCTATTAGGAGGAATGGGAGGATAGCCATGCAAAAGTCTTTTTAAACAAACTGCGTCGCCATGTAAGAGGGGATGAATTGGATGTACAATGGGATAACGGAATATTCTCTTCCATAGCTGCTGTTATCACAAATGGAGAGGTATGGACTAAATTACTTCTCTTTATGCAAAGCAAAGAGATGTATGACTATAGACTTGCCTTTGCGATGTTCGGCGCATTAAACGGATTTGCGAATCTAACCCGGGACTTTACAGACATCATATATTCACGTGATAAGAATTATATTGCCGAAATCTACAAAGAATTTCATGGACAACTATTCGGGATCAATCCTATTATCGAATATGTGGAACAAAAAAACGAAGAGAAATTTCACGATAATAAAAGTATTACAGATTTGTCCACAAAGAAAGCGAATGAGACGGGCAGTGATGAAATATCTTCCCTGGTTAATACTTTAATTATAAAATGTAAAGGAGCAGAAAAAGACAAACATATCTATGCAAAATATTTTAGAGAATATGGAATGTCTAAAGAATTATTGAAAGCAATTGAAGAAAACAAGTCCCTGAATAACGGTAAACCTGTACAAAAGACAATAATCTCATGGATAGAAAAAGAAATTAGTTCTAAGAACAAAAAACAAAAGAAACAACCTAACCAGGAATCAGTTTTATTTGTTGAAGAAAAGCCACAAGAAGGCAGCGAGTTTTATAAAGACAGAAATGCATTAACATATTTGGCAGATCTCTTGCCGAACGATAAGAAGGTCAGGAAGCAATTTAAAACAGATATGGAATGGTTCCAGGAAAATCACAATGAAATCTATATAGATTCAAAGGGCAAACAACAGGGCTGTTACTACAATAAGCCAACCGATAATCAATCAGTCATTGAGCGTTTTAAAAAATATCTTGAAAACAAACAGACTTCAACGGGTCCAAATAAAGAGTGGCTGCGTACAATATATAAAAGCATAAATATTCCGGCAATAATTTTTAAACTTAAAGAACTATACAAGTGAAATGAGTGATAAAGTCTCCATAACAACCGACCACGGAGAGCGTGTTGAAGCCCAGGCACCCATCATTATTTCCGCAAGCAGAAGCACGGATATCCCGGCATTTTATGCCAAATGGTTTATCAATCGACTCAAAGCGGGGTATTGCATTTGGTACAATCCCTTTAATCAACAACCGATGTATGTCTCTTTCAAAAACACAAAGGTGATTGTTTTTTGGACTAAAAATCCCGGGCCATTGATCCCTTACCTAAATGAATTAGATCAAAGAGGTATCCATTATTATTTTCAATACACACTCAATGACTACGAAAAAGAAGAATTTGAACCTAATATCCCTACGCTGACAGACAGAATAGAAACTTTCAGGCAACTTTCGGATTTGATAGGGAGAGATAAAGTGATCTGGCGCTTTGACCCTCTTATTCTCACGAATGAAATCACACCAAAAACACTATTAACCCGTATCTGGCGCATAGGAAATGATCTGAAAGGTTATACAAATAAACTCGTTTTCAGTTTTGTAGATGTCACAGCATACCGCAAAGTACAAAACAATCTTATCAAAGAAACGAAAACTTTCACTAAAGAAAACTTATATATTGCTGAACCTAACCAGGAGCAAATACATGAAATCGCTGAAGGACTTGCAAAAATACGGGAAGCATGGATAAAAGATGGATGGAACATTTCAATGGCTACCTGTGCAGAAGAAATCGATTTGGATAGATATGGTATTGAACACAATCGTTGTATAGACGGAGAATTAATGAAACAACTCTTCTCTGACGATAACGACTTAATTTATTATCTCAATTATGGCAGGTTAGCTGAAAAAACATTGTTCGGAGAGGATCTCAAAGTTTCGCTAAAGCCCATTCAGATGAAAGACAAAGGACAAAGAAAAGTTTGTGGTTGCATGATCAGCAAAGATATAGGGATGTACAACACCTGCTCCCACTTCTGTGTCTACTGCTATGCCAATACCTCAAGAAAAGTAGTAAGAGCCAATAAGGACAATCTTAATGATACCAGCGAAAGTCTGATCTTAAAATAATATGTCTCCCACCTGGATACAGCAGATTCAGAACACCGTAGTCTGATGAAATACATCCGGATTTTTTAATCGGAAAGACTACGGAATAGTAGCATAGTTTGTCCTATTTAAAACCGCTTTTGCTGACACTATTTGAAGGTTAGCGGATAATGTATACCTATTGAATACTATACCTACATTTACCAACTCATACCATGTCAAAATCCCCAATAAAAATCCCATCCGCATTAATTCAGGCAGCCAGAGAGGAAAATTTAGTGCTGTTTGTAGGAGCCGGATTATCTTATAATTTTAAAAACACAAACGGAGTTGTTTTAAAAGGCTGGGATAATTTAGTAAACCATATCGTCACACATCTACAGTCCATCCAGGGGATAGCCCCGCCACCAATCGACACAACTCAAACACCTCTTGAGATATTAGAAAAGATCGAGCCCTACACCCGAAAGTTTAAATCTGAAATCATCCAGGCAGTTAGTGATTTTTATACTCTTTCGGATGACAACGACTTTTCCCTACATAAATCCCTCTATAAATTATCAAAACTAATCATTACTACCAATTATGACAATGCCTTCGAATGGGCAGGAAAACCCTTCAAGCCTGATTTCAAAACCCTGGAAGATAAGTATCCGGTGCTGGAAGGTGACCATGAATCCCTATTATTCAAAGTACACGGCTCCTGCTGCGACAACAAGACCCATTTAATCATATTCCCACAGGACTATAAAGAACTATACGAAACACAAATTCAGGATTCCGAACGGATCTTTTCCTATCTCCAGACTTTAATAATAACCAAATCCATATTATTCATTGGATATGGCATGGGAGATTTCCAGGTAAACAACATCTTTTTGATGGCAAAGAAATTACTGGGCAATAACAACCAATCGCATTTTATAATTACCAAAGACAATCTGCGGGATAACCTGGGCAGCTTTTTAGAAAGAATCCCCATACATGATTTTTCCGAAATACAACCCCTCATCAATCAGATCATCGAAGAGAAACAAAACAATAAACAAACATTCACTTTTACAGAAAAATTCCGGAGAATAAAAAAAGACATCCTCAATGATGTATTTGAGACCCATCCGGAAGCCCTTGCTATAAAATACTTTTTACAGGGCATGGATCTCCAGCATTATGGAAAATACAAAGAGGCCATTGAAAAATACAGATCAGCGATAAAACTAAATGATAAAAATAGTCAATACTATACCAATTGGGGAGCAGCCTTGTATAGCCTGGCGGTAAAGGACAACTACAATCAAAAACAACTGGAAGGATCATTCGATAAATTTGAAAAAGCCATCAAACTGGATCCCCATGACGACCGGGCACATCACAATTGGGGAATGGCACTATTTGAATTAGCAAAAATAAAAAATGATATGCACCTGTTTGAAAACAGTAGAAAGCAAATAGAAAAAGCCATTTCATTATCTCCCACAAATTATTTTTACTATAATAACCTGTCAACCATATACTATGAAATGGCACAACGTTATAAAAACAATTCCTGGTTTGAAGAATGTATCCGTTTGTGTGAAAAGTTTTTAGCACTCAACACCGATTACCCGGAAGTATATTGCCGGAAGGGGTTAAGCTACTACTATATAGCTATCAGCAAACAAGAGGCCGGATTATTCAGAAAAAGTATCCGGGTCTATGCAGAAGGAATCCAAAAACATCCCGACAATCCCTATATACTAAACAACTGGGGCCTCTCACTCTACCAATTAGGAGTACTCGAAAACTCTGTTTCCATACTTAACAATAGTTGCGATAAATTTTCTGAGTTATCACAGATCACCCCGGACTACGAACAGGTTTATTACAATTGGGGAAATTCCCTTTTTCAGGTAGCACTACTGAGCGACAACGTTTCTCTATTTGAAGAATCCCTGACAAAATATAAAAAAAGCAATCCGGATCAACCCCGATAATTTCGAAACATATCTAAGCTATGGAGTTGCCCTTTTGCATTGGGGATCATTCAAAAAAGAAAATAATTACCTACAAAAAAGCATGGAGAAATTCGAAAAAGCCTCCATTCTCCATTCCAGCGATCCTCAGATCTACTGTTTTTGGGGAATAGCCCTGTATGAATGGTGGATCACTGAAAATGACAATGATCTCCTTACAGCAGCCTTTAAAAAGCTCCAAACCGCCTACCAATTAGACCCTACTAATGAATATATATTGCATAATCTGGAAATAGCCCGTTCCAAACTTGTCACCCTTTCTCCGCCATCCTCATAAACTCCGATCCTGACGTCTCCTTACCTTATAAGCGTAGCTGATCTACCTTAAGAGCGTGGGATAATTATTATATATCAGTTGCCTCACGCTCTTAAGGCAGTTTTTGTAGAGCATAACTCTACGATATGGGGCGAAAAATAAATTTACATAAATATTCTTATCAAATATTGTATTTTATATTTATTTTTTACCTACATGTAGTATTACACGTGTAACCTAAGTATTAACTATTTAAAAATTTTCAATGTATGAGTTTAAGGTATAGTTTGGCCGAGATGCGCAACCCAATGCGGCCCGAAGAGCCAAAGAAGTTTTATGCCAAGTCGCAGGTGCGGGATGTAGTGAGCCTCAACCGGATTGCGGACGAGATATCGTATGCGACGGCACTGACCGACGGGGATGTGCTGAATGTGCTGCGGGGATTGATCCGTAAAGTAAAGGAGCACCTGGCAGATGGTGATATAGTGGATCTGGAAGAGTTTGGAAAGTTTCAGTATCAGATCTCGAGCCGGGGAGCAGAAAGCAAGGAGAAGTTTACGCCCGCCAATATCCGTAAGGTGCGGTTGCAGTTTCGCCCTTGTGAGTTCCTGAAGCCCTCGCTGAAACACCTGAAGTTTGAGCGCGTATTGCCCGTGAAGACACGCAAGGCTGCTGAAAGCGGTGATGGCGACACCGGTGGTGATACGGGCGGTGGTAATGATGGTGGCGGCGGTATCCTGGGTTAAGGGATAGCAATGTAGCTACAGGCTACGCCGCACGAAAGGTGTTTGTTCGCTGGTCCGGTTAGTTATAACAAGCGGGGATCTCTTTGGATAGGGATTCCCGCCTTTTTTGTTTTTCCTTGTTCGTTGGCCTTATTGCTATGGCTTAACTATTGTTCAGCGTAGCTATTGTTCAGCGTAGCCTGTGGCTACGCTGTTTGTAAAGTGAGGCTTTGCCTCCTGTTGTGTGAAGCCGGAGCTTCCCGGTTACTTACGACGTAGTTACAAGCTACGCCTATCATTGGTTTGTGACGTAGCGGGGACGCTACGCCGAACAAGGGTTCGTAATTCATACCGTCTTTTTTATGAGTTGTTTTTTTGCAAATAAATATAGTATCAGGTACTGGTAAACATTCCCAGGATAAGCTCTGCTATTATACAGGCAAATCCAACGACAAGACACAAGGCGCTGGTCCATAAATAATACCTTTTATGTCTCAACGCTTTTAGTTTATGACTTTTTATCTCTGCTGGTACCTCCAGTAATACTTTTCTTTCGTAGGGTAGAAGTCCGATAAAAGCAATGATTAAACTTAAAAAGAATGAAAGTACAACAGCTATTTTTATAGAATTTGTCGTAAGAATTTCCTGAAAAATGAGCGATACTCCTAATAAAGCCGAACTAATGGTTATTTGCTGTTTAAGAATATCATTGGAAAGACGGATATTATTTTTTAAAGATTCTCTGCCCCAGTCCAAATAAAAAGTCTCCTCTTCTGTCGGAGGTCTTCCTTGCTGCTGTGCCATGTCAGAGGTATTTTATAGTTATTACATTGTTAACCCTGCATACAGGGTTACTGCAACTAATTGTCACCTGTTTGGTCTTGTAAATCAACATTTCCATAAGAAGTTTACCCTTTTTTTCTTCGTCTATATAATCCGAAGGGTTGTAATACGTCACATGCTTACATTGATAGCAGGAAAAACGGGGTCTGTTGTCGTTGGGGTTCTCTTCCATATTCTTATCATTTTTATTCTTTTATGTTGCGTCCGTTTGGGTGCCATATTATTTCGTTAAATTTAGGAAATATGTAGGATACAGGAAAATATTTGTCTATAAATATGACAAACAGCTAAACAAAATACGCAAATTGCTCCATATGGGATGTATGATCTCTACCCATCTCTATCATTCAGCATAGAGCCTGGCCGGGCCTGGCAAAGTGCCTGTCCGTGTCCCAACCAGTAGCCTGTCCGAAAGCCCGCGAAGAGCTTAGTGAGGAACTCCAAAGTGCCTTACCAGTGTCTCCACTTGTAAAGGGGTAAACAAGCGGTTGCCCCTGCGCCATCCGGCACGGATCAGTTCGTCCTGCAAAGAGGGATGTAACCGGATCCACCTTTTCAGGCGTTTGGCAGCAGAAGTAGGTTTGATGTAGGGGCAATAGAAGGAAGCGAATTCCTGAAAGCCATAACTTTTTACAGTAAAAACAGAAGGAGGTGTTTTCATACCATTCATAAGGGTTATAAGGTTTTGGATTAAATAGTAATAGACTTAAATATACATCACGGAAAGGGGCGTTTGCAACTATTTAAACAGTTTTTAATATCCGCCGGAAATGTCCCACTGGCATACCTCCCACAATTCATAAACTTTAACCAAAAACGGTTATTTTCTTCGTTCGGCGTAGCGTCATCGCCACGTCGTTAGCAACCGTCGTTCGGAGTAGCTTGCAGCTACGTCGCAAGCAACCGTGAAATTCCGGCTTCACATACCGGGAGGCAAAGCCTCAAACAGACCAGACAGCGTAGCCACAGACTACGCTGAACAAAGCTGAAGAAAAAGGACTATGCTGAACAAAGGGACTACGCTGAGCAAAGGTTCAACCGGAAAACACCATCCAAAGCACGCTGACTGCTGTTTCTCCTCCGGAGAAGCCACGGGTTACTCTTCATCGGGGTTCAGGGCCCGGATCAGGGGAATTTTCAGAAAGTTGCAGTCGTAGAATTTACTTTTTTTGCAGATCCTGTATGTATTCGGCAGCGCTTTTTCCATGGATCATTTGGGCCAAGTATTGCTCTTCGTAAAAGTTGCTGAGAGATTCGGAGCAGTAGTAGCCTTTGTATCTCTCCTCTATGCCGTAGAGGCGTTGCCAGTTCTTTACCTCGTCGGGATGGGTGGGGCTTTCTATTTGGAGCGTGAAGTCACGCAGTTTAATCTTTTTCACCAGGCAGCCGGGAGACAGGGAGAGTGAGATCCGGATATCGGGGGGATCTTTGCGGAAGGGATAGAAAGCCTTTGTGCGCCTTTCCCGACGGGGTTGACCCGCTCGCTGCGGGTTGTAATGGAGGGTGTCCTGTGTATGTTTATAGGAGGAGTTACAGTGGTAACAGGCCGGAACGAGATTTCTGAAGTTGACCGCCACAAAAGGGTATTTATCTCTGGGCAGATAATGGTCAAATGCATCGCGTGGCGCGTTATATGCATTCAAAACAGGAGTCAATCCACAGCATTTACATACGTCGGTACGGCCCATTATAAATTTATAATAGGCATTCAATTTGCCATATGTATGAGTAAACGGAGCCCGGTCCATTACCTCGTTGTATAAATGTTTGCAGAGGATCTTGATGTGGGTAGTGAGGGTTTTCTCCGGATTGTCTATTTTTTCAAGGTCGCTATACAAAACCGGCTCCGCTTCTCCCTTGCAAAGTTCCTCGATACGGTTGTTCAGCACCACGGCTCTCCGGAGGGTTTTGATGCTTTCGGGCGGCAGGTCACGCGCAACTTCGTAGATGGTACAGAGTGGATCTTTTATATATTCCTGATTTACCTCTTCCAGAATAGGATTGTATTTGGGAGCTACCAACCCGAAGGGAAAAGTGGGATACCGGCTCTTTAGTTTGGGAGCTCTGCAAATGATTTCCAGAAAGACATGGTTTACAAATGACTGGAATCGCTGTATCTTATGTTGTTTATAGAGAAAAGGTCTTAGCATTTCTTTGAGTCGTTTGTGAATTGACTGATCAGCATCAATTTCTCGATGGAGTCGCCCAGCACCAGATTGATCTCGTCGATCAACTACTCCAGGGGTACACCGGACTTGAGCAGGTTACGGTATTTTTCGACCTTTACCTGGGCATACTCCCCGATCGTCTTCTCCTGCTTGAATACACGGGCTGTCAGCAGGTTGACCGACATGCCATAGGTGTTCCAACCCTTTTGCCAGGCCTTGGCAACGGTGGCTTTTCCCTGTCCGTCTTTTTCAAAAATGAGCACTTTCTCCGGGCGGCAATCCGAGAGGATAAAAGGAGAATGGGAAGTGAGCACGATCTCCTTCTGAAGGTTGTTGCCCCCTCCTGCGTCAATACTTTCATCCAGGATCTGGATAAACCGCGACCGCCAGCCGGGATTGAAATGAGTCTCCGGTTCGTCGAGCAGCAACAGCGTACGTTCTTCTTTCAACATCAGGCACATGCCCATGGTGTGCAGGAACTGGTGTTCGCCGTCGGAAAACTCTTTCAATAGTAACTCTTTGGGTGGCTCTCCGGCACGCACCTCCTTCAGGATCAGGAAATCGAGGAAGTGAAATACATCCTGTTGCGGATCAGGCTGAGGGAGTTTTCCCTGTGTGTAGATGCCTTTGGATTGGTACACTTCCCGCTTCATGGTTTCGTCGAGGAAGCAGGCATTCAGTTCGTATAGCATCTGAAAGAAACGGAAACAGTCAAAAGAGTTGCGGAAAAGCTTACGGAAAGCTGTCCGGGTTTCCTTATTGACGAGGAAATCGAGTGTAAGGACCGTCATCTCTTTCCGCGGGTCTTCAAACCAACAGGTGGCGCTCTTTTTTATCTCTTCCAGCAACGACGCGATATGGGCTGTAACAGGGGCTGTTTCCGGACTTGTGGCCGGAAGGTTGGCCATCAGCTGCACATTGATATTCATGCGAAAGCTGACAATATCCAGCAGTTTGAGCTCGCGTATGAGGAATTGCAGGGTCGATCCCTGTTCTTCAAACAGCAGGCAGCTTAGCAGCACGGCCTGGCTCATGCCTTCGTCTATGTAGATCAGGCTGTTTTCGGGCCTCTCGTAGCGGTATTTGGAAAAATAATCCTGACGGTATTTATCGTAATTGATCAGGCGGCTTTTCAGGAATGGGATGCTGAGTATTTCGTTTTCGCCGGAAGAGTAGCCAATCACAATATCGGGCAGGTAGGCCTTTCCGGGAGCGGCTTTGGGAAATCCGTTCTCTTCGTATGGCTTCAGAGAGATCTCCTCATAATCCATCGCATCGCCTGTAAAAGGTTTGACCTGCATCCGCGGAGGACACCCCTCTTCTTTCGTGATCAATACGCGGTCAAAATTCTCTACGGCCGGTCTCTCCCCGCTACGCTGGATCAGGTATTCGAGCGTAAAGGCACAGGGATGGCACTGAGCCGGATCGAAGGTTTTAAAACTTTGGGGACGAAACCGCGCCACGCAACATTCGAGATGGAAAAAGATGGCGGCCAGGGCTTCGAGCACATTGGATTTACCTGTTCCATTGAGTCCGGCCAGACAGAAAGGGTTGAAGGCATCCAGTGCCTCCGGAGATTCTTCCTGCGGCAGGCGGAACACGACTTCAAAACCGGGATAGAGGCTGCGGAATTGTTTGTCTGCAGCCATTTTTCCTATAGTAAACCGGATTAATTTCATGGCTTGAAAAGGGTCATTTGGTTCGTTACTTCGTCATACTTCTGTTGCACGTAGCCCTCTTTCAGCAAAGCGAAAAGGACCACTTTTGCTTTTTCGTAGAGTGCCTGTGTCTGAAAGGATCCTTCCCGGTGCGAAATAAGGTCTATCAACTCGCCCACTATGCGGTTGCTTTTGAAACGGGGCACGTGGTTACTGATATCTTCCAACTCCATAGATTCCAGCAACGCAAAAAGATTGCCCATTGTCTGCGGATCAAAATCATCACTAAACATCAATTGTCCCGTAGCCTGCAACAGTTCCTCTAGTTCGGCCAGTTGTTTGACGCACTTTTTCTTATTGGAATAAGCAAATAAAGCCATCTCTTCAAACTCCTTTTGTGCTTTTAGTTCCGGGAGGGGAATTTCGATTTTTTCCAGGTTATATAGGGGAAGATTGGACATACTATCCAGTGTGCCCGTCCTGTATTTCCTCACCAGCTTCCGGAAATTAGCATCATTCAGTAAGTAATGAAGATATATCCCGCTAACCTTTTGCTTGTCATAATCCAACCGGCAAATATCCCGTGGGAAAAGCAGATGGGAGACCTCCTCAAATACATAGGCAGTAGTGCCCACCAGCTTAGGCGTATTTTTCACTGCCATCAGCAGGTCTCCCTGACGGATCAGAAGATCCCTGTTCACCTGATCACGGGCTATAATATTCTTATGGTATTCCGGAAAAAATTCTCCCTTTGAAACAGCACTCTGAATCAGCAATCCAAACTCATCTACCCCCTGGCAACACCTATCCTCCGAAGCCGGATTCTTCCCTAACCGGAACGATACCACCTCACTCAGGCATACACGTCCGGGTATCTTTCTCTCTAATACCGGATCACCAAAACATTCCAGGAAACAAGATCCGGGATATTCGGTCCATACCTCTATAAGCTCTTTTCTCTTCCTTATTAAACCCTGAATGGTTTCCAGTATAGCCACCACCTCAGCCTGTTTTTCCGGCACTCTGAAAGGGATTTCCAACTCCTCCAGGTAGGTGCGGTACTTCTTTGCCGACCTGAAAAATCCCTTTTCCAGTATATCCGTGTGGGTCAGGAAATAATAATAAATATAACGGATATCTGTCCTGTCCGGGTCTCTCAACCTGGCAAACACTCCTTCTTCCGGTATCTCATCCTTTAATAAAGTCACCACTCCTTTTTGCTTATTATTAAAGTAGAGGAGAGAACTTTTGTCCATCCATATCATAGACGGTAGTCCAAAAAGAGAACGGGGAAAGAGGTTGATCTCATCCCTCCCGGGTTTGCCGGAACAGGAGTCAAAAGCAAGGAGATGTTTTAATTTGATTCTATCCATGGCGCTATATTCCTCAGTTTTTGCAAATCTTCTACAATCTCCTGCTCCAGCCGTAAGATCTCATCCATCAACTGTCCGGGAGGTCTCAGGTGCTGTTTGATATACGGCTCCGTTCTGTAGAGCGTATAGCTAAGCTGCCATTTGTTTCTCTCAATCTCTTCAGAGGATACAAAAAAGGAAGTGTCGTCTTCGTCCTTCTCCCGGGATGGGTTTCGTTCCTGAAACATCTTCACCATCTCAGGCAATGGGTTTCCCTGCATACGCCGCCGGTTTGAATCCAACGAATAACCATCCGACTGAAGATCGGCAAACCAGACCGGATAAGGCTGTTCTATACTTTGGCGGCGAAAGATCAAAATAGCCGACTTGCCATTCGTATGGGGTCTGAAAATTCCGGACGGTAAAGAAACCACCGCCTCCAGTGTGTGCTCCCGTATGAGATACTCCCGGCATGCCACATACGAATTGGATTGATTGGTTAAGAAATTTTCCGGCATAATGACAACTGCACGTCCTTCTCCTGTCATCAGATTCTCAGAGATCTGTTCGATAAACAACACATCCGAATAGTGAGTATTAAACCGGGAGTCATGCCTCCTGAAATCTACCTTCAGCCCAAAAGGGGGATTTGCCAACACCAGGTCAAACTTCTCCAACGGCATACGGGCCAAAAAGTCATCTTTAGAGATAAGAGGTGTTTTTACCCCATTCAACAATAAATTATAAACGGCCAGGCAGTACAATTTCTCCGATCTTTCTATTCCCTGACTGGATGATAAGAAATCATAGCGCACATTCCCATCTATATCCGGATAGGGGAATCCGTCTTCATCTATGCCTCCCGAATGTTGTCTTGCCACCACATGCTCACCGGCAGTCAGCAGAAAACCACCCGTTCCGCAGGCAGGATCTAATATCCGGTCCTTTTTCTGTGGATCAGCCAGGGCAACCATCAGCTTTATAATGTGTCTGGGTAGCCAGACCTCGTTTTTAGTGTAACTCCAGTTTATTTTATGCAGGAAAAGATTCAGGATAAAACCTGCAGGGAGGAATCCGGTCCTATCCAACTCTTTCCGGTCGCTATCCATCTCACGGTATAAATCCATAAAAGATTTCAGCATAAAGGACAAAGCAGGGCTGCTGACTTTTAGTTCCGGATGAAGTCCATAAAACCGGAACCTGTCCCTCCACGAGTCCAGGATGCTCCGGACTTTCTCCTGATAGATACCGGGATGCTGAGAAAGGACCTCCTCCCAACCATACCTCTCAGAACGAAAACCCAGAAAACCTTCCCAGATCAGTAAAAGGCAGGCAATTTGCTCGACCGCTTCAAAATCAGACAACTCCTCCTTTTTAATCACATCCCATATCCTCCGGACAATATGATCTATTTTAGCGTTTTCCATATAAGCACCGTTTTATTTCATTTACAAATTTATCAATAACCTCCCAAAAAAGAAAACATCCAACTGATAAGTTGTCCGTATTTCCTCACCGGATCTGCAATGAAGGAAACAACCCCACTCCGCAACGAAGTCCGGCGTAGCGTCCAGGGTTCGGCGTAGCATCATCGCTACATCGCCTGAGCCCGCTTTTCCCGGTTTATTGTTTGGTGGCAGCTTTTTTTCGTACCGGGCGGGATCTGGAACATCTCCTCGGCAACATCGATCATTTCATCTAAAAAGTCGGCACACATCTTATCAGGTTTGAGCTCTAACTCCCGCTGAGCAAGAAGTGTTTTTAAACGCTCAATTTCTTTTTGCTGTTCGTCTTTGTCAGTCATAACCGGTTCTTTTATAAGACTATCAGGAGCAAAGATACGAATCCAGGAGCGAAGAAGACTGTAGTCGGACAAAGAATATTTACGACAAATACCACGTTTACTGATAGTACCAGAGAGAGCTTCCTGAACAACCATCATCTTAAAATCATCACTGTAACGCTTGTGAGGAATACCTAATTGACTCATAATTTAAACAGTTTTTAAGTCAGGAAGAAAACACGACATGAGTATATATCGCTATTCAATTCCGAATATCCCGTCCATACATCATATAAAGACCGAAAAGATAAGAGACTTAAGTATCCACAGAGAATCTCCGTTTGTATTACATACAAATCAATTCATAGAAAATATCCGAACTTCAATCATACAGAAAAAAGGCATTTTATTATGACAGATAAAGAAAGCAGACAATCCTTCCTACCAAACAAGTTTTCAGGATATTTCAGGTAGCGGAGAAAAACAACAGATCTACCCTGAAAAGCAGTCTCAAAAACCGACTGACAGTCTCTATTTCCAGAACTTACATGTTGCATCGGAAAAGCCCCTTTTCGCAACAAATATCCGGAAAACCGATCCTTTCACTAATTCTTACAAGAGTGTTTTATAGCCTTTCAGCAGGGCATGGAAAAGGAAAAATGTATATCTATCCGGAATTACTTTATTTTTTTGCAGAAAACAGAATAAAAAAGAATATTCTTGCAGATAGAATGTGCATAGTTTAGTCATAGAGTGTGCATAGAAGATCTATAGTCTATGCACACTCTACAAAGAGACCATACACAGTTTATGTCTAAGTTATACAACCAAAGCGTTTTTTTGTAGTAAAAAGAGAATAAATCTTCCGGAAGCTATCCATTCCAAGCTATGTATTAAATTACAAAAACGCTCTTTATTCAGCAAAAGAGTATCTATTGCAAACCATAAACCCAAATCCAGCAACATCCTGCTACTGATTTCGACCTGAGACAAACATCGGACTGATCTCAAGCGTGTATTCCCTGCGTGATTCTGAATTCACAAAACAGCGGAGCGGAATAAGCCAACCCTGACAGTCGTTTTTATCATTCTGTCATTTTGTAAACGGTGCTTATATCTTGATGTATATGCGTTTCCTGTAGAGTATATACCCTACCAGCCAGGTGACGGAAACAAACAACAATGCATAGACGAAAGAGGCCGGATAGCTCCCCAGCAGCGGTTCGAGCCACCTGGCGTATATACAGTCTGTGACAGAACAGGAGGTATCTCCGATACGGAGATAGGTGCTCTGCAACATAGTGGCCAGCACTCCCGCGAATACATAGATAAACAGCGGATTCACTCCAAAAGCCTCGAAGGGCCGGCACCAGGTCTGCTTTCCTTTTACATCAATGATCCATATCCATACAGCCAGTAGGGTGGAGGCCATGCCGCAGGTAATCAACACATAGGTGGGAGACCATATCTTTTTGTTGACAGGGCAGCCGTAGCTCAACAGATACCCGGTAAAGGCAAGGAAAGCTCCGATAAGGAACAACCGCAGCATCCGCTGCGTATTGTCTTTGAGATCCATAAGCACCTTGCCGCAACAGAACCCGATCAGCACGTGGGCCACCGAAGGCAATGTGCTCAACACACCTTCGGGATCCAACCCAAACTCCACAAACATATGATCCGGGCCGAGTATCTTCTGATCTACGATAGCAAGTATGTTGTGGCTGTCGGCATCGAACCCGTGGCCGAAGAACAAAAGGAAAAAATAGCCCAGCAATATACCGATGATCAGACAGGGGATATACCGGTGCCTGACCCAGAGGGCGATCAGCGAAGCCGCTCCGTAGGTGAGTGCCAGGCGTTGCATCACCCCCAGGATGCGCAGGTGTGCCAAGTTACTGACCGACTGCCCCAGCCTTTCCCACCCACCGAGGTCTGCGGCGGCCAGATTGTGCCAGGTGGCGAAGGAGACAGAGAGCCAGGAGAGCCCCAGCCCGATCAGGAAGATGAGACAGGTGCGTCTGACTATCTTTCCCAGGGTAGAAGGGCTGTACGCGAAGTGATACTTGCACAGCGAGATGTAGGTAGAGATCCCCATGATGTACATAAAGAACGGAAAGATCAGGTCCGTAGGGGTGAGCCCGTGCCAGACGGCGTGTTGCAGGGGAGCATACATGCTCCCCCAACTACCGGGATTGTTTACTAAGATCATGCCTGCAATGGTGATACCACGCAGAACGTCCAACGATAGCAAGCGACTGGTTTTCATGACAACAGGTTGTTTGGATCAGTTCATAAAATCGGGCGTACGCGAGTAGAAACCGTTCTGTGTAAGCCACCCCAGGTGCCACGGCAAGCGGGTGGTAAAACCTTCCCAATCGCGTTCGCTGCCCCAGGCCACTTCGGAGAATGCCTGTAAGGCGGGAAAGACATGCTGTCCGAACTTACGTTCGTTGGGGATCATCTCTGTCCAGACACAAGCCTGGAAACCGACCACATTGCTTTGCACCACTCCGGGAAACTGAGGTTCGAACTCAAATTCGTAGAGCGACTTCAGGTGCCTGTCGGAGGGAGTAGCGCTCAGGTAGAAACGTCCCCACTCCATAAACACGATCGGCAGGCCCTGCTGGGTGATCTTACCCGGCTGGTCTGCCAGCCAGTCGCGCCAGTAGGTATACAACAAATCCTGCGGATCGCGGGCAATAAAGGCATCGTCCCAGGCCATCACCTGCTTTCCTTTTTCACTCCTTACGTAATCGGCCATGTGCCTTACGAAGTAATTTTGCAGACCGTCTACATTCATCAGTCCCTTTTCCCGGATCAGCGCCTGGCAATGCGGGCATACTTTCCAGTTGTCCTTCTCTACTTCATCTGCTCCGATATGGAAGTACCTGCCCGGAAACAGGTCGGCTACCTCGTCGATGATGTCGGTATAGAAAGAGTAGTTGTCTGTCTGTCCGGCACACACAGGCCAGGAGAACTCATCGCCCCAGCCGGCCTCACCCGTACAGGAGAGGAAGGGAAAAGCGCGTATGGCCGAGGAGAAATGCCCCGGCATATCTATTTCCGGGATCACCTCTATGCCTCTGGCGGTGGCATACGCTATGAGATCTTTGAGTTCGTCCCGGGTGTAGTAGCCACCGTATTCATTGTCGTTGCGGACAAAGCGGGAGTCTATCTCGTAAGTCCTGTCGGTATGGGCCAGTTCCATGCAGCGTTTGTCGTACTCGTCAAACTCGCGCCAGCCTCCGATGGTGGTGAGCTCGGGATATTTTCTGATCTCTACGCGCCACCCCTGATCGTCGTTGAGGTGGAGCTGGAGTTTGTTGATCTTGTAGAAGGAGAGACAGTCTACCACCTTTTTCAGGAATTCCGGAGTGAACATGTGCCGGGAGACATCGAGGTGAAATCCGCGCCAGGTTTTCTGAGGGCTATCGGTCACCATCAGCATGGGTATGCTCCGGGTACCATCGTCTGACACCTTGTGTTGCAAGACGATCTGCCGCAAGGTCTGCACCCCCCAGAGCAATCCTTCCTGGGTGCGGTAATAGAGGTTGCATCCGGTCTCATCTACCTGGATGCGGTAACCCTCCTCGGGCAAGGTGTTGTCTGTGAAGACGCGTATAAAAGCCTGTTCGTTGGTGGCCTCGGCAGGGGCTCCGCCCATGACTGCTGTCAGGCTCTCTTTCAACAGTGTGGCGGGCATACCGGTGAGGCCGGTGCTCACGGATACCTGCTGCGGAAAGGCTACGTTGCCGGCTCCGTGTATCAGTGTTTGCGGCAGCGGGATCACCGACACCCGCGAAAGCGGGAGCTGTCGGGGTAGGTTGTCGGCATTGTCTGCACAGGAAACTAAAGGAAACAATTGCGCTGTCAGAAGGATAAATAAACTTCTTACGACTGTGGATATATACGTAGGTTTCATAACGGTTGGTTTTGGGTGGTGAGGGTACTTGTCAGACTTTTCTTATCTAAGTAGCAGACGCAGGCTTTGACCGTCCCACCGCTGAAAGGCACCGGCTTGGTCCACACCGGTGAAGCGGTGGTAGGCTCTGTTCCGTCTGTGGTATAGTGGATCTGCGCCCCCCGGACAGAGGTATTGGCATACAGGAATTCACCGTCGGTCATCAGTCCGGGGTGGGGCAATCGGAAATGGATACCTATACTGTGCAGATAGGGCATCTCGCGGTCGCTGATGAGCGCGTAGAAACGCGAAAGATCTCTGTTGAATGCCTCTTCTTCCTGTTTTCCGCGCAACGCCTCCCAGGCAGGGTGCGCGTGCCAGCCCCGCTCTGTCAGGCCCAGTATTTTCGGGAAGTAATAGTACTGTACCATAGTGAAGTCCCGGATGGTTTCGGCAAACAGTTGCGCCTGTACGCCCCGGATCAAGGGTCGGTTTTCGGGCTTCAACGGTACCTTACCCCGCTCCACGCTATCGAGGTCCAGCGGATCGCCTGCGATATTGACGCGTGACGAGCGGTAGACAGAGAAGGGCAGCATGCTGAAGGCTTTCCGCTCGTCTACATACCCGCCCCAGGAGTGTCCCGGTTCGTCGTAGTGGGGACTGTAGGTCAGGTCCATGTAGAAGTTGTTCACATTGCAAAGGATCACCGGATAGCCTTTGTCTGCCAGGCGATAGGGGATGTCGTCTTCTCCCCACTCGGCCACCGTGTTCCAGCAATGAATGCCCGCGGCGTTGCGCAGCAATTGTGCCTCGGTATCGGGCCGGTTGTTCAGCGCCACCTCCTGCCATCCCTGGAAGGGGATGCCTTTCTCCCGCAGCAAAGCGGTCACCTGCGTGTAGAAGTATTCAAAGAGTTCGTGTGTATCTGTCATCCCTTTTTCCCGCATCAACTGCTTGCACAGCGGTGAGCCTTCCCACGCACCTGCGGGTACTTCGTCGCCACCGATATGAAGGGCCGACAGTTCCACCCCTGCCTCCGCATACATGGCCTGGATCTCACGGATCACTTTTTCCATAAAGGCATAGACCGACGGGAGGGCCACACACATCACATTGTCTGTGTAGGACTGGGCAGATACATATACCGATGTGTCTTCCGTGTCACTGAGCAAGTACTCATACGCCTTCCGGTCGTCTTTGCCCTTGTATCTGTTGTACCGGGCCTTCATGGAGACAATGGCCGCACGGGCATGTCCGGGAGATTCAATCTCCGGGATCACACGGACGTGCCGGGCCGCCGCGTACCTGAGTAGGTCTATAAACTCTTCCCGGCTGTAGTAGCCGTTGCCCGGCGTAGGCGCGTCCGGATCGTATCCGCCGTCGTAGCCGGGATAGAGATGGGCAGACTCGTCAAGTGTATGCCCTCTGCGGGAACCTACTTCCGTGAGTTCTTCCAGACCGGGGATCTGTAGCCTCCACCCTTCATCGTCCGCGAAGTGGAAATGCAACACATTGATCTTGTAAGAAGCCATCACGTCGATCAGTCTTTTCAGATCCGAGACGGAGGTGAAGTTGCGGGCGATATCTACCATAAAGCCGCGGTAGTCCAGATCGGGATAGTCTGTGATGGAGACACACTTCAGTTCATCCGGGCGCTGACGCCCCTTCCATAGCGACAGCAGGGTCTGCGTGCCGTTGAATACCCCGTGAGGGGTAACCCCTTCTATCACGATCTGATCCGTATCTACCCGCAGACTGTACCACTCCTGGTGCACGGAAGTATCCGACAGCAGGTTGAGCCGGATGCTCACAGGAGCCACCTCAGACACCTCTATCCGGTAGAGCCGGGTGAGCTTTTCCTGCAAAATGTGGGCTTCCCGGGAGAGTTCATTGCTATAGAGCAGGGAGACCTGCGTGGGAACGGTGAGCGCACCTTCCCGCTCCGTCCTATGTTTTACTGTGGGGATGATCTCTGACTGTTCCCAGATAACCGATCCCGCACACAGGGCTTCGTTGCTGGCATAGAGGCGGGACAGGTGAGCGGCAGACAGTTTCTCCGCGTCGGGTCGCTGCCTCACGCACAGGTCTATCGCCACCGGCTTGTGTTCCCTGCCTGCTGTGGCAGAAACCCAGTAGCAGCCTTCGGGCTGTTGCGAAACGTTGGGGGTAGGGTGAGTTACCTGATAGCGGACCACTAAGGAGTCTCCCGGTCTCAGGGGAGTGTAGTGCTCCGTAGGAAAGATCCGGAAATAGTTGGCATGGATAAGCTCTATTCCGATCTTCCCGGAGGCTATGCTGTGAATATCCCGGGGCAGCTGCGAATAATAGATCGTCCACTCCCGGCCGATCTCTTGGCCGGAGATATTTTTGATGACAAAGGTATTGTCGTAGCACCGGGTCTGCGCGTCATATTCTCCGTCGTACCACGTCAGGGAGACGGGAACCGAAGTTCCCGCTCCCGCACACGCGGTCAGAAAAAGAATCAACAGCAAGCCCAGTCCGTAATTCATGTGTCTGGTATTCATTGTTGTTTTATTTGTTTGGTTCATCACCGATACGCTCTATAAACATCTTCTCACGGGACACGCCTTCCGAGGTATCGAACGTGAGGCGGTAGTAACCCGGTACAAATCCTTCGGCATTGGTGAAGCCGTTGGAGCCGGATACGGCAAACCCTGTGACATCTCCGGAGAGCGAGCCTTCCTGCAGTTCCATACCTCCGTTCTTCTCCCACTCCCGGTCGCTGTAGATTTCTATCTCGAACGAATCCCACTCGTGGGTATCATTCAGATAGATAGTCGTCTGATAGGTATGCTCGGCGATCTTCACCACATAGCCCAGGCGAGCGACCTCATCCGTATACCATCCGTCGTAGTCAAAATCTTCGTGCCACACAGGCGCGCAGATAAACCCATGCCCTACGAGCCAGAAAGCATCCGGAGCTACATCGTCCATGCGGGTCACCCAGATGTAGTTGTAGACCGAAGAGTAGTATACCTCCCAATAGCCACTCTCGCGCAGGAAGGTGAGCTTGCCCGTCTGCGGATCGTAGTCGAAGAAGTCGCGGTTGTACGCCCCCTCGAGGTCTTCGATGCCGGTCACTTCGACCTCCTCTCCCTGTACAAAGGAGATACCGGCCTGGAAGTAGCCGTCGGACGCTTCGAGCAGTACACCGCCAATGCGTATGTCTTTCTGGAAACCGATAACCCCCAGGCGAAAGGTAAATGTATTGAAGGTGACGCGATCTATCTGCCAGTCAGGGAAGTTGAAGGAGAATCCGGCACCCGTAGCCGACACCAGTTCTGCCTGGTTATTCGTTTCGGCATATCCCCAGATCAGATCAGAAGCGGCCAGTGATCCGGCGGTTGATATCTTTCCGCTCCACGTATTCGGATAGTCGCCCGCCGCGGAGACATACGCATAGGGGTTGTCTGCATCGCGTGTCATGGGTATCACCTGATCGGCGTAGTGCAGATAGATCGTCTGAGGGATCTGCGGTCGCCTGATGGTGAAGGTCTTTGTCTCCCGCGCTTCACTGCCTTCTACATTGATGGCGGTGAGCGTGATGCGGGCTTCGCCCTCTTCCATCTGAGAGGTAAACGGGATGTATATGCCGTATCTGCTGACCTGAGTGGTATAGCCTGCCGTACGTATGGAACCGCTGAAGATCTCCTGTTCTCCCTGGGTCACCTCTACTTCCAGCGTAGAGAGCGGGGTCTCGGGGTCCGTGATCTCCACGGAAAACCAGATCGAATCGGTGGTGGTCACCTCTTCCGTAAAGGAGAAGGTGAGGCCAGACATCTGCGGACAGGAGTAGGGATAGACCACCCGGCCCGTATCTTCGTTGCACCCGGCAAACAGGAGGGCAACACAATACCCCATAAAGAATGTATATATCTGTTTCATGTTTCTACGTTTTTAGATTGAAAAGCTAATGCTTATTAATACCCCTCGTTCTGAACCAGACGGGTGTTCTTGTCCATCTCGCCCTGTGGCAACGGCCACTTGGCCCTGTATGCCTCCAGGCCTTGCAGGAAGAGGTTTCCCTGGGCGTCTCTGTGGTTTCTCATGACCTCCAGCATACGCTCGTTGCGGAGCAGGTCGTACCAGCGCTGGCCTTCCATAAAGAGTTCCAGCTGGCGTTCGTTCTCCACAGCAAGCCGCGCCTCAGACTGAGACATACCCACAGGCAACCCATCCAGTCCGGCACGCCGGCGCACCTGGTTCACGATCTCTATGGCTTCGGCCACCTGGTTCATCTCTACCAGTGCTTCGGCTTTCAGCAACAGGATATCGGCCAGACACATCAGGATGATGTCCGAGTTCTTTTCACGGATCTTATAGGCAAACGGATAATTATCAGCCGGATAATAAACATCATAGGGGGCCTCTTTCCAGAGAATACCGGAGGCATAACGCTGGTCTTTTTCCGTATCATACTTCGCGATCAGATCGTGCGAAGGCGTACAATAGCGTCTCCAGCTCACTGTTCCGTCGGCCTCTTTCAGCAACGTCCAGTAGGCCCAGTTGGGAGCATCGGTCGTGTAGTAGACCTCGAACATACTTTCCGAGGTGAACTTGTTGTTGGAGTCCCACAGTTCTTCAAAACGATCTGTCAGCCGGTAGCCCTCAGCGATAGCCTTATCGCAATAGCGGATCACTTCGCTGTAGTTTCGGCTGCTTTTTTCTCCCCGGGTAGCCCATACCTTGGCCAACAGACCGTAGGCTGCTCCTTTAGTTGCCTGAAAGGCCCCTTTATTCATGCTTTCGAGGTACCGGATGGTGCCTGCCTCGTCGAGATCGTCTATGATCTGCCGGTAGATCTCCTCTTCCGGCGTGCGCTCCGGGTACATCACCGGATACCACTCTTCCAGATTCTCGGCCGTGATGGTCGGGATCAGTTGCGTCACCATAGGCAGATCGCCCCACAGACGCACCATATCGAAACAGGCCCATGCACGGATAAACTTCGCCTCGGCCATGATGCGGTTACGGTCTGCCTCTTGTATGGCGGCAGACTCCATCAGCCGGGTATTCTCTATGACATTGGTGGCTGTACCCGACATCGAGTAGTACTGCGCCCACACCAGCGATACTTTCGCGTTGGTCGGGCTCAGCCGAAGCATCCCCACCGCCTCTTCGTTGGTACCGTCGCCACCGACGTAGCAGTTGTCCGACTGTATGTCATTGATCGTATAGTTCTCCATCTGGAAGATGTCATTTTTGAAATTCTCGTAGGCCCCCTGCAATTCGGCTTCGGCATCCGCCAGGTTCAGGTACTTGGAGGTGAGCCCGTCTCCCCCACTGCCGTCGTTGGTAAAGTCGGACTGTGGCTGCTCGTTCAGGAAATCACTGCACGCGCCCAATAAACAGATCTGGGCCATGCACAAAGCGGTGTATAGTATGTTCTTCTTCATCTTGGCACATTTAAAATTCGACATTCAGACCGAAAACAAACGATTTGGATTGCGGATACGTCCCATAGTCTACCCCCTGTATCACGGCACTGCCTCCGTAGGCGTTTACCTCCGGATCATACCCGGAATATCGGGTCAGGGTGAAGAGGTTCTGAGCGGTAGCATAGAGTTGCAACTTCGACAGACGCATCTTCTTCAGCAATTTGCGCTGAAAATCATAGGAGAGTGTCACTGTCTTCAGACGCAGGTAAGAGCCGTCTTCTACAAACCGGGTAGAGTTGTGTATATTCTCCGCATTGCCCACCCGCGGTATATCGGTGACCATGCCCGGACGTTTCCAGCGATCCAACACCGCTTTAGACTGGTTGCGGAAGTCCATCATTCCCTCCATATCTATCCTGGAAGCATTGAAAATATCGTTGCCCTGGCTTCCCTGCAGGAAGAAGGAGAAAGAGAAACCTTTGTAGCGGAATGTATTTGTCATCCCGTAAATAAAATCGGGCTGCGCACAACCGATCTCGGTACGGTCGCCCGGATCGATCTCGCCATTGCCGTTGAGATCTTCATAGATCACATCTCCGGTTTCCGGATCTACCCCTTTGGCCACATAGCCGTAAAAGGTCCCCAACGGCAACCCTTCGCGCAAGACCACCGCCTGCTCGCGGGTCTCGTACATCTCGGCATAATAATAGACTTTGTTGAGTCCCAGTCGGGTCAGCTTGTTGCGGTTGAACGAGATATTGAAATCGGTATCCCAACTGAACTTACCGCGCAGGTTCTGGGAAGAGATCATCCATTCCATCCCTTTATTCACCATCTCACCGTCGTTGCGGGTGATACCGCCGGGCAGATTCACGTTATCGGGCAGGCTCACGGTAAGCAACAGATCTGTGGTCTTTTTGCAATAGGCGTCGAAGGTCACGTTCAGCCGCGAACCGAACAGTTGCAGATCCAGCCCCGCGTTCCATTGCATGGTCTTCTCCCAGGTGAGTTCTTTATTGGCTCCCGACCCGGGATAGATAGCCATGCCCGGATAGAGATTGTCTGTAGTAGGTGCCACGCGGCTGGCCCGCATCTGTGCCAGATAGGCATAATTGCCGATCCCGGCCTGGTTGCCGTTGAGGCCCCACCCCACCCGGAGTTTCATATCGCTGATCCGGTCTTTCAGGGGTTCCATAAATCTCTCGTCGGAGATACGCCATCCGGCCGATACAGAGGGGAAGTACCCCCACCGGTGTCCGGGAGCAAAGCGCGACGAGCCATCGGCACGGAAATTCACGGTAAGCAGGTATTTGCTGTTGTAGTTGTATGCCACACGCCCCAGGAAGGAGGCCAGGGACCAGGCCGATGCCGACGAACTGGCGGCGTCTTTGTCTATCTGATTGGCCGCGTTGATAGAGCGCAGGTTGGGATAGGAAGGAGAAAGATCGAACCCGGCCATGTATTGCCCGTTGTATTGTGCGTGCTGCTGTGTGGCTCCTCCCATAGCAGAGAGCTGGTGGCCGTTCTTACTATAGTCGTACGTCAACAGGTTTTCCAGCAACCACTCTACGTTCCGCGAAAAGCTCTCTTCCACCCTGCCTTTGGTAGCGCGCCCTTCTACGGTCGATACCGGGTCCAGATAATAGTTCCAGCGCTCGTGATAGAGATCCATACCGAAGGTGGTCTTAAACTTCAGCCCCTTGTACAGATCTACCGTAAAGCCGGCAGAACCTTTGAAAAAGTCGGTCGAGGTCACATTGTCCGGAGCATTGGCCGCCAGCGGGTTCAGGATACGCGATCCGTAGGCCGATTCATCGTACTGCCCGGGATTGTCGGGATCCCACTCCTGCATAAAGGGCGGCGTATTGATCACAGACAGGATAGACCCCGATCGCAGGGAGCTGCCGTTGGAGTTGACCCACTGACCTTTGGTCCGGGAATAGGAGAGATTCAGAGCCATCTGAAGCCAACTGGTCTGCTGACTGTCTATGTTGGCACGGAAATTATAGCGGTTGAATTGTGATTTTCGCACAATACCCTCTTCATCGGTATATCCGCCGGATACCATGTATTGTACTTTGTCGGTACCGTTGGCCACAGAGACCTGATAGTTCTGCGTCAGCCCCGTTTTGAAGAATTTATCTGTCCAGTCTACATACCGGTTCTCGTCCTCGGGGATATTAGGTACTGTATTAGTCACCTGTTTCAGGTCTTTCATCAGCTCCTTGTACTCTTCGGTATTCAATGCGTGGATCTTTCTGCCCAGCTGAGAGATCCCTGTGAAGGCGCTCAGCTTGACCTTCGCTTCACCTACCCTGCCGCGTTTGGTGGTGATCAGCACCACTCCGTTGGCGGCCCGTGCTCCGTAGATAGCTGCCGAAGAGGCGTCTTTAAGCACCTGCATGTTTTCGATATCGTTGGGGCTCAGGTAAGAAATGTCATCCATAGGCATTCCGTCTACCACATAGAGGGGTTCATTGGATGCCTGTACGGAGGTGGCTCCCCGCACACGGATGCTAAGTCCCGCCCCCGGCTCGCCGGAGGGCTGTACCACCTGTATGCCGGCACCCTTACCCTGCAAGGCCTGTGCCGCGGAGATCACCGGGCGTTTGTCGATATCTTCCGTACTGATCACAGAGACCGCGGTAGTGATGTCTTTCCGTCGCATGGCCCCGTATCCAATAACTACCACCTCCTCCAGCAATTCGGCGTCTTCCTGCAACACAATGTCGTAGCTGTTGCGGGCAGTCACTCTCACCGAGGCAGGCTTGTATCCGATGTAGGAGATATGGATCGTAGTGCCCGGCAGCGCGTCGATCCGGTAGTTGCCATCGATATCCGTGATCGCCCCCTGTAGAGCATCTTCTGTGGTAACGGTAGCACCAATCAGAGGCACACCGGCCCGGTCAGTAACGCGTCCGGTAATGGGCCTGCCCGCGGGAGGGTCGGGTTCGGCCTGCGTTCTGAGACTGAGAACCACCTGATTTCCGGGTTCTATTTGATAAGTAATGTTTGTGTTACGGAACAATTGGGTCAGTACGGATTCTATAGGCTCGTCGGAGACCTGGATACTGACGATCTGATCCAGACCGGGAAGCTGATCGGTATAGAAAAAGCTATACCCCTCCGACTTCTCGATGGTCTCTATCACACGTTTGATGCTTTGATGGGTAAGCCTAACGGTAATCTGCGCGTGCAGACCGCAGGAAAAAAGGCAAAAGAATCCACTCAGCAGGAGAAACCTGCCTGTCCGATATATCTTATTCACCATAAGTATAACTGATTTAAGATTAATTAAATGATTAAAATCGGAAGGTTTGATGATCAACTGCACTCAATTGCTTACTTTTGCATAGAGATTGTCAATCAATCTGAACAAAATGTATGAATCCAGGTAGGATTGTGTTGCAGCACAATTCTACCTCTTCTTTTCTCAGGTACTTTTCTTCATCGGTTCTCTGGTTTTTTAAGGTTCAACTTTGTTTTTCATTCTGTTTCACGGTGTCTGTGCACTGACTATAGTGATTACATCATTATCTATGGTATAGCTGATCGGGTAACTCAGGCTGAAGATATGGAACACGTTGTTGAGGCTGGCGTTGCGGATACCTCCCGAGAAAGGTATGTCTTTCAGTTCTTCATCCGCAAACCGGATCGTCACGCCGTACATTCTCTCCAGAGTGGTGGCGATCTCGCCCAGGGTGGCCGACCGGAAGTAAAGAATGTTCCTCCGCCAGAAGTCAATCTCCCGTTCGTCTCTGATCTCGGACCTCGCGAAGGTATTTTCCTCTTTCACAAAGGTCAGACACTGATTGGGACTGAGCGTCGCACTGTGGGTTTCGTTGTAGACTTTCACACTCCCTTCGAGCAGGGCTACGGACACCGACCCGTCGGCAGCATATCCCTTCACATTGAAAGCGGTGCCCAGTGCCTCTACATTCACCCCCTGGCAATGAACAACAAATTTATTCTTCGCGTCTTTAGCCACCTCGAAGTAGGCTTCCCCTTCCAGCGCCACCCGACGCTCGTTCTTCACCCGGTCGTACTTCAACCGGGTAGCGGAATTGATCCATGCCTTGCTGCCGTCGGGCAGTATCACGCAGGCTTTCTGCCCGTTATCGGCCAATACCTCAAAAGCATCCGCCCTCTTCTGTTGTTCCGAATAGGAATGCCAACCAATATATCCGCCCATACACAGGCAGAGAGGCAACAGGATGGAGATGGTGATCCGATACATCCGGGGAGCCAACCGGAACCGACGACGGGGCTTCTCTATCTTCGCGGAGATCACCTGCCACATCTCCTGCTCCAGCTCTCTGTCGATCCCGGAACTGCCGGTGTGCCAACGCTCTCGGCAGTAGGCATCGAACTCTTCGCAGGGCTCGGCTTCGGCCATCCACGCGGCCAGAGCCCTTCTCTCTTCCTCCGTGGCTTGCCCCTGAAGGAATCTGTCCATTAGTATGCTGTATCTGTCTGTGGTAGAGTTCATCTGTTTTTCCGCTGTTACTAAGAATATGATCTATGAAAAAGAAAGGACTACAAACAAGAAGAAAATAAACATTGTTTAACAATTAAAACCCGTTTGAAAGCGTGGAGAGCAGGCAAAGGAAGAGCACTTTATCCAATCTCTCACAGAGGAACCGCAACGAACGGCGCACCTGCGTAGCCACCGTTTTTTCCGAGAGGGAGAGCACGTCAGCAATCTCCCGGTAACTCATTTCAGATTTCCAGTAGAGGAGAAATATATTCCTGCGTGCCTCGGGCAGTTCTTCGATCAGCTTCATCACCTGTTCACGCACCAGCGCGTCGTCCAGCTTCCGCTCTGCTTCCAGATCGTCTTTCGCAGCCTCCTCTTCCAGATCCAACAGATAGTTCTGAAACAACAGTTCCCTGCGGAGATACATATAAACGATGTTTCTGGCTATAGTAAAGAGATAGCCGTTGAAGTTGCCCGCAGGATCTATCCCCGATCGTTTGGTCCATACCTGGAGGAAAACATCCTGGGTGAGATCTTTGGATATGGCCGGGTCTCTGATCATGCCTTGGATAAAGTTATATATACGACCGTTGTAGCAGAGATAGATTTTTTCCAGTGCCTCGGATTGGCCGTGGTTCAGTTCACGTAAGATCTTCGGGTCTATATGCATCGTTTTGTGTGTTTATCAACCGGCGATCCGGCAGCTTTTGCCAACGAATGACCCTGCCGCGTATCGCCCGTTCCAGTAAAGAAAAACAGCCTGCCGGAACACAAGAGAAAGCACCTCACCGCCCAACCGGAGCTGTTGCCTGCAAACTGTCTTTTGTGGCTGTATCAGCCACACAACCACCACAAAAATAATAAATCAAGAGAAGAAAAAAGAGAAAAGTCGTTAAAAAACAACATCATACGTGTATTTCCAGAAGGAGCACACAGGAAGTTGTAAAGAGTTTTGCCCGCGCTGTTTGTCAGACACACGTCTCCCCATACATCGCTTCCACATGGGTATAATCCAGAAAAAGACCACTCTCTACCACTCCGGTAATGCTCTTGATCTCTTTCTCTAGGTCGGAAGTGATCTGATCAAACCACACATCTAAGATCAGATTGCCATTCTCCGTGATCACCGGACCGTCTTTCCCTTCTACCATACGCAGTTCGATACGTTGCGGGGCCAGATGCGACAGAGACCGCTCTACAACGGACAAGGAAAAAGGCACGATCTCCACCGGCACAGGAAAACGCTCTCCCAGGCGCTCCACCCGCTTGCTGCTGTCTCCCAGGATATAGACCCGGGGACTCGAACGGATCAGGAGTTTTTCTTTGAACATCGCTCCGCCGCGCCCCTTGATCAGGTTGCAGCGCGGATCTATCTCGTCGGCCCCGTCAAAAGTCCAGTCCGGCAGGTACTCGTTCAGGGTAGTGACGGGTATGCCCAGCTGCCAGCAAGCCATAGATATTTCTAAGGAAGTAGGTATGGCCATCAGCGAAAGCTGCTCCCGCTGCCTGCGCTCCGCCAGGGCACAAAGGGTCAGGTAAGAGGTCGATCCGGAGCCTACCCCGATCACTTCGCCGTTCTTCGCTTTGGCCGCGATCACAGCAGCAATACGCATCTTTTCTTCTTTATAGCTGATCTTACTGCCCCAAGCCATTTTCCGTACAATATCACTGGTCGATCTCATATCCTTTTCTGTTTTGATTTCCGGTTGAAAAACAATTTCCTTTGCAAGTATACTCATTGAAAAGGAAAATGTTCCTTTCTTTTAATGATTATTATCAGTAGGCGCGGTCTCTTCCACCCGCACCCTCACCAGACTATCCGGATATTCGCGGTGAATGAAATGGATCATCTTTTCCCGGATATCCACCCGCAGGTCCCAGTTGTAAGAAGAGTTGCGGCTGCTCAGCAAAATACGCAATTCCTTGTAGCGCTCCTGTGTATGAGTCACCTGGATATTCGCTACCCGCTGGTCCCACTTGGGATGGTCTTTCAGCAACAGGTCCAGATGCTGCCGCAAAGGTTCCAGGGGCAATGAATAATCCACATACAGAAATACGGTACCCATGATGGTAGAGGTGGTACGTGTCCAGTTCTGAAAAGGCTTTTCCAGGAAATAGTTGACCGGCACAATCAGTCGCCGTTCGTCCCAGATGCGGATCACCACATAGGTAAAAGTGATCTCTTCGATCCGGCCCCACTCTCCCTCCACGATCACCACATCGTCCAGACGGATCGGTTGGGTAATGGCGATCTGGATACCTGCCAGGAGGGTGGCCAGGCTTTTCTGCGCGGCAAACCCGATCACGATCCCGGCAATCCCGGCAGAGGTCAGCAGGCTCACTCCCAACGCCCGTACTTTTTCAAAAGTCATCAGACATACGGCAGTAATGGTCACCACGATCAACGCCACAATGAGTCCCTCGAAGAGTTTCATCTTGGTGAGGTCTTTACGGGCATTCAGGTTATCTTCCTCCGCGATGTTCAGCTTCTTTTCTAAGTAATAGAAGATCACGCGTATGATCTTGATCAGGATCCAGCCCACGGAAAGGATCACCAGGATATCCGTGATGCGTCCGAAATCTCTGGAAATGTCCCACCGCGAAAGGAAAGTAGTGGAATTGAGAATCCTCAGAAAGATCCAGAACAACAGCCACAACAGCGGAAGTTTAAGAAGGCCTATCACAAAACCTCCTACTTTCTGGTTCTTGTGTATCCGCCTGCGGATCAGTTGCAAGGTATATCTGTACATCAGGAACAACACCACCAGCGATCCGATGAAGATCAGTATACTGATCAGCAAACCGGTTTTCTCGTTCTTCAGAATATGCTCCATGCTCTGTGTATCCATCTCTGCCAGTGGGTTAGATCGTTCCGGGTATCTGCAAGCAGGCTCTCTCAGTGTGCCTGCTGCTGTTTCTCCATACCTGCCAGCAGTTGGAGGAACTGCACCGTTTCTTCCTGGGTAGGGATGTTGTACATAGCAGTTGCCGAGCATTTTCCCACTTTGATGGTAACCGCCTCTTTGGGCAGGGTGGCAAACATCTCTTCGTCCGTGGCGTCGTCGCCTACGGCCAGGATCAGGTCATAGGTATCTTTTTTCATCAGACGCAGCGCTTCCGATCCTTTACTGAATTCACTTTGTTTGATCTCCAGGATCTTGTTGCCCTTCATGATCTGCAGGTTCAGGCGGGAAGCAGGGTTGATCAGCGCGTTGAGCAACTGCGTGATACGCAGATCGGCCAGCCACGAGTCTACATCCCTGTAGTGCCACACCAGCGCCGTATCTTTCACCTCCATGCGCGACCCCGGCGTACGCTTCACCGCGTTCCGGATGATATCCACGATCTCCTTGTCCCACTCCATCCGCTGTGTACGCGCGTGCCACGTCCCTTTTTCCTTATAAAAAGCACCGTGTTCGGCAGATAGCCCCACCGGTAGCTTGCCCAACCATTTGTCCAGGGTCTTCTTGTCTCTGCCGCTACTGATCACCACATCGTTCTTCGGATCTCCGGCCAGCACCTCCAACAGGCGCAACAAGTCTACCGGAGGCGAGGCAGCTTTGGGATTATTCACGAATTTCACCAACGTACCGTCATAGTCTAGGATCAGCAAACGTTTCTTTGCAGCGTCATACATCTTTTGGATGGTATCGAAGTTTTTCTCCTCCACCAGTTTTTTCTGCAATTCCTGATTCTTCTTACGCACGCCCTGCAATTCACTGATAAAGTCCGTAGCCCACTGCTTCACCGTCTGTGTGGAGATGATCTCCTGCATGGCCTTCATGCGGCGTTTCTGCTCTTTGACGGGCAGGGTAAGCGCCGTCATCAACGCCTCTTCTATCTCATGGGTATCCGTAGGATTCACGATAATGGCCTCCCGGAGCTCGTTAGCCGCTCCGGCCATCTCACTAAGGATCAGCACTCCGGGTTTGGTACGCTTCACCGCCAGGAACTCTTTGGCCACCAGGTTCATGCCGTCGCGTATGGGAGTCACCAGCGCCACATCGGCAATGTAGTAGAGCGCCGCCAGCTCTTCAAACGTGAAAGAACGGTAGAAATAATAGACCGGGCTCCAGTCTATCGTAGAATACTTTCCGTTGATAGCACCCACCTTTTTGTCGATCTCCTCTTTCAGACTGGCATAGATATCCACCGTATCCCGCGAGGGAGAGACCACCATCACCAGAGAGACTTTTCCCCGATACTCGGGATGATTTTCCAGAAAGCTCTCGTAACTCTCCAGACGGATCAGTATGCCTTTGCTGTAGTCCAGACGGTCTACCGACAAAATGAGCTTGCCTGTTCCGAAGTCGTCCCGCAACTCTTCCGCTTTCTTAGCTGTAGCAGGGTCACGGATCGCATTGTGATACATTTCATAATTGATGCCCATCGGAAACGCATCCACATCTACCACCCGACGATCCAATTCGATCTCATCCAGGTAGCAGTCCAGTTTCAATACACGGTACACCGTACTGATGAAATGGCGCATATAGTCATAGGTATGGAAGCCTACCAGATCGGCACCCAACAGACCATTGAGCAGTTCGGCACGTTCGGGCAATCCGCGGAACAGTTCGTACGAAGGGAAAGGAATATGCAGGAAATAGCCGATGCTGATGTCGGGAGCCTGATCGCGGATCATCCGGGGAAGCAACATCAGCTGATAATCCTGTACCCACACAATGTCTCCGGGACGGATCACCTGCATGGCAGCTTCACAGAACAGCGCGTTCACCTGCTGATAGGCCAGCCAGTAGGCATTGTCGTAATGTACATAATTGAAAAAGTAATGGCAGAGCGGCCACAAGATACTGTTGCTGTATCCTTCGTAATAGTCTTCGATCTGCTGAGGGGTCAGATAAACGGGATGGAACTTGTGCTCCTCCAGTTGCCGGTCGATGTCTTCCTTCTCCGGACCCTCTTCCAGATACATACCCGGCCAGCCTACCCAGTGTTTGTCTAAGGTGGTTTCCAGAGAATCCAGTCCGGTAGACAAGCCTCCGGGACTGGGTATCACCTTGTATTTGTTTTCCTCTTCAACAATTTTAAGGGGCAATCTGTTAGAAATAATGATCAGTTTCATATCGGTATACAATTTAAATTGCCTCCGGGCAGTAGCACCGGAGAGCATACGGAAGTGCTTTTCCGAAAAGACAGGCTTTGGTTACATAGCATCACATATATCACTGAAACAGAAAAAAAGAGCGTTTGGTTCAGTCGCCGAAGACCGGATCACAGACAACTATTTTTAATATATGCACCGGATGAATAACCTGGATTACGGAGTGGTGGGCAATTGCAAAACAGCCGCTCTCATCTCAAGATACGGAAGTGTAGACTGGATGTGTCTGCCGCAGTTCGATTCCCCTGCTGTTTTCTGCAAACTGCTGGACGAAGAGAAAGGAGGAAGCCTGCACCTCAGGGTGGCAGAAGCGTACACCATCTCTCAGTACTACATCAAAGGGACCAATATTCTATGTACTGCTTTCAGCGCGGAAGAAGGCTCGTTCGAACTGGTAGACTTCATGCCTCGCTACCGCACCATGGACGCGAACTATTACATACCTTCCGAACTGTACCGCTACTTCCGCCGGATAACCGGCAGTCCACGCCTGCGGATCGTATACGACCCGCGCATGAACTATGCCGGTGAACCCGTTGAACACTGGCTGGGAGAAGATTATATCAAAACCTACTCTCAGGTGAATAAAAAAGACAGTATCTATCTCTATTCCAGCTTCAGCCCGCAGACAATCCTGAAAAGCGAAGAGATCGTACTGCGGGAGGAGGCCTACCTGCTGCTCTCGGCCAATCAGAAATTAGTGACGATAGACACCGAAAGGGTATATCTGGAATACGAACGCACCAAGATCTACTGGCTCAACTGGAACAACCGTTCCCGGCAGTTCTCCACCTTCAACGATGCCATATCACGCAGCCTGCTTGTATTGAAGCTGATGACCTACCAGGACACCGGGGCAGTATTGGCAGCCCTTACCACCAGCCTGCCGGAGACCATTGGCAAAGAGCGCAACTGGGACTACCGCTTCTGCTGGATACGGGATGCCTCCATGTCTATGGAGACACTATTGAAGATGGGACACAGATCGGCAGCCCAGGGGTTCATGGGGTTTGTCAAACGCATCCTGCGCACCAAATCCGAGGAGTTCCAGCTCATGTACAGCATAGATGGAGATCGTATACTGACCGAGAAGACGCTGCCCTACCTGTCCGGTTACCGGAACTCACGCCCCGTACGCATCGGGAACGCGGCGTACGATCAGAAACAGAACGATTTTCTGGGCTACCTGATGGATGTCATGTATCAATACTACATTTTCTTTCCGGGAAGCCTGAACGAACTGGAAGAGATGTGGGAGATTGTCAAAAGCATTGTACTCACTGTCTACAGCCAGTGGCGGGAACCGGACCAGAGTATCTGGGAATTCCGGGGCAGGAAAGAGAATTTCGTATTCTCCAAAGTGATGTGCTGGGTGGCACTGGACCGCGCCATACAGATCGCCCGTTTTCTCGAAAAGAGCGATCACGAACAAGAGTGGCAGAAAGAAGCGGATGCCATCAAAGAAGATGTGTTGCTGCACGGATGGAACGAGGAGTTACAGAGCTTTACCCAATCTTACGACAATACGTTTATGGACTCTTCGCTGCTGCTGATGGAATATTACGGCTTTCTGAAACCGGACGACGAAAAATTTGTAAAGACCGTCCGGCGTGTCCGGAAAGAATTGTTCCACAACGGATTGATGTATCGCTACAAAGATATAGACGACTTCGGACTTCCCTCCTCTTCTTTTACCATCTGCACCTTCTGGCTGATCCGCGCCCTGTTTGTCACCGGAGAAGAGGAAGAAGCCTTGCGCATCTTCAACGATGTACTTACCCATGCCAACCACGTAGGCCTGTTCAGCGAAGATATGAATTTCCGCACCAAACGGTTATTGGGCAATTTTCCACAGGCCTATTCACACCTTTCTCTGATCAATACAGCGCTGCTGTTCGCGCGGGAAAAGACATACAAACATTTCGTGGCACCGTGATGCGGAGGTATCATATAGGCCGGCAAATGGCCGATGATACTTGCACAGATCAGGAATGCACCGTAAGCTGCGGAAACGGGAAAGAGATGCCTTTCTCGTTGAAGGTCTCATACACCTGCTTGTTGATATCAAAATAGACACTCCAGTAGTCTTCGCTATTGACCCAGACGCGCGCCATCACAATCACACTGCTTGCCTCCAGGGCCTGCAATACGATAAAAGGTGCCGGTACCTCCAGGATACGCTTGTCTGCCACCAGGATCTCACGCAGGATATTCTCTACTTTGTGATAGTCCTCCCCGTATTCGATACCAAATTTCCATTCCAGGCGTCGCGTACTCCGACGGCTGTAGTTGGTCACCGCCCCACTGCTCATGGAACTGTTGGGAAGATATACCGTACGGTTGTCGGACGTATTCAGGATAGTATGGAAGATCTGTATCTCACGCACCGTACCGGAGGCGTTCGATGTCTCGATATAATCCCCTACCCGGTAAGGCTTGAAGAGCAGAATAAGGATACCACCCGCAATGTTCTGCAGATTGCCCGAAAGCGCCACACCAATGGCAACACCCGCGGAAGCCAGCAGCGCGGCAAACGAAGTGGTATTGATTCCCAGGACACCGATCACCGAAATCACCAGTAAGATCGTCAGTAAGATCCGGACCATACTTCTCAGGAAACTCGTCACTCCCGCATCTACCCGGCGGCGTTCCAGTATGCGGGTAAATATACCATTAACCAGACGGATCAGATAGCGGCCGATAAAGAAAGTAAGAGCGGCCCAGATCATACGTCCTCCCAACTCAATCCCCATATCGAGCAATTTTTCCATCCACACAGACAGACCTTCGGTGCCTTCATTCATTACCTGATCTACAAATTCAGTTGTTACCTGTTCCAGGACATCACTTGTCAATTGCTGTACTACCATATATTAAAAAGATTATTCACAATTTATCTACCCGACTTCCCTTTCTGTGAAAAGCCCCGGCAAAGATACTATTTTCCGAACTACCCTCATAGATACATGTCCGAATCATAGAAAAAGTCAAAGCAGAAAAAGGATATATGGTAAACAAATCATTCCCGGAACTATTCCGTAATAATGAAACGAGTTTCGAAGCCTACAAAGCATATATAGAAACTACTCCGATAATTATAATTAACTAAATTTCAACTATACATTGAATCTTTATTTACTAATAGTTGCGAATAAAGTTGATTATATATATTTAATTCATATATTTGTACGTGGTAAATTATACGTAAATAAATAAAGCCAACACAATGTATGAATATATATAAATTAATTATATATCAAAATCAAAATACCATATATCAGACCATATCAAATAAGTATATACATAGCATACTATAAAAATTAAAGAGAAAAATAATTTCATACACAACAAATAAAATTGATTTATTCAATTGAAATAAACCAACTATATACAAGATATATTTTCTAACAATAAGAATAGAATTAAGTTAAATCGTTTATACAAGCTAAAATAATAAGCGGATACCGAAAAGCTTTACGAGTAGGTATAATTCTAAAGAATCAGAGTATGGAAAAAATGGGAACGAAGAAGATTCAGTTGTCGAAGGAAGAAATGAAGAACATTAAAGGTGGAATGTCCGAAACCTGCAAACAAATACAAGAGGTAGGCAATCATCCGTCGAGTAAACAATGGGATGATTCTATTTGGGATACCTGGACTGATCTGTATCTAAAACACTGTACTTAATAACTATAGTAGAAAATGGGATTGTCCGCAAATTCGAACATCCCATTTTTCAGTCACGGAGCGTTTATAACCATGTTATAAATATTTGATATTTTATTATCTGAATATGGTTTAGTAGCCCCTATTTGTACCTATTAATTGTATTGGCTAATAGATTATGAGATAAAACCCAAATACTATGTCTCAGACCGCTGTATGTAAAATTAATCCGAAGACACAATGAATAGAATATTTTCATTTTTTTTCTCGTATTTATCTTTATCAGCACATCGGCACAGAAGCAGACGATCATTGAACCTGCAATTCTGGAATGCCAATACAGGCATATTATGCTGGAAGATACAATACTTAATATACCATCAAAATTCGAAGATTTAATGATTTTAAGGATTGGTAAAACCACTTCACAATTCTTCAGCCACTATACATTTTATGCAGACTCTCTTCTCAATAACCCTAATGGGAACAAATTATTCTCTCAATTGACATTAGAAGCCGTCCGGTCACGCGACCATTCTAAAAGACCATTTGCAAGAACCACTCAAGATTATATTTATAAAAGATATCCGGAAACAGACAAGCTAACAACAACATCAACTTTAAACTTACAACGGGTCACTTTTGATGAAGTGTATGAATCACAAAATTGGCTCCTGATAGATAGTACGAAGATTATTCTTAATTACAAATGTCATTTAGCAAGATGTGACTTCAGAGGCCGTGAATATTATGCCTGGTACTCTCCGGATATCGGGATTAGCGATGGCCCCTGGAAATTTAATGGTCTTCCCGGATTAATACTGGAGGTGTATGATAAAGATAGACATTATTTTTATGAGATCGAAGGTATTTATACGAGCAACATTGCCCCCATTACTTTTTACAACCATTATAAGGATACATTTATTAAAACAACAAGAATGGAGTTCTTACAGGCACAAAGAAGATTTGCAGAGGAACCTTTTAGGCACATAAAAGCTGCTACAGGACTCGACCTTGATCCGGAAAATAAGTCATTTATCGAAGTTAAACATGATTTTCTTGAAAAAGATTATCACAACAAATAAATACTGATGAATCATTTGTACAGGAGTATTTTAATCTGTTTATTAGGCTGTAACATATCATTTGCACAACAAATAAAAAAAGAAATTGAACCAGCTCTTTTGGAATGCAAATACAATTATATGGTTTTAAGAGATACCCTATCAAACAGTATCTTTAAAAATGACGTAATGATATTACGTATAGGCGCACAGTCCAATTCATTTTTTAGTGAACACACTTTTAAATTGGATTCACTTATTTGCTATGCTGGTCCTGACTACCCGCTTCATTCATTCATAGAGGCATTTTTATATTTAGAAGACTTTAGATATTATGATAAAAACTCCATGCTGGACTATACGTATCAGAATTATCCGGAAGGAAAGATCACCGTTCAGGCCAGACATGAAAAGATAGTCTTCCAGTATGAAGAACCACTCTTGCCCCAACAGTGGACTATCGTCCCAGACTCTACCAGACAGATCATAAACCACTCCTGTCAGTTAGCAACGTGTGAGTATCGTGGACGAAAATACCTGGCATGGTTTACAGAGGATCTTCCTGTACAGACCGGCCCCTGGAAATTCTATGGACTGCCGGGACTGATCATGGAAGTATACGATACAGACAAGCATCACCATTATCAGATAACAGAAATAAAAGAGAATGTATCTCAACCTGTATCTATCTATTTTTTTCCTGAACAAAAAGTATCCACTCGTAAAGAAGTAGCTAAAATTCTCAGAGAAGGCATGGCAAAATCTGCAGAAAAAAATAAAGAGAAGGGAGAAGAACCACCTATTTATGATTTTATGGAGAAGGATTATTAGCGAATACAAAAAAGAAAAAATATTTTTGATTGAAACCCACCAAAGATCCTATCAACAAATAATTGAAAATCAATCCGACATCCGCAAAAAACAATCTCCGTTCTTAATAAATAAAACGAATCAATGAACAAACTTTTATCACTTTTTTACCTGGTATTTGTATGTACAACTCTATCGGCACAAAAACAGTCGGTTATTGAGCCTGCTATTCTGGAATGCCAATACAGGCACATCATGTTGGAAGATACAGTCCTTCAGACACCATCAAAATTTGAAGACCTGATGATCCTGAGAATAGGTGAAAATACGTCTCAATTCTTTAGTCGCTATTCCTATTATGCAGACTCTTTGCTCAATGATCCGCAGGGAAACAAATTATTTAGTCAACTGACGTTAGAAGCTGTTCGAACACGCGATCATTCCAACCGTCCAGGTGCGCGAACTACACACGATTATATCTACAAAAGATACCCGGCAGGAAAGATTACCACCACATCTACCCTAAATATAGATCACCTTATTATCTTTGAAGAAATATATGAACCTCAGAATTGGACCATAAAAGACAGCGTAAAGACGATTCTGGAGTACGAATGCCAACTGGCAGAGTGCGATTTCAGAGGGCGCACATATTACGCCTGGTACACCCCGGATATCGCTATCAGTGATGGCCCCTGGAAATTCAACGGACTTCCCGGCTTGATCATGGAACTTTATGATAAAGATAAACATTATTACTATGAGATCGTAGGCATATACCATACAGACCTTACTCCCGTCACTTTTTATAATCCATACAATAAACAGTTCGAAAAGATCGGCAGAATAGACTTTCTACGGGCACAAAGAAAATTCCAGGAGAATTCGTTGCAACAGGTAAAAGCTACTCTGGGTATCGACTTAGACCCCCAGCATAGAGTCAACATCGAAGTGAAGAAAGATTTCCTGGAAAAAGATTATCATAAAAAATAAATATATGAAGCGTTTTTATACTATATTCCTGATAAGTTTAATATACAGTAGCATCTTATTCGCACAGGAAACCAAAGAGATAGAGCCGGCTGTATGGGAATGCAAATACAACTATTTTGCACTGAGAGATACCGTCTCTAAAGAAGCATTTAAAGAGGACATATTGATACTGCGTATAGGAGAAAGTACCAGTTCCTTTTTCAGTCAATATACATTCAGAAGATTAGATATAAATGCGCAGAAAGCTGATCCCAATAATCCGCTCCTTGGAATCATACAGGATTTTTTATATGATGAAGAATACAGATATTATGAGAACACCTCTATTCTGGATTACATCTATCAGAATTATCCGGAAGGGAATATGACCGTACAGGCAAGACATGAAAAAACCGTTTTTCGTTACGAAGAGCCCCTCTCTCCCCAGCAGTGGAACATCGTACCCGACTCCACCAGACAGATCATAGACCATACCTGCCAGTTAGCCACCTGCTACTACCGCGGACGGGATTATCGGGCCTGGTTCGCACCGGATATTCCCGTACAGACCGGCCCCTGGAAATTCTACGGACTGCCGGGACTGATCATGGAAGTATACGATACAGACAAACATCACCATTATCAGATAACGGAGATCAGCCCGAATGCAGATCAGCCTGTAACGATCTATTTTTTCCCGGAGCAAAAGCCCTCCACCCGGAAGGAAGTAGCCAGCGTGCTCAGGGAAGGTATGGCCAGAGTGGCCGCAAAGAACAAAGAGAAAGGAGAAAATCCTCCGGTGTGTGATTTTATGGAAAAAGACTATTAATCCCGGACATGAAAGGGCGATTCTTCCTCACCATCCTGATACACGTTCTCTGCCTGCCGTTGTTTTCTCAGGAAAACACGTTGACGGGTACGATCATCAATCAGGAAGATCAGAAGCCGCTCGCCCAGGTAAACATCCTGATCCGTTCCCGGGAAACAAACAAAGTGATTACCTTCGGTATATCGGATGCGTCCGGGAAATTCCGCATCACAGTACCCGCGCACATCTCCCCGGCTACCCCGCTGACCATAAGTTTCACCTATATAGGATTTGAGACTATCACACAGGATCTGACAGATGAACGCACCTTCCACATAAATATGCGACCCGCTGTGATCCAGATTAAAGAAGTAAAGGTGAAGGTGCAGAAAATCCGGGCACAAGGCGATACGATTATTTACAACGTGGCCAGCTATGCTAAGGATTACGACAAAAGCATCGGAGACGTATTGAAGAAATTGCCGGGAGTGGATGTAAAAGACAACGGGCAGATCCACTACAACGGCGTACCCATCAACAAATTCTACATCGAAGGGCTGGACCTGCTCGAAGGAAAATACGGCGTAGCCACCAACAGTATACACAATAAGAACGTCAGCACAGTAGAAGTCTTGCAGGAGCATCAACCCGTGCGGGCACTGGAGGGATTGAGTTTTTCCGATCAGGCAGCCATCAACCTCAGACTGAAGGAAAATGCCAGGCAGCGATGGATAGGCACTGTACAAGGTGCCCTGGGAGTGACCCCGTTGCTGTGGGACGCCGAACTGTCTGCTATGAAGTTCACCCGAAAACTACAATCCCTGAATGTCTATAAAACAAATAATACCGGGAAAGACATCATCCGGCAATCTGCCTCTTTCGATCTCAAAGAACTGAGAAACAAATCACATTGGCTGCCGGACTACATTACCGCGATCCCTCCGGCGTCTTTGGGACTGGAAAGAAAGCGCGAACTGTTCAACCGGTCGCACCTGATCACAACGAACAACCTGACCAAACTCAAGAATGACTTTAACCTGAAGCTCCATGCAGCCTACGTGGCTCACAACGAGACAGGCCATCATACCACAGAAACCACCTACTACAATTCCCAACAAGAGACAGTTCGGATCTCGGAAAAAGAGAACGCTCATTTACACGAAAAACAAACCACGTTCGGAGTCGTACTGGAAGCAAATAAGCCCCGGTACAACCTGACAAATAAATTTAACAGCGACTTCACCTGGATGGATCGGGACATGGCTGTAAAGGGTACTTTTCCCAATGATCAGCAACTTTCTTCTTCGCATCACCGCCTATCAAACGATCTTTATCTGCTCAGACGATTGGGTAAAGACTTCATTACGTTCGAATCCTATACCCTCTACCAGAACCATCCCCAGCAGTTCAGCGTAGTCCGGTCCTCTTCTTCACAGATCCAGGACATTCACCAGTCCAGCTTCTTTACGAACAACAAAGCCGGTTACGGATTTGTCATGGGAAGGGTGGTAACCACCTTCACCACAGGTGCCTCCGTGATGCGGAAAACACTACAGACCGATCTGCAAGGTGTCGAATCCAGTACGATGCCCCACACAGGTCAAACGGCGTTCAGCCAGGTACATGCGTACGTCACGCCCAGGACGGAATTCCGGTGGCACGGTATAGAAACCACTCTATCGCTGCCTCTCAACCATTACGCCTATACCTACAAAAACCGGATCACAGACGAAAGATCTACTTACAACACCCTGACATTCAATCCCGCTTTGCGGCTTCGGATGAACGTAACCCCCAGGCTCAGGGTATCGGTGTTGGGAGAGGTCAGCAGATCGGAAGTGAACGACAGATTGTTCCACCCCGCTATCCTGTTGAATGACTACCGCTCCCTAACAGAGGGATTCCCGGAATTCCTGCACCGGAACAAACTATCATTTACCGGAGACATCACCTACAAAAAGCCATTGAATGAATTATTCAGCGGATTGACGCTACTTCACTCCCGGGACAAAAGCCCCTATACACTCCATCAGACGTTTGCCGGGGAATACATGGTCTCCTCGTATGCCGCTGACGAAAACAAATCCCAGACCTGGTTCCTGAACGCTTTTTTCAACAAAGGCATAGACTTGGTCAAGGGATATTTGTTCCTCAACGCGTCTTACGTGAAAAAGGACGGAAAACTGATCCGGGACGATGCCCGACTGCCTTATACACAAAACAGTTTCATGTTCTCACCAAAGCTGGAGACCCATTTCACCAGGTGGCTGGTAGTGAATTATACATTCAATTACAGCTTACATACCATGTCCTCTACAGAGGCCTCAGATAAAATAAAGAACCATCAGCTCAGCCAATCCCTGCTTATCCGTATTTTACCCGCTTCCCCCTGGCGCGTGGGTCTGCTGGGAGAACACTACTGCAATGAGATCTTCCAGACGGGAAGGAAACATTTCCTGCTTACAGATCTGAACCTCACCTACAAAATAAACAAGACAACAGAGGTAGCGCTGCATATAAACAACCTGTTGGACCAGAAAAATTATGCATATACCTCCTTTAGTGACGATCTGACTACGATCTACAGGAATTACCGCATCCGCCCGCGCAATATCCTGTTGAGCACTCATTTCCATTTCTGACACCCTACATCCTCCGATATGGAACCCACTGAAAACAATATTCTTCTTTTAGAAAAGTTACTGACCCACTACGGATGGAAGAGACCGCGGACAGAGATCAGAAAGATCCTCACCAGTCATCCCAACTATCCTTGTCTGAAAGCATTTGGTGAGGCTATGGATATCTTCCACATCCCTTATGAAGCCTACAGAACAGATTATTCCTCCCTGCTACAGACACATACTCCTGTCATCGTTCACCTGGATATACGGGAAGGAAGATTTGCTTTGTTAGTGGCGGCAGATACGGAAAAAGTAACTTTCTATATTCCGGAAACCGGCAGAAAAGTCAGCCTGTCCAAAGAACTCTTCCTGCAACAATGGAAAGGGGTCGTATTTGCCATCGACAAAGCTCCCACAGATATTCCGAAAAAGTTTTTCACCCGGAAAAACAGGTCTGTCCTGACTGGTTCTCTATTTGCGGCTCTCCTTTTCACAGTATATGGTCTCTATTTCCTCCCTGCGCTACCCTCTCTGTGTGCTCTGGGCATAAATCTGATCGGACTTGCCTCGTCTTTGATCATTATCGGCCACGAATGGGGAAAGAATCTGGGCGCATTGCACAGGTTTTGCCGCCTCACGAAAAAAAACAGATTGCAACGCCGTTCTTTCCTCTCCCGCTTCAAAGCTATGGAACAGGGTCTCTCTGGGAGACATAGGAGTCGTTTATTTCGCCGGATGCACTTTCCTCGTGCTGCTGCTCCCCTTACTGGCTGTGCCCCGGATCTATGTAGATCTCCTCCTTTGTCTGTCCGTATGTACGTTGCCTTACAGTTTGTTCTCGCTGTATTACCAGACCTTCACGATCAAAAAGTTCTGTCCGTTCTGCCTGCTATGTCTCTGCATGCTCTGGGGAGCCTTTGTGTGCTATTATTTGTATCCGGGAAAATTCATCCTGTCAGCGGCCCCTGTCTATCTTTTTACAGGCGTCTTCGGGATGGTGGCTTTTCTCTGGATTATCTGCAAACGCTACCTGGCAATACAGGAAAAAAGTATCCGGCACGAGATCGGGTCTTTACGATTCAAAAGAGATCCCCGTATTTTTTTCTCTCTCATGGCTGCTCAACCCTCTTATACGATGTTGTTCGATACAAACGATATCCGGATCGGAGACTCCTCCTGCCCTGTCACCGTCACCCTGCTGATCAGCGAGAGATGCATACACTGCAAAAAGCTGATCAGATCTTTTCTGGAACATCTACAGGAATATGAATTACAGGCAAACTGGATCATCCGGTTCGCAGACATACCCACTCATCCGGGAGAGACACATTTCTCTTCCATCCTGTACGATCTGTATCACACGAAAAAGAACCTGTTCATTCCCGCGTTAAAAGACTGGAGCCACCACATGGACCGGGACAGATGGATGGCCGGATATGACATTCCATCCGGGAACAAACCATGCTCTTTCTTAAAAGAAAAACAACAATGGGTATCGGACCATCCCTTCCTGAGAACGCCTGTTATTTTTATCCGCAACAAAGAATTACCTGCTGCATACAAGTTCTCTGATCTGAACCTACTATTTGCGAACGAAGAGATCATGGCTGCCCTCTCGTAAACCGAAAGAGAAAAAACAGCTGTGCTCTACGGGGTCACTTCCCGGGGCGGATCCATACAGACCAAAGAGGACCCGAAGAAATTCCTGACAATTATTGGTCTGATTCTTCAAATAAATCATTACTTTTGCCACGTATTTCATATAAGGGGTGCCCCAACACGACGGGCTGAGATCATACCCATTGACCTGATCCGGGTAATGCCGGCGGAGGGAAGGTAAGGAAAAATCCCCTTTTTCCGAACTATTAAAATCGTATGTAATGAAGAAAGCAATGCTTGCCCTCTCCCTATGCGTAGGGGGAAGCGGAGTGTGTGTCTATGCACAGCTCCCGCAAACAGACAGCCTGCAACTGATCCGGTTGCAGGAAGTGGAAGTCGTATCTACACGCGCGACGACAAAGACACCGGTAGCCTTTACCGATGTTACCAGAGAACAGATCAGCCAACAGAATTTCGGGAAAGACATTCCTTTCCTATTGAGTTCCACACCTTCGGTACTCACCACCACCGATGCCGGAGCGGGTGTAGGCTACACCAGCATCCGGGTACGCGGTACGGACGCCAGCCACATCAACATCACCACCAACGGCATCCCGATGAACGATGCCGAGAGCCACGCGATCTACTGGGTCAATACGCCCGACTTCGCCTCGTCGCTGGAAGACATACAGATCCAGCGCGGAGCAGGCACCTCCACCAACGGTGCCGGAGCCTTCGGAGCAACGATCAATATGCGCACACAGGGCATATCGTCCCGTCCGTACGCGGAACTTTCCGGATCGTACGGCTCCTTCAACACCCACAAGGAGACCGTGAAGATCGGTAGCGGACTGATCCGCGACAAGTGGGGATTCGATGCCCGTCTCTCCAACATCGGCAGCGACGGCTACCGCGACCGGGCCAGTGCCGATCTGAAATCCTGCTTCCTCCAAGGGGGTTACTACGGAGGGAATACCACCGTCAAGTTCATCACCTTCGGAGGAAAAGAGGAAACCTACCATGCCTGGGACGGCATCAGCAAAGAGATGCTGAAGACCAACCGGCGGTACAATCCCAACGGAGAGATCAAACGCGACGGAGAGGTGATCGGCTTCTACGACAACCAGATCGACTACTACCGGCAGATGAACTACCAACTGCTTGTCAACCACATCTTCTCCCCTGCCTGGAACCTCAATGTAGCTTTCCACTATACCGATGGATACGGCTATTACGAAGAGTACAAGAACGACCGCACACTGGTTGAGTACAGGCTCACTCCTTTCGAACTCAATGGCGACACCATAGAAAAGCAGAACCTCGTACGCCGCAAACTGGTCGACAGCGACTTCGGAGGCGGGGTCTTCTCCTTCAACTACGCCCGCAACCGGTTGAGTGCTTCCCTCGGCGGAGGACTGAATTTCTACATCAACGACCACTACGGCAAGGTGATGTGGGTAGAGAATTACCTCGGAGACCTGGATCCCGGACAAGAGTACTACCGCAACACGGGGAAAAAGACGGATGGCAATATCTATGCCAAAGCCAACTACGAACTGTTGCCCAACCTCAACGGATACCTCGACCTGCAATACCGGTATATCCACTACAAAATAGACGGCGACAACGACAAATGGGACTGGACAGCATCTCCGGGACAGCTACAGAAACTGAATGTCAACGAGACATTTCATTTCTTCAATCCCAAAGCCGGACTGGTGTGGCAGTTCCACCCCCGGCACAGTGCATATGCCTCGTTCTCGGTGGCACAGAAAGAGCCTACCCGCAACAACTATACAGACGGCCTCTTCACCCAACGCCCCAAAGCGGAAAAGCTGTTCGACTACGAACTGGGATATACCTATCAGGGCGAATGGATGACGGCCGGAGCCAACCTCTACTACATGGACTATACAGACCAGCTGGTACTCAACGGCCAGCTCAATGAGATCGGGGAAGCGGTGGCCGAGAATGTAAAAGACAGCTACCGCATGGGAATCGAACTGTCGGCAGGATTTCGCTTCACCGGATGGTTGCGATGGGATGTCAATGTTACCTTCAGCCGCAACCGCATCAAAAACTATACGGAATACCTGAGCGATGTCAACGAGAACTGGAAAGACATGTACACCACAGACTGGGGCATCTCACAGACCACCCGCCACATCGGCAACACTCCCATCTCTTTCTCTCCGGACTTCATGGGCAACAGCACCTTCACCTTCCGCCACAAAGGATGGGAAGCGGCTTTCCAGTCGCAATACGTAGGCAAGCAATACCTCAACAACTCCGGCAGCAAAGAATGTACACTGGATCGTTATTTCGTCAACCATCTCTCTCTGAGCTACGGATTCCGCCTGCCCGGTATCCGCTCCGCCAGCGTGGGCCTGACGATCTACAACCTCTTCAACGCCAGATACGAGAGCAACGGCTACACCTCCGGATACGCGGTATACGAAGGAACGGATAGTCAGAAGACCAGCCACAGCAAACTGGCCTATACCTCGTACTACGCGGCATATTATCCCAATGCAGGAACCAACGTACTGGCCCACCTGACGCTGCGTTTCTGAAAACCAGGAGATTTACGATGTACTGATTTACAATGTACGATTTGAACACACCAGTATATATATGTAATCATTCACCTGTAGAGACGCATGGCGTGCGTCTCCGCGATGTATGTCCAACAGAATGTGTATATCAAACACAATGTATACCTATCACGTTGTATGTATATCTCAAAGTATGTGTTTTCGCAATATATCCAAATACTTAATCATCCCTCTGCCATGAGCCACGTTTTCAAACCCATTAAAAGAGTTACCCGGCCCCATACCCCTCTACCCGATCCTCCGTTGGACAGACACCGGACGACACCGTATGCTCTCCCCTCACGCACATACATGGGACGTACACCGCGGAGACGCACGGCGTGCGTCTCTACAAGCGGATCACCCCATAAAACCAGGTATTCCAAATCGTACATCGTACATCAGTAAATCATAAATCCCTTCATGTTCTACTTAGAAATCCTCGGCACCCTGGTGGGGCTCGTCTATCTCTGGCTCGAATACAAAGCCAGCATATACCTCTGGATCGCCGGTATCATCATGCCCGCGATCTATCTCTTTGTCTATTACGACGCCGGCCTGTATGCCGACTTCGGTATCAACATCTACTACCTGCTGATAGCCGTCTACGGATGGATCGTCTGGAAATACGGAGGCAACAAAGAGCAGAAAGCCGCACTGCCCATTACCCATACGCCCCGCAACCAATATCTTCCGCTCACCGGAACCTTTCTGGGTACCTGGGTACTGATTGCCTGGGTACTGATCCGCTTCACAGACAGCAGTGTACCCTGGCTCGATGCTTTTACCACCGCTCTGAGCATCGTGGGCATGTGGATGCTGGCACGCAAATACCTCGAACAATGGATCGCCTGGATAGGAGTAGATATCGTGAGCACCGGATTATATATCTATAAAGAACTGAACTTTACCGCCATCCTCTACGGTATATATACCCTTATTGCTATCTTTGGATACATGAAGTGGAAAAAGATGATGAACGCAAACAAAGAACACCCATGAAACATATCCTTCTGCCAACAGCCGACAGCCAACCGCAGGCAGTGATTCTTGCCAATGGCGACTACCCCTCCCACCCTCTTCCGCTGACTTTGCTGGAACAGGCACCGTATGTGATATGTTGCGACGGAGCCGCAAATGAGTATATCCGTCGCCGCGGCATCCCCGCGGCCATCATCGGAGACGGAGATTCTCTCCTTCCAGAGTTCCGGCAGGAGTATGCGTCTCTCTTTCAGCACATCGGAGAACAGGAAAGCAACGACCTCACCAAAGCGTTCCGGTATTGCCTGCAAGCCGGTAAGAAAGAGATCCTCATCCTGGGAGCCACAGGCAAACGTGAAGATCATACACTGGGCAACATCAGTCTGCTTATGGAATATATGCAGGAGGCCCAGGTACAAATGGTAACCGACTATGGAGTCTTTACACCTCTGTGCGACGACTCACAGGTGGAGACACTGCCGGGGCAACAGATCTCCCTGTTCAATTTCGGAGCTACCCACCTCCGGGCCGAAGGACTGGCCTATCCCATTTCGGATTTTACCAGTTGGTGGCAGGGAACACTCAACGAAGCACAAAAAGACCGGATAACCATTTACGGAAAAGGAAAATACCTTATTTTCCGTCATTTTTTCTGATCAAAGTATACATACCCTGTCCTACTCTCCCACAGAAAATTTGCGGTATTCGAAAATATAAACATCTGATCACCTACAGGAAGCAGATGAGATCCGGACCCGATACCCCTCTCTGTCATTTATACGAAAAAAGAAAGGACCGATACACTTATAATGTCAAAAAACCAGGGATAAACTCTTTTTAGTTACAAAATAAGACATATATCCTTTCATCTGTTTTCTTCATACATTCCGGCAACCTATTCACTGAGGCATTCCTACATATCTTCCTAATCAGCTTTATAACCTCTATGTAAGTAGATTATAGATCAACTTACACCTTCATGTAAAAAGATTCATCCAAAAACCATTTATAAAACATATTTTTATCACTTCCCTATCATATTTCAGGAATTCCTTACATTCTATCATTCCTTTCTTCCTGTATAGAATAAGTTGGAATGAAAAAAAGGATTCTCGTAACACAATTGTCATCGCCTTTTAACTCCTTTAAAACATAGATAGCTTTTTTTGCAACACATTAATAATATAATACTTAATTTTTGTATATTTGGGTCAAGCAAACCAATCCCTCACATCCTATGCAGATCAAAAAATGTAATCTATTCTTCCTGATCACCCTCCTGTTGTACTCTTGCAACCAACAAGATATAGGTACAGCACCGGAATCCTCTCAGCATCCTGTTCAATTCCAGTCCACCATCAGCGGATCGGGCTACCAGACCCGGGCCTCCGGCACCACCTGGGGCGACGACTCCATCGGAGTATATATGGTAAAGGCCGGCCAACCGTTGAGCGACGCGACCGTATGGGCAGACAACAGGATCTATGAGACACAAAGCAACGGTACATTCACCCCTTCCGGCATAGACCACATGATCTTCCTGCCGGAAGATGGAAGTGCGGTCAACTTCATCGCCTACTATCCCTATCAGGCCTCTCTGCAAGGATATATTTTCCCGGTAGATCTCTCCGATCAGTCTTCGCAGGAGAGGATTGACCTGCTCTATGCCAGACCTGCGGCGGAATATACCAAAGAAGATCTGAATGTTCCTTTTTCCTTCAGTCATCAATTGGTGAAACTGGTACTCAACCTCAGCCCTTCGGCTGCAGAAGAAACCCTGGAAGGGGTGACGGTACAGATACATGGCATGAAAACAAAAGCCACATTCGATCTGGCTACCGGAGATCTGACCACAGACGAGAACTCCGGACAGCCGATCACCCTGAAAACCACGTCATATACCACAGGCAAAGCACAGGCCGAAGCGATCCTGTTGCCAACCGGTCAGATGGCTGGTGTGAAGATCATCTTTACACTGCCTTCGGGCGAATCAACTACCTGGGATCTGACAGACGAACCTCCTTTCCAGGCCAGCAACCGATATGTATATGATGTGATCCTGAAAGGAGATCAGGCATCCGCACAACCCAACTACGGATGGTTCGAGACCCCATTGATCACCTCCACGGAACATACCATCTATGTGACCCATTTCCTGCCCGAGGCAGAGAAAAGCCATATCCGCAACTACTCCCTGCTCTACGATACCAGAGAAAGGCTCGCCTACTGGGTAGCCTATCCCATGCACAGCAGTTACGTAGGGAATGCCTCACGCACAAATGCCTGGCAATACGATCCGCTGATCCCGCAGGAATACCAGCCTTATCTCAACAACAGCTATCCGGATAGTAACCTGGACCGGAGCCATCAACTGGCCAGCGCAGACCGTAACTACAGTGCAGCGGGCAACCGGACCACCTTCTATTTTTCTAATATGACACCTCAGAATTCCACACTCAATCAGGGAATATGGGCCAATCTGGAGGCAAAGGTCAGAAATACCTGGATGCCCGCCTGCGATACCTTGTACGTAGTGACCGGAGCCATGATCACCACGACTACCGACAAAGAAGTGGAATATATTTACGACAGAGCAGATAACCGCTGTGCCCTTCCCAAATACTACTTCAAAGCACTGGCACAGAAACGAGGGGATTCGTACTATACCATCGCCTTTAAGATGAACAACGAAGGCATCCCCAGCAACAGCAACCTGACCCAGTACCAGCTACCGGTATCGGAACTGGAAGAAGATACTGGGTTCACCTTCTTCCCGGCACTCAGCAAAGAGGTAAAAGACCAGATCCATGCCTCGGTCTGGTAGGTGCAGACAGATAAACGAACATTTTAGCTACCACATATATTCACACTTAAAAAGTAAGAATGATGAGAACATTAAACAAACTTTTTTACCTGGCCGCTCTTGCCACAGGACTGCTTATGTCCTGCAACGACGATGACAAGAACGAAGACTGTTTTGGAAAAAATCCGGTGAATTTCACTTCCAACATCAGCAGTAATGCCGTATCCCGCGCCTCCGGAACACAATGGGGAGTAGATGCCATCGGCGTCTACATGAAAAAAGCAGGAGAAACACTCGACGCGACTTCCATCCTGGACGATGCGAAAAACAAGAAATATACCACTACGGGAGACGGGAAATTCGTATATGCCACTCCGGAAGATATGATCTACTTTCCCGACAACGGCGATAAGGTAGACTTCATCGCCTACTATCCTTATCAGGAAGAACTGACCACGTTTACCTATCCGGTGAACGTAAGCGACCAGAGCAAACCGGAAGAGATCGACCTGCTCTATTCCAGCAACGCGGTAGAGCTGAGCAAGGAAAGTACAGTGGCCGAACTGAAATTCGATCACATGCTCACCAACCTGGTACTGAATGTGAAAGACGAAACCGGTCAGGGCCTGAGCGGTATGGCGGTAACCATCTCCGGCATGCCTGCCAAAGCCGATTTCTCTCTGGCAGACGGCACACTGACAGCGGATGCTGCTTCCGCACAGAACATCAGCGCGGTGGTTGCCGCGGAGGGCAACAACGCCAGCGTAAGCGCGATCCTGCTGCCTGTGACCACCAGCAACAACAAAGTGACTTTCCAGCTGAGCGGACGCACCTACATCTGGGAAATGGAAGACGGTATCCATCTGGACGGAAAGAACAGATACACCTTTGAGATCAACCTCAGATCAGACGGTACTGTGGATGTATTGAATCCGCAGGGATCGATCAATGACTGGATCAACAACAACGGTGGCACAGTGAACCTGGGAGACGGAGACGGAGGTGAAGATCCGGGTCCGGGACCAGGTAATGATCTGGAATTTTACGAAACTTTCGGCACAGGTGAAATATCTAGTTCGGCGAGACCTAAAATAGCAGCCTACACAGAATGGGATATGCAATCTCCGATCGCATACAGTGACAGTTATGACAGAACGGATCTGCGTACAGTTAGCAGCTATGGCAGTAATCTCAACCGACACCTCTGGTTTACCGGTAGTGCTACAAACACTTATGATTGTGAATTTGTGATCAGTGGTATTGAAAGTGGCTATACAAACATGAAACTCAGTTACGACATAGCAACCAATACATTGAATGGATCTTCCGCTGGAAATATTCAGATTTATTGCAATGGAACTTTGAATACAGAACAAGCTACAGGTAGTTTTTCAGCAACGAACTCATTCATTGAAATCACAGATATTTCTATTCCGGATAATACCACCGAGATTAGATTTTTCAGTGATCACGAAATCAATAAAGAAGGGTATCGTTTGGATAATATAAAAATTACCGGTACCAAATAATCCCTGAACTCCCTTTTCTACACAAAGAGCCCATGGCCCGTTCCTGGTCTCTTTGTGTACTTTCTATATAGCATACCATACACACAGTGGAACTGAGATCGCATCTTTCTCCTGAGGCCTGACTGTGGAAGCCCTCCCGCAAAGAGAGGAGGATATGAAAAACAAAACCCTAATGAATATACAGAGATGAAGCAAAAATTAATAGCCCTACTGGCTCTCCTACTCACCCTGCCTACGGTATATGCCCAGCAAAACACCCAGTTGCGCGGTAAGGTGGTCGATTCGGTCACCGGCGATCCCCTGGCAGATATACGGGTAGCCCTGGACAACAGCCAGACAGAGACCACAGACGAGAAAGGAGAGTTTCACTTCGTGAGCGTAACTCCGGGCAAACACATGCTCACTTTCAGCGCCGCACAGATCATGACCCGCTACCTGCAGGTGGAAGCAGGTACCGACCTGATCACCCTGTTGAAAGACATACAAGTAATCGTGACCCAACAGACAGACAACATCCCGCTGATCGGGGTGATCGAAGAATCCATGCTGGACGACGACATCGAGGGATCTTCCCAGAAGATCAGTTCCATGGTGATCCTCTCCAACGATGTATACCTCAACCAGACAGGTTATCAGCTCAACCCTTTCCGCTTCAAGGTAAGGGGGTACGACAGCTATCACGAACAGAAATTCATCAACGGCATCCGCTTTAACGACCAGCTTCGCGGCGTATTCAATTTTGCTTCCATCGGCGCGCTCAACGACCTTACCCGCAACGGAGACGTAGACAACTATTTCCAGCCCGGAACCTTCACCTTCGGCTCCATCGGAGGCTCGGAAAACATCAACATGCGCGCCGGCAGCTACGCCAGAGGCGGCAAAGCCACCGTATCCTATACCAACCGCAATTACTACCTACGCGGCATGGCCAGCTACTCCAGCGGCCTGAGCGACGAGGGCTGGGCCTTCACCATCGGTGTCGGCGGACGCTATTCGGACGAGGGCAACATACAGGGAACCTTCTACCGCAACTTCTCCTATGCCATCGGACTGGAGAAGCAATGGCAGGGCGGTATACACAGCCTCTCCTTCACCACGTTCGGCTCGCCGGTCGAACGCGGCCAGCAGGGCGCTTCTTACCAGGAGGCCTACGACCTCACCGGCAACAACCTCTACAACCCCAACTGGGGATACCAGAACGGTAAGAAGCGCAACTCCCGCGTGGTGACTGCCTTCGACCCCACAGCCATCCTGTCGTATATCTGGAAGATCAACCCCAATACTACCCTGACTGCCGGCCTGGGCGGGCACTACGGCCGCTACGGAGGTACGGCACTCAACTGGTACGACGGCTCGGACCCGCGGCCCGACTACTACCGCTACCTGCCTTCGTACTACTCAGACAGCCCATATGCCTACGACTATTACGTCAGGCTCTGGGAGCAGAAAGACCCGGAGGTGACGCAGGTCAACTGGGACCGGCTCTGGCAGGCCAATGAGCTCAACAAACAGGCCGGCGACGGAGCTGCCATCTACATGGTAGAGGAGCGTCGCAGCGACCTCTTCGAAGGCACCTTTCATACCGTGCTCAACAGCCAGATCGCACCGAACATGAAACTCACCGCCGGTGCCGAGATCCGGCTGACGCAATCTATCCAGTTCAAAACGGTCAATGACCTGCTGGGAGCCGACTATGTACTCGACTACGACAAGTTTGCCGAGAGAGATTTCCTGGGAGATACGCAGATCGTGCAGAACGACCTCAACAAACCCGATCGCAAAGCCTACAAAGACGATGTGTTCGGGTATGACTTCCGCCTCAACGTCAATTCCGGTAACATCTGGATACAGAACCAGTATACCTCCCGCAGGGTGGATGTCTACTACGGTACACGCCTGAGCTACACGGAATTTTACCGCACAGGTAAGATGCGCAACGGACGCTACCCCGACAGTTCGTACGGCAAAGGAGAGAAACATACTTTTATCGACTACGCACTGAAAGCAGGACTGAATTACAAGATCGACGGACGCAACTTCCTGACGATGAACGCCAGTTTCCAGACAGACGCGCCACTGGCCAACAACGCCTATGTATCTCCGCGCATCACCGACCATTCGATACCCGACCTGGAGAGCGGACGCATCCTGTCGGCAGATGTCAACTACATCTTCTCCTATCCCTCCCTGAGCGGACGTATCAGTGTGTTCCGGACCAACTTCTACAACCAGATGGCCCGCAAGAGCTATTACTACGATACCTACCGCACCTATATGAACCACCTGCTCAGCAAGATGAACAAGGTGAACCAGGGGATAGAGGTCGGACTGAAATACAAGCTCAACAACAGCTGGAGCTTCGACCTGGCCGGGACGCTCTCGGAATACTACTACAGCAACAACCCCGAAGGGGTGATGAGTTTCGAGAATGCCTCCCAGGAAGATATCTACGAAAAAGTATACCTCAAAAATTACTACGTAGGCAGCACGCCGCAGGTAGCAGGTACGCTGGGGATCAACTATTTCTACGACTACTGGTTCCTCGGCGCACACGTCAACTTCGCAGCCCGCAACTACATCGACATCGCTCCGATCCGCCGGCTCGACTCCAACTATCAGATCACGCCGGAGTACCCGGGAGTCAACCCCTCCGTCCCGGAAGACAGGGAAGCCTTCCGCAAGCTGGTAGACCAGGAGCGCTACGGCAGTGCCTATACCATCGACCTCTCCATCGGAAAGATGATCTTCCTGCGCAACCGCAATTCGGTGAACTTCAACTTCTCCATCAACAACATCCTCAACCGGAAAAACATCAAGACCGGCGGATACGAACAGGGAAGGATCGACCTGAGTTACCCGGACAAATTCCAGTCCAAGTACTACTACATGCAGGGGATCAACTGCTTCCTCAACGCCAGTTACCGTTTCTAAATCAGACTACTTATGAAAATAAAAAACAGACTCCATATGAAAACGCTGAAATTCAACTACCTGATCGTTTTGCTTTCGCTACTCACCTTTTCCTGTGTACGGGACTACGACGGCCCGCCGCTGGAAGAACCCACCTACGGCGGAGACGCCAATATCACGATCGCCGGCCTCAAAGAGAGATACAAAGACGTGACCAACGCCACCCTGATCGAATATGAGTTTGTGGTCAAAGCTACGATCGTGGGCAACGACGAGTCGGGCAATATCTACAAGCAGCTCTATATCGAAGATGCCACCGGAGGCATCACCGTAGGCATCGAGCAGAACAGCATCTATGCCACACACCGCGTAGGCCAGGAGGTATACCTGGATCTGCACAACCTCTATATCCTCAAATACGGAGGCGAGCACCAGATCGGCTACGGCAATACCAACGCCAACCGCGTTCCCTGGCAGATCTTTGTGGGCCACATCCATTTCCAGGGATATCCCGACGCCTCCAAAGCACAACCCAACGTACGGAAGATCGACCAGCTGACCGACGCGGATGTCAATACCCTGGTACGCTTCGAGGATGTCTATTTTGTGAACGGCGGCCTCACCACCTTTACCAGAGACGACGCCACCACGGAAGAGACACTCAGAGACGGCAACGGCAACGCGCTGATGGTCCGTACCAGTTCGTACGCGACCTTTGCCAAAGACACCATTCCCGCAGGGGGAGGCTCTGTGGTAGGTGTACTGGGACGTTACAACAACTCCTGGCAGCTGATGATCCGTGACCTGGACGACCTCGACCTCGGACAGGACATACCGGGAGGCAGCGGACCGGGCGACGGCAGCGATGTGCTCTTCTCGGAAACCTTCGGCGAGGGCTACTACCCCTCCGGCAACCGTCCGAAGATCGCCGAATTTGACGATTTCGACATGAAAGCCCCGATTGTCTACAGCGACGATACCGAAGCCGCGGACATCCGCAGCATCTCGGGTGCCAACGGCGCACACGTATGGCTCCCGGCCAACCGGGATTCCCGGCTCCACATCACCGGCATCAGTACCGCCGCCTACGACGAGCCACTCACCCTGAGCTTCCAGCTGGCAGCCAACCTCTACAATCCTACGGATGCCATGAACCTGAACGTATTGCAGGTGACGGTCAACGGCACCGCCCTGAATATGCCCTCTACCCCGGTGTCTAACAGCGCGGGAGACGATTCGAAATTCTATACGTTCGAATTCTCCGACGCGGTACCGGCAGGCAGCGATGTGACGATCGATTTCTTCTCACCCACAGCGGGCAACACCATGGGGCTGCGCCTGGACAACATCCGGATCTACCGGACAGGCGGAACCGGAATAGAGCTTTGACATACAAACCCTGAAAACCATCTGCCATGATAAAAAGAACCTCTTTCACCCTGTTTCTTCTGTGCCTGTTCCTCGCGGGGATACAGGGACAGAAGAAACTGGGCATCTATTCAGTAGCTTTCTGGAATGTAGAGAATCTCTTCGATACCGAAAGGGACGAAACCATCAACGACGAAGAGTTTACCCCCGCCGGTGCCAATGCCTGGACACCGGAGAAGTACAACAAAAAGCTCAACAACCTGGCATTCGTACTCAGCAAACTGGCGCGGGAGCACTGCCCGGCAGGTCCGGCAGCCATCGGCGTAGCGGAGATCGAGAACCGCCGGGTACTGGAAGACCTGGTGAGTACCGGCGAACTGGCCTCCATGGGACTGGACATTGTACACTACGACTCCCCGGACCGCCGGGGGGGTAGACGTGGCATTGCTCTACAACCCGCTGTTGTTCCAGGTGCTCTCTTCCCATCCCTACAGATACGTACATCCTGAGATAGAGGGTTTCCGCACCCGCGACCAACTGCTCGTCAGCGGACTGATGGGGGGCGAGCTGGTGCACCTGATCGTGGCGCACTGGCCTTCCCGCTACGGAGGCAAGCAGTCCGACACACGGGAAGTGGCTGCCGCCCTCACCCGCCACATTGTAGACTCGCTCTACCGGGCGGATACCGATCCGAAGATCATCTTCATGGGCGACCTCAACGACGATCCGGTCGACAGAAGCTGCCGGGTGGTACTGGACGCCAAACGCAAACCCGGTGAAGTGAAACCCGGCGGACTCTATAATACCATGTGGGACTTCTACAGCAAAGGCATCGGCACCCTCTCTTACCAGGGCAAATGGAGCCTGTTCGACCAGATCATCATCTCCGAACCCCTGCTGGGTAAAGACCGCTCTACGCTGAAATTCTGGAAACCGGAGATCTTCAACCGCGACTTCCTGATCCAGAAAGAGGGAAAGAACAAAGGGTATCCCCTACGCACCTTCTCCGGCAATACCTTTATCAACGGATACAGCGACCGCTTCCCGGTCATCATCTATCTGGTGAAGGAGTTATAGAACAAGGAAGAAAGCGAAAAGACTGACGAGGGGAGAATGGACGGACCAACGGTCTATGCAGCCACCCATCTTCCCCTCGTCAATCAACTTGTCATTTCCGCTGCTATCCTTTCCGCCTGCCTGAGTACCGTATCCGTAACCAGCATCCGCATATCGGGAGAGTAACCGCACCTGCGGAGCAACCGCTTCACCCGTATTTTCAGTTTCGCTCTCACATTTCTCTGACAACAGCCGCCATTCATCTTACCGGTTGTTTGCCAGCGACATCTCACTACACACAAAAAGTAGTTTTATCTCTCACATCTCTCACTTTCCGCCCGTATATCACACGTTATCAACACACTACCCAAGTGAGAGATAAAATTTAGATACAATTTATCTCTCACTGATCTCTCACCTCTCACTTTTCAGAGATAAAACACTCATTACCATAAAAATAACACACTCGACACCCCGTTACAACTCCCTCTGAACAGGATAGCTGCCTGCCAGATGAAACGTCACCACCTACGCATGGACTTGTTTTTCAACTGACCTGTCAGCACCCAAGGACCCACGATTGGCAGATCTGCGGCCGAACAGACAGATCTCCGAACGCTATCATCCACTCATAGAGACATACCCTATATGGCTTTTGTGTGTTCAGATACTGAGGACTCGTTGCCAACCCACTGCAAACCCTCCGTGGGCATACTGACATATATCTGCTCCCCCGTCGTGGGATTTAAGTCCCACGACGGGGGAGTTAAATCCCACATTGAGGGAATCAAGTCCCACACTGGGGGAACAGATATATACTGCCTACAGAACAGAGAGAGATAACCGGGAAAACATGGGTATGCAACCGGGAAACATCCGGGAATGAACCATCAGCCCCCAGGCTCAGATACAGATGCGGAGTGGTATACCCGACACATCGTATGGTTTACAGGCTCCATAAACTAAAAGCTTATAACTCACTACTTCAAAATTATAACTCTTTCTCTAATTTCAAATCGTACATCGTAAATCGTCAACTTACCTTGATGTTAAAAATCAAAGAATGGGTCATGACGAAGGAACTAAATCGTAAATCCTCCCGTTCTTCCCGTTGTCTTTTTTGTTTGTTTTTACATAAACTTCGTTATCTTTACCGGAAATAACCGAATATATTTCCGGGAACATATGAAGAAACTTTTTTCGTTATTCTGCGGCATACTGTTCTTGTCGTCTGTAAGTGCCAGCGAGCGTGCAGACTCTTTATTGACCCAACTGGACCGTATCCTGCAAAATCGACATACATACGAAAAGCAAAAGGAAGAACATATTGCCACGTTGAAAAGGGGGCTGCGAAATCCCGGCATTACTCCCGAACAGCAGTTTGAGCTCAACAACCGTATTTTTCATGAGTATGCCTCTTATATCTGTGACTCGGCCCTGCACTACGTAGATATCAACCTGGAGCTGGCTACGGCAAACGACAACAAAGGCTGGTATGCCACTTCACTGCTCAACAAGGCCTATATACTCTCTCTGGCCGGCCTGTTCCATGAATCCTTCGCCCTGCTCAGCCAGGTAGATAAGAAGAGTCTTTCCACGGACAACCTAGCCCGGTACTACAAATGCTACGAAGACATCTACCTCTATCTATACGAATACAGCCGGTACAACCAGGGCAGGAACCTCTACAGGATGCATCTCTACCGCGACTCCCTGCTCTCGGTGGTGCAACCGGGCACACTGTCGTATATATACGACTATCCGGCCTGGCTGGTGGAGCAACGCCGCGCGCCGGAGGCCGAACAGATGTTGCTGGACTACCTGCCCTATGTGCAAAACGGTACACGGGAATACTCCATCGTGACCTCTATACTGGCCTTCGTCTATCAGGTACAGGGAAAAAACGACCTGCTCAAAGAGTACCTGATACGCAGCGCCACCTCCGATATACAGGCTGCGGTGAAGGAAAACATTTCCCTGCGCACCTTAGCCGAACTGTTGTTTGAAGAGGGAGATATCCAACGGGCCAATCTCTACATCAAGATCAGCCTCGAAGATGCTAACTTCTTCGATGCCCGCCTGCGCAACGTGCAATCGTCGAAGCTATTGCCCATCATCGACCAGGCACACGAAGAGATACAGCGGAAAAAGCGGAAAGAGCTGCAAGGGTCACTGGCGGTGATCAGTTCGCTGACGCTGATCCTGCTGGTCGCTATTCTCTTTATCATCTCCCAGGTGAAGAAACTTTCCGCAGCGCGGCAGCGGGAACAGAAAGCCAACCAAGAGCTAACCCTGCTCAACGAAGATCTGAAAACGGTGAACGAGCGTCTGCAACAACTCAACGATGACCTGCAACAGGCCAACCACCGCCAACAGGAGTTGAACAACTCGCTGGCGGAAGCCAACAAGATCAAAGAGGAATACCTGGGACGCTTCTTAGATACCTGCTCGCTCTATATAGAAAAGCTGGAAAAATTCCGCCGTACGCTGAACAACAAAGCCATATCGGGAGATATGGAGGGATTGTACAAGACCCTGAAATCTTCCCGGTTCATTGAAGAAGAGCTGAAAACATTCTATCGCAATTTCGACGAAGCCTTTCTGAACATCTTCCCCGACTTTGTGAAGCAATTCAATGAGTTGATGCCCCTCGAAGAACAACTGCATCCCAAAGAGGGAGAGAAACTGACTACCGAACTACGGATCTTTGCCCTGATCCGGCTGGGAATCTCAGACAGTCAGCAGATCGCCGATTTCCTGCGTTACTCCATCACTACGATCTATACCTACCGGTCGAAGATCCGGAACCGCTCTTTGCACAAGAACGATCTGGAAGAGCGGGTGATGCGGATCGGCTCCTTCCGGAGAGAGTCTTTACAGGATACCAACTAACAGCAGAAATGTAATCCGGGAACCGCAAAGGGATTTACGATGTACGGATGTACGATGTACGATTTGGAATACAAAGTTTAAAACGTTATCATCCACCTGTAGAGACGCACGGCGTGCGTCTCCGCGATGTATGTCCAACAAAAAGGCATCCGTCTCCGCGATATACATGCCATCGTAAATGGATTTGTAAAGTTCCTATTTTATATCTGACCCTTCTTCTCATCACACGAGATACCCCCTTACATCTGATCAAGAACGCACACCGCAGTATACTCATCCATCCGCAGTATGCATGTCCGTCAGACACATTTCTTTCAGAAGAGATGACCGCTGTATACAGCATGGATTACCATCCGGCACGCGGAGACGCACGCCGTGCGTCTCTACATAGGTTTAGGTAGAAATCATCTATTTTTAGATTTTCACCTTGCCAGCCAAAGGACAAAACCATACGGATCAATCACTTAGAACAAATCTACTTTTAGATTTCCATTTAGATCGGATTTTTCTTCTTCAAGGGAATACTAATCTTTGCATAGTTGCTCTACCCGATAAGAGCAAAGTGCAATTAGTGTTAACTACAAATCTATACGTGTATGAAATTCAAAAGTAGAAAAAGCTTTTGTCGCCCGATCCTCCTGATGATCGGGTTACTCTCCTTTCTCTCTCTTTCCGCACAGGAAGCCACCATCCAGGGTACAGTCACGGATACCACAGGCGAAACTGTGATCGGAGCCAACGTCAGGGTCAAAGGTACGGACAACGGTACCATTACCGACTTCAACGGCAATTACGTCCTTTCCAATGTCGACACCTCATCCGCCGTACTTGTATTCTCTTTCATCGGTTATCAGCCACTGGAAGTACCCGTCAACGGACGTACCACAGTGAACGTGGTCTTGAAAGACGATACCCAGACCCTGGACGAAGTGATCGTCATTGGCTACGGTCAGGTGCGCCGCGGCGATGCCACCGGATCCCTTACTTCCGTGAAAGCCGACCCTTCGGCACGCGGTCTGGCACCTAACGCACAGGACATGATGATCGGTAAGATCGCCGGGGTGAACATCACCACCGGAGGCGGGTCGCCCACAGCCGGAGCTACCATCCGTATCCGCGGAGGTTCTTCTCTGAGTGCCAGCAACGACCCGCTGATCATTGTAGACGGTGTACCTCTGGACAACTCCGGTATCGGAGGGGTAGGGAATATCCTGAGTACCATCAACCCGACCGATATTGAAACCTTTACCGTACTGAAAGATGCCTCGGCTACGGCGATCTACGGATCACGCGCCTCCAACGGGGTGATCCTGATCACCACCCGCAAAGGAAGCAAAGGAAAAGTAACGGTGAATTACGACGCGAATGTATCTTTCAGTACCCGTACCAAAAAGATCGATGTACTGAATACGGATGAGTTCCGGGCCTTTATGACGGAGAACTACAAAGGAGATGCCCATGAAAGTGCCATGCATGCGCTGATGGGAAATACTGATACAGACTGGCAGAGCGAGATCTTCCGTACCACTGTAAATACCGAACACAACCTGAGTATATACGGCAGCACAGGCAACCTGCCCTACCGTGTCTCTCTGGGATACATCAAACTCGACGGTATCCTGAAAACCTCCAACATGGAACGCTATACCGGAAGTGTGAACCTGAGCCCTTCCCTGTTCCAGGATCACCTGAAGCTGAACCTCAACGGAAAACTGATGCACATCAAAAGCCGGTTCGCCAATACGGGAGCCATCAGCACCGCTGCCATGTTCGACCCCACGCAACCGGTATACGACGAGAACAGCCCCTACGGAGGATACTTCACCTGGACAGACCCGGACGGTACGCCCTCTTCGCTGGCACCTGCCAATCCGCTGGCACTGCTCGAACAGACAGACGACCGCTCCAAAGCAACCAACTTCATCGGGAACGCGCAGTTCGACTACAAGGTGCACTTCCTGCCCGACCTGCGTCTGAACCTGAATATGGGTATCGACTACTCCAAGAGCGACGGCGGCAAATACATCCCCGAATATGCCGCGTTTGAATTCAACGCGGGCGGATACGACGGCAACTGGGAACAGACCCGCCGCAACATGCTGCTCGAATTCTACGCGCAGTATGTAAAAGACCTCGATTTCCTCGACAGCCGCATCGACATCATGGGCGGATACTCGTGGCAGCACTACCACCGCAAAGGGAGCAACCGCGACTACCGCATCTCCAAACTGGACGAAGAGGGCAATCCGCAGGTGATCACCATTGGTGACTATGTCAACAACAACTATCTGGTTTCCTTCTTCGGCCGACTCAACTACAGCATTGCCGACAAATACCTGTTCACCTTCACCATGCGTAACGACGGCTCTTCCCGCTTCTCGTCCGACAACCGCTGGGGACTCTTCCCTGCCGCGGCATTTGCCTGGCGCGCCAACAACGAAGGTTTCCTGAGCGAAGTGAAAGCGCTGAGCGATCTGAAAGTGCGCCTCGGCTGGGGAATCACCGGACAGCAGGAGATCAACCAGGGAGATTATCCCTACCTGGGTAGCTACCAGTACGCGGTGGGCGAGCAGACCAACCAGATGCTGGGATACAAGCCCGACGGTACGCCCAACTGGGTATCCGTGATCCGCCCGCTGGCCTACAATCCGGATATCAAATGGGAAGAGACCACGACTTACAACCTCGGTATCGACTACGGATTCTTAGCCAACCGCATCAGCGGATCTGTGGATCTCTACTACCGCAAGACCAAAGACCTGATCAACGCGGCAACGAAGACCGCGGCAGGTACCAACTTCAACCAGTATGTGGTGGCCAACATCGGTTCCCTGGAAAACCGCGGAGCGGAAGTCTCTATCAATGCCATTCCGGTATTGACCAAAGACTGGCAATGGGACATCGGTACCAACTTCGCCTACAACAAGAACAAGATACTGAAACTTACTTTCGGCGACAATACCAACTCCGAACGCCGCGAAGGGATCAAGATACAGAAAGTAGGATATGCTACGGATATGTTCTATGTGTACCAGCAGGTATATGACGAAACAGGCTATCCGATCGAGGGAGCCTATGTGGATCAGAACAACGACGGCGTGCGCAACGACGAAGACTTTATGATCTACAAACGCGCCACTCCGGACTGGACCATGGGGCTCAACACCAAACTCACCTGGAAGTCCTGGGACCTGTCGATGGCCGGACACGGTAGCTTCGGCAACTACAACTACAACAATGTAGCCGCCAGCAATGCCTCTACGGCTACGGGAAGCGTGTTCCAGAACACCTTCATGTTCAACCGTCCGAAAGACGCGCTGTATACCCGCTATACGACAACACAGTCCAACTCCAGCTATTACATCCAGAACGCTTCGTTCTTCCGGATAGATAACATCACGCTGGGATGGTCGTTCCAAACACAGAACCGCCTGCCGCTGCGTGGCCGCATCTACGGAAGCGTACAGAATCCGGTGACGTTCACCAAATACAAAGGAATGGATCCGGAGATCTCCGGCGGTATAGACAACAATTTCTATCCGCGTCCGCTGACCGTACTCTTAGGATTCAATTTAACTTTCTAATCCATAGATATATGAAAAAGATACTATATACATTAGCTATACTATGCGTTGCGCTGGCAGTAAGTTCCTGCTTCAACGACATGAACAAGGTAGAGTTCAGCAGTTCGGGTACCCTGCCCGAAGAGGCGTGGCTGGAACCCGAAACCTACGAATTGTTCCTTTCGAAATTGTATGCCGGATTTGCGCTGTCGGGCAATCAGGCACCGGACGGACTGGCCGACATCGACAATGGCGACCAGGGAGAAGCGACGTTCAGCCGCAGCTACTTCACCCTGCAGGAGTACTGTACCGATGAGATCCGGGTAGCCTGAAAAAACAATACGCTGGACGACCTGCAATTCTGCCGGTGGAGTTCGGACAACTATTGGCTTACCCTGGTCTACGACCGTATGTTCCTGACCATTGCCTATTGCAACGAGTACCTGCGCGAGACCACACCGGAAAAGCTGGAAAGCCGCGGGATCGACAACGATACCCGCAGCAAAGTAACTGTGTACCGGGAAGAGGCGCGGATGTTGCGTGCCATGAACTATTACTTCCTGATGGATCTTTTCGGCAACGTACCCCTGATCCTGGAAGAAGACGGCGTAGGGGCTTACCTGCCCGAGCAGAAAACCCGTCAGGAGTTATTCACCTGGCTGGAGACTGAACTCAGATCCATCGAGGGCAATCTGCCTGCCATCTCCATGACCAACTACGGCCGTGTCAACGACGCTGTCTGCTGGATGGTACTGGCCAAGCTATACATCAATGCCGAGGTGTATACCGGCAGCGCGCGCTATACGGATTGCATCACTTACCTGAAAAAGATCATCGGCGACGGCTATCACAAGCTGGAACCGGAATACAAATACCTGTTTGGCGCAGACAATCACCTGTGTGAAGAGCTGATCTATTCCATTGTGTACGACGGACGCTACGCGACCAACTGGGGAGGAACGACCTTCCTGATGGGATTGCAGTTCATGGATGATATGGCGTCTTATGAGAATTTCGGTATCACCCAGGCCTGGAGCGGAGGCCGCGCGCCGGAGAATTTCTCTTCCCTGTTCGATGAAGACGACAAACGCGCGCTGTTCTGGACAGAAGACCGTCCACAGGAGATCACCGATCTGTATGTAGCCAAACAAGGCTATTCGGTGATCAAGTATACCAACAAAGACCGCAACGGCAACAACGGATCGGACAACCAGTTTGCCGATACCGACTTCCCGATGTATCGCCTGGCGGATGTATACCTGATGCTGGCCGAAGCTGTGGAACGCGGAGGTACAGGCTCTTCGAAAGAGGAAGCACTTACCTACATCAACCTGTTGCAGGCACGTGCCGGACTGGACCCGATCGGCACTTCGCAACTGACACTGGACTTCCTGCTCGAAGAACGGGCGCGGGAACTCTATTGGGAAGGCCATCGCCGTACCGACCTGATCCGCTTCGACTGCCTGACCGCCAACTACAACTGGCCCTGGAAAGGGGGCGTACAGACCGGGATACGTAACCTGGATGATAAATACAAACTCTATCCCATCCCTTCCAGCGAATTGTCTGTAAATACCAATCTGGAACAGAACGACGGTTATTAATCTTCAAATCAGAAACGATATGAAACGATATATTCATTTGATACTTCCTTTCCTGTTGCTGCCTTTGGTCAGCAGTTGCGAAAACGATACGGATGGGCCTACACTGACGGAGATCACTCCCAGTGTGATCAGCAGCCTGCCCTCCGGTGTATTTGATCTCTCTTCGTACGACGAGGAAAATGACAACCCGCTCTTGTTCACGTTGCGGTGGAGCCCTACGGAGTTCCATATGAAAGGGAACAGTGCCCCACAGGGAGTGGCTCCTATCACCTATTCCATAGAGATAGACCGGAGCGGAAATAATTTTGCCGACCCCGCTACCCTGGCCGCTACCACCGCAGATACGGTAGATGTGTTCCGGAAAGACCTCAATGATTTTCTGCTGAGCCAGCTGAAACTGGAAGCATTTGAAACGTATGAACTGGAACTTCGCCTGTCTGTTAAGTTCGGGGAAGGCAACCACGAATTCAACCAGCTGTATTCGGAAAACAAGGTCACCTTCACTGCCATTCCTTCCGAAGGTCTTCAGCATGTATACATCATCGGAGACATGAACGGCTGGAACAACAGCAATACAGACTTTATGATGTTCCGCGACAACAGTGACGAAACCGAATTTGATTACATCTATGTAGGCCGCATCGCGGAGAACACCTACTTCAAGTTTGTATCAGAGTCGAACCTGGGAACCTGGAATCTCTTCTGCGACGCAGGCAACGGAGAACTGGTACTGGATGAAGACGGAGGAGCTTTCTACAATGACAAAGAAAGATATGTAAAGATCCTGCTGAATATCAAACAACTTACTTACAGCATCGAAGAATATGACGCGAGCAAAGCCACAAAATGGGATCACATTATTTTCGTCGGAGCCTTCTGCAACTGGGGCGACAAAGACGATAACGAGGAGGATGACAATGAAGATGAGAATTTGGCTCCTGAAATGGAAAAATCCACTTACGATCCTCATATATGGAGCCTGGATGTGAATCTCCCTACCGTGGAATGGGGAGTGAAGTTCCGCACAAAAGCCGGATGGGACATACAATGGGGTGTGGACGGCGCAAGTTCCCTGCCTTATGGGAAAATATCTTTTACCGACGAAGGAGTTAATCTACCCAATATCTACTTAGAAACGGGTCCCGGAGATTACCACATCAGACTCAATACACTGAGTAACCACTATATTTTCATAAAACAATAAATATCCTTCTCTCTGAGGATTGGAAAGGGAAACATTCGGTTTTTTAACTTGCACCGATGTTCCCTTTCCTTCCCTGATGCTTGTCGGAAATCCCAACAACTATACAAATGAAACCCATGACAATATTCAAAGAACTTATCTTACTTCTGAGCTTTTTGTTCTGCCTGCCCGCCTGCGGCAACGACTCCCCTGGCGACGAACCGGGAGGCGGAGGAGAGCCGGGTGGAGGAAATACAGAGGTCAAAGCCATCTCTCCCCACAACCGGGTGATCTACGAAGTGAACGTACGCAACTATTCCGCTGCCGGAAATTTCAAAGGCGTGGAGCAGGATCTGCCCCGCCTCAAAGAGCTGGGCGTGGATATACTCTGGTTGATGCCCATCCATCCGATCGGTGAGGTAAACCGCAACGGTACCCTGGGAAGCCCTTACGCGGTGAAAGACTACAAAGCGGTACATCCCGATTTCGGGACGCTGGACGACCTGCGCGCGCTGGTAGCTGCCGCGCACGAAGCGGATATGGAGATCTGGATCGACTGGGTGGCCAACCATACGGCCTGGGATCATCCCTGGGCTACGGAACATCCGGATTACTACGCGGAAAGAGACGGACAGCGACCCTACTCTCCGGAGAACTGGCTGGATGTGATCCAGCTCGACTTCAGCAACGAAGCCATGTGCCGGGAGATGATCGACGCCATGAAATACTGGGTAGAGGAAGCGGATATCGACGGATTCCGTTGCGACGCGGTAACGTATGTGCCGCTGGACTTCTGGAGAAAGGCCCGCGCAGAGGTGAACCGTGTCAAAGACATCACCTGGCTGGCCGAAGGAGACGACCCGGCCTACATGGAGGTTTTCGATCTGGATTATGCCTGGGAGTTTTGCGGCCGGCTGTATAAGTTCGGCCAGAGTGGAAATGTTGCTGCGCTGATCCAGGGTTGTCAGGATCTGTACAACAATACACATTACGCAGAGAAAAGCCGGATGGTATTCCTGACCAACCACGACATAAACGCGTACGAAGGTTCGGAGAACGAACGGTACGGACAATGGTTGCAACCCCTCACCGTGCTTGCGTTTACGATCTACGACATGCCCCTGATCTACAACGGTCAGGAGATCGGTATGAACCAACGCATGGGACTGTTTGATATGGATAAAGTACAATGGACGCCCGTGAACACGACCATGAATGCCCTCATCAAAAACATGACTCGTCTCAAACGCACACAACCCGCGCTGGAAGGAGGGCCCAACCGGGGTAGTCTCACCCGCCAGCAGGTAGGAAATGATCAGGTATATGCATATACACGCAAAAAAGGGAACAACGAAGTGGTTATTTTTCTTAACTTTGCCTCACAATCCACCACGATCGGTTTAAGCGGGACTACCGTAACGGGAAAGTATACCGATTTCCTGACCGGAGAACAAGAAGAGCTCTCTTCCTCCTCTTCCCTTACGATACCAGCAAACGGATATATTATCTATGTCAGATGACATCAACCCATATATTATAAGCAATGAAAAAACTATTTAATTTCCTGTTCCTCGGTGTGATACTGCTGGCTACAGGATGCGAACAAACGGCGTCAGACCAGGTACAATCCCCTGACAAACAACTGACCCTGCAGGTGGGGACAACAGATGGAAAACTGTACTATCAGGTGTCCCGCAACAACCAACCCGTGATCCGCCCGTCTTACCTGGGCTTCCATCTTTCCGAAAGCAACCTGGCGGATGGATTGGAGATCTCAGGTATCCATCATTCCTCTTTCAGTGAAAGCTGGGACCAGCTCTGGGGAGAGGATCGTACTGTAGACAATACCTACAACGAAATGCGGGTAGAGGTGCGGCAGAAAGAAGACATGAATCTGCGGTTCTCGGTAGTCTTCCGACTCTTCAACGATGGTTTCGGATTCCGCTACGAATTCCCGGAACAGGAACATCTGGGCGACTTCGTGATTATGGATGAACTTACCGAGTTTGCCCTGGCAGGTGACCACCAGAGTTGGTCCATCACGTATGACAGAGAATTCTACGAGGGACTCTATCGCAAGATGGCCATCAGTGAACTGGATACCGTGTGCACGCCACTTACCATTCAGACCGCCGACGGGCTCTACCTGACCCTGCACGAGGCCAATCTCACAGACTATGCGGCGCTGAATGTACATCCCGATGCCGCCGATCCTACCCGGTTGCGTACTTACCTGACACCGTGGTCTACCGGCGAGAAGGTCTTTGTGACCACCACCCGCGTATCACCCTGGCGCACGATGATCATCGCTGAGAATCCCGGAGACCTGATGCTCTCCCGCCTGATGCTCAACCTGAACGAGTCCTGCAAAATCGAGGATACTTCCTGGATACAACCCGGCCGCTACATCGGTATCTGGTGGGGCATGCACATGAAAGACTATACCTGGGAGATCGGTCCCAAACACGGAGCCACAACGGCCAATACCAAACGCTACATGGACTTTGCCGCCAAACACGGATTCTCCGGTGTACTGGTCGAAGGATGGAACCTGGGCTGGGAGACCTGGAAAGATTTCAGTCTCACCCAGAGCTATCCCGATTTTGATATCGAAGAGGTGACCCGCTACGGGGAAGAGGTAGGTGTGAAACTGATCGGCCATCACGAAACCGGCGGTGGTATCTCCAACTACGAAGCACAGATGGAGGATGCGTTTGCCTACTATCACAAGCACGGTGTGAACGCGGTGAAGACGGGATATGTAGGTGGTATCCTGGAAGGGAAAGAGCGTCACAGCAGCCAGTTCGGTGTACGCCACTACCGCAAGGTGATCGAAGCGGCCGCCCGCTACCAGATCATGATCGACAACCACGAACCGGTGATGCCTACCGGGCTGCAACGTACCTGGCCCAACCTGATGACACAGGAGGGAGTGCGCGGACAGGAGTGGGATGCCTGGTCGAAAGACGGTGGCAATCCGCCCGAACATACCACGATCATTCCTTTCACCCGTGGACTGGCAGGCCCGATGGACTTCACTCCGGTGACGTTCAACTTTACCAACAAGGTATTGCCCAACACCCGCGTACAGACTACCATTGCCAAGCAGTTGGCTCTGTTCGTGATCCTGTACAGCCCGTTGCAGATGGCATCGGATATGATCGAGAACTACGAAGGACGTCCGGAGTTTGAGTTTATCACCGTGTGTCCGGTGAACTGGGAAAAGACAGTAGTGCCTGAGGCATCTATTGGAGAGTATGTCACCATTGCCCGCAAGGACAGGGAAAGCGACAACTGGTTTGTGGGAAGTATCACCAACGGCAATCCACGTGAGATGACACTGGATCTGAGCTTCTTAGACAAAGGAAAGACTTACAAAGCCCGTATCTTCCGCGACGGCGAAGGAGCAGACTGGAAAACAAACCCCTACCCGGTAGAGATCGAAGAAAGAGAGGTCACCTCGGAAGACATACTCACGATACCGCAGGCTTCTTCGGGAGGAACAGCAATTATATTTACGATTTGACGATTGACGATTGACGATTGAAATTACACATACTTTATAATGTGTACATCTACCTGTAGAGACGCACGGCGTGCGTCTCCGCGATATGATATGTATCTCCGCAGTATAATAAATGTGTTTCTGCGGCAGGATGTATCTCTTCGCTAGACGATCTATCTTTCCATAAGACATTACACGTTTCTGCACTACAGGTACGGTACAGGTATGTAGTCTTTTCCTCTTTAAACACAAGGGATCTGAAAATACCTCAACAATAAAACTCACCCTCGTTACACGATTTGGTAACAAGGGTGAGTTTGTTTATTCAGGACTTTTCAAACAAGGTGTTTAACAGAACCAGACCATTCAGGATATCCCATTACATACTTCCCTGGATGGGAAGTACATCGCCGAGACGCACGCCGTGTGTCTCTACAGGTACATACATCTGTTGTAAAGTATTTGTAACTTCAATCGTAAATCGTCAATCGTCCAATCGTAAATCCCTTCACCAGGTGTGCTTTGTCCAGATCAGTTTGGAGGTATTATATCCCAGATCTTCGGCCTTACGCAAAAAAACGATCTTTGATATCTTTCGGAACACTCTTTTCGCGCGAAAGGATCCACATATAGTGCAGGCTTTCCCCTACCACCAACGCGTATTTATATTCCGGATCTATATCGATCACGTTGTATCCGCCGTAGAACGGTCCGAAGAAGGTAACTTTCAGCTTCGCCTCTTCCGGATCACCGGCAAATACCGCTTTTCCTTCCGACTCTACATCCTTATCTTTCTTATAATTGTATCCGCGGTTCACTACTTTCACCGAGCCATCCGCATTCAACGAGTAATAAGCAGTGACATTATTGAGACACTTCTCGAACATATAATCCAGACGGGCGATCTCATACCAGTGACCCAGATACTTTTTCACATCAAAAGGTTTCACCGCTACCGCACCCTTCGGGATGGTACGTTTGAATTTGAAGTGCAGGAACACTCCCACTCCTACCGCCGCGGCCAGCAACGCGCCGCCCCCCAGCCACATCTCTTTCTCTCTGGTTTTTCTACATTTTCTATACATACAGTCAACTATTACTTGATTAAATAAAAACATCTGTTCCATATACGGATACGGGCAGAAAGACTCTCCCCTATCCGGGCAGAAAGCCCCTCAGCTAAACATCTTCCCCAATGTACCGAGAATACTGCTACCCTTCGGATCGGTATCGTTTCCATGAGTGAACGCTCCTACCAGAGCATCCAGGTTAAACTCCGTATGATCGGCTCCCTTGATCCGGTCCGTGAACGAATTCATCAGCGAAGGCACAATATGCGTTGCCAGGGAATTGGCCACCCCCTGTGACAGGCCCACCCGTTGCACCAGTGTGTTGACCAGCGTAGTCTCTATACTGCTCAGGATCGGATTGGAAGCACCAGCCGTCACCTGGTTGCCTCCGTTGAAAAGGCTCGTCAGATCAGAAAGATTAGAAGCATTAAAATTCTGTTTCAATCCATCCATCACAGCCTCTGTAGTGGCCTGCACCGTCTCCTGTTTTTTCTCTTCCGGTATGTCCGGATGGGAAGCCACTGCCCCTTCGGCATAGTTCTTCACCATGTCCAATACTCTTTCCAGCATAACTTTCTCTATTAAAGGATATAAATTTATCAAAAGAACAGGAATTTAAAGAATTATGTTTCGGAAAAAAGAAAAAATCTTTGTTAGAACCTGTTTAAAACAGGTGGATTGCTTTCATTCACCTCTCTTTTTCAGGATGCCTTTTCTCTATCCGGAGCCACCGTCCGGATGATAGACGATGTACGTGTTTACCCAGGAAGACCACCTGTTCCCTTTCCATACCAAACATCCCTGTATTCCCATGCACACCCTGTCCCCGACCGGAACAAATACTCATTTTATTAACAAAACATATAGTTCATTTACAATATTCTTGAATTTAATAAATATATATACTATTTTTGTCACCAAAGAACGCAAGAACGGCACAAATTGCCACAATCGTCTTAATCTATAAGAACGACAGAACCGGATTTACATTTCCTATCCTTATTACAGACTGTGATACCTGTTTTTTTACCTGACCTTTCTGTGGAGAACTGACAAAACAAACGATTGATGATGAAAAAATTAGTATGCTTAATTTGGGGTGTCTTTGCTGCCTGTACGGTAGCAACAGCACAAGGACAAGGGGGAAGTTGGTCTGTCTCGGGCTCGGTAACCGACCAGACAGGAAGTATGCTTCCCGGAGTAGCGGTACAGGAGAAAGGCACCACCAACGGAGTAGCCACAGATATGGACGGAGCCTTCGCCATATCGTGCGCACCAGATGCCACGCTGATCTTTTCCTACCTGGGATTCACCTCACAGGAGGTCAGAGTGAACGGACGTAGCCTGCTACAGGTACAGATGCAGGAAGATTCGCACGTGATCGACGAGGTGATGGTGGTGGCCTACGGTACGGCCAAAAAGAGTAGTTTCACCGGATCCGCTTCACTGGTCAGATCCGACGCAATCAAAGACCTGCCCTCTACCAGTTTCGAAAACGCGCTGAACGGCAAGATCGCCGGATTGCAACTGACCTCCTCTTCCGGACAGGCAGGCAGTGCGCCGAGTATCCGTATACGTGGGATAGGCTCTATGAACGCCTCTAACGAACCGTTGTATGTAGTGGACGGTGTACCTGTAAATTCGGGTAATACCGGTCAGATGAGCGACTATACCTACACCACAAACAATGTGATGAACACATTGAACCCTTCGGATATCGAATCCATTTCGGTATTGAAAGATGCGGCCGCCTCTTCCCTTTATGGATCACGCGCGGCAAACGGGGTGATCCTAATCACCACCAAAAAAGGAAAAGAGGGTACACCCACTGTCAATTTCAAAGCCTCTGTAGGCTTCACCCCAAGCTGGGCAACTAAAAATTACGAAGCTGCCGGAACGCAGGAACAGGTGAATATGCTCTATATGATATTCCATGATTACAATACCTCCAAAGGCAACAGCCTGTCAGAGGCAAATGCAGACGCATTGAGACGACTCAATGATAAATTCAACCAACATGGTTATGCATTTAACACCACCGGTACGGGACTTTTTGAAAACGTACATATCACCGATTACGACAACTCCGGACGTGCCGGCAACTACTTCGATTGGGAAGATGCTTATTTCCGCACAGCCGTGTATCAGACGTATGATGTCTCTGTCAGTGGTGCAACGCCTGTCACCAACTATTATACCTCTCTCTCCTACACCAAAGACGAAGGTCGGTTGAAGGTAAATAGTTTTGATCGTATTTCGGGCAGGGTCAACCTCTCGCAGAAAATAGGCAAGAGACTCGAATTTGCTACGAATGTGAATTTTGCCAAAACACACAATTCAGGCTACAACGATACCCGGAATACAAGTACGAACTACTACCTGCAAACCCGCAACCTGAGTTGGGGACTGTATTGGCCGACAAACTATAAAACCGGAGAAGACTGGACAGAATGTTATGGCAGCTACAGCCGCAACGGACTCTATTTTGACAAAGAGTGGGACAACAAATCGACCAATACCAAGATAGTTGCTATGGAGACACTTACCATCCACATTCTGCCGGGATTGGATGTCAGGTCTATCCTCTCTTACGACAATACGAACGTAAAAGACCACATCTATTACAGCAAAAACCACTACAACGGCTCTTCCGAAAATGGGGTCGTCCATGAGATGCGTACGCTCTATGAGAAATTGGTCAGCTCTACCACGACAAGCTATACCACCGCCATCGGAGCCAATCACATAGGTCTTTTAGCCGGATTTGAAGCAGAAAGAAACACAACGGACTATGTCCGTGCCTCCGGACAAAACCTACCCTCGAAAGTACATACCGTAGCTACCGCCGGAAACCTGGATGCCAATGCCTACAAATGGGGCAATTCCATGGTATCTGTCCTATCCAAGGTAGACTATGACTACGATCAACGCTATTTCGTCTCCGGTTCTTATCGCCGCGACGGATCTTCGCGACTGAGCCCCGATACCCGTTGGGGAAATTTCTGGTCGGTAGCAGGAGCATGGAACCTCTCTAATGAACCTTTCCTTCAAAACCATCCGGTGATCAGTGAACTGAAACTAAGAGCCTCCTACGGTGTCAATGGTACCCTACCCGACAGCAACTACGGATACATGAACCTGGTCACTTACTCCAGCGCATACGGTGAAAAACCGGGAGGTGTTATCACCTCTATCGCCGATGAGAAACTAAGCTGGGAGACCAATTATAACACCAATATCGGAGTGGATATAGGACTGTTCAACCACCGCCTGCGGGGAACCATTGAATACTTCAACCGCGACTCCCGGGACCTGTTGCAAAGTTTGCCTATATCCACCATAACAGGTTTCTCAACCATTCTCAAGAATATCGGCAGGATGAATAACAAGGGTATTGAGATAGAACTTTCGGGCGATATCATCCGCAGTAAAGAATTTGTTTGGAGCGCCGGAGTAAATGCGACACACATCCGTTCGAAAGTGACTAAACTATACGATGGAGAAGATATTATCTGGTACGATCCTACCGGCAGCGATGACCGTGCCCAGTATATCTACCGGGAAGGTGAATCTACCCTTGCTTTCTATGGTTATGAATGGGCGGGAGTGGACAAAACCAATGGTAAAGGCATCTATTATGTCAACGATCCCCAAAACAAAATGAATGGTGACTTCGAATACAACGGCAGGGGAGCCACCTACGATTACGAAAATGCAAATTACGTGATCATCGGTAACGGGATACCCCAATTGTATGGCGGATTCAACACTAACCTCTCTTACAAAGGTATGGATTTCGGGCTGAATTTTATTTATAAGATCGGGGGCAGTATTTACGACGCGGCTTACAAAGATGTGGCAGACGACGGATACTATTGGGAAAGGATCCGTGCCAAAAGCTATTACAAGAACATGTGGAGCGAACAGAACCCAAACGGTACACCGCCCAAACTGGACGGAAACGATCCGAAAGATGCCATGCAGTACAGTTCGCGGATGATCTCCAACGCCAGTTTCCTTCGGCTGAAAAACCTTTCTGTAGGATATACGCTGCCGAAAGGACTTACACAGAAAGCAATGATCAAACGAACACGTGTCTACTTCAATGCTTCCAACCTGCTTACCTTCTCGAAATACAAGGAGGCCGATCCGGAAGTAAACGAGTACAGCACAAGAGGGTGGGAAACCCCTATTGGAAAAACATTTGTCTTTGGGATTGAACTGGATTTTTAAAGAAAGGAGAAACATACAATGAAAAGATCAATATATATACTTACCTTCCTGCTTGGTGTATTCACCTGTTCGTCATGTGAGAGTTTCCTGAATATGCAACCATCCAATTCGGCAAATGCAGGAGAAGCAGTAACCTCCGTACAGGAAGCCCAGGAAATTATAAACGGTATTATGCGTGCCATGTCGTCCTCCTCTTATTATGGACGGTGGATGTTGTTATATGCCGATGCCAAAGGAGGCGACCTGACCATCTATTCGGCAGGGTGTGGGGAGGATGCCCTGTATGTATTCAGTCACACTCCCACAACGGGTGCATATGCTACCTTTTGGGAAACAGGATACCGGCTCATTGCACAAGTTAATAACCTGCTGGAAAACATAGAAAAGCTGGAAGCGGACGGAGCTCAGGGATACGAACTAACCAAAGGACAGGCACTCACGTTACGGGCACTTTTCCACTTTGACCTGGTGCGTCTCTACGGGCTGCCATACAACATGGACAAATCGTCTTATGGAATACCGGTTGTTACTAAAACACTGAACTACGACAGTAAGCTGACAAGAAACACAGTAGAAGAGACCTACAGGCAGGTAATCGCGGATCTTACCGAAGGGTTAAACTACCTGGACGCAAGTAAAAATAACCGCTTATTGGGTTATGTAGATTATCACACCAATCTGGCTATTCAGGCACGTGTGAGGTTGTATATGGAGGACTATGAAGGCGCTTTCCAAGTAGCAGAGACCCTTATCAAAAGCGAATTGTATAAGCTCTATGAACCATCGGAATGGGTGAGTTCGTGGACACAACAAGACTATCACGAATCGATCTTTGAGATCAAGATGTACCCCAATAAGGGGGGATCTGGGAACCAGTTCGCTGGGGTATTACTACATGCGAAGAAACCACCCGAAACCCGACGGAGGAACCTACGAAGCATCGGGTTATTTCATGGCAAGTGACTATTTCCTGGAGCGCCTCAGGGAAGACCCGGATGATGTCCGTTGGGGAATCATGGCACATGACGAGACTTCGGAAGACAGGCTGGGATGTTGCTACAAATACATGGGAAGTACAGAATGTGCAGGAGATGGGAAAACCCCTAACTCGGCTGTCAATATCAAAGTCTTCCGCCTTTCAGAGATCTATCTCATCGCAGCCGAAGCAGCACTGAACAAGCCCGATAGGGATCCGGCACTGGCAGCAGACTACCTGAATCAGATCCGACGCAGGTCTCCTAATTTGCCGGAAGCCACTGCTGCAACCATTACAGATGATATGATCCTGGATGAAAGAAGCAGAGAACTTTATGGAGAAGGGCATCGTTTCTTTGATCTGATCCGTAAGAACAGAACCATCCGGTTTAATGACGACTTTGGTGGCGTGCCCTCACAAGGTCGTCCGGAAACCATAGACCGGACATACGGAAAGATCGTGCTTCCGATCTCACAGGACGAGATCAATACCAACCCGGCCATCGGTGAGCAGCAGAATCCGGGGTATCTCTGACCAGTCAGGATCTGATCTGTAGAAACAAAAAGATATACGATGTATGGACATCATTCAAAAAAAAACATTCGCATCCGCATACCGTGCGACGGATTTTAACCAGGATTTCCTGTCCAAAGCAAAAAATAGTTGTACATTTGGGAACAGAGATCTATATGTGACCACGATGCCGAAATTCCATACATCCTTATACGGAAAGAAACGAACGGGCAGGCATTTCCTGTTGTTCCTGACGGGACTCCTGGTAATGTCGTGCCAGGAAAAGCGAACGCATCCGATCAGTTTCTACCATTGGAAAACCCACTTCTCTCCCACACCCACCGACCGGCACTACTTCCGGGAACTGGGCTGTGGGAAAGTATACCTGCGTTTTTTCGATGTGGATACGGAACAGGGAGAGATACAGCCCAAAGCGATCCTGAGATCGATGGAGCACACGTTGCCGGATGCCCGATATGTTCCTGTGGTCTTCATCACCAACCGGACCTTACCGGGACTGTCCGGAGAAGCCATCGCCGGGGTAGCAGAAAAGATACTCACCCTGATCGGGGAAATAGAAGAAAAGAACCACCTGCCGGCAGCCACGGAGATACAGATCGATTGCGACTGGACAGAAAGGACACGGGAAAATTACTTCCGGTTACTGACACTCTTGCAGGAAAAGTCGGGAAGAGACATTACCTGCACGCTGCGTCTGCACCAGATCAAGTTTTATAAACGTACCGGAGTGCCTCCTGTCTGCAAAGGATACCTGATGTGCTACGCCACCAGTGATCCTGCGGACAGCAGCACACCCAATTCGATCCTGGACCTGGATCTGCTGAAAGACTATACCGCCCGGATCCAACACTACCCGCTGGACATGGATGTAGCTCTTCCGCTCTACTCCTGGGCAGTGGTTACCAACCACCTGGGAAAGATCAGGCTGATCAACGGCATCACTCGGGAAGATATGGACGCAGAACGTTTCAGACAAGTATCCGACCATTTATATGAAGCCAGGGACGACCTATTCTTTCACGGATTGTACATCAACAAAGGATTCAGTGTGCGGGTAGAAGAGATCAGCCCCGGCCTGCTGCAAGAAGCCAGATCGTATCTGGACAGCCAGATCAAAAAGGACTATGCAATCGTATATTACCACTTGCACGAACCCTTTCTTACCAGATTCACCCTAGAACAATTGCGATGAGAACCCTCTGTCAAAAAGCAGCTCTGTTCCTGGCCACCTGCGCAGCAATGCTACGTCCCGCGGTGGCCTGTGGTCCCGATTACGATCCGGACAGTTACTATTACAACCTCTTCTTACAGGAGATCGTAGAGGACGAGACATACAGGCCCTTCCTGTTCATACCCGATGCTCCCTTTTATTCTGCGGAAAAGAGCCGGGTCCGCAACGAGAATATAGAAGAATGGCAGGAATACCTGGGCATTCCCTATGAAGAGGCGCGGTACCTGGTATTTGAGGCCGACACGTCCGCCATCCACAACCTGTTGAAGGGAGCGAATACAGAGGACCCGCAACTGGGGTTTATCCGCCCTGCTTTTCTGAAAAAACATAGACAGGGACTGGAATACATGGTCTGTGCCAAAGAACTGGAGCCTTATATGCACATCCTCCCTTCCGGAAACAGTTGGTACTATTCGCCCGACCTTCTGACAGTGGGAGACCTAGACTACGTGGAAGTAGCTTCCCGGCTGAAAACCGGCTAGAAGAGGGCAAAAGACAACGAGCTCAGACTCAGGTACGGGTATCAACTGGTACGGTTGGCACACTACAACCGCCGCTACGAAGAGGCCACTGAGCTTTTCGACACCTACGTGGAATCCCTGAATTACAGACCGGCCATGTATTACCACGCGTTGAGTCAGAAAGCGGGTGCGGAGAAAGGAATGGGCGCGTCCTCCCTGGCCAACTACCACTTCCTGCAGGTATTTGTCCACTCAAAGAACCTGAAAGAGACCGCTGTTCTGTCTATGCGGATCAACGAAGATCCGGACTGGGAAGACCTGATCGGTCGTACGAAAAACCAGCAAGAGCTCAACGATGCCTACCTGCTGCTGGGCTATCATACATTCAACAACCCGCTGCGGGAAATAGCAAAGATCGTAGAAAATGATCCGGATGCCATACAAGCCCGGATACTGATGGTGAGAGCCATCCATCAGATCGAGCGGAACGACCTGCCCGTATACTACACCGCCTACAGCTACGGGCAGGACAAAGAAAGACAAGGCAATGAAACCAACAAACGATATCCGATCGCAACCTCCCTGACGGATGAGATCATTGACCTGTCGGACGAGATGACCCGCCACCCCGCTGTAAAAGACCGGAACTTCTGGCTGATGACCTCGGCCTACCTGCATTTCCTGAACAAAGAATTTGCGCAGGCAAGGCACTACCTGGAGCAGGTGGAAGAAGAAAATGAGACATATACGCTTCAGAAAATGAACCTGGCGTTCTATATCGACATCTGTGAGCCTGCCGCGATCACCCCGGAGCTGGAGATCACTCTTTACGAAACATACACGCAACTCCTGATACAGAACCAGGCCCTACAGGGAGAGGCGTGGTATCATTCCGATACCCAGGCTTTTGTCAGGGATGTATGGGCCAACCGCTACTACCTGCAACAAGACTATGCCAAATCTTTCCTGTTGACCAACCCGATCTCCGACCTGGAATACCATCCACAACGGGAACTGCTGGACAGGCTGGAAGCGTTCTACCACAAACCGGATAAAAACCCGATGGAAAAGTATATAGCGGAAAACTTCTACACGATACACAGCCAGGTATATGCGGGACGGAAAAACTACCTGGACTACCTCCAGGGCATTATCTGCCTGACGGAGGGAGACATTTCCGGAGCACATACGGCTTTCGGGAAAACAGATCCGGCCGATCTGAACTTACGGATCCCCGACTATGTATTCGCGGCAAATATCCGGGAGTGGTTCAATGTGGATCCGGACACAGTCATGATCAGAGACTACCTTGCCGACTTTCCGTTTATCCCGGAAAAAATGGATTTTGAAGAGTTGACAGCAACCCTGCTGAAACTGGAGGAGACAGGCAAAAGAAAGAGCCGCCTAGCCCCTAAAGCCAACTATCTGCTGGGCAACTTCTTCTACAACATTTCCAGCCAGGGATATTACCGCCATCTATTGCGTTTCAATACCACGAATTTCTATTCATCGAAATTCGATGACCGCAGAAAACCCGATATATACAACGATATTTATTTCAAGAATTACCCGGTCTGGTACGAGAATACCTATCCGCATTCGGAAAAATACCTGCGGCTGGCCTACCGGCAGACCCGTGACAAAGAGTTGAAAGCCCATATCGTTTTTGCCCTCTCGAAGTGTGAACAGGGAGCCTATTATAACGATCCGCCGGAAGGGTATGGGAATCGTGCCGATATGTTTGTATCAGACTACTTTGAAGAGTTGCTGCACTACCGCCGGACAAGCTATTTTGAAGAGATCCTGTCGCGGTGCAGGTATTTTGAGTATTATGTATCCCACTCCGGAAAATGATCCTGATGGGAAGATCAGAAGCCCGGAAATGAAATGAACCCGGGGAGGTAGGAACATCGATTTTATTTTTAAGTAAGCATTCCCTATTCATTGTATGTACAATTTTTCGGATCTCCTACATACATAGGATACGATGGATCGATAAAGTTTGTACATACAATAAGTTTACATGTCTTTGCCTACAGGG
>JAJQDI010000018.1:140515-321329 GCA_021202275.1 Bacteroides sp.
CTACAGGGTACGGAGTAGACATCTACCATTCAATATGGGAGAACACACGATAACCGTTTTCAGAGCGAGAGCAGATACGCCTTAAAATCTTCGAACCTCTTACTCATCGGCAGGCTTTTTTTCTTCCCTGCCATAAAGGCCTGCAATTTCGCAGGGATCTCTACTTGCTCACCAATGATCTCCTCCACGGTTTCCAGGAACTTAGCCGGGTGAGCCGTTTCCAGGAATACCCCCGTCTCACTGGATTGCAGATGTTCCTGTAACGCGCAGTATCCGCAGGCCCCATGCGGATCGAGCAGGTATCCGGTCTGTTCCCATACCTCTTTCACGGTCTCCCGGATCTGTTGGTCTGTATAGGTAGCCCCACTGATCTCTGCGGCAATGTCCGCATGCGATGCTTTATAAAGATCAAGCACCCGGGCAAAGTTGCTCGGATCACCTACATCCATCGCATTGGCTATAGTAGCTACGGAAGGCCGTGGTGTATATACACCCGTTTGTAAATACTGATAGAATATATCGTTGCGATTATTAGCAGCAATGAAACGTTTTACGGGAAGTCCCATCTGCTTGCCAAACAATCCGGCAGTAATGTTCCCGAAGTTCCCACTGGGTACACAGATCACAGCCTGATCTGCCTTGCCCCGCTTTTTCAACTGAGCATACGCGTAGAAATAATAGAATGCCTGCGGCAGGAAACGGGCGACGTTGATGGAGTTGGCCGATGTCAACAGCAATTTCTCATTCAGCTCGGCATCCATAAAAGCAGACTTTACCAATGCCTGACAATCATCAAATGTCCCATCTACTTCCAGAGCAGTAATGTTCTGCCCCAGCGTAGTAAATTGTTTCTCCTGTATCTCACTGACTTTCCCTTTCGGATAAAGCACATATACATGAATACCCTCTACTCCCAGGAATCCGTTGGCCACAGCACTGCCCGTATCACCCGAAGTAGCGACCAGTACATTTACATTTTTCTGCCCTTCTTTACGGATGAAGTAGCCCAACAGACGGGCCATGAAACGTCCGCCCACATCTTTAAAAGCCAGTGTGGGTCCATGGAATAGTTCCAGGGAATAGATAGAGTCTGTCACCCGGACAAGCGGAGTATCAAAAGAAAGCGTATCGTATACAATCTCTTTCAGAACATCCGCAGGTACATCTTCACCGAAAAAAGCATCGGCCACCCGGTAAGCGATCTCCTGAAAAGAGAGTTGATCGATGGTATCGTAAAACTCCGCGGGCAGCGGTTGGATACGTTCGGGCATGAACAACCCTTTGTCGGAAGCCAGCCCTTTGACCACAGCCTCCTGCAAGGATACCTCCGGAGCCATCTGATTGGTACTATAGTATTTCATTGTTCTTCATTCATTTGTTCCGGCACATGACCGGAAGTTGGTAAGTGTATTGTTTTCGGAATCCCCTACACGTTCACCCCTGCGGATGGAAACCGCAGGGAGTCTGTTACGACTCCATAAACGTCCGGATAAACTGATCCTTCTCCAGCATCCCGTAGCTACCCGAAGCAGCTGCCTTTTCGTCGTACCGGTCTACCGCATCGGGTTGTATACCCGGATACCAGATCAGGAACGGGATAGGCTCGGAAGTGTGTGTACGCAACTCACAAGGGGTAGGATGATCCGGAAGTACGGCAATGGCCACCGGTTCGGCCGCCCCTTTCACTGCTTCGTAGATGGGCCCTACTACACGACTGTCCAGATCTTCGATGGTACGTATTTTCAGAGAGACATTGCCCTCATGCCCGGCTTCGTCACTGGCCTCTATATGCAGGTATACAAAATCATCCGTTTGCAACGCCTCCAGAGCAGCAGCCACCTTATTCTCATAATTCGTATCATACAATCCGGTAGCACCTTCTACAGCCATACTACGCAAGCCGGCGTAATGTCCGATGCCCTGAATGAGATCTACAGCAGAGATCACTGCTCCTTTGCGTATCTGTGGGAAGGTCTCGCACAGCGTAGCCATCCGCGGACGGTAACCAGGCGACCAGGGCCAGATGCTATTGGCCGGATCTTTACCGGCAGCTATCCGGCGCTGGTTGACCGGATGATCCTTTAACAACTCCTGTGATCGCAGGATCAGTTCATTGATCCGGTGGGCCGTAGTCTCCGCCGCGGGAGAGCAGGCTCTCACCAGATGCGCACGAAACGGCTGCAAAGGTACATCGTGCGGAGGAGTGCAGTCTATCTCTTTGTTCCCTCCGCGGATCACCAGCAGATGACGGTATTGAATACCCGGATGAAAACAGACCTGATCATCTCCCAGCTCCTGCTGCAGATACTCCATAAGTTCCGTGGCCTCTCCGGTAGTGATATGACCTGCCGAATGGTTCTTGATCTTTTCGTCTTCTATACAGATCAGGTTGCAACGGATAGCCATTTCTCCCGGCAGCAACTCAATACCCATACTGGCCGCCTCCAGCGAACCGCGCCCCTCATACACCGTCGGAAGATCGTAACCCAGCACCGACAGGTTGGCCACTTCACTTCCCGGATGGAAACCCTCCAGTACGGTTTTCAGCAGCCCACTACGTCCCTGACGGGCCAGGAGATCCATATAGGGAGTATGAGCATGCTGAAGGAGGGTTTTCCCTCCCAGTTCTTTCACGGGCCAGTCGGCCATCCCATCACCCAGTATAACAATATGTTTCATAAAATCATTTACTATTTGACGATTTACCATTTACGATTGATATTACCTCACGTCCTTATCCATCTAATTTATATCGCCCCAAAGGAACCACAGATAATTTAGCATATTATTTACCTGTTCGCTGACCATTCACTATTCCATTAATCACTCATGCAATTTCAATCGTAAATAGTAAATCGTCAAATCGTAAATCCCTACACGTTTGCAATACTCATGATATCAGCAAATACCCCTGCGGCAGTTACACTGGCTCCGGCACCGTATCCCTGGATCATCATCGGATATTCCTTGTAGCGTTCGGTAGTCAACAAGATGATGTTGTTGCTTCCTTCCAGTCCGTAGAACGGATGCGAAGCATCTACCTCCTGCAACCCTACGGAAGCCTTGTCGTTTTCCAGCTTAGCCACAAACCGCCAGTGCTTGTTCTCTTTCTCAAGCACCTGCCGGCGAGCTTCGAATCCGGCATCCAGATAAGGGACCCTCTGCCAGAACTCATCCAGCGTACCGGTAAAGAAATCGTCCGGCACAAAAAGGTTCTTTTCCACATCTTCCTGCTCCAGCCGATATCCGGCCTCACGGGCCAGGATCACCAGTTTGCGGATCACATCTTTTCCGCTGAGGTCGATCCGCGGATCAGGTTCTGAATAACGCTCTTCCTGTGCCATTCGGATGGTACGGCTGAAAGGAATATCGGCACTGATCTTGTTGAAGATATAGTTCAGGGTACCTGACAATACCGCTTCGATCTTCAGGATCTTATCGCCACTGTTGATCAGGTCGTTGATGGTATTGATGATCGGGAGTCCCGCTCCTACGTTGGTTTCGAACAGGAACTTCACGCCACGCTGGCGGGCAATGGTCTTGAGTTCGTTGTAATTGTCATATGCCGAAGAGGCTGCGATCTTGTTGGCGGCAACCACGGATATGTTGTGCTGTAAGAATTCTTTATACAGATCTGCGACCTGCGGGCTGGCCGTACAGTCGACGAAAACCGAATTGAAGATGTTCATACCGATCACCTCCTGACGGAGCAACTCCGGCGTAGAAACCATTCCGCGCTCACGAAGTTCCTCTTCGTAGTTGCACAGATCGAGTCCTTCCCGACGGAAAATGGCATGTTCGTGGTCGGCAATACCCACCACATTGATCTTCAATCCGTTTTGCTTCATCAGTTTTTCACGCTGCGTACGGATCTGTTCCAAAAGGCTGCCTCCCACCGTACCAATCCCGCAAAGGAAAATATTAAGTACTTTGTACTCGGACAGGAAGAACGAGTCGTGGATCACATTGAGCGATTTACGCAATGACTTCGAAGATACCACAAAAGAGATATTCGTTTCGGAAGCCCCCTGTGCGCAGGCAATCACATTGATACCGTTGCGCCCCAGCGTACCGAACAGCTTTCCGGCAATGCCCGGCGTATGTTTCATATTCTCCCCTACGATCGCCACCGTAGCCAGGTCTTTCTCGGCCTGGATGGGAGAGATCTCACCCATCTCTATCTCTTTAGAAAACTCTTTGCTCAGCACCTGACAAGCCAGATCGGCATCCGCATTGCGCACACCGATGGAAGTACTGTTTTCCGAAGAGGCCTGTGAAACCAGGAACACACTGATACCGTTGGCTGCCAGTGTGCGGAAAATGCGGTAGTTGACCCCGATCACGCCTACCATCCCCAACCCCTGCACGGTAATCAGACTGGTATCATTGATCGAAGAGATCCCTTTGATCGCTTTGCTTTTCGGATCGCACACCTCCTGACGGATGATGGTGCCGGCCGCTTCGGGATTGAATGTATTCTTGATCAGTATAGGAATGTTCTTGTGATAGACCGGATAGATCGTGGGAGGATATACCACTTTGGCACCGAAGTTACAAAGCTCGGTGGCCTCTACATAACTGAGTTCACTGATGGTATAGGCCGAAGAGATCACCTTGGGATCGGCTGTCATAAATCCGTCTACATCGGTCCAGATCTCCAGGATATCGGCATTCAAAGCGGCCGCGAGAATGGCCGCTGTATAGTCTGAGCCCCCTCTTCCCAGGTTGGTTACATCACCGGTAGCTTTATCGGAAGAGATAAAGCCCGGCACCAGTGCCACCTGGGGCAGTTCCCGGAAAGTTTCCTTTACCAGCTGATGGGTGAGATCGGCATCCAGGATATGCTTGCCATGTTTCTGGTCGGTCTTGATAAAAGCGCGCGCATCATACCAGCGCGCTCCGTCGATCAGTTCGGTTACGATCAGCGAAGAGATACGCTCGCCGTAACTGACAATGGTATCGGCAGTCTTGGGAGAAAGGTCCTTGATCAGGTAGATACCCTGATAGATATCTTTGAGCTCGTTGAGAAGCTCTCCCACCCGGCGTTGCAACTCTGTCTGTTTTTCACCTTCCGGTATCACTCCTTTCACCATCTCCACATGGCGATAGACGATCTCACGGAATTCGTTCTCATAGGCAGAGTCGCCCACGGCAGCCAGTCTGGAGGTCGCGATCATCTTGTCTGTGATCCCTCCCAGAGCAGAAACAACTACGACTACCGGCTCTGCGGCCGACTCAACGATTTTCTTCACGTTTAAAATGCTGTTCACGGAACCTACGGATGTTCCGCCGAATTTCATTACTTTCATGCAAGTTTGTATTTTAACGGATTGCCCGAACGGACAACGGGTTGTTTGAATAAAAAAAGTGGTTTTGATTTTGCCTGCTCTTGCAGACGCGATTCACGTAGAAACACAATACTATCCTTAACCCCTAAGGGTCATGGTGCACATGAAGGTGGTTGTGGTGTATGAATAGTACCTGATCATAGTCGCCGTTTCTATCATTTCATTTGATAAGTGCGACAAAAATAAGAATAAAACGGTTCATTCTATCACTTTTTGCGAATAAATTGTAATAAAAATATAGATTTCCGGAAAAAGCAGGGTTAAAATGTAAAAACACGAAGCGTTTTACAAGGTAAGATTGAAAAGACAAATCTCCTAAGATGATACAAATCTCCTAACGTCATCATCTACATGCAGAGACGCACGGCTGATATGCCCCCCAAAAGTTGGACGTTTATTCTACTCTATTATTATTTTGAGTTCGGTATTTTACCGGACTCAATCCATTTAATTTTACTTTAATTCTTTTCTGATTATAATACTTTATATACCCATGTATTTTATCTTCGAGTTGCTTTATTGAACTAAACTTCTGCAAATAAAACAGTTCAGTTTTGAGTAGTGCAAAGAAACTTTCTATGGGAGCATTATCATAGGGGTTTCCTTTTGCTGACATACTCTGTATGATCCCCTTTTTCTTTATTATATCCACATAATATGGATGCTTATATAAATGTCCCTGGTCAGAATGCAGGATGAGTCCAGTGTGTGTGGGTATCTTCTTAAAAGCCTTTTCCATCATTTCTATAATCAGAGATAAATTCATTTGTCTTCCGATCGTATAACTGATGATTTCTCCGTTATACAGGTCCATTATGGGAGAGAGAAAAAGTTTATTTCCCTTTAGAGCAAACTCCGTTACATCCGTTGTCCATTTCTGATTTGCTTGCTTAGCCGTAAAATCCCTATGCAGAAGATTATCAATGTCTGTATGGACTTGTGTTTTATAAAAACGATATTTTTTAGGTCTTACAGTGGACTTTAACCCTTCTTGATTCATCAGGCGTAAAACCGTTTTATGGTTAAGCAAATAACCCTGCTCTTTTAAGCAAAGTGTAATCCTACGATAACCATACCGGCCCTTATGGGCATGGAAAATACGATGGATCCATTTTCTTTCCTGTTTATATTTATCATTACTACCCATCTTTTGGCGATAATAATAGAACGTACTTCGGGCTATACCACTCACATCTAAAAGAAGAGAGAGAATAGGTATGCCTTAATCCTTCAATCACCTGGACTTTCCAGTGCTCTTTTTCTCTTCTTCCCGGATTAAGGCTGCCAATTTTTTTAAGTAATCATTCTCTGCACGAAGACGAAGGTTCTCTTTTAAAAGCGCCTGATAGGATCTCTCCGGTAAAGGCTCAGGGTAGCAGGATTTACTTTTTTTCATACCACGGATGCGTTTTTTACTAAAAGATTCTTTGCCAAACTTCTCATAGCTCTTAAGCCAATTCCTTATGGAAGAAGGGGAAAGAAGATATTTGAAAGAGGCCTGATGCAAAGATAAATGATTATTTAATATATCCTCAACCACACTACACTTATAACGGAGACTACAGTGCCGGGCACTCTTATAACACAGACCAGAAGGACCATGAATACGGTAACAACCCGTCCAACGACGAATCATAACCTCGCTCATACCTAAAAGATTACTTACACGACGGTAAGAGTAACCATCATTAACCACTAAAAGAACAGCACTTTTACGATCAATCATACTAAATTGAATTCTGGCTCTTGACATAAAAATCTAATCAAATTATGTCTAACTTTTAGGGGGCACTTCAATCGGGGTTGGACCTGCATCGCGGAAACGCACGCCGTGCGTCTCTACAAGTGTATGCCAACCTGAGAATATTTGTATGAGATTAGGGGTTTATACTTCCTATCTCACCTCAGTACATCGTAAATCAATTAATCCCAGACAAAAGCCATTTTCTCTATACAAAACCGTATCTTTGTATACTCATTAATCCACTAAAAAACGAGAGTAAAAACCACTGTCTGCCCCAGGAAAGGACACTTTCCGACCGGCATCAGTGACAACTTTACCAACAGATAGAATGGCAAAAGAAAAAACAGTATATGTATGCAGCAATTGCGGACAAGATTCTCCGAAATGGGTAGGTAAATGCCCGTCGTGCGGAGAGTGGAATACGTATGTAGAAGAAATAGTACGCAAGGCAACGCCGGGCAAACGTCCCGTCAGCGGATTTGAAACAACCCGGAACAAACCGGTCATTCTCAAAGACATCCACACCTCGGAAGAGACACGTATCGATATGCACGACGAAGAGCTCAACCGCGTATTGGGAGGGGGGCTGGTACCCGGCTCTTTAGTACTGATCGGGGGAGAGCCTGGCATCGGAAAATCGACCCTGGTGCTACAGACCGTACTCCGGATACCGGAAAAGCGTATCTTGTATGTGTCCGGTGAGGAGAGCGCGCGCCAGTTGAAACTGCGGGCCGACCGTATTCCGGGTGCATCGGACAATTGCCTGATCGCCTGCGAGACCTCTCTCGAACAGATCTATGTCCATATCAAAAATACCGAACCGGACCTGGTGATTATTGACTCCATACAGACCGTCTCTACAGAAAGTATAGAGTCTTCACCGGGAAGTGTATCGCAAGTGCGGGAATGTTCGGCATCCATCCTGCGGTTTGCCAAGGAGAGTCACGTGCCGGTGATCCTGATCGGACACATCAATAAAGAAGGAAGCATTGCCGGACCGAAAGTGCTGGAACATATCGTAGACACGGTCTTGCAGTTCGAAGGAGACCAGCATTACATGTACCGCATCCTGCGCAGTATCAAAAACCGCTTTGGCAGTACTGCCGAGATGGGTATCTATGAGATGCGCCAGGACGGACTGCGGCAGGTGAGCAATCCCTCCGAACTACTGCTCTCCCAGGATCACGGAGGTATGAGCGGGATAGCTATCGCCTCCGCCATCGAGGGGGTACGCCCTTTCCTGATCGAGACGCAGGCATTGGTAAGCTCGGCCGTATATGGAAATCCGCAACGCTCGGCCACCGGATTCGATATCCGGCGCATGAATATGCTGCTTGCCGTACTCGAAAAGCGGGTAGGTTTCAAGCTGGCACAAAAAGATGTATTTCTCAATATCGCAGGCGGGCTCCGGGTGAACGATCCGGCCATCGACCTGGCGGTGATCAGTGCCATCCTCTCTTCCAATATGGACGCGGCCGTAGACGCGGAGGTATGTATGGCGGGAGAAATCGGACTGTCGGGAGAGATACGCCCGATAAACCGTATCGAACAGCGCATCAGCGAGGCGGAGAAACTGGGATTCCGCCGATTTGTATTGCCCCGATACAACATGCAGGGGTTGGATGCGAAGAAACTGAAAATAGAACTTGTCCCTGTGCGTAAGGTGGAAGAGGCTTTCCGTGCGCTTTTCGGATAGTTAAGTTTTAAGTTATAAGTAGTAAGTTTTAAGTAGTAAGTGAAAATCCCTGACCCATGGCTTAAAACGTAAGACATAAAACTCATAACTCAAAACTTATAACTCAAAACTTAAAAAGAATGACACAAGAATATCAAATCCGGGTATCCCCCGAAACTGCCGCACAGGAGCAGAAGATCCTGTCTTTCCTCATCCGGGAGAAAGGGTTGAATAAGAGAGAGATCACCGGCATCCGGGTGCTGAAACGCAGTATCGATGCCCGGCAACGTACCGTATGGATCAACCTGACTGTGCGTGTCTATCTCAACGAACAACCCCGGGAAGAGTGGTTCACCCCGATCAGTTATCCGCCGGTAGACGGTAAACCGCAGGTGGTAGTGGTAGGTGCCGGACCTGGCGGACTGTTTGCCGCCTTGAGACTCATTGAGCTGGGACTACGCCCCATTGTGGTAGAGCGTGGAAAAGAGGTACGGGAACGCAAAAAAGACCTGGCACAGATCAGCCGGCAGCACGTTGTGGATCCGGAATCGAATTACAGTTTCGGGGAAGGCGGTGCCGGAGCCTATTCGGACGGTAAACTCTATACCCGCAGCAAGAAACGGGGAAATGTAGAGAAGATACTCCAGGTATTCTGTCAGCACGGAGCTTCCTCCTCTATCCTTGTAGATGCCCATCCGCATATCGGTACCGACAGGCTTCCCCGGGTCATTGAGAACATGCGGCAGACCATTCTGCAATTTGGCGGAGAAGTACATTTCCAGACCCGGATGGAGCAACTGATCCTCTCCGGAGATGAGGTGAAAGGGATCGTTACTCACACCGGCAAAGAATTTTTCGGCCCGGTGATCTTAGCCACCGGACACTCGGCACGGGATGTATATCGTCTGTTGGATGCCAGCCAGATCGCCATGGAGGTCAAAGGTATCGCGGTGGGCGTGCGTCTGGAACACCCGGCGGAAGTGATCGACCGGATACAATACCACAACCCGGAGGGGCGCGGTAACTATCTTCCGGCAGCCGAATACAGTTTTGTGACACAAGCTGGAGGCAGAGGGGTATACAGTTTCTGTATGTGTCCGGGAGGATTTGTGGTACCTGCGGCAAGCGGTCCGGAGCAGGTGGTTGTGAATGGTATGTCTCCCTCTAACCGCGGTTCCCGCTGGAGCAACTCAGGCATGGTGGTAGAGATACGCCCGGAAGACCTGACACAGCTTCTGCCCGCCACAGAGCACACCGAAGAGACCTCTACCCGATCTGAGGTATTACAAATGATGGCTTTTCAGGAATACCTCGAAAGGCAAAGCTGGCTGCAAGGAGGTATGAAACAAACTGCGCCGGCACAGCGGATGACCGACTTCACCCGGAAGAAACTCAGTTTCGACCTTCCGGAAACCTCCTACACGCCAGGGGTAGTCTCCTCTCCGCTTCACTTCTGGATGCCGGAGTTTATCACCAGCCGTCTGAGCGAAGGATTGGTCCGTTTCGGCAAAAGCAGCCGGGGATTCCTCACGCAGGAAGCCGTAATGATCGGTGTGGAGACACGTACCTCTGCCCCCGTACGCATCGTACGGGATCGGGACACCCTGCAACACATCACCGTCAAAGGTCTGTTCCCCTGTGGAGAAGGAGCAGGCTATGCCGGAGGGATCGTATCGGTAGGAATCGACGGAGAACGATGTGCCGAAGCAGCAAAAAGATATACGATGTACTAATGTACGATGTACGATTGGGAAAACATGCAATCACACACCAAGAAGAAATAATCTATCCACAGAATAAGCAGATCTACGATATACAGCCACTTTAGTATGTATGATTGAAATATCAGTAAAGCATTTATAAATATCCGCAATACGTCTGGGACAAACGTTGGGTCGCCTTTGATCCCGAAGCGTAAACGAAATGTAAAGGTACCATGACATTACAATCATATTTTACGAGAGGTATTTTCAATCGTACATCGTAAATCAGTAAATCGTAAATCCTTTTGCCTTTCTTGGATTCGTTTCTTTGGCGAAGCAAAGAAATGAAGAAATCACCGGAGCAAAGAAATGAAGAGAAATAAATATGGAAATAGCTATTATCACCCCCGATACCTTATCAGCAGTAGGACTGAAACAATTGCTGAAAGAGATCGACACCACCCTTACCGTACGTAGTTTTCCGGATTTCGGGACCTTTGTCGACGATACTCCCGATATGTACAACTGGTATTTCGTCTCCTCACAGACCTATGTGATCTACAACGCGTTTTTCCTGCCCCGCAAAGAGAAAACCATTATTCTGATGCACGGTATCGGACACACGGTATTGCCGGCCGGCAACCACATCCTGAATATCTTTCTTCCGGAACACCGTATGCGGATGGAACTGGAAAAGTTCTTCCTGCAACCCGGTCCGTTGCCCCTTCCCGAGGAAGAAGACAAAGAACTCTCTGACCGGGAGATCGAAGTACTGGTACTTGTGACCAAAGGACTTATCAACAAGGAGATCGCGGACAAGCTCAACATCAGTCTGACCACCGTGATCACCCACCGGAAAAACATTACAGAGAAATTAGGAATTAAATCGGTCTCAGGACTTACCATGTACGCGGTAATGAACGGATATGTAGAGGCCGACCGGATATAATCCTAATAAATGAGGATTGCACGGGTGCCGGGTTTGCCGTTTCTTTGCACTCAAATAAAAAATGAGGGGTCTTTTCGCGGAGGGATACATTTTCCAACGCTTAGACCACTCGTCATACCTGATACAACAGTTTACAAATGAAAAGAAACAGCATCTCTATTCTTCTGATCTGTGTTTCCGCACTTCTGGCACGGGCGGAAGAATATCCGAAAGACAGTCTCCGTATTGTGGATATGGAGGAGGTTGTGGTGATCGCCTCTCCCAAAGAAAACCGGAAATTGCGTGAACAACCTACCTCGGTCACCCTGCTCTCACAACAGGATATGCAGGCCAATCAGGTTACCTCTATCAAGAACCTGACCGCTGTGGTCCCTAACCTGTTCATTCCGGATTATGGTTCGAAACTGACCTCTGCCATCTATATCCGCGGGATCGGTTCACGTATCAATACCCCTTCGGTAGGATTGTACGTAGACAATATTCCTTATATAGATAAATCGGCATTCGATTTCAACTACAACGATATCGAACGTATCGAAGTACTCCGCGGACCTCAGGGTACACTGTATGGCCGCAATACCATGGGCGGACTCATCCGTATACATACCAAATCCCCGCTCAGCTATCAGGGTACCGACCTTCAGGTAGGAGCCGGAAGCTACAACCGCTACAACGGTTCCCTTACCCACTATCACCGTATCTCAGAAAAATTTACCTTTTCGGCAGGTGGGTTCTACGAACACGAAGGCGGATTCTTCAAGAATGCAGCCCGTGATAATGAACGGATCGATAAAGTGAACGCCGGAGGCGGACGGCTACGGGGGATCTATCTGCCCCGGGAAAACCTGAAACTGGATCTCAACCTGAGCTACGAATACAGCGATCAGGGCGGTTATCCATATGGGTTATACGATCGGGAGACCGGAGAAACCGCGCAACCCGCCTATAACGACCCCAGCACCTACTACCGCGGATTGTTCAATGCCGGACTTACGATAGAACATCAGGCACGAAATTTCACATGGAATGCCATCACTGGATTCCAGAACCTGAAAGACCGTATGTTTATCGATCAGGATTTCTCTCCCGACAATATATACAACATTACCCAGAAGCAGAGGCTAAACACGCTTTCGGAAGAAATTGTGTTCAAATCCAAACCCAACCGCAACTGGCAATGGACCACAGGGCTGTTCGGGATGTACCAATGGCTCAACACAGATGGTCCGGTACTGTTCAAAGACCAGGGGGTAAAAGAGATGCTGGAAGATAATATAAATAGTATCTTCGCAGGGATCTCCTTCCCTCAGATGAGCCTTGCGATCAACAACCAGTCATTCCTTACCACAGGGACATTCGATACCCCCTTGCTGAATACTGCCATTTATCATGAGTCTACTTACAATAATCTGTTTACAGACGGACTTTCTTTTACCGTAGGACTACGACTGGACTATGAAAAGACCCGGTTGAAATACCGTTCGGGCAGTGATACGATGGATTTTGATTTTACCCTGATGATGGGATGTGAAATAAACTTCCCGAACCTGACTGCCAACACAGATCTCAATGGTAAAGAGAAGAGTGACTATTGGCAATTGCTTCCCAAATTCGCATTGAAATATGATTTTAATGCCGGAAACAATATATACGCCTCGGTCACCAAAGGGTATCGCTCGGGAGGGTATAACATTCAGTTGTTCTCCGACGTTATTCAGGGAGTGTTAAGGAACGAAATGATCTCAGAGATCTATGACGCGGCAATCAACGCCGGAGCTCCGGCGCAGGCCATGGATCCGATCTTCCATACGATACCAGGCTATAAAGACGAAGTAAACATACAGGAGACTACCCGGTTCAAGCCGGAAACCAGCTGGAACTATGAGATTGGTTCGCACCTGACCCTTGCCGACCGACGTGTGTGGCTGGATCTCTCCGCTTTCTATATGGATACCAAAGACCAGCAGATCTCTCAGTTTGTAAGCAGCGGTATGGGACGTATCACCGTCAATGCCGGTAAGAGCCGCAGCTACGGAGCAGAAGCTGCACTCCGTTCGATGATCACAGATGCTTTTGGCATCAACCTTTCGTACGGCTATACACACTCTACGTTCAGAGATTATGAAACGCTTCAGGGAGGAACCATACCTGATCCACTGGCTGCTTCCGAAGAGTTAGTTGTACAGAGCAATTACAAGGGGAATTATGTACCTTTTGTACCTCAACATACGTTGAATGCAGGGGCACATTATACTTGGAATATACATGCCAGCTGCCTGGACCAGATCCGCCTGGATGTCAATTATACAGGAGCCGGTAAGATATACTGGACGGAGGCAAACCACACCAGACAGGATTTCTACGGAACACTCAACGGAGTATTGAGCCTCATCAAAGGAAATGGTCAGATCGACCTGTGGGTACGGAACGCTCTCAATGAGAAATATAACTCTTTCTACTTTGAATCCATGGGTAAGGCATTTGCCCAGCAAGGCCGTCCGGTACACTTTGGAATAAACCTGCGCTGCCGTTTTTGAGAAAAACAACAAAACTATAAACGAAGCATCTCCGGAAAAAATCCGGGAATGCTTCGTTTATAGTTCCACTACTTGTTATGCAAACATAATAAATACTTATCTCTCTCACAGACTGATTTCATCAGAACCCGAAAAACCAGGTAGCGATAGAGAAGTAGATCATTACACCTGTGATATCGGCAATAGAGGTGATCAACGGTGCACTGGCTGTAGCAGGGTCTACCTTGAAGCGGGTAAAGATAAAGGGCAACAACAAGCCGATCATACTACCGGCAATTACATTGAGCACCATAGTAGCAGCTACCACCAACATCACTTCAGGCGCGCGGAAACTGGCTACTACCGATACTGCCAGAGCCATGGTAATGCCCAGAAGCAGAGAGACCAATAACTCTTTGCTTAACAGCTTCATCCAGTCTCTCATCTGCACATCTCCTACAGCCAACGCACGAATCATCAGAGTAGCTGCCTGCGAACCGGCATTTCCTCCACTATCAATGAGCAACGGAAGGAAAAAGACCAATGCCACTACCGATTCAATCACATCGGAGAATCCCGCAATGGCAGCACCGGAGAATACATTCATAAATACCAATGCTACCAACCAGACAATACGCTGGCGATAGAGATTGGTGATACGGGCTTTCATCGGGTTGACCACGGCTTCCTGCAACGAACCGAACTTCTGGAAGTCTTCTGTTGCTTCTTCTTCCACCACGTCCATCACGTCGTCGAACGTAACAATACCGACCAGTGTATGATGGGTATCTACCACCGGAAGTGCCACCCGATCCTGTTCCTGGAATATCTTTACAGCAGTCTCCTGATCATCGTAGGCATTCAGGGCAACGACTTTATTGTCTGATAGCTCCGCGATCGTCTGATCGGGAGAAGCCAGAATGATCTCTTTGATCCGGAGGTCATCGAGTAGTTTCCACTGATCATCCACCACATAGATCACATTCAATGTCTCTGAGTCACGTCCGTACGTACGGATATGTTCCAATGCCTGCGCAACGGTGAACCAGGGCTTCACTGCCACATATTCCGGTGTCATCAGACGTCCGGTACTGTCTTCGGGATATCCCAGAAGCGACATAGCGATCCGGCGTTCCTCGTTGGAGAGCATCTGCATTAGACGCTGGGTCACCTTTCCGGGCAATTCTTCAAAGAACGCGGTACGGTCGTCAGGGTCCAGATCATTGAGGAGATTGGAGATCTCGTTGCTATGTGCCGCCAATCCTTCGATGATGGCTTCCTGATCTTCATGCGACAGGTGAGAAAAGGTCTCTGTAGATAATTCACGGGGAAGCAATCTGAACAGGATCAGCGCATCGGTAGAAGAGAGTTCTTCTATGATCTCAGCGATCTGCACAGGTTGCAGATCCATAACTTCTTGTTTCAGGGATTTCCAGTTCTTATCTGCGATAAGTTGCCGGAAGAGGAGGAGGATTTGTTCTGTCATAAGGCTTCCTTACTTTTTCTCTGTAAGGAAAACCCACCAAGGACCTTACAGAGGAGTTAATACTTCTGTTTACTGTAACTGCAACTATAATACGGTCCTTCGTCCATATCTTTGAAATTTTAATGGTTCTTAAAAATCCGGCGCAAAGGTACGATTTTACGGATAAACCGCAAACGTTTTCCATGGATTAATTAACCCCTGCCCTCTTTTTTTGTTCGACAGAAAAAAACAAATACCTGTGGAGAGATAAAGAAAGAGTGGTAAAACAGAGACAACAGACCCTTGCAGGAACCTCGGTAACGGGCAGTAAAAAACCAGACGAAGAGAGGGACCCGCTATCGGATCATTCGTTCACGGCATGGCAGGAAGCACACATACCTTTACGTGACATTTTTGCGCCACAACGCCCACACCGATACATTTCAATATTCCGGCAAAGATGTACGATGGTACAGACGGCAAAAAGCAGAAACAACACATAACCTATATAGAAGTGAACGGTCTGAATAAAAAAGCCGTAACACCCTACGCAGGCAGCCATCAGCGCAAACAGATAACGCCACGCAGCCCCGGCAGGAAGACGCCGGAAAATATCATCCAGAGAAGCCATACCTACCAGGAGGAAGCCCCACAGGCAACTGAGAAACACAGACAACACCCCTGGCACTCTCCACGGAGTAAGGGTAGGATGGAAATAGAAATGCTCCCAGACTTTCGGGAAAAAGAGCTGCATGGTCTCATACAACATGCCCAGACAGGCCGCTAACAGACACAGTAAAGCCGGGTAAGGACTACCGATGTCTCTGAAAAAGACCACCGGAAAAGGACGGCGGCGATAGGCCAGTGCCAGGAAAAGAAAAATAAAGAGTGCCAGCACAAACAGCAGGTAAGAAAGGGAGGTGTACCGAAACATATCTATCAGGTGTGAAACACTGTCAACAGGAGCAAAGTATTCCAGCAACTGATCTTCCGGGATCCATCCCTGCACCTCCTGACTATGTGCCAGCTTCACCCAGGCCACATCGGCACTGTCGCCGGGGTAAGTAGCCAGTTCCGCAATAACCACTCTGTCTCCTTGTTGGAGAGAGACAAACAATCCTTTCACGGGAAGACACTCCAGATATACCGAGTCGGTGCGCACCTCCAGATTGGTATTCAGCGCGTAGGAGAAACGAAAATCGGTAGCTAATGTATCCGGAATATCTCCTTCCGTATGTTCCGCCGGTACTGTTTCCGGTACGCTGCCGCACCCATACAGAAGAAGCGTGATCAGACAAACCACCCACCACTTATATTTTTCCGCTCCATTCATCCGGCCGACACTTTCATCAGACAAAGGCGACAATCAAAAGTCAGACGAAACCGCTTTCCATCGGTACCCACCAGGTAAAAAGGCTCCCGGTAGGGCGAAGGCTGTTTGTGCCACACAGGGCACCATCCCATAGTGTGACGCAGACAATGTTTACAGAACATCAGTACAGCATCTCTCACAGGCTGCTCTTCAAAAGCGGGCGCAATTTCTTTCACACCATGATCCAGATAAAACGAGCGGGCCCGGCCGTTGGCAACGTTACCGGTATAAGAGAGCCTATCTTCCGGATAAAGATGGCGGGTAGCAGGCAGCCGATAGAGTTCACGGCGGTAATTGATCTGGCGGGCAGCCAACAAACGCTCTGCGACCTGACGCCGCAACTCAGCAAGCCGGGAAGAGGGAATAAACCAGTTCTGCGAAAAGTCGACCTCCACAGACCGTGCTTCAAAGACGGTATTTCCCAACTTGGAAAGCTGAGTACGCAGATTTTCTGTTTGCGGGGTACGCGCCTCTTCTTTGTCCTGCGTGAGCGAAACCGTCACCGCATTTCCGTCTTCATCCGAAAACGTAAGTGCATAACCGGAAGGATGATCGTACATACGTATATCCACACTTATCTTCCGCTCGGCCGAACGGCGGGAGAGCAAGCGTTCAAACTCCTGATCGAAATTGCGATACAGCACCGTACGTGGTTTCACGGCTACTGGTTCCTGCGGGTAGAGCCTGTTGCCATCCACCCGGTTGATCCGGAATCCTTTCAGTTGCCCCTGTTCGTCCAGGAAACAGGCTCCGTCTCCATTGTGGAAAGACTTTACACCCGCCACCGTGAGATAATTGCCTCTCCATTCTTTGACCCGTCCCATCTCCTCCCCGAGGGATTTGGGTGTATCGAATGAAGTGATATCTTCGTTCTTATCTTCCGGAAAATAAGGAGTAGCACCCCGGCTGAAACTCTTGTTGAGCTGTGGCCGGAATGTATAGGTAGTCTTTCCGGAAGAAGCGCGCACAAATTCCGGTCTGCGTGCCAGGATACGATCCAGTTCCTGCCGGTAGGCGGCGGTCACATTTTTCACATACGAGAGATCTTTGAGCCGCCCTTCGATCTTCAGCGAAGAGACACCGGCATCCAGCAACTCTTCGAGATGAGCCATCCGGTTCATATCTTTCAGAGAAAGCAGATGTTTATTGCGTACGATAGTCCTGCCATCCGCGTCGACTAAGCTGAAAGGCAACCGGCAGAATTGCGCGCAGGCTCCCCGGTTGGCACTCCGTCCGAAACTGGCCTGGCTCACGTAGCACCTGCCGCTATAACTTACACACAAGGCTCCGTGCACAAAAACTTCCAGCGCAACCTCCGGATTGCTTTCGTGAATGTGCCGTATCTCCCCGACAGAAAGTTCACGGGCCAGCACCACTTGTCTGAATCCGGCATCTGACAGAAAGCGTACTTTGCCGACAGTCACATTGTCTGTCTGTGTGCTGGCGTGCAACGGGATTGGAGGAAGATCCAGTCGCAAGATACCCATATCCTGCACGATCAGCGCATCCACACCGATCCGGTACAGTTCCCGGATCAACTGCTCCGCCTCTTCCAGTTCCGCATCCGTAAGGATCGTATTCAGTGCGACATATACCCGGGCATAATAGGTATGCGCATAGGCTACCAGCGCGGCAATATCTTCCGGAGAATTGCCCGCAGCAGCACGTGCTCCAAACTTCGGAGCACCGATGTACACCGCGTCTGCCCCGTGGTCAATAGCAGCGATCCCACACTCCAGGTTACGGGCAGGTGCAAGCAATTCGATCTTCCGGGCACGGATCATTGTATCTCTTCAATATTATAGGGAGTCTCCTGGTAAACGAAATAATTGAGCCAGTTGGTGAAAAGCAGATTGGCATGAGAACGCCAGCGCACCACCGGCCCCTGATCCGGATCATCGTTCTTATAATAATTCTTCGGGACATCAATAGGTAATCCTTTCCCGAGATCGCGGCGGTATTCCGTATCCAGGGTCAGGGGAGCATACTCCGAATGTCCGGTTACAAAAAATTCCCGACCGTTCCGGGCCATGACCATATAGACACCCGCTTCCTGCGATTCGGAAAGGAGGGTCAGTTGAGATACTTTCTTTATATCTTCCCTGCGTACCTCCGTATGCCGGCTGTGAGGGACATAGAACACTTCATCAAATCCCCGAAATATGGATTGGAACGGATCGTTCATGGTATGCTCGAACACACCGAACACCTTGCTATCCAACGAATACTTGGGTATGCCGTAATGGTGATAAAGACCTGCCTGCGCGGCCCAGCAGATATACAGGGTAGAGGTCACATGCGTACGGGCCCAGTCAAAGATCCCCTGTATTTCCTTCCAATAGGTCACCTCTTCAAACTCCATCTTTTCTACCGGTGCGCCAGTGATGATCATTCCGTCGAATTTCTGATCGCACATCTCATCAAAACCGGTATAGAACGCCTGCATATGCTCCACCGGCGTATTCTTGGAAGTATGACTGCTGATCTTCATAAAAGAGATCTCCAGCTGCAAAGGGGTATTGGACAACAGACGGATCAGATCTGTCTCTGTGGTGATCTTCAACGGCATGAGGTTCAGGATCACGATCCTGAGTGGACGGATATCCTGTTGTGTGGCACGCGAACTGTCTATCACGAAGATATTTTCCTCTTTCAGTAGTTCAATAGCCGGCAGTCTGTCAGGCAAATTCAGGGGCATAATTGCATGTTTATAGAAATTCCCTGCAAAAATAGCAATTTAGAATGAAGTCTGAGGCATTTAGCCGGGTTTAAAATCGGCCATTCGCCTCAGGTTTATCATCATAGGGGAACCATCATCCGGATTTGCAACAGTCCACCCAAGGAAATCTGACCGGACCGATAAAACCCTAATGAACCTTATCAGAAAGACTATTGCTGCATCCGTATCGGAAACGCATATCGTGCCTCAGTACGTTGTAAACAATTTGTGCCCGTTCACGAAAACAAGTAATTGCTTATTTAGAAGGGTTACAAATTAACACGAAATCGTTAATTACTGATGGGTAGTCAAAAAGAAAAAACTTATTTTTGTCGAAAGAATGAGTACTAATAATTAAATTTTTAAAAAATGGCTTACGTAATTACTGATGATTGTATCGCATGCGGTTCTTGCATCGATGAATGTCCGGTTGAAGCTATCTCGGAAGGTGATATCTATACAATCAATCCGGATGTATGTACAGACTGTGGTACTTGCGCTGATGTATGTCCTTCAGAAGCAATCCATCCTGCCGACTAATACAATCGCTCTGATGTAAAAAGGCTGAATAGGATCAGTCTTATTTTAAAACCACAGGAGTTTTAAAATCACTTATAAGATTTGCCCCTGATCTCTTCCGGATACGGAAAGGATCAGGGGCAAATAGTAAATAAAAACACGCAAAACGTTATACGTTCCGTTTGTTCTTTCTATATGCCAGAGATCTACAGTAGAGCCCCCACCCCCTTTCTATACCCGTCCAATTCTATCTTATAAACAGAAGCCGACATAGCCAACCTGATCATGGCACAGCCGTCAGGTTAAGAGACTATTTACTTTTCATATAACGTATACCTCCTTTCTATTCCCCCAACCTGTTGCCTTATATTCCCAGAAGGGGAGTGAGTATTAGCCCAGCGGTTAAGCGAACTGTGGCGAAACGATAGTGGAGCCACAAGGAAGCATACCCTGGGATACGAAGCACACAGATCAGTCAACCTTGAAAAAGCTGCAAACGATCAAATAGAAAAGGCTCTGATATGCAACCTTTGCAAGGTTGGATGCTGTAGACCTGTTTACCCGGGGTAGTTTTGTCTCGCTTCACTAACGTTCCGCTCTCCAAAAGCGACCCCCGGCTACTGATCTATCCCCTTCGGGGAATGCAGAGAACAGGCTGAGATGAAACGCAGGATCAGACTGGTAGATATCCGGGAAGCGAAAAACAGGAAACACAAAAACTCCTGATTTTCTTAGCATGAGGGCTATGCGGATGGTAGGTGAAAGCAAGAGCTACACAATACCTGGAAGAGATAGAATAAATTGTAATGTTTTTCTTCCAATGAGTTCTGAAGAAAGGTTGCGACAAAAATGTTCTATTAGTAACCATTCTTGCCTGCAGCGGTTAACAAATTGTTCCGGTTTGGTTACCAAAACTGTTCCATTAGCGAACTATCAAAAAAGGAGAGCAACCCTGTAGCTACTCTCCTTTGATATCACATTTTACTTTTTAGATAACAGCCGTACGATCAGGCTAGTTTACCCAATGCTTCCGCGATCCGACGCATAGCTTCCACAATGTTCTCATCGCTGGTAGCATAACTCATACGGATACATTCCGGAGCGCCGAAAGCAGCACCGCCCACACAAGCCACATGTCCTTCTTCGAGCAGGTACATAGCCAGGTCTCCTGCATTCTCTATTTTTTTGCCTGCGAACGATTTTCCGAAATAAGAACTGCATTTAGGGAACAAGTAGAAAGCACCTTGTGGTACATTCACTTCCAGCCCGGGAATCTCCTTCGCCAGCTTCACGATCAGATCGCGACGACGTTCAAATGCTTCGCGCATCTCTGCCACAGGCTTCTGTGTGCCGACGTACGCTTCTACCGCGGCCATCTGGGAAACAGAGCAGGGACCGGATGTATATTGCCCCTGCAAGGTGTTGCAGGCAGATACGATCCACTGCGGTCCGGCAATGAAACCGATGCGCCAGCCAGTCATCGCATAGGCCTTGGACACTCCGTTCACGATCACTGTGCGGTCGAAAACCTCCGGAAATTGCGCAATACTCTGGTGCTTACCGATGTAGTTGATATGTTCGTAGATCTCATCGGCAATAATGATCACCTGCGGGTAGTTGGCCAGCACAGCAGCCAGCCCGGCCAGTTCTTCCTGCGTATATACCGATCCGGTAGGATTGGAAGGAGAACACAGAATGATGGCTTTGGTCTTCGGAGTGATTGCTGCTTCCAGCTGCCCGGGAGTGATCTTGAAATCCTGCTCGATACCCGCGGTCACAATCACCGGAGTACCCTCTGCCAGTTTCACCATCTCGGGATAACTCACCCAGTAAGGAGCCGGAATGATCACTTCGTCCCCGGCACCTACCAGCGCCAGTACGACATTGCACACAGATTGTTTGGCACCGTTGGCACAGGAGATCTGATTGGCCGTATATTCCAGACCATTTTCCTTTTTCAGCTTTTCTACGATCGCATTGCGCAAAGCCGGATAACCCGCCACGGGTGAATACCGGGAGAAGTTGTCGTCCACAGCTTTTTTCGCAGCTTCTTTGATGTGGTCAGGTGTGTTGAAGTCGGGTTCGCCGACACTCATGTTGATGACATCAATACCTTGTGCTTTGAGTTCATTGCTCTTCTGCGACATGGCAAGTGTCTCCGAGGGAGACAAGCTGTTTAAACGGTCTGATAGTTGGTTCATTTTAATTTAGGTTTGATTGAATGAATTTGCTTGCAAAATAAATGATATTTTCCGATATAGGAAAGTAAACTCCCGGATATCCTCTCTTTTTTCTGCAATTATCTTCTGTTTCCTAACAATCTGAGCAGATAAAGGAACAGATTGATAAAATCGAGATAGAGGGCCAGTGCTCCCATCAAAGCGATCTTGCGGGTAGTATCGTTGACCTCTACCCCTTCACTCAACAACATTCTTTTGATCTTCTGGGTATCGTAGGCAGTGAGCCCGACAAAGATGATCACTCCCGCGTAAGAGAGAATATAGTATAAAGTCTCACTCTTCATAAAGAGGTTGACAACGGTAGCAATGATCAGTCCGATCAGAGCCATGAACAACAGGCTACCCAGCGAACTGAGGTCTTTTTTGGTAAAATAGCCGATCAGGCTCATGGCCGCAAACGTCCCGGCAGTAATAAAGAAGGTAGAAGCAATGGACTCTGCCGTATATACCATCATGATCACCGAAAGAGTGGCCCCGTTCAGGATAGAATAGACAATGAACATACAGGTGGCCGAAGTGAAACTGAGTTTGTTGATACGGGCAGACAAATACCAGACCAGTGCCAGTTCGGCGATCAGCAATCCCCACCACACCATCTGATTGGTAAAGATCATCCGCTGAATGGCGTAAGAGTCTGAAACGATCAGGGCGGTGAGCCCGGTGATCGCCAAAGCCATCGTCATCCAAAGATATACATTGCGAAAAAGCGCTACCTGCGCACTTCTCTGATAAGCATCTGCTATTGTTTTGATTTCCATAATGCTGAAGATTTATTTACAACTAATTATTTATTCAGGTGCAGGGTATGTCCCATTCTCTCTTTTTTGGTACGGAGGTACTTTTCATTGTAAGGGTTGGGAGTGATCTCTATGCCTATATTTTCCGTGATCTCCAATCCATAGGATTCCAGTCCGACACGTTTCACGGGATTGTTAGTCATCAGTTTCATCTTACCCACACCCAGTTCGCGCAGGATCTGAGCTCCTACTCCGTAATCCCGCTCATCCGGGTCAAATCCCAGATGAAGATTCGCATCTACCGTATCAAGTCCCTCTTCCTGTAATTTATAGGCCGCCATTTTATTCATCAGGCCGATGCCGCGTCCCTCCTGGTTCATATAGATGATCACTCCTTTACCGGCCTCTTCGATCATCTCCATAGCCTTATGCAGCTGTTCTCCACACTCGCAACGGCAGGAACCCAGAATATCTCCTGTCATACAAGAAGAGTGCACACGCACCAGGATCGGTTCGTCCGGTTCCCAGGTTCCTTTGAACAGAGCAATATGCTCCATATTATTGGATTTCTGACGGAACGGGATCAGGCGGAAGTGCCCGTACTGGGTAGGCATATCCACTTCTACCCCTTTTTCTACGGAAGATTCATGTTGCAGGCGATAAGCGATCAGATCCTTGATGGAGATGATCTTGAGATCAAACCGCTTTGCCACTTCCATTAACTGCGGCAAACGTGCCATCGTACCATCTTCGTTGATGATCTCTATCAGCGCGCCCGCCGGATAGAGTCCGGCCAGACGTGCCAGATCCACAGTAGCTTCCGTATGCCCGGCCCTGCGGAGCACCCCACGCGAACGAGCGCGTAACGGATTGAGATGCCCCGGACGTCCCAGATCAACAGGTTTGGTCGACGGATCGGCCAGTGCGCGGATAGTAGCCGCCCTGTCATGCATGGAAACGCCGGTCGTACAGCCTGGCAACAGGTCGACGGTGACGGTAAAAGGAGTTTCATAAATGGAGGTGTTGGCCGAGACCTGCATGTCCAGCTCCAGTTCCCGGCAACGCTCCTCAGTAATAGGAGCACATAGCACCCCGCGCCCGTGAGTCATCATGAAATTTACTTTTTCAGGAGTGATCTTCTCGGCCGCGATAATGAAATCCCCCTCATTCTCCCGGTCTTCATCGTCGACCACGATCACAAATTTCCCTTCACGGAAATCTTCGATCGCTTCTTCTATGGTATGTAATCTGATATCTTCCATATCTTGCTATATTTAATTCGTATATTTAATTGTGGGTAGGTTCCGGATTTAACAGGGAGTTCACCACAATGACCTTCACCTGGTCATTGGTGCGAATGATCTTTTCCAGATCTTTGTACAGACGAATGCGGAAAGCCCAGATGCGGAAATAGAAAAACAACCCCACCGGGAAGACGATCCCCAGAGCCAGATTGAGCCCATACCGCTGAAAAGGCCGTTTGTGCGCGTTCGACGGAATGATGGGATAATTCTTGAGCGTATCCAGTAAGGTATAAGAAGTGGTATTGGACATCTCTTCCAGCATACTTTCCAACTGTTCATTGATGGCTTCTATACCATGATCCTTAATGTCTGTGGTCCAGAGTGTCACATAGTTGGGAGCCTTAAGCAGCTTGTTTTCCCTGAGATAAACCCTGCACGCTTCCGTCAGAACATCCAGCCGGCCGGGAAGGTTCACATAGTCCGGAACGTGGATGATCACCTCTTTCCGGTAGAAATGACGCACCCCTCGTATACCGATCACCTTTTTGATCCAGGCCAGGTATACATCTGCGTTGAATACAACGGAATCCTTATTCGATTTATAGGTAAGAAATGCCCCCAGAGGCGCCAGCACTGCCGTACTGGTCCACATACCCATCCATACGATCCATTTACCGTCACGGGCCATTTTATATCCTGTATTGTTGATGATGTAATAAATAATAAAGATCAATACGGAGATCACCACCGGCATTCCAAGCCCTCCTTTGCGGATGATGGCCCCCAACGGGGCACCGATAAAGAAGAAGATCAGACAAGCCAGCGAGAGGGTGATCTTTTCATGCCAGGAGGTCTTGTGCCTGCGGATACTCTGATCGTTCTGCTTGATGGTGAAACTTTTGAAATTCCAGTCGTTCTTAAGGCTCTCCGCGCGGCTGGTGGCAGTAGTCATAAACTTTTGCTTCTGTGCCAGTGTGGAAGCCAGGAACAGACTATCCACATCATACTCTCCAAGATGAGCTTCCCGGATGCGGACGGTATCTTCTTTACTCAGGTTAGAGACCGGACGGTAACTGCTGGTGGCGGCATCCGTATAATATTTGCGACCGATGCTATCGGTGACGTGGTTCATGGAGTCTATATCCGCCTGGAGCATCTTCATATTCTTACTGCTGGACTGATTGCCCATCACACTGGCATCTACCATATTGAATTCCGCGTCAAATTCAATGATCGAATGTTTCTCCCGGAAGGTTTCCCGGCGGTAGGGAGCATTCTGAGCATTCATGCCACCTTGTTGCTGGGATAGGTTGGAGAACATCTCTCCGTCATACAACCTCAGATAGAGGTGCTGCTTGTCTGCCGTCATCTCGAGCCTGCCCGAGTCGGCCACAATGATATCGGCGTTCTCAAATCCCTGGGAGACATTGTAGATCGTCACATCATACAACACTCCGGTCTTCCGGTTCTTCTTCTTGACATAGAGGTTATAACCGTCGATCTCATCATAGAACACACCCTCGGGAATATCCAGTTCCGGCGATTTCTGTTTCATGGAGATCAACAGGGTCCATAGCTTCACAGAAGACTGTGGGCCGATCACGTTCTGAAAAAAGAAGGACATACAACAGAGGAACGTAACAAAGATAATGAGAGGACGCATGATGTTGAGCAACGATATACCGGCCGCTTTCATGGCAAGCAACTCATACCGCTCTCCGAAATTACCAAAAGTGATCAGCGAAGCCAACAGAATGGCCAACGGCAGTGAGGTGGGCACCAGGGTGACCGCGGAATAGAAAAAGAACTCTCCCAACACACTCATCTCCAAACCTTTCCCAACCAGTTCATCCACATATTTCCAGAGGAACTGCATCATGAAAATGAAAAGGCAAATGAAAAAGGTGGCAACGAAGAGCAACAGGAAGCTCTTTAGGACAAATATATCTAATTTTTTTATGCGTAGCATCTTACTGTTCACATGCAATTAAGATACAAAATTAGCATAAAAAAAAGCAGGGAAGGAAATTTTTAATTGAAAGTTAATCCCAGGCCACTCCGTTTTTTCGAAAGATACATATTTTTATCTTTTTTTGACCACTTCCCGCTTTTCGGTCAGAAACCGCAGGTACGCCGCAAGGTATCTATCTGTGAGTCCCACAGTTCTTTCAGATCTTCGACTTCGTCGGGCTCGGCAAAATCCGTAATTTCCAGGACATAATCGTTGGTCAGTTCATTATTTGTCATTTTCAGCTCAAAGTAGTACTGTTCGGCCACTTCATCCAGCCAACGGAAGCGGATATAGGAATAGGCGCGGATCGCTATGATCTCAGCCTGTCGTTCTTCAGTCCTCCCCCAATGAAAAGTCACATTCTTATCACGTGAATCCACTTTGTCGGCAAACCAGTCTTCCAGACCCGAAGGAGTACTGATCGCCGCCCATATTATATTTTTAGAGGTTGCATTCAAAAGATATTCCAAATGTATCTTCTCTTTCTTCATAACTCGTTCCACTATTTAGATTGTGCGGGCCAAGATAATTGTTTTTTTCTAATTACCTTGTATTTCCATTGAAAATAATTTATTTTTCATCCTTCCCCTTTACACCTTTATCAGGATCGGAACAGATACGACCGGATATATATACTCTCATAAAATCGGAAAAATAAGTTTGCATATTTTGGAAATTTCATAAAAACCTCTATCTTTGCACCCGCAATCACAAAATTGAGGGCGCGATAGCTCAGCCGGTTAGAGCGCATGATTCATAATCATGAGGTCCCCAGTTCAATCCTGGGTCGCGCTACAAAAAAGGCCCGGAGATTCTGAAAACAGAATTTCCGGGCTTTTTGTTATAAATACACACGGGAAATCAACAGCGCGCAGACAGGAACCTCCGCCTCTCTCAGGCACCTTCCTTTTTCTCCAGCGACTGATAGATCACTTCCTGTATTCGCTTACGTATTCCCAGCTTGGAGAGTTGATTGGTCACCGTAGAAGGATAGGTACGATTACTGAGAAAAACATATACCAGCTCATTGTCCGGATCTACCCAGACACACGTACCCGTAAAACCGGTATGTCCATATACGGAAGCCGGCGCGGCAGCGGCACACGGACTACGCTCCGGATTCCTGCGATCGGGCTTATCAAAACCGAGACCACGCCGGCTGCGGGAAGAAGTTCCTGTTGTAAAAAGTCTGCAAGTCTCCTCTCCCAGATAGCGTTTTCCACGGTATTCTCCTCCGTTGAGCAGCAACTGGGAGATCTGAGCCACTTCCGTAGCCGTAGAGAAAAGCCCGGCATTGCCGGAAATACCCCCCTGAAAAGCGGCTGCTTCATCGTGAACATACCCATGTATGGTAGTCTTACGCACAAAACGATCTATTGCCGAAGGCACGATCTCTTCTTTTTCAAAATAACGCAAAGGAAGATAAGATGTACGCCGGAGTCCCATCGGATCGAAGAACTCACGCGCCAGAAAGGTATCCAGCGGAGTGCCGGTCAACTGCTCCACCATCTGCTGCAGCAGGATGAAACCGATGCAACTATATACATATTTCTTCTCTCCCAGCCTGGAAGAAACTATCTTGCGGTTGATCTCTGCCTGGAACGACCGGTCGACCCACATGCTATCCACCACATGCAGGGTATGCGTATCGGTACGTACCGGAGAAACAAGCCCTTTCCTGAAAGAGAAATGAGGATTGGCCCATACCCGGCTCGCCAGCTGCAGGGGGTGTGTAGCATCGCGTTTGGCACTCAGCAAAGTGCCCGGATAACTATCTGTATCTATTCCTTCTCTGTAGAAAGGGATGCTGGAAACAAGGCCCGATTCGTGAAAGAGAAGTTCCCGGATGGTGATATTCTCTTTATTGGTCCCTTTCAGGTAGGGAAGGTGATCGCTTACCTTATCCGTCAGATTGAACAGACCTTTATCATATACCTTCATGACAGCCAATAGCGTACCGACCATCTTACTCAGCGAAGCGACATCGTACATATCTTCCCGTTCCACCTGCGCGCTTCCCTTACCGGCATGAGTACCAAACGCCTTATTATACATCATCTTACCCTCTTTGAGTACAACCACCTGGCAACCCGGATAAGCATCTTTGGAGATACCTTCCAGAGCAATCTCATCGATCCGGTCGAGAACAGCCGGGTTCATCCCATACTCTTCGGGAAGATAGACCGGAAGTTCGCCCACGGTCAGCGTGACTCCCTGTCCGGGACGAAAAAGGGATCCTACACTTGCAGAAAGCCTCCCGTCTAATGTAGCCTGCCCAAACAGGGCATCCGCCGTATGACGCTGTACATCGCGGTTGATAGAATGTGCCCAGATCACTGCGGATGCCTTAGAAAGAGCAGTTTCGATCTGCGTCATGGGTTTATTGGGAGTGAAAAAGACATAAGTGACCGGCTCGTCCCATTCGAAACGGTCAAAAAAGGTCTGATAAGCCGTCAGCTGTGTAGCCGTCACACAAACCACAATGCGTTTACAGGCTTTCATGCGTTGTATCAACTGATCCGAAGCCGACGCGCTCAACCCGCCGGCAAGCTGAAAACGTCTGACCGGAGCGTATTGCTCCAGAGATCTGATGAAAGTCTCCGCATCCGAAGCACCTCCCACCTGCAACACCGCAACACTCTCCTCCTCCTGCACATCCAGAGGCAACACCCTGTCTTTATTGACGATCAGGGTCACAGCCGCCTGTTGCAACCGCCGGATCAGGTCGGTTGCCTGCGGGGTATGGATCCGTTGTTCCAGACCAGACAACTGTATCTCCGGCTGGTCCGGCAAACCAAGCATATATTTATAGATAAGTACCTTCCGGCATTTCTCATTGATCTCCGCTTCGCTCAACTCTCCTTTCTCTATGGCTTTCAGTACAGCTTCTATCTCCGATTTCAGACGCGGAGGCGACAATACCATATCGTTCCCGGCTTTCAGAGCCTGCAGACTGGGATTTTCATTGCCAGCCCCTTTCATCGCCAGCGCGTCGGTAAAGATAAGGCCACGGAAGCCCATCTCCTCTTTCAGCAATCCATGTACGATATTCCTGGAAAGGGAAGAAGGTCGTCCGGCCTCCGGCTCCAAGGCAGGAACTTCCAGGTGCCCCACCATGACACTGCCCAATCCCGCCCGGATCATCTGACGGAAGGGGTAAAGTTCTACACTATCCAGCCGTTCGCGGGAAAAAGGCAACACAGGCAAGGCATGATGAGAATCTACATCCGTATCTCCATGACCGGGAAAATGCTTGCTGACACTCAGTACACCTCCGCTTTCCAGACCGGTAGAATAGGCAATCACCTTGTCGGCCACCCGTTCCGGATCTTCGCCGAACGAACGGGTATTGATGACCGGATTGCGGGGATTGATGTTTACATCCGCTACAGGAGCAAAGTTTACATGTACCCCCATCTCCCGGCTCTGACGGGCGACTTCCTGTCCATACTCGTAGATCAGACGATCGTCCTGTATACAACCCAGTATCATATTGCGGGGAAAGATAGGGGTGTTGCGCAAACGCATAGACAGTCCCCACTCGCCATCAAAAGTGATCATAACGGGCACACTGGCCATCTCCTGCGCTTTATTGGTCAACTGAGCCTGATTCTCCATCAACCCTCCGGAAAAGAGCAAACCACCCACCTTATAGGTTTTCACAGCGTCCCGCAGCAACGCTTCATTCTGCCTGGTCTGTACGGGAGCTATCGTATAGACAAACAGCTGCCCTACTCTCTCTTTCAGACTGAGGGTGTTGAATACCGAGTCTACCCACTGCCGGCATTGTTCATCCCGCGAAGCCTTGTTGAGGATCAGAGGTTCGACCTGCGCGGAAAGCGACAACGTAAAAAAGAAGAAGGTGAAGGCTGATAAAAGGGAACAGAGAAATTTCCGGTTCATGGTTTCGTTTATTTTCTATATCATCGTACCTGCGATACGACAAAGAATCAGTAATTAAAAACAGGTATACCGTTCCTCCCCTGCCGGTACGACCTATCTGTGGGTCCATGCATGGATCAGGGCAGCATCACATCCAGACGCCCTACATAGATGGAGTTCTTACCCATCTGAGTCACTAACACCTCTTTCCCATCGGCATTGGTGTAAGGTTCGGGACTTTCCAGATAGGTATGCGAATGGCCTCCGATAATGATGTCAATATTCCGGGACTGCACCGCCAGTACCTGATCCGAGTCGGGATTTGTCCGGGAAGACTTGTGGCCGAGATGGGACAGACAAATAACAATGTCACACCCTTCCTGGTTTTTCAGAAGATCGGCAATTTCATTGGCCACAGGTACCGGATCGTGATAGATCACTCCCTGACAGTTCTCGTCTGCTACCATTCCCCGGAGTTTTACACCCAGCCCCAGCACACCGATCTTTATCCCGTTACGTTCCAGAACCAGATAAGGCTTTACAAGTCCTTCCAATACGGTTCCCGTCACTTCGTAATTGGAGCAGACAACCGGAAATTCCGCCATACGGTACAGACGGGCCAGGTTGTCCATGCCAAAGTCGAACTCATGATTACCTATGGTCACCGCATCGTACTTCATGGCATTCATCAATTTCACTTCCACATCCCCTTTGAACAGATTGTAATAAGGAGTACCCTGAGAGAAATCTCCACTATCAAACAAAAGCAGATCGGGATGTTCCGCACGCATCCGGTTGATATAGGTAGCACGTCTCACATATCCTCCTTTACCAGCCGAACGGGTATCGGCCGAATTCACTTCCACGGGTTCTATACGGCTATGCGAGTCATTGGTATGCAGAATGACAAGTTCCCGTTGTGCCCGGACAGGCAAAGAGAACAGCAGGCAGGAAGCCATACAGACAGAAAAAACGAATGTATATATTTTCTGGTTCATATCTTTTCTTTTTCAACTTCTATATGTAGCGTGTATACTTATTCACGGATCGTGATACGTCCGTCTATCCGGGAAGTTACCTCCAGACCTTTTCCGGCCTGATCCCGTACATATTCCAGGAATATATCACGGATCGTGGCACCTTCCGGACAAAAACGTTCTTCGGACTGACGGAAAGCAGACAGTTTATCATTGCCTTCTGCTAAATAATCCAAGGTAGCTACCACATAGCTTCGTTCGTCATCGATCTCCTCGTCCCCCACTGTGGCACTCACCAATTTCCCGTCAGAGGTGATCACCAGACGGGCATTACTGACCCCTTCTCCACCGGCTACAGCGATATTTTCCATCAACTGTTTCAATGTACTCCCTTTCATGGTCAATAGACAGAGCGAATTCTCGAAAGGCAGGATCTCATAGATCGTTCCATACGTAATGTCGCCGGCACTCAGGCTGCTCCGAAGGCCGCCCATATTCACCACAGCCATATCGGCCGGACGCCCCAGATAAGGAACAGCAGATTGCCGGAAGACATCCGCCACCAGGTTGGAAAGCAGACTTTCAGGTCTGCCCGCGCTCATATCCATAGCGCTACGCCCTACAACCGGGGTCATGATGCTATCTACCACCGCTTTGTAAGGAGCCAGTATCGCAGTGGCCACAGGGTCCGGATCACGGTCCCAGTCCACGTTCATCTCTACGCGGCTACCTGTCACCTGTATGGCTTGTGCCTGTACTTCGCCGGGCAGGCTCCGCGCAGTGCGACAGCTACCCAAGGTCAACAAAAGTCCCAGTACAACGACCGGGAACATCTCTCTGTAACGTGAAATCATAGGTATATTCAGATTTTATTTTCACTGCCACAAATATACTCTTTTCGGTTTGTTTTACCTAACCGATCACACATGTTTAAGATTTCATTTCCTTTTTCACAACGGATACGGAGCTGGAACGGAAGGAGATATTACAAAAACATTTGGCTGTCCGGAAAATATTTCGTTACTTTGCACCGCTTTCGCGCAACCGCTGTCAAAGAAGAGTTACTTGTTACGTTGCGTAGATACTAAATCAATTTAATCGAAACAACAATGGATTTAATCAAAATTGCAGAAGAAGCATTTGCTACCGGCAAACAACATCCTCAGTTCAAGGCCGGTGACACTGTTACCGTTGCATACCGTATTATTGAAGGTAACAAAGAACGTGTACAGCTGTACCGTGGCGTTGTTATCAAAATTGCCGGTCACGGAGATAAGAAACGTTTTACCGTACGTAAAATGTCAGGAACTGTAGGTGTAGAAAGAATTTTCCCTCTGGAATCACCCGCTATCGATAAGATTGAAGTGAACAAGATTGGTAAAGTACGTCGTGCCAAATTGTACTATCTTCGCGCTCTTACCGGTAAAAAAGCAAGAATTAAAGAAAAACGCTTTGCCAACAAGTAATTGCTGGACAGGCAAGACAAATAAAAAAGAAGGGACTTCTCGGAAGTCCCTTCTTTTTTGTCCATACTTTCAAAGGCCATTCTCCAAATTATAGTATACAGGCCACACCCTTATACAGAGGATAGATCGTCAAAGAACTCTCCTCTCCCGGTTTGTATGATCTACGCTGATCTGCGCAACTGTCTGGATGCTGCATTCCCCGGGAGAAAATAACCAGGTAATTTCAAGGATACCCTCATAAGTAATACGGCCACCTGCATAGTGAATAAAGTCACACTTCTCCCCACCTTTCCACTCTCCTTTATAAAAAACATGGAAGTATGATTCGGCCATGTATATACAGAAAAACATTTCTTCTATTCCTTCTCTTTACCTGCTGTCCGCACCAAACAACGGAAGTATTCCTGTATCCGGAAATCAAAAACCCTACTTATAATTGAAAAGATAAGTTAAAACAAAGCCGATAACAGATAGAATCCTTTCTCTCATTGCCACTACAGATAGCAGAACAACACTCAAAACACAATATTTGTTAAAGTTACATCCCCCTTCTAATGATTCATTTTGATGAATAGGAACAACAAATTATATTTGCGCAGATAAAAATACTTGAAATTTCTATACTTAACTTAAAATTTATATAAAAACATCCATAAATCAGAGGTTATGAAAAGACTTATTCTAAGTATGGCAACAACCATTTTTGATCTGCACGATCCATTTTAGAATTCCCGGTAAAATCCATATAACTGCATAAAATTTCAAACTACTTAATTTGAATAAAAATGAAAATCAAATCGTTTATCGCATTGTTTGCCGCCGGTTTGTTAACGGCTTCTTGTAGCAACGATAAGAATGAAACGCCTGTGATCCCGACCCATGAAAAAGCTGTAGTAAGGGTTACGGTAGATGCTGCCAGTTTCAGTACAAGAGTTACATTCCCGGGCAATACTCCTACCAGCCAGGAAGTACCTCTATACAACTATGCCATATTGGTATTTAACGAGAACCAGATATTGGAATACATCGAGCCTGTATCGATCTACACCGCTCAGGACCAGACCATCCTGGACCCCACCCAAACCCCCATCACCTCTGAGTTCGAAGTAACCCTGGGTACCAAATATTTCTATGTAGTAGCCAACGTCCCCGTCAGCGAACTGATGAGCAATCAGGATCAGTTCTCTCCCGATCAGAATGTACTGGTACAAGGTATCAAAGAGTATGTCCTGGAACTGGATGAGGTGGATCAGATCATCGGATATCTCAAATCCGACACCCAGGCTAATCCCAATCCCAAAAACCGTGGATTCATGATGACAACTCTGGGAGGCCTTACCACAGTACGTATCCATGTACATAAAGACGACGGTACCAATACAGTTAAATTGACACTGGGACGTGCCATGGCTAAAGTCGCTGTGAGAAATGCTCTTAAAACATCCACACAAGACCAATTGTATGGCACACTTGAAAATATGGAATACAAGGTAGGACACAATCCTAAGAAGATGTATGTAGTACAGCATTACCACAGAGATGCCAGCGACGTATTGATTACCCCTAATTACGAAGATGACAAAGTAGATCCCAATGCTTATTTTGGTTCCCTGGAAGATTACCAGAGCGCGGAAGATGGCTCCAATACCTACACCTACTGTCTGGAAAATGCAAATAAGATCCCGAAACATGGAAATGCCAGTGTAGTTTATATCAAAGGAAAGTTCATTCCTCATGATCAATATATACTGGACGGAACCTCAAGTGATCTGGTAAACGGGACTTTCTGGCGTATCAAAAATACGGATCCGAATGACCCCATTAAATACACAGAAGGTTTTTATGCAAACCAACCAAGTGTCGCAAGCAATCAGGAAGCAGTAGAGTATAAGAATGGTATCTGTTATTACACCCTGTACCTGGAAGATGAAGATGCTATAGATGATAAATACACGGTGAAAAGAAATTCGTTCTATAAGGTCTCCATCACCAAAGTAAGTAATGCAGGCGAACCCAGCGACGATGAAGAAGAGTTGATCCCGGAACCGGAAACCCCACTGGATGGAAGCGGATTGGTAGAAGCTACCATCACACTGATACCCTGGGATGAGATTGAGCAGGATGGAGAGATCTGATCCTGGCATGTAAATAACCCGGGTAGAGTTCCGGGACTTCTACTTCCCGGAACTCTACCTTTTGCTATTTATCCTGAAAAGAGATTTAGACAGAGACAAAATGAATACTCGCTTTATATTAAGATCTCAGTGGATCAGTTGCATCCTTGTATGTTTCTTTTTAAGCAATTGTATTTCGGAGAACTACGAGGATTGCGAACCCACCGGATCTGCCCTGGATTTTTCCTTGCAGTTTATCTATGATTATAATGAACAGCGAGTCGATCTTTTTGAAAAAGAAGTAGAATACATAGATATTTACCTTTTCAATGAAGAGAGAAAATTCATACAAAGATCAGGGATATATGTGTCGGAACTTACAGACAATATGCTTGCCATGGATCTGCCCGAAGGCACCTATACAGCTGTTATCTGGGGGAATACGCATGCTCCACAGTTCTATCTGCCAGACGATCAGGATCTGGAAAGCATCAGCGAACTTTACCTGTCTCTCAACGCCGAGGACGATGTGGTAAACAGCGAATTGCCTACACTGTTTCACGGAAAAGAGACCTTTACCATAGAAGATAAGGAAGGAAAACAGATCTGCCCGGTCCATCTATCCAGAAATACCAAAATCGTCCGCTTCGTCTTTTCGGGTATGCAATACCCTATTTACACACTGGGTGAGATCAACCAGCAGGTAGTACTGGCAGGAACCAACGGAGAATACTCCTATGACAACCAAACAGAAGATTCGGAACGTACGATCCTCTATATGCCTGTCTCAGAAACACCCAGCAACAGGAACTACGATCTGCTGGTAACTTTCCATACCTTACAGATCAGAGAGAACACCCCTCTGCTGGTGCGCTTGTGGGATACACGTACAGAACTACAACCCATACTGGAAGAAGATCTGTTGCCTCATTTGCTGAAAAACACAGAGCCTGAAGATGTTTCAGAATACCTGAAATATACCCATGAATTTACCCTTGAACTGGAGCTCGAAGAGATAGAAGGTGGCTATGTAGTAACCCGAATAGAGCCCATCAATTGGTCCGAGATACATGAAGGCTGGGAAGTGATCACTCCTCCGGGAGAGATATAATGTGTAACCCTTCAATGGAATAAACATGAAATACCGCTTTATCTTATATCTACTCATTCTCCTGTGCTCCTCCTGTTCTGAGGATCAGACTGGGATTCCGACCGGTCCGGATACGGGAACCGGCGAGGAGCTTACATTCCATTTCCACTTATCTGTACCCGGACTGACCGAAGTGGAGACCAGAGGGATGGCCGACAATGAATATACGATCCGTGAAATAGACATCCTGGTCTTTCACGATGATGAATACCTGCGGCTCGCATCTGGCAGAGACCTGGTGAAGACAGCCAACGGATATAAATTTGAGACGAATCTGTTATCTACGACTAAAGAAGTAAGGTTGTTTTTTATAGCCAATATAAGTGCCACCCTCCATGAAAATATAGACAGGCTGGAAGAACTGAATGTACCTGTAAGTTCCGCATAGGCCAAGGAGTTGGCCTATGTACGTTACGAGAACTTTATATCCAGAAGAGATGTTTTTCCTATGTCGGGAGAATTGAGACTGAACGGTCTACAGGAGAATATGGTACTTCCCGAGATCAAAATGATGCGCGCTTTTGCGCGGCTAGACGTTTTGGCACACGAAAACACAGCCAATCGTTTCCAATTGGAGAAGGCCACGGCCTACCGCATGAACGATCTTTTTCAGATTGCTCCTGATGACGACGCATTCAGCAGCGAGACAAACGGGAATTACATCCGCGTATCCCGCCCCAGTGTTCCGACAGATGCAAAAAAAGAGTTAACGTCTCAGGTCTATTCCGCATCAGGTAATAAGATCACTCATATATACCTTCCGGAAAGTAAAGCCTGCGATCCGGTAACAGAACAGCCTACCTGTCTGATCATTCAGGGAAAATACCAGAGCAATAGTACTCCCTCTTATTACAGGGTGGATCTGGGCCCGAAAGGATCTGCCGGAGAGGTGATACGGAATCACAAGTATACACTCACCATCACCAGTGTCACAGGACCGGGAAAATCAACGATAGATGAAGCACTTCTGGAAGCGTCCGAAGATATTAACACTTATATCATCTGGGAAGAGGACGGTTCGAATACCATATACGATAAGGACGGAAAATATATACAGACAGACAAACGTACTTTCTCGCTCCATTTTGCCAGAGCAGCTATGGATACAGTAAGTATAGAGACCAATCTTACCGATACATATACACTGGAATGGGCAGACGAAAACGGTGATCCCACCGGAAGTACACGGATCGGTCCCGGTGAAAGTATGTCTGACGCGGAGTTCAAAGTAAGAATATCCCCGGACGGAAAAACCATCTATGCCACTGCTTTGAAAGAGAATGAGGGCACTACCCATAAGACCCGGAAGCTACTGGGCCGGGTGGGAAATATTTTGTTCACCATGACCATTGATCAGGGTACGCGCGCAGAGAGAAGTTATGTAAAACTATACAATCCGTTGGGGTTGAACGGAGATCTGGGAGATGAGGTCATGAATGCCATAAGCAGTGATCCCATGTCAGGTTCAATGCTTAGAGACCTGATCCGGAATGAAGAATGGTTCGGAGTCAATGGTATAGTTGCGTTTGACGGCTTCAAGATCTCCGGCCAGAACTACGAATTGCCCATCACAAACTATCTGCTTCGGATGTTTGATGTAGTTCTAATAGGAGATGGTACTGTCGATAGAACAGATGCTACAACCACTTCTTTTATCAAACAATGGCTGGAAGATACGAGTGGTCACAATAAAGTTTTAGTAGTTTATACACGCAATATGAATCTGGTAGAAGCATTAGGTACAAGCACAGTAACCACATACGATGTATCCTATCGGATCAGTGAAGATGCGACCGATACTTTCCTGAAAGGTCCTTTTGGGGAAGTCACAGCAAATGCCACCATCTCTACTTCCTATTCTACTACCTACAATTTCATGAGCAGAGCAGCTAACAGTCACCTGACACCACTGCTTACAGATGCAAGTGGAAACAACATGGTAATAGCAGCCGATCTAAACAAAAAGGTACTGTATGTGTCAGATTATTATATATTTAATGACAGTTCGGGGCTGCTGACAGGAAACGGTAAAATAGAGACGGACTTAGATCGCTTGTTCGCAAATATCTGGGCATGGATCGCTGAAACAGTATTAGGAGATATCTACGATCCGGAAGTGGCACGCTGATACCACCCGGAGAAATTTGTAACAGAAGTAAAGACAATCCTTATTGGCCATATGAAAAAGGTATTTTTATACATATTAGGTTGCATATCTTTTTTGATAGGTTTCTCCTGTTCCGAAGACCTGAAAGGGGAGGCACCCGGAACTGAGGAAGAACAGGAGATCACTCTTTCCTTTACGCTGGCAGCCGATGCTATCCGGACCAGAGGAATGAGCGACCTGAACAGTAATGAGAACAAGATAGAAGAATTGGACGTACTTATCTTCCATCAGGATGCTTTGTACGAGAGACAGACATTTCCTTTCCATGGGAATACCGGAAGTATATCGATAAAGACTGTGGCAACCACAGAGGAAGCGACGATATGGTTCATTGCCAATTCACACACCGCCCTTTCAGCGGCTGGCCTCAGCAAGGGTGATACCAAACAGGAGGTAAAAAAAGCGCTGACCGCGGAATTTACCTCCGCAGGTACCGTCAACGGTCTATTCCCGATGTGGGGCGAATCTGTCTTTCTCAACGGGATCAGTCAGCAATCCGTACAGACAGAGACTGCGGATGTCAGTCTGATCCGGGCATTGGCCAAGATAAATGTGAAAATAGATGATGCCGTCATATTACCGAGTGGCGTAATGGATTTTAAGTTATTGAGCATCCAGGTATTCCAGGCAAACGACCGGATACAGATCATCCCGGATGACCTAGGAGATGGCACCGAAGCCAATAAATACAAAGTATTCACTCCCAGTATTCCCGAGATGGCAGTTGCGGATATAACTACGGAAACGATCCTGAGCGGAGACGGGAAGAAGGCTGGAAACCTTTACATTCCCGAATCTTTGGATGCGGCTACCATGTATGAAGAAAACGCGACATGGATCATTGTAGAGGCTCTCTACGACACCAATCAGCAGTCCAGTTATTATCGCCTGGATCTGAAAGATAATAGCGGTACCCCCTTGCCTTTTCTGCGGAATAAGAATTATACGCTGAACATCAAAGAAGTCACAGGGGCAGGGTCAACCGACCCGGATGGTGCCATGCCCTACGATCTGGTAGCTTCTGTCCTGGTCTGGGACGAACTTGAGATCGGAGGAACGGAAGATTACATGACCATTGACTCACAAGTGATAGATCTGCATTTTTACAAGAATTCGACCAAAACCCTATCTGTCAGATCGGACCTCAACCTCTATACCGTACAGTTCTGTAACCAGGATGGAGACATCCTGCCCGGCACCCAGCCCGGAGAGTTGATCCTGAGTGACCGTTTCCGGGTAGAGATAGAAGACGATGGCAAGACCCTACGGGCCAGCGCACGGGAAAACAATGAAGACGATACGGTTCATACGGAATATGTACGGGTTACTTCGGGCAACATACAGTTCCTGGTAACGATCAACCAGGGTACCCGTAAGATGCGGGATTATGTAACTATCTTTAATATTACAGGTCTGCACGGCAATCTGGGAGATGAAGTGCTCAACATAGATATCTCTTTCGAAAACAATCCTCTGAGGGTATATGGCAGAGGACTTCAGGAAATCCTGAAGAATGAGAATAATTTCGGATGGGAAGGAATCGTTCCTTTCGAAGGATTTATCATCGCAGGATTACCTTTCCAGACTAAGTTCGTACCCGCTCTGCTGGATATGTTCAATGTGGTATATATGCCGGTCGTCCCGGAATCCACCAGCGAAACAGGAAACGCAGTATCGGAAGAAGAAGCGAAATACATTGTAGACTGGCTCGAACAGGATAAGAGCCGGATACTGGTGATCCAAAGTGACCTGGGTTCCAACCGCGTCATTCTGGACTATCTGGGGATCAATGTCAATTCTTACAGACCTTTAATCACTACGCAATACATATTTCCGGACCGTGCTCCCCGTGCCATTATAAACGGACCTTTCGGCGTATTAGAGGATCCTATCTCTGTAGCAGGACCTGGGAACCAGGCCTACGTAAGTACTGTGGAACATCCGGAGATCACACCCGTCATAGTCAACAATACCGACGAAACACAAATGGTAGTGGGTATCGATATGGAACGACGGATCGTTCTCTGCAGCACCATGTGGCTACACACCCGGACAATTGACGGAGGGGTACTTACCGGAAACGGGACTATCAACAATGGACATGATAGATTGATGGCTAATATCTGGGCATGGATCGCGGAAACTGTACTGGGAGATGAACACGACCCGGACATCACATTTTAAATGATCCGTATGCAGATTCACTCCTGAGAAACCCCAGGAGCAGCATATTCTACGGATCGCTGTGTAAATTTATCCACGATCAGAGCCAATGCCCCATCGCCCGTCACATTACATGCCGTACCGAAGCTATCCTGCAAAGCGAAGATAGTAATGAGTAAAGCCGTGCCTGCTTCGTCAAATCCCAATACCGCGATAATAAGTCCAAGAGAGGCCAGCACGGTTCCACCGGGTACTCCGGGAGCACCAATAGCAAAGAATCCGAGCAACAGGATGAAGACAATCATAGTACCGGCATCGGACAGGGTACCATAGAGCAATTGGGAAACGGTCATCACAAAGAAAACCTCCGTCAGGATAGAGCCACAGAGATGAATGTTGGCAAAAAGAGGAACGGTTATGTCTATGGTTTCTTTCCGGATCATACCGGTCTTCCCCGCGCATTCAAGAGCCACGCCCAATGTTGCCGCGGAAGACATGGTACCCAGAGCAGTCAGATAGGCGGGTCCGTACTGCTTCAACACCTTCCAGCCGTTACGTTTGGAGTAGAAAGAAGCCACCAGATAGAGCAACCCCAGCCAGATATAGTGACAAAGGACCACCACACCAATCACCGAGAGAAAGACAGGCAACTGGTGGGTGATGGCCCCTTCATAACTCAGTACACAGAAATTGGCAGCAACAAAAAAAAAGGAAGCACAGGCAATAAGATCTTCCGCACCAGGGAAAGCACCATCTCCTGAAAAGAGTGCAGAAGACGGATCACGTTCCGGCTGTCTGTCCACGCCGCGGACAAGCCGACAAAAACAGATAAGACCAGAGCAGACATCACCCCCATCACCGGAGGGATCTCCAGGATAAAGACCTGCACCGGCAAACTACGCAGCCCTTCCGTAACGGGAGAGATGTTCAACCAGGGAATCACCTCCGTACCCACCGCCATACCGAAAAAAGCAGCCCCTATAGAAGAAAAATACGCCAGAGCAAACGCAAAAAGTAAGATCCGGGAGGCTTTACTTTTCAACGAAGCGATAGAGGGAGCTACAAATCCGAAAATGATCAGTGGTACCAGGAAAAAGATCACCTGCCCACTGATCTGCCTCACAGGCAGGATGATCTTCATGACCGGTTCTCCGGCAGTTAAGCCCAACCCAATTCCTACCGCTACTGCCAGGAGCAACTGTACCACTGTATTCTTTATTACTTTCTTCATTTTATCTGTTTCCGCTTATAAAGGATGTTATCACCCTACACTTCCAAAGAGGGTATCGGCTGCCGACCGCTCTCCCTCCACAAAGCGTATATGTATCCGTGCAAAGGTAAAACCGTTTATAAAACAACAAAATACCATGAATGTGGTAATTCATTCACCCAGATCAGGTAAGAAGAAACAAAAGGGACTTCCGATGCGCCCCGTAAGCAGAGGTGTCGCCTGGTTTACTTCTTCAATAATGAAATTATTTTTTTCATAATTTCCGTATTCTCCATAATTCCCCGGAACCGGTCCGAACAGGGACCATAGGCAAAAACCGGTACCATCACCGGAGAATGTCCTTTGGTAGTAAAACAGACTTCCAGTTCAGAAGAAGAAATATCTCCTCTGAGAATACTCATACCTCCGGTCTCATGATCGGCGGTCACGATCACCAGGGTCTCCCCATCCTTATCGGCAAATTTCAATGCTTCGGCAATGGCCTGGTCAAAGTCCAGGGTTTCGGTGATCACTGTTTCCAGGTCATTGGCATGTCCACCCGTATCGATACAGGCGCCTTCTACCATCAGGAAAAAACCTTCCGAAGGTTTGTTGCTCAGAAAGTCTATCGCATACCGGGTGGTCACCGGCAGAAAATCCGGCCGGCCATCTTTGATCAGTTTCGGTACTCCCGCAGGAGTTACATAGGCAATCCGGTCAGACTGGTGGTGCTGCGGTACAGCATGATAGTCGTGCAACACCGTGAAACCTGCCTGAGGAAGTATTTCGGTATATTCCGGAAAAACCTTCTCAAAGGTCTCCACAGATCCACCCGCCACAAAAGACAAGGAACCATCCGGCAGATCACGCAAGATCTCTCCGGCCATACTCCGTTGCGGTTGATGAGCAAAAAAAGCGGCAGGAGTAGCACCGAAGATATGATCTGTAGTCACCACTCCGGAGACGATCCGCAGCGGAGCCAGTATCTCCGGAATATTGGCGATGCGATTGGTATCGGGATCTACCCCGATCGCACCGTTGTAGGTCTTCTTCCCGGTCGCGTAGGCAGTACCCGATGCCGCGGAATCGGTAGTAAACCGATCGGAAGACTGGGTACGTACCATCCCCAGGGTAGGGATCTGTGTCACTGTCAACTCGTTGTCATGAGTAAACATCGTGGCGGCCAGCTGGTTGATACCCATGCCGTCACCAATCATCAGAATGATATTCTTTACCGGTTTCTGTACACCATCTACTTCACCCGCGGGCCGATAGATCTCATGCCGGAGTTCGTTTCTGTACGTGGAGATGACTCCTTGTTGCGCATTCAAAGAGATAAATGACAACAAGGCAATGCAGATACTAAAAAAGAGTTTGGGGGTTTTCATAAAACAGTTTTTAGTTTTTAATTCGTATGATTTTTATATAAGTTTACTTATCATTAATCATGTACCCCCCAAATGTGTATGCCTGACAAAAGGCGCTCCTTCCCGTCAGAATCTCTATCGAAAAAGACATCGGCTCAGCCCCGGATACCAATCACCTGTGGCATCTTTATACCCGGTTAAAAACCGGGAGTGAAAATAATCATTTACTTCGTAACCACGAAGAAATGCTGCATCTTTTTTATACCTCAACTTCTTTTTCCATACACAATACTCACAGATTCCAATGGATAAGGTATAGATCGGTTAGGCTGATCACCCCGTCAAACAGTCTGAGTGACACTTTTTCTGCTTCAGTGGTGTGTAAAACAAACAGCCCTGCTTCCGGGAAGCAGGGCCGCATGGTATCTTATAAGAAATCCCGTATCAATCCCGGAGCTCCCAGGCAAGTGCACTGGCACCCAGTACCGCCGCATCCGAGTCTTTGAGTTCGGATACCAGCAATTTGGCTTTCCCTTTGAACACCTGCAGTACATTGGAATCGATAGATTCCTGTATCGGTTTCATGATCAGATCACCGGACTTGGCCAGGCCACCGAAAAACACAATAGCCTCCGGACTGGAGAAAGCGATGAAGTCGGCCAATGCCTCTCCCAACAATTCACCCGTAAATTTGAAGATCTCAGCAGCCAGTTCATCTCCCTGAATGGCCGCATCAAATACATCCTTGGAAGTGATACTTTCCGCCGGGATATTGCGCAGCAAACTCTGGTCGGTACGCGCAGCCAGCAATTCACGTGCCGTACGTGCCACACCGGTAGCCGAGCAATAAGTTTCCAGACAACCGTGACGGCCACAACCGCAAAGGCGTCCATTCTGACGACGCATGATCACGTGTCCCAACTCACCGGCAAAACCATCGTGCCCATATACCACCTGCCCATTGATCACGATACCGCTACCGACACCCGTACCCAGCGTAATCATGATAAAGTCTTTCATCCCCCGGGCAGCACCATATGTCATTTCACCTACAGCGGCAGCATTGGCATCGTTGGTCAGAGCAGTAGGAATGCCCAGACGCTCTTCAAACAAAGCAGCCAGAGGCACCATCCCTTTCCAGGGAAGATTGGGAGCAAATTCTATCGTTCCGGAATAATAGTTTCCATTGGGTGCACCAATACCGATCCCTTTGATCTTCTCCACACCCCCCTGAGCCAGGATCAGAGGAAGAAGATTTTTACAAACCTCATCCACATAATTCTCCACTTCGGTATAGGACTGCGTTTTTACGGCTCCGCTCGCCAGGATCGAACCACGCGCGTCGACAATGCCAAAAACGGTATTTGTACCGCCTACGTCAATACCGACCACGTACTGTTTCTCCACATTTGAATTCATGATATTCTGTTTAAAGGGTTAGTTATTATTTTTTAATGCACACAAATAACGCAAAGAAGATCGACTCTTCAAAATGTTTTTTTTAAAAAAGTTCAGGCATCTTGCAACTTTTCGTACCTTGCGTGCGTCTAATAGTCAAAATGAGTAGAAATATGCAATTAAACCTACTACGGAGTGATACATTTAGAAGATATTAACAAGACTTACTACAACGGAGCACCGCTACATGTACTGAAAGGGATCAACCTGGATATTGAAAAAGGAGAATTTGTATCTATCATGGGAGCATCGGGCTCCGGAAAATCCACCTTACTTAATATATTAGGAATACTTGACAACTACGATACGGGCAATTACTACCTCAATGACGTACTGATCAGGGACCTGAGTGAGACCAAAGCGGCCAGTTACCGCAACCGCATGATCGGGTTCATCTTCCAGTCGTTCAACCTGATCTCCTTTAAAGACGCGATGGAGAATGTGGCTCTTCCGCTGTTCTATCAGGGGGTCAGCCGGAAGAAGCGCAACAAACTGGCCATGGAATACCTGGACCGGCTGGGTCTGAAAGACTGGGCCCACCACATGCCCAACGAGATGAGCGGCGGACAGAAGCAGCGCGTAGCCATTGCCCGGGCACTGATCACACAACCCCAGATCATTCTGGCCGACGAACCCACCGGAGCACTAGACAGCAAGACCTCGGTAGAAGTGATGGATATCCTGAAAGAACTTCACAACGACGGGATGACCCTGATCGTAGTAACCCACGAAAGTGGAGTGGCCAATCAGACCAACAAGATCATACATATCAAAGATGGGATCATCGAACGGATCGAAGAGAACCACGACCACGACGCGTCGCCTTTCGGCAAAGACGGGTTCATGAAATAATTTCCCAGTACAAACAAGCGCCATACCGGATGGTATGCACATCTTATATTACTACCTATGATTGACATTTGGCAAGAAATCTACGGAACCATCAAACGGAACAAACTACGTACGTTCCTCACGGGGTTTGCCGTAGCCTGGGGCATATTTATGCTGATCGTACTCCTCGGATCGGGCAACGGACTGATCCACGCCATGGAGGAGTCTGCTTCACAAAGGGCTATGAACTCCATCAAGATATTTCCCGGACGTACCAGTAAGTCCTACGACGGACTGAAAGAGGGACGATGGATCCAACTCGACAACAACTCCCTGGCACTGACCAACCGTAACTTCACAGACCATGTGATCGACGCCGGAGCCACCGTCAGACAAGGAAGTGTATATGTTAGCTACGGACCGGAATATGTGAGTCTTACCTTGTATGGTGTATATCCCAACTATACGGAAGTGGAAACCATCAAATCTACCGCCGGACGGTTTATCAACCAGATAGACATCCTGGACCGCAGAAAGATCATCGTCTTGCACGAAAAAACCGCGGAGATCCTGTTCAAAGACGAAGATCCCATCGGCAAGTTCGTGATTGCCGGAAAGACTGCTTATCAGGTGGTAGGACTCTTCAATGATCCGGGCGACCGGGATTCCCGGGAAGCCTATATGCCCTTCAGCACCCTGCAGATCATTTACAACAAGGGAAACAAACTCAACAACATCACCATGACCACCAAAGGCCTGGAGACACTGGAAAGTAATGCCGCGTTCGAAAAAAAATACCGTAGGGTCCTGGGTAGCTACCACCGTTTCGATGCCGAAGACCACAGTGCCATCTGGATCTGGAACCGCCTCTCCAATTACATGCAACAGCAGAACGGTATGAATATTCTCCGGACCGGGATATGGGTCATCGGGATCTTCACCCTGCTCAGTGGCATTGTGGGTGTAAGTAACATCATGCTCATCACCGTGAAAGAACGGACGCAGGAATTCGGTATCCGCAAAGCGATCGGGGCAAAACCATCCTCCATACTCTGGCTGATCATCGTCGAGAGCGTGACCATTACCACCCTTTTCGGATACATCGGTATGGTAGCAGGAATTGCCGTTACCGAATGGATGGACAAGGTAGCGGGAGCCAAAACCATCGATACCGGTGCGTGGTCCGAGACAGTCTTTCTGAATCCGACCGTAGATATAGGGATTGCCATTCAGGCCACTTTAACATTGGTCATCGCGGGCACACTGGCCGGACTTTTCCCCGCCCGGAAAGCGGTCAGGATACGCCCCATTGAAGCACTCAGAGCAGATTAACGCATGAAACGAGCCCGATAAGATCCGTCGCCGGAGGCGATGTGCACAAACAGGGAGTTCCATATGACCTTCGTGTCAAAAATAAAATTGTACATATGAAAATGGATATTGATACATGGGAAGAGATCCTCATCACCATCACAAGAAACAAGACCCGAAGTCTGCTTACCGCTTTCGGGGTATTCTGGGGGATCTTTATGCTGGTTGCCCTCATCGGTGGCAGCCAGGGGATGCAGGATCTGATGAAATCCAATTTTGACGGTTTTGCCAGTAATTCCTGTTTCGTATGGCCGCAACGAACGGGAGAAGCCTACAAAGGATTCCGGAAAGGACGCTGGTGGAGTCTGGAAAATGCGGATGTAGAATGATTGAAACGGGATGTGAAAGACATAGACATCATCACTCCCACACTGAGTCAATGGGGCTCAACAGCTGTTTTCGGAGAAAAAACCAGCAGCTGTGTGGTCAAAGGGCTACACCCGGAATACAACGCTATCGAAACACATACCATAGGATACGGACGTTTTATCAATAAGGTAGATGTGATGGAAAGCCGCAAGGTATGTACCATCGGTAAACGCGTCTACGAAGAACTGTTCCAGGTTGGAGAAGATCCCTGTGGAAGCTACATCCGTGTAGACGGGATCTACTACCAGGTGATAGGAGTAAATACCGCCGAAGGAAATATGTCTATCAACGGACAAGCCTCAGAAGCCATCTCCATCCCATTCACCACCATGCAACGCACCTACCCCTGGCGGGAAATCGATATGTTATGTATCACTGCCAGACCGGGCGTAAGAGTAACGGAGTTGCAGGAGAGCATCGAACAAGTACTGAAACCGCCCCACTACATCCACCCCGATGATAAGGAAGCGGTCATGTTCTTCAATGCCGAAGCCATGTTCTCGATGGTAGACAACCTCTTCAATGGTATCCGGATCTTGAGTTGGATGGTAGGTATAGGAACGCTGCTTGCCGGGGCCATCGGTGTAAGTAATATCATGATGGTGACAGTAAAAGAACGTACTACGGAAATCGGTATCCGAAGAGCCATCGGAGCACGTCCGCGGGATATCCTGCAACAGATCCTCTCGGAAAGTATGGTGCTCACCTCCATCGCCGGAATGGCCGGGATCACCTTCGCCGTATGCATCCTGGAACTTATGGAATCCGCCACACACTCCCCGGGAAATGAGCCCAGGTTCCAGATCACGTTCTGGCTGGCCATAGGTACCTGCGCCGTATTGATCACATTGGGGATGCTGGCCGGACTGGCTCCTGCCTATCGGGCCATGGCCATCAAACCGATCGAAGCCATCCGCGACGAATAGGACCCGATTATTCTTTCAGAACTCTATAAAAACATTCAGATAAATAAATCATAAAATATATACAAGATGAAAAAGTATCTCAAAATCGGACTATTGGTACTTATTGCCATTATTTTCCTCGGAACGTTCGTATTCCTCTTCAACAAATCCAAACCCAAGGTGATCGAATACGAGACCTTCACTCCGGAAATAGCGGATCTGGAAAAGACTACCGTGGCTACCGGAAAAGTAGAACCACGCGACGAGATCCTGATCAAGCCTCAGATCTCAGGAATTATCGATAAGGTATACAAAGAAGCGGGGCAAACCGTGAAAAAAGACGAAGTGATCGCCCGCGTAAAGGTAATCCCCGAATTAGGGGAGCTCAACAGGGCCGAAAGCCGGGTGCGCCTGGCAGAGATCAATGCCGCTCAGGCCGAAACAGACTTTGCCCGTATCAAGAAGTTATACGAGAGTCAGCTGGTCAGCCGGGAAGAATATGAAAAGAATGAAGTCAGCCTGCAACAGGCGATCGAAGAGCGCGTGGCAGCCAAAGACGCTTTAGACATCATCAAAGAGGGTATTACCCAGAAAAGCGCTTCGTACAGCAACACGATGATACGCTCCACCATAGACGGACTGATCCTGGATGTACCGATCAAAGAGGGTAACTCCGTGATCATGAGTAATACATTCAACGACGGGACCACCATTGCCAATGTGGCCAATATGAACGATCTGATCTTCAGAGGGAACATCGACGAGACAGAGGTGGGCCGCATCCACGAAGGAATGCCTATCAAACTCACCATCGGCGCTTTGCAGAACTATACGTTTGATGCCATGCTGGAATACATATCTCCCAAAGGCGTAGAAGAGAACGGAGCCAACCAGTTCGAGATCAAAGCTGCCGTACATGTCCCGGACACCGTGGTGATACGCTCCGGATATTCGGCCAATGCGGAGATCGTGCTGGCACGCGCGCCGCACGCGCTCGCCGTACCGGAAAGTGCACTGGAATTCAGTGGAGACAGCACGTTTGTGTGGATACTGACAGACAGTGTGGCACAACAGTTCGAACGCCGGCAGGTAGAGCTGGGTCTGAGCGATGGCATCCGTATAGAGATCAAAAAAGGTCTGGAAGCCAACCACAAAGTACGCGGACCGGAAAAAGGTAAGAAATAAGAAACAACAAACCATGTACGTATGAAAAAATACATCACATTTTCCATTTTGATAGTTGCCGGCACGCTCCTCACCTGCATACATGCACAGGAGGGATGGACACTGCGTCAATGTATCGAATACGCGATCGAACACAACATACAGATCAGACGGGCAGAGAATTCGGCGGAGCAAGACCGGATCAGCCTGAACACAGCCAAATGGTCACGACTGCCCAACCTCACCGCCAGCGCGTCCCAGGGATGGAGCTGGGGACGCACCACCTCTCCGGTAGACAATACCTATACCAACACCAGCAGCGGAAGTTCGAACGGTAGCATCAATACCAACATTCCCCTGTTCAGCGGCTTCGAACTGCCCAATCAGAAAGCACTTGCCGAACTTACCCTGAAAGCGGCGCTGGCCGATCTGGAAAAGGCCAAAGAAGACCTCTCCATCAACGTGGCACACGCCTATCTGAAGGTACTTTTCACACAGGAAATATATACCATCCGGGAAGAGCAGATCTTAGTGAGCCAGGAACAATACAACCGGATGCAACAACTGGCCGAAGTAGGCAAAGCATCTCCCGCCGAAGTGGCGGAAGCGGAGGCCCGGGTGGCACAGGACGAGGTGAGTGTGGTAGAGGCCCACAACAACTATCAGCTGGCACTGCTGGACCTGAGCCAACTCCTGGAACTCCCCACGCCGGAAGGTCTGAGACTGGCGGCCCCGGACACAGACGTGTCCGTGATGCTGACCCCGCCGGAAGAGATATATACCGAAGCACTGATGTTCAAACCGGACATCAAAGCGGCTATGTTCAGACTGGAAGGAAGCGAAAAGAACATACGCATCGCACAAAGCGGTTTCTATCCGCAACTCTCGTTCGGAGCCAGCCTCAGCACGGGATTCTATACGGTAGACGGAAAAGCGTATGAGAATTTCGGCGACCAGATCAGCAACAACTTCAACAAACAGATCGGATTCAGCCTGAGCATTCCGTTGTTCAACCGGTTCGCCACACGCAACCGGGTACGCGCGGCCCGCCTGCAACAGGTGGATCTGGCGTTGCAGTTAGACAATACCAAAAAGACCCTCTACAAAGAGATCCAGCAAGCCTGGTACAACGCGGTAGCCGCGGAAAGTACCTACAAGACCAGTGAGGTGGCCGTGGCAGCCAATGAAGAGGCATTCCGCCTGATGGGAGAGAAATTCGAGAACGGAAAAGCCACCTCCCTGGAATACAACGAATCCAAACTCAACCTCACACAGGCACTCTCCGAACGGGTACAGGCCAAATACGATTTCCTGTTCTCCACCAAGATACTGGCATTTTATAAAGGAGAACCGATCGAATGATCCCGGCAAGCGGAAGCAGTGTCGTATAAGCGACACAACAACCACCTACCCACCCTCCCTGAAACATAACGTTTATATATAACCCAGAATATCCCTGCCGCTCTCGTCATCCCGACGAAAAGCGGCAGGGATATTTCATAACCAATATTAACCTGATATCTTCACGAACAAGATATCACCACCTGTTCACAACCATCCGCCCCTTTCTCTCCGCTCATTTCGCGCGGTCAGCCCTGGAAAGTACAAGAAGAAATATCCGATACGGATCACGCAAGAGCCATGCCAAAGCCACAGATCAGTGATAATCACAAAGAAAGAAACCATAAAGATTGTCCGGTACCGGATACAGTATTCTACAAGAACGGACAGGAATGTACACTTAAGAATAAGACCTTCTTTCCAACGGACAGTCAACGCTGGTTAACGGACAGAAATCAACCCAAACAGAGTCACAAACATTCGGTGACACGCCTGGGACAGGCGTTAGGTCGCCTTCGGCCGGGCCTTGTAAACGCAGTGCAGATACAAAGCGACACAGAAATGATACGGTACACAAGGTAGTTTCAATCGTACGTCCGTAAATCGTAACTCTCCTTGCTTTGTTTGTTGAGCGTCCCCAAGAAATGAAGAGAAAAAGTTATTCAAACGACACTACCCCCTCAATCACCGCCGAAACCTCTTCATCGGTCATCACCGGAGACACAGGAAGGCTCAGTTCTTCCCGGTGCAGTTGCTCTGTCAACGGCATACGGAGTCCACGGAACTCTTTCAACGCACCCTGACAGTGAGGAGGCTCAGGATCATGCACAGCCGTTTCTATACCTTTCTCCCGGAGGAAGGCCTGTAGCATATCCCTGCGCGGACAAAACACCGGAAATACATGGAACACATGCTGCTCCCATTCCGGCACCTGGGGAAGGGTAATGAAAGGCAGATCGATCTCATGGATATACCGACGGGCGATCTGCCGGCGACGGTCATTGTCGGCATCCAGCCGGTGCAGTTTCACGTTAAGCACAGCGGCCTGTATCTCCTCCAGGCGACTATCCAATCCTTTGTGAGGATGCAGATTACGGGCAGATACCCCATAATTGAGCATCGCACGTATGGTTACCGCCAGCAATTCGTCTGATGTGGTCACAGCCCCTCCGTTGCCCAGTGCCCCTAAGTTGCGATCGGGCAGGAAACTGAAAGCCGCCGCATCTCCCAGGCTGCCTACCCGTTTTCCCTGATACAGAGCGCCCTGCGCTTCTCCCGCGTCCTCTATCACCAACAGGCGGCGTGCAGTGACCCAACTGATCACCGGCTCCATATCCATACACCGGCCAAAGCGGTGAGAGACCAGTACAGCACATGTGCGGGAAGTACATAAAGGATCTAAGCGATCTGCATCCAGGTTATAGGTCTGCGGAGAAGGTTCACACAACACCGGAACAAGTCCGGCACGCCACACCGCCAGCACCGTCGATATATGCGCGTTGGCCGGTACGATCACCTCATCGCCTTCCCGCACAATTTCCAGAGCCCGGTAGGCCATAAAAATAAGGGTCAGTGCATCGAAACCATTCGCAGTCCCCACACAATAAGAAGTACCGCAGTATGCGGCAAACGAATGTTCAAATTGTTTCACCTCCTCACCGGCAATATACTTTCCCGAAGCAACTACCCGGCTTACCGCAACCGACAGTTCCGGTTCATACGAAGCTGTCAGACGCTCTACGTCCAGAAATCTGATCATATATATAACTTATATAAAAAGAATAAGGCCTTTGAAACCCGGATGGATTTCAAAGGCCAAATATAGAAATATTTATGGAGAAGAGAATCGTTCAGATTGTATATTTATCCTCTTTTTTATCTTTATCTGCGCGACGAAGAAGAGCGACTGGAAGAAGAGGAAGAGGAGCTGCTGCGGCTACTACTGCCTGAAGTACCTGAGGAGGAACGGCTGCTGCCCGGCGAGCTGTCTTTGCCGGAAGTAGAAACACTGCTGCTGCCTGACGTACGTGAAGAGGAAGAGCCTGAGCTCCGCTGCGTACTGCTGCCACTGCTCTGTGTAGCCGAGCTGCCCCGGTCCGTAGTACCGGAATTACTGCTACGATTGGTAGTGGAACTGCTGCTGCCGCTGGAGTTGCTGGTGCGGTTGGTAGTGGAACTACTGCTGCTACCGCTTCCTGTGGCCGAACTGTTGCGGCTCGTTGTCGCACTGCTGCTGTTACTTACCCGGTTGGTCGTATTCGTACTCCTGCGGGAAGCAGAGGTCGACGTAGAAGGGCGGCTCGTCACCGTTCCGAAGTCCGAACGCCGGTGCGTGGTATACACATTCGTATTACGGATCGTAACAGATGTTCTATATTGCGGATGGCTATAGCGTCCGACATAGAAACTCACCCTGTTATTCCCGCTCCGGTAATGAGCGCCGGCATAACTCCGGTAATGATAAGGCTTATCAAAATAGAAATGATTGTGATTGGTATAAGTGATATATACCCGGAAAGACCACTTGCCCCCGCTCGCATAGATCGGACGATAGAAATAATCCGTCTGCAGGAAACGCCGGTATTGCGTCTGGTTCAGTACATACCTCAGGTCGTCGTTCCGGAAATCCAGAGAGGTATAATACTCCTCTATGGCCCAGTCATACCCACGCACCACATCATCCATCACATACCGTATCGAATAGATAAAATCGTAATTGATCTCATATACATCGTTGTACTGGGCGTTGCTCAGGTTCAGTTCATAGCCCATCTTATCTGTCAGGAAACGTGCCTCTTTTCTCACCTTGCTCACGCTCATCGCGGCGGTAGCTGTTGTGTGCCCCATCCATGTGAAAGCCATCAACAAAAATATCATCTTTTTCATACTGCACATTATTTATAAATGAATACTAACATAGAGGGTATATCCACAGCCGGTCCGGTTATACGTCCGATGCTTCACTCTATTTTCTGTTATCGATAATGCAAATATAAGGTGAGAATTTCTCCCTGACCAATGAAAGACTCTATTCCTGGGTAGGAATATCCCTACGGGAAGGAGTTAATTCCCGGAAGGAGGTACTATACCTCCGAAAGACGGATGCCGCCTTCCAGAAGAACGATCGCCCTCTTCTTATACAGATCGCCCACAGCCTTTTTAAAGGTTTTCTTGCTCACCCCAAACATCTCATAGATCTCATCGGCCGGACTTTTGTCCGTAAAAGAGATCTTGCCACCGTTCGAACGGATGAACTGCAACAGTACCTGTGAAAAATCGGTCACCTTCTCCATACCGGGTTTATCCGGCATCAGGTCGATCTTCCCATCCTCTCTCACCTGCCTGATGTAGGCTTTCCCTTTCCATCCGACATAGATATCCCGGAAGAGTTCGGAATCATACAGCATACCGCTGTATGTATTATTTACGATCGCCTTGAATCCCAGGTCTGTCTTCTGCCACACCAGTATATCCACCTCATCGCCGGGCAAATAATCCGGTCTGTCCGTAGAAAGATACCGTTCTACTTTGGCCGAAGCCACGATGCGGTAACTCTCTTCATCTACATAGACATACACGATGTAGCTTCTTCCCACCTGCATCTTCATCTTCTGCTCCCGGAAAGGCACAAACAGGTCTTTCATCAGTCCCCAGTCCAGAAAGGCTCCGTACTGATTCACCCAGGCAACCTCCAGGCAGGCAAACTCACCCACCTGCACAGCAGGGATAAGGGTGGTAGCCATCAGCCTCTCCTCGTTATCCAGGTAAATAAATACCTCCAGCGACTCCCCGATCTGCCAGGTTTCCGGAACATACCGGGAGGGCAACAAGATCTCACCCTGTTCTCCCCCATCCAGATAGAGGCCGAACTCTACCTCTTTCACGATCTCCAATGTATGAAAACGTCCCAGTTGTATCTGCATATGTGATAAATTTAGGGTCTAAAGATACATAGAAAAAACAAATAGAGAACCATCCCGATGCTTTTACCACATACAAGGACAACCCTCTACCCCCTCCGGACTGCCACAGCTGTGCTCCGGCAGCCATTCTGTCTACAAAGATCCTATCATCTCGCGTTGCTTCCTGAAATAGACGATCCGCTGCATCTCTCCACTCACAGAGATCATCGTAGACAATCTTTTCAAAGACAAGACCCAGCTTTTCATAGTCTCAAACGTACTCTTATCCATCGAATTCAACGAATTCAGAGAGAAAGCCTTCACCATACTCAGGTAGATATCAGATGACTGGAAATAACAATAACTGGTCTCAAAATTGATATTGGATATATACAACAACACCTGTTTTCCCGTATCTTCGTACTTTCCCCGGATGGCCAGCAACTCCAGTTCATCCAGCAGGGAATGCAGGTCTTCCCGGATCAGACGGACCTCTTCCGGAGTGATCATATCAATGCTCGCGAAATACCGGATATTGTTCACCAGATACTGGAACATCAGATTATCAAATACATAATACGTATTCTCCACATAATGGGAATTCCTTACCAGTTTCTGACCCACTTGCCTCACTTTATCCGGCACTACGATCTGCGCGTATTTCTTGGTACCCTCCAGTCCGCCACGCTTATACTTCCATTTAAAGATAGAAAACTTCGTAAGATGCTCATAAGCCAGATAGATCGTCTGCGGCAACACATTGGAACAGTCCGCCAGTTCCGAATAAGTCCCCTCCCTGAGCGCGTGAAGTTGCTCCGCGAAGTGTTCAATGTGACTCAGATCAATGTCATCCGGGCGGTCATATTCCAACGGATTGTATTGGAACGGGCGGGAATGGTTGAAGGAAGTGCCTACTATACAATCGATCGAGATGCCCAGATGATTGGAGATAGTAGCGATTTCCGAAAAGGTAAATGGTACTTCACACCGCAAACGACGGTAAACAGCTTCTTTCTCTATATACAGCAGATCCATCAGCATATTCACCAGTTTCGAATTTTCCGGTATCTTATCTTTGACAGCCTTGATAAAGGCATCATACAGCGGACCATTTTTCATAATTTTTTCCTTAGGTTAAGATTAGAACTGAATGAACTCTCATCATCTCTGGCAACATAAATCACCATAAATATAACAAGAATAATCCAGCCGGCTAAGGATTGAGTGTCATTTTTTATATCAGATCGCGCTTTTTTCTATATCCGTCAATTTACACAACAAAAAATTACATTTCCCGGATCTATCCGCCGGATCACCTCCTCTCCTTCTGTTTTCCATACCTCGTCGAAGAACCTCCTCCCAAAGGGCCCTCCACAGGATCTATGTAAACAATTCCGAAAGTATGACAGGAAAACGATCTCCGGACCGGATAAGCCAGACAGACACAGCTCCGCAGGAAAGAACAACCCCAGGTTATCCGTTTGCGAAGACCCGATGTTTACAATTGGGAGACAATCTCACGCTGGGCTTTAAAGAAATGGATGCGATGCTCCTCACCGGTCTCAGAGATAAGTATAGAAGCACGCTGGAGAGCTTTTGTCCAGGATTTCATCCGCTGGAAACTCTTTTCATCCGCAGACACCGTATCTATGATAGTAAACCATTTGAGCATCGAGAGGCGGGTCATCTCATTCAGGGAGATATAGGTCGTAGAATTGGGCAGATCTACCTGAGAAACATACATCTGCACTTTCTTTCCTGTGGCAAAGCATCCTTTCCGGGCAATCTCTTCCATCTCGTCCAACAGACGGAAAAAGTCCTCTTTGATCTCTTCTACCTCCGGTCGGCTGATCAGCGAGATCTCCTCAAAAAAACGGATATCATTGGTCACGAAGCGGAAGATATTCTTGTCTAAGATGATATTGGTAAGCCCCATCTGGCGTATCTCCCGGTGATATGCTTCATTGATCTCCAGCAATCTCTGTGAAGGATGGATCTGGCTATACTTCAAGGTCCGCTCCGGGACCCCCCTGCTGAAACACCCATTTCAGTAATACCAATTTATACAGCGGCAAAGAAGAGACATAGAAGAGCTGTGGTAAGGTATTGGTCACAATAGCCGATTCGGACTCAGGATGGTCTTTCAGACGCGACAAGATCGAGATCAGGCCCTCCATCATCCGGTAATCCTCCTCAGACGGACGGAACAAATAATCTACATATACCAATTCACACGGGCTGGATTTATCCGTATGCCCCAGACGGATCACATTATCCATAGAGATCTGAAAAGCACGTGACAAAAGAACAATCTCATTGAATGAAAAATGAACCTCTCCCCTCAATCTGCGATATACAACCTCACGTTCCAGAAAAAGAATATCCATCAGTTTATTGGTCAGTTCTTTCCTGCTATCCACCTTTGACCTTAAAATCTCGATAAAAGTATTGTATGTTTTATTGTCTTTCATTATTCCGTTGAAAAGAGAAAGCGTGTTCTCAGCTGTATGTAACCCCTCCTGATAAAAAGTGACTTCCTACCGTACGAAGCCACTATAGCATCTTGCAATACTCGGAATATTCACGTAATTACGCAAATAATACATACTCGTTTTCCGTCAATTTGTTTTGTTTTTCACTTACCTTAACTTTTAATTTTACCTGTAAAAAGATCCGAAAATGCCTATCAGAAAGCATCAATCATTTTTTTCATCCGGCTTTTTTTCACACACGACACCTTTCTTTATCCGATTGAACTGCTTGTTAACCATCCGATCTACGCGTTCCATACCCTATCTGATCACATAAAAAATGCGAATAGGGCCGGCCTCATATTTTCCGGGAAACATCGCCTCTACATGTTTCCCATATCTACGTATCAAAGAATTCACCGGCCTACCATTTAAATCGCACATCGTAAATCGGTACACCGCCCAACGTGTTGGTGATGCCGGCCGGGACCTACACAGGAACCACCCTCCCGGACCATACATTCGCTACGAATCCGTTTCTCAGAAAGAATATTGCACCAGCAGGTTCAGTCGGTTGGCTGTATAGGTAGTAGCATCAAATCCCGTTTTCCAGCCATGCAGATATTCCACACCTCCCAGCATATTCGAAGTGATATTCCAGAACATATTCGCAGCCAGGTATTGCCCGTATCTGTATGACGCGCTATTTGTAGCGGGATAACCATTCCGGCCATATACCCGTGACTGGCTGTAGGTAGAAGAGACAAACACCACCGGGCTCAGGTTATACTGCAAACCGGCATACCACCCCAGCACCGGAAGCACCTGCATCCTGCCCTCTTTCCCTCCATGGGGCACCAGATCAAGGCTCTGGGTACCCAGGTCATTGATAAAATTACCGATCCCCTCTCCGTAAGTCACCTGTCCGAAAGCCTTCCATTTTTTAATGGTCGTAAATACCGTAGAAGCCTGTACCCCCCAACCCGTTTCCGTAAAAGCCTTCTCATACAGATCGCTGCTATAGGTCATCGGCCGCAATACCCCGGCCACGCGGAAGTGGCTTTTGGTATTCCAGCTGTATTGCACAAATGCAGGTACATTCGGAGCACGTTGCGTATTCACCGCCAGATACTCGTCCGTAGTGGCACTCACCGACGGCATTTCTACTCCCAGCCCCGCGCTCCAGCGCGAAGAGAAGGTATGTGTATAGTACAGCAGATTGGTACGGTAGTTCACCTGCCCGGCCGGCCCTTCATAGTCTATATTGGGCGGACTGCTCGCCGGATCCGTGAAAAGTCCGTAATCCCACCCCGCCCGGAAACCCAGGAAAGAGACATACGCGTTGTGCATCCTCAGCGTGTTGTTACTACCCCGGAAATAGGTATTCACATATACCACAAAGTCTCCCAGACGGGACGTACGTCCCAGCAATTTGACATATACACTGGAACCGGTCGGATCCAGCTGAAAATTGTTGCGCGCGTAATTGCCCGCACCCGGTACACCGATCAGCGAAGGATAGAAATCCAGATTATCCACCATTCCATGAAAATCATACTCCAGCGCCGTACGTACATTTCCCCCGATCCCCAGGGTAAACTTCCCCCGGCTATCGCTCAACTGGAACCGGGGAGCCTGCGGATCCTGAAAACGTGTCCGCCGCTCCGGATCCATACGAGAGTCCATCGAAGCAGTCGCAGATCTGCCGTAAGAGACCACCGCTCCGCTTCCCTGATGCTCATCGGTACCGTGCTGTTGGGCATATCCCGGAAGTATATATAAACCCAAAAAGGAGATCATCAGCCACCACCTGAATGTTCTTTCCATAAACTCATAAATTTAAGTAATATTGTATTAACAAAATAAAACTCAAATGGTTGTTCACAGAAAAGAGAAAAAACAATGGCTCCCGCTTCTTCAGAAGACAATCCTACTTACAAATAGACGATCCAAGACTTTCCAAAGGATATTATCTACCTGTAGAGACGCACGGCGTGCGTCTCCGTGATGCAAGTCCAACATATATACATGTATGTTCCATGGAACAGACGTTCAGCTCTGCTGTTTCTGATCCAACGAATAACAGAATACCTCTATACAGGAACAAAATCCATCTTTTATAAGATCAGAAGGAGAGAATATAACAAAAACAGACCATCAAAAATAGTTCATCCTGTACAATAAGAGTTTTAAGTTATAAGTTTTAAGTATCATCTGAAATAAGATAAAAAGAACCACAAGCAAAAACTTACGACTTAAAACTTATAACTCAAAACTCTTTCTGTCCTTTCAATCGTAAATCGTAAATCAGTAAATCTCTTTGTCTCTACAAGTAGACGCCACCATACAGTATAATCTCCACCCGCAAATCAGTACATCCTGAATTACGCAAACTGTTCCTGATACAACCCGTAGTATTTTCCTTTCTTATCGATCAGTTCCTGATGCGTACCCTGCTCGATGATCTGTCCATGTTCGAGCACAATGATGCGGTCCGCGTTCTTAATGGTAGAGAGCCGGTGAGCGATCACCAGACTGGTACGTCCTTCCATCAGGCGGTCGAGTCCGCGCTGGATCAGCATCTCACTGCGGGTATCGATGTTGCTGGTAGCCTCATCGAGCAGCAGGATAGAGGGGTTGGCAATGGCTGCGCGGGCAATGTTGAGCAGCTGGCGTTGTCCCTGGCTCAGGTTCTCGCCATCGTTCTCCAGCAGGGTATCGTAGCCATGTTGCAAGCGTTTGATAAAGGAATGGGCGGCTGTGAGGCGGGCAGCGGCCTCCACCTCTTCGTCGGTAGCATCGAGCCGGCCGAAGCGTATGTTCTCACGTACCGTCCCCGTAAAGAGGTGTGTCTCCTGCAACACGATCGCCATCAGCCGGCGGAGGCTGTCGCGTTTGATCTTGTCGATGGGGTGGTCGTCGATGGTGATCTCCCCCGAACGGATGTCATAGAAGCGGGGCAGCATGTTCATGATCGTGGTTTTTCCCGCTCCGGTAGTTCCCACGATCGCGACCTTCTGTCCGGCAGGGATACACAAGGTGATATCGCGCAGCACCGTCTGTTCCGGCTCGTAGCCAAACCACACATCTTCCAGATACACCTCCCCTTCGATCCCGGTCAGGTCTATCGCGTCCGGAGCGTCCGCTTCCTCCGGCGATTCGTCCATCACCTCAAAGATACGCTCGGCGCCCGCCAGTGCCGCCTGGATGGTGTTGTAAAGGCTGGCCAGTTCATTGATCGGACGGCCAAACTGCCGCGAATATTGCAGGAAGGTAGCCAGCCCACCGAGGTCGAACCCGCGGTAGATAGCCAACAGCGCCCCTACAATGGTGATCAGGACATAGGTCAGCGTATTCAGGTTCTGCGTCACCGGCATCATCAGTCCCGAGTAGAACTGCGCCTTGAGCGACTTGTCGTTCAGATCCTGGTTAAGCACCTCAAACTCCTCCTCTACCTGCTTCTCGTGGTTGAATACTTTCACCACCTTCTGCCCGCTGATCATCTCTTCGATGTATCCGTTCATGTCTCCCAGCACCTCCTGCTGCGCCCGGAAATACTTGCGGCTGACGCGTACGATCCGTTGCGCGCTGAAGATCATCAGAGGCACGGTCACCAACGCCACCAGCGTCAGGATAGGACTGATGTATATCATCAATACAAATATCCCTACCAGAGTGAGCACCCCGCTGAATAGGTCGGACAGCGAATCGGTGAGCGCGTCGCTGATGCGGTCGATGTCGTTGGTATAGCGGCTCATTAGGTCCCCGTGCTGGTGGGTATCGAAATAGCGGACAGGCAGGTACTCCATCTTCTGAAAGAGGTCCGAACGCATCCGGTGCACCGTACGCTGCGCGATCCGGTTGAGCAGGCGTTGCCTGACGAATACCGCCACCACCCCGGTCAGGTAGATACCTCCCAGAATCAGGAGCATCCGGATCAGTCCCGCAACATCGGCAGGCAGGATGTAGTTGTTGATAATAGGCCGCAGCATATACGACCCCATCAGATCGGCTGCGATGCCTACAACGATCAGGGCAAACGTCACCCCCAGCAGCAACCTGTCGTTGGCCAGGTAAGAAATAAACCTGCGGAGCGTCTTCTTCACTGCTTTCGGTTTACCTGCGTCGGCTGTATTTTTCAACGGTGGCATCTCAGGGTACGATTTGTTGTGAGTTATAGATTTCCCGGTACACCTCCGAAGTCTGCAACAGTTCGGCAGGAGTACCCAGGGCTACGATCGCTCCGTCGTCCAGGATCATCACCCGGTCCGAGGTTTGCATCGTGTTGATACGCTGGGTGATGATAAATACCGTAGTATCGGTGAGCAGGTTTTTCAGGCTGGCGCGTATCTTTTGTTCCGTATTCGAATCTACCGCACTGGTACTGTCGTCCAGGATCAGGATCTTAGGTTTGCGCAGCAGCGCCCGGGCAATACACAGACGTTGCTTCTGTCCTCCCGAGACATTCACGCCGCCCCTGCCCAGCTCCGTATCGTAGCCTTCCGGGAAAGAAACAATAAAGTCGTGCGCGTCGGCAGCACGGGCCGCCTCTTCGATCTCCTCCTGGGTGGCATTGGGATCGCCCCAGAGCAGGTTTTCCCGGATGGTCCCGGTAAACAAGACATTCTTCTGCAACACCACACTCACCCCTTCGCGCAGGGTCTCGAGGTGATAATCCAAGATATTCCTGCCATCGATAAGTATCTCCCCGGAACGGATGTCGTACAGCCGCGGGATCAGTTGCACCAGCGAAGACTTCGCAGACCCCGTAGCTCCCACCACCGCCACCGTTTCGGCCGGACGTACGTGGAAGCTGATATCGTGCAATACATCCGTCTCCCTACCCCGGTAGCGGAAATTCACCCGGTCGAACACCACCTCTCCCCGCTCTACCCGGTAGAGGTCTTTCGCTCCCTCCGGCGTATCGGTCAGGGAAGGTTCTTTATCCAGTACCTCCCGGATGCGTTCGGAAGAGGCCGACGCCCGGGCAAAGGTCATGATGATCATGGAAAGCATCATCAGCGAAAAGAGGATCTGGCTCAGGTAAGTGACCACCGAGATCAGTTCCCCCACCTGTAAGCTGCCTGCCATGATCTTGCGCCCGCCAAACCAGAGTACGGCCAGGATCGATCCGTTCATCACCAATTGCAACACCGGGAACATCGTCACCACAATGTTGGAGGCGCGGATCACTTTATCCCGCAACTCCTCGCTGCTGCGTACGAACTTCCGTGTCTCAAAATCTTCCCGGACAAAGGACTTCACCACCCGGATGTTGATCAGGTTTTCCTGGATCACCGCATTCAGCTGATCCAGCTTCTCCTGCGCCTGCACAAAGAACGGGAATCCCTTACGCAGGATAATATACAGGCTCAGGGCCAGTGCCGGTACAGACACCGCCAGTATCCAGAGCAGGTCTTTGTTGATACGGGAGACAAAGAACAGCGCCACGATCAGCATCAGAGGCGAACGCAGCAACAGACGCAAAGACACCTGTACCACCATCTGGATGCGGGTGATGTCGTTGGTGAGCTGGGTGATCAGCGATGCCGTACTGAACTCATCGATATCGGAAAAGGAGAACTCCTGGATCCGGCGGAACAGCGTGCTCCGCAGATCGGTACCAAAGCCAATGGACGCGCGGGAAGAGACATAGATATTGGCGATACTGGCCACCAGCCCCACCAGGGAGATCGGTACCATGTAGATCCCAAACCGGGTAATAAAAGGAATATCCTGCCGCATCACTCCGTCGTCCACGATCCGTGCCATCAGCATGGGTTGTGCCGTCTCAGAAAGCACCAGAACAAATACCAGCAACGGACTAAGCAGAAAACTGGTTTTGTAACGACGAAGTATCTTCCAATATTTTTTCATTTAACATTCATGCCATGTCCGGAAAGTGAACCTGCCGGTAGAAGAAACAGTTGGCCCGCGTCGAAAGTTCAATAAGAACACCAATCCCTGCGACCCGGAAAAACCTGTCGACAGGCCATATAGCATACAGTCCTTTCGCTGCACCCGACCCGCAACATGGTTTATTTCTATTTCCGGCCCCAATGGTTCCGGGGAACACTTTCTCAGAAAATACAGATAGATACACTATAGCAAAGAGCTTACCGGAGAGTACCCACTGTGTAAAATTAGAAACAAAAACGGATTTGAGACGCATCTACTATATAAAAAAGTGATTTTATCTCTCACCATCTCTCACTTTTACATATATCCTTCTGACTACAACCACATTAAAAAAGTGAGAGATAAAAGTTACATACAATTTATCTATCACTTTTCAGGGTTATCTCTCACCTTTGAGAGGCCACTTCTCACTTTCAGTAGAATTCTGCCAGAAATCCACAATCCGGTAAGTAGTTTGCTTTCCGGTATCTTTTGCCCAGGTTCTGGCAAAACCTTTCTATCTGTGTCGGCACCCACAGAGACCTGCAAACGACAGGATATGTAGTCTGTATCCATCCGTAGATGTATCCGTAGACGGAATCGGATAGCTCGTACCCAGTCTCTTTCCATGAATATACAGATGTATTCCCAAGGGTAGATCTCTGCTTTTCAGGTAAGAGATATAAGATCCCTCGTTGTGGGACTCAACTCCCTCAACGAGAGACTTAACTCCCTCGTCGTGGGAGTTAAGTCCCACGACGGGAGACCCACTATATGCCGGTAGGCCGACAGATGATTTCCGGTTACCCGACAGTAGACTTTCAGTATACACGCAGAGGATATGTACATCGTCAATCAGCGTATCGCCAATCAAAGAGTCATTCGGTACGGACAGCTGACACGAGGCCGGCTCCACACAGGAGAATGAAGGTATTTCCAAATCCCGAAGGAACGATCGGCTCCGACCCTGTACATAACAGACTCCCCCAACCTTGTCAACCACACACGCTGAGTTAGTTTCTGCAAAAACGACAAATTCCATCGCAGAAAAGTATGCGGTAACAGGAAAAGTCCTGTAAGGACTGGTATGTATGAACAGACACGACCGGAATATATCGCCTTACAGAATTTACGCATGGAATGCGTTAGACTTTCTTCAACTAAAAAGAAGTACCCTACAGGTTGCCTCTCAGGTGACAGATCACCCATCATAAGTGAGAGATAAATTGTATGCTAATTTTATCCATCACTCAGATATATAGCTGATAACGTGCCTGTTTCCTTATTTTCTTACGATATCCATCGTACGCAGGAAATATTCCGAATACCGGATACCCCAGAGATCGTACCGGTCCAGTTGCGTCGGCATCTTCTCCACAAACCGCTCTCACGACTTCGCCTCCGGAACAGACCAGGCATTCTCGGACAAAGCCGCCAGCCTAGGGAATACACCAAACTCTACCTTGGCCGGAGTGGGGAAATATTCCGTCCACATACACGCCTGTGTCCCGATCACCCGTCGTGCCTCTTCGGCAGTGAGCTCTTCGGGAACGATCGGATAGGTATATACTTTCTCCACCGGTATGTATCCGCGGTGGGCAACCTCCTGCTGGCGACGGGCCTCTTTGAGGTTGAAATACGAATAGCCCGAACTCGCCATGATTACCGGATGGCCTGCCTGTGCCGCCTGGATCCCGTATCCGGGACGACGCCAGTTCATCACCACGCAGTCTGTGGAGACACCGCCCTCCATGATCTCGTCCCAGCCGATCAGGATCTTCCCTTTGTCGTTGAGTACTTTCTGCACGTAATGGATAAAATAACTTTGCAGTGCTTTTTCGTCTTTCAGTCCGTTCTCCTGCATAAAGACCTGCGCCTGTTCCGACTCTTTCCACCACTTTTTGGCACACTCATCGCCCCCCCCGACGTGTATGTACGGACCGGGAAACAGGTCGCACAGCTCGGAAAACACCTCGGTCAGGAAGGCAAACACCTCCGGTTTCGGAGCCAGTACGTTGTTGAACTTGTTGTAGATGCCCCAGGTAAGGGCCGCTTTCTTAGGCTCATCGGGGGTGGTGCTGAACTCCGGATACACCCCCAAGAGGGCCATGCAATGCCCGGGAATATCAATCTCCGGCACCACGGTGATGTAGCGATCGGCCGCGTATCTTACAATCTCTTTCACCTCTTCCTGCGTATAATACCCGCCATAGGGCAAGGGTGTATATACCCCCGGATAGAGACCTTCGATCTCCCCTTCCCGGTTGGCACCCTGAGCGGTCAGCTCCGGGCGGCACTTCATCTCTACTCTCCATCCCTGGTCGTCGGTCAGGTGCCAGTGGAAATAGTTGAGTTTGTGCCACGCCAGATAGTCGATATAGCGTTTGATGTAGTTCACCGGAAAATAATGGCGTACCACATCCAGGTGCATGCCCCGGTAGGGAAAGCGCGGATAGTCTTCTACCACCACTGCCGGTACTATGGGAAGTACCCCGGCACGGGTAGGAAGTAACTGGATCAGGGTCTGTATGCCGTAAAACACACCCGAAGCATCGTTGCCGCGGACGGTTATTCCTTCGGAAGTGACATGGAGTTGATACCCTCCCGGTGTCTCTCCGTTGTCTGAGTTCACCAGACAGATCTCCCCGGTAACGGACTCTTTTTTCTTTGTATTTGGAACCCGGATCTCCAGCGGATAGCCCAGATATTCCTCCATGTATCCGGAGAAATAGGAAGCGGTGGACAGCAGATCCTCTCCGGAAAGAGCAACCACCGAAGCACGGGTCAGGAGGAACTCCCCTTCGTGGGAGGTAACGGAAACGGGTTCGGGAATGATGGAATTTTTTTTCTCAGGCTCCTGTGCCTGTACGGCAGTGAGCCCCGCGGCCATAGTAGCGGTCATAATCAGGTTTCGTAACATATATATGTGAGGGCCCTGGGTACAAGTTACCGCCAGCCACCGGACAGAGCCATTAGATCCGGCCGACAACGGTTCATTTTTCTGTCAGCCCCCAAATACGTGTTATCGGATACAAACTTAACTAAAATTTCCGGATCTTCCCAAGTATCGGGTAAAGAGTAGGCTTGTAAAGAAGAAAAAGTCAATTCAGGACACACTCAGACCGATGAACTGAGCAATAGATCGAAAAGTAAAATTGAGTATGATCTCTTTGCAATAAACTATGAATGAAACAATTAATCCTTATCAAACTTTCTAAAATTAAGTTTTGGCATACATCATCTTTTACAAACAGACAACTTGTTTTATTTTTGTTCGGAAGAACAGTGTTTCTACGTGGAAAACCGTCACTTCTCAAACAGATTCTTATGGCCTATTCATAGGTTGGGACACTGTATAACAGTTCGCTTTCCTCCAAACCGATCTAAGCGTAAAAATCATTCAGCCATATAGCGAAAACCGCCAGTTTTTTGCTCCGATAAATCCCTTTTCATTAGAAAAAGTATTCCGTATATGAGTATATGGACGGGCGGTCATTTGTATGAACTCAAATAAACAAATAAAAATGACACAAGACATTACACTGGGAAATCTGGTCAGACCCGAAACCCTTATGACTACCTGCACATGTATGTTAGGTTGTACAACAAATGAAGTAAAAACCCTACTCGACGAACTCACAACAAAAGAAGCTACGGAAACAAAAGCCAACAAAGAAAAAATGCAGTCAGCAGGCCAGGAAACAGAAGAGAGAATGATCTATTTTCCTTTTGAAGTCAATTTTATAGAAGAATACACGGAAAGTGTAGATATACCTGAAAACACGCTGAAATGGATCATTCCCGTGCAAGATGTTCATATTGAATATTTATTTTCAAAGAGCTTTACAGAAGAATACAGGTGTGTTTCAGCCACCCTCAAATTCATTCATCGCAAAGAGTTTGAGATGGTATACAAATACCTGGCCGCAAGCAGTACAACAACTCAAAAAGAGAGAGCCTTGCGTCGCTTTCTGATCCACAGATACAACCTGGCTTCTTATGAAACCCTGACCTACCGGAATACCTTCGAAATAAGAACCATCGTACAGCCCGAATATGTAAAAGACATCGCGGATAAATATAATATATACTTTCAGAAGTTGAATATACCTGCTATTGATCCGTATGCAAGAACAGTGTCGGAAAGTGTTCAGATACCTGTGAAACCGGAAGTATGGATGGAGGTAGCAACCTCTCTCTTTGATGTCCCTCTGGAAAAGATAGAAGATCATTTCTGTAAACTGGAAAAGGAATATCCGGCATTCAAAGGATACAAAGCGCGGGAATATCCGGAAGATGCAGACACGACAAACGGGGTCATACATTGGCTCTTCATCCTGAAAAACATCCGTATACAATGTGTATATCCCCGTGAATCAGAAGGTAGATGCGAAAGTGTGATTCTACAGTTCAACGACCGGAAAGAGTTCAGAAAAGTACGTAACCTCCTTATTAACAATGGAATTCAATACAGAGAAAGACCTGCCTTTCAACGTTGGATCATCCATTGGTTTGGTTTTCCTCGTTACGAACAATGGCTATATGATGTAAACCTGGTGGTCTATACAGCCGAACAGCCCTATTCACTGACCGATCAATTTCATATTCATTTCAGCAGGGAATAGAAAATAAGTATGTTACAAATTCCTTTTTTTACTATTTTAGGACCTTAAAACAACACATACCATGCAGAAGTTCCTATATACCCTGTTTATCATTCTATTTTTTACAGCTTGTAATCGTGCAGATCAGGATAAACTAAATGTAGCCAGATCTTATCTGGACACCGATCCGGACAGCACATTGATCTGTCTGGAAGAGCTGGATCCATCCGGGCTGGATAGCAAATCATATATGGAATATCTGCTTACCCTGACACAGGCACGGGATAAAACCGGAGAGGATATATCAAACGATACACTTTTGTTTGCTTACAAAGACCAGTTGCGGAAATTTCCGGATCATAAAGCAGCCTGGTTCTATTTCTATATAGGAAAAATACATTATTTGCAGGGAAATACAAGTCAGGCACTCTCCGAATACATGGAATGCGAAAAGCTTCTTACAGAGGATCTATACCTTACAGGTTTGCTGAAATCTGCCTATGCCGAGGCACATATGGATAAATTTGAACTGGAAGAAGCCATTTCATCCTACAAACAATCAGCAGATATCTTTGAAAAAACAGAACTTTGGGCAAATGCCAGCATATGTTATAACAAGATAGCAAACTGTTTTTTATATCAGTATCAATCAGATAGTGTGTTTTACTATTACGATAAATGCTTTCAATATCAATCATATTGGAAACCTGACCAAGAGGCCGTTATGATTGCAAACCTGGGTTTGGCATATTCTGAAAGCGGTGATAACCCTACTGCTATTCAACTTTTAGAACAGGCATTATCTCTGCCAGTAAATAATTACCAGAAAGCACAAATATATCTCATGCTAGCACATATTCATTCCTCAGAACCAATAAAGTTCCAGTTGTACATACAACAAGGTATCGACCTTCTTCTGGAAGAAAAAAATAATACTTTATTATTAAGTCAGTTTTATAATCAACTCTCTAAACATCATACGAACAATGACAATCCCGTTTTAGCTCTTGAATACAAAAATAAATACTGCGAATATTTAGTATTAGCAATAGACAAAAAGTACGATACTTCACTAAAGGAATTAAAACAAGAAATACATATACGCCACCTACATACACAGAATCTGGAACTTGTCGTCATACGCCAGCGCATACAACTAATTTTATTGATCATATGCCTCAGTGCAGTTGCCATCTTTTTCATCATATCCCGCCGGTTCAAACATAAAAAAACAGAAGCTATGGGAAGCAGAACAGAAAATAGATACCTTGCAGGATATGGCTTCCCGGGATAATTATGAGAAAACCTCACTTCGTGACATTGTACTACAGCATTTCCATTTACTAAAGAAAGTAGCTCAGCTACAGTCCATTTCACCTACTAAACTTTATAGCAGAACCATTGCTGAGAAATTCAATCATATCGTTTATGAGAAAGAGAGTATCGATTGGGGTATATTTTACGGTACCATCAATACCGCCCATAACAATCTATGTGAAAAGATCAGAAACACATTCCCCGATCTAAAGGACAATGAGTTTAAAGTTATTTGTCTGACCATTGCTAAGTTCTCCAATCCTGAGATCGCAGTTATACTTAACAAATCACCACACACCATACCTGGAATAAAATCTCAGATCCGTAAAAAGTTAGGGATTATAGAGCAAGGAAATATTGCTGATTTTTGCCTGCAATACTGCAGAGAAGAAAAGAATCCGGATCAACAAAATTAAAGATATTACTTTATGAATATTCGTTTGAGGCAAGAGAGATCATACTACACAACACTGTAAAGAAAGAAAAATCTTTGTTTGAAAAAATATTTATAATATATAGAGCAAAGAGGTATCCATTAAAATGTAAATAACAGTTCAAATTAACTAAATAAATTTTCTATTCCCTATTCTCTTAACAACCACTTTTCGTATTTTAGCAGCGTAAAATACAAAAGTTAATATGAAAAGACTACTATGCCTCTTGTTGCTATTCTCTATTCTTATATCTTGTACTGATCCGGGCAAGAATCAACTACAGATAGCCCAGTCTTACCTGAATACTTATCCGGATAGTACACTGATTTATCTGGAAGACATAGATCCCTCAGGATTAAGCAGTAAAGTATATATGGAATACCTACTTACGATGACACAGGCACGACATAAAACAGGAGAGGATATATCCAATAATACACTTTTATTTGCCTATAAAGATCAATTCCGGAAATTCCCAGACCATAAAGCCGCATGGTTTTACTTCTATATAGGGAAAATTTATTCTTTACAGGGAAATACTAATCAGGCACTATGTGAATATATGGAGTGTGAAAAACTCCTTACGGACGATATATACCTGACAGGAATGTTAAAAGCATCATATGCAGAGGCATATATGGATAAACTTGAACTGGATGAATCCATTTCGTTTTTCCAGCAAGCAGCAGAAAACTTTGAAGATATACAGTTATACTCAAATGCGAGTTCATGTTATAATCAAATAGGAAATTGCTACCTTGCTAATAATAAATTAGACAGCGCATTTTTTTATTACGATAAATGCTTTAAGTATCAGAGATATTGGAAACCAGCACAAGAGGCTGCCATGCTTATAAATCTGGCACAAGCACACTCCATAAGCGGTCAAAACCATATAGCAGCCGAACATCTCGAACAAGCACTACAACTCCCTTTAAACAATAATGAAAAAGCAATCGTATATGGTCATTTAGCAAAACTTCATATTTCTGAGCCTGAGATCTTCCTATTTTATATGAAACAAGGCATTGATATGCTTCCGGAAGAAGAAACTAACCCTTTACTCCTAAGTCGATTTTATAGTGAGCTCTCCCAGTTCTATGCTAATAATAATGATACAAGAGCAGCTCTTGATTATCAGTTGCAATATAATAAGTACTTGGTTTCAGCAATAAGAACAGGATACGACACAACTATAAAAGAATTACGTCAGGAAAATCATATCCGGCACTTACATTCAGAGAATTTACAACTCATTGTCAAACGACAACGAAGTCAACAGTTTTTTCTGACGGTATGTTTTGTAGCCATTACGATTATTTTCATTATAAGTCGTCAGTTCAAACGCAAAAAACAAAAATTGATGGAAGCAGAACAAAAAATAGAAACCCTTCAGGATATGGTATCTCAGGATAACCAGGAAAAGAACTCACTACGGAATATTGTATTACAGCATTTCAACTTAATAAAAAAAGTAGCCCAACTACAGGCCATTTCATCAACTAAAAATTATAGTAAGACAATTGTCGAGAAATTCAATCATATCGTCTATGAAAAAGAAAGTATCGACTGGAATATACTTTACAGTACCATCAATACCGTCCATAATAATCTATGCGACAAGATCAGAAACACATTCACCGATCTAAAGGACAATGAATTCAAAGTTATTTGTCTGACCATTGCGAAGTTCTCCAATCCTGAGATCGCAGTTATACTTAACAAATCACCGCACACCATACCTGGAATAAAATCACAGATCCGTAAAAAGTTAGGGATTATAGAGCAAGGGAATATTGCTAATTTTTGCCTGCAATACTGGAGAGAAGAAAAGAATACCGATCAACAAAATTAAAGATATTACTTTATACATATTTGTTTGAGACAGGAGAGATCATACTACACCTTACTAGAGAGAGGAATCCTCGTTTAAAACCATATTGATGATAGATGTACAGTAAAGAGGTATTCACTTAAATGTGAATAGAAAAAATAATTTAACTAAACTAATCTTCTATTCACTCGCCCATTCACACCCACTTTTCGTATTTTAGCAGCGTAAAATATCAAAGTTATTATGAAAAGACTACTATTCCTCTTGTTACTATTCTTTATTGTCATATCTTGTACTGATCTGGGCAAGAATCAACTACAGATAGCCCAGTCTTATCTGGATACTTATCCGGACAGTACACTGATTTATCTGGAAGACATAGACGCTTCGGAATTAAATAGTAAAATGTACATGGAATACCTACTTACGATGACGCAGGCAAGACATAAAACGGGACAAGCTATATCCAACGATACATTATTATTCGCTTATAAAGATCAATTTAGGAAATTCCCGGATCACAAAGCAGCGTGGTTCCATTTTTATATAGGGAAGGTTTATTATGAACAAGGAAATATTAATCAGGCACTCTGTGAATATATGGAATGTGAGAAACTACATAAAAAAGATTCCTATCTATCGGCTATGCTCCAGTTTGCCCAAGCAGAGCTTCATATGAATAAACTGGAACTTGAAGAAGCTATTCGTCTCTTCCAATCTTCCGCCAAACAATTTAAACAAATAAATAATTTTCTTAATACTAGTGTTTGTTACAATCAAATAGGAAACTGTTATCTTATGGAAAATAGGCCGGATAGTATTTTTAGATACTATCAAAAATGTCTGGAATATAGAAAACACTGGACTCCATTTCAAGAAGTAAAGTTGATTACTAATATAGCGTTTGGATACAGATTAATGAACAAGCCTGACATAGCTTCTAAATATCTACACGAAGCGCTATTACTTCCTGTAGACGAGAACAGCCAGGCACTCATTTATTACCATTTAGCGAACCTATACTATTCAAAATCAGACTTTTTTCTCAAATATATCCATCACGCTATTGATCTATTAACTCCAAAAGACTCTAATCCCGGATTGATGAGTCAACTTTATTTATCTTTAGCAGACTTTTATACTGCTCAACAGGACTATGAGTTAGCCTTACAAAACCATCGCTGGTGCAGTTACTATCTTTCTAATTCAACAGAAGGGAAATACGATACAACCATCAAAGAATTACGTCAGGAAAACCATATCCATCAATTAAAATCAGAAAATTTACGTCTACAGATTTCACGTCATCGTATTATAATTATACTTTTAATTATTACAGTCCTCTGTGGTATTGGGATTATACTCATTCTGCGTAAATACAAAAAGCATAAAGAAGAACTTTTAGAAGCCAAAGTTAAAATTGAACTTCTAAAAGAAATGGCAGCCCAAGTCGGAGAAGAAAAAGCATCTTTACGTAATGTGGTACTGCAACACTTTGAATTACTCAGAAAAGTTGCCGTATTAGAATATACTTTCTCTAATAATAAAGAGCACAAAAACCTGTTGAAAACCTTTAATCAAATAGTTTATCAACACGATAATATAAATTGGAGTGTACTTTATGAAAAAATGAATAGTATATATGGCAATTTATTCAATAATATCCAAAATACATTTCCACAATTAAAAGAATCAGAATTCAAAATTTGCTGTCTTACGATTGCTCAATTCAGCAGTATAGAAATTGCCGTAATCTTAAACTATACTCCAAAATCAGTGTATGTAAAAAAATCACAAATCCGCAAAAAATTAGGTATTACTTCAATGAGAAACATTGCTGATTTCTTTAATCACTATTTCCAGAATCAATAAAATTCTTAACAGCCGACACAGAACACACTAATTAACAAAACCTTAGCTTAAACCACATATTAATGATTGTTGTAAAATAGACCGAGACCTACTACTTTTACAACAAAAAACACCATATGAACAGATACATAATTATTTTATTTTTATTGGCATTCTCTCATGTTATATACTGTACTTCGTTAAACTCACAGTCCAATAACAGAGAAACTAAACTTAATATTTTAAATAGTTTAAGTTCTGTTTCTGCGACCTCGCTTTTTGAGCCTATAGAACTTTATATTAATGATGCAGGAGATTTACGGGCAGCATTTAACAAAGATCAAGGAGAGATTCTGATTCAAATAACAGATAACAAGAATATCCCGGTGTACGAGTCTATCGTAAACACCTCTTTTGAAAGAGAGACATACATTCCGGCATCGACTTTACCTGCCGGTACCTATACCATCTATTTTATAATAGATGATGACCAGTACTGGTACGCAGAATTTGAACTTTAAAAATATCATCGTCCAATAAACTAAAAAAGTGTGGGTAAGAAGTTCCCTTTTCGGACTTCTACAAAGGAGCAATGAACTGGCGGTTTTACTCAGAAAAAGGTCTTCTTCCCACACTTATATTTCATCAAAAAATTAACTGGTAGGCGTTTGTTACTACACGTAATAAAGCCGGAGAGATTCCATGTCCGAGACCGATGTGGGATTTTTCTTTTTTAAACCACTGGTAGCCACACAGAATCCGATGGACGGAAATTCCCCTACCGATACAGCGGCCAGACCACTCTTTTTAAATTTATCAGTAAATTATCTTGCTTTTTCTGTTGAAAACCCTTAATCTTGCAGATAGAATGTCTATCTACCCCATGAAAAAACGAGCACACTCTCTCTATTACCGGATGCTGCCCATGCTTGCCCACCTATGGAACAACAAGTGTCTCCGCAAACTTACATTCATACCCATAGGCCTGTTGTTGCTATTTGCTAACCTGACAGATGCAGTGGCCCAACAACGTACAGTCCCTTCGTCCGAACACCATCCGACAGATTCACTGAAACCTGTCGTCACCTTACCGGGATCCTCTATAGAAGAAGAGGAAGAATACCGGATACCTATCCCGGACTATTCGGCAGACGATTGTATAGTAGAATTAGAGTATGAGGAGCAAGACATTCTATGCCCGGTAGAGGAGTCACTACCGGAAGAGCAGGAAGAGGAGGGAGAACCTGTATACATAGAAGTAGAACAGATGCCAAAACTCACCGAAAATCATATACTGATCTATACCGACAGAGATCCCTGCTATCCTCCCGAAATTTTGAAAGAAGGAATAGAAGGAAAAGTGGTGATTCGGTGCGTCATAGAAAAAGACGGTTCTGTCACTACACCTGTCATCATGAGAGGAATAGATCCTGTGTTGGACAGTACGGCCGTGAAAATTGTACAGCAGTTTCCCCGATTCGAACCAGGCATGGAGAAAGGAGAGCCCGTGCGGGTACAATACATTCTACCCATCACTTTCAAAATCAACAAAGACCGGGTGGATCCCTGACAAACGACGAAGCTATCAGCCAATCGATCCGCCAGAAGTTATATACTCCTTTAGCGGTCCTCTCTCATCACGCTCTCCATCGTAAGTGCACAAATAGAAACCGGGGCCGGAAGCATGATTGCAGCCAGCCACCTGATCCCTGAAGATCACTGCGTCGGATCTTCTGACAGATCCCCCTCCCGGAGCTCATCCGGTTGTACCTCCGGAGAGGGAAAAAGCGCCGCTATCTCCTCTTCAGATAACCCCGAACCTCCCGCCTGCGCATCCAGTTGCTGCAAAAACTCATTCAGATTTATCCCCTTATCCAGATTCACTTTCTTGCGCAGCCGGTAGCGGTTGACCTCCACACTGCGGAAAGAGAGATTGAGCATGGAAGCGATCTCTTTGGTGGTCAGGTTCATTTTGAGGTAGGCGCACAATATCTTCTCGTTGCGGGTCAGAGTCGGATATTTCTCACTGAGCAGGGCAAAGAAAGTCCGGTGAATGAAATCGAACCGGAAGCAATGCCGTGTGTCTGCCCTTCCATTATAAACTATTTACCGATGAGAATTACATGGGACTGACCGCCCGGCAGGATGGTTTTGCCCGGATCGACTCGGTGGTAAGCTGGTGCCGGGAAGAGGGACTGTACGTGATACTGGATATGCACCCACAGCAGAGGCCATCCGGGAGATCATCGACTTCCGCAACATGACCAACCTGCCGATGTATATGGGTGAGATCGGGCACAACACAGAGGAGTGGATGAGTGCTTTCTGCCAGGTGATGGAGGAAAATAACATCGGCTGGACCTTCTGGCCCTATAAAAAACGGAGGGTTCGTGCTTCGCAGCCATCACCCCTCCGGAAGGCTGGGAAGAGATCGTTCGTTTTTCGGAAGCCCCCCGGAGCAGTTTCCGGCAGATCAGGGAAGCGCGTCCGCAGCAGGCCCGGGCACGCTATATACTGGAACAATTTCTCGAAGCCTGCCGGTTTGAGAACAATGTGATACAGAAAGAGTATATCCGGGCTTTGGGATTATAGCCGGAATAACTATCTTTGAAGGAAGGTTCAGTGTGTCGGGAAATTACGTTGAAGCGACAGACGGGGCCTCCCTTTTTTATAATGAACAGAACTTCTTTTTTGTAACAAACAGAATTTCCATGATATGAAAAACAAATCTCTCTCTCTGCTGATGGCCGGACTGATGTGCCTGCAGTTGTTTATCCCGGTATACGGACAATCCCCTACCCCGCCCTCGCTGATCGTACGTTCGGACGATATGGGTGCTTTCCATTCGGTGAACCTGGCTTGTGTAGAAGCCATGGAGCACGGTATACAGACCACGATCGAGGTGATGCCGGTGGCCGCCTGGTTCCCGGAAGCTGCCCGGATGCTGAAAGAGAACCCACAGACCGATGTGGGTATCCACCTGGCACTGACGAGTGAATGGGACCTGGTGAAGTGGAGACCGCTCACGCCCTGTCCGTCGCTCACAGATGAGAACGGCTATTTCTATCCGGCCTTGTATCCGAATGAGAGCCGACCGGGTATCGCGTTGATGGAACAGGACTGGAAGGTAGAAGAGATCGAACAGGAATTCCGCGCACAGATCGAACTGGGGTTGAAGATGGTGCCACAGTGCAGCCACATCACCTCTCACATGGGCTGTACACGGTTTGCTCCGGAAGTACAGGCCGTAGCCCTGCGGCTGGCGGAGGAATACAACCTCTCTTACCTGGAAACGGACGAACTACGGAAGCGACATAACGTGACCTTTGTCGGCTACAACGGTGCGCACCGGACGGCCGCGGAGAAGGAGGAGAGTTTCGTGCGCATGCTGGCTACGCTGCAACCGGGACAGAGTTATATGTTCTTAGATCATCCGGCACTGGACGACCGGGAGATGGAATCGGTAGGACATCCGGGCTATGAAGATGTGGCACAGGACCGGCAGGGAGTGACCGACCTGCTGTGCAACGCGAAGGTGAAAGCGGAGATAGAGAAACGGGGCATCCGCCTGACCAACTACAACGAACTGACCAAGTCCCTGCCCCGTTCTACCGCGGAGGCCGAAGGGGTACCTGCGGAAGGGTTGAAAACGTATCTGGACGCGGTAGAGAACAGCGGACAGGAGATGCACAGCCTGATGATCGTGCGGCACGGTAAGGTGATCGCTGAACAGTGGTGGGGCGATCACTCCCCCACACGTCCGCACATCATGAACTCCGTGAGCAAGACCTTTACAGCCACGGCCATCGGCTTTGCGGTAGCGGAAGGGCGATTGAAGGTTACGGACAAGGTGATCTCTTTCTTTCCGGACAAACTGCCCACGGGCGAACTGCCCGCTTATCTGGACGAGCTGGAAGTGAAGCACCTGCTCACGATGTCTGTGGGTCAGGACGAACATACGATCGACCCTATCCGCCGGACCGAAGGATCGGACTGGGTAGCCGGGTTCCTGGCGCACCCCATTGTACACCAGCCGGGTACGCAATTTGGCTACAACAGTCTGGGCTCTTATATACTCTCGGCCATCCTCAGCCGGGTGACAGGTGAAGACATGATCGACTACCTCTACCCACGCCTGTTCCGTCCGCTGGGCATTGTGGGAGTAACCACCCAGCGCAGCCCGCAGGGAATACCCACCGGTGGCTGGGGAATGTATCTGAAAACAGAGGATATGGCCAAAATGGGACAGTTCTTCCTGCAACGGGGCCAATGGGACGGAAAGCAACTGCTTCCGGAAAGCTGGTTCGATGAAGCGACTGCCGCGCAGATCGAATCACTGCCTCCTTTCCAACGGAAAGAAGATCTGAAAGTAACACCCCTGGAAAGCGACGCACTGTATGGGTATGGATACCAGATGTGGCGCTGCCGCCACAATGCCCTGCGGGCCGATGGGGCGAACGGACAGTATATTTTGATTCTGCCCGACCAGGATACCGTGGTGGTGACAACCGCTCATGTGCCGGATATGCAGAAGATACTGGATCTGATCTGGGAGTATCTGTATCCGGTGTTGTAGGTATGGTCTTTGGCAGAGCGGAAGATTTTCTACACCATAGAGATCCTGTGTGTATCTCCCTTCGGAAAGAAAAGCAGATCCGTGACAACGGGGTGTTCGTCCGGAAGGTTGCATAAAAAAGAGAAGCAAGTATACCTCACTATTGCATGTATAGCGTTCACTGTATGTATAGAATTCATTGTATGTATAGAGTTCCGTTATGCTTGTCAAGACACGGTATACAATAGATACATATCTCCACAAGATTAGTTTCTCTTGCCTGGTCTACAGAGAAGGGGATTACCTGTAGAGACGCACGGCGTGCGTCTCCGCGATGTACCTCCAACAAAAAGAGGATAGGTTCCCTTTCCATTCGGTATGCTGAGACGCACGCCGTGCGTCTCTACAGGGTACCGGAGTAGTAGATCTTTTCAGTACGCGTAAAAACAGACCTGTTATTTCTTTAAGCTGTACTTATAGATCACTTCTCCTTCATGATTGACCCAAGAGAATGTAAACATATCTGATGCAACCGAACAAACCGTGAATCCCGGATCGGGACTGCAAAAAACGGTACCTTCTGTGGGCTTTACCGGACGCGACAAGGAGGCCGCGGAATTGACCACATACTCCACCCTGCTGTTTTCGGGACGTATGTGCTGGAAATTATGGATATGTCCACAGAAGTAGAGATCTACCTGGTTGGCGTCGAGGATAGGAGCCAGGCGACTTTGCAGGTCGGCGCGTTCGTCTGCCGATTTCTTTGTCTCGGCATAAACAGGATGATGTCCGATCACTACTTTCCAGGTCTGCGTGGCGTTTGCCAGTACGGAATGGAGCCACTCCAGTTGCTGGTAATCATCCTGCTGCACGGCATCCGGATAGTTGGCCGGATCTTTACGGTATTTACCGATCAGCGGAGTGGTATCGATAAAGACCAACAGGCAATCCGATGTGTCGTCTATCTGAAACGTATGGGTGTAATACCGGGACGGGGCATTCCACCGTTGGCTGACCTGGGTATAGTCCAGTACCGCCTGTGTGTTGCCCCGGTATTCATGGTTGCCCAATATGGCAAACCAGTCGATCATCAGTTCGGGATGATCGTAGATCAGTTCGTAATTCGTCATCCACAACGGATCGGAAGTACTGGCTACTCCCATGAAATGATGTACATCGCCTGCGGCGGCGATAAATTCGATATCGTTCTGTTCGGCAACCGATCCCATCAGCGCGGCAATCGGCTTCTGCTGGTAGTACCCGTTGCGTCCCAGGTCATTGGCAATGATAAAATGTGTTTCCTCTTTCGGAAAAGAAGGAACGGAAAAAGAGGGCGCGGAGGTCTGTGCGCCGAGACCTGCCCAGAGGAGAAGGAAGGAAAGGATAAATAGAGTTCGTTTCATGTGGTAAGTAGGGTGTTTGAAAAACAAAGACAACAAGATGGACGATGGGTTGAACCAACGGTCGACGAAGTCCATCGAAGGTCGGCGTATCCAACCAGGCGGTCAGCAAAGCTTATTACTATTTACGATTGAACATACAGATCCTTTTATGTGACCATCCACCTGTAGAGACGCACGGCGTGCGTCTCCGCGACATACGTCCAACCTACATATGGTGTATGAGTGATCTCTATATGGGATGTTTCCGGAACGGTATCTATTTCCACACACGAAGAGATGTATTTTATATCTATATAAATATCTCCCATGATTTATTTGATCAGGAACCGGACAATCAAACTCATGTATTTCATTACAGACATATGTGTGTTGGACCTGCACCGCGGAGACGCACGCCGTGCGTCTCTACAAGTGGATGATCCCATTTGAAACTAGCTTCTTTCCAAATCGTAATTCGTTTTGCTGACCGTTGATCGACAAAGTCAACCAACGGTTCATACATCGTAACTCATTTTATTTTTGTCCGAACGCTCCGAAATACGAAGCCGGTTTCGGAGAGGTATATGTTTTTCCGTTTACTGTGATCCCGGTAGAAGCAAAGTAGGGAGTGAAATCCGTATGGGCTCCGCTCAGCGCGGGTGAACCGGCTTCGAGGTGGAAATCCCAGGACGCGTCGTAGGTATAGCTCAGCAACGGGTTGGTGTTGAAGGGGAAGTTGGCAAACAGCGGATCGTTGTCACCCGCGGCCGTACCCGCTTTGTCGTTCGCTCCGTATACCACATCCTGTACATGGGGTTTGAAACCGTCGTAGGCTGTAACGGTACCGTTGGCGATATGCTGAGGTACCGTACTTTCCTGGGTACCGGAAGCGTAGAAATTGTAGTCGATCCTGCTGTTGAGATCGGGCCCTTCGGTGGCATCCACTCCGAATCCGGGAGCTTTGGCGCCAAACATACAGTTGACTATCAGGTTATTATAGATATGGATCAGACATCCGGCTTCTCCCCAGATACATCCGCCTTTGGGTTTGCTGGGGTCGCGGCGCCATCCGGTATTGACTACGGTATTGTTGTAGCCATGGATCTGTGCCTGAAAACGTTCTCCACCGTCGGCACCGGCATTGGAAAGTTTCAGCGCGTTGGTGTTGGCACTGTACACCAAGTTGAAGGCAGCATCTACCTTGCAACCGGCCTTCACATTGATGGCCTCGCCACCGGCTTCACCCACCGCATAGAAAGTATTATAGGCAAAGATACAGCTACCGCCCTGTACATAGATCGCGTCTTCCCCGCAGTTGCGGAACACGCTGTTCCGGATCACATACTTTCCGGAAGGATTGTTGGTATTGAAAGCCACCATTCCCTCACCTCCGGCAGGTTTGAAGAGTCCGCCCGTCACCGAAGGAGAAGAGAGTGTAGTGACCGCTCCTGTATATTCAACGATCACATGCTCCAATAGGATCTCTTCGCAGGTCTCACTACCGATGATGCCTCCCCAGAGACGTGCAAAGGTATTGGCTGTGGTGCGTTCACCCGCAGGAACGGAGATCAGGATGGGTGCCTCTTCGGTTCCCTGCGCATAGAGATTGCCCCGGACAATGATCTCTATCTTGGTATCGTTGGCATCCTGTCCGGCCGTGCTGACGATCACTTCCACCCCCTCTTCAATGGTCAGGGATTTGCCGGCAGGGACATACAGATGTCCGGTGACATGGACCACGGTATATTTTTCCCAGGTTCCGGACACCTCACCACTGACCGACACCGGATCGTTGAGGGAGACCGTAACGGAACAAGTGGATGTTTCTCCTCCCTCTTCCGATACGGCTGTGAGGATGGCCGAACCGGGTTTGATGGCTGTAACAAACCCCTGCGAGGAGACGGTAGCCACCTCTTCGTCGGAAGATTCCCACGTCAGCCGCTGATTGGTGGCGTTGGCAGGAAAGAACTCTACAGAAAGTTCCTGGGTAGCACCCGGTTTCAGGGTCACGGAACTCGGGGTCACCGAGATCTGTCTGACAGCCACATCGCCGCCGTTGTCGTCGTCGCTACACGCGGTGAAAGAGAGAAAAAGCCCGAAAAGCAAAAGGATAGGAAAAATGTTTTTTGTTTTCATATAAGTACTTGTTTGGGAATATTATTATTTTCTTCATTTTTTTGCTCCGTCAAGAGATTTACGATGGGACGAACCAACGGTCGACGAAGTCAACCGAAGATCGGCGTATCCAACCAGGCGGTCAGCGAAGGGATTTACGATGTACGATTGAAAATACATCGCATAACATATGATTTACATATTTTCGCTACTCCATTTGTTGTACACCTCTTCACAGGATAAACTCACTCCGCTCAGACAGCTCCTGCTCCCGGGTCGGCAAACATCTGTACTGCGCCTGACGCTGCAAGACCCAAGGCGACCCCACACTTCACCAAAAGCGTATTGCAGATGTTTGTGGCTGCGATTGATTTTTGTTAATCCCGAAGCCTTGCTGACCTTCTCTTGATTCCATCGACAACAGATTGCATACATTCCTTACAAGAGCATTTTAAATCGTAAATCGTAATTGACTTCGTCGACCGTTGGTTCAGTAAATCGTAAATCTCTTTACAACTTATACTTCACTCCGACCTGGAACGTCTGTCCGTAGCGGTCTTTGCGCACCAATGTGCCACCGTTGTGTGTCTGATAGCCACCGGAGTCGTTTTTAAGTTTGATAAACTGCTTCATGGGCGAATTGATCAGGTTGGAGGCTTTGGCAAAGACGGTGATGCCGTATCTGAACTGTTTCTCTACCGAGGCATCCAGCTGGAAATAGCCGCTCTGCCAGATGTCGTTATCGAGGTAGCGGGCAATGGCATACAGCCGTTCACCGGTATAGGAACCTGCCAGTTGCGCGTCCCATCCACGCTTTCCGTCTTTATAGAGCAGCGAGAGGTTGGCCACGTGCATAGCCTGTCCGTTCAGCGGACGCTTCTGGTCGACGTGGGTGGTGACGATGTTTTCCGTTGCCTGAGGATCGGTATTCTCCACATAATACAGCTTGTCGGTAGTGATGTTGGATTTTGTGAAGGTATAGTTGGCCTTGATACCGAACGCACGGAAGTATTTGGTCACATCCACCTCCAGGCCGTAATTAGTAGCATCTCCGAAATTGGTAGGCATATAGAAGGTACCCTGACCCTCGGTCACCATGCCAAACTCAATGGGGTCCAGTATCTTTTTGTAGAATACACCCACCAGCACCTGTTCCGAGGCACGCGGGAAATATTCGTAGCGGAGATCGACATTGTGTGCCACGGTGTGTTTCAGATCGGGATTGCCACGCTCCACAAAATCTTCGTTGATCACCCGGTACGGTACGATCTCGAAAAAGCCGGGGCGGTTGATGGATTTGAAATAAGAAGCTCTCAGGTTGGTATGGTCTGTGAGGCTGTATTTCAGGTGGAGACTGGGCAGATAGTCGGTATATACCTGGCGGCCTTCATTCTCCACATCTTCGGTCGGATAGTTGAGGTCGTAGCCCTGGCGGGTATGCTCCACACGCAGTCCGGCCACCACATTCCAGCTTCCCCAGGTGAGTTTGGATTGCAGGTATCCCGCTGCGATCTCTTCGCTGGCATCGTAGTTCAACGGGTTGCCCACGGCACCGTAGGGGTTGTATACAGTGAACTTTATGTCTGTATAGGTGTCCCAGTCTGTTCCCTGGATCAGGTTGTTTTGGCTGCCTTCCGGTTTGCTCTCGTCGTAGGGGCGGAAATCGTACTGGTTGAAGAAGTTGGTACGCTCTTTGCGGCGATACAACCCTCCGGCAGAGAAATCGGCATCTACACGGCCCACGCGGGTGAGGTAGTGCAGGTTAAGATAGCCCGCCCGGTCCTGGTCGGAGTTGCGCTCCCAACGCCGCTCGGCACCTCCCAGGGTGGTTACGGAGACTAAGTTCTGTACAAAATCGCGTACCGTGGTCACGGTATACACCGTGCTGTTGTCCGGTATTTCGTTGCTGGCTTTGGAGTAGACTCCGGACCAGTCCAGCAGCAAGGTGTTGTTAAAGAAAGAATGGGTCCCTTTCAGGGTACTGTTGAAGATCTCCTGTCTGGTATACCGGAAACGGGTATTGAAGGAGAGGTTGTAGTCTTCGGCTTCCGGGTTGTAGCCGATGCTCAAATCGGTGGTTTCGGTGTCACGCACCTGCGTATTCTCAAAGACCATATAGGCATTGTACCATTGCAGTTTGTGACGACGGGAGAAGGCATAATCCAGTTTCCCGTGAACGGCGTAACGGGTCTGCTGCTCCGAGTAGGTACGATCGTTGCGGGCGGTGAGCACCGGCAGGTTGGAGGCATCGCTGGTAGCGGTTTTGGATTCGAAGTAGGTACTGTTGCTGCCGCGGTAGCTGTTCTGATAGCTTCCGGCGAGCATGATGCCCAGCCGGTCGCGGAACAACCGGTCGCCGTATGAGAACCCGGCAAACAGGTTGGGAGACGGTTTGCTGCTCTTCAGATCAATAGCTGCCGAAGAGAAATCACGGGCCTGAGCAGCGTAATTCTCTCCGTAGACCTCGTAAGGGGATCTCTTATCTATTCCTTTGGAGTCGAACGAAAGGAAGTCCCGGTCGAAGAAAAGGGCGTTGTAGCCGGTGGAGGCATGAGCGGTAACCTGCCGGCGCGAAGGGGCATCCTTCATCACCAGATTGATGGCACCTCCGATGCCGTCGCCTTCCATATCCGCTGTCAGGGCTTTGGAGACATCCAGCCGTTCGAGTAGTTCGGAAGGGAAAATGTCCAGCGGTACAAACCGGTTCTTATTGTCGGGACTGGGTATCTTGATACCGTTGACCAAAGTATAGTTGTAACGTTTGTCCATACCGCGCAGGATGGCGTATTGTCCGTCTCCGCTGCTGTTGCGCTCTACGGATACTCCGGATACGCGCTGGATCACATTGGCAACCGTCATGTCCGGTGAGATTTCAATGGCACGCGCGCTCACGATATTCATCACATTCATGGAGTTCTTTTCCAGGGTACGGGCACCGTTGTCGGTCCCTCCCGAATTCACTCCGTATACCACTACTTCATCCAGCAGTTGCGCATCGGGCTCCAACAGGATCGTCAGCCGGTTGTCGGAAGCATTTTCTATTTTTACGATGGCTGTCTTATAGCCGATGTAGCTGCAATTCAATGTTACCGGAAGTTGCTCCAGATCGCTGAAAACGAAACTTCCATCCAACCCGGACACCGTTCCTCTGGCAGGGAGTTCACCGACCTGAATGGTAGCACCAATAATTTCTTCTTGTGTTTTGGCATCAATCACTACCCCTTTGACCGGAGTAGCCGCGAAAGCGAAAAGAGGAGAAATAAGAGAAAGAATAGTAATGAAATAAAGTTTCATGTATATCTGGTTTTATCTGACCGCAAAAGTAGAGGGTGTATGTTACAGATGTGCTTCCGGAAAATGAAGAAACCATGAAGGAGAGTTTACAGAAATGTTTCAGGAAATTGCCCTTTTGAAAGAACGTATCAATAATTACCTGTACTTCTCAATTACTTCCTCTGTACTGCATGAATACGTTTCTGGTTATATAAGCAGATCTGAGAGACGTCTGTTCTTTCATATATTTATAAAATATATAAATCACCTTAGCATAGCTAAAATAAACTTTGCCCTGCATGTGGCTTTCTATCTATTTGAAGAATATAAGATGCAATGCGTACAAAATTCCGGATGAAGTGGTTCTTTACCTCTTACCTTTCACTATATTTGCAGAATATAGGATGCGGTTCGGACAAAGTTTCAAACAAGTTTGACCTTTGCCTCTTACCTTTCACTATATTTGCAGCATACAGGATGTGTATCAGATAGAGAAGTGCAAACTTTCTGCAACGTTTGACTTTCGGCATACTCATAAAGATCGCTTTCTGATATTCCTGAAAAAACACATTTATACAGAATTTTACTGAAATGAGAAAGATAATCCGGACCATTATATGTATGGCATTTGCCCTGCCTGTTGTCCACCTTTCCGCACAACTTTCCGATAGGGATGCCTTCGCTATGGAGGCCAAATGGAAGGCCTTCCCCCCCCATAGGGAACGTAAGCATAAAGAATAACCTGGCCACTTCATCCCTCTCCCTTCCCCGGTCTGTTCTCGCAGATAGCTTGCATGCATATACGAAAGGACAACTGGAATTCGGTCAGCAGGTCACATTTGACAGATATACCTATTCAACTATATCTTTACCGGGCCTCGTATCGCCCGGAGGGATCCATCTGTTGGATAATGGACTGAATTACTCCACCCTACAGCCGCGGTTGGAAATAAGAGCCCTCTATTCCGAAGGAAAAGCATGGCCTCTTGTGATCCACGATCCTGGTACAGAGTCCTCTGAAGCAAAGAGATTCACTATTAACAGTTACGGCCATATCCTTACGAAACCTGAAAACCGCGTGGATAGTATGGAGGTTGCTTATACATATACTTTCTGCACGGAAGCAGAAACAATCGCTCTCTCCCCCCAGAACCCGGTTTATCAGAAAGAGGAGGAGACGATACGTCTGATCCGTACAGAAGATAACCGGATCGAAATAAAAGTAAGCTACCCGGCTTTCGAACGCATCGTACGCATAGAAAGTAAGAATTCAAAAAACAAACGTATGGCATCTGATCTGATCTGGACTTCAGGCTATATTTCCAAAGAATTGGTAAAGTTATACACCGATATGGAGTCGACAGATTGGGTACGGGGCGCAATCACTGACCCGGATAAAGAAGACGAGGGATATATGGGCTATCCCATGACAGCGAACTTCCCTTCCCCTCCCTCTGAAATACAGCTGTTTTTATCTACCCGGACAGATTCCATATCGGGAACCCTGATGGTCTATCCGGCACAGGATGTGGAAGAAGAACAGGAGATAGGTGTGTTCAACAGATCCGGCAAAGCCGGGGTTATAAACAGCCGGGGAAAGGTATTGATCGAGCCTTCTTATCACAGTCTGGAATATATAGGAGGAATTATGTTTTATGGCCAACCGGAGGAAGATGCGCATGCAGAGCTACTGAAACTGGATCTGTCCGGGCAAACACTTGGGCCGGTGGGCTATACGTACGACAAACCCAGCAGTTGGTCCGACCCTTGCGAAGGGCAAATCAAAGTCTATGAATACCTGGAAGAGCCTCATACCGATTCCTTCATCCGATACGGGGTGATCGATGTTCAGGGGAATACGATCGTCCCGGTGATCTATGACCGGGTGGTTACCTGTGCGTTTGACAGCCAACTCATCCTCGTGCGTCAATACGAGAACGGATCTAAATACCGTAGTCTGGATGGGCTTTACAACAGCCGGGGAGAGCAATTACTACCTGTGAAGTATGAAACGATCGATCGGGTAGATTTTTATCTCTTCGAGGCCTGTACAACAGAGGATCAGGATCCCGAATTCTATCAGTATGATCCCGTCGCGCAGCAGTTGACCCCTATCGGAAGGGAGTGGGTGGAACATGAGATTTCCGCTCCGGAAAGGGAATAGAAGGGTAGGGTCGGATTGACTGTCAGCATCATTGGCGACAAACCATTCCCTGTTGTTATTTCTTCTTTATGGGGCTATGGCTCAGTGTATATGCTTCCCGACCGGATATTCCTGCTAAGGGATATGCAAAGGATATTTTTCCCAGGGGCTGCGGGAGTGGAACAGCGCTTTGTGAGCCAGGGAAAGAATACTCTCGTAGGAAAACGTAGAACCTCCCCACATGCCCCGGCCGATCACATAGGATGTAGCGAAACTCTGCCAGTCCGGAAAAACAGACTTTACCTGTTCATACATCTTTTCGATATAATACCAGGCTTCCGCTTCGGACAGGAAACCCTGCTCGTAAGACATACGCACCAGGCTGACCAACCGGGAAGCGTCCCAGGCCAGGATGCCCCGATCCAGATTCTCATCGGTATACGGAAACAGATCATCCTCTGCCGATTCAGCCATACATTCTGCCAGGTTGGAAGCGAACTCGGCCAGTTCCGCACCGTTGATATTCTCCCCCATGATCACCCGGATACACTCCGGCAGACCGGGGTATTTTCTGATGTAGTGCAGTACGGAGGGATAGACAGCGCGGTTGCCACAATAGAGCAGCCATTCCGTGACTTCGCGGGCACTCTCCGGATCTGCCACCCCCCAGTGCTCCTGTAAGCCCACAGCCGTACGTTGAACGGGCACACCCGTCACCAGAGAATCTGTATAGGCACCGATCTGTTCGCTATTGATCAGACCCATATTCAGTGCCCGCATCCTGTCCGCAGTTACAGAGCTGTCCGTACCCGGATGTGTGCGGAAGGCCCGTCTGCTACTGATGCGTAACAAGCGACGGAAATGAGGTATCCAAACGAACCAACTCAATAATATAATAATAAGAACCAGGTACGCATACCCGGGTAAACTTGTGCTCATACGTATGCTTCTTTAGCTTCCGGTAAGTTCCGTGCCTGAAAGTCTCTATACCCTCACGCAGTCGGGGCATACTCTATCTGTGTAGTCTGTATATCCGGAAGAAGTTACAATCTCCCCTACTCCCCGCAAATTTAATTCAATTCTGACAAGTTCCAACTAAGCCTGTATGTATTTCTATCTCTTTTCTACGAGTGGAGTACACCCCCGGAGGGTTACAGTCGTTCACGATTCTATGCTTATCTGATGAAACCTGGTTCTTTCAGGGTGGTTCGTAAATAAGATCTCTCAGAACATAGATCTAAGACCCTATTAGATATTGGATCTAAATCTGGTAAAAGAGTTTTTTGAATCCGGAACAGAGAGCCACCATATAGTAGTCTTATTTGAAAGTATACGTGTGATGGCAGACAACACTGTAGGCTGCAAAGACCTTAAAGAAGATGAAGATCTCTCTTTATCCAGATCTGATGCTATGGGGTTGTCTACCCATGTGTATAATCCATGTGAAGTTGGTAAATGGATAGTAGAGCTCTCAAAGGTCCAAAGAGATATTAAATATAATACGAAAGTATACCCTGCACAAAAAGGAGGAATTATTTGAATACTTCTGTGTCTACATGAAAAGAAAATAGGATATTTGATTTGAATAGATACAGGGCGGAGGAATTATCTCTCCGCATTTTTATATCCTATGGCGAAATAAAACTGCGCTATACTTTTTTACTTTCGTGTATACATAAAAATAATAAGATGAGAAGTTACAACAAAAAATCCCAGAACAAAAGCCATGCTATGCAACCCCATCCACAGCATGAAGGAAAGCAGGCATCCATAGAGACCATCTTACAAAGATATGCAACACATACCTTACCAGGAAAAGAGGTTGGAGTGATACAACAAAAGAGTCTGGCAGACGAGGAGGAACCTATTCAACAAAAAACGGAGAATAGAACAGGATTACCTGATGATCTGAAAGCTGGCGTTGAGAATCTTTCCGGTTATAGCATGGATGATGTACGGGTACATTATAATTCGGATAAGCCGGCTCAATTACAAGCATTAGCTTATACACAGGGAACGGATATACATGTAGCTCCCGGACAGGAGAAACATTTGCCCCATGAAGCATGGCATGTGGTACAACAGAAACAAGGTAGAGTACAGCCTACTATGCAAATGCGAGGAATACAGCTGAATGATAATGAAGAGTTGGAAAAAGAGGCAGATAAAAATGCAGAAAGCCTTATACAAAGGAAAAGTAATCATCCAATAAATGAAAAAGTAGTTCATAGCAATGCTATTCAAACCAAGAAAATAGTACAAAGATTTAAAGACAATAAAGGATATATATATTGGTATGGACGTAATTTTAGAAATAATCATCTTACAGATTTGACTGGAAATGAGCTTAGAGCAGAAACAATACGTAGATCCAACTGGAATAAACATATTGAAACGTTGATTAACCGAAAAAGCCTTGAGAATAGCTTTGCAAGCGGAGATTTCACTATAAGGTATATAACTGATAAAAGAGCAGCATTTGAGGTTAATGTCATTGCTGGAACATGCTCGTGGAGACATTATGAAAGTGTTGATTGTGTAGTCGTACATGCTTATTGTGAAAATGCAAAAGATGCAATGTACAATTATTATATAACACATTTAAGTTCGTCTCAGTAAGTTATTCTAAATAACAGCATCTTTAATATTTCCATATCCCTTTTACATATTGTTATAAATCATTCATAACTAAAATAGAACATTTATATGGAAAGAAAACATATTCTAATAGAACATCTCACAATTGAAGAATTGAAAAGACCTCATAGGCAAGGTAGTAGAATCAAAACTAATCGAGTTCTTATCTGCAAGTACTGGAAGTGAATCGAGAAAGAAACATATCGATCCAAGAAAAGAAGTACTGAATACTGAGGAAACAGCAAAATTAATCGGCGTGTCCAAGACTTATCTATATAAACTTACATACCTCAAAGAGATACCACATTACAAGCCCAGAGGAAAAATCCTTTATTTCAATCGCTCTGACCTTGAAAACTGGGTGCTGCAGAATAGAATATAGAATAAAGACAGGAGATGAGATCGAAGCAGAGGCTATGGAATATTGTCTAAAGAAAGATTATCGAAGAAATAAGCGGGGCTGATCTCACTTTATTTTATATAACAGGATTTACATAAATTGTAACTCTTTTATATTTAAAAGTAAAGCTAATCTCAATTTCCAACGTTATTTTATAATTAGAAATCCATTTATTTTAAAAAATAGGATTATTTTAAAATTATAATGTTACTATTTTAATCTTATGCTCAAATTTTAAATAACGAATTATTATTCTAATTTTGGAGTAAAATTTAAAATAAGAGATATATTTATTATTAATAATAGCTATTTTTTAAAATAAGACTTATATGAAAAAGTTTGTGTCAGGAAAATATATAAATCAGGGTTATTATAAAAGTTTTGAACCTAATTCTATCAACAAACAGTGGATTGTTGATGATATGGAGACAATCACTCTATTAAGTAAGGCAGATAGAATGTTAGGACGGTTAGATATGTATTCGGAACATATTCCGAATATTGACTTATTTATAAGTATGCATATAGCTAAAGAAGCGACTCAATCCTCTAAAATTGAGGGAACACAAACAAACATGGAGGAGGTGTTTTTATCAAAAGAAGATGTACCATTAGACAAAAGAGAGGATTGGGCAGAAGTACAAAACTATATCCATGCAATGAATGAAGCAATAAGAATGTTAGAAGACCTACCTTTTTCTTCGAGGTTAATCAGAAATACTCATAAAATTCTTTTAGAAGGAGCAAGGGGAGAACATAAACAACCTGGAGAATTTAGAAAAAGTCAAAATTGGATAGGTGGTTCAAATATTAATGATGCTATTTTTGTTCCTCCTGTAGCAACTTCAATTCCAGAATTAATGAATGATATGGAAAAGTTCGTTCACAATGAAAGTTTGAACGTTCCTGAGCTTTTGAAAATAGCATTGATACACTACCAATTTGAGACAATACACCCATTTTTAGATGGAAATGGCAGAACAGGAAGATTGCTAATTACTTTATATCTGGTCAGTAAGAATATTTTAAAACGTCCTATTTTATATTTATCAAACTATCTGGAAAAGCATAGAAACTCCTATTATAATAAACTTATGAAAGTTAGAACCGGAAATGATATAAATAGTTGGTTTAAATTCTTTTTAAATGGTATTATTGAAACAGCTGAGAGTGGAGTCAAAACCTTTGAAGATATTTTGAATCTCCAAAAAAGTAATGAAGAAAAAATAAAAAAATTAGGTAGCCGTTCGGCTAATGCATTAAAATTGCTTACACACCTATATAAATTTCCTATTATAAATGCTAATCAAGTGTCTGAATTAACAGGAATAAGCCCCGCCTCTGCTTATACTCTCATTCAAAACTTAGAAAAGATTCATATCTTATCTGAAATAACAGGAGGTAAAAGAAGCCGTGTATATATATTCCGAGAGTATATTAATATCTTTAATAAATAAGAGGATAATAGCCATCAAAATAATTCTTCCCCTGATTCTTCCTCTACTATAAAAAGAGGCTGTATACCTTATTGATATACAGCCTCATACAGGAAACAAATGTACTCGAAGGGGGACTTGAACCCCCACAGCCGCTATGGCCAAAGGATTTTAAGTCCTTCGTGTCTACCATTCCACCATTCGAGCATCCTTTCCGGGAAGAGCGGAAGACGGTATCTGAACCGTCTGTCCGACTCTGTTATGGTTTAAAACTTTTTTCAGAAAGTAAAGTGTTTCTGATCTGCCATCCGGATAAAGACGGCTACAGACCCACACTTACGGGTCGACTCTCTTGTCAAATCTGCTGCAAAGATATATTTGTTTTTTGTTCCTACAAAATATTTTTTTATTAAGTTCTGTTTTCCACCCTCCATAAGGATATTTATCGGGTAATTCCCCCTATTTGCCTCTACCTGTAAGTATGGTACTGAGCAGTTTCCACTACATAACGTTCGTGGCTCTTTTGTATGACAAGAGAACGTTGTACCTGAGGGACAATGGACCCAGGCATCTACTTACTCCACATAATACGTATAGAAGAAGTTTTCGATATATCCGTCGTAGTCTTTGATCTCCTGTTGAATACAACCATTGGTGTCATACACGAAAGTGAAGAAAGAGGAAGTACCCGAATGATCCCATACATTGGAGGTGTGGCACAACGCGGATGGCTTACCAAACAATCCGGTCTCAGCCAGCCACCGGCTTATGCCTGCTCTTTCGGAATACACACAATGGGCACCCCCTACATTGGGAACGGTTCCATACGTGTGGAGTTTGAACTGCTCTACACCCTCTGTAAAACGGCTCCACTTCATAATATTGCCGTTTTCTACTTCGATATTCGAATAGGGTTCGCCATCTCTTTCTACCTGTACCAGGTAACCCTCCTGGTAGGTGTATACATACTGATTGGCTCCGTCGTCCATCGTAGCCGCATATCCCTCTTCGTTCAGGGTAATGGCATAGGTGTCCCTGCCCGTCACTTCGAGGGAAAGACCGGAGTAGGCAAACAACCATTCCCGGTCTATCTCGCCGTCGGCGGTCAATCTATATACGTGTGATACTTTTCCGTCGGTGTTATACTCATAATACCATGTGTCCCAATCGTCGGCAAAGGTGGCCACCCGATAGATGGTGACGTGAGAGGTGGTTGTAAACGAAATCTCGGCATAGGGGGAATCTTCGAAATAGAGGGAACCCGTTCGTTGCGCTTTCACCTGGAAGCTATAGGTCTTTTCGGGTTCCAGGTCAGTGAGTTGCAGTGTAGTTTCGCTGGTGGTCTGCTCCGGACCTCCATCTACGCTATAGATATATGCGGTTGCGTTGGCTACCTCCGCCCAGGTAACGACAGCACTTGTTTCTTTTACCTCAGGCACCGTGACTACCGGCGTTTCCAGGATATTTGTGGACGCGTGACTATCGAGATCGTCACAAGCAGCTACCCCAAACAGGGTAGCTGATAAGAATAGCAGATCAAGTCTTGTTTTCATAAGGTTGTTTGTATTTTAAATAGAAATTCATTATTCATTGTATATATACTACTCCGGTATCCTGTAGAGACGCACGGCGTGCGTCTCAGTAAACCGAATGGGAAGGCGTCATATCCTCTTTTTGTTGGAACTGCACCGCGGAGACGCACAACATGTGGGTTGGACCTGCACCGCGGAGACGCACGCCGTGCGTCTCTACAGGTAATCCCTTTCTTTGTAGAAGAAGTAATAGATACGTATATTGTAGTTATATATAATAATCGCATCCCTACAACCTACTGGAATATGACACCTACAAGTCATCCGGGGCATTTCATCGAGATTAATTGCCCGCTACAACTATCAGACCAAGTCCGACGATAAAGAAAAGGAACATCAACAGGAGCAAACGATCTACCGCGCGGCTGGAACCTTTAAATTCTTTCCAGATAAATACCCCCCAGATGGCAGCTATCATAGGTGCCCCCTGCCCCAACGCGTAAGAAACTGCCGGACCGGCTTGTCCGGAGGCAATGTAACTGAAGGCCGACCCCAGCCCCCAGATAGCGCCTCCCAGCATTCCACAGAGATGGGTGCTGAGATTCCCTTTGAAATAGGCACTGTACTTCACTTTTTCTCCGACGAAAGGATAGTTCATCACCAGTGTATTGAATACAAAGTTACTTACCAATACGCCTAACGAGAAGATGAAGATAGCTGTGTAGGGAGTCATCATTCCCGCCGCGGGTGTCACAAAGTTTTCCACATCCATCCCTTTTACAACAAACCGATAGAAAAACGACATCAGTACACCGGCGATCAGGGCGATCAAGATCCCTTTCTGGTTGTTCTTTTTCCCTTCACCCACCTTTTGCATCTTACCGGAAGCGATGCCGTTGCAGACAATAGCCACTACCACCAGCACTACACCTGCGAAAAGCAGCCACGGATTGCCCGAGGGAAGTCCCATGTAATTGATGATCACCCCCAAGACCAGCGCTATACCTACCCCTAAGGGGAAAGCGACCGACATGCCTGCCAGAGAGATGGAGGCAGAAAGAAGGATGTTGGAGGCATTAAAGATGACACCTCCCAATACTACCCAGCCCACACTTTCGCGTGAGACCTGGCTGAGATCTTCGACAAACGAACGTCCCGAGTCGCCCATACTGCCCATGGTAAAGCCCAGGAACAGGGTAAACAAGACCATACCGATGACGTAATCCCAATAGAAAAGTTCGTAACGCCAATTTTTGGAAACCAGCTTCTGGGTATTGCCCCACGATCCCCAGCAAATCATCGTGATCAGACAGAATATCACTGCCAATACATAACTGTCAACTATAAACATACGATCAGATTTTTAATTAATAATGGATTCTGTTAGTTAAGTAGTCAAGCCATTCTTCCCAGAAGAAGAGGCTATCCGTATCTGTGTGTGTTCTGGAACGGAATTTGGGATCCGCCCCGTACCGGCGCAATTCCAACCGCAACCGACTGCCAAAGCCATAGTTCGGACATCGCGGAGAGAGCTCGAACCAACACCACGGATACCTGGAATGTGCCATCAGCCGCTGGGCTACATCGGCAGCGGCCGTTTCCGGATAGTCGGGATCTACCCATACGATGCCGGTAAACAGGTTACCGGTATCCAGCGTTTCTACCACTTCGCCCACCCGATTGCCTATACATACCAGCGCGCGCATACGTTGCGTACTGCGGATCTGCGGCGTTTGTGCTTCTACCTGGGCAACAGCCGTTTGCAAAGAGACGTTTCCGGGTATGAAACAAAGGATGGCCGGCCAGGTAGCGCACCGGTCTACCCGGCTGCGAAAACGTTTCTCCAATTCCATTTCCTTCTCCTGCTCCAGATTGCCCAGTACATAGATAACCGGGTATTTACGGTCTGTCCGATCGGAACCGACAGGCATATACAGACGGACCTCACCGCTGTCTGTAGGTACGGTGCTGACGATAGCCGATGACACTTCCGGATGGCCGGCGACCGGTGTGCCGCTTTTCGGGAAATGCTGGTTGAGGAACCGGAACGCGTCGGGCATGGATGCGTTCCAGCAATAGAAATCGTGTCCACCCGAACGCACTTGCCAATGATGGGGTATCTGCTTACGCACGAGCAACCGGTGCAGCTCGTCGTTGCTGGCAGCCAGTGTTTCTTCTTTATCGCCTACCTCTATGAACAGATGGAGATGGCTCCAATCCCGCGCCGATGAACGCAGAAAAATATGATAGGGCGAACGTTCCCGGTAATAGCGTGTCAGTCGTTGAGCGCCGGACTCGCCTGCTGCCCCGAAAATACGTCCCCATTGCCTGTCCCAGTCTTCTTGTGGCATCTCTTCCCGGTATTGCTCATCGGTACGGATAGAGGGGGCCAGCGCAATGACCGAGCCAAAGAGTGCTTTGTTGCGCGTGCCGACCGTGAGTGCGCCGAAGCCTCCCATGGAAAAGCCCGCTATGGCCCGGCCGGAGGCATGGTTCAGTGTTCTGTATGTATCATCTATATGAGGTACAAACTCGTGTATGAAGAACGCTTCGTAGGGAAACGAGCCGTCAAAAGCATCGCTGTAGTAAGAGTTGTACCCATCGGGCATCACCATGATAAAAGGGGTGATGCCTTCTGTCTGTACCATCTTATCCATCAGCCGCGCCAGATTGCCATATTCCATCCAGGTAGACGCATCGCCTCCGATCCCATGAAAGAGATAAAGCACGGGGTACCGTGTGGAGGAAGTATCATAATCTCCGGGTAAAATAACAGCATAAGAGACGTGTTGCCCCAGCCGGTGGCTGTAGAAAGAAAGTCCTTCCTTTTCTACAGCCTGGCCGAAGACAGACGGCAACAAGCAGACAGACAACAAACCATATAGAATCAGCCTTTTCATCTTCTGTGGCTTAATAAGGGTGTATCGGTCTGGCGGGCTCGGAAGAGTAGACCACCAGGTCCTTGCATTGTACCGCGTAGTTCGGATCCGGGTTCACCCACCTGATCACCAGGGTATGAGGGCCTTCTTCCAGATCATACGTATAAAAAATATCGTACTTACGCTTGATGTAGTCGAAGGGCATAACGATGTCTTCCACCTTTACACCGTCGATATACGCCTCCAGCCGGGCAATGTAATCGCCGGCGTCTTTCACCTCTTGCCGGATCAGCCCCATCAGTACCACGCCTTTGCCTGTAAAGTCGAAACTTTTCTCTGTGCCCAGATCGTATTTGATCTCTCTTCTCTCGGAAGGGTAGAAACCTTCGAAGGAGATTTCAAGAGGTACTGTTTCGGGCTGCTGGATGGTAACGTAATAGGTGTCGCCCTCTACTTTTCCGCCGTAGGCCTGAAGCACATCGGACAGCAAATTCAGATTGATGCCGTATACCGAACGAAGCGAAATACTGGTATAAGGGAACTCTATATCCTCGCATCTTTCCAGGGCCGGTTTAAAGAAACCGGGTATGGCCTCGTAGCCATACATCACCCCCAGGATGCCTGCCACCGTTGCCGGATTGCAGTCGGAATCCTGGCCGCAACGGGTGGCTATATCCATGGTCTTAAAGAAATCGCCGTTGCCATACAACAGTCCGATCACGCAATAGGCGGCATTGATCGTGGCGTCGATATTAAACGCGTTGAAAACGCCTTCGGGACAGCCCACTTCGAACGCGTGCCGGTTCTCTATCTCCAGCCAGCATTTGCGCCAGTCGTCGGGATACTGTTTCCAAGACTTCACTACATCCGCGATGCACCGGTGGAATTTACTTTGTTCGGGGATGGTCTTCAGGGCTTCGGTAACGACCAACGGCACATCGGTACTCACGTAGGCCAGAGCGTACATGGCAGCCACATACACACCGCCGTACCAGCCATCTCCATAATTCATGATGTGTCCGATCCGGTCGGAGAATATGGAGGCCGTATTTACCATCCCGGGACAGATCATACCGATGAAATCAGCCTCTATCTGAAAGTCGATATCGTCGGCATGAGGATTGTTCTTCCAATGGCCCGATTCCGGAGGCATGATGCCTTGTAAGATGTTGTAACGCGCAGCCTGGTTGGCATGCCACAATTTATAGTCGGCATGGGCAAAAGCCAGGGCGTAAGCGCTCGCAGGGGCATGGATACCCTCTTTCTGCATCACTTCGAGGAAAGTGAGGTCCATATAGACATCGTCATACAGTCCCGGATCTTCTCTGAAGATGTCTTTGCAATAATCATCGTACCAGATAATAGGGGTCTGGTCGTGAATGGTAGCTCCTCTGTATTTGAACTCGGTAGGGCCGCCATAGGTGCAACCGATGGTTTGCCCGGCCCATCCGCCTTTGATCTTATCCAGCAAAACGTCTTTTTTCAGTTCAACGGTTTCCCCATACCGGATCTGTGCTCCCACCGAAACGGGAACGAATAAAAGCAGGGCTATATGCAATAAGGTGTGTTTCATGGTTACTTGTTTATGTAAAACGTATCGTGATTTTTATTTTCCGAGTAATAGACAATATCATTGATGCGGATGACATAGTCCTTTTCCGGATTCAGCCACTTCAACTCGACCTGATGGCGGCCTTCGCTGAGCAAATATTTCCAAGCGGGTTCGAGCCTGCGATCGGCGTTGCGCATGGGCAATCGGGCCACATGGTCCAGCTTTTGGTCAATCCAGACCTCAACTATAGCAACGTACGGATCGTCGGGCTCGGCCAGCCCGAAGACTTCCGAACCGATATGACGGGTAGAGACCCGGTCTATGTAATCTAACGATATGTGTCTGGTGCAGCAGAGATTGCCCCAGATCACAAATCCGTTGCCGTTGAAATCGAAGGCATACGTATCGGTAAGGAAACAGTCTTTCCGCTCGCGGTAGAGCGGGAAGGTGTTCTCAAAATTCTGTTCGAAAGGAAGGACTTCCGGCGTGTGCAAGGGGATCTCCACACCCCTATCGGTCACTTTGCCTCCTGCCTTCACGATCATCTGCTTAGCCTGTTCAAAGCTCATCAGATACGCTTTTGAGAGCGAGGTGTTGGTACCTTCAAAGTCCAGCTCTTCAATCTCCTTCAAGGGTTCCAGCCAGAAGCCGGGGATCTGACTGTAGCCATACATGACTCCCAGCACACCACCCACCGTAGAGGGATTACAGTCCGAATCCTGACCGCATCGGGTGGCAATGTCCAGAGACTTCGTATAGTCGCCCCGCCATACAGCAGAGCCAGTGCCACAAAGGCCGAATTGAGTTTGGCGTCGATATTGAAGTTGAGAAATACGCCTTTGGGACAACCCACGTCGCAGTTCCACTTCTCTTGCAGGAAGTACCAACAATCTTTCCAGTTCTGCGGATGCAAGGCATGGAACCGGATGACATCGTTGATACACTGAAAAAAAGTACTTTCAGGCGGTATCACGGACAGGGCTTTTTCAACAATCCCTTTGGGGTCTGTTTCACAGAAAGCTGTGCTGTACAAGGCTGCTACGAAGGCTCCGCCGTAAAAACCATCGCCACTGTTCATGATATGGCCTACCCGCGAGGCGATCTCCATAGCCTGAGGCAGCATGCCCGGAGCCATCAGTCCGATAAAGTCGGCTTCGATCTGGAAATCGAGATCGTCGGCATGCGGGTTGTTCAGCCAATGTCCGGACGCGGGAGGCAGGATCCCTTGCCTGATGTTGTAGCGCGCGGCCTGATTGGCATGCGCCAGGTGATAATCGGCGTAGGCGAAACGCTCAGCCAGTTCGAGTTGGGAACAATCCAGGCCTAATTCTTGGAACGCTTCCACAAAAGTGATATCGTTGTATATATCGTCGAACAGTCCGGGCTTTTTATCCCACCAGTACTTTACGTATCCTTCGCCCCAGGAAATGGGCTGATAGTCCTGGATGTAGGTTCCTGAGAATTTAAATTCTGTAGGCGCGCCAAATACCACGCCAATGGTTTGTCCGGCCCAGCCGCCTTTGATCTTGTCGAGCAGATCGTTGTCCGACAATTTCAGGACAGAGGGTGACTGTGCCCGGACAACCAGACACAATAGAAGCAGCGAAATGAGTAGAGTGAGCTTTTTCATAAACATCCTTTCTTTATTCGTAAACGCCCAGTTCCGTGATGGATATAAAAGAAGATACCTCTTTGGTGTAGGTATGCCAGTGTTCCTGCACCTTGGCATCGAACAAAATGCGGATGCCCCGGGTAGAAACAGGAGCAAATTCAAAGACATACTGCGCAAACTGCGGTTGAAAAAACAGGATATCCGTCTCAGGCAATCGGGGAGTAGAGCGGAATGTACCTACATCGTACCAGCGGTTGTCATCGCCCAGATACTGAATGTGTAGGGAGGAGAACCATCCGCCAAACTCTTCCAGACAGCCCATATTCAGTTGAAGCATGCGGATGGACTGCTTTTCTTTCCAGCCATAACCGAAATAGTCTATCTTGGGCAGGTTGCTTGGGAGTGCCAGAGAATAAAAGACCGAACCTTCTCCCCGTTTGATGCCGTCGTTGATCACCTCTACGCTCCGGGCATACATCGGCTTGCCGAAGGTGATCCAGCAAGCATCCAGTACCTCCTCATTCAACGTACGGATGTTCGCGTAGATCGTATCGCACTGCTGTGCCAGGTTAGGAGATTTGACCAGCAGTTCAAACTTTTTGGTGATAGCCTGACTGCCCGAACTCAGCCGCAGTTCGATCGGGTATCTGCCGGCCTTAGAGGGCGTACCAGACAGTCTGCCATTCAGGAAGGTGACGTTGTCGGGCAGCTCTCCTCCTATTAGTTCCCATTGGAACGCCTCGTTGGTCTTACAGGCAAACGAATATTGGGTGGGCTGTCCGACTTCCAGGTCGGGCTCCGGACCGATACAAAACTCCAGGGGCGGAACGAATGTGGCTTTCTTATTGATGTAGACCATATCCCCTTTTACGCTACCCCCTTTGGCGCACACCACTTCGATGGCTTTCCGGTAGATGCGGTCGATCAGATCGTCTATATCGGCATCGGGCATATCGTGACGGGTAATGTTGATATACCGGTTGTTGAACGGTTGGGTCCATCCGGCCACAGGCTTGGTCAGTTCGTCGGGGAAAGAAGACGCGCCGTACATGACTCCCAGAAGTCCGGAAATGGTAGCTGCCTGGTTGTCGCAATCGAATCCCATGGCACACGACAAGTCGAGTGTATACTGGAAATCTCCTTTGCCGTACAACATAGCCAGGATGCCGCACAGTCCGTTCAGTTGGGCATTCCAGATGGTTTTCGTCAGGGCCGGTTCGTCTGTGTAGTATTTTTGCGCCATGATCTGGCGGGCTTTCACCCAATCGTCCGGATAGGTGTCGTGCAGGGCGATCATCTCTTTGACCGCTAACGCGTACCGGTCATCGGCAGGTAATTCCTTCAGGCCGTCTACAATCAGTTTCCGGACGTCTTTGCAAAAGAAGGCGTTCGCATACATGGCTCCATAGAGCACAGTGGGCGATACAGCCCACGAATCACTCGTGATACGGGTTGCCCATTCACTCTTGCCAACGGCATATTTCACCATACCCGGCGCGGTATAGGCCCAGATCTCATTGATCAGCTGCGGGTCTATCTGATACCAGTGTGGATTCAGGTGCATGTCTCCGGTAAACGGCGGTGTGTAGCCAAAGTGCATCAGCCCGAGGGCCGCACGGTTGGCCAGCCATACCCGGTCGCGGATGTGGTACATCCATCCTTCGCGCATCTGGGCATAGGTGGGTTCGATGCCGTATTTTTCCATCAACAGCAGATAGATGTATTCTATGTCTGTATCATCATCGGAAAACGCGCCGTTGTACTGTTGCAGTTTATCGATATTGGTGGTGTAGCCAAAAGGGAACACAGATTCCGGCGCAGGCTCGTCGATGAACTTGTTTTCAAAAGGTAAGCCGTAGATATTTCCGATGATCTGTCCGATCCATGCTCCGGCTATTTTATCTTTCAATTCTTCTTTGGATATCTTCTGGGCTGTGATCTGTCCGGCCACAAAGCACGAAAGAAGAAGCGCTATTATTTTTTCATACATATCTGATGCTGAGTGTTAATAACCATCGTTCTGTACCAATCTCGGGTTCGCGTTCAGTATATCCGTCGGTATGGGAAACAGGTTACGGAACGTATCCCCACTGATATCCGGATGCGCCCAGTACTTCAACAGGTATTTTCCGAAGCGGATTATATCTTCGTGTCGCCAGCCTTCCCAGGCTAGTTCACGCCCCCGTTCGGCATACAGTTCGTCCAGTGTAAGTTCGCCCGGCGCATAGGGCTGTAATCCGGAGCGTGTACGGATCTTCTTCAATTCGGCCAATTGCACAGCTTCCGGTTCACGTCCCTGCCGGATGAGTGCTTCGGCATACATCAGGATCACGTCTGCGTAACGGAAGATAGCAAAGTCGTTGTCCATGCTGATGGTATATGAAGTCAGCGACCCGTCTGTCTGATAGTGCCATTTCCAGCATCTGGCCCCGTCGTACGGTCCGCGACCGCCGTTGTTGTTGAAGTATTTGCTTTCATCGAAAACAGGGATATAGGCAAAGCCCAGGTCACTGCCAGTGAGGCTGTATTGCTGACCATAGAGCCATGTCTGGCTTCTGCGCGTGTCGTTCTCATCGTAAGTCTCAAAGAAATCGGGCTGGCACAGGAAACCCGCCCACGGTGCATACGAAATATTGAAGGTAGCCTGCGAAGCGGCTTCCAACGTCAGGGTATGTAAATAAAAGGAGGTGCTGCTGCTACCACTGGTATACACGCGGTCGTATATGATCACAAAGATATTCTCTGCGGAGCCCTCATTGTCAACGTCAAAATTGGTTTCATAATTGTCTTCCAGTTCGTATCCACCCGAGTCGATGATCTTCTTGCAGGCAGCCTCTGCCTTGTCGAACATAGGGGTACCGAACCACACCTGGGCGTTGAGATACATTTTGGCCAGCAGGCAATAGGCCGCGGCCTGAGTTACGCGCCCGTAGTTGGTTGCCAGTGGCATGGCATCCAGCTTATCCACATTTGCTGTGATCTCCTCTTCCAGATAATCAAAGATGTACTTGCGGTCTTTCTGCTCGGGATAAGCCGTGTCGGTATAATCTACTGTAAACGGCACATTTCCCCAGCTGGCTATAGCCATGTAATAATAGAACGCGCGCAACACCTTCATTTCGGCGATGATCTTCTGTTTTCCGTCAAATTCAATATTCGACAGCTCCGTTTCATAAATGATCTCATTGCAAGCGGCAATGCCATTGAATATCCAGTTCCAGCCTCTGGTCAGAAGGGTGTTTGATGCCGGTATATTGTTGGTCTGGATCTCTTCGTACCGCCCGTTGCTGTACCACGACCCACCGGAGGCAGGTACGGCACATTCGTCAGATGCCTGCAAAAGTAAGGTCCAGAGGCTCTGCTCGGAAGTATACCCTTGTAGTTTGGTATAAGCCCTGCCGGCGTTGGCAACAAGTTCCGCTTCGTTCTTGAAGAAATCGTCCATGGAAATGCCCGAATAAACGGTTTCATCCAGGTTGGTACATCCGCACAACAGACCCAACAAAGCAATCGTCCATAGTTTATGTAGTGTTTTCATACGTCAGTAATTTTGTCAGATTTAAAAAGTTACATGTACACCCAAAGTAAAAGTAGTGGTACGCGGGTAGTACCCCATGCTCTCCATACCCGGCTCCAGTCCCAGCAGGGCAACTTCCGGATCTACTCCCGAATAGTTTGTGAGGCAGAATACATTCTGAGCGGTCAGGTTCATACGCAGCTTGCTCACCAACCCTTTCTTAAAGTCCCAGGTATAGCCCAGGGTCAGATAATCCATTTTCAGATACGACGCATTTTCCACGTATTTCGATGAGTACTTATACGTTGTACTCGTATAATGGGTTTGCGACAACCAGTTGGAAGAAATGTTGCGCAATCCGATGCTGCTCAGATTTTCGTATTCCATCGCATAGTTGTTCAACACATCACCCCCAATGGATGCCCGGAGTGAAAAACTGAGATCAAACTTTTTGTATTGCAAGGAGTTGCTCCATCCCAATACCACATCCGGATAAGCGCTGCCTATCTTCACCCAGTCGTCTTCAGGTACCGAGCCATCCGCTCCCTGTCCCAGCAACACATCTCTGCCGTCGGTATCGGTTCCCAGCCAGACCGGGCCATAGAAGGTGCCCAGCGACTCTCCTTCCATCAGTCGTTGGGTATAGCAGGCGCCACTGGTAGACCAGCCAACTTTGTACACTCCGTTGCTGAACTCTTCGTTGGTGAATTTGGACAGCTTGTTCTTGTTGTGCGATACATTCAGGGAAGTATTCCATTGAAAGTTCCTGAGCGTGACAGGTGTTGCCGATACAGTGGCTTCTATACCCGTGTTAGTAACTTCACCTACATTGGTGAACAGCGTATTGTATACATACGGAGGGGTAGGCACCGTATAATTGTACAACAGATGGGAGGTAGTACGCTTGTAATAGTCGACCGTCAGGGAAAGGCGGTTTTTCAGGACAGCCATATCGAGCCCGACATTGAATTCTCCTTTCTTTTCCCACTTCAGATCCGGATTCGCATTACTGGCAGGCTGATAGGTGTTGATCCACTGGCCATTGTAATAGAACTTTCCGGCAGTGCTCATCATCAGTAGGGATTTATAATTGGGAAAATCCTGGTTACCGGTCACTCCGTAACCCATTCTCAGCTTCAGTTCGTCGAGCCATTTTACATCGGACAGAAACGCCTCTTTATGGATGCGCCACCCCACGCTGACGGCCGGGAACCATCCCCATTTGTTGTTCTTTCCGAAACGGCTCGAACCATCGCGTCTGAGCGATGCCGAGAGCAGGTATCTCTCCTCGTAATTATACATGAATCTGCCGAAGAAAGCTATATAGGTATTGTCTTCTTTGTAGGAATACATAGAAGCGGAACCGTTGGTGAGATTGCTTCCCGACCCGATGTTGTGCGTCTTGTTCTCATCGAAATCAAAGCCCGCATTCTCCATAGACGCGGTGGTACTCTATGTATATTGGTAGTTGTAGCCCAACAAGGCCTGCACCGAATGCTTGCCCAGATTATTCGCATAATGGATCGTAGATTCGTATTGAGTATCATTTTCCTTGTAGTTTGAGATGTATGCCTGACCGTCGGTTCCGATCAGACTGGGGTAGTAGTGCGAATAATATTCGCGGGATTCGTAATCTTCTTTTTGCAGCGAGATAAAATTCTCCCATTTCAACCCCGGAACAGGTTTGATATGTAAAGAAGCACGTACATTGACTCCGTAATTATCGGTGACGCTTTCGTGATCCCTTTCTTTGATCATAGCCACCGGATTGTAATAAGACATCGCAGAAATGCGGCTGTATCCACCTGCTTCGGTATTGGAGGCATCGTAGACAGGTTCTGTCGGATTGTGCGTAAAAGCTTGCATAAACGCGTCTGTAGAGACGGGATTATAAGTACGATGTGCCAGGTTGATGTTGTAGTCCAGATCCATCCACTTGTCTAAAATGGATTGACGGATGTTGGTACGTGCCACCAGCTTTTCGGCTTCATTGCGCTTTTGCAATCCTTGGCTTTTCTCATAATTGAATGAGGTATGATGAGAGAATGTCTCCGAACCTCCCGAAATGGAAAGATTGTGTTTGTGGCTTACGGGAGTCTGGGTGATCTCTTTGAACCAGTCTGTTTCGTGGTCGAAAATATAACTGTCCAGCTCCGGACGATAGGTGCGGATCACCGATCTGTATTGCGAGGCCGACAAGGGTTTCGCTCTCCGGGAAACGACCCCCGCCGTGAGTTGTCCTTCGTAGGCAACCTCTGTTTTTCCTGCTTTTGCCCGCTTCGTGGTAATGATGATCACTCCGTTGGTACCTCTGGTACCGTAAATAGCAGCGGCAGACCCGTCTTTCAATACATCGATAGATTCTACTTCCTGGAAATTGATATTCCGTATATCTGCTCCCACTACCCCATCTACGATCACCAGAGGCCCCTGACCGGCCGAGAGGGTATTCGTTCCACGGAGAAGGATCTCGTACGATGCCGTCGGATCGGCTCCGCTGGGGTTGACAATCTGCAAACCGGCCACTTTGCCCTGGAGCATTCCCATCGCGTTCGTAAATGTCCCCTGGTTCAGATCGTCCTTTTTCATGCTGGTCACAGAGCCTGTCAGCTCTTTTTTGGTGGTCGACCCGTAGCCGATCACGACTACATCATCAAGCATCTTTACGTCTTCGGCCAGACGTATCGTGAATTCGCTCCGGTCTCCTACCGGTTGTTCGACAGACAGATAGCCGATATAAGATACCAGCAGCACATCCGAGGGGTTCACTTCCAGCTCAAACGAACCGCTGAGATCCGTAACCGTTCCCTGAGTGGTACCTTTTACAAGGACGCTCGCTCCGATGATCGGATCATTCATGGTATCCACGACGACCCCTTGTATGGTTCTCTGGGCAAAAAGATGTGTCTGCCCCGAAGAGAGCAATGCTACAAACAACAAAGTTGTAAACAGCGCGTGTTTTACACATGGTTTCATAGAATGGTAGTTTTTAAAGTTTACAAACATATTTCGTCTCTCACAGGCATAGACTGCTGAGCTCCCATTCGGGTCACAGAGACAGAAGAGGCTTTGCAGGCAAAACGAATTCCATCTTCCAGGCTCTGTCCTTCGGATAAAGCGACACACAAAGCCCCGCAGAATGTATCACCGGCGGCCGTTGTGTCTGTGGCTTCCACTTTAAAAGCGGGAACCCGGATGTACGCACCTTCGTGAAAAGCAAGTACCCCCTTAGCGCCCATAGTCAGAATAACGGTTGGAATGCCCCGGGTCCGGATCGTGTGAATGGCTTTTCTTGCCGATTCGTCCGAATCAATGGTGATGCCCGAGAGAATCTCGGCTTCGGTGACATTCGGGATCAGTATGTCTACGCTTTTCCATAATTCTTCCGGGAGTTTTGCGCCGGGTGCGGGAGCCGGATTCAGGACAACGATCGTACCGTTCTTCCTGGCTGCTTTCGCCGCGAAAGACACCGTTTCAACCGGAATCTCAAGTTGCATCATCAGAATGTATGCCTCCTTCATCGCGGCTTCTGCCTTGTTTATGTCTTCCACAGACAACGAATTGTTGGCTCCCGAAGCCACTACGATGGTATTCTCACCATTACTATCTACATGAATAAGGGCTACCCCCGAAGGTTGTTGGTCGGCAACGCTGATGTACGCGGTTTCGATAGCTTCTTTATGCAAACTTTCTACTGCATCACTCCCAAACACATCGTTACCTACTTTACAGATAAATGTGACATCGCCTCCCAATCTGGCCGCGGCTACCGCCTGGTTGGCTCCTTTTCCGCCGTGGTTCATGATAAAGCTGCCACCCAATATGGTTTCCCCGGGTTTGGGCAGGCAATCCGCTTTGATCACCATATCTGTATTGCTACTTCCAATGACAATAATTCTCTTCTTTGTATCCATAAGTCTGTGTTTAAGGTTGAACAACAATAGAACAATCGATTGCGCAAAAATATGGATTATTTTTAAATATCCAAATAAATCCCTGTATTTTTTTAAAAAAAGCCGTATTTTTGCAAAAAGATCAAAATCATGAAGAAATATACACTCACAGATATTTCCCGAATTACAGGTTATTCTAAAACTACAATTTCCAGGGTATTAAGTGGAAAATTTGAACAATACCGGATCAGTGGGCCCACCCGGGATCATATTCTCCAGATCGTGAAAGAGCTGAATTACGAACCCAACGTTGTTGCGCAAATGTTGCGCAACAACGTGAGTAAGACTATAGGGTTTTTGTTGCCTCATATCGACAATCCTTTTTTTGCCAACATAGCCAGTGTCGTTATCCGGGAAGCGCAACATTTCAACTATACAGTGATGCTTATCGATACCCTGGAAGACCCCAGGCTGGAAGAGAAAGCCATCGATTCGCTATTGGCCCGCAACGTAGATGGCATCCTTCTTGTTCCTTGCGGAGACAACCCCTCTAAGTTGGAAGAAACCATTCAGAAAAAACCCCTGCTGTTGATCGACCGCTATTTCGAAGGGAGTGATCTGCCATATATATCTACCAACAATTATGAAGGTGCCTATCAGGCTACAAAATTACTGATAGAATCGGGGCACGAAAGAACGTTGTGCATCCAGGGGCCTGAGGCTTCCATCACTTCCAAAGAGCGGGTACGAGGTTATCGGGAAGCGATACGCGACATGGGTAATCCCGACTTTTCTATGGTCAGAGGCAATGAGTTCTCTATTCAGAACGGATATATAGAGACTAAACTTGCCTTAGCGTTGGACAAGCCCCCTACAGCCATATTCGCACTGAGCAATACCATCTTGCTGGGAGCCATGAAAGCGCTGAATGAACATCTGGTAGCTATACCGGAAGATATCTCTATCCTTTCGTTCGACAACAATCTCTATCTGGATTATCTGAATCCTCCGATAAGCCGTGTGGTACAACCTCTCGAAAGTATGGGTGTGATGGCTGTAAAAATGTTGATGGAAGAAATTACGGGAAATGTGAGGTTGCGATCGAAAATATTGCTGAAACCAAATATGATAAAGAAAGACTCGGTTAAGATCTTCGATCATTCTCTGAAATAAACAAGTGTCCCTACCTATACAACAGGCGTAAGCACCCCATCTTGTCTGTGCACAGACAACATTTTGCCTGTGCACAGACAAGACCTTGCCCATGCACAGGCAAAACGTTGCCATCCCTGTGGCAAAACAGATTATAAATTCGACGCACCATAGCCCTCCTTGCCTTCTACCTACAGATCAACTTCCAGGGGTTGAGAGATCCACTCTGTTTTTAAACACGTCTCCGGTCATCTGTTGGCCGGATGCGGAAAACCTTTCCTGCCCCATCAGAAATTCTGTTTTTAATGCAAAAGGGACACAGGATAGAAAGCTGTTTTTCCGTTGACCGTGGGAGAGACTCAACCCGGACAAAACCTGCTGATTATTCAGCAACATAGGAAATAAATCCGGCAGGCAGAAGATGGAAAAACGATAGTAAGGTTTAAGAAAAAGATTACATATGCAAACACAGAGGTTATTCCCTATTATAAACGGTTATTCCACATATCATCGTGTTTAACCGCCCCCAAAAAGGTAGATGAAAGAATTTGTAAGACAGAACCCATGAGACAAAGCGTTTATGGAGCAAATAAAGCCTGTAAAAAGTGGAAGCATCTTTCTTGATTGGATTTGATAGGAATAGTTTGGTACATGAAATATACGGTTCACAAAAATAAGAAAACAAAAGACATAAAAATCAGATGTAGCCTGATTTGCCTTTCTCGGGATATTAGCCTATTTTTGTAGGTAAGGAATTGGTGACATATGAAAGGCAACTTTACCTTATATCGTTTTACCGCTCCATTTCTCTATTCTATTCTCAGGATAATTATAGAGGTTGAACGCTCATTCAAACAACTCACGTAGTTTTCGTTGAAGCAGTTTTTTATCGGGCAGTTGGGTCTGGTATTCCGAAACCATAGTCGGAGATAAAGAACGGCTCAAAGCATACTCGACTACTTCATTGTCTTTATCTTTACACAGCAGAATGCCAATACTGGGGTTTTCATTGTCTTTTCTGACGTCCCTGTCCAATGCTTCGAGATAGAAGTTTAATTGTCCAAGATGTTCGGGTTTAAATTTATCCGATTTCAGTTCAAAAGCGATCAGGCATTGCAGCCCTCGGTGATAGAAAAGCAGATCGATATAGAAATCACTGTTTCCTACCTGTAGGCGATATTCTTCACCCATAAAAAGAAAGTCTTTTCCCAGTTCAAGAATAAAATTCTTCATCTGGCTGATCAATCCTTTTTGTAGATCCCCTTCACTGTGTTGTTCGGATAGACCCAGAAATTCAAATACATAACCATCTTTAAAACTACCAGTAATGTCAGGATGAATTTCTCTCACCACTGGTGAGAGTTTTGCACTGCCCAATAGGGTTCTCTCGTATATTCCGCTACTTATCTGGCGTTCCAGTTCTCTTTTGGAATATTTTTCCTGAACACTAAGACGAAGATAAAACTCTCTTTCTTCATCTGATTTGGTTCTGGATATTAAAATTAAGTGATGTGACCAACTTAAATTGGCTAAAATAGTATTTTTAATATCCTCTATTTTAAATTGTGTCACCAGTGGTGGCGCAATTTCATTTGCCTCATTATTAGAAGATTGTATTTGTGTCACCACTGGTGACACAAATGACATACTATTATATGTTTCATAAAACTGCTTCATCCTGTATAGACCACGCCGATTAAATCCTTTTATATCCGGATGTTCTTTTTGAATGAATTTAGCTAATTCGTCAACTGTTTTATCGCCCCATATAGATGCCTGGATTTTTTCACTGATATATCTGCCAATATTCCAATAGAGATTTATCAGTTCTGTATTTACTGCTTTTAAGGCGTGGTTTCTCGATTCTTTGATCAGGTGTACAATTTCAGAAAACTGTTTTTGTTTATCCGGTTGCATATAGTTTGGGTTTATGGAATGTATTCCTACAAAGATACAGATTTACAAACAGAATATCCATATTAAATTAAGAAAGGTAAGTAGTTTGACTGTTCGAAAAATATCTTTTTATCTCTTATTAAAACCTTCTCTATCAAATCAATTAAACCGTCATTTGCCTTTCTCAGGATATTAGTCTATTTTTGTGGGTGAGGAATTGGCAAGATATTAGGGGCAGCTTTACCTCATATCGTTTGCTTACTAATCACATCAGTTGTCAATCCTTATTATTTATTTGAAATTACTTGTTCATCGTCAACGTTGGTGATGAACAAAACTTATGTTCTTAAACGGTTTGTATATATCGTTTAATAATATAGGTGTATATAAACAGAAAGGGATTTTTGGCAACTTATTTTGCAGCTTTACCTCAATTATTCAGCAAAATAAACTTGTCGGGATATTGTGTAGTTCTTTCTCTAGACAAATAGGGAGAGAGGTATGTGATATTGTGGTTTTATAAACAGAAAGAAGCTGTGTAAGGTCTACGCATTATAAGAACTTACAGAGGCATAGCGTTGTTTAGTTAAATCCCTTTTCTATTTGAAATAGAATTGATTATCTAACAAACAAAGAATATGACAACTGTTTATGTCCTGACAATAAAAACAACTAAAGAAGTTGATTACTATACAAGTATAGCTGCTTTATGCAAAGAAAATTCCCATGATAAAATAAGGGTTACAGCTAAACATCTTTATGATGTAATACCTAAAAAGGGATTTTATGAAAACAGCCGAATAAGTATTAAAAAGGTAAAAACCAAATCTACAAAAGACATACAAGATTAACACATTGCAAATTATTGTTAATAATCAGGTATTAATAAGATAAATATCGGATTTTTGTTTGTAATTCTATTTAAACTCTCTATCTTTGTGGTGAGGTAAAGCTGCATATCTAATATGTTGCTTAACAAAGTCCAGGCGGGAAGTTGTATTACGATGAAAACATTTTCCTGTTGGATCATACTCACACAAAAACGAAAAAGGATATTATTTTCCTAATTTCCACTTTTGTTGTATAAGAAGAGGAGAGTTTTTCTTGTATACTCCGTTCAGAAAGCTAATGAATGAGGTAGATAAGAGATTCTTATCTTTAAAAAATTATCAGACGATAAGAGAGAGTTAGTAATTAAATTATCAACCTTTAATCGAAAGCAGAATGAAATAAACTTTTATCTTTGCATGGTATAGTCAAGCGAGACAAAAGAATACATACTATAATATGCGGAACATTTTACGATTCAACTGGAAATTCGGCAAAAATTACCAATAGACTCGAAAAGTAAAATGAGAGGCAGCGTCTATGTCTAAAAATTGGCATAGGCGTCTCTCATAATTCGAGTCTAGGGTTTGCCGAAACCTCCAATCAAGTTATGTAGAGACAGCCTATGCTTTTTTTTAGGCATTTTTTATCCGATCCTATTTACATGGAAGTCATTGGAAAACACATAAAAAGACCTTATGATAGAAGATGAAGACTCCTATACGCCGCTTTTTATTAAACTAATCAGGCTATGGCAAGTAAGAGTCATTCTTTATACAGTGGTATTTGTGGTAGTAGCTGTTTTTCTTTACTGGCAGTTGTTTCTTCATCCCTTAGAGACCATCAGGCAATTAAACGTACCGGAGAATAGTTTTATGTGGACAACTTTCAGAAAGGGCATAGCCGTCGGATACCTGTGCAGTTACCTGCCACTGGCAGTCTTCTACTTCCTGGAGTTCGCATCTTACGAAGTATATAACACGGACATATACTATGAAATACAGCACATACAGGCAAGCCGCAGGGTCCGCAGGGGCATACTCCTTGCAGCCGTGATCATCACTTGCTCTATACCCATTGTCATACTAAGCAACCCCCTACCAGTGTAGTTGTTGTAGTGTGAGCGGTGCAACTAAGCACCCACAGAAGAGCGCACATGGAATACAGAAGGAAGTGTGCGCTCTTCATTAGACTTTACCAAAAAGGGGAGGATCAGTCTTTCAGACAAATCTCTGATCTGAGAGAAGTTATACCTATGCATTTCAAACATGGAAACAACATAACCACAATGACTATATAAAGGATGTAGAAGCAGGGAGCGCACATAGAAAATGTATATCGCGCGCTCCCTATTCAAACTTAAAAGAACATGCTCTCTTACATAAAAATTGAAGCTGGTATCACCTGCAAAGAGGATACCCAGACCTTTATTGCCTATTCAAAACTAAAATTCAGAATGGATCATAAAACAACATGCCATGGATTTTTCAAGAAAAAGAAAACAAACGCCTGGTACCGGGGTAGAAACACACTCCCATATTGCTCCTGTTACTACTGCTGAGGAAGTACTGCATCTGTGTTGCAACATCGTAAGGAAGAAAGAGTTGTATCTGCGTGCACAGGCACAGCGCTTACACCCTGCCACCCTACAGAAGATCATTGAACCGGGTGAGCCCAACGGGTATAAGGGATTGCGCATAGAAACCCGGGAATATACCCTGTGGTGTGAATTACGGGTGCCTGAGGGGAACTCAGAAAAACAGCAACAGTCTGCCTATTGCAAAACGGTATTACTGTATTTCTATGACAGTGACAAACTGAAGGCTTTTTTAAAGGTGCTCAGGGAGCAGAGACGGTTCCACTGTGTATGGGATCATCAGTGGCTGGACCTGGAGGAAAACCACATAAAGATCATCTTAAAAATGGCACAAACACCCAGAATACCTCACTGCCTTATTTTTACTATCCGCAACCATAAACTATAAGATACAGACCAGTCGGCAAACTACACATACATTCCACTCAGGTTTTCATGGGGATGCCCGGATCTGCTTAGCAGGCAGCCGGAACCCATGACCTTAAAAGGAAAAGTGAGGAAATAAAAAAAGGCTGCAAACTATTGATTTGCAGCCTTTTATCTTCATTCGTCGAAGAATGACTTTCTTTTTCCAGATGGAGTGGAGCGAAAGACGGGATTCGAACCCGCGACCCTAACCTTGGCAAGGTTATGCTCTACCAACTGAGCTACTTTCGCAACATTTCAATGGGTGCAAAGATAAAGAGTTTCACTCTATCGGCCAAACTTTCCTTTTGAAAAGTTTGGCGCTTTTCCCCTGGGGCCGCCCTACTCTCCGAGCAGAGCTTTTTCGGCCTGTTCCACCTGATGGAAGTTGAAACCGGTGGCCACTTGTTGCATCAGCGCAGAGATCTCATCGTTGCAGAGATTGCCTATGCTTCCTTCGTGGGTATGATCGACCTGTTTATCGTGCGTAAAACGTCCGGCTTCAATATCCAGTCCCACCTGCTTGTAGGCGTCGCGGAAAGGCACCCCTTCCCGTGCCAGCCGGTTCACCTCTTCCACACTGAAAATAAGCAGGTATTTATCGTCTTCTAAGATACGCTTATTGACCTCGATCTCATTCATGATATAAGTAGTCATACGCAAGCACTCTTTGATCTCTTCAAATGCCGGAATAAACACCTCTTTGATGATCTGCAGATCGCGGAAATAGCCGGAAGGCAGGTTGTTTGCAATCATCATGATCTGTTGGGGCAGCGCCTGCAACTTGTTGCAACGGGCACGGGTGAGCTCAAAGACATCCGGATTTTTCTTATGCGGCATGATGCTGGAGCCGGTAGTACACTCATCGGGCAATTTTACAAAGCCAAAGTTCTGACTATTGAACAGACAGGCATCATAGGCCAACTTAGACAACGTACCAGCCAGAGTAGCCAGGGCGAAAGCCACATTCCTCTCCAACTTGCCTCTGCCCATCTGGGCATATACTACATTGTAGTTCATGGAATCAAATCCCAACAGTTGAGTGGTCAGGCTGCGATCGAGTGGGAAAGAAGACCCATAGCCCGCGGCCGATCCCAAAGGATTGCGGTTACACATTTTATAGGCTGCCAGCAAAAACTGCATATCATCTACCAGACTTTCTGCGTACGCTCCGAACCACAATCCGAAAGAAGAGGGCATAGCGATCTGCAAATGCGTATACCCCGGCATCAATACATCTTTGTAGGTTTCGCTTTGCGTAATGAGTACACCGAACAACTCTTCCACTGCTTCGGCCACCTCACGCAACTGGGTACGCGTAAACAGTTTCAGGTCGAGCAGTACCTGATCGTTGCGCGAACGACCGCTGTGGATTTTCTTGCCAACGTCTCCCAGCTTCCGCGTAAGCATCAGTTCTACCTGCGAATGTACATCCTCCACACCTTCTTCAATGACAAACCTGCCCTCTTCCGCCATCCGATAGATTACGCGCAATTCGGCAAGCAACAGCCGCAACTCTTCCGGGGTCAGTAGTCCGATACTTTCGAGCATGGTGATATGAGCCATAGAGCCCATGGCATCGTGCTTCGCCAGAAAAATATCCATCTCCCGGTCACGCCCTACGGTGAATTTCTCGATCGCGTCATTCACCTGTATATTTTTTTCCCAAAGTTTCTGTGCCATATCCATACGGATCTTAATAAGGAATCGCAGCCAGTGTCTCGGCCATCTTTTCCAATCCTTCCTGCAAAGGTTTCTGTGTCATGCCCTTCATGATCGGGTTGAGGTCCATCCCTACAGTCAGTTTCATTTTACATTCGGCCTCACCTACCGGTACGATCTGTATCCACAGATTGAAGAAGAGGGGTGAATCTACCGTTTCGAACTTTATACATTTGTTGGGGTCACGCTCTACAATACGCAGACTGAGCTGACCGATAGCAGGTACACTGAAACGGAGCGTATCCGCGTCGAAACTGAGATCTTTTACTTTATCTTCCGGTATCCGTTCGCGCACAGACTCCAGATGATTCAGATCCGAGAGCTTATTATATACTTTTTCCTCACTGTAAGGAATGATCTTAACGCTACTTTCAAATTTAGTCATTCTTTTCCCTTTCCGTTAAAACACAAAAAGAACGATCCGGATATCTGTATATCCGAACTACTCTTTCTAATCCTATATATTATTTGATATACTTACTTATTCGGATCCCAGTTTGCCGGGTCTTTACGCCATTCATTCAACGTTTCAATGTCTTCCTTCTCAATATATCCGGTACGTAACGCAACCTCCAGTACCACTTCGTAATTGGTCAGCGTGACCAGGGGTACTTTGGCATCCTTGAATTTTTTCTCAGCAACGGGAAACCCATAGGTATAGGCCGCCACCACACCGATCACCTCACATCCGTCGCGACGGATCGCCTCAACCGCTTTCAGACTGCTTCCTCCTGTGGAAACCAGGTCTTCTACAACTACCACCTTCATTCCGGGACGAAGTTCTCCTTCAATGAGGTTTTCCAATCCGTGATCTTTCGGTGTGGAACGAACATATACAAACGGCAGGTTGAGGGCATCGGCAACCAGAGCTCCCTGTGGGATCGCTCCTGTAGCCACCCCGGCAATGGCATCCACCTGTCCGAAATGTTCGAGTATGATGCGGGTGATTTCTATCTTTACAAAATTACGCAAAGAAGGATAAGAAAGTGTTTTTCGGTTGTCGCAATAAAAAGGCGATTTCCATCCGGAGGCCCATGTAAAAGGGTTGGCCGGTTGCAGTTTGATCGCTTTAATCTTTAACAACTTCTCCGCGAATAATTTCTCCAAAGCTTTCATAAGTCGACTTTCTCTGATAAATGTTTGGCACAAAAGTACGGAAAGTGAATGAGACTGAAAAGAAGAAACCGTATATTTTTCAATAAAATATGAATTAAAAAGATTTCCTCCTGCCTGAGTGTTTCAGTCGGGATACAGCTCCTCTTCGAGGCCCGGCAGGCAGGCGCGTATCTCGTTCATTTCGAAGCCACGTCCCAGAGCAAAACGGATCAGTTTCGCATTCCGCTGGTAGTCATCTCCGGCACGTATGCTCCTGCGTTTGGCCTCCAGGAGTTTGCGCAACCCTTGCTGATATTCCTCCTGATCTATCTCCCGCAGGCATTTATCTACACAGGCAGAAGCTATTTTTTTCAGGTGCAGGGCTTGCGCGATCTTCCGCCGGCCCCATTTGTCAAAACGATATTTATCTTTGACAAAAGCACGGCAATAACGCTCTTCGTCCAGATAGCCCTCCCGCTCCAGATAGGTCAGGATGCGTTCGATCCCGTCATAGGGTATACTCCACTTCTGTAATTTATCAAAAACTTCCGTCCGGCAATGTTCGGCAGCGGAACAATACGAGGCAGCTCTTTGTAAAGCTTCGGTTTCGGTTATTGTTTTCATTTCCATATAGCTGTTACGATCCTGTCGTTGCCGGAAAGGTCCGGAAGGATACGGATCGAATGATATCCAAACGATTCGAACAGAGAAGCAGTCTCTGTTCCATACGCGCGGTTGATCTCCAGATAAACCTTTCCGCCGGCAACCAGCATAGACTGTCCGACCTCCGCTATCCTGCGATAGAAACGGAGAGGATCGGTATCCGGAACAAAAAGAGCCTGTGAAGGCTCCCATTCGAGCACATTGGGTTCCATGGCACTCTTCTCACTTTCTGCAATATAGGGTGGGTTGCTGACGATGATATCCAAAGAAGCGGGTGATGCTACCGACGGCCCGAACACGTCCTGAACGGAGAAAAAGACTTTTGCCCCCAACCGTGCCGCATTGTCGGCCGCCACCCGCAGAGCCTCCGCGGAAACACCCCAGGCATACACCTCTGCCTGAGGCCACCTAACGGCCAGAGAGACCGCTATGCATCCGCTTCCCGTACCGATATCCAGCAGGCGGCCACCCGAAGGGTTTTCCTTCAATACCCGCTCTACCAGTTCTTCCGTTTCCGGTCGGGGAATAAGGACCGCCGGGGTCACCCGGAACGAACGCCCCAGAAATTCCGTACTTCCACAAATGTACTGGATGGGTTCATTCCTCCGGAGACGACTTACCGTATCGTCCAGAATACGCTGCATGGTATCGGATAAATTTATATCTTTGTCCAGATACAGGGACATTTCATCTATCCGGAGTAGATCCCGGCAGATGATACGGGTAAGAGCCGATATTTCACCGGGAGAATATATTTCCTGTAAGGAACGACGGATGTAAGTCCTGATTTGTTTCATTTCTACGATTCAATATGCAAAATTACGCATAATTACGATCAGATTTTCTATGAACGAAGAAGAAAAATACATGTGGCGCTGCATCCAGCTGGCGAAAAACGGCGCGAACCATACGTTTCCCAATCCCATGGTAGGGGCAGTCGTCGTGTGCAACGATAAAATTATCGGAGAAGGCTATCACATCCGCTATGGAGAGGCTCATGCGGAAGTGAATGCTATCGGTGCAGTGAAAGATCGCGCATTGCTGCAACGGTCGACCCTGTATGTCAGCCTGGAGCCGTGTTCCCATTACGGGAAAACCCCGCCCTGCTCGGACCTGATCATAAAAAACAAGATCCCCAGGGTAGTAATCGGTTGTGAAGACCCGTTCTACAGGGTAGATGGCAGAGGGATACGCAAACTGCGGGAGGCTGGATGCGAGGTGAAGGTAGGGGTACTGGAGAACGAGTGCCGCCAGCTTATCCGGCGCTTCATCACCGTGAACGAACAGCAACGCCCTTACATCACGCTCAAATGGGCAGAATCTGCCGATGGGTTTATCGACGGGTACCGCGACAACGGACAGCCAGTCGTATTGTCTACTCCGCTCACAAGTATGCTGGTACACAAAAGACGGGCCGCGTCAGAAGCGATCCTGGTAGGTACACGCACCGCCCTCTCAGACAACCCTTCCCTGAACGTACGTAACTGGATAGGTAAGGACCCCATACGGGTAGTGATAGACAAAGAGCTGAGACTGCCCCATACACTGAACTTGTTCGATGGAAAAATCCCGACTTTGGTCTTTACTTTCGCTACGGAATTCCCGGATCTGCCGGCAACAGAATTTATTACATTACATTCCCAAAGAGACATTCCCATACAAATCGTCCGGGAGCTCTACCGGAGAGGCATTCGTTCCTTACTGGTAGAAGGAGGCGCTATCTTGCTGCAAATCTTTATAGATGAGGGGTTGTGGGACGATGTTTTCATTGAAAAAAGTTTAAAAAAGCTGGGATCGGGTGTTAAAGCACCTGAAATAAGCGCAAAAAACGATTGCGTACCGCAACTGCATTTCAAGACCGTGATCCGCCATTACACGCCTCCAAAAAGGGAGGGAACAGATACGTAGCTACCGGATTTTCAGCGGCAAAATCACTCTTATTATCTATAATTTTATATAAAACTTCCATTTTAGGTTCGGGGAAGAGAAAAATGTTCCTATTTTTGCATCTTGTAAATAAACACTGGCTTTCAAAATGAGAATAAACTTTTTAGCAGTCATAACAGGCGTTTTCATCTGCTGCTTTGTGACTGTATCCTGTCTTGACTCTAATAAAAACGACTATGAATATAGTTCGGATGCGACTATCCGTGATTTTGCCCTGGACTCGATCTATAAAGACACTTACTACACTTTTACGATAGATCAGCTCAACGGAAAGATCTACAACGAAGATTCCCTCCCCGTGCACGCGGATACGATCATCAGCAAGATCCTGATTAAAACTATCCAAACGAATGGTATAGTCACTGCCGGGGATACCCTGTTCAATATGAATGACTCCGTAGACCTGACCGAACCCCTTGTGTTGGAAGTACTGGCTCTGGATGGGGTGCACAAGAAAAAATACGAAATACATGTGAACGTACATACCCAGGACCCCGACTCATTGGTATGGTCAGACGGACCGGTCAGTGACAATTTCTCCAGCGGAGCTGTAACGGGAGAACAGAAAGCGGTGATTCTGAACGGGCGTATCCTGGTATATCCTTCTCCGGACAGCTGTTACGTCTCTTCCGGTCTTTCCGCGGATATTTCCTGGAGGAGACAATATACTCAGGGACTTCCCGCTGAAGCGGATATACACAGCATTACTCAATATAGATATAAGTTATATGCAGCTGTTGCCGGAGATGTCTATACCTCCACAGATGGTTTGAACTGGATGAGATCAGACGATCTGAGCGGGCAGGTTGTTACCTTTTTAGCTCCTTTCAGCAAAGGACTGAGCGGAATTATCACAAATTCTATGGGAGAGCAGATATTCTGTATCACAGATGAGGAAGGTGAAAATTGGTCGGAAGATGGTCATGTAGTACCTGCAGACTTCCCGTTGACCCAGATCAGTTATGCCGCGTCCGAAACATCCAACCAGATAGAACGTATCTTCCTGACGGGAACTTCTCCGGATTCCTCCGGAAAGACACTGTTGTGGCAGTCTTACGACGGATACAATTGGGCCAGTCTGGACGGCGCGGCTTACGACAATTATGTTCCTTATATGGAACACCCGACTGTTTTGTATTACGACGATGATTTCTACGTGTTCGGAGACGAATTCAATACCTTTTATAAGTCTTCCACAGGAGTCAGCTGGGAAGAAGCAGGAGGAACATTCCTTTTCCCCGAAACATTTGAAGGACGCTCTAAGTATTACTCCACGGTCCTGGACAACGACGGATACATCTGGATCATCTGGAGTAAGACCATCAGACAGAACGACGAGGTCTGGAGAGGAAGACTGAACCGGGTCGGGTTCAAAAAAAAATAAACAAGGCCATTCGGAACTCCCGCACCTGCTTTTAAAGAGAAAAACATGCCATTGAAAGAACAGATAGATTTTACACGGATACCTCAACATATCGCGATCATTATGGACGGTAACGGACGTTGGGCCAAACGACATGGCCAGGAGCGTAGTTATGGCCACCAGAAAGGCGCCGATACGGTACAGGTAATCACCGAAGAGGCAGCCCGCATGGGGGTTAAATTCCTGACTCTCTATACGTTCTCTATGGAAAACTGGAATCGTCCTCAGGAAGAAGTGGAAGCACTGATGGAACTGCTCTTCGATTCTATAGAAGAGGAAACGTTTATGAAGAACAACATACGGTTCCGGATCATCGGAGATCAGGCCAAGCTGCCGGAAAAAGTACAGACGCGCCTGGCAGCCTGCATCGAACATACGGCACAGAATACCGGCCTGTGCTTAGTGCTGGCATTGAGCTATTCCTCGCGTTGGGAAATAACGGAAGCGGCCAGAAAGATAGCCGGACAAGTTGTACGGCAGGAGATCACTCTATCCGATATAGATACGGAATGTATAGCCCGCAACCTGGCGACCTCTTTCATGCCCAACCCCGACCTTCTGATACGTACAGGAGGAGAGATCCGACTGAGCAATTACCTGCTGTGGCAGTGCGCGTACTCCGAACTCTATTTCTGCGACACCTACTGGCCTGACTTCAATCAGGAAGAGTTGCAACGCGCTATCCTTGACTACCAGCAGCGTGAAAGACGTTTCGGACAAACCAGCGAACAGATAATCAGTTAAGTACATTTATCAAAAACCAAAATTCACAACATACATGCAATATCGAATTTTCTCCATACTTGTGATGATCATCGGCCTGTTGGGATTCTCTACCCACACCCGGGCACAGGAAATCGACCTGGTGGAAATGGACGAGGACAGTCCGAAACCGGTGATCCTCTATTCAGGTACTCCCAAAAAATACGAAATAGCCGACATCCAGGTAGAAGGAGTGGATAATTACGAAGATTATGTACTGATCGAATTGTCCGGATTAGGTGTGGGCCAGGTGATCACTGTGCCAGGAGATGAGATCACAGGAGCGATCAAACGCTACTGGCGGCACGGACTTTTCTCGGATGCTCAGATCACTGCCGAAAAGATCGTAGGAGATAAGATCTACCTGAAGATCAAGCTGACCCAGCGTCCCAGGATCTCCGATATACGCTATCATGGTGTGAAAAAATCGGAACGTGAAGATCTGACCGCGCGTCTGGGATTGGTCAAGGGCAGCCAGATCACTCCCAACCTGGTAGACCGCGCCAAGACCCTGATCAAACGTTACTTTGATGACAAAGGATTTAAGAATACTGAAGTGATCATCACTCAGCGCGATGATCCGGACAATGAAAATCAGGTATTGGTAGATGTGGAGATTGATAAAAAAGAAAAGATCAAGGTTCACGAGATCATCATCGAAGGAAACGAGGCACTGAAAACGGCCAAGATCAAAAAGGTCATGAAAAAGACCAACGAAAAAGGAAAACTGGCCAACTTCTTCCGTACCAAGAAATTTGTTCCGGAAAACTACGAAGCGGATAAAGAGGCTATCGTGGAAAAATACAATGAATTGGGTTACAGAGATGCCCAGATCCTGGTAGACAGTGTGTGGAGCCATGACGAAAAGACAGTAAACGTTTACTTAGAGATCGAAGAGGGAGATAAGTATTACCTGCGGAACGTAACCTGGGTCGGCAATACGCTCTACCCTTCGGACCAGCTGAACTATCTGCTCCGCATGAAAAAAGGAGATGTATACAATCAGAAGTTGTTGAATGAACGTCTCTCTATGGATGAGGACGCGATCGGTAACCTGTATTATAACAACGGGTATCTGTTCTATAACCTGGATCCGGTGGAAGTAAACATTGTGGGCGACTCTATTGACCTGGAAATGCGTATCTATGAAGGGCAACAGGCTACCATCAATAAGATCATCATCAACGGGAACGATCGGTTGTATGAAAATGTGGTTCGCCGCGAACTCCGTACACGCCCGGGAGAACTCTTCAGCAGAGAGGAGCTGATGCGTTCTTTACGTGAGATACAGCAAATGGGACATTTCGACCCGGAGAACCTGAGTCCGGATATTCAGCCCGACCCGATCAACGGAACTGTAGACATTGCATATGATCTGGTATCCAAGGCCAATGACCAGGTAGAATTTTCTGCCGGATGGGGACAAACAGGTATCATTGGTAAACTGAGTCTGCGCTTTACCAACTTCTCACTCGCCAATTTGTTGCATCCGGGAGAGAATTACAGAGGTATCCTGCCTCAGGGAGACGGACAGACACTGACGCTCAGCGGACAGACCAATGCCAAATATTATCAATCGTATAGTCTCTCTTTCTTTGATCCCTGGTTTGGCGGAAAACGGCCGAACTCGTTCTCGGTTTCGCTTTTCTATTCCAGACAGACAGATATTAGTAGCCGGTACTACAATCAGTCGTACATGAACAACTACTACAACAGTATGTATTACGGAGGGTATGGTAACTACAATTACAACAACTATGCCGATTATTACGATCCGGACAAATCGGTGCAGATCTACGGGATTGCCGCTATGTGGGGAAAACGTCTCCGCTGGCCGGACGACTATTTTACATTCTCTGCCGAGCTTTCTTACCAACGGTATGTATTGAAAGAATGGATGTATTTCCCTGTAACAGACGGAAAGTGTAACAACATCAGCATCAACTTCACTTTGGGCAGAAGTTCGATAGACAATCCGATATTCCCGCGTCAGGGATCTGAATTCTCACTTTCCGTACAGCTGACCCCTCCTTATTCCCTGTTTGACGGAGTAGACTACGGCAAATACAACCAGAACAACCAGAGCGACGTGAATAAGATGTATCGCTGGATCGAATACCACAAATGGAAATTCAAATCAAAGACGTATACCGCGCTGACCAGTGCAGTAAAATGTCCGGTATTGATGACCCGTGTGGAGTTTGGTTTGCTGGGACATTACAATAAATACAAAAAATCTCCTTTCGAAACGTTCGATGTAGGGGGAGACGGTATGACCGGTTATTCGACCTATGCTACAGAAAGTATCGGTCTGCGTGGATACGAGAACAGTTCATTGACCCCCACCCGTGGTACGGAAGGATATGCCTATACCCGACTGGGTGTTGAACTCAGATATCCGCTTATGCTGGAAACAAGTACCAGTATTTATGCGTTAGGATTCCTGGAAGCCGGTAATGCCTGGCACGATATAAAGAACTTCAACCCGTTTGAACTGAAACGTTCGGCCGGTGTAGGGGTTCGCATCTTCCTGCCAATGATCGGTATGATGGGTATTGACTGGGCATACGGTTTCGATAAAGTATTCGGTAGCAGGCAATACAGTGGTTCACAGTTCCACTTTGTCCTGGGACAAGAATTTTAAATGTTTCACTTAAAAAAGCTAAACGTTATGAGAAAGTCTGTTCTAAGTATGGTACTATTGTTTGCGGTAAGTATAGCCGCGAACGCGCAAAAATTTGCACTGATCGATATGGAATATATTCTGGAAAATATCCCGGCATATTCCCGTATCAACGAACAGCTTAACCAGGCCTCCGAGCAATGGCAGAGAGAAGTAGAAGCCGTTGCCCAGGAAGCACAGAGATTGTATCAGGAGTATCAGTCTCAGGCAAGTTCTCTGACGGACGCACAGCGCACCGACAGAGAAGAGGCTATTATATCTAAAGAGCGTGAGGCATCCGAACTGCGCCGGCAATATTTTGGTCCGGAAGGCGAGCTTTATAAAAGACAGGAAAATCTGATGCGACCTGTTCAGGACCAGATCTATCAGGCAGTAAAAGAGATCTCAGAAACAAATGGCTATACAGTGATAGTAGACCGTGCGTCAGCCACCAGTATCATTTACGCCTCACCCAGTATAGATATAAGCGATGAAGTACTCAACAGATTAGGATATTCAAATTAAATTCATACATTTGCAACAAACAACGATAAAATAATCATTCAAATAAACAATAAAACTATGCTTAAGAAAATTGCAATCGTTATCATGTTAGCCCTCCCTTTGGGCGCATTTGCACAAACCTTAAAGTTCGGTCACATGAATTCACAGGATGTGATCCTGGCTATGCCGGAATATGAAAAAGCTCAGGCGGAATTAGTGGCACTGGACAAAAAATATTCGGAAGAACTGCAACGTACTCAGGAAGAATTCAACCGTAAATACGAAGAATTCCAGAGAGAAGCGGAAACCCTTCCGGCAAACATCGCGGAAAGAAGACAAAAAGAACTCCAGGATATGTACCAGCGTCAGGAGCAATTCCAGCAAGACGCTTACCAGGGCGTGCAGGAGGCACAGAACAATCTGATGATGCCAATTTATCAGAAATTAGACGATGCCATCCGATCCGTAGGACAGGCAGAAGGTCTGATCTATATCTTTGACGTGGTACGTACCCAGATCCCGTATATCAATGAGTCCATGAGCTCGGATGTTACTGAAAAAGTAAAAGCTCAGTTAGGAATCAGATAAGTATATCATCCATCCGGGAAAAGGGAACGGATAAAGGAGCAGCTCATTCCTCCTTTACCCTTCCCTTTTCCTGTTCTATAAGACAGAGTATGTATGAAACAGTTGTTATCTCCCCATCCCGGCCCTATCGGAATATTTGATTCCGGCTACGGAGGCCTCACGATCCTGAAAAAGATCAGAGAGGCCATGCCCGGCTATGATTATATCTACCTGGGAGATAACGCACGTACACCCTATGGAAGCAGATCGTTCGAAGTGGTGTACGAATTCACTCTTCAGGCTGTCCGCAGGCTGTTCGGAGAAGGCTGTCACCTCATCATCCTGGCTTGTAACACGGCGTCAGCCAAGGCGTTGCGGACCATCCAGATGAACGACCTGCCTCAGATCGACCCCCGGCGGAGAGTATTGGGGGTGATACGACCGACCGTAGAAAGTATAGGCACCCTGACCCATAACGGACACGTGGGTGTACTGGCCACAGCCGGAACCGTACGTTCCTGTTCCTATCCGATGGAAATACATAAATTATTTCCGGAGATCACCGTCAGTCAGGAAGCATGTCCCATGTGGGTCCCGCTGGTAGAGAACAATGAGGCAGAAAACCCCGGAACAGATTACTTTATAGACAAGCATCTGCAGAATCTGATCCGGAAAGATCCGGATATAGATACGCTCCTGCTGGGATGTACACACTATCCTTTGTTGTTGCCCAAAATAAAAGAACATCTCCCCCCCCATATCCAGGTGGTGGCGCAGGGGGAATATGTGGCTGATAACTTAAAAGACTATCTGAACCGACATCCGGAGATCGATCGTCAATGTACGAAATCAGGGAAGTGTACCTTCTATACCACAGAGGCAGAAGACAAATTTATAGAGTCGGCCTCCATATTCCTCCATCAGGAAATCACCGTACAACGTATCACCCTTGAATAGAACGTGATTCCCTTTACACAGGAAACCTGAAACCCCTTCTATCCTATTTTATACCCTAAATAAACAAAATATATGAAAAAGTCCGCAGATAAAACTCTGGTTGAAGTCTTCGCCGGTTCACCCTGGGAAGCTGAACTCATCAAAGGATTACTCGAAAGTCAGGGCATACAAGCCGTATTGAAAGATGGTATTCTCGGAACCCTTACCCCCTATATCAGTCCGGAGGTGGCTGTTCTGGTGAATCAGGAGAACTATGAATCCGCGATAGAGCTGATCCGTAACCGGGACAGGGCCAGATAGACGTTCTATTCCAAAGTCCCACATCATCCGGATTCACACCGAATATGGCAGAGGTCCGGAGGATTGTGTGTTGTCTCTTTGCGAACAAAGCTATAAATCTGAATTACATATTTATACCCACAAGCACATACATATTCCCAACGTGACTTTTATACGCACGTTTGACTATCTGTACGACAAAAACACGTATATTTGTCCTCTTATTTTTTAGAAATGGAACGACGTTTATCCCGCATTGCTGTTAAGATCGGAAGTAATGTCCTGACCCGGAAAGACGGGACCCTGGATGTCACACGTATGTCTGCTCTGGTAGACCAGATAGCGGAGTTGTACAAATCAGGAATAGAAGTTATCGTCATTTCCTCCGGTGCCGTGGCATCCGGTCGCAGTGAGATCCCCTCCTCTCCACGCAAGCTGGATAGTGTAGACCAGCGACAGCTATTCTCTGCCGTAGGGCAGGCCAAGCTGATCAATCGGTATTACGAGCTGTTCCGTGACCATAGCATTACCGTAGGTCAGGTACTGACAACGAAAGAGAATTTCGGTAGCCGCAGGCATTATCTCAATCAGAAAAACTGCATGACGGTGATGCTGGAGAATGGAGTGATCCCGATTGTCAACGAGAACGATACGATATCCGTCACAGAACTGATGTTCACAGATAACGATGAGCTATCGGGATTGATCGCCTCTATGATGGATGCGGAAGCGCTCATCATTCTCAGTAATGTAGACGGTATATACAATGGGGCCCCCTCTGATCCAGCCAGTCAGATCATCCCCCTGATAGCGACAGGACAGGATATATCCGACTATATCCAGACCTCCCGATCCAGTTTCGGACGCGGAGGCATGCTGACCAAGACCTCTATCGCGCGTAAGGTAGCAGACGAAGGGATACAGGTGATCATTGCCAACGGCAAACGGGACAACATCCTGGTAGATCTGGTATACGATCCGGAACAGACACCCTGTACACGATTCCAGGCGGCAGCAGAATCCGTATCCAGTGTGAAAAAGTGGATCGCGCATAGCGAAGGTTTTGCCAAAGGTGAAATCCATCTCAATACATGTGCCAGTGAGATCCTGAACTCAGATAAGGTAATCAGTATACTACCTGTAGGGATCACTCACATAGAAGGAGATTTTGAAAAAGATGATATTGTAAAGATCATTACCGACCGGGGCGAACCGATAGGAATAGGAAAAGCGAACTACGGCTCTGCCGAGGCCCGTAAGGCCATGGGAAAACATGGAAAAAAACCGGTAGTACATTACGACTATCTGTATATTGAATCATAAAAAGACTTTATGAAATACGAAGAGATTTTCAAAAAAGTACGCGCAGCCAGTCAGAAACTGCTGCAAATAGAAGATACGCGACTCAATGAAGTATTGAACCTCCTAGCTGACGCAGTGATCCGGGACACAGCTTTCCTTCTGGAAGAGAACAAAAAGGATCTGGAACGAATGGACCCAGCGAATCCCAAATACGACCGCTTGATGCTTACACAGGAAAGACTGGAAGGCATTGCGGCCGATATACGGAATGTGGCCACTCTGCCCTCTCCCCTCGGTCGTATCCTTTCCGAATCCGTAAGACCCAACGGCATGAAACTCACTAAGATCACTGTGCCTTTCGGAGTGATCGGGATCATCTATGAAGCCCGTCCGAATGTAAGTCTGGACGTATTCTCGTTGTGTCTGAAAAGCGGGAATGCCTGCGTACTGAAAGGAGGTAGCGATGCCGAATATTCGAACCGCGCGATCCTCCGGGTGATACATCAGGTACTCGGAGAAGCAGATATCGATCCGACGATCGTGGAACTTCTGCCTGTGGAGCGGGAAGCGACAGCAGCATTGCTGCACGCAGAAGGCTACGTAGATCTGATCATCCCGAGAGGGAGCAGCAACCTGATCCAATATGTGCGCCAGAATGCCAGTATTCCTGTGATAGAGACCGGTGCAGGGATCTGCCATACCTATTTCGATAAAGACGGAGATTTAGAGAAAGGAGCAGCCATCATCAACAATGCCAAGACACGACGCGTGAGTGTCTGCAACGCATTGGATTGCGTGGTGATACACAAAGACCGTATACAGGATCTGCCCGTGCTGTGCCAGGAACTGATCCAAAGCAATGTGGTTATTTACGCAGACGCGCCTGCTCTGCAAGCCCTTCAGGGAAACTATCCGCAGGAACTGCTGAAACCTTCTACCCCGCACAGTTACGGAACAGAATGGATGGACTATATCCTGTCTGTCAAAACAGTAGGGAATATAGAAGAAGCTATCGGCCACATCTCCGAACACAGTTCCAGACACAGCGAATGTATCATCACAGAGAATGTAGAAAATGCGGAATTGTTCTGTAAAATAGTAGATGCGGCCTGCGTCTATACCAATGTATCTACCGCGTTCACAGATGGAGCACAGTTTGGCCTGGGAGCAGAGATCGGCATCAGTACACAGAAACTGCATGCGCGCGGACCTATGGCACTGGAAGAGCTGACTTCTTACAAATGGATCATCAGCGGAGACGGACAAATCAGAAACAAATAACTTAATGTATATACTTATGAGGAATTTTACCAATGTACATAATATTGGCGATTTACAACAAGCTCTGAAAGAGGCTTTTGAAATTAAAAAAGACAGATTCAAATATGTAGAACTGGGTCGTAACAAGACCTTGATGATGATCTTTTTCAACGCCAGCCTACGTACGCGCCTGAGTACCCAGAAAGCAGCCACCAACCTGGGAATGAATGTAATTGTTCTGGACATCAACCAGGGAGCCTGGAAACTGGAGACAGAGCGCGGAGTGATCATGGACGGTGACAAACCCGAACACCTGCTGGAAGCCATTCCGGTAATGGGATGCTATTGCGACATCATCGGCGTACGTTCTTTCGCACGCTTCGAAAGTCGGGAAGATGATTACAACGAGATCATTATCAATCAGTTCATTAAATATTCAGGCAGACCCGTATTTTCTATGGAAGCAGCCACCCGCCATCCGTTACAGAGTTTTGCCGACCTGATCACCATTGAGGAATATAAGAAGACAGAGCGTCCCAAAGTTGTTCTGACCTGGGCACCCCATCCCAGGCCATTGCCACAAGCCGTGCCGAACTCTTTTGCCGAATGGATGAATGAAACAGATTATGAGTTTGTTATTACTCATCCACAGGGATATGAACTGGATCCGGTTTTCGTCGGGAAAGCAAAGGTCGAATACGACCAGTTGAAGGCATTTGAAGGAGCTGACTTTATTTATGCGAAAAGCTGGGCAGCCTATGCGGGAGATAAGTATGGACAGGTCCTGAGCATGGATCGCAACTGGACGGTAAGTGACCGACAGATGGGATTGACACGCAATGCTTATTTCATGCATTGTCTGCCCGTACGCCGCAACATGATCGTAACAGACGATGTGATCGAGAGCCCTCAGTCGTTAGTGATACCTGAGGCAGCCAACAGAGAGATCTCTGCGACAGTGGTGTTGAAGCGTATGTTGCAATCTCTCTGATCTTTTATTGACACAATATAACTATCCACAAGGGGACTGACTAAAAAGTCCCTGTATGCTTTGATAAGCTATAGTATGCACGGGAGGTCCGGCAGACTTTCTGCACGGAACCATCTACAATCCATAACTTATCCAAAGAACAAGTAGATCTTTTAGTCAGTCTCTTACTCTTCTTATCTACATGAAGGAGTATATCATCTGTTTTTGTCTCCTCCTGGTGATTTGTATACAAAGCAGCACAGCATAGATAGCGGACACGATTTATACCCGGAGACATTTCCTGCCCGATCACATGGTCAACAGCGAAGCTTATCGCATGACGCATATCTCTCTGCCACTTATGGTGGTGGGGTTATCTACGATCAATAGCGACAAGCGATTCCGCTCTATGCGCAATTCGTACATACCCACTCTTCGTTATCATCACGATGACTATCTGCAATACGCGCCGGCAGCACTGCTAGTAGGATTGAAGGTCTCAGGCGTGGAAGGATCCAGTACATGGGGTAAGATGCTCACGGCAGATGCTTTCTCTGTGGGGATCATGGCCATCACAGTAAACTCCCTGAAACTGAGTACGAATCGGCTCCGCCCGGACAGAACGGACCATAAGTCTTTTCCTTCCGGCCACTCAGCTACCGCCTTTATGACAGCTACCATGCTGCATAAAGAATATGGACTGACACGCAGTCCGTTTTATAGTATCGCAGGCTACTCTCTGGCCACAGCAACGGCATTGAGCCGCCAGCTCAATAACAAGCACTGGTTTTCAGATGTCCTTGTCGGAGCAGGTATCGGGATTGTTTCTACTGAAATGGGATATTTTCTCGCCGATCAGATCTTTGGCAACAAGGGAAGAATACGACAGAACAAGCAATACAAACCCTACGTGATAGACAAGAAGTACGGATATCTGGGGTTACAGACCGGATACGGGATCAGAGGGAATATCAAGCTCCCTCATGATATTGAGATCGGACAGCTGCAAGGGGCATACGCCGCTCTGACGGGTGCAGGATACTTCAGCAACCACTGGGGAGTAGCAGGTAAAGTTGCCTTCTCTCAGGCTGCGCCGGACTTTAAATATGAAAAATATTTCGCGTTACATCCTGAAACCGATTTAAGGACCGATCAGGTATTATCGAAATCTCTTACATATAGTAATTTCGTATTGGGAATGGAATATTCCACTCAGGTCATTCCCGGCATCAACGCCGGTGGAAGTGTGATGGGAGGAGTCGCGTGGGCAGGAAGCTATCGGATCGACCTGGTAAAAGAAACAGATCTTTATATCACCCGTACCCTTTTCAAGGCAGATTCACACATCATCCCCAACATCGATCTGAACTGTTATATACAACGTTTCGTCAACACCCACATGGGGGTCAAATTATTTTTCAACTATAATCTGGGATTTTCTGACAATCACTATAGCTATTATCCGCTGGCAGAAAACCCTATCCATGGGAAAGGTAAATACAACATGCACAGTTTTACCTTCGGTGCCGAAGTCAGCGCACTACTCTGGCGAAAATGAGACAGGATCAGTAAAGGTCTGAAGGGATATATTCAAACCAACGGCTCTCCTCACCGTCGTATGTATTCAGTTGGAAACAGATCTGTATCTCCCGCCCATCGGCTACAGAAGCATACTGACGAAGCGGAATGGAAAGATATGCTTTTTTGGTATAAGCCTCCGTGTCGTTTGAAGCATCGTGATACAGTGAAAGATATACGCGAGTAATCCCTTTTTCATCCTCTGTAACGATCTCATCCTCTATAAATCGGAAATAATGAACTCCGGACTGAGCTTTCACCAGGACCACCAGGTTCAGAAAATCTTCTCCCATCCATATACTTTGCAGCGTAACAGGATCCGTTTTCAGGTCTCCCTCTATTTCCGATACAGGGATCGGATCGGCCGACACCACACTTCCTACCGCATAGATCACTCCTTCTCCCGTAAGCGTACCGTTGTGGGAGGACAGAAGTTGATAGTTACTCAACACACGCATCCGTGAATCGGGATCTATCACCGTCTGAGATTTATCTTCCGCCACCGTCAGCCTTTCACCGTCGTCCGTGACAAAAGTCTGTATCGTACCCGTGCTTCCTGATTCTATGGTTATCAATTCCAGTTTTACAGGAGGATACTCATATTTATCCTTGCTGCAACTTCCCAGTAAACCCACACATGTTCCCAGCAGAAGTGCGACATAGTATGTTCTATTCATGAGTGCGCTTTATAATAATTGATCAATGGGTTGGCATACATCGACAGAAGTTTTTCCCTCAGGAAAGGAATATCTTTTTCCGGAAGTTCGATACGCTCCAGCTGAATATGCAGATAATCCTCAAAGTTCTTCTTCTCTTCCGGAGTATAAAACGACGACTTCTCCTCAGAAGCATTCAACAGATCATACGCCACATAATTACAGGGATAGAGCTGATAGTTCCGGTGGATATGACGATCGATCAGCGCAGCGACCTGAGCAAAAAGTTCCGGTTTGGATAAGGAACGGTCCAACGCCTTCAATTCTTCATTGATACAAGGAGCCGCGCGAAACAGTATCCGCCCTTTGTAGCCAAACAGTCCGGTCTGCATATTTTTCAGATCATCTTCCCTTGTTTTTTTATATCCGGGATTGTCACGTTTCAACTGATATTCCTGCGCTTTCAGGTAATCACACGGATCATACTCATAGGAAAGGCTCAGTGGAGCCAGATGAAGTGGAAGCAGCCGGTCTATCGTGTCTCCCGTTCCACCCATGCTCAACATCTTCAGGACACTCTCCTGGGTACGGTCGTCAGAGTCTTTGGCACGCCCCTCACGCTGAGCGATCCATATCGACTGATGTTTCCGGGTGATGGTATGATGGATATAACGCGACATACGGGCAGAAGAATCCAGCATCTGTCGCATGGTAAGTGCCCGTTGTACAATAAAAGCCTTATTGAGGCGTACAAATTTCTTGATCCAGGGATAGATAAGCAAGTTGTCTCCGATAGCGATCTCCACCGTATCCATTCCCTGGTCCACCAACAATACCGAAAGAAAACCCGAATCCAGAATGATGTCGCGATGGTTGGATATGTAGGTATAAGCCTTTGTACGGTCTGTGATCGCAGAAAGATCCAGAGATATGCCTTCACTGTGATCTCTGATTATTTTGTAAAGAGCCGGATAGCAAAATGCCTTCTGAAAATCCAGCTTGGTTTCACATCCCCGCATCTTCTGGGCCAATAGTTCCAGAGGTATATCCGGAAAAACCGTGGAAACAGCATTCCGGAAAGCAGGGTCGGCAATCAGTTCTTCATAGATCCGCGGGAGTTCCTCATCGTCATACGGACGGATCTCGTCAAATTCCGTTGTACTCATAAGATCTCTTATTAGATGAATTTATCTTCAATAATATCAGCCATTACCGCCTGTATATCCATCCCTGCTGCTCTCACCTGCTGAGGGATGAAACTGGTAGTAGTCATTCCGGGATTTGTATTTACCTCCAGCAGATTCACCTTATTTCCTTCGGTAATGATATAATCTACCCGAATGATACCCGCACATCCCAGGATATCATAAATAGCAGAAGTGAGGGTTTGTACCCTTCGGGTCAGCTCGTCCGAAATCCGTGCCGGCGTGATCTCCTCTACCTGACCATTGTATTTCGCATCGAAATCAAAAAACTCATTCTCAGTGACTACCTCTGTAATGGGGAATACCACCGACTTCTGCTTCGTCTTATAACATCCGCAGGTGATCTCGGTTCCATCCATAAAGGCTTCTATGATCACTTCTGGAGCCTCCCGGAAAGCGATCTCAATAGCAGATTGTATCTGACCGGCTTCCTTCACTTTGGTGGTTCCGAAACTGGACCCTCCGAGGTTGGGTTTGATGAAACAGGGAAGACCGATCTTTTCCTGCACCTCTTCATCGGTGATGTGCTGTCCTCTGCGTAGCTTCAGGGATTCTGCTACACGCATTCCGAAACCTTTGAGGTAATGATTGCAGGCAAACTTATCGTAAGTCAGTGCCGATGCCAGAACTCCGCAACAGGAATAAGGGATACGCAGCATATCAAAATAGCCTTGCAAACGTCCGTCCTCACCCGGAGTACCATGGATCGTAATATAAGCAAAATCAAATCTTTTCCGCACTCCTCCGGCCACAAAGCTGAAATCATTCCTGTCTATAGGGAGCTTCGCTCCATCGGGCATACATACCTCCCAGCGGGTTCCCTGCATCTCTACAATATATGTATCGTATGATTCGCGGCTGATAAAAGAATAGATTCCCCGGGCACTTTTCAGTGAGACGGGCAGTTCCGAAGTATCTCCTCCGGCTACAATCGCAATGGTTCGTTTCATTCTATGTTTCTGTTGCTGAGATAACTTCTCCATTTATCGATCAATTGGGTCATATCCTCCGGAAGCGGGGAAGTAAAATTCATCTCCTCACCGGTCACCGGATGCCTGAATCCCAACGTCATAGCGTGTAAAGCCTGGCGCGGACAAATGTCAAAGCAATTATTTACAAACTGTTTATACTTACTGAAATGGGTTCCTTTGAGTATCTCGTGTCCTCCGTATCTTTCATCATTGAACAACACATGTCCTATATGCTTCATGTGGGCACGTATCTGATGGGTTCTTCCTGTCTCCAGCACACACTCGACCAGAGTCACATATCCCAATCGTTCCAATACTTGATAATGAGTGACGGCATATTTTCCGATATCAGGATCTGCAAACACAGCCATCTGCATCCGGTCTTTCGGATTGCGGGCAAGATTGCCGATGATGGTACCTGAATCCTGCTCTACAATTCCCCAGACAAGGGCATGGTACCTGCGACGGGTGGTTTTATGAAAAAACTGGATACCCAGATTGGTCTTGGCGTCGGGTGTCTTGGCGACCACCAATAATCCGGAAGTGTCTTTATCGATCCGGTGAACCAATCCTACATGGGGATCATTGGCATCGTAATAGGGGTTGTATTTCAGGTGCCACGCTATGGCATTTACCAATGTGCCTGTGTAGTTACCGTGTCCGGGATGTACCACCATTCCGGCCGGTTTATTGACCACCATCACGAAATCATCTTCATATAGGATATCCAGGGGAATGTCTTCGGGTAATATCAGATTATCATAGCGGGGACGATCCATCATCACAGTAATCACATCCCGGGGCTTCACCTTGTAGTTGCTCTTTACCGGATAGCCATTTACCCGGACAAATCCCTCTTCCGCAGCCCTCTGAATGCGGTTGCGGGAGGAGTTGACAATGCGTTCGAAAAGAAATTTATCTACACGCATCAACGATTGCCCTTTGTCAACTACCACACGGAAATGCTCATAGAGTCCGTCCCCATCTTCCTGAACAGGCTCCATATCATCCGGATTTTCCTCCCATTCGGGAAGTTCCTCTATCACCTTTTCTGTCATGTTTACCTTTAAAACCAGGATTCTTCTGTCGTATCGTTACGCAACGAATCTACATTATAAGGAGACTCGTATTCTTCTTCCGTGGTAGAACCATCTCCTACCATCAGGGTGAGAGTAGCTCCCATAGGGGCTTTATCCCCAGCCCGAAGGATGTTGCCCTGATATTTCACACCATATACCCAATCCAGTTCACCCGTTACATTTTCAGAGGGTCCCATGCGGAAGCCGGCACCGATCAGCATAGCCTGAGCCTGGCGGTATGAACTGTTGTCCGAAACATCAGGAACTACTACCAGGGGCACACTCATGGTATTGATGGTGAGATATATCGTACGTCCTTCTTTTACTTTCTGACCAGCAGGAGGGTCATAGTCAAGGATACTCCCGGCAGCCCTGTCACTGATATAAACCGAATCAGAAACCACACAATGTAATTTATTTTTCTTAAATATTTCGGTAGCCTCTTTCACGGTTTTTCCCCTTACGTCAGGAACTTCAATAGCTTCTCCATGACGGGTGTAGACATCCAGTCCTTTAAATACAATAAAGAACAACATGACAGAAATGGCAGCCATAGCTACTATACTCAGCCAGAAAAGATTATTGGTCTTCAGTGAGAAAAACTCTTTTATTGTCATGATTAATTATTTCTAATAGGTTTCAAAGATACAACATTTGTTGGTACTTTCCATCAGGCTTAAAAAGAAATTAAGTCTGTCTGTTAACTCTTTAACACCAATATTTGAAGTGTGTTTAATTTCCGGCAAACTTTTTTGCCTGCTTCCCAATCATTTTTCTCTTCTCTGATCCATCCCATAGGGAGTATACGACCTGCCAGGAAGTCATATATACCCCCTTTTATCAAACAAAAAAAAGAAGTAAAGTGACCTTTACTTCTTTTCTGTTTATTCTTCGGTGAACGCTCTGTGGCGTCACGAACTTATTTTCCGTTGTATTCGTCAGAAACAGTCAGTTTCTTTCTGCCTTTCGCACGACGGGAAGCCAATACTCTGCGACCATTAGCTGTAGCCATTCTCTCACGAAATCCGTGCTTGTTCTTTCTCTTTCTGTTAGAGGGTTGAAATGTTCTCTTCATTACGATATCTTGTTTTTATGTTATTATTCTCACAAATCGGGTTGCAAAAATAGATACTTTTTTTAAATTAACCAACAGATAACCCTTTTTTACTCAAAAGATTTTGTGATTTTTATTGAATTGGATTACTTTTGCAGGCAAATTCACGGACAGAGATCCGTTGTATGTATTGAAAACAATATGTTAAATTAAAAAATATGGCTACTACATCAGACATTAAAAACGGGATGTGTATCGACCTGGACGGGCACTTCTACTTCATTGTTGAATTCCTGCACGTAAAACCCGGAAAAGGCGCAGCCTTCGTACGTACCAAACTGAAGAGCGTCACCAACGGACGTACCATCGACAAAACTTTCAACGCGGGTGTGAAGATCAACGAAGTACGGATCGAGCGTCGTCCTTATCAATATCTGTACGCGGATGACATGGGATACAACTTTATGAATCAGGAGACTTTCGAACAGATCTCTATCGAGAAAGACCTGATCACCGGTGTAGATTTCTTGAAAGAAGGAGATGTGGTGGATGTAGTTTCACACGCCGAATCGGAAACCGTGCTTTATGCGGAGGTCGCCACCAAAGTGGTACTGAAGATCACTTATACAGAGCCGGGCCTGAAAGGGGATACGGCTACCAACGCAACCAAACCCGCAACACTGGAAACCGGGGCAACCGTACGGGTACCTCTGTTTATCAATGAAGGGGAAACCATCGAAGTGGATACCCGTGATGGTTCTTATGTGGGCCGTGTAAAGACACAATCCTAGAAACAGATCATACAAGACCCATTCTATACGAATGATCCGTACCGTCTACCCGACTGTTTTGGATCATCCGTTTTTATTTCATCCGCTATGTTCTATTCGGTGATCATCCCTGTCTACAACCGCCCCGACGAAGTAGACGAACTCCTGGATAGTCTGACGCAACAACATTACAAGGATTTTGAAGTGATTGTTGTAGAAGACGGTTCCACCATACCTTGTAAAGAGATCATAGAAAAATATACAGATCGGTTGGACATCCACTATTACTTCAAACCGAATTCCGGACCAGGTCTGACCCGCAACTACGGTGCAGAACGTAGCAACGGAGAATTCCTTATCATACTGGACTCCGACTGCATCGTCCCGGAGGGATATTTCGACGCAGTGGAAAAAGAACTGACCAAAGCGCCGGCAGATGCTTTCGGAGGTAGGGATCGGGCACATGCATCCTTCACAGATATCCAGAAAGCGATCAATTACAGCATGACCTCTTTTCTGACTACAGGCGGCATCCGGGGAGGAAAAAAGAAGCTGGATAAATTTTATCCGCGCAGTTTCAATCTGGGGATCCGGAAAGATGTGTACGAGGCACTGGGAGGTTTTCCCGCAATGAAATACGCAGAAGATATTGATTTCAGCATCCGCCTGTTCAAAGAAGGATATTCCTGTCGGTTGTTTCCCGATGCCTGGGTATACCACAAACGCCGTACAGATCTTAAAAAGTTTTTCAATCAGACCAATCATTTCGGGATCGGACGTATCAATCTGTACAAACTTTATCCGGAATCACTCAAAGCTGTACACTTGCTTCCTGCTTTGTTTACAGCCGGAGTCGTTCTGCTGCTGGCAAGTAGTTTCTTATGTCCGCTGACATTGCTTCCTCTGGTACTTTTTGCCCTGGTGATCTGCGTCGACTCTTCTCTTCGCAACCGAAGTGTAAAGATCGGGGTATACTCCGTAGCTACAGCATACATTCAACTGGTAGGATATGGAATCGGTTTCTGGGAAGCCTGGTGGAAACGTTGCATCCTTGGAAAAGAAGAACCATCAACCTATAAATAATCAAACCTATATGTAAAAGCAATCTTATTTCTAACAACCGGCACAACAACGTGCAATAGCCATCTGCACGACCTTAACCTGATCCGGAAATGGAGTCAGTCACCTCCACATCTCAACAAATAAATAAACCATAACCATGAAAGACACAAAAAAATGCAAAGACCTGCCTATCAAAAATTGGGCAGAAGAAGACCGACCGCGTGAAAAAATGATGAAAAAAGGTCCCGATGTACTGACGGATGCCGAACTAATGGCTATCTTAGTTGGTACGGGCAACACAGAAGAAAGTGCCATAGACCTGATGAGGCGTATTCTGAAAGAGTGTAATAACAACCTGAACACATTGGGAAAATGGAACTATCTGGATTTCCAGAAATTCAGAGGTATAGGTGAGGCCAAAGCCTGCATGATCATGGCTGCACTTGAATTAGGGAAGCGACGGACCAAACAAACGGTTGCCGACAAGAAATTCCTTCATACATCTAAAGACATCTATTCATTTTTTCATCCGATCCTGTGTGACCTGACACAAGAAGAATTCTGGGTGCTCTTCCTGACCCAATCTTCCCGGTTATCCGGACAGTCACGTATCAGTGTGGGAGGCATTGACGGAACCTATGCGGATGTACGTTCCATCTTACGAGAGGCGTTACTGGCACAGGCTCCCCAGATCGCGATCATCCACAATCATCCCTCCGGGAATCCCCAACCCAGCCAGGCAGACCGACGGGTAACAGCCGCCGTGCTGAAAGGAGCAGAGGCAATGAACATTCGTCTGATGGATCATGTTATTGTGTGCGACGGGAGTTTTTTCAGTTTTGCCGACGAAGGGCTGATCTGACAGGAGTATCTTTTCTCTCCCCCTATACACTCAAAGATTCATTCAGAATATTTTCTCAGGAACTGTTTTGATTTTGCCCGTTGCTGTGTTGAGGCTGATTTGAAATCCGTTTTCTGACTCCGATGCACTATAACAGGCGGCACAAAGATACAAAGAGATTTACGATCTACTGATTTACCATTCCAGACACGGAACGTATCTCTTCGTAAATCTCCATACGTAACATTCTATATGCGAACATACGAGACGCATATTTACGTTTCAGAATAGAAAACAGAAAGAAGTGTGGAAAAAAGTACAGAACAGAGAACGAAGAATAAAAAGATCAATTATTCGTGGAAAATCAAATCAGTTTCTTAAATTTGTCTTACAAAACAGATAACAGATACCAATCATGGATAAATTAGAAACAGAAGAAAAGATCGTCCGGATGCTCAAAACGGTCTTTGATCCTGAAATACCAGTTAATGTATATGACCTCGGTCTGATCTATAACATCGATCTGCAAGAAGACGGTGAACTGATCCTGGACATGACACTGACTGCTCCCAACTGTCCGGCTGCGGATTTTATTATGGAAGATGTGCGCCAGAAAGTAGAATCGGTAGAAGGAGTAACTTCCGCTACAATCAATCTGGTTTTCGAGCCGGAATGGGACAAAGATATGATGAGCGAAGAGGCAAAACTTGAATTAGGTTTCTTATGAAAAATACCTATTTCCTCTCCGATGCCCACCTGGGTTCACGTGCCATCAAGCATGGACGCACACAGGAGCGCAGGCTGGTAAACTTCCTGGAAGAGATCAAACACAAAGCAGATGCGATCTATCTGTTGGGTGATATGTTCGACTTCTGGTATGAGTTCCGCATGGTCGTACCCAAAGGATATACGCGTTTTCTGGGTAAGATCTCCGAACTCACGGACATGGGAGTGGAAATACATTTCTTCATCGGGAATCATGATATCTGGTGTGGAGACTATCTGGAAAAAGAGTGCGGAGTGATCCTGCACAGAAAACCTCTGACAACGGAAATCCATGGGAAAGAGTTCTATCTGGCTCATGGAGACGGTCTGGGAGATCCGGATCCTAAATTCAGGTTTTTGCGTCGCATGTTTCACAGCCGCACCCTGCGTACACTCTTCTCTGCCCTTCATCCCCGGTGGAGTATGGAGCTGGGACTGAGCTGGGCCAAACGCAGCCGCCTCAAAAGGGAAGGTGGCAAAGAGCCCGAATACATGGGAGAAGACAAAGAGCACCTGGTTCTATATTCCAAAGAATATCTCCGGGCACATCCCAATATCAACTTCTTTATGTACGGTCACCGGCACATCGAACTGGATCTGATGCTAAGCCAAACCTGCCGCATGGTGATCCTGGGCGACTGGATCAGCTATTTTTCGTATGCCGTATTCGATGGTGAGAACCTGTTCCTGGAGAACTACATAGAAGGAGAAAGTAAACCATGACCACCTCAGATCAGGAGGCATGCCGGAGACCACAAAATCCCCTAAAACTCTCACTCCCCCACACATAAACGATACAGGCCGTACAGTACACATCCGGATTACGGCAGAGTGAGTTACGCATCCTCCCTGATCCAGGCCTCCATGGATTTCATTATTGAAAAAGGGCATGCGATTTACATCACATACCCTTGAATCTTCTGATTTTCGTTTACAGAAAAATTAATATCCGGCAGCTTTTGCTATACGTTTGGGAATATCGGTATTATCCATAGTTCCCATAAACAGATTGGCACCTGCGCCGATCGCATATACAGGCACATATCCGGCAGAGTGTCCGCCACTGGTCCAGCCTACGCGAGCAATCTCACTCATTACATTTTTGGCACACGCGGCCAACGGTTCAGTTCTGGAATAAAGGCTTTCCACAAACTCCTGTTTGTTCTTCACGAAAGAGTTTTCGTACTCATCACGCAGTTTCTTCTCTTGTTCCCAACTTATGGGGAGTTGTTTCCAGAATCCCATTTTTTCACCAAGTAATTCCTTTATTTGTTCCCAGCTTACCTGATTGTTATGTGCTTTGCGCAGATCCGTTATACTGGCAGAAAGTATCTCCAGTGAGCTTTGCTGATACTCCAGAGAGCTCAGTTTCATCTCATAACGTCCGGTACCCAGAGACATACCACCCGTTTCATGATCGGCAGTCACCACAATCAGGGTTTCCTTCGGATATTTCTTATAGAACTCATAAGCTACCTTCACAGCCTCATCCATATCCACCACTTCTTTCAGGGTGGTAGCCGCATCGTTATTGTGGCAGGACCAGTCGATCTTACCTCCCTCTACCATCAGGAAAAACCTTTTTTTATTGTTCTTTGTCAGAAAAGAAACAGCACTTTCCGTGATCTGCGCCAGGGTCAGATCGCCCTCTTCACGATCAATCGCATAGGGAATAGAATGAGTGGGCGCTCCTTCTTTCTGGATCAGGATCATTTTGTCTGACGAACCGGACTTTGCCTTATAGTCTTCATAACCGCGGGCTATCGTATATCCAGCCTCTTCAAAGATAGGAAAGAGATGAGGAGCTTCTGTCCCATCGGCACGGGTTTCCGGTTTGAGGAATCCACCACCCGCATAAAAATCAAATCCTGCCGCAATAAGGTCCAGACCTATCTCATAATACATATTGCGATCGGGCTGATGTGCATAAAAAGCAGCCGGAGTGGCATGGTCTACACTCACACTGGTAGTTACTCCCACCCTGCGACCTGCTTTCTTTGCCCGTTCCGCTATAGTCATCAGAGGAGCCTTGTCCATATCTACCCCTATAGCACCGTTGTAGGTTTTTTCTCCGGTTGACAGAGCCGTACCTGCCGCGGAAGAGTCTGTAACGGAATTTGTTGCCGAAAACGTACTTGCCATACTGGCGACAGGGAAGCGGCTGAACAACAAAGGCTCTACACCGATCCGCCCGTCGAGTTCTCCCTGATACATTTCAGCACCATTCACCTGGTTCACTCCCATACCATCTCCGATAAAATAGAAAACATACTTTGCCTGTTGGCCATATACGACCTGCACCAACAAGAAAAAGAGCAATACATGAATTAATCGTTTCATCACTTCAGTTTTACTGGTTTACATCAGGCAAATATAACCAATTTGACCGAATAGAGTCTCATTTTCAGCCAGGAGAATCGATGAAAAATAAAAGGGAAAAAGCCGGAGAACAGATTGACTGCTTCCGGCCTTTCCACCAAACGACCTATTTTATATAATTATAAGCGTGGCATTTTATTTCATCTGTTTCAGGATCTCCAAAGTATCAGATGCGATCATAAACTCTTCGTCCGTAGGAATGATAGCTACTTTCACGCGTGACTCCGGGGTACTGATCAGCACCTCTTCTCCACGTATACGGGCATTTAGTTCCTGATTGATCTCTACGCCCATAAATTCGAGTCCTTCACACACCTCGGCACGGCAATTTTGCTGATTCTCACCCACTCCTCCGGTGAAGACAATGATATCTACCCCTCCCATGGCCGCGGCATAAGCGCCTACATATTTTTTGATGCGATAGATATAGATAGCATGGGCCAGCTGAGCACGTGGATTTCCGGTTTCACAAGCCGCTTCCAGTTCACGCATATCAGAAGATACACCGGAAACTCCCAACACACCACTTTTCTTGTTGATCAGATCAGATAAACCGGTTTTATCCAGACCCTCTTTCTCCATCAGGAAGATCAGGGCTCCGGCATCCACATCTCCGCAACGCGTACCCATCATCAACCCCTCTACCGGAGTCAGTCCCATGGACGTATCTACTGATTTCCCATCTTTCACAGCAGTGATCGAACCACCGTTGCCAATGTGGCAGGTAATGATACGTTTGCCGTGCGGATCCACTCCAAGGAAATCACATACTCTCTGCGAAACATAGCGATGACTGGTTCCGTGAAAGCCATAACGACGTACACCGTATTTAGGATAGAATTCATAAGGAAGGGCATAGATATATGCATGTTCGGGCATGGTCTGATGAAAAGCCGTATCGAATACGCCGATCTGAGGAACTTCCGGAAGCAACTTGGAGATGGTATAAATACCTTTCAAGTTAGCCGGATTGTGCAGAGGAGCCAGATCCGAGCATTCTACCATTTGCTGGATCACTTCATCGGTAATCAGTACGGAAGAGTTGAATTTCTCACCTCCATGTACTACCCGGTGTCCTACGGAAGAGATCTCATCCAACGATGAGATACATCCGTATTCTTTACTTATCAGGGTATCTAAGATAAACTCAATACCCACCGTGTGTTCCGGAATATCTTTCTCAAGTACTACCTTTTCGTCATTCGGAAGTGTCAGCTTCAGAAAAGACCCTGGCAAACCGATCTTCTCGATCCCTCCTTGTGCCATTACTTCTTTACTGTCCATATCGAACAGTTTGTATTTGATCGATGAACTACCGCAGTTCAATACTAGAATTTTCATTTGCAAATATGTGTGTTTAATTATTTTTTGCTGCAATGGCCTGATTGGCTGTAATAGCTACCATCTTATATATATCATCTACCGAACATCCTCTGGAAAGGTCATTCACCGGCTTGGCCATCCCCTGAAGGATAGGTCCTACCACATCCGCGTGTCCCAGACGCTCTACCAGTTTATAAGCGATATTACCCACTTCCAGGCTGGGGACGATCAACACATTTGCCTGACCGGCAATTTCCGATCCCGGTGCTTTACTTGCGCCGATAGACGGAACGAGGGCGGCATCTGCCTGCATTTCTCCATCGATCATCAAGGTCGGATCCATTTTATGAGCCAGTTTCACAGCTTCAATCACCCGATCTACCACTTCGTGCTTGGCCGAACCTTTCGTAGAGAAACTGAGCATAGCCACTTTAGGTACTTCAATACCTGCTACATCACGTGCAGTATATGCCGTACAGACGGCAATTTGTGCCAATTGTTCCGGAGTAGGCACCGGCGTTACAGCCACATCTCCCATCACCAACAGACCATTTTTACCATAATTAGGAGCCTTGGTCAGCAACAGCATCGCACCGGACACATAGTTGATCCCCGGAAGGGTCTTAATGATCTGAAGTGCCGGACGAAGCACATTCCCGGTCGTGTTCTGCGCACCTGCCAACTGACCGTCCGCATCACCGTTCTTAATGATCAGACATCCCAGATAAAGAGGATCCAGTACCAGTTCCCGGGCCTTCTCTATAGTCATCCCTTTTTCCTTACGGATCTCGAACAGCAATTGAGCATATTCCTCTTTTTTCACATGATTTTCCGGATCCATGATCGTGGCCTTCCCGATATTACCCAATCCCAGTTCCACCGCTTTTTTGATGATCTCTGCCGGATCACCCAGAATAATAAGATCCGCTACACCATCCGTCAGAATCTGATTGGCTGCTTTTAAGGTTCTCTCTTCTGTGCCCTCCGGCAAAACAATACGTTGGCGATTCGACTTGGCGCGCTCAACAATTTCACTAATTAAATCCATGGTAGATATTTTATATGTGTATAAATACAGAGGAATGTGTTATTCATGGCACAAAAATAGTCAAAATTGCGATATCCACATTGCAATTTTGACTATTTTTCCCAAGAAAACTTCAAATTATTATAATTTAACACATTGTCTGCCCTCCTCTATCTTTTACTGAAACGGTGGCAGCACATTAGGGTGAAATACCCGTCTTTATTTCTCTCTCTCATTATTTCTCTTTATAATAAAATAGAGATTCCACTCTTTTGTCACAATTTATAGTCTACAGGATACGTTTCGCAGATAAGTAACAGAGGTTCCATTCTTTTCTCTTTTTTAACATCTCTGAAGTTCATTCTTTTCTTCAGCTCTAACAAAAACTTTGTATTTTTGTTAACTCTCTGACAGCTCTTACGAACCTGTAAATATGATTGATTTTAAAGAACTTACCATTCAGGATAAAGAACTTGTTACGTCTTTTACCATGAAAAGCAAAAGACGCAACTGTGATCTCTCCTTCTCCAATCTATGCAGTTGGAAGTTTTTATATAAAACCCAACTGGCAGTGATCGAGGATTTTCTCGTCTTCAAGTTCTGGACAGAGGAACGTCTGGCCTATATGCTTCCTGTGGGTGAAGGAGATCTGAAATCCGTTCTTACTCAATTAAGAGAAGACGCCCGCCGGGAAGGACAGCTCTTCTGCCTGTTAGGGGTGTGTTCGGAATGCGTGGCACAGATCGAAAAATATATGCCGGGAGAGTTTGCGTTCTCTGCCGACCGGGATTATGCGGATTATATCTATCTACGGACAGACCTGGCCGAACTCAAAGGAAAGAAATTCCAGTCCAAACGCAACCACATCAACAAGTTCCGCAAAGAATACAATTTTCACTACGAACTGCTGACCCCACAACATATCCCTGCCTGCCTGGAACTGGAAGATGAATGGTGCCGTGTGAACGATTGTAATCAGGAAAACGGTACAGCCTACGAACGTCGGGCAGTCCGGTACGCATTGAAGAATTTCGAGGCATTGGGATTGACGGGAGGTGTACTCTATGTAGAGGATCAGATCGTTGCCTTTACCTTTGGAATGCCCATTAACCAGGAGACATTCGGAGTGCATGTAGAGAAAGCGGATACCCGTGTGAACGGGGCATATGCCACCATCAATCAGGAGTTTGCGTCCCGTATTCCCGAAAAATATATCTACATCAACCGGGAAGAGGATCTGGGATTGGAGGGCCTTCGAAAAGCCAAACTCTCTTACCAGCCTATCACCATTCTGGAAAAATATATGGCTATTCTGAAGAATCCCGACATCTGACCGCATGAAAGAGCAAGTAAAAAACCTTTGGAAAATCTGCTTTACAGATAGCGACGAGTTTATGGATCTGTACTTCTCGCTGCGTTACCGGGAAGAGATCAATCTGGCTATCCGGAAAAATGAGGAGGTTGTCTCCGCCCTGCAAATGATCCCTTATCCAATGACATTTTGCGGGCAGATCGTCGACACCTCGTATATTTCCGGTGCCTGTACCCATCCGGAAGAGCGCAGTCAGGGTTTTATGAAAGAACTCCTGACCCAGTCTTTCAGACGAATGTATCAGCAGAACGTCGCGTTCAGCACGCTTATTCCCGCTGAGCCCTGGTTGTTCGACTATTACAACAGGTTCGGGTATTCCACTGTTTTTTACTATTCCGAATGTACCTTTCCTGTACCAACGTCTCGTGTCCCCAAAGCCTATAAAATACACTCAACTACCGGATTTATTCAGGAAGTATATGATTATTTTCAGTCCAGAATGCGACAACGTCCCTGTTGTATCCAGCATACGGAGTCAGATTTTGTAGTAATTCTGGCAGACATGTCTCTGGCAGAAGGCAGAATCTATAGGTTGATTAAAGATGAGAAAATAAGAGCTATGGCAATTACCTATCAAGAAGAAAAACAACTACAGATAAAAGAGCTTTTCAGCGAATCAGAAATAGAAAAAGACTATCTGTTATCAGCTATAGGAAAAGAAGGTGGATATAATTCTCTGCAACTTATACAGCCTGCAACGAACAAAAATGCCACTCAAAAACTGGGAATGGCACGGATTATTGATGCTCAGAAAGTACTCTCTTTATGGGCCGTTATCCATCCACAGACAGATATATCCATTTATCTTGAGGACAGCTATTTGCCTGTTAATAATGGTTATTACAGGATCAGCCAGGGAATATGTACTTATACACAAACGGCAAATAATCTCTTATACAAAGAGATGGATATAAATGAACTAACGGATTACATACTGACTCCTCTACACCCGTATATGAGCCTCATGCTGAATTAGACTTTGATTTTCATTCATATCAATCCATTCATTTTTAATTAACTAAAATAAATAATTTGTAAAGTCCTTCCTACTTACTGAGTGTAACAATATTTACATACATTATTGTTAATTCAAAAACAGAATACTTTACAAAATATCTGAGCCACCTGAAACAGTTGTTCAGGTGGCTCAGATACTATTTTTTATTTTTCATGTATAAATAGACAATGAATGGTGGAGTAGTTGATATGGACAAAAATATACCTGATAATACTAAATCTTTATTATATAAAAAGCCATATAAGATTACTCCTACTGAAATAAGATAAATAAAAATATATATAATTAGCACTTTCATAATTAACACATGATTTCAGACATAGCCTAAAATACTAACGAAGCTGCAGCTCCGGCTAATGGATTAACCATACCAAAAAATGCTCCACGGTATACCGGCTGCTGTTATTGCGGCACTACACCCTACTGAATGAGCACGAGTTGTTTCTTCCGGAATAACAAAGATGTCCTGATTATAGGTAATTACATTAAAATGATCTTCTTTTATATTACCACCTACTGAAAGATAAGAGGTGCCATTTAATTTATAAATATTGACTATCACTTCTCCTTCTTTCATTTCAGTAGATATTAATTTAATGTTCAGAATGTTTCCGGTTTCATCTTCATAAAAAGCAAGCGATTTATTGTCATTAGTCACATTTTTAATCATGTACACTTTACCTCCTTTTTCATCGGAAGTAATAATAACCTGATTATTCATGTCATATTCAGCTAACAGATAGTCAACAGTATTTCCCGAACGTGTCTAAGTAAGTTCTTCATCATTACTGAATTCAAATTCCAGATTTTGAATAAGTTTACTTCCTGTCTCAACTGAGTTTTGTAATGTGTAAGAAATTAATGGAGCATTGTTTTCAATTTCATTTACAGTAGCTTCAAAAGCTTCATCATTATTACACGAAACAAACAACATTGATAAAATTGCAATCAACAAAAAATACATCTTTTTCATAATCATTGAATTTTTAATTAAACAAAAATTCTATTAACTATAAAATAGAACTATTTAAAATCTTGCAAATCACATCTATTATATAAGAATATTATTACACCTCTACAAGCAGTAAATAGTTAAAATCCATCTATCTTATAAGCTTTATGTTGTTTACAATCATAGACTATACAAAAGTAAAAACACAATCAATTTTTTCCAAACAGTTTATTTTTTATTTAATATTTTTTACACAACACTCATCTTAAATTACTACTCCGTGCATTCCTTACCCTACTGATTAGATAGATCTTATTCAAATTTTATAAATTATAGACTTTACTATCTCTTATTACTGATTTTACAAAAACTCTTTATCCCACAAAAAAGGTGATCCTTCGCAGAACCACCTTTTCCTGAATTATATAAAAACTCTGTCAAAGTCCACTGAAATTTACCCCTTCAAACGCCAGAGAAGGTATTCTCCAGGAAGAAGACAAACGGGCGTCATTACCTACACCTATCAGAGACTGCCAGAGAGAGATCATATTTCCTGTAACATTCATTTCGGATATGGGCTGAGTCAACTTTCCATTTTCGATCAGGAAACCTTCAATCCCGTAAGAGAAATCCCCGGTAGTATTGTTACAGTTACCTCCATTGAAGCCAGTCACTAAGATGCCCCGATCCAGATCAGCAACCATTCCTTCCACATCCTTGCTTCCGGGTTGAAGTACCAATATAGAAGGATTAGAAATGGTAGGCTCAACGCCCATTTTCTGACCACTATAGGTGTCTATATAATAGGTTCTCAGTACACCGTTCTCAAATACAGGTCTTCTTTCCGTAGCCACCCCTTCCGAGTCAAAATAACGGGCACCGGAAGCCTGGATCAAATGGGGTTCGTCTATAAGAGTGAACAGACTGGTACCTACCGTCTCTCCCATTTTATCCAATAGGAAAGAATTCTTTTGTTGCAAAGCACCTCCGTAAAGAGCACCAATCATTGGGCTTACCATGCGGCTGGAGACAGTTGGATCCAACACCATGGTATACTTACCGGAGGCTATTTTCTGCTGGCCGAGTTTACGCAGTACACGCTCTAGTGCTTTCTCTCCGATACCTTCTTTCACCAGTTTGTCATAGTATAGAGAAGAATCGTACCAATACGAGGAAGGGCGGGCATCGCCATCCCCTTTGATGCTCACACTGGCTACCAGAGAAAACCAGGAGCTCTGAGATTCCCCCTCGAAACCATTGCTGGCTAAGCGGTAAGAGAAATTCTCCCCGTCGCTGTAAGAAGACTCTACCGAAATGATACGGGAGTCTTTCCCCAACGCTTCCTCTCCGACTGCACGTGCCAGTGCGACTTTATCGTCGGGCTCTATAGCATTAAGCTTCGGGTCGAGCAATTGCAGATCGGGCTTCCCTCCTTTGTAATAGCGTGACGCATCCGGGAGCACCCGCGCCGGATCTTCAGCCAGATAACGGGTTGCATCTATTCCGTTCCGGATAAATGATTCCAGTTCTTTCTTGTCTAAACGATTGGTGGAGTAGCTTCCGTATCTGCCATCGACAAACAACTGTATGTTCAATCTGTTTTCCGCAGACTGCTTTAGCCTATCCATTTTAGCATCACGCAATTCGAACGAAGTATTCGAGTCGGAATGCAAACTGACCCTTGATGCCTGGCATCCGTTTTTCTGGGCATAATCCATGGCCCATTGTGCCAGTTTCTTGTTACTATCTGATATCATAGTTCTTGATTCTTAGCTGTTCGTGTTTATTAACTCTCTCCACCAACTGTAAGTTTGCTGACCAACGCCGATGGCATGCCACAGGTGACTGGACAGCTTTGTCCATCCTTTCCACAGGTCCAGGAGCCGTTGTCGATCTTATCGTTGTTGGCCACCATCGTGATATCCGCCAGTGCCTGCGGTCCGTTACCAATGATATTGATATCCTTGATAGGCTGGGTCAGTTTACCATTCTCGATCAGATAGCCCGACTTCACGAAGAAGGTAAAGTCTCCTGCTCCGATCTGTACCTGGCCATTGGTAAATTTATCTACAAAGATTCCCTTCTCTACAGAAGCAATGATATCCTCTTCTTTCATATTTCCCGGTTCCATATATGTAGCGCGCATACGTGGGATAGGTACGTGGCGGAATGACTCGCGACGTCCGTTCCCGGTAGAGGAGATACCGTAGTGTTGCGCGCTGATACGGTCGTGCAGGAAGCTGGTCAGTATACCATCCTTCACAATGTACGTTTTTTGTCCTTCCGTACCTTCGTCGTCCACATTGATGGATCCCCGGTTGAAAGGTATGGTACCATCATCTATGACGGTAATATTCTCATTACAGATCTTTGTATCGAGCATATCGGAGAAGATAGAAACATTTTTACGGTTGAAGTCCGCTTCAAAGGCATGGCCGATCGCCTCGTGCAGCAGGATCCCCGATCCTCCGGCACCCATGACCACCGGCATTTCACCGCCTTTGGGTTTCACTGCCTGGAAAAGGATAGCCGTATCATCCACCGCTTCCCGCGCAAGGGTATCTACGATATCGTCTGTGAGGAACTCATAGCCTTTGCGATAGGCACGGGCCGAGCCACTGTTCTCGTATTTCCCATTCTCTTGCATGGTACACAAAGTGCCCAGGATCACCATCGGACGGTAGTCGTAATAAACCACTCCTTCCGAATTACAGAAAAGGATATGAGAGGTAGAGTCGCTCAGTGAAGCCGAAACCTTCTCCACACGTCTGTCCATGTCAAAGATCTGGTCATTGAGCCGTTGCAGATAGGGCATTTTATCTTTCAGGTTCACCTCCTCCCAGGGGGTAACTACCGAATAATAACTTTTAGAGATCGGTTTTTCCGTCAACGCGGCAGGGATGCTGCTCTGACTTCCGGTAGCAATACGAGCGGCCGTACGGGCGGCCCGTACCATCTCGTCCAAAGAGACACTTTCTACATAGGCATATCCACTTTGGTCTCCGGCAAGCACACGGACTCCCATTCCAAAGTCGATATTCGAGGAAGAACGATTTACCGCACCGTCCTGCAGACCGATGTAGTTGTTAAACGTATGCTCAAAAAAGAGATCGGCGTAATCCGCTCCTTTTTCCAATGCGGCAGCAAGCACTTTACGCAATTGCTCTTCGGTCACTCCGAAATGAGCCAGTGCGGAAGCTATCTGCCCTTGTAGATCCGCACCTCCCAAGGCTCCCCTGACTGCTGCCGGGGTAGCAAAGGAAGAAGCCGCTACCGAGCCCAACAGGGCCATCCCTCCGGTTCTTAGAAAACTTCGTCTATCCATATCCGATTAAATAATTAGTTAATTATGTGTTTTGTGTGACTCACACAAAGTGTCAATTCTGCTGTTCCGTCAGGATACTTTCCAGTTCTTTGGCATTCAGCCGCAGGTGAAACTGGCCCTGGTACGCCACCGAAATAGATCCTGTCTCTTCGGATACAATGATTGCGTAAGCATCCGACTCCTGGGAGATACCCATAGCCGCCCTGTGCCGCAATCCCAGTTCCTTGGGGATATTGAGGTTGTGCGAAACCGGCAGGATACATCCGGCTGCCTTGATCCGTTTTTTCCTGATCACCATAGCTCCGTCATGCAACGGACTGTTCTTAAAAAAAATATTTTCGATCAGTCGCTGATTGATATCCGCATCAATCACCTCACCGGTGCGTATCACCTCATCCAGCGGAAGCTGATTCTCGATCACGATCAGTGCTCCTGTTTTTTGTTTAGACATACTCAGACAAGCCATTACTACCGGCATGATATCTTCATTGGCTACCTTCTGTTTCTTATTCCCTGTGAAAAAACGTATCAGCGCGCTGACATGTCTGTGTGTACCCAGTGTCACTAAGAAACGCCGGATCTCGTCCTGGAAAAGGATAATGAGAGCCAGTACACCCACCTGCACCAATTGGTCGAAAATGGAGCCCAGCAAACGCATCCCCAATACCTGAGAGACGATCAGCCACAACAATATAAAAACCAGGATCCCGGTAAATATATTGATCGAACCGGACACCTTCATCAGCTTATACGTATAGAAAAGCAACAAAGCGACCAGCAGTATATCGATAAAATCCTTTATACCAAAACTGATAAACACGTTCTTATAAATTCGTTCATTTAAAAATTAAATTTCATTCTCACCGCGACTTCACGAAAAAGTTGATCGTACTTTCCCTACAATCTTCACTGCCTCTACAGCCTCTTTCACGTCATGTACCCGCAATATATGTGCTCCTTTCATCAGGGAGATCGTATGCAATACCGTAGTCCCGTTCAACGCGTCCGCCGCTCCTGTTCCCAGCAAGCGGGTGATCATGGATTTCCGGGAGACACCCACCAGCAAAGGCAGATCAAACAGATGAAAATCTTCCAGATAATTCATCAGCGCATAGTTATGATCCACGGTTTTCCCAAAGCCGAACCCGGGATCGATAATAATGTCTTTCACACCCAGCTGCTGCAGCTCATCTATCTTCCTGGCCAGATACAGAAATACCTCTTTCACTACATTCTCATAGTGAGGTTCCTGTTGCATCGTCTGTGGAGTACCCTGCATGTGCATCAGGATATAAGGCACATTCAGCCGGGCCACTGTTTCAAACATACCAGGGTCCATTTCTCCACCCGATATATCATTGATGATGGCTACCTGATATTCCCTGACGCACCATTCGGCTACCTCTGCCCGGAACGTGTCTACCGATACGATCGCTTCCGGATGATCCCTGCGGATCACCTCCAGACCAACCCGCAGCCGTTTCATCTCCTCTTCCGCGGAAATATGTTCGGCCGCTGGCCGGGAAGAATAGGCTCCCACATCAATGATACTTCCTCCCTCGGTCAGGATCTGTTCCACCCTGCCGGCAATCTCCTGTTCGGTCTGCATACGGCTCCCGGCGAAAAAAGAATCAGGGGTCACATTCACGATCCCCATTACCTGAGGAGTAGAAAGATCCAGCAAAGAACCGTTTACATTGATGAAGAGGGATTGTTCGGGATTCATATATATTGTCGCTATAGTCTGACGCAAAAATAAACAAAAAATATTCAGTTCACTCACAATCCAGGGCTTTTTTACAGGTATCCAAGGGATCAAACCTCAGAAAACGATTACTTTTTCCAACAGAATGCTTTATATTTGCCGTAATTTAAAGAATGAGCCACTATGGATATCCCTTCACTTTATCACGTTTTTTTACAATGTGACTCCGTCACCACAGACAGTCGTCACTGTCCGGAGAACTCTCTCTTTTTCGCGTTGAAAGGAGAATCTTTTGATGGAAATGAGTATGCTTCACAAGCATTAGATAAAGGAAGCAGGTATGCTGTCATAGACAATCCGGCTTACCAGCCGGCAGAGGATACCAGGTATATCCGGGTAGATGACTGCCTGCGGGCACTCCAGCAATTGGCTGCTTACCACAGGAAGCAAATGGCTACACCGGTGATCGGTATCACGGGGACCAATGGAAAAACCACCACGAAAGAGTTGATCGCCGGCGTACTGGCCAGGCGTCACCAGGTATTGTATACCGAAGGGAACCTGAACAATCACATCGGTGTTCCGCTTACCTTACTACGACTCAGGAAAGAACACACCCTGGCTGTCATAGAAATGGGGGCCAACCATCCCGGAGAGATCAGGGAACTCGCGGAGATAGCAGATCCGGACTACGGTCTGATCACCAACATAGGCAAAGCACACCTGGAAGGGTTCGGTTCACTGGAAGGAGTGATCCGGACAAAAGGCGAACTGTACGACTACCTCCGGAAAAAAAAAGGAGTGGTGTTTATCCATCAGGACAACCCGCTGTTGAGAGACATCGCACAAGACCTCTCTCTGGTACGCTATGGTACCACACAGGAGTGTTTCGTGCGTGGAGAGGTCACCGGCAATTCCCCTTACCTGTCTCTCTGCTGGAAAGAGTCAGCAGAAACAACGACTCACGCGACCACCACCCAACTGATCGGCGCCTATAATTTTCCCAACGCACTGGCAGCCATCACTGTCGGAATCTATTTCGGCATTCCGGCCGCAGAGGTCGACGCAGCACTTGCCGGATACCAGCCTGCGAACAACCGTTCCCAACTGATCCGTACGGCTCACAACCTGCTCATCATGGACGCATACAACGCCAACCCCACCAGTATGCAGGCTGCTTTAGACAACTTCCGCCAAATGGAAGCCACCCGAAAAGTCGTGATCTTAGGAGATATGAAAGAATTGGGAAAAGAAAGCCAGCAGGAGCATCAGAAGATCGCAGACCTGCTCTCCTCCTCCGGCTTCCAGCGGGTGATATTGATCGGGAGCGAATTCGGTCAGGTGCGTCATCCCTTCGAAAGATTCCCGGATGTAGCAGCTTTTGCGGAGTATCTCCGACAGGAGCCACTCACCGGATCCACGATCCTCATCAAGGGCTCCAACAGTACCCGGCTCACCACACTTGCCAATCAGCTCTGAGCCGCCTGACCGCGGTATTTACGTCCAAACCACGGAGCTACGATATACCAGGCCAACAGACTGGCTGTCAGCGCGCCTAAGCTGTTGGCGGCAAAATCCATCCATTCGCCGCCCCGGTAGTCGGTCGCGTATTCCTGCAGGATCTCAACCGCACCACTAAAGAGTATCGGGCACAGACAAGCTCCTATCCAGGCGCGCGCCGCCGGCAGAGGCCATTGGTGAGAACAGAGAAATTCCAGCCACAACATGGCCGACACTCCAAAATACATGCAAAAATGAACCAGTTTGTCCAGGTGAGGGATCTGTATCCCACCGATGGAAGGGGGATAAAAAAAAGAGAGATAGATCACTACCAGGATCACCAACAGGGATATAGGATATTTTTTTATATAATAAAGCATATACTCAGTTCGTTAAATTCGCATGCAAAGATAGAAAATAGCCGATCCCGGAAGAGAACATAAATGGTAAACTTTGTAAAAATCAAAAAGTTTCGTCACAAACCTGTTATCCTCTTTTTGCTGTCAGACCCTCCACACAACACCATAAGCCGCTTCTTCCTCCGATCTGTCTTCCGGGAAATCCGTAAACCAGACACCCCTTTCTTTGTTAAAATAGAATTTATTTATTTTTAGGTAGAATGTATGCTGATATAGAGATTATTATGTAATTTTGCATCCCAGAAATAATATCTGATAACGAAATGACAGAAAGGTCAACAATATATGGCAAAAAATGACAGAGCAAACTTCGGTAGCAAAATAGGTGTGATTCTGGCTTCGGCCGGATCTGCCGTAGGATTAGGTAATATCTGGAGATTCCCTTACGAAACGGGTAATAACGGAGGGGCTGCTTTTATCCTGATCTATCTGGGATGTATTTTACTGCTGGGACTACCGATCATGATCTCTGAATTCCTGATCGGACGGCACTCCCGCGCCAACACGGCACGGGCCTATCAGGTGCTGGCTCCCGGTACGCCATGGCGTTGGGTAGGCCGGATGGGAGTACTGGCAGGATTCCTGATATTAAGCTACTATTCCGTTGTGGCCGGATGGACACTGGAATATGTGGTAGAGGCAATAACCAACAGGTTCTCGGGAAAGAGCGCTCCGGAATTTATTGAATCCTTTGAGAAGTTCTCCGGCAACCCTTTCCGCCCGATATTCTGGCTGATACTCTTTCTTTTGGGCACCCATTACATCATTGTCAAAGGAGTAGAAAAGGGTATTGAGAAATACTCCAAGATCATGATGCCTACCCTGTTTGTCATTATCATCATCCTGGTGGCCTGCTCCGTCAGTCTGCCTGGTTCTGAAAAAGGGATTGAATTCCTGTTAAAACCCGATTTCAGCAAAGTAGATAGCCAGGTCTTTCTGAGTGCCATGGGGCAGGCCTTCTTTTCGTTAAGTCTGGGAATGGGGTGCCTGTGTACCTATGCTTCCTACTTTGGCAAAAACACCAACCTGACCAAAACCGCTTTCAGTGTGGGACTGATAGATACCTTCATCGCCATCCTGGCCGGTTTCATTATTTTCCCGGCTGCGTTCTCTGTAGGCATAGAACCGGATGCCGGTCCCAGCCTGATCTTTATCACCCTTCCGAATGTGTTTCAGCAAGCCTTTAGCGGCGCACCCATACTGGCATATGTTTTTTCAGTGATGTTCTATGTGCTCCTGGCTGTCGCGGCCCTCACCTCTACCATTTCTATGCACGAAGTAGTTACCGCTTACCTGCATGAGGAATTTGGCTTCACCCGGGGCAAGGCCGCCCGTATAGTTACAGGGGGTTGTATCTTCCTGGGGATATTCTGCTCACTCTCTATGGGACCGACCAAAAACATTACACTTTTCGGGATGGGCGTGTTTGACCTGTTCGACTTCGTCACTGCCAAGATCATGCTGCCGTTGGGCGGATTGCTCATATCCGTCTTCACCGGATGGTACTTAGATAAGAAAATCATCTGGTCAGAAATAACCAATAACGGTACACTTCGCGTTCCTATCTATAAATGGATTATCTTTATACTGAAATACATAGCTCCCGTAGCTATTACTGTCATCTTTATCAATGAACTTGGTTTTTTAAAATAACCTGACCTGATGTGGAGGGAGTACCTCTATTTTACCCACAGACAGCGCCGGGGAATATGGATACTCATCACCCTGATCATTCTGTGTATAGTGACAGGGAAGTGGATACCCACCCGCCGTGCCGTATCAGTTGCTCTGGATCCGGAGCTACTGGAAAAAGAATACGCGGATTTTATGGCATCCCTGAAGGAAAAGGATCCGGAAAGGAGCTATCCTTCTTCGCAGACCGATAAATCACCGGCAGTACTTTTTCCTTTTGATCCGAACCGGATCGACTCGCTGTCTCTCACCCACCTGGGCCTGCCCGGATGGATGGCACGCAATGTGATCCGATACAGAGAAAGCGGCGGACGTTTCCGGGAAGCGGAGAGCTTCCGGAAAATATACGGAATGACGGACGAGCTCTATCATCAGCTTCTGCCTTTTATCCATATAGAAACAGAGGAAGACGTTTCTGCCCGACAGGAAGCGGATACGTCCGGCATCCATTCACCGGAAGAGAAACCGCTTCTCTATCCTCCGACAATCAAATATCCCGAAGGTACCGTAGTCGATCTGAACAGTGCCGATACCACCGTATTCAAACACATTCCCGGTATCGGAAGCGGCATAGCCCGGCAGATCGTCAGTTACCGCCAACGCCTGGGTGGTTTCCATTCCACAGAGCAACTGCTGGAACTGGAGCATATAGATCCCGATATGCTGGTATGGTTCACGATAGAGACCGACTCTTTACGGAAGATACAGATCAACCGGGCAAGTGTAGAGAGACTCCGGGCACATCCCTATCTTAACTTTTATCAGGCTAAGACCATTGTAGAGCACCGGCGCAAACGGGGGAATATCAAAAACATACAGGAACTCAGATTGTACGAAGAGTTCACACCGGAAGAGCTGGTACGCATCGCTCCTTATCTCTCTTATGAATAAAACAGACCAAGAATCAAGATAGCTAAAAAATCTACCCTACAAGTTACTAACGGAAAGATCACAGGACTCCGGGAACAGCCTCCACAATACTTCCATCTACCATATGGATGGTACGGTCTGTGATACGTGACAGCCCCTCGTCGTGCGTTACGATCACAAATGTCTGTCCGAACTGTTTTCTGAGATCAAAGAAAAGTTGATGCAGTTCTTCTTTGTTCTGTGTATCCAGACTGCCCGACGGTTCATCCGCCAGGATCACAGAAGGATGATTCACCAGCGCACGGGCCACAGCCACCCGTTGTTTCTCTCCTCCGGAAAGTTCATTGGGCTTATGGGTCGTCCGCTGCTTAAGTCCCATATAATCCAGTAATTCCATGGCCCGGCTTTCCGCCTGTTTGCCGGAAGCACCGGCTATAAAAGCCGGGATCATCACATTTTCCAGAGCTGTGAATTCCGGCAGCAACTGATGGAACTGGAACACAAACCCGATGTGTTTGTTGCGGAACGCAGACAACGCTCTCTCTTTCATTTTCCCGGTTTCTACTCCGTCTATACACACGAGGCCCGTATCCGGCGCATCCAATGTGCCCATGATCTGAAGCAAGGTTGTCTTTCCGGCACCACTGGGGCCTACAATGCTTACGATCTCTCCTTTCTCTATAAAGAGATCAATTCCTTTGAGAACCCGGAGCGAATCGAAACTCTTTGTTATTTGCTTTAATTGTATCATGCTGGCAGATTATTTACGGATGGGTATATTTACAAACGTTTCAGTACATACTCTGCCAGGTAACAACCAAATACAGCAGGCATATAGCTGACAGTACCACAGGTGGATTTCTTGTTCTTCTCGTTATAGATCTCAAATACCGCCTTCGGATCGGCCTGCTCGGTACTGAATACCACCGGTAGTTTCCTGCGAAGTCCCATCTTCTGAAGCCGTTTGCGGACAGCTTTGCTCAATCCGCAATGGTAAGTATCACGGATATCCGCGAACCGTACCTGAGTAATATCGCTTTTCGCACCGGCTCCCATGCTGGACACAATACGCAACTTCCGTTGCAACGCCTGCCAGATCAGGTAGCATTTCGGGCTCAATGTATCGATGGCATCTACCACAAAATCGAACGAAGCACTGTCTAAAAGTTCCGGTATATTGTCGTCTTTCAGAAATACCGGAAGGACTGTAAGCCGGAGTTCCGGATTGATCTCCAGCAGCCGACAGGCCACAACCTCCGCTTTACGCTCTCCGATGGTCGTATGCAGAGCGGGTAGCTGACGGTTGATATTACTTGCCTGTACCGTATCGGCATCCACGATAGTCAGGGCCCCCACTCCGGCCCGGCAGAGGAGTTCGGCGGCATACGAGCCCACTCCTCCCAGGCCAACCACCAGCACATGAGCCCGGGTAAGCCGCTGCATTTTTTCTTCGCCAAACAGCAGCGAAGTACGTTGCTTCCAGTTATCCATCAATTCTTTTTAAACCATTTATACAGCCATTTCCCCATAGCCTTACCCATGCTGTCGTAACGCTGATTTTCACTGTAATGTCCGGGGTCGGAGAAAGAAATACTCTCTTGCGGATCTCCGTTCTGATCGGGATACAGAACGGCCAGACTATTGTCACAAAAATATTTGGTGATCTGTACGGGCAGTTTCTCAAACGACGGGTCATACGAGATAAATCCCCGGCGGGCACTTACGATCACCAACAGATGATCGTAACTCACCACTCCTGTCAGGAGCAACAGATCTTCCCAGCTATCCAGTTCGGAATATTCCCCCCTCACTCCTTTATGTTTCTTACCGATATAGCCTTTCAGGTAATGCAATGTATCTGGATGAGCATAAAAGTGTACCCGGCATCCCAGCTGACTGCCCATGCGGCACAAACGTTCTACCCATTTGTGGAATCCCACCTCAAATTCCGCTTTGGGAGGTACAGCCACCACAATCCTACGCAAGGTATTCACCGGCATGAGGTATTTCACGATCATCACCTGCCTGTACGTTCCCTTGAGCAGATTTTCCGTCATGGTTCCCAGAAACGAATCCATCAGGTTGGCTTTCCGGTGCAGACCGATGATCACCTCTGTGGCATCGTATTCTTTCAATGTATGGATAATGCCTGACGCAATACTCAGATCATACCGGTTGACTGTTTGTATCCCGACATCCACAGCCGCTCCTACACGGGCGGCACGTTCCAGGGAGCGTTGTCCTTGTATCTGCCGGGCTTCCGAATCATTACTGTCATTGACGATACTCACCGCCACCAGTCCATCTGTCTTCTTGGGATCTTTCATAACAAGTGCCATCCCTACAAGGTTTTCGATGGTCTCCGGATTTGCCACCGGGATCAGTATTCTTTCCTCTTCCGCCTGTTTATCTGTCAGATCACTCATCTCATCACTGACCGCGAATTTCCTCGCAGCACGTTCGGTCACCACCGAACTGATGATACAGGTAAACAGGATCATCACTACCGTCCCGTTGAGCACATCGTCATTCAGAAGCGGCACTCCCGGAGAGATCTCTATCTGATTACCGATCAATACGGCTGCCAGGGTAGCCGCGGCCTGGGCATTACTCAGTCCAAACATCATGGTCCGTTCCGTAGGCTGCATCCGGAACGATTTTTGCGTCAGCCACGCTGCCAGCCATTTGCTGAATGTGGCCACCACAGTCATCACAACAGCCACTTTCAGCGCCTCGCCACCGGCAAACAGGGTGCGCACGTCAATAATCATGCCTACTCCAATCAGAAAATAAGGAATGAAAAGCGCATTTCCTACAAACTCCAGACGATTCATCAACGGAGAAAGATTAGGGATGAGCCTGTTCAGCACAAGCCCCACCAGAAAAGCGCCTAAAATTCCTTCCAGACCCGCCAGCTCCAGCAATCCGCCCCCGAGGAACACCATAGCCAGTACAAAAATAAATTGCATGATGTTATCGTCGTAGTTGCGGAAGAACCAACGCGCGATCCGGGGAAACACCAGAATGATCAGACAAAATACCAATACGACCTTCACGGAAAGAGAGATCCAGAAAGCCGAATTGATCTCACCCCGATACATACCGGCGATCACAGCCAGCACCAACAGGGCCAATGCCACAGTAATCGCAGTTGCCCCGATCGTAATACTCACGCTACGCAACCGGGAAAGACCGTAACGGCTCACGATAGGATAAGAGATCAGGGTATGTGAAGCATACATACTGGCCAGCAGCACAGAAGTGGTCAGGTTGTAATCCAATAGGGACATACTACTCCATACCCCCAATAATATAGGGATCGAAAAAGTAAACACCCCGAATACAAAACATTTGAAACGGTTCTTTTTAAAATCCTCCATGTCCATTTCCAGACCGGCAAGGAACATGATGTAATATAATCCGACCTTCCCGAAAAGCTCAAAGCTACTGTCCCGTTCCAGAATGTTAAAGCCGTCTTCCCCGATCAGTATACCCGCCAGGATCATACCCACGATATGGGGTATACGCAACCTGCCCAGCAACATAGGCGCGAAAAGAATAATGATCAATACCAGGAAGAATATCCAGGTCGGATCGGTTATCGGAAGATCAAAATCAATATTCGGCCAATTCATCAATCAGGTGATTTAATCAGATTCTTCTGCAAAATAACAAAAAACCGTCAAAATGTCAACATCCGGAAAAGACTTATAACAAACCATCGCCTTTCAGTCCTTCCATCGAATGGAATAAAAAAAGAATCCTACCGATCCGAAAAAAGGGTACGGATCGGTGGAGATCAAAAAAGTCTGATCCCGGCAACCCTGTGCACCTTACCGCATAGCCTCCACCTCTTCCGGTGTCAACGGTATCTTTTTGCCCAACCGGCGGGCTCCCTCTTCCGTGATCAGAAAATCCTCTTCGTTGCGGATGCCTCCGAAATCTTTATACGCTTCCACTTTATCGTAATGGATAAAATCGGCCAGTTTGTTCTCTCCCCTCCACAGATCGATCAGTTCCGGAATGAAATAGATTCCCGGTTCTACAGTGATCACAAATCCCGGTTCCAGTGGCCTTGCCAGGCGAAGGGAACGCCTGCCGAACTGTGTACTTTTGGGACGACCGTCGTATCCAACCCAGACCTCTCCGAGATTCTCCATATCATGCACATCCAGTCCCATTATATGACCCAGTCCATGCGGATAGAACAGCGCGTGAGCTCCCTCACGTACGGCATCTTCCGGATCGCCTTTCATCAACCCTAAGCCTTTCAGCCCTTCTACCATCACACGGGCCGAAAGATCATACACCTGCTCATACGGAATACCCGGACGCAACGCCTCCACCGAAGCCCGGTGCATGTGGTTCTGTATTTCATATACCTCACGCTGGCGGGTGGTAAAGGTCTTATCTGCCGGCACGGTCGAAGACATATCTCCCGCATATCCCATCGCTGTTTCCGCACCCGCGTCTATCAGGAACAGATCGCCGCTCCGGATGGTATTACCGTAATAATGGTTGTGCAGCGTCTGCCCGTTGACCGTAGCAATGGTAGGGAACGAGGTAGCCCCTCCGGCCGCGGCCGCTACCGCTTCCATCGCGGCCACCACTTCATACTCTTTCATTCCCGGACGGATCATACGCATGGCGGTCATATGTATATCGGCTGTGATGTCACAGGCTCTCTCTATCTCTGCGACCTCTTCGGCACTCTTGTAGTTGCGCTGGGCTACAACGGCACGGATAAAAGGAACGGATGCCTCCTGCTCAGACAAAGGCAGTCCCAACCACTCCATCAGCTTGAGGCGATGTTCGGCGCGGTAAGGAGGAAGAAAATGCACCACCTGTCCCTGAGCCTTTGCCCGTTGCAGATACACACTGACCTCCGCGGCCGGACGGGTATCTTCCACACCAACCTCCTGACTCCGCTCTCTGAGCGTGGGTTGCGTGCCCATCCAGATGATATGATCCATGGTCAGTTCATCGCCGAAAATGATCTCCCGGTCGTTGTCCACATCGATCACCGCGGACAATCCGGATGCTGAAATACCAAAATAATAAAGGAAAGTAGAGTCCTGGCGATACCGGAAAGCATTATCTTCATAGTGCAACCCCTGATCATCATTACCCAGAAAAAGCAACAGACCGGAACCCATCTGTTTTTTGAGTTGTGCCCGCCGGGCAGTGTAAGTGGCTTTAGAGAACATAAGATCTTTTATTAAAATGTTGAATGAACAAAGATAACAACAACCCTTCACATTTCAAATGCGATCCGGAAGTTAATCCCGCAAAAAAACGAGCGGCAACGAAATTCATAACTAATTTTAAACATAACCGATACATGTACCTTCTATTCATCAAATTTGGTTATTTTTGTAGCAGAAACCGATCAGAGAATATCCGTATATGGCACAAGTTTCCCGACAGGTACAATCGCAGGTACAGCAACAGGTACAGACCCTTTCTCCGCAGCAGATACTGGTAGTCAAGCTACTGGAACTTCCCGTCGTGGAACTGGAAGACCGTGTACGGGCCGAACTATTGGAGAATCCGGCGCTGGAAGAGGGAAGTGAAGAGGGGAAGAATGAATCCGAAGAGCTCTCCGCGGAGACGGAGAATGAAATGGAATACGATTCGTTGAACGACTATCTCAACGAAGACGACATCCCCGACTATAAATTGCAGGAGAACAACCGTTCGAAAGGAGAAAAGGTAGAAGAGATCCCCTTTTCCGAAGCGACGTCTTTCTATGAAGTACTCCGGCAGCAACTCAGCGAACTGAAACTTTCAGACCATCAGAGAGAACTGGCCGAATACCTGATCGGTTCTCTGGACGACGATGGTCTGCTACGCAAATCCTTAGAAAGCATCAACGACGAACTGGCTATCTATGCCGGAGTCTCCACAAACGAAGAGGAACTGGAAGAGATCCTGAAGCTGATACAGGAATTTGATCCGCCGGGCATCGGTGCCCGCGACCTGCGCGAATGTTTATTGATCCAGATCCGCCGGAAAGAAGAGGAGGAAAAACAAAATCCGGTATTGTCCGTCGGAGAAAAGATCATTGACACCTGCTACGAGGAGTTTACGTGGAAACACTGGGACAAGATCATGCAGAAACTCACTCTCAGTGAAGAGACCCTGCAGGAGGCTATCGCGGAAATTACACGGCTCAATCCGCGACCGGGTGCCTCTCTGGGAGAAACGATCGGGCGGAACACGCAACAGATCATACCCGATTTTGTTGTAGATACATACGACAATGGCACCATTGAGATCAGTCTGAACAACCGCAATATGCCTGAGCTGCGCATGAGCCGGGATTTTACCGAGCTGGTGGAGGAACATACCCGGAACCGGGCCAACCAGTCTAAGGAGTCGCGGGAAGCATTGATGTTCCTGAAACAGAAGATGGATGCCGCGCAAGGATTCATCGACGCGGTCAGGCAACGTCAGCATACCCTGATGTCGACCATGCAGGCCATCATCGAGTTGCAACGCCCTTTCTTTCTGGAAGGAGACGAGTCGCTGCTACGGCCCATGATCCTGAAAGATGTGGCGGAGCGTACAGGACTGGACATCTCCACCATTTCCAGGGTAACCAACAGCAAGTATGTACAGACCAATTACGGCATCTACTCCCTGAAATATTTCTTTGGCGACGGATACACCACCGAAGACGGGGAAGAGAAATCGGTACGGGAGATCAAACGCATCCTCCTGGAGATCGTGGAAGGAGAGAACAAAAAGAAACCCTATACAGACGATGAACTGGCCGATCAGCTGAAACAGAAAGGGTATCCGATCGCCCGTCGCACCGTAGCCAAATACAGGGACCAGCTCAATATCCCTGTTGCACGGTTGCGTAAATAATACATTTGAATCTCTGAAGATATGGAAGAAACAATTGCGGAAGAAAAAACGTATACCCCTGCAGGGTGGATGATACGGGGAGCTAAATTCCTGTCCGTAGTGCTGACACCCATGATCATTCCGTTCATGGCTTTTGTCTGTCTCATATACGGAACCCAGCTGCGTTACATGTTCCCCCCTATCACATTGTTCCCGTTGGTAGGCTCACCTATCCTACTCATACTGTTAGGGATCATATGCTGTTTTACCATTGTGTTGCCGTCCCTCACTATTTTCCTGTATAAAACCATGCACCGGCTCAGCTGGGACGATCTTCTTCTGCGCCGGATACGATTCGTGCCTTACGCGGTGACCATCATCTCCTACGGATTTTGCCTGGCATTGATACACCGCATCGCCAGGCATGTGGTATATGGATATCTGATGAGCGGGATCATACTTTCCGTACTGATTTGCCTGATCATCTGTTTCCTGGTCAACCTGAAATGGAAGATCAGCGTACATATGGCCGGTATCGGCGGGGCTACCGGAATGTTGGTGGCCATCAGCCTGTTTTTCGGACAAAATCAGACTCTCGCTCTCTGTGGCCTGATCCTGCTGGCGGGATTTCTGGGCACTTCACGCATTCTCCTGGGAAGACACACCTTTTACGAAGTGATCTTCGGCTACCTCACAGGTCTCTTAACTGCCATGCTGGTGCTGCGCATCCCCTCGCTCGCGTTCTTTACGTTCTATATGGAGAAGTTATTTTAATCCGAATATAAACTCTTAATCAATCTGACATGAATTTTCCACAAGACCTGAAGTACACCAAAGAGCACGAATGGATACGGCTCGACGGCGATATAGCGTATGTAGGTATCACCGATTACGCACAGCAACAACTTGGAGACATTGTTTTTGTAGATATCCAGACCGAAGGAGAAACCCTGGCCGCCGGAGATATATTCGGTACCATTGAAGTGGTAAAGACCATCTCCGACCTGTTTCTGCCGGTAGCCGGAGAGGTGGTGGAGATCAACCCTACCCTAGAAGATACACCGGAACTGGTAAACCAGGATCCCTACGGAGAAGGCTGGCTGATCAGGCTGCACCCCGAACAGGCTTCCGATCTGGACAACCTCCTGGACGCAGAGGCCTATAAGGCGTTGATCAACGAATAGATTTACGATTGAACTATTTACGATTTACGATTGGGATTACTCTCTACATATAAAATGATCCCGATCGTAGAACGTAAATGGTAGATTCATAAATCACATATCCGTGCACTCACGCCAACAAACCAGAGAAAAAATAGTAAATCGTCAATCATCAAATCGTAAATCCCTTTATGTTTCCTATTGTCAGTATCATCATGGGTAGTACTTCCGACCTTCCGGTTATGGAAAAAGCTGCCTCGCTTCTCAACGAGATGCAAATTCCTTTCGAGATCAACGCTCTCTCGGCTCACCGCACGCCGGAAGCTGTAGAAGACTTTGCTAAAAATGCACATACACGCGGTATCCGGGTAATCATCGCCGCAGCAGGAATGGCTGCCCACCTACCCGGGGTCATCGCCGCCTCTACACACCTGCCGGTGATCGGTGTACCCATCAAAGCCTCTTTAGAGGGTATGGACGCGCTATTGGCCATCGTACAAATGCCTCCGGGTATCCCTGTTGCCACATTGGGGATCAACGGAGCACTCAATGCCGCCATCCTCGCCGTACAGATGCTCGCTCTGGAAAACAAGGAACTGGAGCAGAAACTGATCGCCTACAAAGAAGGACTGAAAAAGAAGATCGTAGAAGCCAATGAAGCCCTGAAAGAGGTGAAATTTGAGTATAAAACCAATTGATTTACGATTGACTGATTTACGATTTACGATTGAAATTAGTTCATTGATGATCCATTCCTTTATTGCATGCAGAAGAGTGCAAGATCAGAAAAGAGGGATAGGACATACTGATCATCTATTTTCCGGTTGTAAATCGTAAATCGTAAATCGTAAATCGTAAATCGTAATTATCTTGGATCTATTTAATTACTCCCGCCGAAAGACATCCGTGGTTCATATCGGCGCTACCCCCCTGGGCGGTGCCAATCCCATCCGCCTGCAATCCATGACCAATACCTCTACCATGGACACAGAGGGGTCTGTGGCGCAAGCCAGGCGTATCGCAGACGCAGGCGGAGAATACGTCCGGCTCACTACGCAAGGGATCAGGGAGGCCGAAAACCTGAAACCCATCCATGCACACCTTCGCAGAGCGAAATACATGGCTCCGCTGGTAGCCGATGTACACTTCAACCCCAAAGTAGCAGAGGTAGCCGCCCTGTATGCGGAAAAGGTACGGATCAACCCGGGCAACTATGTAGATAGCGCCCGCACGTTCCGGGAGTTGGAATATACCGACGAAGCATACGCCGCGGAGTTGCAGAAAATACGGGATCGTTTTGTACCGTTCCTGAATATCTGCAAAGCGAACCACACAGCGATCCGTATCGGCGTGAATCACGGCTCTCTGTCGGACCGGATCATGTCGCGCTACGGAGACACCCCGGAAGGGATGGTAGAATCCTGCATGGAGTTCCTGCGGATCTGTGTAGAAGAGAACTTCACAGATGTGGTCATCTCCATCAAAGCCTCCAACACGATAGTCATGGCAAAAACGGTACGGCTGCTGGCACAGGTAATGGAACAGGAAAGTATGGCTTTTCCCCTGCACCTGGGAGTCACGGAAGCCGGAGACGGAGAAGACGGTCGCATCAAATCGGCGCTGGGCATAGGAGCCCTACTGGCCGACGGTCTGGGAGATACCATCCGTGTCTCTCTCAGCGAAGAGCCGGAAGTAGAGATCCCGGTGGCACGCAAACTGCGCGATCATATACTTTCCCGTCAGAACCACCCTCCGGTAGCGGCTACGGCTTCGCCCGTGTTCAGCTATCTTTCTCCCACACGGCGAAAGACTCATGCGGTGGGCAGGATCGGAGGAGAAAACCTACCTGTAGTGATATCGGTCCGCATGGATCATTCGCAGGAAACAGATCCGCAATTCCGGCCGGATTATATGTATACAGGACGAGGGCTACCCGAAGACAGATTGCCCGATACGGAATATATTCTGGATGCGGATGCCTGGACAGGAGTTCCGCACACCTGGCCTGCTTTCCACTACCAGCAACTGCAACAGCTACATACCCATACCGCGGAACAGAAATTCTTTTTCCTCCCTTACCCGGTACTCACGGAAGAGATCCTGACTTGTCTCAGGATACATCCCGAAGTAGTGGTCATCTCACAAAGCACACATGCCAACCGCCTGGGAGAGCATCGGGCATTGGTACATACCCTGATGAACGCGGGCATCGAAAACCCGGTTGTCTTCTTCCAGCACTACACGGAAGAACATACCGAAGATCTGCAGATCAAAGCCGCGGCAGATATGGGAGCACTGATCTTAGACGGCTTCTGCGACGGTATCTTTCTCTACAACCACGGCTGTATCACTCATACCGTGATGGATGCTACGGCTTTTGGTATCTTACAGGCCGGACGGGTACGTACCAGCAAAACGGAATACATCTCTTGTCCGGGCTGCGGACGCACCTTATTCGATCTGCAAACCACCATCGCCCGCGTCAAAGCGGCGACCTCACATCTGAAAGGACTCAAGATCGGTATCATGGGATGTATTGTAAACGGTCCCGGTGAGATGGCCGATGCCGACTATGGCTACGTAGGTGCCGGAAGAGGAAAAATAAGCCTCTATAAAAAGAAGGAATGCATCGAAAAGAACATTCCGGAAGAGGAAGCGGTAGAGAAGCTGATCGAACTGATCAAGGCCCACGGAGACTATAAGTGATTTACGATGTACAGATGTACGATTTTGAAATGCAACTATTCTGAGGCAATCATCCACCTGTAGAGACGCACGGCGTGCGTCTCCGCGATATACATCCAACACAAATATACATATGGACACATACGAATGTTACAACCTGCATTGTATAACGGATTGAATCAGCCACCCAACCCACATTGGATAGATTCATCACAGAAAGGGTCGTACTTCTGCTACGTACGTGTATGTATGTTGGACCTGCATCGCGGAGACGCACGCCGTGCGTCTCTACAGGTGGATGATTACGTGGATATACTGGTGTTTCCCAATCGTACATCGTAATTAGCTTCGCTGACCGCCTGGTTGGCTACGCCGATCTTCGATTGACTTCGTCGACCGTTAGTTCTGTACATCGTAAATCATTGTGTTTTTCTTCTCTTCTCAAACAACCACTCCATAAAATCGGGATAGTTGAAAGCCGGTGTCCAGCTATCGTGATTCACACCGGGAAACTCTATATATTCCACATCAGCACCTATTTGTTTCAAGGATTTGTAGGCCTCGCGTGAGCCACTGACCGGAACCGTAGAGTCCTTGTCGCCATGAAAGATACGGAAATGTACATTCTTTGCTGCTTCCAGACGTGCCGGATTGACTGTACCGCAAATGGGTATCGCGGCAGCTAATACCTCCGGATAGCGGCAGGCTAGGTCGAACGTACCCATACCTCCCATAGAAAGCCCGATCACATATACACGGTCGATATCTACATCCGGCCGTTGCAAATATTCATCCAGCAGTCCTACGACCAGTTCCATGACGGGTGAGATCGGTACACCGGAAGGCATCTCCGCGGGAGTGAAAGTCTCCGGACGGTTGCGGTAGGCCCAATAACCATCTTCCGGACATTGTGGATAGAGCACATACGCCGGATATTTCTCGCGGTTGACAGGGTTGCGGAACATCTCGCTACCGTGCGACAACTGCTTCTCGTTGTCACTACCCCGCTCACCGCCGCCATGCAGAAAAAGAACAAGCGGATACTGTTGCTGTCCGGGTTCCGGCCGCAACAAACGGTAGTTGAGTGTATCTCCCTGCGATACGAACTGCTTCTTTTCATACTCTCCCTGTGCATAGATAGTACCGGCCAGGAAGATCAGTAAACCAATCAGAGTAAGTCTTTTCATGTATAATTAAGATTAAATGGAATTGTTGAAACATGCAAATCTAATCATTCTCTTACAAATTACAGAAAAAACCAGCCTAAATTCCATCTATATACCGTTCGGGGATAGGTACCGTACCACACCTGCCGATACAAAAAAGAGCTGTCTGCAATCCGCAAACAACTCCTTCTATCTATCATACGATATAATCCCTTATTCCCTGGCCAATGCTACAGGCATCAGCGTCTCCCGATAGGCCATCTGATCATTCAGGATATTCAGAGCAGCCTGCAGATCCTCATCATCCTTCAACTGCTGAATGATGCTTCCGCGCTGGTAATAGTAACGCTTCACGATCTCTACGGAAATAAGGCTTTTGATATCTTTAGAGAAATGATCCAGATCCCTGTCCAGGTCGTGTTCCAGCTTTTGCTCCAACGCGGCAAACTCTGCCTGCGCACTCTCGAGATAACCTTCAAACTCCGCAGCCTCTCTCAGTGTCTTTAAGATCTTAGAACTTTGCTGGTCGTATTTGAAATCCGCCTTCTTCACCATTTCTTTGAATTCCGCGTAGTCTGTATCCGAAAGTTCAAAACTCTCTGCCGGAGCAATTGTCGGATGTTTCAACGCATACTCAGTGGCATAGTTGAAGATCAGATTGTCATTGACCAGATAAAACAGAATATTCGCATATCGTTCCTGGTCCACAATGATATCCGGATTGATCCCTCCTCCGTCACGCACCTCTCTGCCGGCACGGGTATGGAACACCTGAGTCAGACTGTCCGGTACACGGGTAGCGATCCCATCGGCATTCCGGTGTTTGTAATCAATCGCCTGTACACATCTTCCGCTGGGAATGTAATATTTAGACGTCGTGATCTTTAACGTTCCTCTGTAAGGCAGAGCACGCGGTACCTGCACCAGTCCCTTGCCCAACGTACGGGTTCCAATGATGACTGCGCGATCCAGATCCTGCAAAACACCGGCCAGAATCTCTGAAGAAGAGGCCGTACCTCCGTTCACCAACACAGCTATCGGAATTTCCGTATCCAACGGCTCACGCAAGGTTTTATACGTCTGATCGGCTTGTCTGATCTTTCCCTTGGTAGTCACCAGGGTCTGCCCGCGCGGCAAAAAGAAATTGGCTATATCCACTGCCTCATCCAGCAATCCGCCACCGTTGTTACGAAGATCGATCACCAGAGAGGTGATACCCTGATTTTGCTTCAGATCCAGAAACACCCGTTTGAACTCTTTCGAAGGGCTTCCCGAGAAACTATTCAGATTGATATACCCCACACCGTTCCCGACCACTCCGTAATAAGGTACGGTAGGCAGTTGAATAGACTGGCGCACGATATGGAATTCCATAGGATTTTCCGTACCCGGACGTTTCACCTTCAGGATGAAATCGGTGCCGATCTGTCCGCGCAACATATCACTGACCTCCTGATTGTTCTTCCCGGCCAGATCCTGCCCGTCAATCTCCAGAAGCACATCCCCCGGTTTGAGGCCGACCTCAGCCGCGGGCATCCCTTCATAAGGTTCGGCTATCACCGAACGTTTGAGGGTCTGGTCGTACGTGATCAACGAACCGATACCTCCGTAGGAGCCTTTGATCATCTGTTCCAGTTCGCTCTGATCCTCTTCAGGAAAATAATTGGTATAGGGGTCGAGTGAATAAAGCATCGCGTCGATCCCTTCACGGATGGTTTTGTTGGGATCGATCGTATCTACGTAGAACATATCCAACTCCTTGACGATCGCGTTGAAAATATCCAGGTTCTTGGCAACCTGAAAATTCCGGTTATCCGCGGCTTTAAACCCCAGAAAACCGGTAACCACACCCACCACAGCAAGGAGAAGAAGAGTCTGTTTATTCCATATTTTTTTCATTCTCTATTTCGGTTAAAGTAAAGTGTAAAAATAATGTATTCCGGATTTATTCCGACAGAACTTCATTAATATTTAACTTTATTTCATCCCACTGAGCCTGAGGTATCGTAGTGCCGATCACCTGTATAACATTCCCTGCCAGAATGGAACCAATTTTAGCACATTTGTCCAAAGAGTAGCCACTGGTGAGCCCATACAGGAATCCGGCGGCGAAGTAATCGCCCGCGCCGGTTGTATCCAGTACCTGAGGCACAGGAATCGCCGAAACTTTCACGGTCTCTGTTCCCTTTTTGATATAAGAACCGCCCGCGCCCACCTTCACCACAGCGATGCTGCACATACGCGCGATCTGATCCAGAGCCTCTTCGGGCTCTTTTCCTGTGAACGCTTTGGCCTCCTCTTCATTGGCAAAGACCACATCCACATGCTTATTGATGAGCATAGAGAAGAACTCAAGATCACCTTCTACAATATTGTAGCTGGCAAGGTCCATACACACCTGTAACCCCGCCTCTTTAGCCAGTTCGATGGCCCGCAGGATCATCTGATGATCCTGTACCAGATACCCTTCCACATACAGATACGAGTATCCTTTGAACATATCCAGAGAGAGGTCTTCGGCCTTCAGTGTAGAAGCTGCCCCGAGAAAAGTACCAAAGGTCCGCTGACCATCCGGAGAAATAAATGTAGAAGCCACTCCCGAGGGCAGATCACAAACCAGCAGTTTCTGTTCGATCCCGTTCCGGACCAGATTGTTCCGGTAAAACTCACCGTAAGAATCCTCACCGATCTTACCGATGAATCCGGTACCTGCTCCCAGACAAGCCAGGCCGAGTATGGTATTGCCTGCCGATCCACCGGTGGCCAGATAAGTCTGCATATGGCTGAACACCTGATTGATCTGCTGTAATTTATCGCTGTCTATCAATTGCATACTTCCTTTCGGAAGATCCATTTGTTGTAATATCGAGTCGTCTGTCAGTGTTGCAAGTACATCTACCAGGGCGTTCCCCAATCCAATAATTTTGTCCATTCTTAGAAATTTTTTGCAAAGATATTGCATATTTCAAAATATCCTATTACTTTTGCATCGCATTTGAGAAAAACATTCTTCCTTAGCTCAGTTGGTTAGAGCATCTGACTGTTAATCAGAGGGTCCTTGGTTCAAGTCCAAGAGGAAGAGCAAAAAAGGTATAACCCGGTGGTCATACCTTTTTTCATGGGATGTATCTCTCCCACTTCGCTGCACACACCGTCCGTATAAACAGACTCCGGAATACACTGTAATTTCTTCCTATAGCATTCATCCGACTTTTCGTTCCTTCTCATTCACGAGCCATTCCTCCGGATTTTCTACTTAGATTTTTTGTGATTGTTGCCTTCACGCCTTCACCGATAGCATGAAATAACTTTATATCAGCACTTTATATGTGAAGGCAAACTACTTTTTTGTGCTTTCACTTGCTTTCACACCTTCACACATAAATAGTTTACCTAAATACAATATTCAATTAATTATCAAACAATTACCTCAACGAAATAACTAAACCCATATACAATTCCCTGTTCCCGAACAATTCATCAGAGAGAGATACCCGGACTCTTTCAGGTAAAGCGAAGAAAAACACCGTGGAACGGCTGTCAACACACAGGAAACCATCTGTTCCTATACAGATACGTTACTGGTCCCACGCCGTGGGACTTCTTGTTTCATGGCGTGGGACATATCGTTTCACGCCGCGGGACGTATCGTCCCACGGCGTAGGATCACCAGGATACCATTGAACAAACAACCTCCTATTCTGCAAAGAACACCCGGATACAGGAATGCCTGCACACGTACAGGACAGTCGGAATAAATCGCAAACCACTATGTCTGTGGGGTATACCCCTCTCAGAGCGCAGAGTGTACGTGGTAAGTTCTTCTCTATCGTATATCGTTTCCATATATAGTTTCGTAGTTTACTATTCGTTTACTACATGAGTCCCTAATTTGGGAAATATAAATAACATACTTTCTATCAAACTGATTTTCAACCAAAAGGATGAAGATCCAGCCCTATAATAGGAGGAATACATTTAACCAGTCAACCCAAACGGTTTTTCTTCTCTTTAGTTGAAAGAAATCAGACACAATTTCCTATAAAAGACTCTTGAATCGCAGATCTACGAAGTCAACCAGGCAATTGACAGATTTGACCAACGAATATGAAAAGTGCTGGAAGCACTCACTTTTTATCATCATTTTTATACCCAGGGTGGCGGCTCGCTCCGTTCCTCTACATTTCACTTTATTCTGGGTTAGAATCACTCGTGTCTATAGCACTATAGATACATTGTAAACTAAATACCTGATCATTAATGAAAGGTTTTATTACAGATTTTGGTAACTATTCCCTATCTTTGCAGTACCCAATATTTAGTAAATCAATAATGCATTGTTAAAATGGAATATGTATGTTGTAAAGACATAGAGGCAGGCTTACGGGTGCAAGTCCCGGAACTTTTTTATTCCATAATGTATTATGGTTTACTAATGTTGGGCGAGACCTGCCTTCTTTTTATTCATTTTTTAAATTCTTTATTATGCCCAACATTAGTAAGAAAAAAAACAGTGCGAAAGGAGCGAAAGTCTCCGGTAAGAAACCCCTCAAAGCCAAAGTGCTAAAGATCAAAAACTCAGATGAAAGTCTGCACCTCAGACGGCTTACCGTCTCCTCCCAGAGCGTAATCAACAAAAAAAGCAGCAACGGACTCAAACCCATTCCTTTTCTACGGTTGATGGGAGTATGGCTCGATCAGGCAGGATTCCCCATTAACAGCCAGGTAGATGTAATTGTAGACAACAATCTGCTTATTATAAAACCGGCAGATTCATAAAGCCGTAAAAGAAGCGGTCTCCACATGGAAAAATCGGTCTATCTCTAAGTCCTGAAGGGACGATCGATCCTAACCCAGGGTAAGGAGGACGAAACGCAGTATAGTCTGACGACACCCTGGGGTGCAAACCGCACACGAAAGTGAGAGCTGAACCCGCGGTAGACGCAGTCAAAGCACGACCGAAAGAAAGTAGTGCACTGAAATTTCGGTCGTACCTCCAGCACTCTCTGTGCTACGCTGTGTATAACCCCAGGGTGGCGGTTTGCTCCGGTTCCGTGCGCTTACCTTTACCCTCTCAATAAATCGGGACAAGTCGGACTAGAATCGAACGTGCTTACAGGACTTCCAGTAGATCATACAGATAACAGCTCACCATTTATTTCTTTCAACGAAAGGGAAAAGAGAATTATCTGTAACAGGATGAATACAGTCAACCAGTCAACCCAAACCAGGACGATACACGGTGAAGGTGTGAAAGCAAGTGAAAGCATAAAAGACAGTCTACCTTCACACTTAATACATTATTATACAACATCTTATACACCTATGTGAAGGCGTGAAGGCAAAAAACACAAAAACTTTAAGTAAAAAATTCTCGTAGGAGCGTAGGTACGCTTTTAAATATACAGACCGTGGTACGGATCTTGTCGTCCCATGCTCCATCACTTTCCGGACATACGTAGCGAAAGCCACCATCTATCTATAAACCAGCGGATAATCATTTAATTCCTATTTTTTATTTCTCAAAAATTGCATATATCAAAATAAGCTATTACTTTTGCAATCACATTGAAGCAAACATTCTTCCTTAGCTCAGTCGGTTAGAGCATCTGACTGTTAATCAGAGGGTCCTTGGTTCAAGTCCAAGAGGAAGAGCTTGGCAATCAGCCACTTACAAAATCAAGTAAGTGGCTGTTTCTTTTTGTTGCATATAATTTGCACGCGCTTTAGGGGTATATTGCACCTCAAAACACACCGGTAATATAGTCTCTGCTTAGGTACTAGTAGAGTATATCCCTAAGGTCGGAGAAGGTGCAATTCTGGCTCATTAGTTACTTATATGCAGTGTTTTTACCTTTCTTTTAGAAATTTTCGCTTTTGAAAGCTATTGTAATATAAAGAGTTACGCTGTTTTGTGTGCAAATCGTGTGCAACGGTCTCTATTTTGTAACTTTGAGCCGGGTGTTGTTTGTGACTGTATCCCTACTAAAATAACACCCTGCTGGAATAATTCTTGGGATATGTTGAGGGATGGTAAATGGTTGTGTTATGGTGAATATTATACTGGTACGATCTTAAAATAATACTAGTAAAAACAAATAATTGAAAATGAGCAGTGAATTACTTGAGGTTCAAGTAGAGAGTATTTATATCCTATTACTAGCTTTTAATATTTAAGAAAAAAGTTCTATAAAGGTGGTTCACTTAATTCATTAGTTCATATAAACGTTTCAAGGTACAGGCTTTTTAAACCGCATATTACGTTATTTGATACCCTCTCATATACAATCCAAGGAATACCCCACAGAATATCATCCCCAAATTTGAACAATATGATGAAGATAAATTTCATCAATTGTTTCAATATTTAAAGTTTTATTTCATTTGTTGTTAAAAAAGATATCTTTGATGAATATGAACGTATGATTCAATACGATTTTTTAGAATGAAATCAGCTTAATGCACGAAATATCAATGGACAGTACCTTTGGGTTATAACTATCTGATTGTGGGCGATAAATTCATTCAGTAAATAGAAAAACAACTAAATATGTGGAATGAGTATTGGAATATGAAAATTCCCTGAAAGAATAACAGTAATTGAACACGTAATAATCAAATAAATTATAAATATCTGAGACTATGAGCACTGAAAACCAAGACTTAAGAAGTGATAATTTAGCTATCGGAATAAAAAAATTAAACACTGAACTTAAAAATGAGTTAGTTGAAAATATTTTAGAATTAACAACTAACCCTATCAGCGTTGAAAACATCAATCAACTTAAACGTATTGAAAGGGCTACAAATCAATATCGCAAAAGAACAAATAATCTTTTCTATGTTGGTTTTTTAGGTCATTTTTCCTCTGGGAAAAGCAGTACCATTAATTCAATATTGAAATTGGATGGAACAACTAATGAAAAAAAGACGAATCATAACCCTACTGATGATCAAATTACATTAATTACCAGTAAAAAAACAGTGAAGATGTTCTTAAATTAACCAATCATGGGCAAATACCAGTTGTGGTTACATTAATTGAGGATAATGATTCGCTAAAAGATAAGGTAATTATGGATACACCTGGATCAGGTGATCCTTCAACCTTTGAGGAGATAGTACGAGATTCCTTGCCACTTTGCGACTTATTGGTTTATTGTATGGCGGCAACGCATCCGTTAACAAACGCGGATATCCCTCTATTAAAAGAGAAAGAGAAGCATTTAGCAAACATTCCTACTCTCTTTTTGATAACCAGAGGAAATGAATTTAAAATAAACACTCTTGAATTGTTGAATGAAAGTAACTTTGATAGTGATAAATATACAAATTTTGCATCAGAATTAGTAGCCAGAATAAAACAAGTGGTTGAAATTGAATTGGAATATGATGACTTTATATTAATCGATAATCATGAGAAATACAGAATTGCTGATTTAAAAGAAAAAATTGATTTTTATTGTAACCCTGAAAACTATGGTAATATATTGAGACTTCATGATCATAAGATAGATTACTTTACTAAAACATTAAAATTAATCAAAGAATATTTTATAGGACTAATAACAGTAAAGATTGAGACAATAGAAAAATATTTTTCCCAAGCTAAGCTTAAGCTTCAAGAATATGAAAAAAATACGTTGATCGGCACAGATAAAATGGTCAACTCTTGGCGTACGATAGATGACAAGATAAAACAAATATTGGAGGGGTCAGTATTAGCAAATAATAATATTTATAAAGCATTATCTACTCCTTCCGAATTTTCAAATTTAAAGTGTAATAAAGAATGGCATACAGATATATCTAAAACTGATAAAATAAGCAACAAATACAAAACAGATGCTTATAAAATGCAAATGAAATCGTCATTAATTGATCTTAGGGGGAAAATACAAAAAAAATATTTGAGCTAATTGACAATAAATTACCAGTGAATATTGAATTTGTACAAGATGATTTAAATACACATCTGGAAGAGAGGTGTTTCGAGAATTCAATAGAAGATAATATACATGAAAGATATAATAATTACTGCGAAGAAACATTTGGATACTTAAATTACTTTTATGACGAATTGAAGAAACATATTGACTCATTAAAAATCAGAACTAAAAACAATAATCCTGTTGAGAATATTGAAAAACACATTAATGAAGCAAAAGAAATATTGAAAGAAATTTTTGAAACATATAAAAATGGTGTAAAAATATTCACAGTTGCTGCCTTTTCTACTGAAGCTAAAAGTTATATTAAAAAATTAGGACTCAGTGATCAATTGGATCATATTGATAATTCCGAGCCTGATACAAATGTACATTTATTGCAGGCAGAATCTGAAATACTTAATGACTATAATATATCTAAATACAAATTTGAAAAAAGCTGTTCGAACATATATATAAAATTGAATACTATTACATACGATACTCCGGTACTCACTACCGAAGCAGATCTAAAAGATATTAAGACTGATGAATCCGATATAATAAACTCTTATAATTTAAGGTTGAAAGCTTTACAGAGAGAATCTGATAATAGCGTAAAAGACTACTTTTTTGAAAAAATACAATCCATTAATTTAAGACTTACAAGAGCCGAGATAGCAAAAGATGAAGATTTAAATAGAATAAGAAGAAAACGAATTTTATATTATTTAAAAGCGTCAATACCATTTCTCTTGATTTTAATTATTTCTATGGGATTATTTTATATATTGCCAAAATATTATACACAAGATAATCTAACAGTAGGGCAACAATGGTTATTAGGACTATTAATAAATGGAAGCTCAGCATTAATAGCCATTTTTATAAGTAGGAAAAAAGATAAGTATAATCAATATTATGAAAATATAGAAAATAAGATACTTGAAAGTAAAAAGGAAACTGTATCCCATGTATTAGAAGAAGGTTTTGATAAATTTAGAGACGATTTAATTGATAATCAGGGCCAAAAGATTAGTGATTTGCTTAATCAACAGACAGATGAAATATTAAAAATGATCACATCAAGAAAATACAACTCTAATAATACATCACTTCATGTACAATTGGTTGAAAAAGAAAGTCAACTAAAAACTTTTTTAATCGAATATAGTAGTTCGCTTAATGAATTTAAAGCTACATGTAATAAAGTATTTACAAACGCTAATAGCAAACAAATATTATCAGAACAATCCCAACAAATCAAAGAAAACTTTATCAATCCTTCCTTCAAACTATTAGAGGATACACGAAATAATATAGCCGAAGTAAAAAGTAAAATTGAGGTTGTGGATTTTGTATAATATATATATTGATTATAGTCATAAGTTGGAATATTGTATTAAACTCAGTTTATATAAACAGGAAGAAATTATAGAATGAAAATCGTTTTGGGAAGAAGAATAGAACAATAATGGGAGACAACAACCGAGCAGTAACCATTAAATTGGGAAAGAGATTTAAAATTTTGTGAGACTGTAAATTAAACTGTGTCAGTAAGCAATAAATTATTATTTTTACTAACACAGTTTTTCTTATGGAACAAGAATTCAATTTTGAAGAGATTAAGCAAAAGGCTCTTGAGCACTTAAGTCTGGTAAGCCTTTACTTGGTAAAGATGGTACTTTTGCTCCTTTATTAGAGAGTATTTTAAATTCGGCTTTGGAAGGTGAGATGGATGCTCACTTAACTGATCAGGAACGCAGTTTGGGCAATCGCCGTAATGGTAAGATGAGTAAACAGATTCAAACTCCTTTGGGTGAAGTAACTGTTTCTACTCCGCGTGACCGTACTTCGAGTTTTGAGCCTCAATTCATCAAGAAGCGGGAAACCATATTGGCTGAAAGTGTGGCTGATCGTATCATTGGTTTGTATGCTTTAGGTAACAGTACCCGCCAGATCAGTGATTGGATGGAAGAAAACTTAGGTAACCGGGTCTATGCTGATACTATAAGTGCAATAACGGATCGTGTACTGCCTGAGATCAAAGCCTGGCGCTACCGGAGCTTAGAGGCTGTGTATCCTATCGTTTGGATGGATGCCATTCATTACAAAGTAATGGATGAATCCGGTCGTTCTGTATCTCGTGCTATTTATAATGTTCTGGGTATTGATAAAGAAGGTCGTAAAGATGTCCTGGGTATGTATATCTCAAAGAGTGAAGGAGCTAATTTCTGGCTGGCTGTTCTGACAGATCTTCAAAACAGGGGTGTAAAGGATATACTCATTGCCAGTATTGATAACCTAAAAGGCTTTTCTGATGCTATATTCAGTGTCTTTCCTCAGACCACGGTACAGCTCTGTATCGTCCATCAAATCCGTAATTCCTGTAAATATGTAAGTAGCAAACATCAAAAAGAGTTTTTAAAGGACTTAAAAACAGTTTATCAGGCGGTAAACAAAGAGACAGCTCAGGCTAATTTGGATGAGTTGGAACTTAAATGGGGGCAGCAGTATCCTATCGTTATAAAGTCCTGGCGTGAGAATTGGGATAGACTATCTGCTTACTTTGACTATACCGAAGGTATCAGAAGGATCATCTATACAACCAATACAGTAGAAGGATACCACAGACAACTGCGCAAGGTCACTAAAAATAAAGGAGTTTTCCCAAATGACACAGCACTGGAAAAACTCGTTTATTTAGCCTACCGCAATATCCGCAAGAAATGGACCATGCCACTGGCAAACTGGGCAGCTACGGCCGGACAATTGGCCATTAAATTTGCAAATAGATTTAAAATCTTATAAATTTGTCGCTTGTCGGGACGGGTGCTCCTGCCCCTTGCCGCTGGGCGTTCCCCGAGCGATGAGTTTGGATAGAAAACAAAACTGACACAGTTCATTTTACACGACCTATTTTGTAAATTTGTCGCTCACCGGGACGGGTATTCCCAACAGTTGCCGACGCCATACGATCCCCGAGCGATGAGTCTCTTCTTTCTGCAAGTTGTTCAATGTTTGTTTTTATGACTTCAAAGCTGCTTTGTATATCATCTCGGATGTCTTTATAGGGGCGGCTTCTATGCTCCGGGAGACTTTCGCATTCCTCTTTGATAAGGATTTTCCTGTCGGGAAATACTCTCTCACACCTTTGTAATTGACCTGGATTTTAACTGGGTATGTGCCTTGTGCATTCGCCTTCCGGGTATCGATACATGTACTCACTTTGATACCGTCTTTTGAATATGAAAACATACTATTATTGGTTTAATTCATAATATGCTATATATCCCAAAATCCCTGGCGATATAAGTATATGGAGTTTGTAAGTAATGATGTTTTAAAGAGTTTACTACCTATTTTACAAAAGAACTGTGAAACGGACAACTTTGAACAAAATAGCTTTAAAATAGCTAATATATAAAGATTAATATATATAGATGACCTTCATATCAGAATTATCACTACATTTGTACCAATGTCGTACCAATTTGACACACACCTAATTTTATGTATTATGTTAGTAATAAGTAGCAGAGAATTTAGAGATAAGCAAGCCGAGTATATGGATAGGGCCGATAAAGGTGAGCAAATTATAGTTCAGCGTGGCCGTGACAAAGCTTATGCAATCACCCCTGTAAAGTCTTCCGACGTGTACGTTAATACACAAATATTATCCGAAGACTTTGTATCTGGAGAAGAAATCAAGCAGCGAGTACACAGGCATATTGATAAATTATTTGCTGAAAAGTAATGGAAGTAATTTATCACAAGAATGTGGCCGATTATTTGAATGAGCTTGTGGATATTCTATATGATAAGGAGTATTTTGGCTTTAAGGAGTCAGCGTATGACTATGTAGACTGGATATTTGAGCAAATAGAATCTTCAATTAACCGAAAATTAAAAAAACCAGCGCCTAAATATTTTGATAAATACGGAGTAGATTTATCGTATGTTATATACAAAAGGAATAATAATACTTCCTGGTATGTGTTTTTTCAAAAACAGGAGGATAGATTTCTTATTTTTTACATTGGTAATAATCACAACTGTGCGCAGTACCTTTAGACTATATATTCATCCATAAATGGGCGTTACACACGTTTTGCAATATCTTGGTATAAGATTAATATCCGATTGAAACTAAAGAGAAAAAGTCTCTTATAGGAGCCTGTAAACCAGTATTTATTACTCTATTTGAATACGATTTCTACCAATGGATAATAGCCAATCTGCACCTGTTAATCAGGGGGTCCTTGGTTCAAGTCCAAGAGGAAGAGCAAAAAACCGGATATAAAGGAAACTCCTGAATACCCGGTTTTTTCATTTAAAAAACGTTTGATTGACAAACTCCTATCTCACAAAGAGCACAATAGCATCCCCATCTCTTTTTTATTCTTCTTCCGAAGCAGGTCCGTACAACTGCGGGTTCCACACCAGTCCAAACAGGTTCAGATAATCCTGCATTGGGTTGAGCCCTACTGCCGATCGCCTTTCGTTCAACCGGTAAGGATCTTCCACCGGATATATATAATATTTGCCGCTCTCCGCATCGTATCCGATCTGAGTCCCATACAACTGTTTGCCGCGCTTCTCTATAGCGAGCTGATCTTCCAATTGGGCCAGATCAGCCGGATAGGCTTCTCCTGCCTTTACTGCCTCCCGCATCATAGGCAGGTACTTCTCCTGAACCTCCGGGTCGGCATATTGCAATACCATAAAGAACGCGCGATTTCCTTTACGGCCCACGATCTCTTTGCCCAGCCACCCGCGCTTGTCTAAGATCTGAGTGATCTCAGCAAGCTGGATAGAATCCTGTTCACGTATCAGATCCAACTGTGCCACCAGCAATTCGGATTGCGGACCGTATTGTTGTCGTATTTCCTGATACTGATTCCGGTACAGCAGCACATCATCATAGATCTTTTCCAGTTTCGCCATCAAAGGACGGTTCAGGCGGATATCCGCACGCAATTTATTGGTACGCAGCAAAGCCATTACCTCCTCCCAGCGATAGTCAGACCTCAGATTGTCCAGATCCGTATCTCCATTGATATATTCCAGCATTTCATAATCTCCGTTGCCCGCGATCTTATACAACTGCACAAAGGCGGAATCTACCTGACCTGCCATCGACCAGCAGGCAGCCGCGTTGTAACGATCCGTATCGGCAACGGGAACTTCAGGCAAAGAAAAAGCTTTGGAATACAGGCGTGCCGCCTGCAGGTATTTCTCTTCTTCGAAAAGCGCCAGGGCCTCCGTGGTAAATTCATCATATTGTGTCTCATTCTGAGAGAAACCCGGTAAAGAGAGAATCAGAAAGAGCAGGGAGAAACAAATTTTCTTCATGTATACAACGGATTAATCATATAAATATACAGTTGGTATCTTTCCATAAAAACATTTATCCTGTGTATGGACTATGTTACTACCAGGCATCTGCACAAGAAAAGCAGAGGATCTACGAAAAGAAAACACTTACTTTCCTTTTACATTAACAAAATAAAGTTTAAAAAGTTTAGAATCCGTTCCCCTTCTGCCTCTTCCCGGATCAGCTTCACCGGCCCTGGTTCAGTACAGTACCCCCGGAAAAGACGATGCTGAGCCATTAAAAATGATTCAGGAGGCGTGGCTGGTTCATGATTCCGGTCAGCGCATTATCACCCAAGCACCGTGACCATTTGTATGGATAAGTAAGTATTCATCCATGAATTGCACACATACTCCCGTATCGCTATGCTGAGACGCTGTATACGATCTATCCATACGCGTATTCAACACGTGAATTTCCATCAGAGAAGGGGGTTACCTGTAGAGACGCACGGCGTGCGTCTCCGCGTTGTACGTCCAACACAGAAATGCGCGTCTCCGCGGTGTGTGTCCCACACAAAGGCATGCGTCTCCGTGATGCACATCTGAACGCTGTGCGACTTCGTGATATATATCCAACAAAAAAAGTATATCGCAAGGTATATACCTTTCCATTCGGTATGCTGAGACGCACGTCGTGCACTAGTGTCCGCTAAAATAATTTAAGATTTAGAGA
>JAJQDI010000028.1:0-67246 GCA_021202275.1 Bacteroides sp.
GCTGAGCGGGTTAGTTTCAACAAAGGAAACTAACCCGCTCTTTTTTTGCACATATATATATGCCTCGACCTTACTTTACTCCCCTGGCTACCCTAAACTATTTACACCCTATCCCTTTTATGGAACTTATACCACCTTCTCAGATGCGCGAGGGGATGGCAGAGAAGAAGTCTTACAACTTGGTGTTGGGTTCTTTAATGAATCTCTTAGTAAATCGTTCTGTATACTTCCTGTTTTTTATCCATTGGTGTTACTGGATTGAGTTTTGCTATAGGAACATTTTTATAAATTTTCTTTCTGCTATTTATAGTTCTGTGGCAAGTGCTGTCGAAGTTACTTGTGATTTTTTGGAGATAAAGAATGAAAATTGTAACATAGATATTAAAAAACGACTCTCTTTTAACAAAAACTCAATTAATCTTTCAAGTTTTCACATGGCATTTACATTGTTATATGGGGTTTTTTTGTATTTTTGGGAAAATCTTTTAGATTATCAATTTAAACTTCTAAAATAGTCCCCTGATTATGGAAAACAAAATTCAAGAGTTGACCGATAAGCTTTATCGTGAGGGTGTTGAAAAAGGTACACAGGAAGCTGAAAAACTTATTGCAAATGCTCAGGATGAAGCGAAGAAAATCATCGAAAATGCTCACAAACAAGCTGAAAGTATTTTAGCGGATTCGCGAAAATCCGCGGATGAGTTGGAAGAAAACACAAAATCAGAGCTTAAATTGTTTGCTGGTCAGGCGGTGAATGCACTTAAATCTGAGATTGCTACGCTGGTAACGAATAAGATCGTCGAAGCTCCGGTGAAAGAGTTTGCCGGAAATAAAGATTTCCTCAATGCCTTTATTGTGGCATTGGCTTCTAAGTGGAGCGTGGATGAGCCTATTGTGATCTCTGTTGCTGATGCGGAATCTCTCAAAAAATATTTTGCAGCCAATGCCAAAACATTGCTTGATGGGGGGGTACGTATAGAAGAGGTAAACGGTATCAAAACCTTGTTCACTATCTCTCCGGCTGATGGTTCTTATAAAGTGAACTTTGGTGAAGAGGAATTTATGAATTATTTCAAGGAATTCCTGCGTCCACAGCTGGTGGAAATGCTTTTCTAATCCCTTAAAATACATGCTGAAGACTTTGGATCACAGGTTGGTAACAGACTTGTATGTTTCGATATGGAGTCTTCGCCAGCAATCTTTATATATAATATGAGTCAATATTATTACTTAATAGCCAGTTTGCCTGATCTTTCTCCGGAAGACAACAAACTGAACTATACAGTAGCCAGTTTCAAAGAAGAACTTTATGACTCTCTGACGGAAAAAGATAAACCGTTGATTGATCTTTTCTATCTGCAATACGACAACATCAATGTGCTGAGATTGCTTAAAGATAAAGAGGCGGAGATCGATCCGAGAGGGAAATATACCGCGGAAGAGTTGAACGAGTACATAGCCGTGGTTCAGGAGGGTGGAGAAGTAAATCCTGTCATATTCCCTTCTTATCTGAGTTCTTTTATTGCTGCCTATTTTGAGGCTACTGAAGAGAGTATCCTTTGGGAAGACAAACTGTCCGCTTATTATTACGATTATGGCATTAAATGCGAGAATAAGTTTATTTCGGACTGGTTTGCTTTCAATCTGAATATAAATAATATTCTGGTAGCTCTGACCGCACGGAAATACAAATGGGAGGTAGCTCCGCTGATTGTTGGAGATACTCTTGTAGCAGATGCTTTGCGTACTTCCAGTGCCCGTGAGTTCGGATTATCGACCGAGGTGGATTACTTAGAGGATCTGATCAAGATAACCGAAACCCCGGAACTGATAGATCGGGAGAAGAGAGTAGACACTTTGCGTTGGAACTGGCTGGAAGATGCTACTTTCTTTAATTACTTTACAGTAGAGCGTTTGTTTGCTTTTCTGGTGAAACTGGAAATGATCGAACGTTGGATCGCACTGGATAAAGAAAAGGGAAATCAGTTGTTCCGGAGTATGATAGACTCATTGAAGAACAATGTACAGATCCCTGACGAATTTAAAAAATAAACATAAATATATATGGCAACAAAAGGAACTGTGAATGGTGTTATTGCCAATATGGTAACCCTCATCGTTGACGGTCCGGTAGCACAGAATGAGGTCTGCTACATTGAGACTGGTGGCGACAAACTGATGGCGGAGGTTATCAAGGTAGTTGGGAAGTTTGTGTATGTACAGGTGTTTGAAAGTACGCGCGGCCTGAAAATGGGGGCGGAGGCGGAATTCACCGGACATATGCTTGAAGTAACTCTTGGGCCAGGTATGCTTTCGCGTAATTACGACGGATTGCAGAACGACCTGGATAAGATGGAAGGAGTGTTCCTGAAACGCGGTGATTATACCTTCCCTTTGGATAAGGAGAAGCAATGGCATTTTACTCCTCTGGTGCAGCCCGGCGATAAAGTGGAAGCTTCTGCGTGGCTGGGACAGGTGGATGAAAACTTCCAGCCGCTGAAGATCATGGCTCCTTTCACCTTGCCAGGAACCTGTACAGTTAAATCTGTGGCTCCTGAGGGGGATTACCGGATCTATGATACCATTGCTGTACTGACAGACGCTGACGGCAACGATGTGGAAGTGAATATGGTACAGAAATGGCCGGTGAAAAAGGCCATGAGCAATTATAAAGAGAAACCCCGTCCGTTCAAATTGCTGGAGACTGGTGTACGTGTGATAGACACGATGAATCCGATTGTAGAAGGAGGAACCGGATTTATTCCCGGACCCTTCGGAACAGGAAAGACGGTGCTTCAGCACGCGATTTCCAAGCAGGCGGAAGCAGACATCGTAATTATTGCTGCCTGTGGTGAACGTGCCAACGAGGTCGTGGAGATTTTTACCGAATTCCCGGAACTGGTGGATCCGCATACGGGTCGAAAACTGATGGAGCGTACGATTATTATCGCCAATACATCCAACATGCCTGTAGCGGCACGTGAGGCTTCGGTATATACGGCTATGACCATTGGTGAATATTACCGCGCGATGGGACTGAAGGTGCTGTTGATGGCCGACTCTACTTCGCGTTGGGCACAGGCATTGCGTGAAATGTCGAATCGTATGGAGGAATTGCCCGGACCGGATGCTTTCCCGATGGACCTTTCGGCGATTATTTCCAATTTCTATGGTCGCGCGGGGTATGTGACTCTTGCCAATGGTGAAACAGGTTCTATTACTTTTATCGGTACTGTATCGCCTGCGGGAGGTAACCTGAAAGAACCGGTAACGGAGAATACCAAGAAGGTGGCGCGCTGTTTCTACGCGTTGGAGCAGGATCGTGCCGATAAGAAACGCTATCCGGCTGTAAACCCCATTGACTCTTACTCTAAATACCTGGAGTATCCGGAGTTTGCAGGCTATATCAACGAATGGATCAACGATCAGTGGATTGATAAGGTAAATGACCTGAAAACCCGTTTGCAGTGTGGTAAGGAGATTGCCGAACAGATCAATATCCTGGGGGATGACGGTGTTCCTGTAGAATACCATGTTACTTTCTGGAAATCGGAACTGATCGACTTTGTGATCCTGCAACAGGATGCTTTTGATGAAATAGATGCTGTGACCCCTATGGAGCGTCAGGAGGCTATTGTGGATATGGTGATTGACATCTGCCGGACAGAGTTTGAGTTTGATAACTTCAACGAGGTAATGGATTATTTCAAGAAGCTGATCAACCTGTGTAAGCAGATGAACTATTCCAAATATCAGTCGGAAGCCTATGAAGATTTCCGTAGTCAACTCCAGGCGATGGTAGAAGAGCGGAAAATCCAGTTGTGAAACATAAACAGATAAATTGCAGATATCAAGATGGCAACAAAAGCATTTCAAAAGATATATACCAAGATCACTCAGATTACCAAAGCTACCTGTTCGCTGAAAGCGACGGGAGTTGGTAACGATGAGCTGGCTACTGTGGACGGCAAACTGGCCCAGGTAGTGAAAATTGTTGGAGAAGAGGTAACTTTGCAGGTGTTTCAGGGAACAGAAGGTATCCCAACCAATGCGGAGGTTGTGTTTCTGGGGAAAGCTCCTACCCTGAAGGTGAGTGAGCAACTGGCCGGACGCTTTTTTAACGCCTTTGGTGATCCGATAGACGGTGGTCCGGAGATTGAAGGAACGGAGGTGGAACTGGGCGGACCTTCTGTGAACCCGGTACGTCGTAAGCAACCTTCGGAACTTATTGCTACCGGTATCGCGGGGATCGACCTCAATAATACGTTGGTATCCGGACAGAAGATCCCGTTCTTTGCCGATCCGGATCAGCCTTTCAACCAGGTAATGGCTACGGTGGCGTTGCGTGCCGAGACAGACAAGATCATTCTGGGAGGTATGGGGATGACGAATGACGACTACCTCTATTTTAAGAATGTATTTTCCAATGCCGGAGCACTGGATCGTATTGTGAGTTTTATGAATACGACGGAAGACCCGGCAGTAGAACGTCTGCTGGTACCTGATATGGCACTGACAGCGGCTGAATATTTTGCGGTGGAACACAACCAGAAGGTATTGGTATTGCTTACGGATATGACTTCGTATGCCGACGCTCTGGCGATTGTGTCTAACCGTATGGACCAGATCCCTTCGAAAGATTCTATGCCCGGTTCGCTCTATTCGGATCTGGCGAAGATCTATGAAAAAGCAGTGCAGTTCCCACAGGGAGGTTCTATAACGATCATTGCCGTGACCACATTGTCAAGTGGGGATATCACCCATGCGGTGCCCGATAATACCGGTTACATTACGGAAGGACAGTTGTTCCTGCGCAGAGACAGTGATATTGGTAAGGTGGTTGTAGACCCGTTCCGTTCACTTTCTCGTCTGAAACAGTTGGTAACAGGTAAAAAGACCCGTAAAGACCATCCCCAGGTAATGAATGCCGCTGTACGTTTGTATGCGGACGCGGCCAATGCCAGGACGAAACTGGAAAATGGATTCGACCTGACCAACTACGACGAACGTACCCTGGCATTTGCCAAGGACTACTCCAACCAGTTGCTGGCGATTGATGTAAACCTGAATACAACAGAAATGTTGGATGTTGCCTGGGGACTATTTGGTAAATACTTCCGTCCGGAAGAGGTGAATATCAAGAAGGAGTTGGTAGATGAGTTCTGGAAATAATCGGTGTGTGGCATACACATGCGGATATTTTCACCCGATCCAAACGAATAATCATAGAAATGGCTATAAAATTTCAATACAATAAAACTTCGTTGCAACAGCTCGATAAGCAACTCAAGATGCGGGTACGTACGCTTCCTGTTATCAAGAATAAGGAGAGTGCTCTGCGTATGGAGGTGAAGAAATGCAAAACTGAGGCTGCGGCAATGGAGGAGAAACTGGAGGTTCAGATCCAGACTTATGAAGCCATGTTCGCGTTATGGAATGAGTTTGACCCTTCACTGATCAGTGTAAAGGATGTGCACCTGAGCATTCGGAAGATTGCCGGTGTGAGAGTTCCGATGCTGGATCATGTGGAGTTTGAGGTACGTCCCTATAGTTTGTTCAATGCTCCGAAATGGTATTCGGAAGGGATTGAACTGTTACAGGGATTGGCTCAGTCGGCTATTGAGAGAGAATTTCTTATAGCTAAACTCAGATTATTGGAACATGCGCGCAGAAAAACTACTCAGAAGGTGAATCTTTTTGAGAAGGTGCAGATACCGGGATATAAGGATGCGTTGCGAAAGATCAAACGTTTCATGGAAGATGAAGAAAATCTTTCCAAATCGTCTCAGAAGATCCTTAAATCGCAACAGGAGAAAAGAAAGGAGGCTGAGGAATGATAGCAAAGATGAAAAAACTGACCTTTCTGGTCTATCATAAAGAATATGATGAGTTTTTGCAGCATATCCGTGAGCGGGGTGTAGTGCATGTCTCTGAAAAACAATCCAATATTGCCGAGAGTCAGGAGTTGCAGGAAAAAGCACGTCTGACACTCCGGCTGACGGCTACCCTGAAACAACTCGAAGCACTGCGTACGGAAACAACATCGGATACGGAAGAAGATCCTGAACGCGGTCTGAAGGTGATGGAAGAGGTAGATGCGCTGAGCACGGAAAAGAGCAGGCTGCAACAGCAGTTGCAAAGCTACGATAAGGAACTGGAACAACTGGCTCCCTGGGGAGATTTTGATCCGGCTTTTGTACGTCAGCTTGAAGAGAGCGGACTTCGTATCGGCTTCTATAGTTGTTCGGAAAATAATTTCCGTGAAGAGTGGGTGACTGATTTCAATGCGGTTGTTATCAACCGGGTATCCTCTCGTGTGTATTTCATTACTGTCTCCTGGCCGGGAGAAGAAGCTGTACCTGATGCGGAAGAAATGAGGTTGCCGAAACATTCTATCCATGAGGTTGAACTGCTTTCCGAACAGATCCGTAAGGAACTCACCGCGAATGAGGAAGCACTGAAAACACTGGCAAATACGGAAATCCCTGTGGTGAAGGCTGCGATCCGTGACCTGAACAACCAGGCCGAACTGTCGCGGGTACTACTGAGTACCGAACAGCTGTCTGGTGATAAACTGATGCTTTTGCAGGGATGGATACCGGCAGCAGAAGAAAGCGATCTGAAAGCCTATCTGGATACACAACAGGTATATTATGAAATAGCCGATCCTACTCCGGAAGATAATGTCCCTATTTTGCTGGACAATAAAGGTTTCTTTTCCTGGTTTGAACCGATCACAAAGCTGTATATGCTTCCTAAATACAATGAACTGGACCTGACCCCGTTCTTTGCTCCCTTCTTCATGGTCTTTTTCGGACTGTGTCTGGGTGATTCGGGGTATGGACTCTTTATCTTTCTTTGTGTGACGGCATACAGTTTGTTTACCCGGAACAAATCCAGGTCTGTGAAATCGATCATTTCCCTGGTACAGATATTGGCTGCGTCCACCTTCTTCTGTGGATTGCTGACCGGAACATTCTTCGGTTTCAGTTTGTACGACATTGATGTACCATTCATTCAACGGATCAAAGAGGCGGTCTATCTGGACAACAACGATATGTTCCAGCTGGCTCTTATCCTGGGATGTGTGCAGATCCTGTTCGGAATGATCCTGAAAGCTGTGAATCAGTTCATACAGTTCGGGTTTAAATATGCGGTGGCTACCATTGGCTGGATCATTCTGCTTTTATCTACTGCGTTCGCGGCATTGGTGCCGGGCGTAATGTCGTTAGGCAGTACACCTTATCTGGTCTTGTTAGGAATTTCTGCTGCCATGATCTTCCTTTACAACAGTCCCGGAAAAAATATTTTCCTGAATATCGGACTGGGCTTCTGGGATTCGTACAACATGGCCACCGGTTTGCTGGGCGATGTGCTTTCGTATGTGCGTCTTTTCGCTCTGGGATTGTCCGGAGGTATCCTGGCCGGAGTATTCAATAGCCTGGCTGTAGGTATGAGTCCGGATAACATAATTGCCGGGCCTATTGTGATGATCTTGATCTTTGTGATCGGACATGCGATCAATATGTTTATGAATGTGTTGGGAGCCATGGTACATCCTATGCGTCTGACCTTTGTGGAGTTTTTCAAGAACTCCGGGTATGAAGGCGGAGGAAAAGAATACAGTCCTTTTGGAAAAATGAATTAATCGGATTATAAACAGTAAAAACAGAATAAAATTATGGAAATGAATTTGTTTATTGCCTATTTAGGTATTGCAGTAATGGTTGGTTTGTCTGGTATCGGTAGTGCGTACGGTGTAACTATAGCGGGCAACGCTGCCATCGGTGCTTTGAAGAAAAACGATGGTGCTTTCGGTAACTTCCTTGTACTGACTGCTCTTCCCGGTACACAGGGATTGTATGGATTTGCCGGGTATTTTATGTTCCAGAATATTTTTGGTATTCTGACTCCTGGGATCAGTGCTATCCAGGCGAGTGCAGTTCTGGGAGCTGGTATCGCATTGGGAATTGTAGCACTTTTCTCTTCTATCCGTCAGGGACAGGTGTGTGCCAATGGTATTGCCGCTATCGGACAGGGTTATAATGTATTTGGTAATACATTGATCCTTGCGGTATTCCCCGAATTGTATGCGATTGTAGCTTTAGCGGCCACTTTCCTGATCGGTAGTGCTTTGGCATAAATAGATCAGTATCTTTCTATATAAAAGGCATTCCACTACGTAGGGAGTGCCTTTTGTTTTTGTCTGATGTGCGAATTGTTTTTCTGATTTTATGTAGTATTCTGTTTCATACTTTTTGTTTGGAATTTTTGGTTCATTCTGATTGCTGATCAGATAACATAGTCTTTGAAAATTGTTCAGATAACGGAGGATGGGAATATGTGGCTGTAATAGGTATGAAGTCCCGTATCTGTAGTATATCTCTTTGATTGCGGACGGCTGTTCTTGTCTGAAATTCTTTACTTTCCGGATTCCTGATTTCATTACTTTTTTTTCAGAATGAATCGGGATTTCCTCAATTATTTCCTGGCTTTAGCTATGTAGGCTGTAAACGTTTGTTTGAAACATCCGATTAACATTTTTCGATTAATCTATTATTTTTCAATAAATAATCTGTATTTTTGCGCCTGCAGTTAAGATAATAGGAGTTTTAATAAAATTATGGTTAAAGATTTACTGACTCCCGATTACATATTTGAGTCCAGCTGGGAAGTATGTAATAAAGTGGGAGGGATTTATACGGTGTTGTCTACCCGGGCAAACACCTTACAGAATAAATTTCGCGATAGACTTTTTTTCATAGGCCCCGATATATGGAAAGGAAAAGAGAATCCTTTGTTTTCAGAATCCGATAATCTTTGTGTAGGGTGGAGAGATCATGCCCGTACGAAAGACAATCTGCTGGTCAGAGTTGGCAGGTGGAACATTCCGGGCAATCCGATTGTGATCCTGGTTGATTTTCAACCTTTCTTTTCTATTAAGAACGAGATCTATGCTGAAATGTGGGATAGCTTTCAGGTAGATTCTCTTCATGCATACGGAGACTATGACGAGGCTTCTATGTTTTCTTATGCTGCCGGAAAAGTAGTCGAGAGTTTTTATCATTTCAACCTCACAGAGAGTGATAAGGTCATTTATCAGGCGCATGAGTGGATGACAGGTCTCGGAGCTTTGTACCTGCAAAACGCGGTTCCTGAGATCGCGACTATTTTTACTACGCATGCCACTACAGTAGGCCGTTCGATTGCCGGAAACGATAAACCTCTTTATGATTATCTGTTTGCCTACAATGGCGATCAGATGGCCCAGGAACTGAATGTACAATCCAAACATTCCATAGAGAAACAGACAGCACATTATGCCGATTGTTTTACCACAGTGAGTCAGATCACCAACAACGAATGTAAGGAACTACTCAATAAAGCAGCGGATGTAGTGCTTATGAATGGGTTTGAAGATGATTTTGTACCCAAAGGTATTACGTTCAATAATAAACGCAAAAGAGCCCGTTCCACTATGCTGCATGTGGCAAACTGTCTGTTGGGTACGGATATGGGTAATGATACACTGATCATTGGTACCAGCGGCCGTTACGAATTTAAGAACAAAGGTATTGACGTATTTCTGGAGGCTCTCAACCGGTTGACACGGGATAAGAATCTTCAAAGAGAGGTATTGGCATTTATCAATGTGCCCGGATGGGTAGGAGAGCCTCGTGAGGATCTTCAACTCCGTCTCAAAAGCAAAGATAAGTTCCGGACCGCGTTGGAGTGTCCGTTTATCACCCATTGGTTGTACAACATGACCCATGATCAGGTCCTGGATATGTTGAAATACATGGGTATGGGCAATCGTCCCGAAGATAAAGTAAAAGTGATCTTCGTGCCTTGTTACCTGGATGGCAGGGATGGCATTATGAACAAGGAGTATTATGATCTGCTGATCGGGCGGGATCTCAGTGTATATCCCTCTTATTATGAACCCTGGGGATACACTCCTCTGGAAAGTGTGGCGTTCCATGTGCCTACTATCACTACCGATCTGGCTGGTTTCGGTTTGTGGGTAAAGAACCTGCGCCATCAGTATGGACTCAACGAAGGCGTAGAGGTATTGCACCGTTCCGATTATAACTATTCAGAGGTAGCTGATGGGATCAAAGATACGATCTCCCTGTTCTCCTCGAAAACGGATCAGGAAGTGAAGGACATACGGAAACATGCTGTAGATGTGGCAGGAAAAGCACTCTGGAAACACTTCATCGAATATTATTATCAAGCGTACGATGTGGCATTGCGCAAAGCGATGCAGCGTCTTTTATCATAGCATATTATTTTTCAACAAGTAAATACAAACATTATGAAGATTAAGGTTAGTAATGTGAACACTCCGACCTGGAAGGATGTGAATGTAAAAGCTCATATCCCTGCTGAGTTGGAAAAACTGTCTGAGATCGCACGTAACATCTGGTGGTCGTGGAATTATGAGGCTACTGAACTCTTTCATGATCTGGATCCGGAAATGTGGAAAGAAGTGGGTCATAATCCTGTGTATTTGCTCGAACGGATCAGTTTTGAGAAACTGGAAGTTCTTGCGAAAGACAAGGCGATCATCAAACGTATGAACGATGTATACGCTAAATTTAAAGAATATATGAATGTGGCGCCTGACAAGAAACGTCCTTCTGTTGCTTATTTCAGCATGGAGTACGGTTTGAATCAGGTTCTCAAAATCTACTCCGGTGGTCTGGGCGTATTGGCTGGTGACTATCTGAAAGAGGCTTCTGACAGTAATGTGGATCTGTGTGCGGTAGGTTTCCTGTATCGTTACGGGTATTTTACACAGAGCCTGGCTATGGATGGTCAGCAGATCGCTAACTACGAAGCTCAGAACTTCGGACAGTTGCCTCTGGATCGTGTCATGGATAAAGACGGCAATCCGCTGGTAGTAGCAGTGCTCTATATCAACTATACTGTATATGCGTATGTATGGAGAGTGAATGTAGGTCGTATCTCACTGTATCTTCTGGATACGGACAATGAGTTGAACAGTGAATTTGACCGTCCGATCACTCACCAGCTTTATGGTGGTGACTGGGAAAACCGTCTGAAACAGGAGATCCTGTTGGGTATCGGTGGTATTCTGACCCTGCAGGCGTTGGGTATCAAAAAGGATGTGTATCACTGTAACGAAGGACATGCGGCTCTGATCAATGTGCAACGTCTGTGTGACTATGTAGCCGGAGGTCTGAATTTCGAACAGGCTCTGGAACTGGTACGTGCTTCTTCTCTGTATACGGTACATACTCCGGTTTCTGCCGGACATGACTATTTCGACGAAGGTCTTTTCGGTAAATACATGAGTGGATATCCTGAGAAACTGGGTATCTCCTGGGATGATCTGATGGATCTGGGACGTAACAATCCCGGTGATAAAGGGGAGCGTTTCTGTATGTCGGTATTTGCCTGCAACACTTCACAGGAAGTGAATGGTGTGAGCTGGCTGCACGGAAAGGTTTCTCAGGAAATGTTCTCTTCCATCTGGAAGGGGTATTTCCCGGAAGAAAGCCATGTAGGATATGTGACCAATGGTGTACACTTCCCTACCTGGAGTGCTACGGAATGGAAGCAATTGTATGCCAAACATTTTGACGCGAATTTCCTGAATGATCAGTCTAACCCGAAGATCTGGGAAGCTATCTATAATGTATCTGACGAGGAGGTATGGAATACCCGTGTAACCATGAAGAATAAACTGGTGGATTACATCCGCAAACAGTTCCGTGAAGCATGGCTCAAGAACCAGGGTGATCCTTCCCGCATCGTTTCATTGATGGATAAGATCAATCCGAACGCGTTGCTGATCGGATTTGGTCGTCGTTTTGCTACGTACAAACGCGCCCACCTGCTGTTTACTGATCTCGACCGTCTGGCTAAGATCGTAAACAACCCTGATTATCCGGTACAGTTCCTTTTCACAGGTAAAGCTCACCCGCACGATGGCGCGGGACAAGGACTGATCAAGAGGATCATTGAGATCTCCCGTCGTCCGGAATTCCTGGGCAAGATCATTTTCCTCGAAAACTACGATATGCAGCTTGCCCGTCGTCTGGTATTGGGTGTGGATATCTGGTTGAATACTCCGACCCGTCCGCTGGAAGCATCGGGTACGTCCGGTGAGAAAGCGCTGATGAACGGGGTACTGAACTTCTCTGTACTTGACGGATGGTGGCTCGAAGGTTACCGTGAAGGTGCCGGATGGGCGCTGACAGAAAAGCGTACTTACCAGAACCAGGAACACCAGGATCAACTGGACGCTGCTACGATTTATAGCATCCTGGAAACGGAGATCCTGCCTTTGTATTACGCGCGTAACAAGAAAGGTTATTCGGAAGGTTGGATGAAGTTCATCAAGAATTCTATCGCTCAGATCGCTCCTCATTATACCATGAAACGTCAGTTAGACGATTATTACAGCAAGTTCTACAACAAACTGGCCAAGCGTTCGAAGGCTCTTTCTGCCAACAACAATGCAAAAGCAAAAGAGATCGCGGCGTGGAAAGAAGAGGTTGCGGCCAAATGGGATTCCATTGAGATCGTTTCCTGTGAAAAGGCAGAAGAATTGCTCACTGCTTCTATTGAGACAGGTAAAGAATATACCATCACTTATGTGATTGATGAGAAAGGCCTGAACGATGCGATCGGATTGGAACTGGTAACTATCTATACCAATCCGGATGGCAAGCAGCATGTCTATTCTGTAGAACCGTTTGAAGTGGTTAAGAAAGAAGGTACGCTGTATACGTTCCAGGTGAAACATAGCTTGTCCAATGCGGGTAGCTTTAAGGTAGCTTATCGTATGTTCCCGAAAAATCCGGAACTGCCTCACAGACAAGATTTCTGCTACGTACGTTGGTTTAGCTGATAACTACATACTAAATGAAGAAAGGCTGCTCAGAATGGAGCAGCCTTTTTTTGTATACACGAATTGGGTTATTGTGTTTCTTTCTGTTTTTACCTGTTTATAATTTAAGCCTATGTTTCAGTAACTTATATCCATTGCTGCTTGCGCGCAGTACATTTCCGTTTTTGAGTTTGATCTGGTAACTCTCTTTGCCAAACTGTTCGATCCGGAGTATCTGTTGTATATGAAGGATATAAGAACGATGTATGCGTATGAATAAATGGGCAGGCAAATGGGTCTCAAAGTATTTCATCGTCTGCTCTTTTACATATTGCCCCGAAGAGGTGAATAAAGTTACGTAGTCTCCGCAAGCTTCTATATAATGAATCTCTTCTATAGATATAACATGAATCCGTGTTCCATTCTTTATAGATATATGTTGTATCAGGTTCTCTTGTTTCTGTAGGGTATCTTCTTTTGTTTGTATATCGGTATGGAGTGGCTCCCGGGAGAGAAGGGCTAACTCTCTTTGGTATTGTTGGTTCCTATACCACAGAAGAATTATAAATGAATATAGTACTCCTGAGAGCAGGTGGAAAGGAAGTTGCGATAGTAGCGCCTTTTTTTCCTGAAGACCTGTAAGAGAGAATAGGAAATGCCAGGAGCTTGTTATGGCGGCCTGAGAGAAAAATGTCCAGAAAATCTGGGCTTGCCACACTGGTAACCAGTTTAATAATCTCCATGTCAGATAGCCTGTCATACCCCAGAAAGCAGATAGATAAGCAGCACTTACGAGGCAGATCCATACAGGAGATTGGGTATATTGTCTGAGGAACCCATATTCTATGCAGAGAGCGATTACCAGCAGTATCAGAAGGATGGTTCTACCGGTGACCGAACTACCGAAAGGATGTTGTTCCATAACTTCAGCTTTTGATTTCCAGACCACTGAATACAAGTTTACCGCGTATGATGAGTTCTTTCGGGGTGTTTATGTGGTCTATACCCTCATCTTCTCTTGTACATCTTTTATCTGTATAGCCTGCTAAAGTAGTATCAGTCAGTATGGAAAGTTTCCATTCGGAAGGGATGTATAATTCGATACCTCCAAACACACATTCTATATCTATGTATGTCTTTTCCTGTTCCAACCGGGTATGTCTCAGGTCGAGTAGAGTAGCTCCGAAAGTATTGATGATATGTGCGCCGTTAAATACCGGGTCCAGTACGATATGCTCTGTACCTCCGAAAGTTATTTCCGACTGTACAAAACCTTCTGTCGTTGTATAAGAGGCCGATGTATAGTTCTCTTGTTTGTTGTGGAACTGATTTTTGTGTCTCCACATTTTAGTAAGAAGCCATATTCCCGCGATGATCAGAAAGACAGGCCAGTAGAGAGAAATCCACGACATATCCATACCTTGTATTCTGGGCAGTAGAAAATAACTACCGACAGCTGCCAGTATAAGTCCGGAAGAAATATGAGATTTGATGAGTTGCAGGATTCCCCATGCAATGAGGAGTGTAGGCCATGATACCCATAAACTGAATACATAAGGGGAGAGCAACCCGAGATTACGGGCCAGGAGCAGACTACCACTTACAATAAATAGCCCGGCAAAAAAGAGACTGTTGAGTTGGTGATGCCATGCCGGATGACCGTGTTTGTACTTTTTCATAAATAACGGTGTTTCTGAATTCTTTGTAAAAGTAGAATTCCGGACTTTATGATACAACGGATTAACGGTCAAAAAGTATCTTTCCCCGGTGAATGACCGTTAATTCCCGATAAATACAACCTCATAAATTTGCCCATAAACAATAAAAGGCAGGAAAAAGTCCTGCCTTTCTATCTGATCGGAGAGGGATCAACGGAAGATCTCTGCCAGTTTTTCTTCTAACATATTTCCATATAATCCTCTGGAGATGATGGTTCCTTCCGGATCTATCAGGATTACATGTGGAATGCTTTGTATGTTGTATAGTTGCGCACCTTCGCTATTCCAGAATTGCAGGTCCGACATTTGCGGCCATGTCATGTTATACTTCTTGATGGCTTCTTTCCACGCGTTTTCTTCGCGATCCAGTGACACCCCTACAATCTCAAGTCCTTTATTCTTGTATTTGGCGTAAAAATTTACAATGTTGGGCATTTCCCGGATACACGGTCCACACCAACTCGCCCAGAAGTCGAGAAGTACATATTTCCCTTTGCCGGCATAGTCGGAGAGTCTGATCGGTTTTCCCTGAGGAGAATCCATCTCAAAATCAGTGAACTTTTGTCCGACTTCTGTTTTTTGTGCTGTTTCGTATTGTTGTCTGGCCTGGATAATGATCGGGTCGTTTTGATATTCGGCAGGAACCTCAGCCAACAGCGGTCCGATCTGAGACGCTTCTAAAGTAGGGTAAAATTGTCCCAGAAGGAATATACCTGAAGCGTTGGATATATTTGACTTCATGTATTGCTGAATGGAGGCGATCATTCCTTCTCCCAGCGTATTGATCTCATTGAACTTAGCCATTTGCTCTTCTTCCGAGAGCATACCACTCTGCAGGCTGTTGATGACTTCCCTTTCCTGTGCGGAGTAGTTCTCCATTTTCTCTCTCAGCTCCTGATAGGAGTTGTTCAGTGGCGTGCCGGTCACTCTGTTTCTCTCTCTGCCCAGATCGGCCCGGATGGTTCCGTTTTCCAGGAAGATCTCCGTAATGATCTCATCCTCGCCGTTGTCGAAGGTCAGAAAACGTACCACTGCCGTATCCTGTCTTCCTTTGAAGGTATATTTCCCGTTCTTTATTGGGGCCGACTGGATGGTGCTGAGGAATTGCCCTTGTCCTTCTTTGAGATAAACCATGTCGTTGTCGGAGGCTCCTTCTACGGTTCCCTGGATTTCATATCCTTTTTCGTTGTTACAGGCCGACAAAATAAAGAAGGCAGTAGCAAACAGATAAATAAGTTTCTTCATGCGTGACGTTGTTAATGTAATATTTACTTTTACAAATATAGATTATATTTTTAAATAATAACCGACAAGCCGAATTGTTTATTCTTTTCTGATCCTGAAATCTTTTTTAATTTTTTCGTGCTTGAGTTTCGTCGTAACGGATGTTCATCAGGCACGAGTAAACAGAATGTTAAATGAATATTTATTTATGGTAAAGAAGAAATAATCGGTAATCTATTGATCAAATAACTTGTTTATACAAATGATTTGTATGAGAAAGCGGGAAAATATGTACCTTTGTACTCCAAAAACAGAATAAGTATGCAAGAGAACAATTACATTATTGAAGTGCAGAAGGTCTCTAAATTCTTTGATGATAAGACTGCTTTGGATAATGTAAGCCTGAATGTGAAAAAGGGAGAGTTTGTGACCATCCTGGGACCCTCCGGTTGCGGTAAAACCACTTTGCTGAGGCTGATTGCCGGTTTTCAGACCGCTTCCGAAGGAGAGATCCGGATTGCCGGGAAGGAGATCACCCAAACGCCACCTCATAAACGTCCTGTGAATACTGTCTTCCAGAAATATGCCCTGTTCCCTCATTTGAATGTCTATGATAACATCGCTTTTGGTTTGAAACTGAAAAAAATGCCGAAAGACATGATGGAGAGGAAAGTGAAAGCCGCTTTGAAAATGGTGGGCATGACAGATTATGAATACCGGGATGTGGATACGCTTTCCGGCGGTCAGCAACAACGTGTGGCCATTGCAAGAGCTATCGTCAATGAGCCTGAGGTGTTGTTGCTGGATGAGCCTCTTGCCGCGTTGGATCTGAAGATGCGTAAAGATATGCAGATGGAGCTAAAGGATATGCACAAGACCCTGGGCATTACTTTTGTGTATGTGACGCACGACCAGGAAGAGGCACTTACCCTGAGTGATACGATAGTCGTAATGAGTGAAGGTAAGATTCAGCAGATAGGCATACCTACGGATATTTACAACGAACCGGTAAACGCATTCGTCGCGGATTTCATCGGAGAGAGTAATATCCTGAATGGAGTGATGATCCATGATAAACTGGTACGCTTTTGTGATACCGAATTTGAATGTGTGGATGAGGGCTTCGGAAATTTTGTTCCGGTAGATGTGGTGATCCGTCCGGAAGATCTGTATATATTCCCGGTGTCGGATGCGGCACAGCTGTCGGGGAGGGTCCAGTCGTCTGTTTTTAAGGGCGTACATTATGAAATGACTGTACTCTGTAACGGATATGAATTCCTGGTGCAGGATTATCACCATTTCGAAGTAGGTACGGAGGTAGGACTAATCGTGAAACCGTTTGATATTCATATCATGAAGAAAGAACGGTTGTTCAATACATTTGAAGGCAAATTGATAGATGAGACCCATGTCGAATTTCTGGGAAGTACCTTTGAATGTCGTCCGGTGGAAGGAGTGCCTTCTTCTACTCCTGTGACAGTTGAAGTGGATTTCGATCGGGTGATCTTGCTGGATAATGAAGAGGATGGTGTACTTACCGGTGAGGTGAAGTTTATTCTTTATAAGGGAAATCATTATCATTTGACTATCCTATCCGATTGGGACGAAGATGTGTTTGTAGATACACAGGATGTGTGGGATGATGGTGACCGTGTAGGGATCTCTGTTCCTCCGGATGGGATCCGTGTAATTGTTAATTGATAAATATTCAGATAGAAGTGAATAAGATAACCCTCTTCTTTGCGTCCCGTAAGACCTGGACCCTCCCTTACATTATATTTGCAGCCATATTTGTTGTGCTGCCGCTTCTGCTTATTGTGTTTTATGCGTTCACCGATGAGAACGGACATCCGACCTTACAGAACTTTGCTAAGTTCTTTGCTCATCCCGAGGCGATCAATACATTTGTTTATTCCATCGGGATCGCTATTATCACTACCCTGGCTTGTATTTTACTGGGCTATCCTGCCGCCTGGATCCTGAGCAATAGCAGTATGAACCGTTCCCGGACCCTGGTGGTGCTTTTTATTTTGCCCATGTGGGTTAATATCCTGGTCCGTACGTTGGCTACCGTGGCTCTTTTCGATTTTCTGAGGCTTCCTCTAGGCGAAGGTGCGCTTATCTTTGGTATGGTGTATAATTTCATTCCTTTTATGATCTATCCCATCTACAATACATTACAAAAGATGGATAAGAGTTATATCGAGGCAGCGCAGGATCTGGGAGCCAGTCCCTGGCAGGTGTTTTTTAAAACGGTGTTTCCCCTTTCTATGCCTGGGGTGATGAGTGGAGTGATGATGGTGTTTATGCCAACCATTTCTACATTTGCTATAGCGGAGCTTCTTACGATGAACAACATCAAATTGTTTGGTACTACCATTCAGGAGAATATCAATAACAGCCTGTGGAATTACGGAGCAGCTTTGTCACTGATCATGTTGCTGCTGATCGGTGCTACGGCACTTTTCAATACCGATGATAAGGACAATTCTAACGAAGGAGGCGGATTATGGTAAAAAAGATACTGGCTCAGACCTATTTGTGGATCTTACTCCTGTTGCTCTATTCACCTATACTGATCATTGTGATCTTTTCTTTTACTGAGGCTAAGGTGTTGGGGAACTGGATCGGGTTTTCTACCAAACTCTATACTTCGCTTTTTGCGGTAAGTACGCACCATTCTCTGATCAACGCGCTTATTAATACCGTGACCATCGCGCTGATCGCGGCTACCGTTTCTACCATTCTGGGTAGTATTACTGCGATAGGTATCTTCAATCTTAGATCACGTTCCCGCAGGGCGATTGAGATCGTAAACAGCATTCCCATCCTGAATGGGGATATTATTATCGGTATTTCTCTTTTCCTGTTGTTTGTTTCCCTGGGGATCTCGCAGGGATATACCACCATAGTATTGGCACATATCACTTTTTGTACTCCCTATGTTGTACTGAGTGTATTGCCCCGTCTCAAGCAGATGAATCCGAATATCTACGAAGCGGCACTGGATCTGGGCGCAACCCCTTTCCAGGCGTTGCGTAAGATCATTCTGCCGGAGATCTGGCCCGGTATGATCAGTGGCTTTATTCTGGCTATTACGCTTTCCATTGATGATTTTGCCGTAACGGTATTTACCATTGGCAATGAGGGGCTGGAGACATTGTCAACTTATATATATGCAGATGCCCGTAAGGGAGGACTTACTCCTGAATTACGTCCGCTCTCTACCATCATTTTTGTGGTAGTACTTACGTTGCTGATTATCATCAACTATCGTGCCGGCAGGAATAAAAAAGACAAATAGCAGATAGGTGTATGCAAATTGTAGTATCGGGTTATCCTTTCAAACAGGTCGTTTAATTTTTTACTTATGTCAATAAAAAATATCATATATGTATTCTTTCTTTCTGTCTGGTTTGCGGGTTGTTACAACCGGAATGAACCCAGAGAGCATGTCCTGAAGATCTATAACTGGGCCGATTATATAGATGACAGTGTGCTGGAAGAGTTCAAAGCATACTATAAGGAAGAGACCGGCCAGGATATACGCATTGTCTATCAGACATTTGATATCAATGAGATCATGCTCACTAAAATAGAGAAAGGGCATGAGGATTTTGATGTGGTTTGCCCATCGGAATATATCATTGAGAGAATGTTGAAAAAGGATCTGCTTTTGCCTATTGATACGGCCTTCGGCCATACACCTAACTACCTGCATCATGTGTCTCCTTTCATCCGTGAGCAGATAGACAAACTGAGTCAGCCTGGAAGAAGAGCGTCGGATTATGCAGTTTGCTACATGTGGGGTACGGCAGGTATCCTGTATAATACAGAATTTGTACCCGAAGAAGATGCCGAGAGCTGGCATTGTCTCTGGGATCCGAAGTACGCAGGTAAGATATTGATGAAAGAGAGTTACCGGGACGCTTACGGAACAGCAGTGATCTGTGCGCATGCCAAAGAATTGGAAGAGGGAACTGTGACCGTAGAAGATCTGATGAATGATTATTCTCCCCGTGCCATGCAGCTTGCCGAAGACTATCTGAAAGCGATGAAGCCTAATATCGCAGGGTGGGAAGCAGATTTTGGTAAAGAAATGATGACCAAGAACAAGGCCTGGATCAATATGACCTGGAGTGGAGATGCTGTCTGGGCCATAGAAGAAGCGGAGGCAGTGGGAGTGGAACTGAACTATGTGGTACCACGCGAAGGGAGTAATATCTGGTACGATGGATGGGTGATACCTAAATATGCGCGTAACCCCAAAGCTGCCAGTTATTTTATAAATTTCATGTGTCGTTCCGATATTGCTTTACGCAATATGGACGAAATAGGATACGTAAGTGCTGTGGCTACACCGGAGGTTCTGGAAGAGAAAATAGATACCACATTGGAGTATTATTCGGATCTGAGCTATTTCTTCGGACCCGGAGCAGATAGTGTGCAGGTAGATCGTATCCAGTATCCAGATAGAACGGTGGTAGAACGCTGTGCCATGATACGTGATTTCGGAGATCAGACAGAAGCTATCCTGGAGATCTGGTCACGCGTCAAGGGAGATAATCTGGGTGTCGGTATTACTATTTTTATTTTTGTAGTGGTAGCGGCAATGAGCGGATGGCTGATATATAGACGCATCCAACAATACAAACGTAATCGGTTGATAAGAAGGAAAAAACGTCGCAGGAAAAGAAGAAAGTAGTCACTTGGTTTTTCTTATGTATGTAGATGCGTCAAAAGGCTGTTTCGTCATAGAAAAATGAGAGTACTTCAACGTGTTACAAAGACGACCGATTCCAGCCCCCGTAAGAAAGGTGAAATCCAGTGGAGTCTGACACCGCCTGTGTATAAACAGTATATAATAAAGAGTATGTACTTCAGCTCAGGGTAGCAGCTCGCTCCGGTTCCTGCGCCTTACCTTACGCTGGGTCAGAATCCATCGGCCCTTTAAGACTGAGAGAATTACTTATTTACTTACAAAGGAGCAAAAAGGTTAGATCCTAATAAAGCAAGGTTTATGAGGAAGAAGCCTCATTTTTTGTATGCTTCTACAGCACTTTGTATTCTTCCCGTTAAACAAAAGATTCCGTGGTCTGTTTGATAAAGAAAGTACCTATTTCTGAAAATGGGTTCTTTTGTGATTTCTTTTGTATGAGAAACTTAAATTCTCTGAGAAGATCATTGTTCGAACGGTTTGCTTCATCTTTTTGTCTATACCTATGAAAAGTTCAGGTCTGTTTCTGATGATTCTATCTTGTCTGTGGTGGTTGCAAAGTTGTGACTCCACTTATTCCTATTCAGATTATGATGAGAAAACCCTGACTCTTTGTTTCAATGACTGGATCAAATATGTAGAGTTGTCAACAGGAGAAGAGAGCAGGCAGACCCTGCGTTTTTATCTCGATGGTACGGGAGAAGAAGAACTAAACTATAAAGAAGCGAGAGGTCTGGTATCGGATATCACTTCTTTTCAGTGGAGATGGTTGACGGGGACAGCAGATACGCTTTATTTGTCTTATAGGAATAAGCAGATCTTTTATTTCAGAGATGTTTCTATTCGATACAATGTGATGTATGGAGTCTGGGAAGAGCATGAGGTATGCTTCCACGCGGTTGTCAAATGAACTGTGTACTACGTATTCATTTTCCGGCTAGTAGAACTCCGGAGAGTAACGAAGAGTTCTACGGAGTTTTACAGGCAGAACTCCGGATCTTTACTTCTGGAGACCCGGGTGCCCAATAGGAGGATACCCGGATGTCCACTTCATGGATACCCGGGTATCCAGCAAAAGAACTCCTGGTTTTTATAAGGATAACTCCGTAGTAGAAAAGATATTATACCGGATTTGTGTATCTACCTCTGTAGATACTGTTCCGGAACCTCTTTATGGAGATTTTCCGGCCCTTCTGTTCAGGCTTTTACCAACTCATATAAGAAGAGATACTGCTTGCGTAACTCCTCGGTATTTAATATCCCGAAATAGGACGTTATATAGGATATACCATAATAATAGTAATAGAACTGACTGGCTATTGCAGTGGTATCTAATTCTTTCTTCACTTCTCCGTTTTCCTGAGCTTTTTTTATGATTTGAGTCCACAATGCCAGTTCGTTGATCATGAGTCTTTCTTCAAATTTCAGAAAATCAGGATGGTACTTGCTGGCCTGCAAAACAAAGTGATAGTAGTAGTTTGTCAATTCTGTCTCTTTGATCTCTGTGATAGAATGTATATATTTTGCCGTGTCGTCAATGGCTTTTACATATATTTTTATGAATTCTTGCAAGGTGCATTCTTCCGGAACAGAAAATTTCTGTTGTACGTCATGAAGCTCAAATAAGTATTTATTGACAACCTCAATAAAAAGATTTTTCTTATTTCCTGTATGGTGGAAAATACCTCCACGGCTTATACCCGTTGCCTTTTCCAACTCAGGAACAGTTACTTTCTCATAATTGTGTTTTAAAAACAATTGGAAGGAACCCTTTAAAATTTTCTCTTTAGTATCTTTCATTTCTCTCAGTGTTTATAATATATTTCTCTCGTTAGTAGGATTGTTTCAATCCAATATATATGGGATTAGGTCTTATTTGCAGTTCCATTGTATGGTTAGGATCAATTTTCTGATGACTGTAAAGTATGATATAATTCCAAAGTATTTGTGTTACATTTTAATTATCCATACCCATGCAAAGATAAAAAATAGTCTGTACTTACGCACGGGGAGTTCTATGTATTATCTATCGGATAGAGTAGAAGCGGAACATCGCTGTTTGATTTTTTACTTCTGGATCTGACTTTAATGGCATTCTCCCTGGCTGTGAAAGAATAAAGTAAAAGTACGATTCAACTATACGCTTTTCCCTTCTATATGTAACCGGCCATAGCCCGATCACTGAGATCTGAATTTTAGTCTGTCTTTGAGTTTAGTAAGTCATACCCTATAAACCTCTTACCCTACAAAGCTATTATTCAGATAATTCGTAACAAATATAGAGAATGTGATAGGACTCCCATAATAAAATAACAACAATTTGTTTTTTATATGGCATTTTTTCAATGTAGGAAAGGTGAAGAATGGATCTTTCGTTTTTAAATGAGCACAAGATACTGACTTTTTGCTACAAATATATGATGTTCAGGTAAACAGGAACAGGTTGGATCTCATTCCCGGATTAATTCTATATCCTGATATTGTTGTATACAGAGATGTTTACAACCAACTCAGTTGTTCTATCTCCGGGAATGTAATGAAAGCCATTCTACGTAAAATGATAGAAAGTTTTTCTGAGAAACTATATAGTCTAGTAAATAAGACGGTAAGGATGTGATAGGGGAAAAAATAAAATAAAAATCCCCGGAACGAAATAGTACCAGGGATTTATGTGTAATCGTAAACTTACTGATCGAAGTCTGATTATTCAGCAGCAGTTTCTTCAGCTGCAGGAGTAGCTTCTTCTGCGACAGGAGCCTCTTCAGTAGCAACTTCTTCTGCTGGTGCTTCTTCAGGAGTTTCTTCCGGAGCATTAGCTGCTTCTTCTGCGGCTTTCTTTTCCGCTACAGCTTTGGCTTTGGCCTCATTCACCTTTTTCTCTGCTTCAAGACGTGCTTTAGCCTCTGCTTTTTTAGCTTCTTCCTGTTTTGCCTTCAGAGCGGCAAGTCCTGATTGTTTGTTGTTTTTCCATGCTTCAAATTTAGCTTCCGCTTCCGCTTCGCCAAACGCGCCTTTAGCTACACCACCAAGCAGATGTTTTTTCATGTAAACTCCTTCGCGGGAAAGAATGTTACGTACGGTGTCAGTCGGTTGTGCACCGGTCATCACCCATTTGAAAGCACGATCAAAATTCAAATCTACTGTAGCAGGATTGGTGTTAGGATTGTAAGTACCAATCTTCTCAATAAATTTACCATCACGTGGTGCTCTACTGTCTGCAATCACGATAGCATAAAAAGCATATCCTTTACGACCGTGTCTTTGCAATCTGATTTTAGTTGCCATTTTAAATAAAAATTTAAATAAATGATTTGAATTATGCCATTATCTCGTAATGGCGGGGCAAAGATACGGTTTTTATTTGAAAAGGCAATGTGAATGGACAATTTTGCTGATAAAACTGTGGCTTATTTACTTGATTTATAACACTATTTTTAACCTGATATTAGCTTATAAACAAGACTTTATACTAACTTTTTTGTATATTAAGTTGATTTACAACGTGTTGATTGTTTTTTGCGATATTCTGATAAGTTTACAATCTCCTGGTCTTATATAAAGAGTGTCCGGATATTTTTATGAAATACCCGGACACTCTTTATTTTATATCTGGAAGTATATTACTTCACATCGATCTGACGTTGAGCCTTTTTGACTTCCTCTTCCGATAGTTTAGGGATATCAATAGACAATACTCCATTTTCCACTTTAGCGTTGATCTTTTCTTTATCTACATTGTCAGGCAGGATCATTGTCTGCTGAAATTTTGTATAAGAAAATTCGCGACGTAGATATCGACCATCTTTATGCTCTTCTTTCTGTTCCTGCTTTTTTTCCATACTGATGACCAGATTATTGTCTTCATCAATACGTACATTGAAGTCTTCCTTAGTCATCCCCGGAGCAGCTAACTCTACTTTGTAGTCGCTATCGGTTTCCATTACATTGATGGCAGGTGCGGTGGAATTTGCTCTTGCCATCCATTCGTTGTCAAAGAAATCATTAAAAACATTTGGCAACCATTTTTGTGATCTTCTAACTGGCATCATCATTTTTTCCTCCAATTTTTAGGTTAAACAATACATTTTACTTTGTCACAAAACAATGATTTTAAACTCTTTGTTCACCTAGACTATCACAAGAAACATACCATTTGCATTCTTTGTCTTTTTGTCAGAGCGTATGTGACAAATTTACTTATTAGAGACTATATCCGGTCAACATGTAAAATTATATGGTCTGATTATATGGAGATTTATTCTCTATATTTCTACACAAGGTTCATATACTGTTTCTTTTCTGTAAAGACTCATCTGCTACGACAGGAGGGTAAATCGTTGTTTTTTACAGATAAATTTAATTTTGTGTACTTTTCATTTATCCTTGCAGAAGAGGTTATTCCCCCTGTGGAAAATGAATAATAGGATGTAATACATACATTATTTTCACTCATCCTCCATTTAGCCTGGTAATCAAATAATCATCAGATCTTATTGAAAGATATAGGATTATAGTACATCCTGTTGAAAGATATAATTTATTTTTTTGTTTCTTAAAAAGGATTTTTTACTAAAAACTGATCTGTTAAATGAGTCTTAATGATTGTCAGATTTAGTTCATGTTTTGATAACTACGAAGAGATGATCTGAAATTCTTGATTTTTTGTTAACTAAACAATTGTTTTTTTAGGGTATTTAGTTAAAGACCAATTCATTTATCTGCGGTTTTTCGGGGATGATAAATCTTTTCTACAAGTATAGCTATGGCACCGTCACCTGTCACATTACACGCTGTACCAAAACTGTCCATCCCTATATATAAAGCAATCATCAGCGCCTGAGTAGGCTCGTCGAAACCGAGTATGGAATGTAAGATCCCCAATGCCGCCATGATGGCTCCGCCAGGTACTCCCGGTGCTGCTACCATAGCTATTCCCAGCATAAGAATAAAACCGGCGAACAGGGAGAAGTTATAAAGCATCCCCTGCATCATCATTAAAGCCAATGCGCAGGCTACGATTTTTAATGTACTTCCCGAGAGATGGATGGTGGCACAAAGGGGAACTACGAAACCGGCAATTCTTTCAGAAACTCCCATCTTTTTTGTCTGTGCCAGTGTTACGGGAATCGTGGCTGCGGAAGATTGTGTACCTAATGCGGTGAAATAGGCAGGAAGCATCGTGGATAACAGTCTGAACGGATTGCGACCGGTAATGCTTCCCGCTATTGTATATTGCAGCAGAAGCACCAAGATATGGATCAGGAAAATAACCCATATAATATTGATAAACAGTTTTAAAATGGGCAATACCTGTCCGGAATAGGTCATCTCCAGGAAGATGCCGAATATGTAAAGAGGAAGCAAGGGGACAATTACTTTTTGTATGACTTTGAAGACAATTTCCTGAAAATCATGCGCCACATTTTTGAGGGTTTTGCCAGATATGGCAGACAGTCCGAGTCCCAGGATGAAGGCAAGTATGAGGGCCGAAATGACATCCATTACAGGAGGTATAGTTATTTTGAAATAAGGGTTTAATGCTTCTGCTTGCTGAATACTTTCCAGAGAGATCCCCAGAGTGATCAGTCGCGGGAAGATCATCTCTCCCATGAAATAAGAGAAAAAACCGGAGAAGACCGTGAAACCGTATGCCAGAAAAACAGTAGTGAGAAGGAGCTTTCCCGCGGCTTTTCCTATATCGGAAATAGCAACGGTCACCAAACCTAAAATAATAAGAGGAATGGAGAAATTCAGGAATTCACTGAATAGGGAATTGAAAGTCAAAAATATGCGGACAATCGCGGAAGGAAGAAAATTTCCAACAGCTATACCCAATAATATGGCGATCACAATTCTGGGTAGTAGACCCATATGCAAATTTTTCATAACAAATGTTTGTTCGGTGTTCGCAAATGTAGTATTTTTGAGTGATTTTCACCGAACAAAAGCCCTTTTTAACTGTTATAGTTAAGGAGCGATTAATATAATAATTCTTAATTAAATGGATCAGAAGAAATCGAATATCGGGCTTATCGGTCTGGCGGTAATGGGAGAGAATCTGGCTTTGAATATGGAAAGCAAAGGGTGGGAGGTCTCTGTTTACAACCGTACTGTGCCCGGAATTGAAGAAGGGGTCGTGGATCGTTTTATGAACGGTCGGGGCAAAGGGCTTCACATCCAGGGCTACACTACTATTCCTGAATTTGTTTCTTCTTTGTCTTTACCCCGTAAGATCATGATGATGGTACGCGCGGGAGAGGCTGTAGATGAGTTGATGGAGCAGTTTTTCCCCTATCTGAGTGCAGGTGACATATTGATCGACGGCGGGAACTCCAACTACGAAGATACCAACCGCCGGGTAGCATTGGCTGAATCCAAAGGGTTCAGGTTTGTCGGAGCAGGGGTTTCCGGAGGTGAAGAGGGAGCATTGAACGGGGCCTCTATCATGCCTGGCGGATCTGCGGATGCATGGCCTGAGATCAAACCTATACTTCAGAGTATCGCGGCCAAAGCACCGGACGGAACACCTTGTTGTCAGTGGATCGGTCCGGCCGGATCGGAACATTTTGTCAAAATGATCCATAACGGCATAGAGTATGGAGACATGCAGTTGATCGCTGAAGCCTATTGGTCAATGAAGCACTTGCTTGGTTTAGACAATGATGCGATGTCTGCAGTTTTTGCCGGATGGAACGAAGGGAAACTACGTAGTTACCTGATAGAGATAACGTCTTATATCTTGTCGCACAAGGATAGTAACGGTAAATACTTAATTGATGAGATTTTAGACGCGGCCGGTCAGAAAGGGACCGGAAAGTGGGCCGTGATCAATGCCATGGAATTGAATATGCCTTTGGGGCTGATTGCCAGTGCGGTGTTTGAACGTAGTCTGTCCGCACAGAAAGAGCTCCGTCAGGAAGCGCATGAGTATTTCCCGGGCGATCAGCAGGCAATCCATGACAATAAAGAAGAGTATCAGCAACATCTGTTTGCCGCTTTGTATGCTTCTAAACTGGTCTCCTATGCTCAGGGATTTGCTGTGCTGCAACAAGCATCTACGCAGTTTTCCTGGAGACTGGATCTGGGAGAGATCGCTAAATTGTGGCGGGCAGGATGTATCATACGAAGTGTTTTTCTAAACGATATAGCAGCTGCCTATGCGGCAGAACCAGATTCTAGGAATCTTTTACTGACTCCTTATTTCCGTGAAGAGATCAAGGGGCTTCTGAAAGGATGGAAAATTGTTGTTTCCGACGCGGCCCGGGAAGAATTACCTGTTCCGGCATTTTCTTCCGCATTGAATTATTTCTATTCGTTGACGTCGCAGAATCTGCTAGCCAATCTGGTACAGGCGCAACGTGACTATTTTGGAGCCCACACGTTTGAACGCAGGGATGCGGAACGTGGAAAGTTCTTCCATGAAAACTGGACAGGACACGGGGGTGATACGCAATCCGGAACTTATAATGTATAACTAAATCTTATAATCTGAAAAAACGATGGGTACAAAACACGCTGAACATTCTTTTGCAATGGTCATTTTCGGTGCGTCGGGAGATCTGACGAAACGAAAATTGATGCCTGCGTTGTATGACCTTTACCGAAACGGACGTTTACCTGAGAAATTCTATGTCCTGGGCACAGGACGTACCGTGTATACCGATGAGGAGTATAAGTCTTATATACGTACCGAACTGGAAGAGTTTATTGCTCAGGCCGGACAAGATCCGAAATGGATGGATACTTTTGTCAGTCATCTGTATTATTTCCCTATGGATCCATCTTCGGCAGATCAGTATAAACAGCTGAAACAACGTCTGCAGCACCTTACAGCGGAGCAGGAAACGGATATTCTTTTTTATCTGGCCACCCCGCCGGTGTTGTACGGGGTGATCCCTCTTCATCTGAAAGAGGTCGGACTCAATGAGGAGCATACACGCATCATTGTAGAAAAACCTTTCGGCACCGATCTGGAGTCTGCCCGCAGGTTGAATGAGATCTATGCTTCGGTATTTGAAGAGAATCAGATCTATCGGATCGATCATTTTCTGGGTAAGGAGACCGCACAGAATATCCTGGCGTTCCGATTTGCCAATGAGATATTCGAACCGGTATGGAACCGTAACTATATAGATTATGTAGAGGTCACGGCAGTGGAAAATCTCGGTATAGAGAACCGGGGAGGATATTACGAGACTGCCGGAGCACTGCGCGATATGGTTCAGAACCACCTGATCCAGCTGGCAGCGCTGATAGCTATGGAACCTCCGACACGCTTCAATGCGGATCACTTCCGGAACGAAGTGGTGAAAGTGTATGAAGCACTCACTCCTCTTACCGAAAAACAGATGGAAGAGTACGTGGTCCGCGGACAATATACGGCAGCGGGAAATATGGTTTCTTACCGGGAAGAGAAGAATGTAGATCCGCAGTCAAAGACCGAAACCTTTGTAGCTATACGCGTAGGTTTTGATAACTGGCGATGGAGCGGCGTCCCTTTTTATATCCGTACGGGCAAACAGATGCCAACCAAAGTCACAGAAGTTGTTATTCATTTTAAGAAAATACCGCATCGGATGTTCCAGTACACCAGTGGAAGCCATCCGGTACATAATACACTGATACTACGCATACAGCCCAACGAAGGAATTGTTCTTCGGTTCGGAATGAAAGCTCCTGGTCCCGGCTTTGATATCAAGCAGGTATCCATGGACTTTACTTACCAGAGCCTGGGCCAGCAGGCAGTAGGAGATGCCTACGCGCGTCTGATCGAAGATTGTATTCAGGGAGACCCGACACTTTTCACACGGAGTGACGCGGTAGAGGCTTCCTGGAAATTTTTCACTCCCATATTGGACTATTGGGAAAAAAATACACATGCACCGCTCTACGGCTATCCGGCCGGTACCTGGGGCCCTCCGGCAAGCGAGGGAATTATGCACGAACATGGTGCCAAATGGACAAACCCATGTAAGAACCTGACAAACACAGATCAATATTGTGAGTTATGAAACCATACATTTATCCTTCTACCATAGAAACAGCGCGCGCGCTGATTCTGCACTTGGTTGAAATGCTGGAAAATGAACCCGACAGGATTTTTCATATAGCTTTAAGCGGAGGCAGTACACCTGCTCTGATGTTCGATTTATGGGCCAATGAATACAAAGAGGTCACACCGTGGGAACGTATGTATTTTTATTGGGTGGATGAGCGCTGTGTACCCCCTAAAAACTCAGATAGCAATTACGGACTGATGCGGTTATTGATGTTGAATGTAGCACCGATTCCTTATGAAAATGTGTTCCGGATCATGGGAGAAAATGAACCGGAGCAAGAGGCTATACGCTACTCCAAATTGGTAGAGGAGCATGTGCCACAGGTAAACAACTGGCCTCGTTTTGATATCGTACTGCTGGGAGCGGGTACGGATGGACACACTTCTTCCATTTTTTCCGGACAGGAATATCTGCTTACTTCCAAGAAAACGTATGAAAGAAGTTACAATCCGCACAATGGCCAGAAGCGTATTGCACTTACTGGACAGCCGATCATGAATGCGGAGCGGGTTATTTTTCTTATTACCGGAAAATCCAAAGCAGATGTCGTATACGAGATCTGTTCTTCCGGAGATACCTGTCCGGCTGCCTATATTGCCCACCATGCGGAAAATGTAGAATTGTTTATGGACGATCCGGTCGCAAGCCGCCTGGGAAGATAAAGGGATTTACGATGTACGGATGTACGATTGAAATTGCCCGATGTCATTGCAAGTTCTTATTGAAAACTTTGTTATCCTCATACAAGGATATAAGAACAAAAGAAGAAAGATAAAATGTGTGGAATGTCATGTATATACAAGTTATAAGTAATGAGCTATAAGTGATAAGTGATAAATCATTACTTATAACTTACCACTTATCACTTATCACTCTTTTATGTTCTTTGTCTAAAAAAGAAAAGGACTTTGCAAACATAGGGATTCACAAACATATTCTTTCTGTAATTTCAATCGTAAATTGTAAATCAGTACATCGTAAATCATCTTGTGTTTTTCGCAAAAACCGAAGAACGATTCTTTGAAAAAGAAATATAACTTTTTATTTTTAACTAAAAATTTACTTACTTTGGGGAAAATAACAGAACTTGTTTCTGCGTGTTTGATATGAATGCGTTTTTTCTTTTTCATATCTCAGGAGGGAGAATGACTGAAGTAATGTATTCGGATATATAGTTAAACAATAAATAAGATAAGGTATGATTAAAAAATGGATGATTCCCGTATGTGCGGGATTTTTTCTGATAAGCCTGGGTGCTTGTCAGGCCGGTCTGTCCAGGCAGGAAAAGATGGAGATCCTGGAAGAAGAGGCACTGACCTCACGCGTATTGACTGCCGAGCAACAGGCTCAACTGACCCCGCAACAGGTATTGGATACGTTGAAACAGGGTAATAAAGAATTTGTCAATGATGATCTGACAGTCCGTAACAATACGGTGAGAGTGCGTGAAGCCGCTATGGGGCAATATCCGAAAGCCGTGATCCTGTCTTGTCTGGATTCCCGGGTGCCGGTAGAAGATATATTCCACAGAGGCATAGGAGATATCTTTGTAGCACGTGTAGCCGGTAACATTGTGAATGAAGACATCCTGGGTAGTCTGGAATATGCTTGTAAGGTTTCCGGTTCCAAACTCATCGTAGTACTGGGACATGAATACTGCGGAGCCATAAAGTCTGCGATTGACGATGTAGAGTTGGGCAATATCACAGCCCTGTTGGCAAAAATACAACCGGCAGTCCGCACAGCCGGTGAAGGATACGAAGGAGATAAGTCTTCTTCCAATCCGGAATTTGTAGAGCGTGTTTGCGATCACAATGTGTTGTTAGGTGTGGAAAATATTCGTCAACACAGTCCCATCCTTAAAGAAATGGAAGATAATGGCGAAATTATGATCGTAGGAGCCGTATACAATATGAAGACAGGCGAAGTTGAATTTATTGATTGACCCCTGTTCAGGAGAGCGATTTTATAGATTATTTTAAGAAGCGGATGCAATGGGAGGAAACTCTGTTGTTTCCGCTTTTCTTTTTGTATGAAGTAATTCCGGAACAAAAGGGTGTGGTAAAGGAAACAATCCAGAATGTATATCAGGGTCTTTCCGGACTGATACTTGTATGGATTTATTCAAAAAGTGAGCCTGGGAGGGTAGAAGCAAGTGTTACTATTTTATTTGTATTTTTCAAATCTTGAAATTTATAAAATTAACTTCTAGTGATATTTTACATTTCGTAATTGCAACTATTTTTTTTAGTGAGAAATGGCGGTTGATATAACTTTTTTTTAAAAAAAGATTAAACATATTTATTCCGTTTTATTCCATGAGAGAACTCTTTTTCCCTTCTGATAACCGTATAAAAAAAAGATACTTCCTTACCGTACGCTTACGGAGGAAGTATCAACACAAAAACTAAACTAGACTTAACTAAACTATTTTATTGTGGAGTTTCACAACTCCTATCTGTTCGTTACAAAAGTAGAAACAATATTCTAATTATGCAAATAATAATCGACGAATCGGATAAAATTAACGATATTTTTTATAATGTTAACTTCTTTCATCTAAAAATGCCTGAAAAACCTGTTTGTAACTATCACTTACAGGTATATATGTTTTATCAAAAACAATTCTTCCCCGATCGATGATCCGGATTTTATCTTTCTGTACGATGAAAGAGCGGTGTACCCTCATAAACTGGCTGTCCGGTAGCAGTTCTTCCATGGCTTTCATACTCATCAGCGAGAGGATAGGCTTAAGCTGATCTGTAGTATATATTTTTATATAATCTTTCAATCCTTCAATGTATTGTATCTTTTTCAGTTCGATCTGTACCAGCTTATAATCACTTTTCACGAAAATACTTTCGATCTCTTCCGGTTTGCTGACTAAAGAAAACCATTGGATCGCCTTGTTAGCTGCCTGCAGGAAATCAACACACGAGATCGGTTTCAATAGATAGTCCAACGCGTTTACCCGGTAGCCTTCGATGGCGTACTGATCAAATGCCGTGGTGAAAATAATCCGCATGTGCGGATCTATCATTTTGGAGAACTCCAGGCCATTGAGTTCCGGCATCTGGATGTCCAGAAAAAGCAGATCTGTCTTTGTCCTTTTAAGTTCATTCATTGCCTGGATGGCACTTGAGTATTTTCCCGTAAGCTCCAGCGAAGGAGTGCGCAGAACGTAACTTTCCAGCAGATTAAGCGCCAGAGGCTCGTCGTCGATAATGGCACAGCGAAGGATCATGGTTGTATAGTTAATTGGGATGAATATTCTTTTTTATCCGGGGAGATCTCGTTTTTCCAGTTGTATCTTCCTGTATATAACAGTTCCAGCCGGCGTTTTACCTGTTCCAGTCCTATCCCGGAACCACTTTTGTCCTGTTCGTTCTTCGGATGGTAGCTATTGCGTATTTTGCAAGTCACTTCTTTCTCTGTCTCCATAAGCAGAATATGGATATAACTGGGGTCGGTAGGAGAAATGCCGTGTTTGAATGCATTTTCTATCAGGGAAATGAAAATGAGCGGAGTGATCTGTGTACGGCTATCAGGTTGGATACGGATATCCGTTTCTACACGCACATGAGGCCCCAGGCGTATTTTCATCAGTTCGATGTAATTACGAACAAATTCCGCTTCCTTGCCCAGAGATACATAGATCTGCTGATTGTCATAAAGCACATACCGCAGCAACTTGCTTAGTTCATGCACTGCCTGTTGTGCCTTATCACTGTCAAAAGCGATCAGGGCATAGATATTATTCAGCGTATTGAGCAGAAAATGCGGATTGAGCTGGTTGCACAGGTTCTTCAGTTCGGAAGCAATGTGATTCTTTTCTGCCTCCTGTCGCGCCGTCTCTGTTTTGCTCCAATGTACACTCATGCGGATGGCTACGCTGAGTCCGATGATAGAGATCTGTCCCACAATATCCCGGGTCAGGAAGAACCAGCGGGGAGGTCCCGGATAAGGGCGGGGAGGCAGTTTGACAGGAGGGGTCGCGAATTCCTGCCAGATATGGAGGAACACTCCGAACACCAGAACCAGTATGATGTTATACACAAGGAATTCTCTGGTCTTCTTCCTGAAAAGCAGCTTCGGGATCAACAGGAAATAGTTGATATAGAAAACAAGCAGTAGATTTAAAGGAGCTACAATATGACGTGCATAGGCATCCCAGGGGGGGCCGCTGCTGGAAGAGCGATTGAAAAAAAACAGTGGTAACGCAAATACCATGCCCCATCCTATCAGATGGATCACTATTTCAAGTTTGCGGTTCGTCATGTGTTTCATAGAAGACAAAGATAAGGGAATTTACGATGTACGGATTTACAATTTACGATTTATATAACTATATTTAATTGTTTTATTTCATTGGGAACAATGGGTGTATTCCAACGATATATAGTAAATGGCAAATCTGTAATCGTAATTTCCTTTATTCGTAACGGATTGCTTCGATCGGATCCAGATCGGCTGCTTTCCGGGCCGGATACCAGCCAAAGAACACACCGGTGAATGTACATACGATGAAGGAGATGATCACACTCCACGTTTGTACGAAGATCGGCCAGTTCAGCAGACTGTTCACTGCCACAGAAGCACCGATTCCCAGGATGACCCCTATCAACCCTCCGGTGATGCTGATCATAATGGCTTCAATCAGGAACTGGCTCAGGATGTCGATTCCCCGGGCTCCTACAGACATACGCAGCCCGATCTCCCGGGTGCGCTCCGTCACAGAGACATACATAATGTTCATGATACCGATGCCACCGACCACCAGAGAGATCCCCGCGATGCAGGCAAGCAGCGTAGTCATCATATCCGTCGTGGAACTGAGCGTTTCACTCAGTTCCTGCTGACTCCGTATATTGAAGTCGTCCGCGTCCGTATCTTTCAGCTTATGATTTTGCCGTAATATAGCTGTCATTTCATCGATCGCTTCCTCGGTAAGATCTTCAGTCAGCGCCGAGGCATAGATACTTTGCAGATAGGTTACCGCCAGCAGACGCTTCATGATGGTTGTATAAGGCGCGAGCACTACGGCATCCTGGTCTTGTCCCATAGAGTTGTATCCCTTGGCTTTCAGTACTCCTATGATCCGGAACGGTATTTTATTGAAACGGATCACGCTTCCTACAGGCTCCGAACCATCCGGAAACAGATTGTCTACAATGGTCTGGCCCACTACACAGACTTTGGCAGAGGCTTGTATATCTTCTTCGGTAAACATCTCTCCGTCGTCTACACTTAACTGGCGTATGTTAAGGTATTCAACGCTCACGCCTGTCATACTCCCCGGGTAATTGTTGGCTCCGTTGATAAACTGTCCCGAACTGCTTACGTACGGACTCACCCCGGCCACGAACCGTGTTTCATCGCGCAGCGATTCTACATCCGTCAGTTTAAGTGTTTGCATGGCACTGGGATCTAATCGTACCCCTCCGCGGCGTTCCGCTCCGGGATAGATCATGATCATATTCGACCCCATTTCCGAGATCTGTTGCTGGATGCTTCTTTTTGACCCTTGTCCGATCGCCAGCATTGTGATCACGGAAGCTACTCCGATAATGATACCCAACATAGTCAGGAAGGCTCTCAGTTTGTTGTTGGCCAGAGCCCTCAGGGCTATTTTAAATAAATTGGTTCCGTTCATATAAAGTTCTTTTCGAGAGGCTCTTTTTTATTCTTCCGGTTCGGGCAGCGTGGCATAGATCTCCGCTGCGGACAAGATGTCTGTATTGATTGTATCTTCTTTGACCAATCCGTCCCGCAACACGATATTCCGGCTACTGTATTGGGCAATCTCCGGATTGTGGGTCACAAAAATGATCGTGCGCCCTTCCGCGTGCAACTGCTGGAACAGGATAATGATCTCGTAGGAGGTACGTGTATCTAAGTTTCCGGTAGCTTCATCTGCCAGGATCACTGCCGGGTTGTTGACCAGTGCCCGGGCAATGGCCACACGTTGCATCTGTCCTCCCGACATCTGGTTAGACTTATGCATCAGCCTGTCTCCCAATCCTACAGACTCCAGTGCCGCTATCGCACTCCTTCTTCGTTCGGTTGCGCTCACAGAAGCATTGTACATCAGCGGCAATTCCACATTCTCTATGGCAGTAGTCTTAGGCAGCAGGTTGTAGCTCTGGAATACGAAACCGATCTTCCGGTTGCGCAATATCGCTCGCTGGCTCTTGCTCATGGTGCGAACCGATGTCCCGTCCAGCAGATACTCTCCGCTGGTGGGAGTGTCTAAGCAGCCCAGAATATTGAGCAATGTAGATTTGCCCGATCCGGAGGCCCCCATGATCGTGACAAATTCCCCTTCGTTGATAGTAAAAGAGACTCCCCGCAAGGCCCTTACGGTCTCTTCCCCTACCTGGAATTTTCGTTTGATATTTTCTAACTGAATAATTGCTTTACTCATGAATAAACAGTTTATATGTAATTACGATGTATGGATTTACAATGATCAGATAAAAAAAGTTTTGAGTTCTAAATTCTGAATAATGCTTCTCTTATCAGACAGAAGACCAAAAGACAAGAGGTGTAGAATTACATCTATCTATGGATTATAAGTGATGAGTTTTAAGTTATTACTTAAAACTTATAACTTTAAAGTATTTCCAATCGTACATCGTACATCGTTAAATCGTAAATCCCTTTATCTTCTTCTTCCCGGAGGACCCGGCATAAAAGGATTCGTTGATCCCTGCTGGTTGTTTCCATTGCCGTTGCCTTCACCTGGCATACCGATGGATATGTCCGAAACAACTTGCGTACCCTCTGCGATCCCGCTAATGATCTCGGTCAGCATTCCGTTGGTGATCCCGATTTCCACACCGTGTGCCCGGAATACATTCCCTTCGCGTGTCCAGAGTTTGTAAGGTGCTTCTGTATCTATCACCTCATCTTCCTTGCCGATCAGGATCGGTTCCGGAGTGAATCGCAGTGCTTTGGAAGAAACACTCAGTACATCCCTGCGTTCCAGGGTATAGATGGTCGTGTTGGCTGTCATTCCGGGTTTCAGTTTCAGGTCCGGATTGTGTGCGGAGATCACTACCTCGTAGGTCACCACATTGCTCGTAACAGTTGCTTCCTGACGCACCTGTGTCACAAATCCTTCAAAAATGTCGTTCGGAAACGCATCTACTGTAAAGTTGACACGCAGTCCTTCGGTCACTTCACCTATATCCGCTTCATCCACATCTGCGATCACCTGCATAGCTGTCAGGTCATTGGCAATCAGGAAGAGCGTCGGTGTACTGAACGAAGCTGCCACGGTCTGTCCCTCTTCCACATCCTTACTCAGTACCACACCATCGATCGGAGAGTAGATCGTAGCATATCCCAGGTCTGTTTCCGCCCGGGCCAGGTTGTTGCGGCTTACGTCATAAGCATTCTTGGCTGTCTGATAGCTATAAAATGCCGTTTCGTAATCCGTGGCGGCAATCAGCTGGCGGTCGTACAAGGCTTTCATACGTTCGTAATTGCGCTCCTGATACTCCAGCTCTACCTGCGCCGATGCCAGGTTGCTTTTGCTGGTTGCCAGGGAGTTGAGCAGATTGATCTTGTCCAGTTCAGCGATCACCTGTCCCTTCTTCACTTCCGAGTTGTAATCTACATAGATCTTATCTACAATACCTGATACCTGCGTACCTACTTCTACCTGTGTCACCGGTTCCAGTGTTCCCGTGGCGGTTACAGAGGTGTTTATATCTCTTCGGGCCACCTCTGTCGTCACATAGGTCACCCTGTGTTTGGGAGTACCTCCCCAGACCAGCCATGCTACGATCCCGGCAACTACCACTACCAGTGCGATCAGGATCCATTTTCTGTTTTTCATTCGTTCTTTGTTATTGAATGGGATGTTTAATGATTCACTTGTTATAAACTGAGATCAGAAAGAGGCTCACAATGAGATTGCCTCTCCCTGATAAAACCGGAGTAACTGTGCGTTCAGAATGGCCATGTATTTCGCCTGTACCAATTCCTGTTGGGAGGCAAGCAGATTGTTCATTTCCGTGAGCAGTTCCACTGTATTTTTCATTCCTAACTCAAACTGCTGCCTGACCAGGTCGTAACTGATCTCAGCACTGTTCACCGTTTCCCGGGCCGCCAGATAGCGTTGCTGCGCCGTATTGGCATCCAGCCAGATCCCTTCTACGGTCGAATAGAGAGTCTTTTCTTCATTCATCATATCCAGTACACTGGCTTCTCTCTCTATCCGGGCTTTTTCCACCGCGCTTTTGGTCTGCCGGTTATTAAATATAGGTACAGATACCGACACACCCACCGCGTTGTTCCAGCCACGTTTGAGCTGTTCGCCGAATCTATAATCACTTCCGCTCGTGTTGTTAGTGCCGATCCCCGCGTTCAGGCTCACGGTAGGCATATACGCGGCTTTCGCAATATCAATCCCTATCTCCGAGGCCTGTATCCCCAACCGGCTCGCTTCGATCTCCGGACGCACAGCAAGTGCGGAGGCAAATACATCGGATACTGTGGGCAGTGGGGCCAATACCCGATCTTCTTCCAGTTCGGGAATGGCAATGATCATCTCCTGTTCAAAGTCCAGTTCCAGCAACTGTTTCAGTTGCAGTTTATAGTTTTCCAGGGCAGCCTGCGCGTTGATCAGCTGGTATTTGTCGTTGCTGTACTGAGACTCCAGTTGCGCCAGGTCACTCAGAGCGATCTGGCCCACCTCCAGCAATACCCTCGCACGGTCTCTCTGTGCTTCGGACAGTTCCAGCGTACTTTCATTGATCCGTACCGATTCGGCCGCGTACAGGATCTGTATGTACGCCTGTGTAATAGCCTCTTCAATGCTGTTCTCCGATTGGTACAGATCCAATTCCGAAATGCGATAATTGATCTTCTGCTGTTCAATGGTCTTCAACCTGCGACTACCGTTGTAAAGGGTCCACGACGAATTCAGCCCATAGTTACCGCTATAGGTGGTTTTGTCCGAACTCCGGTAGGTTTCATAATTTCCATCTCCGGTATCTATCACGTCGGTGTAAGTGCGGTTGTACGGGTAGTTCACCACATCCTGCGAGATACTGAAAGAGAGATTGGGAAAAAGAGCAGCCTGGGCTGTCTTGACATCTACGTAGCTGCTTTCGGCGTTCAGCCGGCTGCGTTGTACAGTGATGTTGTTCTCCAGCGCGTAGCGGATACTGTTTTCCAGGTCCCATACTTCCGGAATCTCCTGTGTTGTGAGCGGGTTCGTGTAACCAAAGGCTCCCAGACAAAGCATACTTGCTGCGATTTTTCGTAGATGTTTCATAAAAACGGTGTTGTTGTTTCGTGAGACGAAGGTAAGTTGCTATGTTAACACAAACAAAAACGATAGACAGAACGAAAAGTTTTGCCGTCAAACTCTTTTTTTTAGTCGATATTTAACTTTTTGTGTTTTTATTTGTTATAATAAAGAAAATTTATTAGTTTCGTAATCAGCAAGAACGTACAAAGTTCTGTTTAATAACCTTCTCCATGAAAAAAACAATTCAGAACATATGGAACTTTTATAAAGAAGGCTTTCAGAGCATGACGCTTGGCCGTACCTTATGGCTTATTATTTTAGTAAAACTATTCGTCATGTTTGCTATTCTGAAGGTATTCTTTTTCCCCAATTTCCTCCGACAAAACGCTATCGATACGGACAAAGACGATTATGTGGCTACCGAACTGATCGAACGTGGTATCCACCCCTGAACCATATTCTTGTTACACACTTAACAGATAGCATATGATAGAAAGTATTGACAATGCATTGATTGACTGGTCGAGGGCACAATTCGCACTCACCGCGATGTATCACTGGATCTTTGTGCCCCTTACACTGGGGCTGGGGATCATTATGGCTGTGATGGAGACCATCTATTACAAAACCGGTGATGAATTCTGGAAACGCACGGCAAAGTTCTGGATCAAGCTGTTCGGTATCAATTTTGCGGTGGGTATAGCTACCGGACTGATCCTGGAGTTTGAGTTCGGAACCAACTGGAGCAACTACTCCTGGTTTGTCGGAGACATCTTTGGCGCTCCGCTGGCCATTGAAGGTATCCTTGCTTTCTTTCTGGAAGCCACCTTTGTTGCCGTACTCTTCTTCGGCTGGGAAAAGGTGGGTAAAGGGTTTCACCTGGCCTCCAACTGGCTTACCGGCATCGGTGCTACCCTCTCTGCCTGGTGGATCCTGGTGGCCAATGCCTGGATGCAATATCCGGTAGGGATGGAGTTCAATCCGGATACCGTACGTAACGAAATGGTCAACTTCACCGAAGTAGCCTTTTCACCGGTCGCGGTGACCAAGTTTTTCCACACGGTATTGTCGGGCTGGGTACTGGGTGCCGTGTTTGTCGTGGGTATCAGTTGCTGGTTCCTGCTGAAACAACGCAACATCCGTTTCGCGCTTGCCAGTGCGAAGATCGGAGCCATTTTCGGTATTGTAGCTTCCGTACTGGTAGCCATTACCGGCGATAGCTCCGGGTACGATGTAGCACGGGTGCAACCCATGAAACTGGCTGCTGTGGAAGGGCTGTACGAAGGACAGGAGAGTGCCGGACTGGTAGCGGTAGGTATGCTCAACCCTAAAAAGAAAACCTACGACGATGGTGTAGAACCGTTCCTGTTCCGTATAGAGATCCCTAAGATGCTCTCGTACCTGGCGGCCCGTGACGGAGATGCTTTTGTACCGGGTATCAAAGACCTGATCGAAGGGGGATACCGGCTGCCCGATGGCACTGTGGCCCTCTCGGCCGAGCAGAAGATAGAGAAGGGACAGATGGCCATCACCGCCATGGCACGCTACCGCGAAGCGATGAAGAACGGCAATCAGGCACAAGCCGATGAATACCATCAGATACTCCGCGAAAATGCCCCCTATTTCGGGTACGGTTACATCAAAGACCCGCACAAGCTGGTACCCAATGTACCTATCAATTTCTACGCATTCCGCATCATGGTGATCCTCGGAGGATACTTTATCCTTTTCTTTGCTCTGGTGATCTTCTTTAGCTATAAGAAGAAACTCGAAACGCTGAAATGGATGCAATGGATTGCTATACTCACCATCCCGCTGGGCTATATCGCCGGACAAGCCGGTTGGGTGGTTGCCGAGTGTGGTCGTCAGCCCTGGGCCATTCAGGATCTGTTGCCCGTGTCGGCAGCTATATCGAAATTGCAGGTGGGTTCCGTACAGACCACCTTCTTCATCTTCCTGGTACTCTTCACACTGCTGCTGATAGCAGCCATCGGTATCATGGTGCGTGAGATCCGTAAAGGTCCTAACGGAGAAGAAGATCCTTCTTCCGACGCGGCCATGTAATTCTAACCTAAAAAACGATTCACATGGATACATATCAATTCCTGCAACACTATTGGTGGTTAGTTGTCTCTCTGCTGGCATCCTTCCTGGTATTTCTGCTTTTCGTACAAGGAGGCAACTCCCTGATCTTCGCTCTGGGCAAAACCGAAGAGGAGCGTAAGATGCTCATCAACGCTACCGGACGCAAATGGGAGTTTACCTTCACCACTCTGGTCACTTTCGGAGGGGCTTTCTTTGCCTCCTTCCCGCTTTTCTACAGCACCAGCTTCGGAGGTGCCTACTGGCTCTGGATGATCATCCTGTTCAGCTTTGTACTGCAAGCCGTGAGCTACGAATTCCAGAACAAAGCAGGCAACCTGTTGGGGCGGAAGACCTATCAGGTATTTCTGGTGATCAATGGCGTAGTAGGTCCCCTTCTTCTGGGAGGCGCAGTAGCCACCTTCTTCACCGGATCGGCATTCTTAGTGAGTAAAGAGAATATGCTCGGAGGGGCCATGCCGGTGATCAGCCACTGGGCCAACGGCTGGCACGGTCTCGATGCCCTGGCCAATCCCTGGAACGTAGTCATGGGACTGGCTGTCTTTTTCCTGGCGCGTGTGTTGGGGATTCTCTATGCCATCAATGTCATCCTGGATAAAGAACTCAATGAGCGTTGCCGCCACAAGCTGATGATCGAAGCCATCCTCTTCCTATTGTTCTTCCTGGCTTTTCTGATACGTACACTCTTAGCGGATGGATACGCAGTTAATCCGGTGACACAGGAGGTCTATATGGAGTCTTACAAATACCTGCACAATTTCCTGCAGATGCCCGTCGTACTGATCGTCTTTCTGGTCGGAGTGGTACTGGTGCTTTCCGGTATCGGTCTCACGGTTTTCCGCGATGGTTTCCGCAAAGGCATCTGGTTTTCCGGAGCAGGTACCATCCTCGCGGTACTGGGATTGCTGTTATGTGCCGGATGGAACCACACAGCCTACTATCCTTCCACCGCCGATCTGCAAAGCTCGCTCACCATTACCAACAGTTCATCCAGCCTTTTCACCCTGAAAGTGATGGCCTATGTGTCACTGTTCGTACCTGTAGTGATCGGCTACATCTTCTATGCGTGGAGATCCATCGATAAGAAGAAGATCACCGCCGAAGAGATGAAAGGAAAAGGACATGCCTATTGATGTGTCTTGAGTAGCCCGGAATGTCGGCTTTCCGGGCTGGAACAAGGGTCAACGAAGCGATTGTCTGATTTATAAAATATCACCATGGATGGGCTCAGTCATCTGTCTATTCTAACCCAGGGTCGGTACAGAGAAGCCGTAGCGGTAGCAAAGGCGGAACAAACGCTACCCTGGGAAAGTAAGAAAATCAAATGAAAAGAGTCTTGAAAGAACAACCGAAAATGGTATTATTTTTATGGGTAAAACTAAAATCATTGATAGGTGTGGAGTGAACAGGTGTATGTTTGTACTTTGATTTCTTCGATCGTTCTTTCAGAACTCTATGGATTTGCATAGGTTCCTTTCCCGGGGCAACGTTCGCTTCGGTTCCTTGTGCTCCCTTGCCCCTGGGTGAGGATGGATAGGGCCTTCAGCCCGCTGGCTGATGTTCCGGATTCAGATCGACAAGGCTTCCAGCCCCATAGGACATCCCGATGGAGAGTCGTATGGCGTTAACTGTGTGGGTCATGGATTCATTCTAAAACCCTTTCGGATTTTCATATTTACGACTTACGACTTACGACTTACAACTTACAACTTATCACTTACAACTTATCACTTACGACTTATAACTTATAAAGCGTTCCTATCGTTGTTCCCGACAGGATATGTACCAGGTCAATTTGTCCTTTGTTTATGATCCCTTCCAAAGGCGAATGATCCTGATTGCGCGGGCGCAGGTGGGTGATATTCTCTTTCCTATCGTAGGTATATCTGTAGATAGTGTGTAGAATACCTGTAGTAAGGATCAGCTCGCTCTCCGTCCGGGAGATAAATTTCAGGGTGATATAGGATTCGTTGTTGAGTTCCTGGCACCATGCCGTTCCGGCCAGGGAAGCCGTATCCTCGTCACATTCGCAGGAGAAAAAAACAGCAGGCAGATAAAAGGCATAAGAAGATTAACTTTTTCATGTTACTTATTTTTCATGTAGTTAGATAATACATTACTCTTTCCGTACAAAAGAGCATATTTTTTTCTTTCGGATAAAAAAGTATATATATTCAAAAATGTTTAGTTATCACTAGTCTGATAAAATGAATCCAAACAGTATCTAATCCTTTTCCTTGATCCTCTATCCCCAAAAGAACGGACATATTTATCAGAAAACCGTATGGCGAATATGAGATTTTTATCTTACAAATCAAAGACAATAAACGTTAAACATCGGTTTCCCATCTTTACGCTCGCGCATAAAAAAACCGGAAACTACAAAAGGTCAGTACCTTTACGTAGTTTCCGGTTGGAAATTTATTTTTTAATCCTATTTCATTTCTGTGGCATCAGAGAGGAACATACTCCACAAACGCCTCCATGGCCTCGTAAGAAGCCAGCCCCAGGCTGTTGTACAGATCGGCAGTCGCGTGGTTGCGGTCTTCACTTCGTTGCCAGAACAGGCGTTCGTCATTTCCCATGAACGGAGCACTCTCCATCTGCGACTGATGTTTCAGGATCGAATTGTGTTTCGCGCGCAACTCCTCCGGACTGATCGGCACTGCCATTTCGATGTTCTCAATTTCCCATTCGGCCCATGCTCCCCGGTACATCCAGATGCGGCAATCCTTCAGCCATTTAGCTCCTGCCTCTTTCTCTATATCTATGGCGGCAAATACGGCATCCGTACATACCCGGTGCGTACCGTGCGGGTCGGCCAGGTCGCCGACTACAAAGATCTGATGAGGTTTCACCTTGCGCAGCAGATCCAGGATGATCAGCACATCCGCTTCGCTGATCGGATTTTTCTGTATCTTTCCGGTCTCATAGAACGGCATATCCAGGAAGTGGCAGCGATCCAGCGGGATGTTGTTGTACATACACGCGATACGTGCCTCTCCGCGGCGGATCAGCCCTTTGATCGTCAGGATGTCCCGCGTATCCAGATCTCCGTCTTTCTTGTGTTTGAGAAATTTACGTATCTCCGCGTACTTGTCCTTGATCACCTCGTCCTTACCATCGATAAATAACTGGTTGAATCCGTTGATAAAGTGCAGGAAGCGAACCACCTCTTCGTCGCCCACGGCAATATTTCCCGAGGTCTGATACGCCACGTGCACCTCGTGCTTCTGTTCCACCAGCCGGCGCAGCGTGCCTCCCATAGAGATCACATCATCGTCCGGGTGAGGAGAGAAGATCACCACCCGTTTCGGATAGGGCTTGGCCCGTTCCGGACGGTAGGTATCGTCGGCGTTGGGCTTTCCTCCCGGCCAGCCGGTGATCGTATGTTGCAGGTCGTTGAATACCTTGATATTCGCGTTGTAGGCCGATCCGTAGAGGGCCAGGAGTTCGCTCAGACCGTTTTCGTTGTAGTCCTTATTCGTCAGTTTCAGGATGGGCTTGCCGGTTATGCTACACAGCCACACCAGCGCGCTGCGCACCAGTTTGTCGTTCCACTCACAGGCAGTCACCAGCCAGGGACGCTGGATACGGGTCAGGTTGGCCGCTGCCGACAGATCCACCACGATATGCGCGTTGTTGTGGGTCTGCAGGTAAGAAGCCGGAATGGTATCGCTCACCTTGCCTTCCACACACTCTTTGATCATGGCTGCTTTGTCTTCCCCCCAGGCCATCAGGTAGATCTTCTTGGCCGAGAGGATCGTAGACACTCCCATAGTGATGGAGCTGATCGGAGTATTTTCCAGGGTGCCGAACATCTTCGATGCCTCCAGACGGGAAGCATTGTCGAGCAGGATCAGCCGTGTCGTCGAGTTGAGCCGCGATCCCGGTTCATTGAAAGCGATATTCCCTACACGTCCGATACCCAGCAGCGCTACATCCACACCGCCAAAGCTCTCGATCCGCTGCTCATACAGGCGGCAGTATTCGAAGATCGTATCTTTCGGAATGGTGCCGTCCGGACTGAATATATTCTGCTTGTCGATATCTACATGATCCAGAAAGACCTCTTTCAGGGAGTTGAGATTGCTGTTGATCGCGTCCGGAGTCAACGGGTAATATTCGTACAGGTTAAACACCACTACGTTGCGGAAGCTCAGGCCCTCTTCTTTGTGCATCCGGATCAGAGCCGTGTAGACACTGCGCGGTGAACTACCGCCGGGCAAAGCCAGCACACAGAAGCGGCCGGCCTTTTGCTTGTCACGGATGGCATGGGCTATTTCCACCGCGATGTATTCCGAACCCTCCTCTGCAGACTCATAGATATCTGTAGGGATTTTTTCCAGTCGGGTCAGTACCGACTTCTCAAATGCATTCTCCGGTCTGTAGTATTTGGGGGAGACCCGGTTGAGACTGATCTGAGAACTGAGATTAGTTTTCATAAGTTCCTCTAAAGTTATGTTAGATTAAGTAACTCTCTGGATATGCTACCGTTATCATTGCTGTCGGGCAGCCAGAAAGTATCTGAGTCGTGCGACTGTTTACACCACAAAGATACAAAAGAAGTTTCTTATGAAAACTACCCATTTCTAGGTATTGTTGCCCCGTGAAAGGGTTTTTAACACTTGCCGTTCCTACCGGGATTTCTTCCGCGTCAGGGGCAGCGATTGGTAAAAGTTCCTTTATCGGTATACAAACGATTTACCTGACGGATAAAGGCTGTGACCTGTGATTCCTGCCGCACGTCTGCTTCTCCCTCTTCCGCGATCAGATCTCCGGCATTTATCACGGAGCTCCCTTCCGCGTTCAGGATCGCCCGGTCGGCCGTTCCCTCTACGGTCAGCCGGCTGCCCGTTCCCAGATTGACGTGTACGTAATGGGCGTGGGTACGTATCTCTCCGGAAGAAGCAGCCATCTCCACCTCCAGGAATTCCACGTTCAGGGTGTCCGGGGTGCATACCTTGCCGTTGTGTACGCAGAGGTTTTCCACATCCCTCACCCACAACTCGATCTTGCTTTTGGGCAACTTCCCTTTCAGGCTTTTTGCCTCTATCACCAGCCAGCCCTGTTCGGTTTGGATCCTGTACAGCTCCGGGCGCGCCAGTCGGTACGAAAACTCTTCTGCTTGCCGGATGATTACCTCCAATCCGGAAAAATGAAACTGGGTAAAATTCTCCTGTGCCTGTGAACAGATCCCTACACAGAACACCATCAGACAACATGCGATTTTTTTCATGATGTGTTTTTAAATAAGAATAAAACGTGTAGTCAGTCAGGTCGTGTAGAAGTAGAAGCAGTCTGTATCATTCTATGCGGAACTCGTCCGCGTCTTTCCATACCGGAAAGCGTTTCCGCAGCCGGAGCAGGCTCTCCCCGTCCAGCGTAGCAGTAGCAGTTCCCTCCGTGCAGTCGGGTACGGCGGCCAGCCGTTCCCCTCTGGGCGAGCAGATCATGCTTCCTCCGTCGTAACGCAGGTCATTGCCATCCGTGCCCACCCGGTTCACCCCGCATACATAGCACATATTCTCTAAGGCACGCGCTTCCAGCAGGGTATCCCATACCCGTCGGCGCGCGTCGGGCCAGTTGGCCACATAGATCAGCAGGTCGTACGCGTTGTCCCGGTTGCGGCTCCATACCGGAAACCGCAGGTCGTAGCATACCAGCAGGCAGATGTTCCATCCCCGGTAAGAGCAGATCATCCGCCGGGAGCCCGCCGAGAAATGCCGCGGCTCGTCTCCCATACGGAACAGGTGACGTTTGTCGTAGAAGTAGCTTTCCCCTTCCGGGGTCAGAAAGAAAGCGCGGTTGTAGTATTTCCCATGCTCTGTGGCAATGAAGCTGCCTGCCAGTGCCATCCCATAGGTGGCTGCCCACTCGCGCAGGGTGGTCAGGGTAGGGCCCTCCGTTGTCTCTGCCAGCCGTTCACTGTCCATGGTGAATCCGGTACTGAACATTTCCGGCAGCACCACCAGATCCGTTGTTCCGGCCAGCGGCTTCAACTGCCGGTGCACGCGTGCCAGGTTCTCCGGAATGTTTTCCCAGACCATATCGGTTTGCAGCAGGCTGACGCGAAGCGGTTCCATCATTCAATAGGATGTAAGTTCAGGTAACATACCATAAGGCACACATTCCTTATGAGGGATAGTGTAAACGAAAGAGTTGCTCAGATCGTTCCCAGATCAAAATTCTCCGGTTTCTTTCCGCGAAAATCTTTGTAGAAGAGTTTGATCTCCCGCATGTCCTTCTCTATCTCTCCACTGGGGAAGATCACTTTTCCCATCGTAACGGTTTTCGACGGATAGTCGAAGGCCGCCAGCACAATAGGTACCTCTGCCTGTCGGGCGATGTAGTAGAAGCCTTTTTTCCATTCCGGATTGGGTTGGCGGGTGCCTTCCGGGGTGATAGCCAGGTTGAAATGCTCACGCTGCGCGAACTGTGCGGCCATCTGATCCACCAGCGACATCTTGCGGCTGTGGTCTACCGGAATGCCTCCCATGGCCCAGAACAGGCTGCCCAACGGGAAGAAAAACCAATCTTTCTTCATCATGAAGCTGGCCCTTTTGCCCACCGTCCAGTAGAACAGCTTACCTATCAGCAAGTCCCAGTTCGAGGTGTGCGGTGCCACACAGATCACACATTTGTCGTAATCCGGTACGGTCACCACATCTTTCCAGCCCAGTACGCGGCGGAAAATAAATCCGGAAAAATTCTGTTTGAAACTCATTCTCTCTATCTATATATACGAAAAAGGAGAGGAGATACGTTGCCTGTGGCAGCTGTATACCTTCTCCCCGTACATGGTTCGGTCTTATTTCTTGTTCAGTTTGCCAATACCCTGGATGATATTCTCTACACGGGCATCAAAGTCTGACCGGAATTTCCGGTAATACTCCTTTACATTTCCCGGCTGCGTATGGCTGATGCGGCTCACAAACTCTTCCTGCAGTTTCAGGATCTCCACCATCAGGTCGTCTGCCTTTCCCAGGTCGGTCTGGGGTACATACAGACTGTGTATCAGACACTCCATAAAAAGTTCTCCCGCGATGTAGTTTACATTCTTCTTGAGTTGTCTTCTGCTTGCCATAAATTTCTGTTTTTAATGAATAACTGTGCAATTAACGGGGTAAAGATAGGGAGTTTTCCCGGCAAATCCCACTCTGTTCCTGCTTTTCTTTGTTTTCTTCTTCCTTCTTTCCGCTCGCTACCCCGTGTGACAATGGTGTCATTGTCACTCAGCCTCCCCTGTTTTTTTTCTTCGTTTCCGCAGCCTGTGACCTATTTTTATCCCGGAGATCTTATGGCTACCAGGCAGATTGCCAATATGCTGATCCATCGTGTTTTGCTTTTGGGCCCTGTACTGAAAAACGCAGGTGGAATGTGTAGAAAGGTCTATCGACAATCTGGGTACGAAAAAATAATATAAACATAAATAAAAAGTATGATGAGCAAATTTTTCATGTGGCTGTTTTTCACAGCCTTCGTTTCGTGTCCGTCGGGGTTCAGTCAGTCTGTTCCCGGACGTAGTTTTCAGATCGCGTCCGATTCGCCTACAGCTTCCCGGTTGGGTAGGGAGGATCGATCTTGTAGAGAGTATATCCTATTTTTAATGATTAGTTAATGAAAGAAACAGACAAAACAACCAACAAGTCCCCTGGGGGAACAGAGACAGGACAGCTGACGAACCTGTCTTCCTGTCACTTCTCTCCGGTAGTGCCGCAGAGAAGTAACACGTCAGACCCATCTATGTATGTATTTCATTTATTTATTTCAGGAAACGTATGAACAGACAACATTTTATATCCTATCTGGCTGTTTGCCTCTTGTTGAGTGCAACAGCCCTTCGGGCACAGGACATCATGAAGAATATCCGTCCCGAAACTCCTGCCATCGCGCAGTTTACCCGTTACGACGAGATGCCCGTGAGCGAATATACCGGTATTCCCGACATCTCCATTCCTTTGTATACCATCGAGGAAGACGGTTTCCGGCTCCCGCTGCAACTTACTTACCATGCCGCGGGCATCAAGGTCAACCAGGAGGCCAGTTGGGTGGGCCTCGGCTGGGACCTACCGCTGGCCAGTGTGGTGCAGATTATCAATGATGAGTGTGATTTCGGTACCGCTGCTATGGGGTCGAGAAAGATCAATCGCATGCTGCCCGACTATCCGGCTACAACTACCGGCGTAGGGTGCATCACGGAGTTTCCCATGCGCTATCGCTATCCGGGGTCTATGGATGGCATAGGCTGGACGGCTACCTATCCGGCCTATACTCCGCAGATCCAGCACGCCTTCAAGGTTGCTACCGATTGTTACGTTCCCTACAAAAAGGATTTTACTACCAAACGGGAAATCTTTTTTCAGATAATGGGGGTGAGCTCTGTGATTCCGAACCCGATATCTTTAAGGTACAACTTTTCGGAGAAACCGTACACTTTGTTATAAACTGGAACACGGGAGCTTTTGTCCCTCTGAACCGACAGGGATATAAGATCTCCCGTTCGGGCGACAGCTGGACGGTAACCAATCCGCATGGGGAGAAGTTCCTCTTCACGCAGAAGATCGAGACCATTTCGGACATCACTTCCGGTTCGCCCTCGGGTTCCTACTTCACCACCCGCAAAAGCATGGTGGCCTGGCTGCTTACTCAGATCACCACCCGTCACGGTAAGGTGATCAAGCTGGAGTATGAGGTCTCTTCGCCGTATACCCGTCCGGCACAGCTTTCCGAGGTCTATACCTCTCCCCACAGCCGCACGCTTTCTACCTTGGTTAGTAATGTGAAGGCCTACGGACAGCCTCCCTATAAACAGATCTACCGTACATCGGTCACCTCTAAGGAGCCCTATTTCTATTTGAAAGAGATCACATTTCCTAAAGGAACGATTCAAATTAATGCAATCAAAACGGGTTCGGATTATAGCACTGCAAGGATCAATAATGTACGGGTGTATGATAACCACGTGAAACTTGTAAAGGATATCAGTTTTGAAATGGGTACTTTTTCCTCTACCGGAGCCAATTCTACCAGAAGGCGAAAACTGATAGGAATAAAAACCAATAAGGAGGAAGAGTATTCCTTTATTTACGATGAAAGCAAGCCTCTCCCTTTACCTACTGATCTGGCACAGGATTGTTGGGGATACTACAATGGTCATGCCAATGTGAGTCTGATCCCTAATCCTGCCCGGTATTATCTGTCTGGTTGGAAAGATGTTGCTAACAATAAAAACAACCTTTCGGCCAATCTGGCATTTACCAGAGCCGGTACTCTCACGCAGATTGTTTATCCTACCGGTGGGTCTGTGTCTTTCGATTATGAATTGAATACTTTCGACAACTATACTTACCGGGTGCCCGACTATACCGAGTCACGCTCCACTACGAACAGTGGTATCACCAAAGGGCATGGTTTAAGAGTCAAAAGTATTATTCATAAGGATAAGGACAATAAGATCCTCAAACACACAGAATATACATACGAAGGAGGCAAAGCCATCCTGCCCCGGTTATTTTTCCGTACCTACTCTTATCAGGATCTCAATTATACTCCTGTCCTTCAGGTTAGTACCCGGGTAGGTACCAGTATGGTGGAGGAAAGTACCATATCGGGCTATACCGTTTTCAATCCGCTCTCTTCCATGAATGGAGTGGGCTACAGCAAAGTAACAAAGCGGATAAAGGGTACGGATGGCAAAGACAATGGGCGGATAGAGACCTTTTATCACAACAATCCGGATGTCACCTTCCTCAACTGTTCTCACAACGATGCCATCGCACCCATACCTGCCTATAAAAACCACAAAGAACCGGGCAATGGCAGCATGCAAAGCCGTAAGATCTATGATACACAGGGAAAACTGGTCAGAGAGGAAAACTTTGCTTACAAAAATAGTCTCTCTACTCTGTTCTATGGGGCCAGAATCTCCAGTTACAATTATTATTTTGTAGAAGTATATGGCAATATCAACCGGTATGCCCGCCACCTGTTGGCCTATTATCCGATCTTTGATTTCCAGACTCTGCTTACCCGGCAGGAGGAGACGAACTATTTCGGCAATACACCCGTCAAACACGTGAAAGACTACACCTACGATACTACCAATCGATTGAGCAATGTCAAAGAGACCATTTCCGGTAGTACGGGTACGGAGACTACTCAATATACCTATCCGGGTTCCACATTGGCCGAAGAGAAGCAGCTGGTCACTCTCAATCGCATTGACGAGCCGGTGACTACGCAAAAGATCAACTACCAGGGACGAGTGACGGATTACCTGAAAAACCTCTATACCCTCAATGGCTCCAAAGTCTACTACAGCGGATACGAAAAACGTAGAAGCAATACTACTCCTGTAATAGATCAGTTGAAGGTAGAGGCATTTGACAGCAACGACAACCCCGCGCAGATCAGAGGTAAAGACAATATTCCTGTTGCCTGTATCTGGGGATATCAGGGACAGTATCTTATTGCCGAGATTACCCATGCTACCTATGCGGAAGTCAGAACAAAATTGGGAGATGCCTTGTTGCAGCGGCTGCAAATGGCTGCACAGCCTGCGGATGCAGACATGAAAGTGTTGGATGGCTTGCGGCAAACCTGGACCTCCGTACAGATCACCACCTATACCCATCAACCACTGATAGGACAGTTGTCCATGACGGACCCCAGAGGGATTGTGCATTTCTATGAATATGATAAGCAGGGACGTTTTACGGTGGAGAAAGACCATCGGGGGTATATTGTCTCTAAAACTATTTATCATACCGGACCCTCTACTATCAAACAGATAGAAGAAAACCGCCCCCCCAATATTAATTACATGTATGAACAGAGTAGCGGAGTATTGTATGTCAATTATTCAAACTCGGATGCTGATCCTAAATCATCTGCATTTATTTACTGCACCAATCTTACTATACCTTCGGAGAGTAAAAGTACTACCGATAGTTATGGAACCGGATACCGTACCATTACTTTGAAAAAGGGATGTACCTATTCTGTAAGAGTGGCATTGAACTATTCCACAGGCAATCCGATGGTATATTCCGAGCCCAAAGAAATCACGTTAAAACCCTGATAAATTATGAAATTAATAATACCAATCAAATACATCAGCTTACTAATACTGTTATGGCTGACAGACTTTTGTCCAATAAGTGCACAGAGTCAGAAAGATGTGTATATAACTACCATTATCCCTAAAGAAGAGGTCACCCGGATCGGAAATATCTCTGACAGCAATATTTTAGTAGAGACGCAATACCATGATGTTCTGGGCCGTCCTGTTCAAGTTGTACAAAGAGGAATCTCTCCGGAAAAGAAAGACGTGATCCGAGGCATCACCTACGATGCATATGGGAGAGAATATAAGTTTATTCCTCCGGCAGTTGTAAAGACAGGAGGTGCACAAATTCCTGAAAGTACTTTGCAAAATTATGCGATGAGTACGTATGGTGATTCCTCTCCTGTAGCTGAGTTTTTTATGACGATTCACCTCTGAACCGACCTATAAAGGAAAGTCGGCCCGGTAGTGCATGGAAAAATGCGGATAAGGCCATCCGTACGGAATATCTGACCAATAGCACCACAGATGCCAATCTTACCTGTATGCAGTATACGGTCAATACCTCTACGTATGCCGTTGCGGCCGGTACGAACTATGCGGCAGGCGAGTTGTATGTGGTCAAAACCACCGATGAAGATGGTAAGATCTCCTATGCATTTACTGACAAACAGGATAAGATCGTATTGCAGCGTCGGCTCTCAGGCAGCGAACGCTTCGATACGTATTATCTCTACGATGAATACGACAACCTGGTCTATGTGCTTCCTCCTGCGGTCAACGGAGTGGTCACTACCGTCAACCTCGATTCATATGCCTATTGGTACAAGTATGATACACAGAACCGTTGTACCGAGAAGAAACTTCCCGGATGTGCTCCCGTAAAGTATGTCTACGACCAGGCAGACCGGGTTGTTTTCTCTCAGGATGGCAATCAGGCGGCTCGTTCCTCTGCAGAATGGACCTTCTACCTCTACGATGTATTTGGGCGGCAGGTACTGCAAGGCATCTGTGCGAATACAAATACTTCCTCCGCAGCCTCTGTGGTAGTGACTGCCTCTTTCACGGCATCCAACAGCGGTATCGGCAACAGTGGCTATACCAGCAATTTTACCCTGACCAATCCCGTGGTGGAGCGTATCTGTTATTACGATGATTACCGGTTCCGTGTGCTCACCGGATTCACCGATGCTACCCATTTCCCGGTAGCTACCGTAGATGCCAGAGGGTTCCTCACCGGGCAGGTACATATCCTGCCGGCAACAGGCACCCGCCTTTGTGAAGCCTTCTACTACGATGCCAAAGCAAGACCGGTGCGGCATGTGGCAGGCAATCACCTCGGTGGATACGACAAGACAGTCACTACCTATACCTTCACCGGAAAGCCTGTGACTATAACCCGAACCCATACGGCTACAGGGAAAACCACCCAGACGGAAGTGTATACCCATACCTATGACCATGCCGAGCGACTTACCAGGCTGACTCATAAACTGAACAGTCAGGCTGTCGTTACGCTGGCTGAGCATACCTATGATGAGGTGGGGCGACTGAAGACCAAAACCAACCATTCCTCTACAGTCCATACAGCTACGTATGCCTATAATGTCCGTGACTGGGTCACAGCGATCAACGGCAGCAAATTCAGCCAGAATCTCTACTACAATACCGGACCCGGTACACCGCTCTATAGCGGAAACATCAGTTCGATGACCTGGCAGGCAGGAACAGAAACCACTACCCGGGGATACAAATTTGTCTATGACGGGTTAGACAGACTGACAGCTGCTACCTACGGAGAGGGCACGGCCATCTCCACCAATCCCAACCGGTTCGATGAGAAGGTAACGCTCTACGACAAGAACGGGAACATCAAGAAACTGGAACGGCGGGGAAAGACTTCTTTGACGGCATATGGAGTGATCGACAACCTGACCTTTACCCACAGCGGAAATCAACTCTTAAACGTCTCAGACGCAGCTACCGATCCTACCTATGCAGGTAACTTCAACTTTGTAGATGGAAACAAAGGAACGGGCACGGAATATGTCTGGGATAAAAATGGCAACCTGGTACAAGATTATAACAAACAGATAGCGAATATCTCGTATAATTCCTTAAATTTGCCCGTAAAGCTACAATTCCGTCAGGGCCACACGGCAGAGTATCTGTACGATGCTTCGGGAGTGAAACGTCAGGTGAAGCACACCACCACCAATCAGAATCTTTCTGTAGGCTGGGGAAGTTTCAAAGACATCACCGCCGCCCAAAAAGCCAGTGAGAAAGTAACGGATTATTGTGGCAGTGTGATCTATGAAAACGGAGCCTTGAAAATGATCCTGACTCCCGAAGGGTATATAACGTTGAGTGGTACTACGCCTACCTATCACTACTACCTCAGAGACCATCTGGGAAACAACCGGGTGGTGGTGAATCAGAGCGGTACGGTAACTCAGGTGAATCATTACTATCCGTTCGGTGGAGTATTCGGTGAAGGAACAGCCACTTCGGACCAGCCTTACAAGTACAACGATAAGGAACTAGACCGCACCAATGGATTAGACTTGTACGACTACTCGGCACGGTACATGGATGCGGCACTGGGACAGTTTACTACGGTAGATCCCATGGCGGAGAAATATTATTCCATCAGTCCATATGCCTATGTAGGGAATAATCCGGTAATCCGTACAGATCCCACGGGGATGGATTGGTATCAAGATGAGAAAGGGAGTCTAATCTGGCAGGAAGGAAGTGAAGAATTAGAAGGATATACCAATATTGGTAGTTCAGTATCATTTCAGACAGGAGAAGATTCTTATATCAACTTTTATCAGAATGCAGGTATAAAAGCCAATCAGGCAGTGGATGCCTTTGATCTGATAGCAGCAAGTCCTAAACTTCAAAAACAATTGCTGGGAAAGAACAGTGTACTCTCTGAGGATTCACAGTCACAGTTATTCAATGCTCTGGTGAATAAAGAAACTTCAGCTATCGGTATGCAAGTGGGACAGACCTTACTTACCGCAGAAGGGATAGTTAGTGGAGCAGGTGCACTATCTGCGTTAGGAAGATTTGGAGCTAATCTTTTGGCAAAGCGCGCTGCAAAGAATTTTTTTAAAGGCACACATTATTCTAAAAAAGTTCTGGATCAGATCAACAGAACAGAGGATCGTTTTCATGCTTTTCCTAACAGCATTGATGGATATGCCGCTCAATATGGCACATGGAGTCGCAGAATAGGAAAAGATGGAAAAGTGTATCAATGGTTAGAATTACCTGGTAGTTATGGTGGGAAAACGGGTACATTTGAATATATTAAGGACGCAAGTAATGAAATTAATCATAGATTTTTCAATATCAAATAATTATGAAACAGATATCTATTTATTTAAATTTCATCAGAGAGCACGGACGTTCCCTATCTGAAATAAATCCGGGGAGTACCGAGATCGCTTTAACCGTAGAAGATGCTTTGCAGGCAGTGGATTTGCTAAATGGCACCCATTCCCCTGTTCTTGGAGGTGATATACTTTCTGAAGACAAGAATGGTGAACTTATTTATGCCTATCAACTTTGGGATGAGGGATATCATTACTTAAATTGGTATTGTAATAAAGAAAAGGATGAAAGTCAGGAAGACTATATCATACGAAGCTATAGAGAGGCAAAAGAAGGTATTAAAAAAGCTAATGATATTGCTATGCATTTAAGCAAGAAATGTTATATAGTTCTTGTGGTTTAAATAAACCCCCTTTCATAAAGTTTTTATAATAAGTAAAGACTATGACTTTCTAAAAAGTTTTGAATTAATAATATCACATTCGCTACAATTATTGTAACGAATGTGATATTTAATTTTAGATTTTTTTATATCTAAATTCTTTATTTTAAATGCGATCTTAGTGCAAGAGTATAACAATTATATAGCCTCTATCTCATCGTATAATTGTTTAAATTTGCCTTCTAAGCTGTGATTCCATCAGGGATACACAGCAGAGTATCTATGATTGTGATAATGTGATCTATGAAAACGGAGCCTTGAAAATGATCCTGACTCCCGAAGGATATATAACGTTGAGTGGTACTACACCTACCTATCACTACTACCTCAGAGACCATCTGGGAAACAACCGGGTGGTAGTGAATCAAAGTGGTACGGTAACGCAGGTGAATCACTATTATCCGTTCGGTGGAGTATTTGGTGAAGGGACAGCAACTTCGGAGCAGCCTTACAAGTACAACGATAAGGAACTGGACCGCACGAATGGATTGGATCTGTACGACTACTCGGCACGGTATATGGATGCAGCACTGGGACAGTTTACTACGGTAGATCCACATGCGGAGAGTTATCGTTCCTATAGTCCTTATACGTATGCATTTAACAATCCATTGATTTATACTGATCCTACAGGTAGGGATCCAGTTAAAGAAGGAGGACGTTTACCGGAAGTTGAGGTTATTGGCAAGCGACAAGTCTTACCCCCTGTTACAGGAGTATGGAATAGCTTCCTTTATTACTTTGGAGGTCGTACTCATACGGAAACGGTACAGTTGATTAATCCGACTATAGGTATACAAAGAGATTACACAGTAACCTATGACGTAAATAAAAAGGGAGAGATAACAGGATTTGCGACTATAGGAGGGGATGCTCCTACACCTTCTACAACTGGTTTTTCAATTACTAAATTATTAAAATATGGAAAACAAATTTGGAGTTCAACAAGAAATCTCCCTTCTTTAAAGAATGCATTGAATCATTGGTTAAAACATGCTAAAGAATTTCCTGAATATAAGAATGCTAAAGAATACATAAATGGTGCAAATAAATTTTTGCATGATTCACCTTCTGGAACAATGGTAAAAATGCGATCTAATGGTGATGTTTTAAAATATCATGCACCTACTAATACTTTTGGTGTAATGGATGCCCACGGAACACCAAAAACTATGTTTAGGCCTGTGGATGGAATGAATTATTGGTTAAAACAATAAAGTATATGAGAGAAAATAATTGTAGAGTTTGTGGTTTATTTATACAAGATAAACCTTGGGGAGAAAATGGAAAAACCCCGACATATGAGATTTGCCCTTGTTGTGGAGTCGAGTTTGGTGTCGAAGATTATACCAAAGAATCTACCAAGGAATATAGAGAAAAATGGATTGAAAGTGGATGTCAGTGGTTTGACAAGAAAGAAAAACCAGAAAATTGGAATTTATCGTTGCAAATGGAGAATATTCCAGACTATTATTTATAATCCAGAATGTATTTGTTATAATGACAAAAGAATGTAATATTACATTCTTTTGTCTTGTACGTATTTAGGTTAAATATATAAATGGAAAGCCAGTGAGAAAGTAACGGATTATTGTGGCAGTGTGATCTATGAAAACGGATCCTTAAAAATGATTCTGACTCCCGAAGGATATATCACCCTGAGTGGTACTACACCGACCTATCACTACTACCTCAGAGATCATCTGGAAAACAACCGGGTGGTGGTGAATCAAAGTGGAACAGTAACTCAAGTGAATCATTACTATCCGTTCGGAGGAGTATTTGGTGAAGGAACAGCCACCTCGGAGCAGCCTTACAAGTACAACGACAAGGAACTGGACTGCACGAATGGATTGGATCTATATAACTACTCGGCACGGTACATGGATGCGGCACTGGGGAAGTTTATCCATATGCAGAGAGAGATTGCTCTCATGGTTTAATAAGTAGAGTAAAACAAAAATGGATTACAGGTTAAGGGGATGCCAATGCTGTTTTTCATGATTTAGCAAAGAAGTATAATGCAGTCATTCAGATAAGAGAAAAAGAAAAATATTTTGAAGTTGAAAATCTTAATTAAATGCACAGTCGCCAATAGAATAGATGGATAGATAAAACATACAGGCTGTTCAGGAGAATGAATAGCCTGTATAATTTCTGTAAAGGTATAAGTTTATACATCTGCCTGTGAGGTCGTAATTCTATTACACACATACCACCATATGGGAGTAACTGTATACTGTTTCACAAGTAAAAGGCTTCCATCGGAAATTCTTACCCCCTCTCACAGATCCTTTTCCACATCGAAACAGGGACACTGCTTGGTCCATTCGTGGGGCTCTACGATGCTGTTGCCATTCAGGTCCGGGCTCAGGTCGCGGTGTCCGCATACCCGCGCGCCGGGGTAGTCGGCCAACAACGCCGCCACCACCACCCGCAGCGAATGTTTCTGCCACGGTGTGCGGGTATCCGCCGGACGTCCGTGCGTATCCAGTCCGCCTTCGTAGCAGATGCCGATGGAGTGGGCATTGTGTCCCCGTACATGGGCACCGGGGCGGTCTATATCGCGCATGGTTTTGATATTTCCGTTGCGGCGGATATAGAAATGATAGCCGGCACCACCAAATCCCTGGGCGCGATGATCGCGTTCCAGTTGCTCCGGCGTATAGGGCACACCGTCTCGCGTGGCCGAGCAATGGATCACTATCAGGTGGATGCGCCTTTCGGTACGATAGGGAGATTTGCGCACAGAAGATAAGGGCTGATCTGAAGTCTGATTTTTCATAGGTTATCGGGTGTTACAGGGTGAATACGTGTCTGGTGGTCGCCCGCGCGGTACATAGAAGGAGCATACAGACCGTTTCCGTCCTTTTTTCCCGCGTCCTGTCGCTCTTCCGGCCGTGCTTTGCGTCGGGGGCAGTCTGTGGACAGGCATTTGAGCAGATCGGCCTCCAGGAGTTGCGTGTTCAGGTGGCGCATCTCGCTGTGCAGCTTCTTCATAAGCTCGGCCAGTCCGAGGTAGTCTTTCAGCATCTTGTCCAGTTCCGTCACTAAGAACTGGTATTGGCTCATCACCAGGTCGGTAAATTCTTTCACTTTGCGGGCATCTTTACGCCGGAGAAAAGGCAGCAGTACGCCCACTGTCTCCATCAGTTTATCTATCAGTATTTTCATGAATATAGAGGTCTAAAAGGTATGTTAGAGGTAGAAGAAAAAAACGTATCGTACCGGACATAGCGGTACGTTGGCAGAGGCAGCCTCAAGGCGGGTTGTACAAAAGATCCTTTCCGTAGCCAGGCATCGGGAAAGCGTGCTCGCGGAAGATGTCTCCCGCAGGTGAGGGGGCAGACGGTTGCCTGGCAGGCACGGAGCAGGTTCCGGAGCTTTGGCCGGGAAAGGATCTGTCGGTAGCGGGCCGGCGGCCGGGGGAGGTTATGCCGGTATCTACAGCGTGTAGTCCGGTCTGTAGATAACAGGCACCCTATGCTCAGCCCAGCATATTACTCTCATCGTCATCGCCTCCGCTGTTTCCACCGCCTCCGCCGGACGAACGGGTATCTTCATCTTTAGGCGTGTAGAGCTCGAAAACCACATTGTTCGGCGCGTTGCGTGTGGTAGCGATCGAGTCGTTGACCAGACGCAGGCTATTATCTACCCGGAAGCGGAGGTTCACCTTGTGGATGTTCCTTACCGTACATTCTTCCTCCGTTGCCACACCTTTGTTGCTCAGGGTGATGTAGAAAGTGCCCAGACCCTCTACCTTCACCCGGTTGCCCGAGATCAGTACCTTGCGCATGGCACGTACGAAGGCCTGCATGGTGTGGATCACATCCTCTGTCGAGAGTGCACCTACGGTTTCGATCTCCTCAGCGAGTGTGTCGATGGTGTAGGTTTTTGAAGAACGGGGTTCCTGTCTGAGCAGGTAGACCATAGGAGAGCCCGGATCGGCGGGAGTCCGGCGACGCTGATAGCGTACTACAGTTACGGGAGTTGACATAAGCATAACGTTTTAAAAAATGAATACTATGAGATCACTTATCACACTGTAAAGATACAACCCTGCCCTGGCGCGTATATGAACATCTGTACATAACCGGATTCATTGTGATTCATTGTGTCTCATTGTGTCTCATTATGTCTCATTATGTCTCATTGTGATTCATTGTGTCTTAACCGGTTTCATTTTCCATCGGTTGACAGGCTGTTGATCATGTACTTTCGCCGTATGTCCTATAACATATAAAAAGAAACTAAAATGTTGATAATCAGATTTGAGGTTTGCTGAAATTTTTGTATCTTTACAGAAGATACGATGCGCCTCAGCATAGCCGGAGTACACTCTGCTCTGTATTCGGCTTACACTATCTGTATATCATGAAAAACCTTTAAACCTCTATTGTTATGTACGATCCCGATCTCTCTCCTGAAGACCGCCCTTTTCCCATCCGAGTCTATTCGAAGGGCGAACTGGCCAATCTGTACCTGCCTTGCCTTCCCATCCGTTCGGCGCTCAACACCTGGAACTACTGGATACAGACCCACCCCACGCTGTATACCCGCTTGCAGGAAGTCGGATACCGCAAAAAAAAGTAAATTCCTCACTCCTGTGCAGGTACAGGTTATTGTAGAAACATTGGGCGAACCCTGAATCACAGCCTGGCTGTGCTTCAGGGTCTACCGGATCACTGATCATCCGTAGTATATCCCTAGGATCCTATAGGGAAAATGTCTTCACCGGGGGAATTTCCCTGGTTATCTTTATGGCGAATAAAAACCCTGCGATGATGAAAAAGACAGTAGCTATTCTTCTGGTCGGAACTGTTCTTTTCCTGTTCAGTTCCTGTTCTCCGCAAATACCTTTAGCCAGGGGGCAGGCGGATAACAACCGGACTTACCAGGTTCAATATCTCTTTGAACACGACGGTTGTAAAGTGTATCGTTTCTACGACATGGGCAATTACGTCTATTTCACCAATTGCTCAGACCATACCACAGCCATTTCCAACGACTCAGTCGCTACCTATGTGCAGACGTTCGGAAGCCGGAATACACATCCTCAGTAAATACGAGCCATGAAAAGGATCACATTTGTTTTTTGGATGATCGGTCTGATCTTTGTGTGCAGTTCCTTTGTAGCTATACAACACCATGCTGTTGCCGATAGCAGCAAGAAAGAGATCTGTGAGGGCAGGAACTATACCGTAGCTTATACCGTGCGCGACAATCAGGTATGCGAAGGCAGAAGTTATACCGTAGCCTATACCATCCGGTAACTATAAAATATGCCCTGCACTTCCGGACGGAATTCACAGTGAGACGGCAAGTCCGTTCCGCCCCCTTTCCACCAGTTCTTTCTGTTTGTCTTTTCCGGGGTGCGGCCGGCGCTGGCAGATGTTCCCATCCGCCGGATCGCAGACAGCGATATACCCGGCAGACGTTATCTGCTGTAGGTTGTATAAATGGTATCTTTCAGATACATGTATTTGGCCACATTCTGCTCTTTGATCCTATCCAGTATACGTAAGTAGATGGTCTCCCGGTGGTGCAGGTAGCAGTTCAGGCTCTCCTGCAACGAACTGTCCGGTTCTCCCTTTTCCACCTTGCCTATAAGCTCAGTAAGCAGATCGTAGTCGTTGTGTTTGATCCGGTCGATGGTGCGGTATATAAACCGGCCCACCTCGTCGTTGTCCGCTTCCCGGGAATACTGTGTCAGTATCCTCATCAGATAATACAACTTATATGTCTCCCGGTCGTACTCCCGCATCTGCTCGTTCACCCGCGTGATCCGGTCGTCTTTGTAGCGGAGAATGTTGTACTTCTGTTCGTCGAAGTCCAGCTCCCCTATAAGTTGTATACCGTGCGCCTGCTCACAGGCTCTCACCGCCCTCAGGTAGTGATCGTTGCCTTTCTGTATCCGCAGTTCTTTGTATACGGAAGAGATATATGGAATGCATTCGTTTGTGCGGATAAATTCCAGGCTCTCTTTCAGCTCCTCCATACTCATCAGAGGGTCTAAGCAGATAAAGCCCAGTTCAAAATCGATATTCAGTCCGGTGAGCATGGATTTGGCTGTCAGAAACTCCTCCAGCCTGAATCCCTTTCTGTACCGGTCGATTTGTGATTGCGACCCCGACTCAAATCCCAGAAATACTTTCGTGAGTCCGGCCTGCCTGAGCCTGACCAATACCTCCCTCCGGTAAGCGGCCATCTCCGGTGTATCGTTCCGGTTGCACAGAGCCCTCACCCGGGCATTGATCCGGAACCGGATGTGGATGCCGCGCCGGAGCATCTCTTCCGAAAATTCAATGGCTCTGGCCAGCCCTGCGGAATGGGTACCCAGGAAGTCTTCGTCGGAAAATGTCACTACCTCTATTCCCTGAGAAGCCAGTAGCTCCAGTTCATCCAGGACAGACCCTACCGGACGGTCTCTCCATTTGTGTGTGCTGCACGTAGATCCCAGGAAGAGCCTGCATTCGCAGATGCTGCAAGCGCAGTAGGCACACCCGCGGGAACCTTCGATATACACCTCTCCACCCCGGTTGTAGTAGATCAGCGAATAGCACCTGTCGGCGAAAGGGATACGTTCTTTGTCTAAATATGCAAACCCGGAGCGCACCACCTCTTCCCCTTTCCTGTACATGATGTTGCGTACGGCGGTAAATTCTCTCCGGTGCTGCACATACTCATACAGATCGCCGAAAGAGACCTCTCCCTCTCCCAGCGATACAATGATGTCCGGATAATGGTTTCTCAGGATCTCTTCTCCGCTGAAATGTGGCACCGAGTTTCCTGCCACGATCAGGGGCTTGTAGACAGGAAATACCGACTGGCTCATCTGCGCGTACAGCTTGCGGAATTCCGGATAAGTAGATATCTTTACAGAGATCCCCACCAGGGCAGGGCGGTGTTCCAGGATGCCTTCTATCATCTTTTCCAGCGAAGTGGTCTGCTGGTCGTAGAGCCAGACAGAGACCTCGGGATAGGTGGTCTGTAAATAGCCCGAAATGGCGCAGATCCCCTGAGATTCTCCGATAAAGGGGAATTTATCTGTCGGGTGAAGAGCGATCAGGCAAATGTGGTTACGGTTTTCTGGTCTGTTCATGCAACAATCGTATGTCGTGTTGTGCCGGTAAGATCCACCTTGCCGGATTCAGAAACGTTGTGTGTGGCGGCTCCTGTGGTCCGGAAAAGGGTATATCCGCTGTTTAGTGATCGTCTTTGATAAGTTGGTATTTCTTGAATCTGCTGACAAAAGACTCTATATACGGACAGGCTTTCCTATCGGGTTCCGGAGTACATTGGTGGCAGGGGTGAGTGAAATTCCGGAAAGAGCCTTTGTGTTTCAGTTTCTCGTAAAGTTCTTTTCCGAATCCTCCGAAACAAGGGATCGGAAACACCTGGATGGTATTTATCGTTTTGGCCACTTCATACTCTTTTTTCGTATTTTCGCCTCCTCCGATGATGATCATGCAATCTTTATTTTCCAGATAAAATCTTCTGAATTTTTCAATAGTCTTCTCCCAGGCGTTGTTGATATTGAGTTTTTTCAGGTCCTGGAATTTCTTGGTTTTGGTGTCGAACTTATACAGTCCTGCGATTTCATATTTACTTTCTCCCTGTTGCAGGGCCTGTTTGGCTACCAGCTTGCCTATATGGTCTACCGAAGGGAAAGAGGCTAATTTAAAATCCTGTTTCAGAAGTTTATTCACCAGTTCCTGAACAAAAAAATGCACTTTCTCTTCCCATAGGCCGTCTGTTGCCATGTGAGTCGGTTTACTTCCGACAAAATAGATACACTTTTCTTTCGTACTGAAATTAATATCGTTGATAAGAGTCGAATTTTTCGGGATCCAGTATGTCAACAATTTGTTTTCTTTTTCAAAGATCATTCTCATGACACTGGTAAGGCTTTCGTATTCGTTCAGGGGGTATACCTGCATCTCATTGACGATCACCATATTTATATCCAGACCTTCCACTCCTACGGGAATAATCTTTTTCATTTTTTTTCGAGGCGGAAGCCAGGCCCAGTTCGTAATTCACCCATCTGTTCTCAATGGAGTTGGGTGTCAGCAAAACCAGACAATAGGTGCTATCCTCCATATTGGTCTTGAGGCTTTGCTTCCATTCCAGACTGCCCGGTTTGTTTTTGAGTGTTTCCGGAGCATAGAAGATCTCATATTTATTTTCCAGTTTGTTTTCTGTTATGAATGTCAATAACAGATTTTGCAGGTCAGAAGCCAGAGGTCTGTCTTTGGTGGCGTGGCTGATAAATATCTTATCCATATTTTCAGAGTATAGGGTTACTTAATTTCGTGTTGGAGTGTGTGGGCATATCGGGTTGTGTTGCTTCGTTCCTTATGGAGTAAGGGGTATGCGGATATGGCAACTAAAATCGGACTTCCGTACTACGGAAAGGGAAAGGTTCACCGATGGGTATATAACAATGGATATGTATGGCTTGTATGTGTTTCATGATTCATTTGTAGATGTTTTACTCCTTACCTGTCTGCCCACATAGGGATCAGCGTTGCGTGTGTGTTATCCGTGTATAGGAATATCTCCTTTTAACGTATTTTCTTTAAAATTGCAAATATAAGAAAATATCCATAACCAGTAGACATTTGTCTGTTTCTTTATGTAGACTTTTTTCGGCTTCGTTTTTCTATTCTGAGGCGATAACAAGTGCTATAAAGGTACAACGTGGTTTACGATATACGGATGGGTTCCTTTGTGGTAACCCTTTATCGGATGATCTTACATACAGGTAGGTTTGCGATGTATGGTTGGCTCAGCAAGGGTATCTGGCATTCGCGCTATACCGGTAGTTGTATCTCTCTTTTCAATACATTTTTACAGGTTTCCGATCTTTTTGTATCTTTGCGGCAGATGGGATGCGCCCTGGACAAATGCAAGCGTATTTGATTTGTCTCCCGGCTTTCACTATCTTTGTAAAAGAAAGGAACAATTCCGATCATACGGCGTGAGTGCCCCTCTGATGCTTTTAATGGTCTACGGCTATACCTTGAGGTAGTACAGATGCGGGAGGCTCACGCCTCTTTTTTTCTACCCGGGCGTATCTTGCTGTCGTACCAGGCCAGCCGCTGCCGGCCATGTTTTTCCGTAAGGTTTGCCAGTAGCTGCACCCGGGGCAGCAGGGCGTCTATATCTTCCCGGGTCACCACAAAGCTACGGTTATAACGTGCCTGGATATAAGAATCTTCGAGGAGTTTAAAGAGTCTTTCTTCTTCTTCTGTATCTCTGGAAAATACCTGTGCTATCTCCAATACATTGGATTTTGCCTGTTGGCTCAGTTCTTCCAGACTGTGTTCTTTACCGGCATATAGAGTATAGGTCAACAGGATAGCGCGGTAGAAGTTTTCACAGGCTTGATGGAGATAGAAAGCGGCCATTTTGTATTTTTCCCGTTCGTAATTGGATTGGGCATCATATAAAAAATTGCTTCCATACTCAAACTTATCTTGAAAGTACTCTTCTGCCAGTTCTTTGATCTCTGTATAATTGAGTTTTCGTAGCCGGGCCAGCTTGTAGTTGCCGCTGTCATAGAGCATGATACCATTTTTCTTTATATCAAGGTAGAAATATCTGCGTTTGTCTATGGCTTTGTTCAGATCATTGATACTTTCCTGCACAAATTGTATGGAAGTCGTGGAGCGCCTGTCTGGGTCTCCTTTGTATCGGTAGTATTGCTCGGCTACTTTATTTTTGAGGATATGATTGATCACCTCTTTTTTGAACCGGCTGTTGGTCACTACCAGAATGTCGTAGTCGCTTCTGAAACGGGTAGGTACTCCGTATTCTATCCGCTCGTCATACTCTACATATTTTCCTGTGGCATAACTGCCGAAGAGAATTACCATTTCGCATTTATCAGACAGATACCTGTGTATCAGTCGAGTGATCATGTGCAGGTCTTCCCGGCGTCGGACAGGCAGGTGGATAAGTGACTTCTTCATAAGATATAACTGTTGTTTTTACCGATGGTGTATGTTGTTGGTAAAGACAGGAAAAGCCGAACTGCGGCGCGAAGTTTGTTTCACTGTATGCAAAGGCGTGTCCTATCCTTCTACAAATATAGGATATTTTATTTTATTTTCCGTACGTCACCCATTTTTTTGGTTCTTGTTTTTTATAAACCGGAATTATGTGTTAGTTGTATCAAAACTCAAATAAGTAGGCTTATTTTTCCAGTAGAATAAATGTTCTGATTATGGAAGGGAAGTAGATCAACAAATTCCACAAGGAATGGATGGAGCAGAGCCGCCGTTCGATCGAATCCTGGAAGAAGCATCCCGTATCGTTCGAAGATGCAAAGAAGCAGCAGGAGATGCTGAACCGGCAGAGGGCCCTAAGAGAGGGCAAATCGTCTGGTTGAAAAGGTTTTGTTTTGAAAATGAGTTATATATAGATTGTCAGGATTTAGATCTGGTCTATTTAGATAAAGGTGGAGAAAATGAAATGTTTTATAACGGACGCTCGTCTGTTTGTAAACTGAATAATTTTGATTATGCCGGAGACGCGGTTTCACCCACTTTTACAGAAAATAAGCAGATACTCATTGGATTACGTATCTATGGATCTGTTGTCCATCTTTTTTCTTTTTTCCGTATATCCTTCCTTTATTCTTCCACAGACTGCAATTTCTGAGATCTATACATATCAGGGGTAAATCGGTGTTGACCGGAAACCTTTTCATCACTCATTCCATGTTGGGCCGTATAATTATATCGTGTTGTGTGTGATGTATTACTTCATAAATACGTTTTTGCCAAATAATAATTACGTCAGTAGTAGCATTTATCCGTCAATCTGACCCGGTTTTTTGTCTGTTCCTAAAGTTAATGTGTTGATATATAATGAATTGTTGTCAGGTATTTCTGTGTTGTTCCTTTGTGTCCGTTTTTTTTGCTATAACATATATTTTAATATATTTGTAAATCATTTACTCTAAGAGGCCTCTTGTGTAAACGTTCATTTAACTGTTTCATCATTAAACAACAAAATCAACATCATGAAGAAAATTCTGCTTTTAGTCGTAGCATTGATAGCTTGCAGTTACAGTGCTTTTTCACAGCATGTCTCTTTTACGCACCAGACTCCCAATGTCGGCAATACCAGGATGGATGCCAGGATAGTCTGTAGTGAAGCTGTGACAGTGGTTTTTGAAGTGATCACTGCTCTACAACGTACAGACAGGGATGGCAGGTCTACTTACAGAGTGAATAACGGTAGCTATATGTATGAATATCTGCCTGCGGGTGCACCTTCTTCCAGAAAGATGGTTACAGTAAAGTTGCCGAAGGGTGAGTCTCCGATTGAAATGACTGCCGATAATACGGCCTCTATCATGATCATCAGCACAGTGAACGGAAAACCGTTCGATACGCCGCCATTGACGTTGTATAATTATCGATAGATCGTACATCAT
>JAJQDI010000028.1:67346-237770 GCA_021202275.1 Bacteroides sp.
AACTATTTCATTAGTAAACAACAAATTCAACATGAAGAAAATTCTGCTTTTTACCGTGGCATTGATAGCTTGCAGCTACAGTGCTTTTTCACAGGATGTCTATTTTACAGATCAGAATACCAGTATTGATAAATCCCGGATGACTGCCAGTGTATACTGCAGTGAAGACGTGACAGTGGTTTTTGAGGTGATGACTTCCCCTAACAGTATAAATAGAGACTGTAGTGCGAGTTTTATGATTATTAATTCCAGTAATTATGTATATGACTATCTGCCTGCGGGTTCGGCTTCTACAAGAAAACCCATCACTGTCAACCTGAAGCAAGGTAAATCTTTTGTTGAAATTACCGCAAGCAGTGCGAGTGCTATATTGTTGATCAGTACCGTGAACGGAAAACCACACAGTGCGATGCCATTGACGTTGTTTGCTAATAATTGATCCCATCCTTCCGGCTAGTCGGATGGAAACGAATTGTTGAGAGTATCCTTCCAGGACACTCTCTTGTTTTTGAGGGCATCCCGGTTTTTCCGGGTGGGGTAAGGAGGCAGGTAAAGGGCATCCGGAGATTGCCGGATGCCCTCCCGGTGGTCGGTTTACTCTCCGTTGTGAGGCTCTGCTGCGGGCTCCCGTTCGCATACCTGTGTGGCTTCCTTCTCCTCTCCGAACTCCAGCTTCCCGTTTTCCGGCGGCGTCTCTTCCGGCAGCCAGCAGGTAGAGTCGTACTTCACATGCGTGATCCGGTCTTTGGGGTGGGGTGCGGTGGGGTTCTCTTCGCGGGAGAGGTAGCGGCCGTTTGTGGTGTCGAACACAAAGGAGGCCGTACCTTCGGTGCCGAGCTGGCGGAAGCGTACCTTCTCTACATGCACCCGGGCCACTCCGGCCTCTTTGTCTCTCTCTACCACGAGGCCGAAGTCGCAGATATTCTTGAAGTTGGCCGATCCGCTGATGTCGTACAGCGATGGGGTGAGGTAGCGACCGGTGGCGCGGTCGCGCTCCATCTTTTTGGGATGGGCCACTAAGGTCACCAGGCACTGGTGGCGGACGGCGAAGTTGAGCAGGTGGCTCAGGAAATGGCCGATGTAGTTGGTCTCGCTCTCCCTGCCGGGCAGCTGGTGGTCGAACCGGTTGAAGGGATCGAGCACCAGCAGGCGGATGCCCCGCCGGCGCACCAGCTCACGCGCCTTCTCTAAGATGGTGTCTAAGGTATAGTCCTCTTCCGGAAGGATGTGGTAGACATTTCCGGAAAGGAAACGCACCGCCTGGTTGTAGAGCGGTTCCGGCAGGCGGCGGGGATGGAAGCGGCAGCCGGTGAGCCTTTCGATGTGCTTGCGCATGTGATAGACCAGAGGCATGTTCTCCGGACTGAAGAAGGCCACTTTCCATCCGTGGCGCAGGCAGAGGCGGAGCATCAATTCGTCGGTAAATTCCGACTTGCCGCTGCCGGGTATACCGGTGATCACACACAGGCGGCCCAGTTCGAAGGTGCAGAGCTTGTCTAAGTGCTCCAGTCCCGTATCGGCTCCTTTCTCGAAGCCGTTGAGGAAGAGGGCCCGCAACTCTTCCCGGCAGTCGGCCGTAGTGAAGACCCCTTCCAGCGGAATCTCTTCGGCCTGTGCCAGGGCAATGCGCAGGCTTTCTACGCCGTACTTCACCAGGTGCTCGTTGGCATCTTTGCAGCCGGGGCCGTAGGAGACCACCCGGCAACATTCGCCACCAAAGCGGCGGATCAGTTCGCGGTACAATACCTCGCCCTTCTCGTCGTTGTCGCTGGCAATATAGATCACCCGTTTGTTCTCGAAATGGCTTTCTACAAAGCGGTCGAGCCACGAGAGGTTGTGGCTGGCTCCGGCAGGGGCACTCACCACGTCGTCGCGGCCGATGGCCATAAACGAGAGCGCGTCTATTTCACCTTCGGTGATGATGCACTCCGGGGTGTCGCGGATGGCGTCGATGTTGTAGGGGATCAGCTCCGCCCCGCTCACCAGCTTGAAGTTCTTGCGGGCATCCCGGAACTTGGTATTGATCAGTTTTCCCCCTTCGAAATGATGGAAGCAGGCGCAGTTCTCCTTCTGCCCGGTCTGCGGCATAAACTCCTGGTATTCGCCGATCTGCATGCGGGTGAGTATCTCCTGCGGGATACAGCGCTCCTCTACAAACCAGCGCACCATCTTGTCGGAGAGCCGGGTGCGGTTGCGGTCGAAGACCGGACGCCGGAAGTGAGCGGCAGGGGCGGAGAGGGCTTTCCGGTTGTGGCGCTGCTGCCGCTCTTCGCGGCGTTCGATGGCTTCTAAGGAGAAGCTCCATCCGCAATAGTGGCACTTGCCCAACCCCTGATCGAGCTGGAGACTGAGAGATTTGTCGCTCTTGTTGCTACGGCTGTCCCGACACTGCGGACAGTAGGTCTTGAATTTACCGCTTGTGCGGCCGCCAGTGTCTACGTTCACTTTTTTGAAATCAAACATACTCATAGGTTTAAGGTTTTTGTTTTGTTTATTTAGAAAAGAGAGGTTTTATATGCCGGATGCGCCCACCTGGTTGGCAAAGCCGATCTTCGATCGACTTTGCCGACCGTCGGTTCGTACATCGGTACATCGTACCTCTCTTTGTGTTTTTACATCCGTGGACGCTCGCCAGCATATAGCCATCTTCAATCGTACATCGTACGTCTCTTTTTACATCCGTGGGGCGATGCTGTTGGCTACCGTGCTGGTTCGTAGGGGGGGCTGTTTTTATGTGGCTGCATACGATGTCGGTTCAGGGTACATATTCTTGTGTTTTCTGGTTGTAAATTAAATTGTACATGCTGTTTTTATGGGTTGCGAAGATTCCGGGCTCATTTCCGTGCAAAAAGGCGGAGAACAGCGTCTGTTTCCCGTTTGCACCTGGCAAACGAGTCATTTGCCAGGTGCAAACGCATCATTTGCCAGGTTCAAACCGTTTGTTTGCCAGGTGCAAACGGATGGTTTGCCAGGTGCAAACGGGCGATTTTCCGGGTTGGGGCCCATTTTTGCGGATATACACCAATAGCCGGAGATGGTTACCTGTCCTGATTTTTCTGTGTTTGCCAGCCTGGTCTCCTCTGCCCGGGTGGGTGCAGGGTGGTGGCCGGGAGCTGTCCTTCTTCTTACAGAATCCATTCCTGCGCCTGGTCGTCCCATACTGCCCTGTCTGTGGGTCGGGGTGGTGCGTGCTCAGGTATGGGTCGTCCGAAGTAGGTGCGTTTTCCCTGTATCCGTTGTTCGTATCGGTAGATGTCCTCCCCGGGCGGGTTTTCGGTCTGCTGCAGGCGTTTGATGCTCCGTTTGCCCGTCGGTGAGCTGCTCCAGTAGAAGAACCTGCGTTTGGCATCTTCGAGGTTCTGTATGGTACTTTCCTGTGCACTCAGGCAGAGATAGGTCTCGAACTCGGTGAGCAGCGGCTGCAGGTACCGGATCACTTGTTTTCCGTGGGCGGTGTTTTTTGCGATGTTCCCCAGCCAGTGTGTTTGCCGGGGTATCTGGGCTATGATGTGCCTGATGCGTTGTTGTTCCCAGGGTATATCCACCTGCGTGTTTGTGTGTGTTTCTGTCTTTTTTTCCTCTGTGGCGATATCTTTTTTCTCTCTCTCGCTTTTTTGTGAGTGAGTATTCTTTTTCTTTTCTTTTTCTTCTCTTGTCTTTTCTTGTGTGTCTGAGGCGTTGTTGATAGTCAGTGAGTTACAAACGTATTTGGGGCAAAAAGTTTCCGAAAAGTTCTCACTTTGTGCGGAAAAGTGGTCACTTTGTGTTCCCTTTTCTTGCGGAATGTGTTCACTTTTCTGGGGTGTGCAGGTGGTATGTGCCGGAAGTTGCCTCGTGGTTCTTGTGCGGCAGTTGGCCAGTTGCGGTGCTGCAAAGTGTGTGTCTGTGATCTGGAAAAGGCCATAATCTGTGATAATTCGTCTGAGGTGTTTGGTGTGTAAGCTCAATTTGCTTGCTATTTTTTAATGGATGTCAGCGGAGCCTGATATCCGGGCTTTCCAAAGAGGTTTTCCAGCAGTGCCCAGTAGATTCCGTATCCTTCGAAACCCTCTTTTTCCAGCAGTGGCACAAAACAATCGTTGTCGTACGAGTCGGCTGCGTGTTTAATAAATCTCAGGTCTTTCATGTGATTGATGTTGTTAGGTTAAACTCCCGGAGTTTGTCTGGATGGTGCCGGCAATCGGTCTGGTTGACTAAAGGAACGAGTGAAATCTGAACAAACTCCTGATTTTTTCTTTATCGGTTTTCTCTTTTTTTTCTCTCTGCAAAGATGGGGCAGAAAAGAGGAATGTTGTGCCACGTAAATGTAGCATAGTAGTTTAATTTTGTTAAATATGCAGGAATATTGTATCTTTATGCCAGAAATAAACAGACGAATGGGGGGTAAAAGAGATCACATATATCTATCTATTCTATCAGATCACTATGAAAAATGTAAGAAAAGAAAAACTGTTTGACCTTCAGAAAGGCGCGAGCGAAGAGGAAAGGATTTTTCTAAAGTCCGTAGGTGAGGTATTACATAGCTTACATCAATTGAGTCGGCTTCATATGCTTGATGTAGCGGTTTGCACCGGGATAGACCGGAATACGCTCACTCATATTTATGCCGGAAGAACCCGGACTACTTTTGTCAATTATCAGCGTATCTTTGGCTGCTATCTGCAGGATGTAGGCGCTCAGTTTTACCTGTTGCATTTGTTGCGGCAATTGCCGCTCTGTGTGGAACAGCGTCTGAACCTGATTGTTTCACTGATGAATAATGAAGAGTGCAGGCACTTTCCACCTGAAAGACAAATCCTGATCTGGAAAACGGGGGACTGAAATACATATTAGGGTTCTCTGTTTTTGTTTTTTCCTTTTCGCCTGCGAAAAGCAGCAGATAGCTTCGGGAAGGCGTATCTTGCCGGAACAGCGATCGGGAGGTTGTATACAGGCTTCCGATACGGGCAGGTGAGAGTGCTTTCCTGAGGTACGATTTACGGATTTGCGAACCAACGGCCGACGAAGTCAATCAACGGTCAGCGAAGGGATCTACGATTGAAAAGTGATAAGTTGTAAGTAGTGAATGATAAGTTTTAGTGTATGGGCTCTTTTGCTCTTATTTCCGCATACTACTCAGAACTTATGACTTAAAACTCAGAACTTAAACAGGCAAACATCCTTCTTCCTGTTGTTCGTATGTTCTTCTGTCTGAAAACCGTCTCCCTTATAGTCTATACGTCATTCCCAGGGAAAAATAGATATTGCGCATGGTGAAACGGATGGGTACTTCGGAAGAGAAGTAAGGAATCACGCCCCAGGTGAAGTCGGCATAGAACCCCACGTGGGGGTTCATCCGGAATTCCGTTCCCAGGAGCAGGCCGAGGTCGAACCGGCGGGTATGGTCGCCGTAGTTAAGCGTGGCATAGGGCACTTCCCTCTCTTGCACCACAGGGCTTTCCACGACAATATCCACGTCTCTGACATTTCCTTTGAAAGAGCGGGAGAGGGCTTCGGCCAGGTAGATCCCTCCTTTGAGTTGCCACTGCGAACTGAACCGCCAGGAGGCATACACAGGCTGTACCAGGTAGAGGGTACTTACCCGGGTGGTGTTCTTTCCGGTCACGTATCCGGTGAGTGTGCCTACATTAGGTACATCTACGCTCAGGTGTACGTCGGTAACGCGGGTGCCCACCTTCATCCCTTTCCAGTCCAGGGTGAGTCCGGTACCGATGCCGAAATGTTCGTTGAAGTACCAGGTGAGGTTGGCTCCCATACGGGGGTTGAACCGGGGGTGGTAGCTCTTTATCTTCAGGTCACCGGGTATGGGCACCGGGGTAGTGGCACCCAGGTTGGCTCCCAGCAGGAAGTTGAAATCCAATCCGCTATCCATCTGTTGTGCCGGGGCGGTGGGCACGTGGAGTATACTGCATATACCCACGAGAAACATACATTTTCTGATATTCATTTGTATGGTGGTTTGCAACAAACAGGCGGTTTCTCCGCAACTGTTTCTGTGGGTAACAACGGATCGCGCCCGATTGTTCCTTTGCGGCGGATATCTCCGGAAAAGCCGCGTCACACCGGACAGCAGGTAGGGTGTATATCGCATACGGAGAGCTGCCCGTTGGGGTGGAGATGGCTGCGCGCGGAAGACATAACAACGGTGGCTTCCGGGCCTGCATGCATCCGGAGATAAAGATTAAATTTATACAACACAATGGAAGCTGCGATATATTGTCCTATCTTTGTATACAGATACACATCATGTTATGGATCAGGACAAAATCTACGTAATGACGACACAGGCACCGGGTGGTAAAGCCCGCTCTCTCTGGGTATGGATGGGAATTATACTTCTTGTTTCGTGCAGTAACTACCAGCCGTTTACCGATACGCAGGACGAGCTATCGGTACGGATGATGGTACTGTCCGACTCTCTGTACAACCATCCTTTGTATGTAAGGGATCAGTTGCCCGGATTGTTGCGGCAAAGCGCAGACAGCTCTACCTGGTATCAACTCCTGAATCTGTATGCCAAGACCCACGTGATGATGGGTAAGACTGTAGAGGCACGTGCCCTGCTGAACCGGGTAGCGGATTTTGCCAGGGCAGGTAATGACCGTTCTCTGCTGGCAGAGGCTTACAATGCCATCGCGGTCACCTGCGACCAGGGTGGCCACAGTGACAGCGCCCTGTATTGGCTGCATCAGACCGAAGGGTTGATGACCTCTCCGCCGCAGACCAACTGGAAAGAGTAGTTATTGATGAACCTGGCGGATGGATACAACCGGCAGCAGGATTTCGTGCAGGGCGCTCAGTATTACCACCGGGCTCTGGCCTGGTGCGATTCGGTGGGGAAGCCGGAGAAAGACCGGTTTTTTTATCTATACCGGCCTGGGGCATACCTATATGGAACTGCGCAATTTTGAACGGTCTGACGCTTATTACGAAAAGGCCTCTCTGCTGTTTGACGAGGTCTCTCTGATGGAGCAGGCCACTTACCTCAACAACCGGGGCAATTCTTATTATTTCCGGGGCGATTATGACCGGGCATCCGCTTATTTCCGGCAAAAAAGAGAGCTGCTGGAAGGGAAGCCTGAGATGAAATACGACGTCAGTCTTTGCCAGATCAACCTGGCAGAGATCTATCTGCTCCTGAATGATCCCGACTCGTGCCGGATCATGCTGGATGCCTGCCGTGATTTTTTTACGGAGTTGCAGCATCCCGAAGGCATGTATTACCTGCAAACGCTGGAGATCGGATGTGCCGTGCTGGAGAAAGACTATGCCCGTGCCCGCAGGCTAATGGCGGTGGCAGGTACCGATGCGGGGATGAGCGCAGATATGGTGCAGATCCGGAATACCTGGTACCGGAGGTTTTACGAGGAGACGGGAGACTACCGGACCGCACTCGATTACTTCCGCAGGGACCAGCAATTCCAGGACTCCGTGCGCAGCCGGCGCACCCTGATGCACATCGCCGAGATGGAACTGCGCTATCAGCAGGATACCCGGCTGGTGCGGCAGCAGCTGCTCATCGAACGGCACCGGGGAGAGGCGGGCAGATGGAAATTCCTGCTTTCCCTCCTGGTGCTTTTGTGTGTTGCGGCGGTGGCAGTGACTGCGGTTGTCTATGTGGTGAACAAGCGTCGGAAAGAGGTGAAGGAACTGCGCCAGCGTCATTTACTTACCCAGTTGAAGATGGAAAATATCCGCAACCGGATCTCTCCGCACTTTATATTCAACCTGTTGGACCGGGTGGCACCCGCTGCCGGACTGCCGGATGCCCGGCGCAGGTTGCTGGACGATGTAGCTGTGTTGCTCAAGCAGAACCTGAGGCTGGTAGACCGGTTTACGGTCTCTCTGCGGGAGGAACTGGATTTTATTGCATCTTACCTGCGCCTGGAACGGGAGATGATGGAAGAGGACTTCACCTATACCTTAGAGGTAGATCCCGCGCTGGATCTGACCACCGTGACGCTGCCTTCGATGTTGCTCCAGATCCCTGTGGAGAACGCGCTCAAGCACGGCCTGCGTGGCCTGGCGGGCCCTAAGTGCCTGCGGGTGTCTGTACAATACGCGGATGGGGAGGTGGTGATACGCATCGAAGACAACGGCAGAGGATTCGGACGCTCGCACTCCCTGCATAGCCAGCGCACGTTCCAGGGCATACGCATCCTGGAACAGACCATCGGACTGCTCAATAGCTACAACCGCGAAAAGCTCCGGTTTGACATCCGTGACCTGCGGCAACACGACCGGGTGTGCGGGTGTCTGGTGGAGATCGGCATACCCGATGGGTTTTTGTATGCGATGTTTGATGCTTTTCAGTAAAAACATACCGGATAAAGGAAAATTATGTCTGCATACTTCTTGTTTGGCTGTGTATGACGGAAAGTAAAGAGGGAGGCCTTTTTAACCATTCAACTTTTTGTCTAATTTTGTTAATGTTAAATGTAGCATAATTAAAGGTAAAACAAGCTCCTATGTACCATGTGATGATCCTGGATGACAATCGGGATGCTATAGAGAAACTCAAACATCAACTTAAAGAATACACCCACTTCCGGGTGGTCGCTACCGCCTCGGATGGGACCACAGGCAAAACTGTTATCCTGAAAGAGCGTCCTCACCTTCTCTTCTTGGACATTGAATTGCCGGATATGGATGCGTTCGAACTCATCCGGCAGATCGGTCCGGAGGTAGACTGGAACATGGAGATCGTGTTCTATACCGCCTACAACAAGTATGTGATCAAGGCCATCCGCAGCTCCGCGTTTGACTACCTCGTGAAACCGGTGAATAAGCACGAACTGGACGAAACGCTCGGACGGTTCTGTCAGAAAGCAGAGGCTGTGTCGGACATCCGTTTCTTTGAAAAGGCTGCTTCCATTCCCCGTGAAAATATAGTGCTGATATCCACTGTTTTCGGAAAAAGACTGGTGCATCTCCATGACATAGGTCTCATTCTGTATCACTCTGCCAGCAGCCAGTGGGAGATGGTGCTCACCGATGAGTCGGTACTGCGCATCCGGCACAAGATCAGTGCCCGGAAGATACTGGCTTTTTCCGACCTGCTGGTGAAAGTGAATCAATCCTGTATTGTGAATATCAACTACCTCAGAGGGGTGGAAAACAACAAATGCGTGTTTCGCCCGCCCTTTTCCGAATACAAAGATATTGTCGTTACCAAAGAGGGCCGGAGAGACCTGGAAGGGGGATTGTTTATCCTGTAGACCGCTCCCTGGCTTCGGTTGCTACCCTTGTACCGGAGGTTCACGCGGGGGTGAGCTATTTATCTTTTACCGGATCGTTTCAAGTCGAACCCGGAGCCGTGCCGTCTGTTTTCCACGGAAAGCCGATCGCAGGCTCTACAAATAAATGAAGAATGGATTATATGGATCTGGATTCGGAATTTCCGGAGGAACATACCGCATCTGTCCCGGAAGACACCTGGGAATATGAAGAAGAAACGCTGCCTGACCGGGAAGAGGAGGAGACTCTTTGGATCGATGCGGACCTGCCGGGTGAGACCGCCGGGGAAGAGTGGGCAGCAGACGCGGAGACGGATGCTTCCGATGCCTCTGCTCCCGGTGCGAACCGGATGCGGATCGCTGGGAGTGGTTTGCCTGGCGCGCAGGAACCCTCCCGTTGGGGGGGGCAACTTCGGAGGGTTTGGCAAGTGTCCGTGCGGATGTCGTTCGTATGTAGGGTCGGGCAAGTTTTGCAAAGCCTGTGGCCATTCGTACGACGCGCATGCCAGGTGATCACATCTAATAACTGAAATATATGGCGGCAATTGCAGGTTTTTTACTGGCGGGGATGTTGTCCCGCATCGCAGGTCCCATTGCCCAGGACTGGTTTGAGTACAACACGGAATGGGGCCGGGGAGTCGCCCGCAGAAAGCGGGAGAAAGAGGTGGAAAAGGCCCGGGACGATCTCAACAACAAGCGTATCCTGAGTCAGGAAGAGCACGAAAGAAGGCTGAAAGATCTCAGGCTGCAGTTTGAATACAAAAAGCAGGAAAGCGAAAGGCAGATCCTGCTGGCTCAGGCAGACTGGAACCAGAAACATTTCATTCAGCATTGCTGGCCCCTGCGCAATCCTTTTGAAGTGCCGTTGGGGCTCGAACCGGTGTATGAAGAACATTCGGAGCGGATAAAGAGTTGCCGGCTCAAAACCATCCTGTTGCCCAACAAAGAGGAGATCGTACCGCTGCGGATCATTTCGGCATTGAAAGAAAGTGAGCATCCGCATGCCTCCACGGTGAACAGCGAGATGTTTATGTTCCTGGTCAATCACTACTCCTCCAACGGCAGACATGCCGTACTGTCGGATATCGGGGCCTGGAAATCCGATGTTCCGGTGAACGATGCTTCCATCAATTACCTGTTCAAGGGATTGCAGGGACAGCCGGTGATGGTGATAGCCCCGGAATATACCATCGGCGGCACCTTTGTCCGCATCAAGATCTGGTCGTGGGGGCTGGGCGAAAAGCTGAATTATCCGGTGGGGTTCGATTTTGGCTGGCTCGATCTGGAGACCCTGTACCAACGCACCCTGGCCCATGAGATCCGGAGCATGGGACAAACGCTGAAAAAGGTGAATGCCCGCTCCGTGAGCCCGGAGATGAAGCAGGACCTGGAGATCCTTTCGCTGATGGAGCAGAACAGGAACCAGCTTTCGAAAACAGACGCGGAAAACCTGCTCTCTCTGTTGAGCACTCCCGAAGAGGTGAACTTCGCGGTCAAAAAGAAGACCTTTCAGGTGGTGGCACAGATGTATGAATGTATCGTGGCGATGTATGCCGACGGATACCACCTGCTGGAATACGGGACGATGCCCTTGTTGCCGGAACTTCTCCCGGAGAAGAAAGACATTCGTTTCATGCTTCCGGCACTGAGGGATTACTACCTGACGCTCATCAACACGGCGCTGATCCAGGGGCTGGTTACTCCGGTACAGGCCGCGGAGTTCGGGATCTCCCTGGCGCGGAGCCTACAGGCACTGGATCAGAAGCGGGAGACGATAGCACCGGTGAGCGGAAACGTCCGGGAGCTGCTTTTTGATATGAGCGGCAGTGTAGACAAACACATCATTGATGAGCTGAGAAACCAAAACAAAGCACTATATGGATATGAATAAAGAAGAAGAAAAAAAACTGGCATTTTATGAGCGTGTGAAAGAGTTGCTCAATAGACCGCTGAACGGGGAGTCTGCGGAACTGACCGAACAGAAAGAATGGGGCGAAACCCTGAAATGGAAGCTGAAGGAGTTGATCGAAGGGATCCATAAACTGGATCTTTTCAGTGATGATCTTTCCCTGGACGGGTTCATTGAAGAGTATGTAGAGTTGCCCATCTCCAGATTCATTGAACAACAGGAAAAACCCTGGCTGAGTGACAAACTCACCATCGGTCTGATGGGGCACTATTCGACCGGGAAGACCTCGGTATTGAATTGCCTGTTTGATGAGCAGTTCCCGGTGAGTCCCTTAGAGTCAACAGCCCTGTCTGCCTATCTCTCCTATGGAAGCCATACAGACGTGGTGCGGATCGTGGACAAATCGGGAAATGTACAGGAGCTCCCCGGCAGCGATGCCGCTCTTTTTGACTATACGGTTTCTTTCGGATTTCCTTTTGCCAGGGTGTTTGATTACCTGCAGAAGGAGAGTGAGAATCCCGCGTTGAAGGAGCTCACCTTTATCGACACGCCGGGGCTTTTCTCTTACGATACCGATCATTCGGTGCCCGCCTGCAAAGCAGCGGCCCATTGCGATGTGGTGTTCTGGTTTATCCGGGTAGACAGAGGTCTGGATCAGACGAGTATCGACTATATAAACGAATACCTGAGCGATACGCCCCTCTATTGTGTGATGACTTTCACAGATAGCCGGGGAGTACACGATGCAGACGGTGCCATGCAGGTGATCCTGGAGACTGCCCGGAAGCATGGGATAGAGGTGAAAGGACATTTGAAATTCGGCCGGAGGCCGGAGACCCAGGCGGCGTTTAAAAAAGAGTGCGACGCGCTGATCCGGCAACTGACCGATACCTATCAAAAATACCATCCGCTGGGCGTGCTGGTTTCCGTAATGACCTGGCTGCGTAATATGCTGGTCGAACACCAGGGAACCCTGCAGAAAGCGATCGGTGAAGCCACGGCAGAACAAAATGAACTACTGAATGCATTCAGTAGTTCGCAGGACGATTTTTCCTCTTCCTATGAGTCTGTGGCCAACCGGTTCCAGAGTATGATACAGACCTTTAACAACCGATGTGCCGGTGCTACTTTCTGTGGAGGGGCCGCCGCCGCGTTGGTGGCAGACATGTAGCAGATCGCAAACTCCATAAGTTCGATGACAGATGCCTATAATGATATCGACTACAACAGCCTGGTTCGGTATGGCGGGATCATGAGCCGGATCGGCGAGCTGGAAGAGAGGAATCAGAAGGTCGAGGATCTGAAAAATGAATTTAACAAATTATTAAACTACATGAACCATGATTGAACTGAATGAGATAAAAAAGAGCCTGGCGGCGATCCTGGATACCTACCGGAAGTCGGGACGTTTTACGGAGAAATTCTCTGCGGAATTTGAGAAACTCTTCAACCTGGAGAGTTTGCAGATCGGTATCATCGGAAAAATGAAGGCGGGCAAATCTACGCTGGTCAACGCGCTGGTATTCGGAGAGAATGTGTTGCCTACGGGCAACAAGCCGGTAACGGTTACGCTGACGGAGATCGGCTACGGAGAGGAAGACCTGGTAGAGGTGGAACTGCTTACCGAAGCGGATATTGCCGGTCTGCGGGCCGAGGCCCGGGGCGGGGAAGAGATGAAGGCCAAAGCGGCCACGGATATCCTCTCTCAGATAGACCGGATAGAGGGTGGCTATCAGCAGTATGTGCAGACAGAAGGAGGAAAGATCCGGATCCGGCTGGAAGAGCTGAACGACTATGTGGCGGAGGGAGGAAAGTTGAGCGGCCTGGCCAAAACGGTCCGGATCGTTATGAACAACCCCAACCTGCGGGGGGTCACCATCATCGATACTCCGGGGTTCAACGATCCGGTGAGCTCCCGGGGTGCAACCACCAGAAACGCGCTGAAGGATTGCCAGATATTGCTGTTTGTACACGATGCGATAGATATGTACGATCAGGAAGAACTTTCGATGCTCACCGGGCAGATAGAGTATGCAGGTATTTCGGAGATGGTGGATATTTTGAATAAGATAGATCTGGCAGAGGACTATGGCATTGCTGAGTGGCCGGAGTATCTCCGCGCGTTTGAAGAGAAAAAGCAGGCGGCTCTCACCCGGATCGGATCACCGGTGGTGAAGGAACTGCTGGGGAAGAGCAAAAGTTTCTGGCTGAGTCCGTATATGGCCTTACTGGGCGTTATCAGGGACGAGGAGTTTACTAAAGAGATGAAGAATGACTATATCTGTTTCCAGGAAGATTTTCCGGAACTTCGTGAGAAACAGGATTTCATTACCTACAGCAACCTGCAGGCGGTAGCGTCTGAGATCAACCGCCTGGCACGGGACGGAAGCAGGTATCTGCTGGAGACCCCTGTGATCACGCTGTTGGGACAGTTGCAATCGGTAGCGGCGGTGATCCGCGGAGAGATCCGCGTGCAGGAAGACCGTCTGTCGCTGCTCCGGACCAGCCGGGAAGCCGCAGCTGCCAAAGTGAAAGAATTCGATCGGTACATCTCGAATATAGAATCTGCCATCAAACATTCCGGACTGGCGGTGACGCTGGCCACCCGGATCTCCGATACGGAAAAAGAGATCCAGAAGCTGAGGAGTAGCCATGCGGCTGCACAGTTTACCGAATCGCACTATCCGGAGACGGAGCTGTTGAGTACGGGTATCCGGAAAGCCAACCTGACCAGGTACAATCTGTTTGTTTCGGAGACGGACGACAAGATCCGTAACAAACTGAACGCGCTTAAAAACGGATTCAGAACGGAGTGTGAGAATGATGTGAACAGACTGGTGGCCAGTCTGGTGTCTGAGAACATCCGGGAAGAAGACCGGGGGATGTTCAAAAATGCCCTATTGTCTTTGTTGGGTACGATGGTAGAAAAGATAGATATTGTAGTGAAGACGCCCCATCTGGAAAATCAGTTGGACGGCGGCCAGCAGCAATATGGATTGTATAAGACTCAATTTGAAGAGGAATACGACGACGCCCGTATCAGGGAGTTGTTGAAGCCCTTCAGAAATCAGTTGGATGACCTGGTGAATGATTACAAACTTTCGGCTGTGGATAAACTCAACTCTATCAGAAAAACCGTGAAACAGTCGGCCGAATTCAATCCCGCGCAAAAGGAAGAAGCCATCCGGGAGACACAAGATACGATCGGCAAGCTGAAAACCGAATATAGCGGTGTGCAGGAAGATATAGAAAAACTGGAAACGATACAAAAAAAGAAATGAGAATGGTATACATTGCATTGTCGGTGGCCCTGGGCTTTGCCCTGGGATGCACCTATAGAGAACTGATGGGCAGCAGGCGCAGCGCTCCCCGGCCTGCACCGGGCAAGCGAAGAGAAGAAGATGCAGAGGTGGGAGCCGGAACGGGAAAGACCGAACCGGTAGAGACCGGTGCAGGCGGTTCGTTTGATCTTTCCCGGATAAGCGATCTGTTTGAGGAATATAAGATCGATAAGAAAGACATTGGGGCGTTTCCGCGGTTGTTGAAGTTTATCTGGCAGCAGAGTTACCTGGACCTGCTGCGGCTCTTCGTGGAGCAGGGAGCCTCTCCCGACGCGTTTGCGCGCATCCTCAGGGACATGAACACGCCCTGTCCCGAGATCACCTTCTCCGCAGGCAGCGGGCAGGCTTTTGTGACGGAAGAGTCGCTGAATGCCCTGATCGCGGAAGCAGGCGTTGCGTGTGAGACGCTGCCTGGCACCGACGACAAGGTACGGTTCCTGTTGATGCTTAGCTACGGAAAAGGGGTGCGGATGTTCAGGGACGAATTCGGAGAAGACTTCGAGGCTTTTCTGGAGGCGTATGAGCAGGGCAGAGAGGTGAGCGGCCTGCATGCGGAACTGATGGATGGCCTCCGTGCGCGTTACGAGTTTGTGTCCTGATACCGGAGCAGGCATCAGGCGGATAGGGAGTGCTCAGCTCTGGGGTGTACGTGGCTCTCTCTCCGGCAGCCGGATACCCGGTTGGTAGAAATGGACATATGGTTTCTCTTTGCGCATCTTTCCGGGGGCTTCCCGGGTCTCATCCACGGTGAAGTCCGGTTCGGGATCGCAGTCGGGATGTGAATAGATGATCAGACAGTCGGGGATGCGGCTGCGGTCTGTCACTCCCAGGGCGTCGTATACTTTCTCCAGGCGGGCATAGCCGCTTACCTGCCGCACATCGTCTATACTCACCGTGCCGTTTTCGTACCGGGGTTTGTATTTGGTATCTATCACAAACCGGTAGAGATGTCCGTCTTTTTCTGCGCGGAGCAGGAAGTCGGGCTCCTGCCTGCCGGATTTCCTGTGATGGATCACTTCTCCTTTGCCGGGGAATACCTCGCGCAGCTTTTTGTAGACATACAGTTCGAAGAGCTTGCTCATATCGATCCAGAAGGGAGGGATCATCACCTGCCGTTCTGTGGTGCGGCTGAGGGTGTAGGAGTACCTCCTCGGTTTCGTTGCCACCTACGGGGCGGGGTTTCCACCAGAGCACCCCGTAGTCTCTGTCTTGTATTTCGCGGTAAAACTGATCTTTCCAGTTGCCGTTGTCACGTGCCACCAGGCCGCTGATCTCTTTGTGCCAGATATCCCGCAGGGCATAGAGGATGCAGGTATACAGCCAGGGGGCGGTTGTCTTCGTTGCGGACCGCGATGTCCAGTGGGGCGAAAAACTCCTTTACATCTTCTGTGAAGGTGGCTCCGTTGTAGGGTTTGTGGAGCAGGTGCACAGAGATCAGGTGGCGGTGGTCTGCACTTAAGATATGGATAGACTCCCCGGGACGGTTGATGAACTGGAAAGTATAGTGAATGGAGGGCCGTATCCTTCTTTTGCCTGTCCGGTATTTGATCAGTTGCCCGAACCAGTGGTGCTGGCGGATGCCGGCATGGGCAATTACCCGCTTGTCCGGATACTCGTTGTATTGGTTTTTGTCTTTGGCATGCACATCGCAACAGGCCACCAACCGGAGTACCAGGGTGTAGAATGTCCGGATGTCCGGATCTTCTTCCGCCGCTTCCTGAATCTCTGCATAGGTAAGGGTTGCCATCTTGTCTCAGAATCCGTGATCGTCTTTTTTGTAGTTTATGTATGCGTCGAAAGCCTCTCTGGCTTTGGCAAAGTAAAACTCTTCGGAAGCAGCGATCTTCTGAAACTCCTTTGTCCGGGCAAGGGTACCTATTCTTTCTTTGAGATCTTCGGTGAGCATGATCTTTTAATCTTCTTTACATCTTACTTGTTCGTTTATCAGCATGGGTAAGAGCCAGTCGCGCAGGGAGGCGAGGTGGAGGTTTTCTTGTTCCAGTACTTCCTGTCTGTCAAAAATAGCTTTTATTTTAGTTGTAAATTGGGCGATTGTATCTTTAGATGGAACAGGTGTTTGAATGGTTTTTAGAGTAGATGCTGAAACCTCTTTAAATGTTGAACCGGATGAATTTTTTTTCGATAACAGGTAATAGGTTCTTTATTGTATAATAAACGAATCCTGTTGAGAAACCTTCTTTAGGAACAAAAGATTTAAATCCTTGATTAGTTGTTACTTCATTGTTTGCGATAGCCAGATATCCTATCGGAGCCCGTGAACTCATTAGTACACTTCCTTTAGGTAACAGGTTTAGAGAAGCGTCTTTATATCCTGCCTGAGTAATATCTGTTTCACCTTTAGAAATAAATTTATTGCCTTTGTTTAAAGACAGATCTTTAGGAGCGATCCAGGGTATACCACTAGTTGTGAAATTTTCCGCTTGTTTGGTAGAGGGAGTGCTTCCACCTACAATATATCCAATAGCTTCAACTGATACAGTTTCCCAACCTTCCGGAATCTCCCGTTTCAGTTTTTCATTATATACCATTTTACCACCGGAAGATTTGTAAGGCTTACCGTTGGCATCCGGGAAATCGAACTGTACAAACCAATACTCATAGATTGTCTTTGCCATGGCTTCCAGTTCGGCATTGATACGGTTGTTAATTTCAATTTTGTCGTCTAAAGACTTTAACGTTAATGCAATTTTTGTTTGAGTATTAATATCTATATTTGGAACATTTATTAGATCAAACATTTTCGCAGAAATACCAAAAACAGTACTTCCTGTAGTGTTTTTCAAGATTTCCTTTTGCCCTAGATCTGATTGAATAAAATACTTTATAAAATAATTGTTGAAATAGTTGTTTACTCGTAAGGCAAATAACCTTTGACTCAAAACGATTTTTTCATCACTATTCCATATTAAAACTTGACCGGCAGGAGCTTCTGAGGTTAGTAAAATATCTCCTTTTTCTACTTCTTCTTTCATCCATATTTTGTAAAGATCTTCATCAAGATATTTTATAGAATTAAGTTCTACCAAACCGATTGTTTTTACATTTAAGGCGGAGAGTGCTCTGTAGCCATTTTCGCTCCAATCACCTCCTAACTTTTTAGGGGTTTTACCTCTATAATCAATAATTTTCTTGAGAGTTTTTGAAAGTTTTATCCACTTACTCATACCTCAACCCTCCCAGTTGCTTTTTTATTTCTTCCTCCAATCGGTGTGATTCTTCAAAAAGCGAATCAAGTGTATCCGTATAATTCTTCATCTTTTCTTCAAACTCCTTTGCGGTAATATCAACATATTCAATTTTCACCTCAAAATACTGCCCTGCACTGAAAGAATAGTTCTTCGCTTTTATTTCCTCGGCATTTACCACAACTGAAAAATCATCTTCCGCCCGTTTTTCATTCATGGCAGAGACAATCCGTTGCTCTTCCGCTTCGGTGAGTACGGTGCGTTGTGTTTTTCCCTCTTTGACGGTCTGTCCCAGTTTGGAGGCATCTACCAATATAATGTTGCTGCTGTCTGCCTGTGCATCCAGAAAGAGCACGCTGACGTTGGTGCCTGTGCTGGCGAAGATGTTGCTGGGCATGCTTACGACTCCCCGGAGGATGCCCCGCCGGATCATGGCTTCGCGGATCTTCTTTTCGATACCACTTTGTGCCGTAATAAATCCGGTGGGCACCACTATGGCTGCCTTTCCCTTTTGGGGGTCCATACTGAACATAATGTGCTGGATAAAGAGCAGGTAGATAGCCATTTTGTCCCTGTCTTTGTTGGGTATCTTAGGGATACCTGCAAAGAAACGTTCGCGGTTGCTGTCTTTGTCCAGCGCGTCGCGATAGTCCGAGAAATCCAGTTTAAAGGGCGGGTTGGAGACAATGTAGTCGAAGGTTTCGTTGTGGTAGTACGAGTTGAGTATGGTGTTGCCCTGGATCACATGGGGGATAGACTGCGACAGGCTGTTGAGGATCAGGTTGAGCCGCAGCATGTGCGAAGACTTCTGGGAGATGTCTTCCGAGTAGATGGAGCAGTTCTGCTCTCCGATGGCATGCGCCAGGTTCATCAGTAGCGTGCCCGATCCGGCACTGGGGTCGTAGCACCTGACCCCGTAGACCTCTTCGCGGGTATTGACTAAGATGGCCGCCATGATGCGGGCTACCGCATGCGGGGTGTAGTACTCGGCATACTTGCCGCCGCTGTCGCTGTTGTAGTCCTTGATCAGGTATTCGAAGATGGTAGCAAAGAAGTCGTACTTCTCGCCGAACATATGTTCGAAGCTGAATTCCAGCAACTTGGTGATAAGAGCCCGGCAGAAGGCATCGCGCTGCGAAGGGGCGGAAATAAACTGGCTGAGCTCGTCGAACATCTTGTCTTTCTCTCCGGAGGTCGATTTGATGGAGTAGAGCGCCGCGTTCTCGGTGGCAATGGCCCGGAGCGTAGGGTCGAAATAGACAGCCGCAAAGTTGTCTGTATGCAGTTTGCCAAACAGATAGTCGATGGTCTGTTCCGGCTTCAACCGGGGCGATTTGTTGCCGATGCGTCCCAGCAGGAATTTCTGCTCCTCTTCGGAGAGATCCTGGAAGGCCTGCTGGAAATCTTCCGCCTGCCGCAGGGCAGGGTCGGCCTGCCGGGCTTCGAAGCGGAACTTGTCGTTGATATACTTGTATAGAAAGACCTGGGTGATGATCTTGAATTCGTTTCCGTCGTTGCCCAGGCCATAGTTGGCACATACACTTTTCAGGTTATCTATCAAGGCTTTGGTCTGGGTGATAAATGCAATGTCTGTCATGCGTTGATTCCTCTGTATTCGTTGTAATATTCGTTGACGATCAGGGTGTTGATCTGATCAATGGTTTCGTAATTGACGGGCAGGCGGTGGGTATCCTTGAACTGGCCGATGACATGCGGAAGCAGGTCGTTCCGGAAATATTCCTCGTTTTGCAGGATGTTCTTGTCCCGTTGCAGGCGGTCGTCCGCAATGCGTTTGACACACAACAGCGCCTCGTGGATCAGCCGCTCCTTGCGGGTGAGGGCGGGCAGCTCTGCCAGGCGTTTGTGTATACGCACAAACTTCCTGTCCTGTTCGTACCGGGCCAACAGCAGGCTGTTCTCCCGGTTGAGCCTCCGGATGCGCTCGTAGATACCGCGCAGCAGGCGGATGTTCTCCGTCATCTCCTCCTGCGACACCTCTCCGAGGTTGTGGCTGCGGAAGAGCCGTTCCAGCTCCTCCCGCAGGGAGACAAAGGCCGGATCTTTGGGGTCTATGTTCTCTACCAGGGCCTCGCGGGTGCGGCGGAGCTGGTCGCGCAGCGTATCGGCCAGTACCAGCTCGTGCTCAGAGGTCTTGTCGAAGGTGAAGACCACCTCTTCCAGGGCCTCGTTGAGCAGGTGGGTGATGTCGGGCGCGGTCTGCACAGCCTCCAGCAGGTTGATCGTCTCCAGCCGGGCCTGTGTAGCCAGCAGCAGTTGCTTCATCTTCCGGAAGTCCAGTAGCTCCAGCAGCTCCTCGTATCCCTGGTAGCGTATCAGGTTGTGGAGCTCTCTGGCGTTGTGCAGGGCTTTGAGCAGGGTGAGCAGCTCCTGCCGGTCGCGCACCTGGCTGATCTGTGCCGTGTACAGCTCCGCGTTCTGTATGTCGTAGCGGAAGAGGGTATCTTTGATCTCTCCGATCTCCCGGCTGATCTCTTCCTGGCTCCTGAAGAGTTGGTTGTAGGTCTCGGTCTCGTCGCCCAGCTGGCCCTGCAACTCTTTGAAGTAGTTGTAGTTGGCCCGGTCGAAAGCGTGGGTGATGTCCGCAAAATCTACCACATAGCCATACCGGTACTGCTTGTAGGGTCGGTTGACGCGGGTGAGCGTCTGCAACAGGTTGTGGTCCTGTACCACCCGGGCCAGGTAGAGTTTCTTGAGGCGCCGGGCGTCGAAGCCCGTGAGCAACATGTTGTAGACAAAGAGAATATCTATCTTTCCCGCTTTGAAATCGTTTATCTGCTGTTTGCGGTAGGCTTTGTCGTTGACATCGTGCAGGATCAGGGCCGCGCGCAGCGGCTTTCTCCGGCTCCGGAAGCAGACGCTGTCTGCCGCCAGTGCCGGATGTGCTGCCTCCTCCTGCGCGCCGTAGATGGCTTCGAAATGGGCAAAGAGGGTCTTTGCCTGTTCGGAACTGTCGCAGACCACCATGGCGGCCAGTGTGTCGTCCTGGTGGTACCGGCGAAACGCATACAGATCGTCCAGGATATAGTCGAGCATCGGTCCGGCAAAGCGGGGATGCGCGAAGATCGCCTTCGGAGAGAGGGTGCCCTGCGCCACTTGTATCTGTGCGATGAGTTCCTGCATCCGGATCTTGTACCGGGTGTCGATGCCTTCCCGGATGAGGCGGCGCGTATAGCCGTCGGCAATGGACATGTTGTAGTAGTACGTATGGATATACTCCCCGAAAAGCGCCTTGGTGTCGTAGTCCTTCACCACCTCCCGCAGCAAGGGGGTACCGGTGAGGGCGATAAGGACAGCCTCTTTGTTGGAGTTGACCAGGTTGGCCAGGTAGTTGCCCCGGGGGTTGTAGCTGCGGTGTGCCTCGTCGAGGAAGTAGATCCGCTGGATGCGGATGTCGTAGGGGATGTCGGAGCTCGCTACGGAGGTTTCGCTGAACTTCTGTATATTGACCACCGAGATCTCCGGCTGCCCCAGGTGGTTGTGCAGGGGGCTGACGGTCTGCATGTCGCCGATGAATTCGGCGCGGGAGTTGACACGCCTGACCAACAGGCCGCGGTTGCCGAATTCCGTGGCGGCCTGGTCGGCCAGGTCGATGCGGTCTACGATAAAGTAGAACTTCGGGATGACGCCCTGCTTCCGGTAGTGATCCGTGAGGAAGCGCACGTTGTAGTAGGCCAGTGCCGTCTTTCTGCTTCCCTGGGTGTGCCAGATGATCCCTTTGCGGATGTGCTGCCCCAGCCGCTTCTCTATCGCCTTGGTGGCGAAGAGCTGCGGATAGCGCATGATGTGCTTCCGGACACACCGGATGCCGTCTGTCTCCTCCTCTACATAGGCAATGGCATACTTCAACAGGAAGGCCAGCCGCTCCCGGCTCAACAGGGAGGTGAGGATGCGGTTGGTAGGGGTGGTGTATTGCTTGTTGACCTGAAATTCATCGGAATATTTGATGCTGATCAGGTTGTTATCCCGCAGGATCCGGTTCTCGTCTTCCTCCTGGAGCGGGGCCAGCAACCGGGTGAGGTCCAGGTTCTCCTCTTCGCGGAAGTAGTTGAGCTGCACATCGCCCAGGGACGAGGTGGCATAGTAGGCTCCCTGTATGGGTTCTATGACGCCGTCTTCGTACTCCATGTTGTTGGAGAAGATCATCAGCTGGGCGATGTTGGCAAAGTGTTTGAACCGCGGATTGCGCGAGCGCGTGTTCATCCGGTCGCGTTCGGCCAGGATGCCCCGCTGGTTGTTGGGCTTCTTGACCTCAATGAAAGCCAGGGGCATGCCGTTGATCAGTACCGTGATGTCGGGGCGGAAATTCTCCTCACCGTTTTTGTACACCAGTTCGGTGGTGACGTGGTAGGTGTTGCGGTCGGGCCGGGTGGCATCGAAGAGTTGCCACCCCGATCCCGAGGTGAGCTGTTTGTAGAAGTCTCTGCCCAGGTCGTCGTAGTCCAGCTTGAGCAGGACATCGCCCAGCAAGGCTTCGATCTCTTCGGGAGTGGCCTGCGGGTTGAGACGGGCGATGCTCTCTTTGAAGATCTCCGGGAATATATTGGTCTCTTCGTGGCGTTCGCTGTGTCGGCACCGGGGCATATAGGTATAGCCCAGCCGCACCAGGTGCAACAGGGCGGGGATCTTCACGCGGGAATCTTCGTTGAATATCATATCTTTTTCTCTGACGGTGCGTTTGTGAACTTCGCTTGTGTCCGGGTGGCGGCAGACCAGACCGGTGGGAAGATCGGATCCAAAGATAGTAATTTCCGGGAATTCTCCGAAAGGATGGTGGTCTCTTTTCCGGACAAAACAACAATGATTTACAGATTTACTGATTTACGATTTACGATTGATATTACCTTGTTTCTTCTGAAAGAGAACCAAAATGATTTACGATTTACTGATTTACGATTGATATTATTTATTTTCTTCTGAAAGAGGATAGGATATACATTGTATTTTCAATCGTAATTGACTTCGTCGACCGTTGGTTCGTAAATCTGTAAATCGTAAATAGCACAGCTTACGGTTGAGATTCTTTACTTTCTTCTGAAAGAGGATAGTATACACATTGTATTTTCAATCGTAAATCGTAAATCTGTAAATCGTAAATAGCACAGCGCTGTGCTTCATGTTTTCTGCATAAAATACCAGACCACCGCGGCCAGTGCGAGCAATGCGGCCAATCCGGCAAAGAAGATCTTGATCTTGCTGTAGGGGCGGTCGCCGGTGATCTTTCCGGTGCAGCTGTTGACGTAGAAATGATACAGCTTGTGCCGGTAGTGGTAGCTGGAGGTGTATACGGGCAGCAGGATCAGCTTGAAGCGGATGTCGGTGTATACGGTGTTTTTGGAGAGGATGCGCTGGTAGTTCCCGCCGATGTCGCTGCGGATGTCCGAGTCGATCTGAGTATCCATGATGTTTTTGGCGATGACGTATCCCTGTTTTAGATCCACGGTATACTTGTTGGTGGTGAATCCGCGGTAGAAGCGCGGATCGGTCTCTACCAGTTGCCTGGTGTTCCAGTTGCTGATCTTACTGAGTATCTGTGCCGGGATGGTGTGCGAGGCCGGTACCAGAATGTCGTCGAAGAAGCGCGCCACGCGTCCGCTGCGGTACGACCAGCGGGTGCGGGTGTGTGTACGCCGGTTCTTGCCGCTGCCGGTAGTGACGGTATAGGTATCTCCCCGCATCCCTTTGTAGGCTGTCTCCGTCTGTGCATCGTAGGTCCAGTAGGGCAGGTATACCCCTTGCAGTTCATGGCTGTAGGCCGTCTGGTGCCTGAGTTTGTTCGGGGCAAACCAGAGACCGCGGATCCAGGTTTTGAGGTGGCTATGTACCTCTTCCTGCGAAACGGAAAAGGGTTGCAGGTAGGAGGGGGTGATGAGTCGCTCCTCGTGCATATCATCCTCTACCAACGCGATGCCGCAATAGGGGCAGGGGGCCGATTTGATCGTCTCTTCGAAGACAGACTCCGCTCCGCACTGCCGGCACCGGAGCACCTTGCTGGTGCGGGTGATCTGCTCCTGGGCCTGCGCTACATGGGCCAGGAAGTCGAGTTCCACAATCTCCTGATCCTGTACCACGGTAGCCTCTATCTCGGTGAAAGACTCGCAGTATTCGCAAAACAGGGTGAGGGTGCCCGGCTTGTAGACCAGCGAGGCACCGCACTGCTTGCAGGCACAGGTCTGCTCTCCGGCCTGTGCGAGGGGTTCTGAACGCTCTGTCATGGCGATCAGGCGTTAGGAAGTGGCGGAGGAGTTTGTGTCCACAGGTCCGAGAGTTCGCCCTGGTTGCCTGCCGGTTCCCAGGCAGCCATGCCCTGTTTCCAGACCAGGGTCTCCCGGGTGAGCTGCTGTCCGAGGGCCAGTTGCTTCAGTTGCTCTTTGCCGAAAGGGCCTGCCTGTTTGCCCTCCAGGGCCACGTAGAAGAGCGTCTCCTGTGGCAAGGGGGCGGTGCCTGCGGGGCAGGAGCGGGTTGCGCAGCCGGAGCGGCCTGTGGCGACTGTCCGGCTCCCTGCATCATCTGTTGTGCCATGGCGATGCCCGCTCCCAGTCCTACACCCGCGCCGGCCGTGCCCGACGGGTTGGCGGCGGCGGTCTCTATGGCTTTGGCCGCTTTCAACCTGGCCAGTTTGTCGAGGTCGATCTTGTCCAGACGGCTCAGTTCGAAGATCTCCTTCTTCACCTCTTCCGGCATAGATACATTTTCGATCAGGAACTTGGTCACCTCCATGCCGTAGGCAGAGAAGTCGTCGTGTATGTACGTAAAGATAGCGTCGGAGAGTTCGTTGAGGTTGGCCGCGTACTTCTCGATCGGCAGGTTGATCTCCCCGGTAGCGTCGGAGAAACGGGTGACGATGATGCTCTTGAGTTGTTCGCTGATGTGGGTGGTGGTGAACGACTGGTTGGTGCCTACGATCTCCCGGATGAACCGCGGGGCATCTGTCACTTTGAAGGAGTACATCCCGAAAGCGCGTACTTCTACCATGCCAAAGCGGTCGTCGCTCAGGGTGATGGCGTTCTTGGTGCCCCATTTCTGGTCGATGAAGTTCTTGGTACTCACAAAGTAGACCTCTGCCTTGAAGGGGCTGTTGAACCCGTATTTCCATCCCTGCAAGGTAGAGAGGATGGGCAGGTTCTGTGTGTTCAGGGTATACGTACCCGGGGTGAAGGTATCGGCAATCTGTCCTTCGTTGAGGAAGACGGCGATCTGTCCTTCGCGTACCACGAGTTTGGCATTGTTCTTGATCTCGTTGTTGTACCGTTCGAAGCGGTATACAATGGTGTGTTGGGTGTTGTCTAAGAATTCGATAATGTCTATCAATTCTCCTTTTAACTTCTTGAAAAAGCTCATAGGCGTTCTGTTTGTATGTGTTTATACTCTATCTGCATCGTTGATCCGGAGGAGGTTCTCTGCCGGATACAGGCCACCGGGAGAAAGAGGCTCTTCCGGGTTCCGGGTAACAAAAGTAATGGGTTTTGTTGGAAATCCTGCTGTATAGAGTGATAAGTTTTAAGTTCTGAGTGATACGTGATAAATGATCGTTGGCAGATAGATCTCATTCGATACATTTTATCTTTCTTTCTTCTTTTGCATTTCTGTTCCTTTGTCTGAAAAAAGAAGAAAAGAGATATGTCTGTCGCAGAGATGCAAGTAGATACTACTTACTATTTACTATGGATCCAAAGTTCATCGTGCCGTGAGTTCTGGAAATTTTAACCCAGGGTAGTACGGATGAAGAGAAAGGGGATCCGATGCCACCCTGGGTATCCATGAGGATATAACATGGGGTGCCGTAGGTACGACATACATATACCTGGAGGCACCCCTTATTCACTTAAAGAGAATGAAAACAGTCCGACGATGGAAAAATAATATCTATTTGTATATTTTTTCTAACGTACATACCATCCTCTTATCCGAAAAATTACTGGAATTTAATGCTATAGGGAATTATATCATACAGCCCATCCGTTCTTAATGTTTCTATTTCACCATAGTGATAAGTGGGAGAGCCTGCATTTATCCATTTTTGTTTGTCAATGTAAAATGTAATGTTATTGGTAAGACCTATATCTACAAGGACATAGTACGGAGGCTGAGGGATCAGCCGGGTGATTGAGCCCCATTTTTCAGGAATCGTTAAATAGGCTACTCCCTGAGAGCCGGACCAGGCTACCTCGGCAACGTAAATTTCCGGTGCTCTTACAGCATCCACAGAAGATCCTGCCGGTTTGAATGAGCAGAGCAAAAGCAATAGGTAAGTCGAAAGTAAGAATTTTGTTTTCATGTTATACAATTTAGAAATTTGAGAAATAAATATATCACATGCAAATGTAATGAAAAAACGGAATAAACAAATGAAAGAAAAGATGAATATGTTTGTCATACAGGGTAGCTGGGATACTTTCGTCCTACAGACTATGTATCGTTGCCTATAAAATGTTACGCATAGGAATTTACCCTGTAATTTCAATCGTACATCGTTCAATCGTAAATCTCTTTGTGTCTCGTATGTTTGCCTATAAAATGTTACGATAGGAATTTACCCTGTAATTTCAATCGTACATCGTAAATCAGTAAATCGTAAATCTCTTTGTGTTTCACTGAATATCCGGCAAATATCTGTCTCCGGCAGGAAAACAGCTGATCCAAATCGGCGGTTTATGAAAATATTCGATTATTTTTGCATAAAATTAAAATACACCTATGATACAGTCCATGACGGGATATGGCAAAGCGACGGCCGACTTTCCCGATAAGAAGATCAATGTAGAGATCAAATCACTCAATAGTAAGAACCTGGATCTTTCCGTGCGTGTGGCTCCGCTCTACAGGGAGAAGGAGATTGAGATACGCAACGAGATTTCTAAAGCGCTGGAGCGGGGAAAGGTGGATTTCAGCCTCTGGATAGAGAAGAAAGACACCGCGGACGCGGCTACTCCCATCAACAAAGGGCTGGTGAAGAGCTATTACCAACAGATCCTGGAAATTTCTGAGACAGAGGGGATACCCCGGCCGGAGGATTGGTTTGCTACCCTGCTGCGTATGCCGGACGTACTGAGCAAGACCGAAGCGCCGGAGCTGACCACGGAGGAGTGGGGACAGGTACGGGCCACCATTCACGAGGCGATCGCTCACCTGACGGAGTTCCGCCGGCAGGAGGGAGCGGCCCTGGAGACCCGCTTCCGTCGGAACATTGCCGACATCAGTAAGCTGCTTGCAGCAGTGGAGCCGTATGAGAAGGAGCGCGTAGACCGCGTGAAGGAGCGCATCACGGAGGCGCTGGAGAAGACGCTGAGTATCGACTACGACAAGAACCGTCTGGATCAGGAGCTGATCTACTATATCGAAAAACTGGATATCAACGAAGAGAAGCAACGCCTGCAAAACCACCTGCTCTACTTCATCAGTACCATGGAGGGGCCGCACGGACAGGGCAAGAAACTGGGATTCATCGCTCAGGAGATGGGCCGCGAGATCAATACGCTCGGAAGCAAGTCGAACCATGCCGAGATGCAGAAGATCGTGGTACAGATGAAAGACGAATTGGAGCAGATCAAAGAACAGGTATTGAATGTGATGTAACCTTTATATCCGCAGAAGTTATGGCAGGAAAACTGATTATCTTTTCGGCTCCTTCGGGTGCCGGCAAATCGACCCTTATCCAGTATCTGCTGGGGCAGGATCTGCATCTGGCTTTTTCTATCTCGGCTACCAGCCGCCCCCCGCGGGGGACGGAGCAGCACGGGGTGGAGTACTTCTTTCTGTCGCCGGAGGAGTTCCGGCAGCGTATCGCCGCCGGGGAGTTCCTGGAGTACGAAGAGGTCTATCCCGATCGGTTCTACGGCACCCTGAAAGCACAGGTAGAGAAGCAACTGGCCCAGGGGCAGAACGTGATCTTCGATGTGGATGTGGTGGGCGGATGTCGCATCAAGGAGTACTACGGAGAGCGGGCACTCTCTGTGTTTGTACAACCTCCTTCGGTAGAAGAACTGCATCGGCGCCTGGTGGGGCGCGGTACAGACAAGCCGGAGGTGATTGAAGACCGTATCGCCAGGGCGGAGTATGAACTGGGTTTCGCCCCGCGCTTCGATGTGGTGATCGTCAATGATAACCTGCAGCAGGCCCAACAGGAAGCACTGCGGGTAGTGAAGGATTTTCTGGAGAGACCGTAAGGGAAAGAGAGTGATGGCAGTGGTTACCGGAATTTTCGGCGGTTCGTTCAACCCCATTCATATCGGACATCTGGCACTGGCCAACTACCTGTGTGAGTTTGGCGGACTGGATGAACTCTGGTTCCTGGTGAGTCCGCGCAATCCGCTCAAGGCGGAGGAGGGACTGCTGGAAGAGCAGGTGAGGCTGGACCTGGTGCAACGGGCTATCGGAGGGTATCCGAAGTTCCGGGCTTCGGATGTGGAGTTTACCCTTCCCCGGCCCTCTTATACCATCCATACTTTAGATAAGCTGAAGGAGATGTATCCGGACAGGGAGTTTGTCCTGATCATCGGATCGGACAACTGGCAGTTGTTTGACCGCTGGTTCGAGGCAGACCGTCTGCTCCGGGAAAACCGCATCCTGATCTATCCCCGGCCGGGATTTCCTGTGGACGCGGAGCGCCTGCCGCAGCAGGTATCACTGGCAGACTCACCGGTGTTTGAGATCAGTTCTACCTTCATCCGGGAGGCACTCCGCCGGGGAACGGACATCCGCTATTTTCTGCATCCGGCGGTGTACAGACGCATTGTAGAGGAGAACTTGTTTGCGGGTGTTTAGGGGACAGACAGGTCGATTTCCGGAGTGAAACCTGCTTGCCCTACAGACCGGAGCGTGGGTAGCTCTTCACACTGGAAAGAGAGGGTGTGCGACTCTTCCGGCGATTCGCCGTCCGGCCGATGGGTGACCACCGCTTTGCCGGTGGAGTAGTTGATACTCGTATGTGAAGATGCGTGCGTGGCCCGGTGCATAGACCAGACTTCCTGTCCGATGAGTTCGAAACGGTGGTTCTGATACCGGAAGATATAGGCGGAGCCTCCCATGTACCAGGTGCCCGCGCTGTACCAATAGCGGAAATCCAGGCGCAGGGTACCGTTGTCCCGGATGGTTATCTCTTCGAAAGGCTCATCCATCGTCGCGTTCCCTTCATCGGTGATCACAAATTGATCCGATTGTTCTACCAGCTTGTAGTGCCCGGTATCGGGGTCCCGGAAGGCAATGCCCAATATACGCGGATACCAGGGTTTGCTCCAGAAGCCTTCCGTGTCTTCCGCCGGAATGGAATCTTTGCTTTGCAACACGAAAGCAATATCAGGTATGCCGTCTTTATTCAGATCGTCTTCCGCGCTTTGCAACAGGTGCCAGCGATCGGGAATGAATCCTTGCAGGTCGGCAGAAGTGGCCGGGAGCGTGGGGTATCCTTCAAATTCTTTCTCTGAGGAGGTTGCCTCCGTATCGAAGTCTATCTCTATCTCGGGACTGAAAGCTGCCAGCCCTACGGTTTGCAGGATCAGTGGTCGGTCTGCGGTGAAAGAAACCGTGGTCTCCCATTTGTTCGCATCTGCCTGGTCATTCTCTTTGTAGGTCCGGATCGCTTTTCCGGTGGAGTAGTTGATACTCACCTGGGTAGATTCGCGGGTAGTGGACCAGTGACAGGTACTGAGTTCCTGCCCGATCAGATGCAGTTTTCCCTGCTGATACCTGAAAATATAGGCGGAGGTGTATCTTTCCCAGTCATCCTGCCCTGTGAAGCGGAAAAATAAGGTGCCGTTTTCCCGGATACACATCTCCGGATCTTTCCTGTTGGCTTCGCGGGCGGGGAGAAAGCGATGGGATTGTTCGACCAACCGGTATGTATCGTTCTCTTCCTCCCGGAAGGCAATGCCCAGCAGCCGGGGGTATTGGGTATCTGCTGAATAGCGATCTTCGCAGGAAAGGGTGTCTTTGCTCTGAAGTACAAATACCAGATCGGGCACTCCGTCGCGGTTGAGATCTCCCGCGCAGCTATCCTGCAATTCCCACCCGTCAGGGATAAAGCCGGACAGCTCCCGTGCCGTTGCCGGAAGTACAGGGTAGCCCGTAAAGGATGCTGTATCCGGGGAGGGAGGTGGCTGTTGCTTTCCGGTATTCCGGCAACTCATCTGGACACTTATCAGGCTCAGAAGAATGAGAGTATATCTGTTCATGGTGTATAGGTGCTGATCGTGGTTGCAAATATAATACGCATATTTGTATGAAGGGTGAAAAAAGTTATAAGTTTTAAGTTTTGAGTTCTAAGTTTTAGTTTATGGATTCTTTTTATCTTATATTTCCGGATGTTACTCAAAACTTACAACTCAAAACTTAATTCGCATTTTCGGATCTTACTTATAACTCAAAACTTACAACTCAAAACTTAATTCGCATTTCCGGATCTTACTTATAACTTAAAACTTACAACTCAAAACTTATCGGGAATTTTACCTATCTTAGCCGACAAATAAGCGTCTATGAAAAACTATATCCTGATCCATTTCTTTAGCTGTATGGTCCCTGTGCTGGTAGCGGCCTATCTGTATCATTTCGTCGTACGCGGACAAAGTGGACTGGCCTTTATCTATCTGACGGTCATTGCTGTTTTTTTCCTGAGTATTCTCTCCGGCATCCTGGGTACCAGATACAGCCACAGTATATGGCTTCCTGCGGTCATCAACTGCGTGGTCATATTTATCGCCGCGATACTTTTAGGTCAGGAAGGGGTGCTGATGATGGTCCCTCCCCTGTTTCTGGTCACGTTTGTCTGTAGCTTCTTCACCTGGCTCATCATGCACAGTTCTTCCGGCGCGGTGCTGCATTACACGTATATACTGCTTTTTGTGCTTCTTTTAGGGGGTGGTATCTATACGTTCCTGGCTTTTGTCAACGGACCGGTACATCGGGGAGACAGCAGTATCTTTTTCCGTACGGAAGAAACCTCTGCCGGCTACGAACAGGTGCCTCCCTCGAGGGAGCAATACGAGGCTTACCTGGAGTGTGTTCGTTTGTCAGGGGCAGGAAAAGAGATCGAAGAAAAATCCTCAAGTATGTATTCTTCTACCTTGCTGGTGGATAAGGACGGGGTACCCTATTCGGGAAAGGTCTACCTCTACCGTCCTAAACTCAAGATCAATCCGCTGCCCCGGAAAAAAGAGGTGTTGCTCTATTATATGGATGGTTTGTTATGGGGTTATTCTCACGGACAAACTCATTTGCCGACCGAATATACCAACCGGGCCCTGCTGCATCTGCCGGGGATGCCTGCCTCGCTGCCCTATCTGGTACACAAAACCTATGAGCAACGGGCGCTGGAAGCGCTGTCGTGGGCCGGAGCCTATTATGTGATGCCCGATCAGAGGCTGCTAGCTTTGGGAGAAGACAACAGTTTGTACCTCGGAGAGGTGGGATTTCACTACAACGGTCTGTTGAGGTATATTTCCTGGGAAACGATGAACCTGAGCGACAATGAAGGGATGGACTGGTATCGTTGGGAGAGCCGGTTTTTTGATACGCTGGGATACAGTGGAGATCGTTCGGACTGGGATGCCCGGGCGTTTGTCCCTGTGGATACCCTTCCCGAAGTCATACGGCCGGGAGCCCTGAAAGATCCCGAAGAAATCAAATTCATGGAAGAACACTTCGTCCACCCGGTCCGGATCTGGTTGCCGGGAAATACCTACACGTGGAAAGAGGGGGGAATCGCTTCTCTCCAACCTGTGTGGGCTCTATGGGCTGGAGGCGGGGAAAGAAGATCTTCCGGATCTCCTGATCGCGGATGCCCGGGACAAGTCCCTGCACGACACGCAGCCGGAAGACAGGAAATGTATCGGAGATCTGCTCAACCGGTGCGTCATTGCGCCCCAGCTGGAAAACCCGCACCAGAAACATCTCTGGTACAGTGACGCACCTGTCTGGCTGGTGATCCGCGAAAAAAGCACCGGGAAAAGTTTCTCTTTAGGATATATAGAGGGACGGTTTGTCATGAGAAATAATTTTTATACTTTCGTTTTTCCGGAAGAGAAACAAGAGGAATTTACCCAACAGATGCAGCAGTGTATCCGGAAATACATAGAGACGGAAGTTGGGTAATCTTGTGTATGTTCCGAAGGAGACAGATCCCTGGTTGCGGGGCGGAACGTATATATTCCTCCGCGTTCCCCGGAGGAGATCTATCCATAACCCGGTTTGTAGCAGTCGGATTTATCTGTGTTCCCCGAAGGGGATCCAGCTATAGCCCGGGGATGAGTGTAAGGTTGTGTAGCGCCAGTGAAACAACATGGAGCGAATCCCCGGGCGGGAAGCGTACATGACTGCAACTTTGAAGAGGTTGCAGTTATCAGATAAGGATATATTATATTCTGTATGCAACCTTTGCACCTTAGATGTGTAGAAAAATATCCAAGGTTTTATTTTTGCGTATTCTTGTTTACCCCGCATCAAGGTTGAGTCCTGTAAAACAGCTTACCCGGGGTTGCCTTGTGTCGCTTCACTGACGTTCCGCTCTTCACAGGCAACCCCGGGCTACTGATCTATCCCCTTCGGGGAACACAGAGAGGGATACACAGGTTACTTGCGGTTACTTTTACCTGCTTGCGGTTACTTTTACCTGCTTGTAGTTGCTTTTACCTGTTTGTGGTCACTTTTACCTGCCTGCGATTATTTTTACCGGCTTGCAGTCATTTTTACCGGCTTATATTTACTCCTGTCTACTTGTATCTATTCGTACCGGCTTGTGACCACTTTTGTTTTATTACCTTCTTGTAACCTTTCCTGCCGGAATGTAATCTCTGTTAACTGAGCGCTTCCACTACTTTCCCGATCATAGTACCGATGGTGTTCTCTGTCTGTGCTGTGTAGAGGTTGCCGTCTGCTTCGCAGGCTTCTTCACTGGCTATGGCCTGTTGCAGTGCCGGCCTGGCAAGGGGGTGTACAGAGACCTTCTTCCCGGTGGCGGCTCCGGCGAAATCGAACAGCATCCCTCCCACACAATGTCCGATGAGTATCTTGCCTTTTTGTCCGAAGGTGGCGATCACTGCCATCATATCCTGGTTGTAAGGCGCCGAGGCGTTTTCACTGAATACGGGCATGGCATCGCCACAGGCAAAGACAAGAGCGTCGAACTCCTCTTCGTGTCCTTTGAGACGGGCAATCACATCGTCGGCACGGAGGGCGATGCCGGAGTTGGTTTTTATCTCTGTAGTCTCTGCAACGGCAAATACTTTGTAAGAGATGTTGTTCTCAACAAATGCTTCCAGATACTGGAACAATCCGGAACCGTTGACCGGATTAACTGCGATTACTGCTACTTTCTTTTTCATCATGTAAATTATTGTTAATGAGTAATACTTTCATTCAGTAAGTTTATTACTTTTGCGAACAAATGTAGGGGTTCCCCTCCGTACTCACAAGAACGGAAACGGAGTATAGTTGGGAACAGATGTGTAACTATTGCTGGATATCAGAAAGATGGAACAAACAAAAAAAATAAAAAACTTTTTTCCGGAGGGAGTGTGTCCCATACGGAATATCCTGAGCCGTATCGGCGACAAGTGGTCTATGTTGGTGCTGGTGACGCTGGATGCCAACGGGGTGATGCGATTCAATGAGGTGTACCGTTCGCTGGGAGATATCTCACACCGGATGCTGACCCTTACTCTTCGCACCCTGGAAGAGGATGGATTGGTGTACCGTAAGGTATATGCGGAGGTACCGCCCCGGGTAGAGTATAGCCTGACGGAGCTGGGAAGTAGTCTGATCCCCCACCTGGAGACGCTGGTAGACTGGGCAGTGAGGCATTCGGAAAGGATCGTGGAGGGGAGAAAAGAGAAAGAGAGGTGAAGGGTAGTTCGGTTGTCCTGACACTTTGATCTGACTGTTTATATCATCCAGGTACGTTCAGATGGTGGCGATTGACTCCTTCTTCCAAATCCTGAAGAAATGCAAAACCTTTTGTGGAGATAGCCAAGAAGTCTGAAAAAGGAGGGAGTTGCGTTAAAATGCCTTTGCCACACAGAACTTTTTCCTTTTCCGGATTGTATTACAGAGACCTTCGCCGATCGGAGTTCCGGTATGGGATATGAACTATCCCTTGCGGACAACAGGTGGGAAGGTATACTAAATGCCAGTTACGAAACACCCCCTATGTGCACTTTTTCAGGTGCTGATAAGCGGGAGATATAGAGTGAATGGCTGGCGTTTTCAGTGGTTGATAGAAACGGAAACCGCTGTTTTGACCCGAATCCTCCGCACCGTATGTTCGCGGATTAGAAAAAGGGTTTTATTGGAAGAGAGGTAAAAAGGAGTCATGTCTTTTTTATCTCTCTTTTCGTTGTATGGCTGCGCTGGAAAAGGAGGCGAGCAACTGCTGTGTGAACAAATTCTAACCTTTTCCGGAAAAGGGAAAAGATAGATGAACAAATAAAGAATTAAGTTAAAACTGCCAGGGGTATTTCAACCAAACGGGGTATTTTTTTGCTTTTTCTTGTCACAGAGTCGCCAGACACATTTCCTGTGTACTCAGATCGTGTGGGTGGTGGCCGCTCGTCGGGGGAATGTTTTTCCCGGACGGAAATAACGGAATATATAAATCAGAAGATTAATTCAAAAAAAGAAGTATGAAACGTATTTTATTTGTATTGGTTGCCATTTTGGTGACAGGAAATGTGCTGATGGCACAGGAGCGTCGGGATATAAGAACCATGTCTGACCGGGAGTGGATAGACCACATGACGGATGAGATGACTAATCATTATTCCCTGAACGCAGACCAGCGGGCCAAACTGGATCGTCTGAATGATGAGATGAGACCGAAAATAGACCAGGTAGAGACCCGCTATCAGCGCGGAAATATGTCTGCTCAGGAACGTGACCGTCTGGAGAACGAGATGCGCGATTATCACAAGCAGTACGACGAACGTATCAAGGATATCCTGGATAACAACCAGTATGACAAATACAAAAAGAGCAGAACAGAGCGCGAAAGTGCGAATCAGCTGCGTAGAGAGGTACGTCATAACAAATAATGAACCGTGTAGAGGTGTAGAAAGGAAGTTCCTTTCGTACATCTGAGCGTATCGTTTGCAGCCGGCTTTCCGGAAGATAGGGTGATGATCCTTCTTATCGGAAAGCCGGCTGTTTCTGTTTTAAAAAGATACAAACAAATGATTTATTTAGTTAAAACCGCAGGGAAGCCTTAAACCTGTACACCCCGCCGGAGTCATACACACAGTTGCAACACTAAAAACGACCTGGTGGCCGGAGGATAGCCGGATGACGCGGAGAAACATTCCGGACCGGCCGGGTACAAAGAGAACATGAAAAGAGCATGTGTACGGGATACAATGAGTCGCATGTGGAAATTCATGAAGTAATCCTAATTAACGAATAAAAAGAAGAAGATATGAAAAGAGTAAGTTTAGCAGTGATGGCTCTGTTTATGATGGTCGGACTGACAATGGCTCAGGGACCGCGGGGCGGACAAAAAGGTATGGACGCGAAGGAACGCGCGGAAAAGATGACCGAGCGTATGGTAAAGGAATATGGTCTGGATGATTCACAAAAACAGCAGTTGCTGGAGGTGAATCTGGCACTGGCCGAGAAAATGGGCAACCGGCCCGCGCCAGGTCCGCGTATGCATCCCGGAAAGAAGGGAAAATCCTGTCAGTGTGGCTGTGACTGCAACGAAAAAGGCAAAGAGGCCAAAGGAGAAAAGGTAGCCGAAGGCGAGAAAGAGAAGAAGGTAGCCCGTGCGGATCGTTCGGAACGTAAAGATCGTCCCGACCGCAGAGACCGTGCCGAACGTCCTCAGATCTCCAAAGAAGATATGGAGAAACACCATCAGGAGATGAAGGAAGTACGGGAGGATTATAACTCCCGGTTGCAGAAGATCCTGACTCAGGAGCAGTATCAGGCTTATAGCAAAAAGCAGGCGGAACGTGAACAACAGATGAAGGAGCGGATGGAAAAGGCGAAAGAAGCCCGTGAAAGCCGGAAAAAAGGATAAAGAGATTTACCATTTACTCCCTTCGGTCATGACCGCTTATGTGATTATTGACATCAGGGAACATTGGCGATGGGACGGACCAACGGTTCGTCCCATCGTCAATCTCTCCGTTTCTCCCTTTCTGGGTTCGTAAATCTTTTCTCCTTTATTTGTGTAATTGGTTGTCTTTTTGTTCCTTTGCCTGTACAAATATGAATGTCTTTTACATGGGAAAACTGATTTTGTGGGCAGTGTTGCCCGTATCCTTGTTGTTGGCAGCCTGCCAGGGCAGACCGGTAGAAACAAAAAATGACATAACCATTGTGATGCAACAGTCGGTCGATGAGTCCGGACTGCATCGGATGCAGGTATCCGCAACTGAGCAGACAGTTACTTACCGCAACAAAGAATATCTCTCTTCTGTGGTGCGTGTGCCGGATGAATCTCTGCCCGTAGTGACCAACGCATCGGGCGACCGGTATATAGACAATAAGATCACACTGGATCTGAAACTCAAAGAGGGAGGAAAGTAGATCTTTGCCCAGACTTTTACCAGGCAGAATTTTTCTTCGGTGGTGAGTGCCGAGTTTCTCAGCAATGCCATTCTGGAAGGGATGGTGTACGACAAGACCACTCCGCAGGGCATTGTCTATGCGGCCAGTCTCAGCTATCCGCATACCGATCTGTATGTACCCGTTGCCATTACCATCACTGCCGACGGTAAGATGTCTATGGTGAAAGAGGATCTGATGGAAGAGGTATATATCTCCGGAGAGTAAGGATCTGAGGCGGTCTGTATGTTACGCAGCGCATATAGGAATGGCATATTCCTGGAGGATGCCTGTTTGTTTCTACAAAACTGATATTTTCCGAAACATATCAAAGGCAGTCGTAAGGCTGCCTTTTGTATTTTAGTCGCATGAAATTTTACCTACGACACACCATGCGATCCTCTTTGATGTATCCTTTTTCAGCGGCTATGTTGGCTGCTACGCTGCCGGCCGGTGCTCAGAAGACCCAGCCGGAGCGACTCAACATCCTATGGCTCACCTTTGAAGATACCAGCTGGTACGAGTTGGGCTGTTATGGTAACGACCAGGTGCATACCCCCCGTATCGACAGCCTGGCCATACACGGAGTACAATTTATGAATGCCTGGTCGGTGGCTCCTCAGAGTTCCGCCGCCCGTTCGTCCCTGATCACCGGCTGTTATGCCACTACCTACGGGATGGATATCCATCCCGTACCGTTAGATACTCCTCCGGATATCTTCTTCCCTCAATGGCTCCGGGAGGCCGGATACTATTGTACCAACAACAGCAAGACGCATTACAACTCTACCACCGACAACAAAAGTTGTTGGGACGAATGTCACAACCAGGCTTCTTATCATTCCGTTCACCGGAAGCCCGGTCAGCCTTTCTTTGCCGTATTCAATACGGTGACTTCTCACATGGGACGCGTGCGCACGTTCCATACCGATGGCAGGCGCGACTATACGACGGAGGGCCTTTATCCCGCGTTGCTGCGTCTGCCTCCGCATGTGCCCGATCTGCCGGAGGTACGCTCGGACTATGCCGGACATCTGGAAGCTGTGCAGGATGTAGACAGGTGGGTCGGCGTTTTCCTGGACGATCTCCGGCAGCACGGATGGGAGGAGAATACCATCATCTTTGTATTCAGTGACCACGGAGGATGCCAGCCCCGGGGCAAGGGGTACCTGTTTGAGACCGGACTACGGGTACCGTTGGTGGTCTATGTTCCTCCGCGCTGGCAGCATCTGCTTCCGGACTGGATAGACGCGCGTGAACACTCATTGGTGAGTTTTATTGACCTGGCCCCCACGGTGCTTAGTCTGGCGGGAGTAGAGCCACCGGAACATGGGCACGGCCGGGCTTTGCTGGGAGAGCGGGCTGTACGGGAAGCACCCGATATGCAGTTCGCGCTGGCGGCCAATCAGCTTCACCACTTCATGCCGGTGCGCGCGGCTACCGACGGACGTTACAAATACATGCGCAGTTATATTCCTTACCGCTGTTTTGCCCTGCGCAATTACTACCAGTGGGGAATGCCTTCCAACTAGGCATGGGACCGCTGGGCACTGAGCGGAAACCTGAGCCGGCCGGAGTGGGAGCAGCCTTTCCGGAAGCATCCGGCAGAGATGTTGTTCGATCTGGAGGCCGATCCGTTCGAACTGAATGATCTGGCCGATGATCCGGCCTGTGCCTCTGTGTTGCTACGGTTCCGGCAGCGGATGGACGCGCACATACGCCAGACGGTGGATCTGGGATTTTTCCTGCCGCCCACCCGCCGCGAAGGGATCTTGTACGACCGGGTGCGCTCGGAACCTTACCCGCTGGAAACACTCTGGGCGGTGGCCGGGAAGGCCGGACGGGCTACTTCTGCCGATCTGCCTGTGCTGCTTGCCGCGCTGGCCGATCTGCATCCGGATATCCGTTTCTGGGGGTGTGTGGGCATGGCACAGGCAGCACTTGCGGGGATACAGACCGAAGCCCCGGTAGATCTGTTGGCTCTTGTAGACGATCCGGATCCGTATGTAGCCGCTGAGGCAGCCTACGCAGCTATCTGTCTGGGCGAGACGGAGCGTGGATTGCATCGTCTGTTCCATCCGGCCCGGGAAGAAGATCGTAAGATCGGGTATTCCCTGGTGGAGGTTCTGGCTATGGATCCGCAGCGGAGAGATTGTCTGCGAACGTATGTACCGCAACTCTGGGAAGAGGCAGGATCGCTGCCCCGGGTACGCAACGAAGATGCCGGACTGATGGCGCGGGGCATATTGGTGGATCTGGGCGAGATGGATATTCGCGATATGTATGGTCCGGAGGCGTATGAATCGGGACTGAAGCTCAACCGTGGCCGCCGCCCTATGGTGCCGTTGCCGCGGTAAAGTGGTTGCGCGGTAAGAGGAGTGAACCCAGAGAGAAAAAAGATAGAAGAGAGTTGTCAGAAAGTGGTTGTTCCACCCTAGAAAAAGTGAAGGTATTTCAAAGTCCTGAAGGTACGCCCGATTCTCACCCTCCCGATAGATCGGGACAAGTCGGGCTGGAATCGGGCATACCTTGACTGCGTCAACCGCTGGTTCAGGACCGGGAGAATTAGTTATTTACGTAAAGAGGTCTGAAAAAGGAGATTCTGGTAAAGTAAAATCTATGACTCTCCATCATTTTGTGTAAATAGAAAACTATAGGGTATAGGTTCAGTGGTTGACCGCTGAACCTATTTTCAGATATAGTAATAAACTGATTAAAAATCATTCCCCAATTCCCAATGGGTGGATACCATTTCTTTTCTATCTCCGCTATTGCCAGATATACCGACTTCCTTTGAATGGCAGGTTCTTCTTATCTGGTTGACTTCGCCAGAGCCAGGGAGTTGATGTCCCGGAAGCTGTACTGCATGTGTGTAGTATCGTTCTTTTCACTTTGCTTTGAGCAATCTGCTTCTACCAGGATCTCCCATCCGTTGTGGGTATATTGTGTTTTGCTCCGGAGTACCCACTCTTCGGTACTACTGTTCCACTGGAAGGTCTCTTTGGAAGCCAGACGGTTTTCCTGATCGTAAGTGAACTCGTGCTTCATGTAGTAGCTGAGGGTCTGGTTGTTTTTCTGATATACAAACCTGGTTTCTACCTGCTGACCGTTCATCACATCGTTGGTTGCATACGGGTTATTTGCTTTTACCATAGCTGTTGTTGCTACCATAACTACTGCTACCCATACTGCTTTGAAGAATACATTTGTTTTCATGACGTTTGTTTTTTATGATTTATAATTTTACGATTGTTTCGTTTTGATGTTACAAAGATAGGGCGGTGGGGAGCGGTGTTTGGTTATCGGGTAGTTATGCTTTGGTTAATGTTGGGTGAGCAGGCAGCAAGGTGTCGTTAACATGGCCGGGAACAGAGGTCGGTAATGATCGCTTGGAAAGGTACAGGAGGGGCGGGGGGCAGTATAAACAGTGTCCGGGATGTGAACCGGACGTTAACTCAACCTTAACGGAAAAGTAGAAAAAAGTTCTATCTCAGTCTGCTTTCTGTGTTTCCCGAAGGGTATAAAGTAGTAGCCCGGGGTTATACAACCTTTTACTTATCCCCGGACTACTGTTATATCCCCTTCGGGGAACACAGATAAGACTTGCTTCTGCAAATCGGGCTATGGCTACATCTCCTTCGGGCAACGCAGAGGAGGCCGACTGCGGTAAACAACCGGGCTACTGATCTTATTCCCTTCGGGGGAACAAAGGGAAATGCTGTCGGTCGTTTTCCGCAGACTGGCAGAAGGGATCTCTTTTTGTTGCTACAAAGTTACTTCATTGACCAGTTCTTTTCCCTGCCGGAAATCTTCGATATTCTGCAAGGTAGTGGTAGCAATGTTTTCCAGTGCTTCCTGTGTGAAGAATGCCTGGTGTGAGGTGACGATCACGTTGTTGAACGACAGCAGGCGCGCCAGTACATCGTCGTCGATGATGCGGTCCGACTGGTCTTCAAAGAAATAATCCCCTTCTTCCTCGTAGACATCCAATCCGGCCGAGCCTATTTTCTTGCATTTCAGTCCCTGGATGAGGTCGTACGTATGGATCAGCTGACCGCGCCCGGTGTTGATCAGCATGACGCCGTCTTTCATTTTGCTGATAGAGGTCTCGTCGATCATGTAACGGGTCTCTTCGGTCAGCGGGCAGTGGAGCGAGATGATATCCGATTGCCGGTAGAGTTCGTCTAAAGAGGTATAGGTGACCTGGTGTTGCCGGGCAAAGTCATGATCGGGATAGACATCGTAGGCCAGTATCTTCATTCCAAACCCGCGGAGGATACGGATCAGTATTCTGGCGATCTTTCCCGTACCGATGATCCCTGCCGTTTTCCCGTGCATATCAAAGCCCAACAGGCCATTGAGGGAGAAGTTGCCGTCGCGTGTGCGCCAGGTGGCCCGGGGTATCTTCCGGTTGAGCGAGAGCATCAGGGCCACCGTATGTTCTGCCACGGCATAAGGGGGGTAGGCCGGTACGCGCACCACGGCAATCCCTTCCCGGCGGGCGGCTTCCAGATCCACATTGTTGTATCCCGCGCAGCGCAGCGCCAATAGGCGTACCCCGCATCCGGCCAGTATGTGCAGCGTTTCGGCATCGGCCGTATCGTTGACAAATATACATACTACTTCCGCGCCACGGGCCAGGATGGCGTTGTTGCGGTTGAGATGTCCTTTGTAATACTGCAACTCGTATCCGAAAGAGGCATTGTTCTCGTTGAAGGAGGCCTCGTCATAGGGTTGCGAACCGAAAAATACAACTTTATATTTCATGTATTTCTAATTCATCAGGTGGGTAAAATGTTTGCGTAAAGATAAGAATGTTTTTTTTATTTATCTGTTCCGAATTTGTTGAAAAAGAGGTTCGTTTCAAAAGAAACCAATTTGTTCGGGGAACTTTTTCCCGTTCTTTTCAAAAAAATATGCACATAAAAGTTTGTTGTGTGCATATTTGTTATACCTTTGCCGCCGTTATAACTAAAATTAAGAATTCGATGAGAAAAAAACTTGGGGTCGGCATTGGGATGCTGATCGTTTCACTTTCAACTTTTGCGGGTGGTCTCCTGACAAATACGAATCAACACGTTTTATTTTTGAGAAATCTGGCTCGCGACGCCTCTACGGAGATAGACGCGGTATACTCCAATCCGGCGGGTCTTGCTTTTATGCCAAACGGTCTGCATCTTTCTTTCAATGGCCAGAGCGCGTTCCAGACGCGAACCATTACTTCTACTTTCGCGCCATTCGCGGCATACGGCGGTGATGCCACAAAGAAATTCAAAGGGGAGGCTTCTGCTCCTTTTATCCCCAGTCTGTTTGCTGTATATAAGAATGACAGATGGGCTTTTTCGGGTAACTTTGCCGTGACCGGTGGTGGGGGTAAGGCTACTTTCAATAAGGGACTCGGTTCTTTTGAATCACAGGTCGCTTTGATTCCTGCTATGTTGAATGCAAATGATCTACCTACTACAAACTATTCGGTGGATAGTTATATGGAGGGGCGCCAGTATATTTTTGGTTTGCAGATGGGAGCGACTTATAAGATAACTGATAACCTGGCTGCTTTCGGAGGTCTACGTGTCAATTATGTAAGCAATGGCTATGTGGGGTACATCCGTAATATAAAGGTTAATCCTAATCTGCCGGTTTTAGGTTTTGATGGTACAATGATTCCTGCCACGCAGGTGCTTGAGGCTTTGGGACAAGATGCGTCTGGTGCTGCAGATAAAGAACTGGATTGTGATCAGACAGGTTGGGGGGGTAACTCCGATTATCGGGCTTAACTTTAATATGGGCAAATGGAACATTGGTGCTAAATATGAGTTCCTCACTAAACTAAATGTGGAGAACAAAACCAAGGTAGATGATACGGAAATGTTTAAGGACGGTGTAAATACTCCTCACGATATACCTGCGTTGTTCACCGTAGGTGTTTCTTATGAAATCCTTCCCGTATTGAGGGCTTCTGTAGGTTATCATCATTTTTTTGATAAAAGTGCGAAAATGGCAGATGACAAGCAGAAGCATCTGAGCCAGGGTACGAACGAATACCTGGGAGGGATCGAATGGGATGTTCTGGACTGGATGCAGTTGAGTGGAGGAGTACAACGTACCAAATATGGTCTTAAAGATGGCTATATGTCTGACTTGAGTTTCGTGGTAAGTTCTTATACTTTTGGTTTCGGGGCTGGGTTTAAACTTGCTAAGAATATCAAATTGAATATTGCATATTTCCAGACCAATTATGAAGATTATACGAAAGTAAGTGAAAATTATTGGGGCAGTGGACAGAATTATACGGAAGTTTTTACCCGTACAAATAAAGTGTTCGGTATGGGTATCGACTATACATTCTAAAACCGGGTTTTGTAAGGTCCCGGTTTACCTTGATTCATGGAGAATGATAACGGGTATACATCCTGTTGTCTCTTGCTGTGAATTATTTTATATTGTGTAATCTAACTATTAGGTGTGCGGTCTTCCGGGAGGAAGGCCGTACATTTTTTATATATGTTCTTATATTTGCTCTGTATTACGACCCTTCGGAGTCGTTTACTCAACTCCTGTTACTTCCAGGATCATATCCACAAACTCGGGTGTGTTGTTGTCGTTTACAAATACAATTCCTACCAGTATGAGTGCGAGAATAGCCACAAAGAAAAGCACGATAAAAGAGAAGAGGTAGATCAGGGAGCATCTCCAGATAGCCCCCCCCACCACTTCACTTTGAAAAGTCCTTTGTAGGCCCAAGCCGGTAGGAAAATATAAAAAAGAAAAAGGAACCAGCCCGTATCGACATGTGCGTATTTCTCTATCGGGAAGAGCAGGATGTCGATGATCACTTTCTGGCAACTGATATAAGCATTGGCAAAGAGCAGTTCGGTATAGTTGTATATCTTACGTGTTTTCCGGTAGAAGAAAAGTTTGGTGAAAAGCGCGTAGAAAGGGATCATCAGGATGCTTCGGAAGATGAGGGAGTCTGCCAGGCTGGAGAGCAGCAGGCCCATGCTTTTGAGGGAACTTTCGTTATCTTTGGCCAGGCGGATGCTGCTGTCGCGCAACCTGTCTATGGGATTGCTGCTTTTTTGCTTTTTGTCCTTTTTATCTTTCTTTTCTTTGTTTTTCTTCGGAGAAGAAGTGTCTGTGACTGCCGTGTCTCCGTTCAGAGGGCTGAGTGGCTGCTCTATGCGTGTATCTGTTCTTTCGGCCAGGCCATCCAGAGGGACTTCGGATTCCAGTTCTCCGATCGGTCCGGTTGCGATCCGGATGCTGTCTGTCACCTGTACCGGGTTTTCGGGTGCCAGTGCCTCTTTCCGGGCCAGATCTTTTTCTCTGGCCTCTTTGTAGGCTTCAACGATCTTTCCGGTAAAGAGGATGATCCCGTATACAGTACAAAGAATGATAAGCAGTGTGAAAGGGTTGCGATAGTCTTTGCGCTGTCCGGCAATGTATTCGTTGAGCATCTGTCCGGGACGGGTGAAGAGCATGCGGAACGTGCGGATGAGGGTACCGTCGAAATCTAAGAAAACTTTGAATATATTGTCTATCCACGAGCGGAAGGTCAGACGTTTTACATCGGCAGTCTGTCCGCATTCCGGACAATATCTGGATGCCAGGGGGAAGCCGCAGTTTCTGCAATTGCCCTCATCTGCTTTGAAAACGGGAGCTTTCCGGGAAGTCCCAGGGTTCTCTTTTTCCTGTTCTACCGGTTCATTTCCCTGTGTTGGGGTGGCTTTCCGGCGAAATAGTTGCTTCAATCGCTTCATGGATACGTTTTGTTGACTTAAATCGGGTCTGTTGTCTTTTGTGTATAAAGAGGATTATGGTCTCTACGGAGAGAGGCATCTGTTGTCGGTGTCAGTCCGGCAGATGAAGTGAGCCTGTGATATAGAGGATCAGCACGACGAAGATCACCAGACAGATCAGAGCGATAAGGAAAGAGAGCAGATAGATACATACGCTTTTCCGGATAGCACTCCACCATTTGACATCAAACAGCCCTCTGTAGACCCAGGCCGGGAAGAAAATATAGGCGATGAAAGTGATCCAGTCTGTATCATACATGGGATATTCTTCCCAGGGCAGCAACAGGATATCTACCGTTACTTTCTGGCAGGTGATAAAGGCTGTGGCAAAGAGTAGTTCGGTATAGTTGTATCTGTTCTTTACTTTTTTCTGGAACAACAGTTTGGTGAAAAGCGCGTAGAAAGGGATCATCAGGATACACCGGGCAATGAACGAATCCAATAGAGCACTTATCAGGGCTTTGAGGATGTTCAGCGTTTTCTTTATCTCTTTGTCTTTCTCCTTTTTCACTTTGTGCCCGGAAGAGGAATCCGGTTTCTTTCCGGTGGCGTGCACACTATCCGCAACCGGAGCATGTATGGCTGTGAGGGTGCTGTCCGGATCGCTTATTTTCAGGGTGGAGTCCGGTTTGAGGAGAAAATTTTCGTTCCACTCATTTTTGAATTCTTTTATGAGCTCTTCACTCACTTCCGCCACACTGGAACCTTTGCTTCCTCCTTTGAATATCTCACCGGAAAAGAGAATAGCCCCATAAATGGTACAGAGGATAATAAGTAGGGTAAAAGGGTTCCGGTAGTCTTTGCGTTGCCCCATGATATACTCTTTGATCATGCTTGCCGGACGCACAAACAACATGCGGAAGGTACGGACCAGAGTGCCGTCGAAACTCAGGAAGGCATCCAGGATGTTTTGCTTCCAGTTGCTAAAGGTGAGGCGTTTGATGGCTGCCGTTTGTCCGCAGTGAGGGCAGAATTCGCTATCGAAAGGGGAATTGCAGTTTCTGCACCTGCCCTCTTCTTTTTCGTCGTACAGGGCAGTGGTTTTCTTCACTTCGGGTTCGGGCTGCGGGAATTCCGCTCCGGTATCCGGTATTCCGGATCCCTGTTGCGGCTGTTCTTCTGACCCGGTATCCGGTATTCCCGTTTTTTCTGGGGATGGCTCTTCCGATCCGGTATCCGGTATTTCCGTTTCTTCTAAGGGCAGATTTTCCGGCTCGGTGGAAGGTACTTCCGTGGCAGGATTCTCGGGAGTAGGTGGAGTCTGTTTGTCTGCTGTGTTTTCCATCTTCTGTGTTAATATCAGTGTATGGGATCTGTTCCGGTAAACCGGAAACGCTGCAAAAATAAAAACACTTTTCATAATATATACCAGAACCCGGCGATTTTATCTCTTTTCGGGACTATTTTTTTCGGTCTGCAGAAGACCCGTAACGAAGCAACTCAGGATAGTAAACATGTACACCTTTTCAATCTGCTTCGGGCATAGCCATCAGGCTAAGAGATTGTTTCCTCTTTATACGGTGGAGATACCTCATCCTGGTCCCATAACCTATCCTTCTGTATTCCCCGAAGGGGACAGAGCAGTAGCCCGGCGGTAAAGCGAACTGTGGCGAAACGATAGTGTAGCCACGGGGAAGCATACCCTGGGGTGGGAAGCGCACAGACCAGAAACAACCTTGAAGAGGTGGCAGCAATCAGATAAGGAGATATCTTATATGCAACCTTTGCAAGGTTGAACTCTGTAGAACTGTTTACCCGGGATGGCCTTGGTTCGCTTCACTGTCGTTGCACTTTCCAGAGACAACTCCGGGCTACTGATCTATCCCCTTTGGGGAATACAGAGAACAGACTGAGATAGAACGTGGGATCAGACTGGCATGAAATACAGATACCAGGAAGTGTTCTTATACGGGAAGCCGGTACTTCCTGAAGATATCCCGGGCCTGTTCCAGAGCTTCTCCGGACAATGCTTTCACGCCTTTGAGCGGATAGTCCATGCCTGATTGCTTGTATTTGTTCTCTCCCAGGGTATGATAGGGAAGGAGTTCTACTTTACTGATATGTGGAAAGCGGGTCAGTTTTTCCGCGAGTTGCTCGAGCTGGGAGGGATCGGCGGTGAGTCCGGGAACCACGACATGCCGGATCCATACCGGTATATGCTGCTCGCTGAGGTATTCTAAGAAAAGCAATGGTACATCGGGCTCTATGCCGGTGAGGGTTTGATGGAGTTTCGGGGAAGAGGCTTTGATGTCGAGCAATACCAGATCGGTATAGCCCAGTAGTTCTTTTACCTTTTCGTTCAGCAGGCAACCCGATGTGTCCAGTGCCGTATGTATCTTTTCCTGGCGGCAGAGCTGAAAAAAACGGCTCAGGAATCCGGCTTGTAACAGGGGTTCGCCACCCGTAACGGTGACACCGCCTCTGGCGATGAAGTTCTTGTATTTCAGTACCTCTTGCAGCAGTGCTTCCGGTGTCATCTCGTAGGCAGGGGTGCTTCTGCTGTCCCAGGTGTCCGAGTTGTGGCAATACAGACATCGCAAGGGGCAGCCTTGCATAAAGACAACAAAGCGTATGCCCGGCCCATCTACGGTGCCGAAACTTTCTAAGGAATGGATCTTTCCGGTCATCGGATTGTAAGATAAGAGATATAAAGTCGTCAGGCAGCCGGAGGCAGGCGGCAGGCATGTAAACAAACAATGTCTGACTGCCTGGCTTCCTGCTACCTGACTCTTCTGTTTTTATAAAGCGTGATTGATGGTTCTGGAGATCACATCCAATTGCTGTTCTCGGGTCAGTTTTACAAAGTTCACCGCGTATCCCGACACACGTATGGTTAGCTGCGGATACAGTTCCGGATGTTCCATCGCATCTTCCAGCAACTCTTTGTCAAATACATTCACATTCAGGTGTTGTCCACCTTCCGGAGTGAAGTAGCCATCGAGCAGCTGGATGAGGTTCTGTACCCGGGTATCGCGTTCTTTGCCTAAGGTGGCCGGTGAAACGGCAAATGTATAGGAGATACCGTCGTGCGCGTGCTGGAACGGTAGTTTTGCCACCGAGGCCAGGGCAGCGATCGCTCCCTTCCTGTCGCGTCCGTTCATTGGATTGGCTCCCGGAGCGAAAGGTGCCCCCGCGGGACGGCCGTCGGGTGTAGCTCCTGTTTTCTTTCCATATACCACGTTGGAAGTAATGGTCAGGATAGATTGTGTGGGGGTAGCATTTCGATAGGTCTGGTGCTGGCGGAGGTATTCCATGAACTTACCGGTCACCTCTACCGCGATCTCATCCGTGCGGTCGTCGTTGTTGCCAAACGGAACATATTCGCCTTCCTGCTCGAAATCTACAGCCAGTCCGCGCTCGTCACGGATCACCTTTACCCGGGCATCCCGGATCGCGGCCAGTGAGTCGGCTACAATAGACAATCCGGCGATGCCCGTGGCGCGGATACGCTCTACATCCCCGTCGTGAAGAGCCATTTGATAGGCTTCATAAGCATACTTATCGTGCATATAATGGATCATCTTCAGGGCGTTGATATAAACTTTGGCCAGCCAGCGCATCATCTGCTCGAATTTTTGCATCACCTCGTCGTAATCCAGGTATTCACTGGTGATAGGAGCATACATCGGAGCCACCTGCACGCCGGATTTCTCGTCGCGTCCGCCGTTGATGGCGCACAACAGGCATTTGGCCAGGTTGGCACGCGCGCCGAACAGCTGCATCTGCTTGCCGATCTTCATCGGTGATACACAGCAGGCGATACCGTAGTCATCGCCATATACCGGACGCATCAGGTCGTCGTTCTCGTACTGGATGGCCGATGTGTCGATAGAGACCTTTGCACAGAACTGCTTCCAGTTTTCCGGAGAGTGCTGCGACCACAATACAGTGAGGTTAGGCTCCGGAGCAGGTCCCAGGTTGTACAGGGTATGGAGGTAGCGGAACGAGGTCCTGGTCACTAAGGTGCGCCCGTCTACACCCTGACCGCCCAGTGACTCGGTCACCCAGATCGGGTCGCCCGAGAACAGATCGTTGTATTCCGGCGTTCTCAGGAACCTTACGATGCGGAGTTTGATGATGAACTGGTCGATGAGTTCCTGTGCTTCCGCTTCGGTAAGGATACCCGCTTTGATATCGTGTTCGATGTAGATGTCCAGGAAGGTAGACGTACGTCCCAGCGACATGGCCGCGCCATCCTGGTCTTTTACCGCCGCGAGGTAGGCAAAATAGAGGAACTGCACCGCTTCGCGCGCGTTCTGTGCCGGACGCGACACGTCAAACCCATAGCCCGCGCACATCTTCTCAAACTCTTTCAGGGCGCTGATCTGCTCTGCGATCTCTTCCCGTGCCTGTATGATCTCTTCGGTGATCTCCTGGATATCCAGACGGATGAGGTAGCGTTTTTTCTCTTCGATGAGGTTGGCGGTTCCGTAAAGAGGTACACGGCGGTAGTCGCCGATGATCCTTCCGCGTCCGTAGGCGTCCGGCAGTCCGGTGATGATCGCCGAACGGCGGGCTTCCATCATCTCGTCCGTATATACGGAGAACACGCCGGCATTGTGGGTCTTGCGGTATTTGGTGAAGATATTCTTTGTCATCGGGTCCAGCTCGTAGCCATACGCGTTCAGGGTGTTCTCCACCATCCGGATGCCTCCTTTGGGGAAGATGCCTCTTTTGAGCGGAGCGTCTGTCTGTACACCGACGATCACTTCGTTGTCCCGGTCGATGTATCCCGGTCCGTAGGTAGATATGCTTTGCGGCTCTTTGGTCTCGGCATCGTAGACTCCTTTTTCCCGTTCTGTAACGAACATTTCAGTGAGCTTCGACCATACTTTTCTGGTTTTGTCGGTAGCGTCTTGCAGGAACGAATCGTCGCCGCTATACGGGGTATAGTTGCGCTGGATAAAGTCTCTTACATTGATCTCCTGTTTCCAGACCTCTCCCTGGAATTCGTTCCAAAAGTCGTTTTGAGTAATCATATATCTGAATGTTAAAGGTGTTTGTTGAATTCGACTGCAAAAGTAATGTTTTAAAACATAATATGGGCTATAAAACAGAGATAAGAAGGCAATTATAACAGATAATTTCGATAAATTAATAATAGGCTGATAATTAGTGTTATAATGTGTTTTGTTGTTGGGTGTTTTTGGTGTTAATGATCTGGTTGATAGCTTGTTCATTGAATGGGCGGTTTGGCGTGTATTTTTGCCTGCTTTCAATTTGATACATAAACGTTGGGATATACGAAAAATATCTCTTTTCAGATCCGGAGAAATTACATTTTATAAGTGGTTTTCTGCCCGTTTATCCCTCTTCTGTTTTTTCTTTTTATATCTTTGCAGAAGATAGGAGGTACCTTGGCATAGTCAGAGTAAACTCTGCTCTGCTTTCGGCTTTCACTATCTTTATAGAAGATAGGATGCGCCTTAGCATAGCTGAAGTAAACTTCGCTCTGCTTTCGGCTTTCACTATCTTTGCCTCATCTGATCCAAGCGGAATGTAGAGAGAAGAGTGTGGTGAGCCGGGCCGGAGTAACGGAATGTAAAGAATGGTTTACCGGGGGTGAAGATCAATCTGTATCCAATGAAAACAGACGAAAAACATTCTGACGGATGTGCTGTTCTAATCCCAGCATCGGAACAGCAGCGTATGGAACAGCGGGAAAAAGTCCTCACTTCCACTTCGTGGGTAAGTACCATCGGCAATGGCATACTCTCCCTGGCAAAGGTGAGTATCGGGTTGTTGTCGGGGAGTCTGGCGGTATTGAGCGACGGGATCGACTCGGCGACAGATGTGGTGATCTCTGTGGTGATGCTGATCACCGCGCGCATCGTGAGCCGCCCTCCCGACCGTAAGTATGTCTATGGGTATGAGAAGGCGGAAGGGATAGCTACCAAGGTGCTCTCTATGGTCATTTTCTATGCCGGCATGCAACTTCTTATCTCCTCTGTCTCGGCGATCTTCTCTTCCGAACCCCGTGAGATCCCCTCCGTGATCGCTATCTGGGTTACTCTGTTCTCTATTGCCGGGAAGTGGGGGCTTGCTTTTTACCAGGATCGTCAGGGAAAGAAGATACAGAGCTCTCTGCTCATTGCCAATGCCCGTAACATGCGCAACGATGTACTGATCTCGGTAGGGGTACTTCTGGGACTCTTCTTTACATTCATCCTCCGGCTTCCTGTACTGGACGCGGTGACCGGATGCGTCATCAGTTTATTTATCATTAAATCTGCCATTTCCATATTCATGGAGTCGAATGTAGACCTGATGGATGGTGTGAGGGACGAAGCTGTGTATACAAAGATCTTTGATGTCGTATCGCAGGTACCGGGAGCCTTCCGGCTGCATCGGGTGCGCTCGCGGCAGGTAGGTAATCTGTTGATGATCTCCATGGATATTGAGGTGGACGGACAGATGACGGTGTTGGAAGCTCATCAGATAGCCAGTGCGGTGGAGACCAATGTCCGTATTCAGATCAGGGATGTGTACGATATCGTGGTCCATATAGAGCCGCTGGGACAGCATCATTCCGATCCGGAAGGGTTTGGTATCAATGAGGAAATGATTTGATTTACGATGTACAGATTTACGATGTACGATTGAAGTTAGATTACATAAGTAGATATTCATAATAAATTGTATATATTATTTCGTTATCTTGTAAAGACGCACGGCGTATGTCTCGGTATACCGGATGGGAAGTATTATCTTTTGGGTGGACCTGCATCGCTCAGACGCATGGCCTTCAGATGCACATCGCTCAGACGCACGCCGTGCATCTCTACAGGTAATCCCTTTCTCTATAGACAGGTAAGAGAAGCCTATGGGATGAATATACTTATATATAGCGTACCGTATTTCACAGCGCAAAAGAGCACTATACATCCCATGAATCTTACTATATAATCTGATCTGATACCGGATGTAATATAAATCGTAAATTGTAAATCGTCCAATCGTAAATCCTTTGTGTTTTCATTTTTCTTAGAGATTTTCCCGGAGAATATGTATCTTTGGATCATAAAATGATATAAACCAGGAACAGGCATATGGAAGATCTTTTTTTCGCAAATGTGAATCGTGAAGATATTATACGGATCTTTGGTCAGATAAAAAAAGAAGAAATACCCCTCTGGGCCGATATGGGCAGGCATCATGTGATGTATGAATCGGAAATCTATCCGGTATTGCTGGTGCTGGTTTATCTGTATCGCGAATATCATCGGGGAGAAACTTTGAAACGCGATTTTGAGAAAACAGAGTATGACGGGTTTGTGTGGTTGCTCCGGGAACTGGGGTTTGTGAATATGCAGGAAAATTTCAGATATACCGAAGGGTAGATAGTGAGTGAAGATGCGTTGCCTCCGCGAAGGGTGGGTAAGAGTAAAACTTCTCTCTCTTTTTCCGACCTGTCGGGGTTCCTGAGCCAGTCGGGGCTCCGGCTGGAAGAATCCTTGCTGGCTCGTTTTGTGGCCTCTTTACTGGCCAAACCGTTTGTGATCCTGACCGGGCTTTCCGGTTCGGGCAAGACCCGGCTGGCCTACCTCTTTGCCCGCTGGATCTGCGAAAAGGAAAACCAGGTGTGCCTGGTGCCGGTGGGTGCCGACTGGACCAACCGGGAGTCTTTGCTGGGCTATCCCAATGCACTGGAGCAGGGGCGGTATGTATTGCCCGAAAATGGCGCTCTGAGCCTGCTGATCGAAGCCGGCCGGCCACAGAACCGGAACCGTCCGTACTTCCTGATCCTGGACGAGATGAACCTGAGCCATGTAGAGCGTTATTTTGCGGATTTCCTCAGTGTGATGGAGTCGGGAGGCAGCATCCCGTTGCATCCCTCCGGAACGGAGTGGGAGGAGTGCGCGGTACCGGCTTCGGTACGTTTTCCGGATAATCTGTTTGTGATTGGAACGGTGAATGTAGATGAAACCACCTATATGTTCAGTCCCAAAGTATTGGACAGGGCCAGTGTGATCGAATTCCGCATCACGGAAGCTGAGATGGCGAGTTACCTGAAACATCCCGGACCTCTGTCGCCCGACGCTGTCCGCAGGGGAGGTGCGACGCTGGGAGCTGCTTTTGTTCACCAGGCCCGCCGCCCGAAGGAGACAGCTGAGGAAGAGATGTCGGAGGTATGGCTGTCGTTCTTCCGGGAACTGCGCAAGGCAGGGGCGGAGTTTGGCTATCGCACCGTCTCAGAGATCAGTCGGTTCATTGCCGTGGGGCGCGCGCTTCGTCCGGAGTGGCAGACAGATGACCTGATAGATGCTGCGGTGATGCAGAAACTGCTTCCGCGTGTGCATGGGGCCCGCCGGCGGCTGGAGCCTGTGCTCCGTACCTTAGGCGCGTTGTGTCTGCGGGAAGGAGAAGATATAGAAACCTACCTTTCCGGAGGTGTTCCGGAAAGGGAAGAGAGGACAGACAAAGTCCGTTATCCGTTGTCGCTGGAGAAGATCCTGCGGATGTATCGCGCGGTGGTAGACCATGGTTTTACCGGCTATACGGAGGCATAACACCCGTACCGATGACAGAGATATGTATACCAGTCGCCCTGCGGGAAGGTGGGGTTGTGGAACTCCGGCTCTATGGCAGGGAGGGTACTTTGCAGGCGCTCCCTCCGGCTGAAGCGGAGCATCTGGGCGAATCTCCTTACCGGTTGCAGGAGGGCACGGAATACGAATATACGTTGCCCGGGGGATACCAGCTGGAAGAGGAACCCGCGTTGGTGGTTCCTTCGCGCATCCGTCCTTCCGAAGGAAAGATACGTACGGGAAGCTATACGGGTATCTGGAGGATCGAGGTCTTGTACCTGGGGCGTCCCGGCGGGTGGACCGAGGTGGAGATCTTTCCGGGTAAGATGGATTACCGTACCGACTACCGCCGTATGCTGGAAGAGATCACAGAACATTGTACGGAGATCCTTCTGCAACGAAACTCTCCGGTATCCCAGTATTTGCTTCCCGAAGGTCCGGATACGTCCCGGACCCTGTACCAACGTTTTGCCTTTGTACGTTCGGTGGTAGGATCGGAAGAGTTTGAGGGCGCCTTGCAGAAAATACTTTCCGCGCCTGTTGCCCGTTGGTCGCGGGAGCAGGAAGACCGGGAGATCTGGCGCGGCGGCAGACTGCGAGGGAATGTGTTGAACCACATCGCTTCGGCCCGTGAGCGGGTTCCTTTGCCCGCGGAGCATCGGCTGGCCTCCACCATCCATTCCCTGCCTGCGCGGATGCGCTTTACCCGGGCGGGAGAAAGTGTGGATACTCCGGAAAACCAGTTTGTAAAATATGTGCTGCGTAGTTTCCTTACCTTTTGCGAAGAATTGAATGCTCTTTCCCAGGCAGGCGAACGTGTGTCGCGGGAGAGTCGTTCGGTGATGGTCCGGCTGGAGCAATGGCTCGGACACGGTATGTGGCAGGAGGTGGGCGAATTGCGGCTGTTGCCGCTGCATAGTCCGGTGCTCCAGCGCAGAGAGGGCTATCGGGAGGTGTTGCGTTTCTGGCTGATGTTCGACCTGGCTTCCCGGCTGATCTGGGAAGGCGGAGAGGATGTATATGCCGGTGGTAAACGCGATGTAGCGGTGTTGTACGAGTACTGGCTCTTTTTTAAACTGGCTGCTGTGGTAGGGGAGGTTTTCGGACTGCGACCGGATATGTCGGCACTGTTGCAGGTGTCCGAAGGAGGATGGTCTGTCAGGCTCCGCCGGGGACAACATGTGGCAGTGGCGGGTATATACGAACATCCGGTGCGGCGGCTAAATGTGGAACTGAGCTACAACCGTACGTTCCGGGGAGATAGTCCTTATCCGGAAGGGGGCAGCTGGACACACGATATGCGTCCCGACTATACACTGAGTATCTGGCCGGCAGGGATCGGGCAGGAGCAGGCCGAGCGGGAAGAACTGATTGTACATCTGCATTTTGATGCCAAGTACAGGATAGACCGGCTGGCCGATCTTTTCGGGGAAGAGGGCCGGGAGGACGAGGACCGGAGGGATGCTGGGCGTACCCGGCTGTACAAACGGGACGATATGCTTAAAATGCATGCCTATCGCGATTCGATCCGCCGTACGGCGGGAGCTTTTATTCTCTATCCCGGTGTGGGTGAGGGCCACCGGCGTTACCGCAGTTTTCATGAGATACTACCCGGGATCGGAGCGTTTGCCATCCATCCTTCCCGGAGTTCCGGGGGGCTGGAAGAGTTGCGCGGTTTTCTGAAGGAGGTGACGGAGCATTTTCTCAACCGTACTTCCCGACGGGAAAAACTCTCTTACTATACTTATCGGGTGAACCGGCCGGAGGAAAGGGCTTCTCTGTTGCAGGAACCGCTTCCGGAGTTGCTGGGAAAAGACCGCGGACTGTTTGCCGATGAAACAACGGTGCTGGTCGGATGGTACCGGGATGAAGCACAGTTGCAGTGGATCGTGCGGGAAGGGCTATACAACCTGCGTACCGGCAGCAGGCAGGGTTCTGTGAGGCTTTCACCTGCCTTCACCGGAGCGCGTTACCTGTTGTTGCATACACAGGGTGAGGGACAGACAAGCCGGTTGATGCGCATTGTGCCGGAAGGGCCGCGTATCTTTTCACGTGCCGCGTTGTTGCGGAAAGGCTATCCGGAGCGGGAAAAGAAGGTGTCTGGTACGAAAGCGGAAAAACAGACAGAGGAAGAACTGTTTTATCTGGTATATAAGGTAGAGGAGGTGACCGAACCGGCCCTGGCAGGGCAACGGTGGGATGTGCGCAAATTACCCGGTTACCGCGGTGGCAGGCAGGCTGCCGGGCCTTTTACCGTGACCCTGGCAGAACTTGTACAGGTAAAAATACGGAATAAGGGAACAGATGAAGCGTAGCATATATTCCCTTGAAGGAGAACCAATGGTTTTTACTGTGTGGGATGTATATGCAAACGGGTATATTCCCTTTGCCTCTTCCGGATCTTAAAGTATACTTTTCCCGTTCGGGAGCGGATCTGCTTCCATTTCCGATTTGATCCGTAACGCGCCGGAGGGGCAGTTGTGTACCTGGTGGATCAGTTCTTCGGTAGTGGCATTCTCTATCCGGATCCAGGGGCGTTCTTTCGGCCGGTATACGTTGGGCAACATACGCAGGCATACACAGGCATGTGTACACAGAGCGGGTTGCCAGACAATGGTGATCTCTCCGTTGGAATATTCTTTATGTATAGGTTCCATATTCTCTTTGTTTTCTATATGAGTTGAGTTTCCCGCAATATCACATGCTTCCACTGCGGATGTTTGTGGATGTATGCTGCTACGAACCGGCATACAGGTATCACACGTATATCCTGTTGAGAGAGGGCGTGCAGCACCTTATTTACCAGTTGTGAACCGATACCATGTCGGCGCAACGGGAACGGCACTTCGGTGTGGGTGAGATACACATCTCCGTACCGGGATTTGATGTATTGCACTTTCGGGGTATATCCGTCGATATGGAATTCATAACAATGACGGAGCGGGTTGTCTGTCAGTTCGTAATCAGGAGCCATGATGCACTGTTCGTTTAAGTGTTATTTCTAACACAACATCCGGATGAGGTTTTTGTTTGTTGGCCGGACCGGAAAACAGGACGGAGGATAGTACGGGCCGGTGCGTATAAATTTCTTCAGACTTCTGTTTTTGATACGGATGGAGACGGAAGTTACTGTTTTTTAGGGTATCTTTGTCAAGGCTGTTCATCTTCGGATGAATGACGGAGAGGAAAAAACATTTTATACACGTGTTATGTTTAAAAAATGAAACGATCTAAATTTTTCAGCAAGATGAACATAAAAAGAATGATGTGGGTTATTGTAGCTATACTCCTTGTATGGATAGCTATAATCCTAATCAAAACCTATATGTATCCTTTCAGTAAAGAAGCATTTGATCCTGCGGCGCAGACGGCAACGGAGTTTTCTCCGGTGAAGCCCCAATTGTCTGAGGCCTCTATCCGGCGTTTTGCCGGGGGCATCCGTATCCCTACAGTGAGTACGGAAGTATATGAGGAAACGAATTTCGCTCCGTTCGATACGTTCAAAGCCTACCTGCCTGAGGCCTATCCGGCTGTGTATGCAGCCATGGATACGCTCACGGTCAACAAGTACGGGCTGGTGTTTCACTGGAAGGGGAAAGATCCGGCGCGTAAACCTATTCTTTTTCTTTCCCATTACGATGTGGTGCCGGTGCTGGGACATGATCCGGTGACACAGGAATCCGTTGGCGAAGAGATCTTCCGTCCGGCCGATCCGGCGAAAGGACCGGTTACCACCCACTCTACTGCGTGGGACTATCCGCCCTTTTCCGGAGCTGTAGCGGATGGCAGACTGTACGGACGCGGTACACTGGATATGAAAGGCATGTTGTTCGCGCTGTTGGAAGCTGCCGATGCACTCATTGGGGAGGGATTTGTGCCGGAACAGGATATCTGGTTTGCCTTTGGGCACGACGAAGAAGTAGGAGGCCGGCAGGGTGCCCTACAGATCGCCCGATATTTCAAAGAGCAGGGACTGACCTTCGATGCTGTGTGCGATGAGGGAGGCATTATTGCCACGCCGGAGTCGTTGCTCAAGGAGGTAGACCAGCCAATGGCTGTGGTGGGAGTCGGAGAAAAAGGATTTCTCACGGTGCGTCTGAAGATCAAAGGGGAGGGCGGACACTCTTCCATGCCTCCGCAACGAAGTACGCTGGTGATGGCTGCTGAGATCATTGAAAAACTCAATACCAACCAGATGCCCGAACATCTGATCCCACCTATGGAGCATTTTCTGGATAACATAGGTGGTAAGATGAATTTTATAGCCCGCGTGGCCATTGCCAACCAGTGGCTGCTGGAGCGGGAACTGCTCCGTACATTGGCTAAAAATCCGGCTTCCAACGCGTTGATCCGTACCACCACGGCCATTACCATGGCCAAAGGGAGCGATGCGGCGAATGTGCTTTCGTCGGTAGCGGAGGTAACGGTGAACTTCCGTATCCTGCCGGGAGAGACCGTGGAAGATGTGATGCAACATGTGCAACAGCAATGCAAAGGATACGATGTGGAGATCGAACAGGTATCGGTTCGTGAACCGTCTGGTATTTCTCCGGAAGATACCCGCGGGTTCCAGGTGATTGGAGAGACCATCGGTAAACTCTATCCGGGAACCATTGTGACCCCTTACATCACAGTGGGCGGAACGGATGCTTATAAATACCAGACCGTGAGCGATCGTATCTATCGGTTGATGCCGGTCTATGTCAATGATTATGAGGTGAAGACCATCCATAACGAAAATGAACATATCGAACTGGACAACTGGGCACGGATGATCTGGTACTTCCGGGAGGTGATGAAAACCTTTTAGAGGTACGATGTACGCATGTACGAACCAACGGTCGGCAAAGCAGTTACGGTTGCGGCAGGAGCTTTGGTTTGCACCTGGCAAACCAGTCATTTGCCAGGTGCAAATGGGTCATTTGCCAGGTGCAAACCAACCGTTTGCCAGGTGCAAACAAACGCTCTTTTCACTTCTTTGAGCTGTTTTTATATGCTGCAAAAAAAATACCTCAGACTTCGTTCTTTACTTACATGTTCTTTTGCCGGGGCAATACCAGGATAAACTCACTGTATTCTCCTTCGATGCTACGCAGGATCACATGCCCTCCGTGAGCGCGGATCACATTGTTGACATAGTTGAGCCCCAACCCCAATCCTTTGGCGCGGTCTTTGCGTCCGGCTGCTGAGGCACGTTCGAACTTATTGAATATTTTTTTCTGGTCTTTGAAAGGTATACCAAAGCCATTGTCCCGTATACTGATGTGATCGTGCCCTTCGTGCACAGTGCGTTTGATATCTATCCGTACACTCTCTCCCGAATATTTGATGGCATTCTCGATGAGGTTGCTGATGGCTTCTTTCAGGTAATCTCCATCGGCATAGACGATATCTTCGGAATTTACTCTGATCTCGAATTTTACGGGTTTCCCGGCTTTGGAGGCCGACTTCTCTGCCAGATCGCTGACAATGGGTTTAAGCAGGATCTGTTGCTTGTGCAGGGTCAGGCTATCCTGTTCCAGCTTGGCCAGGGTAAGCACTTTATCTGCCAGGCTGAGCAGACGCTGGCACTCTTCGGAAGCAATGCGGAAGTAGTTGTCGCGCTTTTCGGGCTTGTCGAGCAGTTTTTCGGAGTGGAGCATATTCAGCCCTACCATAATGGTGTTGATCGGACTCTTCATGTCATGGATCATGGCATGCGAAAAGTCTTCGCGGATGCAGGCGATCCTGTTCTGGCGGGCGATGATACGGATCTGATAAATGATACAGTATACTACCAGTCCCAGGATGATTACAGTCGCAAAAAACAGGAAGATCATTTTGCCAAAGATCATCCGGTAAGGTGAGGTCAGGGCTACTTTCAGTATTTCTGATCCGTTTGCGAGGGATATAGGTTCGGATTCCAGTATACCCCAACGGGTTACAGGCTTTTTACCACTGCTTTCCACGATTTCATCCGTCTGTGTATCTATCTGTGTCAGGTAATAATCCGAATGGATCTGTTGTATGTTCAATTCTGCGTGAAAAAAAGAATCTATTCTTTCCAGAGAAAGGGGTAACCTTTCTTCGGGAAAATCTCTGGCTACCTCAACGTGGTAATATTTGGTGGGCAGAACTTTTGTCTCGTCAATCTGGATATGAAGGGTTTCCGTGGAATTACTTCCCGTATGGTTGCCAATTTCCCATTGGAGTGCTTGCAGAGGTGCAGAGTTGATTTTTTCTTTTAGTTCTCCGCGGTGTAAAGTATATATGTTATGAAGCCATAAGAACTGTAGGATTAGTACAGAGGTCAGTCCGATCCCTGTGATCAGTTTAATAGAAATAGTCTTCATGGATATTCTTTTTGCAAAGATAATAACACTTTGTCAAAAAGAGAGAGATCATAAAAAGAATTTGTTCTTTTTTGTTGGATTTTTGTGACTATAGATAGGCTGATAAAAAGAGAAAAATACCTCTTCCTGGGCATGGAGGAGTGAGGAGAGAACACATCTGTGTTGCATATGTAAAAAATCCCTGTTGATCTCTTTTCTTAAGGGATCAACAGGGGCAGCTCATCTGTTACCGGCTACTGTCCGGAACACTCAGGATTTCTGTGTCCCGTCGATAGGTTCGTAGAAAGTCACATCTTCTGAAATAGCTACGTCTCCGTCCATCATGTCGTCCAGATAAGGATCGGGCACTTTGGTCTCCTCCGAAAGTTCTTTGTGACCCTCCAGTTTCTCTTCGATCGCATCTTTGATCATCTGCACTTTTTCGTCGATATAATCTGTTGCCGATCTGTACATTCTCTGTGCTTTTACACGGTTTTTTCTGGTATTGCAGGCATGGTAAAGTGCCGCGCCAGCCAATACACCTAAAAGAAATCTTCCCATAATGCTAATGTATTTATATAAAATAGAAAATAGTTTCGTTGTAGTTACAACAGAATTTACGGAGAGATAGTTTTTCGGGAAGGGAGAAAAGTGATCTAAATAATCTAAATACTTTTTATATAGAGGGGTGCAAAGGAGATGGGTTCAGGCAAGGATACAAAATATCCCATGCTTGAACGGGATTACTTTATCCCTGTGGCAGGGACCTGTTCACGCATGGGATTAGCTATGAATTACTGACAGAAATTCCGGCAAGTAGGATCAGGAGTGACAATGAACACTTTTGTAGATCCGGATCCGTTTTCTGAAATCACTGTGCCAGGAACTTACTTCTCGATCAGCGTGATACCATCCATACAGAAATAGGCAGGAGTGTTCATCCCCCAATCTCCTACATCACTTGAAGAGAGTTCGAACTTAATATAGTCTGCAGTGCTGATCTCTGAAAATTCGAACCAGGTCCATTCGGAAAGAATCTCAGTTTTACCCTTTCTATAATCTGCAAGATAGATCTCTTCGCTACCTATTTCTTCTCCTTCTGAGGTATATCCGATCGCAGTGAGCAGGAACCAGTCTCCATTTGTAAACTGTTTTGCAATACTGGGATTACTGCCATCTTTTCCCTCTTTGATGGCCAGATATGCGTAGGTAGTATTCGTGATCCAGACACCTTTACATGCGTATTTGTCCGTGTGATTCATGGTAACAATGGCAGGAGTATACGAACTGGTGTTAGCAGTCAGATAGACCTTTCCATTTTTTCCCTGGGCTGTGATAGCACTTAAATTATTATAACCCGGAGTTTCTGTATCTGTTGTATTGACATACGTAAAGCCCCCACCAAAACCCCAATCCTGGTAATAATGGTCAAATGTAAGGATACCCTGAGGATCTGTAAAAGCGGTGATATAATAGGAGTAAGGATCATTTTCACCTACGCGTACTCCATCTGTAGGCATAAATTCAGATTCATCTTCGGTCAGCAAACTTTCGAAGCTGATAACAAGTACCTCTTTTTCTTCATTCTCATCTCCTTCATTCTCATCTCCTTCGTTCTCATCTCCTTCGTTCTCATCTCCTTCATTTTCATCATCATCACCATCACCATTACCTTCTCCCTGTTCTGTCTCATCCGGATCGGGAATGGTGTTATCGTCATCACAACTGGTTACACAAAACAGAAAAGTAAGCAGGAAAAACGGTAAAATTAACTTTTTCATGTTCATCATTTTAAAATGTTTGTTTGAGTATCTATTATTTAATTCGTATTCGTTATTTCTCAATAATGCAGATCTTCCACGGTTTGTATTTCCGTAGAGACTTCTCCTGTCCATCCCATCTGTTGGTTCACGGCTGTGTAGATCCTGACAAAGTCGATGCCATCCAGTTGCACCGGGTTGCCCTGGCTATCTACTGCCCAGTCTATGTTGAACTGGCAGAGTTCGGTACTGTTGGGGTGGTTGTCTGCGTAGCCCCACGGAAAACAATAACTTACCCAATTGTCTTTTCCGTTGGTTCCTTCGTTGATGCCGTTGTCCGGCAAACGATCTCCCCGGAAGGTGATCTCATCCGCTTCGATCCACACAGGATAATAAGTCTCCTGCAAATGAGCACTGTTGCGGTAGATATATCCTTCGCCTCCCTGATTGTCTGTCCAGTATACATGGGTGTTTGCCGGATCGGGACGGTAATAGGTGATCTCGTACCCGCGGATCACTTCCGGCGAATCGTATTCGCTCCCTGCCAGTTCGTACCACTCATCATCGGGCAGACCGTTGCCGTTGGTATCTTTTGACACCCATACGATGCCGGGTTCCGAACTTCCGGTCAGTGCCCCTGTGACGGAACCATACATATTGTAATAGGCGTTGCCATAGATCTTCAGATCATACTCGCCCGGAACATTGGGTACGGTGTGATCGAACCCTACCACTACGTAGCCTCCGAAACCTCCTAAGGAGAGTAGCGAGCGACTTTGCAGACGTTCGGTAGCATATTCCAGTACCTCTTCGTAGGTGTAGCCTTCGCGATAGGCAGAGGTGGTGGTATTGATAAACTGTCCCGGAGCAGGTACATACTCCCATACCTTTTGTGCGTAGGCCGGGTGGGTATCTGTTTCGGAGCCGCCGCCACCTCCGGATTGCGAACTGCGGTCGCTGAATACCACATCATTGGGGTTGAGCCCGACGTTGTCTATACGGAACTGCAACTCTCCCTGCGGACTGAAGCAAAGCACATCTCCTGTAACCTGGTAGTCGTACGCGTCGGTCAGGTAGATGTTCCCATTGAAGGGGTTGACCTGTATGCTGAAAGGGGTATGGACCCGGGTGCCGTCTGTGACGAAAGACTCCCGCACGATCTGTCCGGTATGTACATTTATCACTTTGATGCCAGACTCCTGCGTGCCGGAAAGGGTATAGGAGAGGTAGGCCAGTTCGTCGTTGATGGCAAAGTCCAGTACTTTCTCTTCATACACCTGTGTCACCACATCGGTCTGCGCGTCGATCTGTACCAGTTGATATTCTCCTTTTTCTATCTGCTCTCCACGGATGGCCACGTATACATAGCCATACTCATCGGCACGGATCGGTCCGGGATTAGGCCCCACTTCGATGCGGCGGGTTTCTGTAAAGGTAGGGATATCTATGACCGATACAGTGTTGTCTGTTCCGGTGGTAGAGGCATCCAATCCGCCCGAATTGGAGACATAGAGTTTTCCGTTCTGTACACAGATGCCATCCGGATTGCGACCTACGGACAGGTACGCTTCCACAGCCAGGGAGGCTGTGTCTATCCGTGCTACTGTGCCGTCGTAGGAACAGGCATAGGCTTTGCGGCCTTCGAAAGCGATGTTGCGTGGCTGGCGGGAAGATCCGTTGTCAGTAAGCAGAGGCACCTGTCCTACGGAGACCCCGGTGAGCAGGTCGATCACTTCGATCTGGCTGGAGACATTTACCACGATATAGAGACGATCTCCATAGATGGCCATATCGTTGGCGGTATCGCCCAGTCCCCGGCGGTTGATCTGCCGGAAGTAGTCTGTTGTGGTGGTATTGTCCCGGAACGAGTGCCGCGCCAAAGTACTGTTGTTGAGGTTGAACAGCCCTTCGCAGAGGATGTAGATCTCCTCTGTGCCACTTTCTCCGCTACCCCCCCCGCCGACAGGTTGGTTGCGGTCTTCCATATCGTCGCATCCCTGTATAAACAGGATGCAACACGCCAGGAAAAGCCAGAGAACAGAAGTAGGTTTGCAGACAGACATAGGTTCTTATTAATAGGTGACCCGCAGGGTAGCCCTTACAGAGCGTCCCGGCATGGGGAAGTTTTTGACAATCTCATAGTTCTTATCAGCCAGATTCAGAACTTCGACCGATAGAGAAAGTTTGCTCTCTCCCGCCGTGAAATCCCGGCTGGCGGAGACACTGTGATCCGTATAGCTGGCGAGACGGTTTTCCGTGAGATTTTGTCCCAGCATGTATCGTTTGCCCGCATGCAGCAGGGAGTAGGAGAGGTGGATCCAGGGAGTTTCGATCCCCGCCTGTCCCGATCCCGATACACGGGGAGTATATGCGATCTGATGTTTGTAGGTCTTTCCGGCAGGATCGGTGATGTCCAATGCCCGTTGGTAAGAGTAGTTTCCCGACAGATACACAGCTATCCGGCGGACAGGGCGTGTACGCAGGCTGGCGGTTACATCTACTCCTCTGATCTCTACTTCTCCCAGATTGACCATGCTCCAGATAAAGATATTCTTGGTAGGGATGGCCAGGATCTTATCACTGACCTGGTTGTAGTATCCGTCGGCCGTGGCGGAGAGAAAAGAGACTGCCCCGCTGAAGGAACGGGACCAGGTGACCCCCGCGTTGTATTGCCGGGTGCGTTCGGGGAGCAGTCCGGTGTTGCCGATCTGTCCGTAGTACAGGTCGTTGAAAGTAGGCATGCGGAAGATCTCTTTGTAGAAAAAACGGATATGCAGTTCTTCTGCCGCAAGGGGTTTCAGTGTGACACTGGCATAGGGAGTGAGCCGCCGTCGGGTACCAGCCGACTCTCCCCGGGAGGTACGGTCGTGCACCAGGGTAGCCAGTGCCGAGGCAGAGGCTGTGAGCCGGGAAGAGGTGTATTTTCCGGAAAGGGCTCCATAGCCGGTATAGCGGGTAGGAGAGGCGAAATCCGACAAGTTGGCATTCATGGACTGTATACTGCCGTCTGTGGCCACCGAGAAGGAAAGCCTCTCTAAGGGGCGATAGAGTGCGGTGGCAGACAGGTAGTATTCCTGCTGGTAGTAGCTATTGTCTGTAACACCTGTAGTACTTTTGGTATCCGGGTCTAAGTAGCGTTGGTAGTTCCAGTTCCACTTGGCCAGTGTCTGGAAAGCCCACTGTGTATGGAACTCCTTTTTGTAATGGCTTTGCAGGAACAGGGTTTTGTCCCACAGGTGTTGTGAGGCGTGGTCGTAATACAGGGTTGTTGCTCCCGGCAGTCCGCGCGACGATTGGTAGTAATAGGCCTTGACGCGCCATTGCTCTGTGGAAGAAAACTGTCCGATGGCAGACGCTTCGGCGCGGAAGGTATGGACCTGGGTATTTTTCCGTTTTTCGCGGGAGGTACTGTCGTTCTCTTGTCCGTAGTGTTGGGTATATCGGTAACGACCGTCGGCAGCCATGCCTTCGCTACTTACAACGGCAGACCACTGCCGGCTCAGTCTCTGTTCGATGTGTATGGCCGGATTCATCAATCCCCAGGAACCGGTCTTGAAAGAGGCGGAGAGATTCGTGTGCTTGCCCGTCCGAAAGGATGGAGTTTGTGTGCGTATATCCAGCAGTCCGGCAGAGGCGATCTGTCGGGCTGCCTGAAAGATCTGGTCGCTCTGTCCGTTGCTCAGGGAGAGACGGTCTACATTTTCTAAGGAGAAACGGCCGATATCGATCTGTCCGGTTTGCACATCCGTGAGGGTGATGCCGTCGTAGCTGACGGCGGTATGTTCGGCTCCCAGGCTCCGCAAGGACACGGTTTTCAATCCTCCGATGCCGCCGTAGTCCTTGACATTGACCCCTGCGAAGTATTTGATCGCGTCTGATAGTTGCAATGCCTGCAGGTTGCGCAGCCGGTCTCCGGAGAGCTCCTGCAGGGGAGTACCCGATCGTGTCTCCCGGATGTGGAAAGGATGTGAAATGATCACTTCGGGTAGCGTGTAGATCCGGCTGGTATCTGCTGCTTTGGAGGTCTGAACACTCTGGGCAGGCAGGGGCATAGAATAGCCATATATACCCAACAGGCACATAAGCAGGGAGCGATATGTAGGGAATCGGTATGTCCTTCTCATTTTGTTTTTAAAAATGTGTCCGGACGAAATCCCTTCGGCCGGACACTTTAAATAAACTTGGCAGAGTTTATTTACATCCAAAAATACACTAATGTATACTTTCTTTGAATAAACAGGGATGAATGAAATGATGGATCGACTGATCCGGCTCATTAGATTCAACGCTTTTTCCTCGAAAGCATGTGAACTCAGATATGCATGGCAGGTCTTCTGACTTATTTCCATAGACAAGCGCCTTCCCGGGATACTCCCAGTGGCATATGGTAAATAGCTTGTTATGTTGATGAAACTTACAGCAGCGGGACTGTTCAGGACTTTCACCTGATTCCCTTTTCATCCGCCCTTTGCAGAAAGGGTACGGAACCAATGCGATGCAAAGATAAGGAGTTTTTCCGGAATAACAAGTGCGGATATTGGAAATTAGGTGGAGAAAAGAGGAAGAGAAATAGGGGGGGCATAGGTTTGGTCCGGATGAATATAATTTATTGGAGTTTACTTATCGTAGGTAAGTGTTCCTGGGTTATTGTATATAGAGTATGTTTCGCTATGTGGTAGAACAGGGTTATACCCTGTATAAATAAGTGTATCCATAAGATGGTTTTTTATTCTTTCATCTACAGAGAAGGGGATGACCTGTAGAGACGCACGGCGTACGTCTTTGCGGTGCATGTCCAACAAAAAAGCATTTTATATAGGCTATATATTTCCATGCGGCGTGCTGAGACGTACGCCGTGCGTCTCTACAGGTGGATGTTTTCAGTCATTGGGAGATCTGTGCAATGTCAGGTTCTTTGTATTTCTGATCGTAAATAGTATCTTTATTTCTTCTGCCGTAAACATACAGGAGTGTATGAGAGATCAGAAATAGGCCCGCAGGTATTGATTGATCTGATGAAGATCCGCATCTTTAAGGATCACTTTCTTGTCTTTATCCAGCAGGTAGAGAGAGGGGATCGCTTTGAGATCGTATAGGTTCTTATCTCTTATGGTAAGTGTTTTGTCATACCCATTGATCCATTCAGCCGGGAAATCGCCCAAGTGATTTTTCCATTCATCCAGTTCTTCATCCGGATAGATGGCCAGTATCTGTAGTTTGTTTTTAGACTGAAGACTGTTGAGTACCAGTGAATTCTTCATATCCCGCGTCGTTTCTTCACAGGAATGGCACCCGGGATTGTTAATGTATAGGATCACAAACTCGACAGGAATACGATGTAAAGTGCCGGTGGCTCCGGAAGCCAGTGTGTAGGTGAAATCCAGAGCAGTGGTACCCACCCGGTTTTTCTGTGCCAGTTCCAGCAAAGCTGTCGGACGTATCTTCTCTGTATCACTCAGCAGCGGCGAGTCGATCATGCACTCAAGTACAGGGATATAAAACTCTTCGTTGCGCATCGGTGAATTCGGGTCGTGAAGGTATGTTTCCGCCAGATCGGTGAAATAGGTGAGCATCTCTTTTCCGGTGGATGTCTTTGTCATGAATTGTTTGATGGATTCCTGAGCAGTAGTCAGGGGTACATGGCCAAGAAGATCTATATAATCTACAAATGCCTGTTCGGAGATCTCCGGATGCTGCGTATAACGGATGTCGTTGAAATCAAAATGGTCCCAATAGTGAAAAGCAAGGAAGTCGGCACGCAATTCGGGAGATTCCAGCATTTCGGGAATCTCCGGTAGCGTGAAAGTGGCTACTGCCGTATCCTGTGGCAGGTGCTCCGGATTCTGTCCGGTTGCATTGCTGTTTTTGCATCCTGTGATGAAGAAGAGTAAGATTACGGAAAGAAATTTCACAGTTTTCATCTTTGTACATTTTAGGTATTCTGCACAAAGATAGGATATTTCGGATTTCCTTTGTTTTTTCACTTGAAAATATTTCGTGTTTTATAGCTGTTGCACCCTGGATGGCAGAAAAATGGAGCCCTGTTTTTTTAGTTCTCTTTTTCTTTGGCCAGGGTAAATATAAATTCAAGTCCGCCTCCGTAGTTGTTCTTGGCCGAGATGGTACCCCCATGTATAAGCACCGCGTTTTTCACAATGGCCAGTCCCAGTCCCGTGCCTCCCAGTTTGCGGGAGCGCCCTTTATCTACCCGGTAGAAGCGTTCGAACAGGCGGCTGAGATGCTCCGGAGCCACTCCTATTCCGGTGTCGCGGAAACTGAAATAATAAAAATTCTCATCTTCACGGAAACAGCGGATCACGATCCGTACATCATTCCCGGCATACGCAATGGCATTGTCCATCAGGTTGCGGAAGATGGAATAGATCAGCGAGTAATTGCCCCATATTTTTATCTGGCCTTTCAGCAGATTATCTACGGTAATGGCTTTCTCTTCCAACTCTAAGGCCACTTCGTTGGTAATGCTTTCTACCAGGCGGATAATGTCTACAGACTCCATCTCTATCATGCCCACTGCCTCGTCCATGCGGGTGAGTACGGAGATGTCACGCAGGAGCCGGCTGAGCCGGTTGCTTTGCGCGTAGCAACGTTCCAGAAAGAGATGTATCTTTTCGGGAGGAATGTTGTCGTTGTTGACAATGGTCTCCAGATATCCCTGAATGCTGCTGACGGGAGTTTTCAGTTCATGGGCAATGTTCTGTGTGAGCTGCCGTTTCAGTCGGACCTGTTCCTCCTCCAACGTGATGTCGTTGATGGATATTTCAAAACTCAGGTCCTGGAAGATGATACACTCTATCATAAACAATCGTCCGTTTTTGTGGATAGAGATAGACATGCGTTTCTCTTCCGTGCCTATGGGACGTTGTTGTACCTTATCTATATATTCTACAATTTCCCTGAATTCGACAATGGAAAATACCTCTTCTGCCTGTTCGAGGTTGGAGTCCGAGATGAGGTTAATGTATTGTGTGAACAGGTTGTTGACAAGGATCTCTTTCTTGTCCCGGCTGAATACTCCCAGCCCTTCGTGAGAGATCTGCAGGTGAGTGATCAGTTTTTCCCGTTCGATGTACAGTTCGTCGGTCGTCTTGTGCAGCCTTTTGTAGATCTGAATGATGTGTTGAGAGATTTCTCCCAGCTCATTGTCCGGAAAAGCGGCGTGGATATCCATGTCGATAGGCATGTTGCGGTCGGCCTGCATGGCAAATTCGCGCAACCGGTTGATGGAGGTTCCCAGACGGTGGGTGAAGTTGTAGAATATAAAGATCAGTAACAAAGTAATGATGCCGGTAAACCACAAATAGTGCGGATCTGCTTTCAGGGTATTGGTCAGCTCCACATCGTAGGGAAGGGCTGTACGGAGGATATACTCGCCGAACGAGGTAGCCGAGTAGAAATAGACAATGCCTGTGCTTTCCGACGTGCGCCTGACATCGTAGCCGCTGCCCTGATCCAGCGCTTGCTGTATCTCCGCGCGATCTATGTGATTGGCCAGGTTCTCTTCGTATTCGAAACTATCGTAAAGTACCTTCCCATCTTTGGCTATCAGCGTGATGCGCAAACCTTCGGGCACCTGGGTATACAGGTAGTGCTCCGGGACGATGGAGTCGATGGAGTTTTCTTCCAGGATGTCGTGCAGGCGGTAGTTATAGTCCTGCAACTACACATGCAGCAAATCTACTTTATAGGCCTTTTCACGCTGATACTGGTAGACGATAAAAGAGCTGGCGAATACCAGAAAGAGGGAGATGACCGAAAAGAAGAGTTTGCGGCTGAAAGAGAAAAAACGTTTTTCTATGCTTATTACCATATGTGTCTGAATACAGTATCCGTGGGATTCGCGGATGACGGATCAATTACTCTGCTTCGAAACAATATCCATATCCCAGCCGGGTTACGATCTGCTTGCCATAACTCCCTATCTTCTTACGCAGGCGGGTGATGTTGACATCAATGGTGCGGTCCAGTACGTATACCTCGTCGCTCCAGATGCGGCCCAGAATATCTTCCCGGGAGAAGACCCTTCCTTTGTTGAGCAACAACAGATGCAGGATCTCAAACTCTTTTTTGGTCAGGGAGATCTCTTTTCCTTCGATGCTTACCTTTTTTTTGCTGACATCCAGTACCAACGATTCGTAAGAGAGTTGCTCGGGCTGCCGGGCAGTCTCTTCTGTGGCCGTGCGCCGGAGCACAGCTTTGACCCGGACCAGGACTTCACGTATGGAGAAGGGTTTGGACACGTAATCGTCTGCTCCCAGATTGAAACCGGTCACCGTATCGTTCTCTGTATCTTTCGCAGTGATAAATATAATAGGTATGTGTGCCGTCTTTTTGTCCTTTTTCAGTATACTTGCCATGCGGAATCCGGAGATCTCTCCCATCATGACATCGAGCAGGAGAAGATGGTAAGGCGTCAGATCCAATTTGAGGGCCTCTTCTGCCGAATGGGCCGTATCTACCAGGTATCCTTCGTTTTCCAGATTGAATTTCAGGATCTCACACAGATCTTCTTCGTCGTCGACCACTAATATACGATAATCATTCATACGGTTTTTATTGTTAAATAAGTAAAGGTAACGGACAGTTTGTTTACAAAGTTAAGTTTTATTTTTTTCCGCAACAAAGATGAAGCCTTTTTGTTACGGAGAGGTGAAACACGTATTACGTTTTTTGTGACAAACGATCCGGAAGCGGTTGTTTGATACGGAGATAGGCGGAAGTTTGCAATCGGTGTATAGATGAGATGGTAAAGAGCACATGGAAAAAATATAGATGGAAACTGTTGGGCAGCCTGTTGCTGCTTCTGTTAGGGTGGGGGGTATGGAGCCTGTTCAGCTCGGTCTATCTGCGGGATGATTTTGATATCGTGGACGAGCTGGGAGGTAATTTCTTTCCTTCGGCCCTTCTTTCCGTGGCTACCACCGGTGCACAGGTGATTCTGCCGGCCGATTCTGTCTATCTGGGTGATCCCAGATCGGGGGTTTCCATCCGTATCCGTTCGCGGGGAGCCTATACCCGGGTACGGATCGAACTGGCAGAGACCGATTTCTATTTTCAGTCTGTCTCCGAATTTATCCTGGCCAGGCCTTATACCGAGTATACGATCTATCCGGATATCCTCTGGAAGTACGAACGGTTGCGCGATCAGAAACAGCCTCAGCCGATGAATGTCCGTATCCGTGTGGAGAGGAACGATAAGATGCTGGGACAGCGTTCCCGTACCTATTCCGTGCGTAGCATCAATGAATGTCTTCTGGGATATATAGGCGGCGATATGGAATACCATGATACCAGTGTGTTCTTTGCTGCATATGTGAATGAAGATCATCCGATGATCGACCGGTTGCTCCGGGAAGCGCTGGATACCCGCATTGTGGATCGCTTTCAGGGCTATCAGAGTGAGCGTGCCGATGCGGTAGACCGGCAGGTCTACGCGTTGTGGTATGTATTGCAGAAGCGTAACTTCCGCTACAGCTCCGTTTCCACAACCAGTCTTTCCAGTAACATCGTGTATTCACAACGGGTACGCACGCTGGACGACGCGCTGGAGATGTCGCAGATCAATTGTGTAGATGGCAGTGTACTGTTTGCCTCCCTGCTTCGTGCCATCAGCATCACGCCCGTGCTGATCCGTGTGCCTGGTCATATGTTTGTCGGATATTATACGGACGCTTCGCATGGAGAACTCCATTTCATTGAGACAACGATGATCGGTGATGTAGATCTGGATGAATTCTTTCCGGACGAAGATTACGATGAAACGGCACGGCGGAAAACCCCGGCGCAACTTTCTTTGTTCACGTATGAGAAGTCAAAAGAGTATGCCTGTCGCCTCTATTACGACAACAAAGACGATATTCATGCCGGAGAACTGAATTATATGTTCCTGGAGATCTCTAACGAGGTACGCCGGGACATCCAGCCCCTGGGAAAATAAATATATAGAAAAGCCGATCCTTGCGAACCGGCTTTCCTGATCATCATCTAATGAATGAAGACCGATCGTAAGTCTTCATTTTTTCTTTGTCTCAATCTGCTGTATCCCACCATACGGGATAAGAATTGATCGTTTTTTCAAGCGCTTCAGGATTGGATGCCTGATGATTGATAGAATTCCTGTCTTTTTCATGAGAACAATGCTGGAATCTGCGGAACCAGTAACGTTCGTTATTCGGATCACTGGAAGTATAATGTAATGCACTTTCTGCATCAAATTCTCCGGGACGTCCGTAATCCGGATACACAACGCCATAATCTTTGATATTACCTGCACTGTAGTTGAATCGTCTCATATCGTTGAAGTTTTCCAATGTATAAGACAAAGCAATAAATTTCTGCTGCATGATTTTGGCCATTGTAAGTTCACTTTCATTTTGTGCAACGGCTGTACTGGAGAGAAAATCGTTTATAGCACTTTCCGGGATGACCTGTTTGCCATAAATACTCTGATCATACTCTTCCAGCTTTTCATTCATCAGTTCCATATGTGCACGTATTCCTTTTTTGTATTCGGTCAGTGCTTGTCCTTTCTGACCCAGCCGGAAATAACATTCAGCTTTTATGAAACAAATTTCAGGGTAACACATCAGATGTGAGGGACCGTCGGCTCTGGTGTAGAATGTTCCGGTAGAGATCACGCGTTTGGATATTCCATATTCGCGATCTGCGATGTATCGGTCATCATTCACATCTCCCGGTTTGTTTGTACTGGAAAGATTTCCTGCATAATAAGAGTAAATCGGTATATATATCGAATCTCCTTTTCTTGCCTCTTCTGTTGTGGCAGAAGCCCAGATGTCCTGTTCGGGATTTAAAATGGTTCCGTTTAAAAAATTTATTGCTGTCTCTGTACTGGAAGCGTATACACTGAAACTTACCGGTCCTCCCTGGGTACGTATATTGCTGTACATGTCTACTCCTTCTGTAAGGCGATATTCGAGTTCCCCGTTCTCATTCATAAATTGGCCACTTGGCGCCAGTAAAGTAGTACGTGGATCCAAGACCTCGCTTCCTCCAGTAAATGTATTTTTCAACAAATCCATATACCACTTAGACATTCTTACGTCTGTGCTGGAGCCCAGATTTTGATGTTGTAACGAACGTAGAGCGGCTTCCTGAGTATTGGTCGGATTGATATATCGCATCACTGTATTGTCTGCGTTGGACTGGGGAGCTTTTTGTAATACATCTAAAACTTCTTGCGGATCAAAATGGTTTTTCTTTGATGCTTTCAGCAACCAACGTGCTTTTAGCCCATGAGCCAGTTTCAGCCATTTATCCGTATCTCCATTGTGCCAGAGATCACCATCAGCAAGAGGTTCGGCTGTACTTTCTTGTGTCTTTTGCAGGTTATTTATGGCTTCTTCAAGCATTTCCATACAACCATAATATATCGTTTCCCCATCATCAAACTTGGGAGTAATATTGGTACCTAAAGCTTCTGTATAAGGCATTTCGCCATATAGATCCGTCATGATCATGAATCCCCAGGCATGTATAAGTTGTCCTACCCCTAAATAATGCCATGCACCCAGTTCTTCACACTTATCGAACAGGTCGGGCAGATTCGCGGCTGTATATACAAACCATGCCTGATAGGGCCATGTGGTGGAAGCTATATCGGGTCGCCATTTAATGATATAGTCATTGTATGTTGTTCCATTTATTTTTGTTATGTTGCCGGTAATCCAGGATCCTCTTGTTCCTGATGAATCATAACAATCGACAAATTGTGTCAGAATAGATCTCAGGCGTAAAGAGGGTAGCGGAACAGTGTTGTTGGGTGTATCCGGATCGTCATTTATATCCAGATAATCGGAACATGCATTGCACATAAGTGCAATGATTAAGCAGTAAATGTATGTAAGCTTTTTCATATTTCTGTATTTTATCAGTCAGTAATAATCAGAAAGTAACATTGATGCCGAATGACATGCTGGCTGTTGCGGGAACGCCACAGTAATCAATACCTACCGAACTGGAGCCTATGGCACCGGCTCCCGCAGCACTCGTTTCCGGATCCATTCCTTTGTAATTGGTCCACAACCATAGATTTGTTCCGGTAATATTGGCAGATAGTGCTTTGATCACTCCTGTTTTGCTCAGTAACTTTTTAGGAACGTTGTAGCTCAAAGAAAGAGATCGCAGACGCAGCCAGTTTGTTTTCGTCATGAAATTCGCAGATTCTACTCTGTAATGGTTTGTCCAATATTCATAGATGATTGCTTTTCCACTTTTGGCATTTCCATCCGTAGCTGATACTTCCTGACCGTAATCCATATTGTTATAGTACTTGTCAGCACTGAACGAATAATTAGCTGGAGTATAGATTGTATTTCCATTTCCGTCCTGGGATGCTGTTACTCCCTGAATGGTGAGTGACTCCCGGTTTTCAGTTCGTTTGCTATTGCCATAACCAGTCATAAAATAGTCCGTACCATTATATATATGACCTCCTACCCGGAAATCAAAAAGTATCGATAATGACCAGTCTTTATAGGTAAATGTATTGTTGAATCCTCCCAATAACTTTGGCTCTCTGTTACCGATCTGATAACCTGTACCACTGTCACTGGTAGGCATACCTGTATCCGCATTCAATATCACATTTCCATTGGGGTCTCTTGACCATTGCGAACCGGATATAGCCATAAAATCTCCTCCGTTAAAGGATGCTGCGGCAGCATTTCCAACCTGTACATCAGTTACGTATAATATTTCCAGTCCCTCCAATAGATTGTGCACTTTGCCACGGTTGCCGGATAGGTTGATGGTAGATTCCCACATGAAGTTTCTATTCTGAACAGGAATACCTGTGATGGATAATTCCATTCCTTTGTTGGTGATATCTGCAGCATTGGTTGTCATAAATATATATCCGGATGCCTGACTGGTGCGTGGACTCAGGAGCTGATTATAACTTTTGTTTGTATAATATGTATAATCAAATCCGATCCGGCCATTTAAAAATCGCATTTCCAGCCCGAATTCGGTAGATTCTGTGGTTTCCGGTATCAATCCGGGATTTCCTTTGGTCCAACCGTTTCTCAAACTTGTGTCACCAATCGTTAACTCAGGTGCTTCCAGATAAGTATTTGTAACGTATGGATCTGCATCTTTTCCTACTTTAGCCCAGGATGCGCGTATTTTACCAAAAGACAGAATGTGGTTGTCTGGTAATAACTCTGTGAATACAAGTGCACCTCCTACCGATGGATAGAAAAAAGAACGGCTGTCTTTTGGAAGGGTAGATGACCAGTCATTTCGTCCGGTTACTGTGAGGTATGCCAGACTTTTATATCCGATCCGGAATTCTCCATACGCACCTACAAGGCGTTTACGGCTTCTGTTTTGTGTGATAAGGCGATCAGCATCTGCGACATTCGACATAGAATAAAAATTCTCTACTACAAAATTTGACCCCATTCGTCTGTTGGTAGTCCCTTTGGTATCTTCAATTGAGTTTCCCAACAATAAATTCAGATCGAAATCTCCTATGTTTTTCTTGAAATTCATCATCAGATTCGATGTAAGATATTCATAAGTGTAGTCGCTTTCACTTAACATCCCATTCTGCCAGTCTTCTTTTACACCTGATCCGGCTTCTATCAAACGCCTGGTTTCGGTAGTATAGCGATCTGTACCGGCTGTATAGGAAATATTCCACCAATCAAATAAGTCAAAATTCAGATTGATATTGCCTGTGAAACGTGTTGTTTTATCCGTCACTTTGTTTTTATTTACGATCCAATATGGGTTGTCAATATCATCTTTCAATAACTGATCCGGGAAAAGACGGTATTTACTTCCATCTTCATTTTTCCACAATTGCATGTTTTCACTACGTGGCCAACGATATACAGATTCTAAAGCTCCTATACCACCCGATAGGTATAATCCTCCACTGGTCAGAGATTTTTGAGCATCCGCTACAGAATAGGCAACATTTGCTCCAACTGTCAACTTACCATATTTTTGTTCTCCATTGAAGCGGAACGTGTTTTTTGTATATCCGGTTTCCGGAACAATCCCTTCCTGATTGTATCGGGAAGCAGATAAATAGAAACTGCTGTTCTCACTTCCCCCTGAAATACTGACATTGTTGTCCCATGTAGTAGAGTTCTGAAAAAAATCTGCAATGTTGTTGTAGATTTTCTCTCCACTGCCAAACTTTTCTCCCCATGATTCCAGGACCCCAACTTCCGTCAGTATACCAGAATCCGAATACTTACCTCTTTTGTACGTTGATTGCTGTTCAGGAAGACGATTTGCCCATGCAGTAGATAGTTTGGAACTTACATTCACTTCTACCCGTCCTTCTTTTCCTTTTTTAGTAGTAATAATGATCACTCCCGCGGCAGCCCGGGATCCATAGAGTGCAGCTGCAGCCGGTCCTTTTAGAATAGACATACTTTCCACATCTTCCGGATTGATATCCATGACACGGTTGCTGTATGTCGAATTTGTTGACTGAGCTCCGTCAAATGCACTATCTCCACCGATGTCTGTACTGTTATCATATATGATACCGTCTACAATAAACAGAGGCTGATTGTCACGTTCCAGGGAAGTTCCACCACGGATAATGATACTTGCGCCCGCTCCTGCTCCACCACCACCTTGGGTTACGTTAACACCAGCGATTTTACCTGCTAATGAATTGATAATATTAGGACTTTTGTTCTTAAGAAGCTCTTCACTCTGAATGTCTTGTACAGCATACCCCAAGGCTTTCTTTTCTTTTTTAATACCCATTGCAGTAACAATAACTTCTCCAAGTAACTGAGCATCTTCTATCAATACAATGGAATAAAATGAAGCGGTCCCAATGGTTATTTCTTTTTTAGTATACCCCATATAAGAGACTACCAACATGGTACCTGTCTCCGCATTTATAGAAAATTCTCCATTTATATCCGTTACAGTACCGTTAGAAGTTCCTTTTGCCAATACACTGGCACCAATAATTGGATCACCATTTGTGTCTGTTACTTTTCCCGTAATTTCTCTGCTTTGCTGAGTTCCTTCAGAACTTACTACATTCTGATTGTCGGTTGCATATACTCTATTTGGTACAAACAACCCCAAACCAGCAAACAAAACCAACGATAGACATAAAATTCTTTTCATAAGCATTGTGTTATTTTGGGTTTATTTGCAAACTTATGAAATATTTTAGAAACATAAGACTAAAGAAGCATAAACAACTATTAATATTCCTAAAAATCATTTAGATAATGACCCTGATTGTTGTAAGTAGCATATTGATATTGAGGGTTTAATATTTATAATAAATTTCCAAATTAGCCTCTATTTTAGAAGAAAAATGTCAAAAGTATACTAAAAATAGAACGTTATGATTCTTAGAGCATGATAATAATCTGGTCAAAACAATTATAATCAAAGAAATAAACCTTGTATGTCTAAATTTTGATTAATAATAAATAAAAAGTATCCTGCAGCATTAAATTTAACCAAAATTAAGTTTTCATATTTACGTATAGCTCATTATAAAAAGCAGAAACTACCAAATATAGTTTACGAGAATAAATTCTTAACTTCATACCATATCATATAAATTGCAATAAAACAAAGATTTAACTAAATCAGACATATTAAAATGAAAACTTCTTTAAAGAACAATTCCTTTTATAATCGCTCTCTGATAAGTTCTGAAGGAACTCAGCAAGCTAAACCTGTAACGGGAATAGTTACAGACTCAAAAGGAGAACCTATCATTGGTGCAAGCATATTGGAGAAGGGTACACCCAATGGTACGGTTACCAATATAAACGGAGAATTTTCTATCCAGGCAACAACCGGTAGCACATTAGTGGTTTCCTATATCGGTTATATGAGAAAAGAAATTACAATTGGTACCGCTTCCGCCTATTCCATTACCCTGGAAGAAGATGCGCAGACTCTGGGTGAAGTTGTAGTAACTGCTATGGGTATTAAAAAGGAGCGCAAAGCCCTTGGGTATTCCATACAGGATGTAGGTAGTGAAGAGTTGACGAGAAACAAAACTTCTAATGTATTGAATTCATTAAGTGGTAAGATCGCGGGTGTAAACATCGCTCAGTCCGGAGGTTCGGCAGGTGCGGGAGCCCAGATCGTATTGCGTGGAGGTACCTCTCTGGAGCGTGACAATCAGCCGTTGTTTGTGGTAGACGGAGTGATCTATGACAACTCTACTCCCCTGGGAGGAGACAGTGGTTTTGATGGGGCACAACGTACGGCTACCTCTTTCGGTAACCGTCTGATGGACATTAATCCGGAAGATATTGAGAATATGTCTGTATTGAAAGGACCGGCTGCCGCTGCACTATACGGTTCGCGTGCTGCCGCGGGAGTGATTATCATCACTACCAAAAAAGGAAATACGGACGGTACAACGGAAGTGACTATTAGTAGTAAACTGACCACTTCCTGGGCCAACCGGCTGCCGGAACAGCAGCGTACCTATAAAAGAGGGGAGTACCTGGAAAATGACAATCTGAATACAGATTGGACCTATTATTCCTGGGGAGAGAAGTTTGGCAGCGGAGAGAAAGTCTATAACAACATAAGCGACTTTTTCAAGACAGGAGCCAGTTATGACAATACAGTGACCGTGTCCGGAGGTAGCCAGGCCGGTAGTTTTTATCTGTCGGTAGCCCGTTTCGACCAGACGGGTATTGTGCCGAAAACAGGATTTGATAAGACTACCTTCCGTTTCAACGGAGATCGCCATTATGGTAACTTTACCGTTGCGGCAAACGTGGCTTTCTCTGTGTCAAGTACAGACAAAACATTGACATCAAGCGGATTGTGGGACGCGGCCAGCAACGGAGCTATGGAGACGGTTTATACCTGGGCCAGAAGTGAGGATATGAAGCATTATCTGAATGAGGATGGTAGCAAATACCGTATTTTCCAGTCCCTGGATCCTTCCAATGATAAACTCGCAGATGATCAGGAGAATCCTTACTGGATCATCCATAAAAACAAGATGACGGATAAAACAACACGTTTTACGGGTTCTGTGGCACCCAGTTATAAAATTACGGATTGGTTGCATGTAAATTACAGGGTAGGCCTTGACCGTTATACGACCAATGACTATACCTATATCGCGGCGGGAGGAGCTGTGAAAGATACCTATCAGGATGGCCGCTTATCTACCAGTGATCTTACGTATGAATATCTGACTTCGAACCTGATTGTTACGGCCAATCAGAAGGTAGGTGACTTTGATCTGAACCTTCTGGTCGGACAGTCTGCGGAAGATACGAAAGTGATGCGGGAGCGCCGCACAGGATATAAATTTGAAGTTCCTGACTTTGCGAGTTTTGAAAACATAGACGATTCCAGAAAGTTCTTTGAATCTTATTCATCCAGAAAAAGATTGATGGGAGTATATGGAGAGTTTAGGGCCGCGTATAAAAGTCTGGCTTATATCACAGTGACCGGACGCAACGACTGGACCTCTACGCTGCCTACCAGCAATCGCTCTTATTTTTATCCTTCGGTAAGCGGTAGTTTGGTTTTCAGCGAACTATTGCCGGAAAATGAGATCCTGTCTTTTGGTAAGATACGTGCTTCCTGGGCGCGGGTAGGTAAGGATACCGACGCGTATGCGTTGGAGACGGCTTTGTGGTCGCCCCGCTCATTCCTCTCCGGAGTAGGAACCGGTAACAGCTGGACCAAAGGCAATCCGAATCTGAAACCGGAGATCACTGAATCTACGGAATTAGGACTGGAAATGCGTTTCCTGCAAGGTCGCCTGGGCTTCGATCTCACTTATTATACCAACAACAGTAAGAACCAGATCGTATCTCCTCGTCTGAGCCAGACGAACGGGTATATCATGTACTCCAACAATATTGGTAATGTATATAATAAAGGTATGGAGTTGGCTATATCCGCACAGCCTGTCCGTACCAGAGACTGGAGCTGGGACATGATGCTGAATGTAGCCGGTAACCGGGGTACGGTGAAGAATCTGCTGCAGGGAATGGAATTGTTGTATGTAACGGATGTGCAGATCGGCGGGGCTAAGGCAGCTTCTGTAGACGGTGGTAAATTCATGGCCCTGACCGGATATGCCTGGAACCGTGATGACGATGGCAATGTGATCCTGAGTGCGGATGGTATGCCTACCTATTCCAGTGACGCGACTCAGTATATCGGTAATCGTGAACCGACTTTCAGCGGAGGTTTCAGCAACAATATTCAATATAAGAACTGGAGTTTGTCTCTGATGCTGGATTTCCGGGTAGGAGGACTGATATATAACGGAACCGACTATTACATGACTACGTATGGTATGAGCAAGCGTACAGAGAATCGCGATAAGATCGTACTGGAAGGGATTGTTGTAGGTGATGACGGGAAATATGTTCCGAAAACATTTGCGTATGAAGCAGGTAAAACCTATCAGATAGGTGATACGGAGCGAACAGGAGAATATATGATCCAGGAATACTATTCCAAGTATTACAATAAAGAGGCTTCTCATTTTTCGACGAAAACAAACTGGTTGCGTCTGCGCGGTATCTCTCTTTCCTATTCGATACCAACGACAGCACTGGCAAAAACCAAATTCATAAAAGGTTGCACCTTCTCTCTGGCGGGTGATAATCTGTTGGTGTGGACCAATTACAAAGGACTTGATCCGGAGAATAGTGTGGCAGGGTCGGGAGTGACCGGTTCCAGCTCTACCGGAATCGATTATTGCGGTGTGCCCAGTACGGCAAGTATGTCTTTCGGGGTAAATCTGAGATTCTGATAGGCTCAAATGTATGTGTAATATCAAAAAAAGAAGTATATGAAAAATCTAAAATATATTGGTTGTAGTCTTCTATTTGTTCTGGGACTTGTTTCCTGTAACGACTGGCTGGATGTGAATGATAACCCCAATACACCTACGCAGAGTGAGGCTTCTGTGGCAGCCCGGTTGCCCTGGATACAACATCATTGTGCCTATGCGTACGGATCTGCCGGGATGCGTGGCGGATACATGACAGGGATGATCACTTCCGTTTCGGATGCTTATCCTGGAGCTACGAATATGCACAATTATATGCCTTTCTGGGATCCGATCAATGGTATTTCCACCACTCCTTATCAGCATTGGTTTGTAGGAGCGGCGGCTAACCTGGAAGATCTGATCCGTGCGGCGGAAGAAGAGGGAGCCTATCATTATATAGGAGCGGCCCATGTGATGTATGCGTATGGATATATGCTGATGGTCGACTGGTATGGTGAAATGCCTTATTATCAGGCTTTGGGAGACTATCTTACTCCTGAGTATGATGACGGTAAAACCATTTTCAACGGCTGTCTGGCCGATCTCGACGAAGCATTGAAGTATTTTGAAATGACTCAGGAAGCAGGCGCCACTCCGTTGAAAGATGGAGACAGCTGGAACGACGGCGATGTAGAGAAATGGAAGGCATTTATCTATGGTCTGAAAGCGCGTTGGCTGAATAATCTTTCTAAAAAATCGTCTTATGATCCTCAGGCTATCCTGGCTGCTCTTGAAAAGGCTCCCACCAGCAACAGTATGAATACGGTGATAGATCATGTGAATGAGACCAGTGATACGTCCGGTGATGTGCTCGCTGGGGATCCGTTGAAGACTTCCTATTTATTCGATTCGGCAGCCTGGTCCGATCACATCCGTCTGACCAAGTATTATACGGATATGTTTGAATATCCCCAGGCAGACGGTACAGTTGTTTTTGATCCCCGCCGGGAAAAAATGCTGCCTATGAACCGGCATCACATCGATAGTACTTACTATGTTGATGTAGCTATCCATGATCCTCATTTCAAGATGTATATATCAGGCAAGGATACTCTCTATTTTATGGTGACTCATGGCGTGGATGTGGTGAATACAGAGATCTTGCTGGAGGGTGGCCCACGCACACAAGTATACGACGCGGATACGAAGCAATATAGTGTATCGGCCGAAGGTAGGGAAGGAGATACCATTTTTGTTACTCTGAAAGGGGTATGTTGTGCTCAGGGTGGTCAGCCAGATGAAACTTTCTATCAGAGTACGGATGGCACGATCCTTTCTACAGGTACCTATTATACAAGGCCGGAGGCCCCTACGGATGTTCTTTGTTATCCGGAAATGTGTTTCATCAAAGCAGAAGTTTACTTCCGTCTGGGAGAGAAAGGTTTGGCTCTGGCTGCTTATAAGGAGGGTGTTGCTGCCCATCTGGAAATGATGAATGATAAACTGGCTTCTTATGGAACGGCAAACAATCCGGGTAAGTTGCCCATGGATCCCGATGAGATAGCGGACTTCCTGGCCAGTGACTGTCTGGCACAAACAGCGGACGAGCTTACGATGGCAGAGATCATGAAACAGAAATTCATAGCTATGACATTCACTCAGCAGGCCTGGAACGATGTACGCCGATTTAACTATTCTGCCGGCAATATAGCAGATTTCGGAGTTGTATATCCCGGACTGGAACGTCCTACAGGAATGAGAGTGACCGCTGCTACCACTAAGTTTCCGGGTACCTCCAAAACAGATGAGAACTATTGGTGGCGTCGGATGGCACAGTGTAGCCATGAGGTGAATTACAATGCTGTCGAGTTGGGCAAATCCAATCCAAAAGCGTTTGATCAGGATATCTGGACCGTACCGGTCTGGTGGGATACTGCCGAAGAATAAGAGAATCTGTTACTGACGCAAATATCCCGATACAGATGAATGAAAAACTCCCGGTATGCATGCATACCGGGAGTTTTCTTTGGGGAGTATTTGTTCTTCTCTTGTTGTATATTGACCCCATATAGGATGAATAGATGGATGGAGTGCGGGAGATCCGTCCTATTTTAACATCCTTATCCCAAGGCTTGTTTTTTCTTTTTATATAGGATTTGCATATCCGGCGTGGTAGTGTTACTTTTGTCAGAATATTCTGAAAGCTATATAGGGAACTATATGGAGAATAGATTTTAAAAGAGAGAATATGCAGGCATATAAAAAGTTTATTTCACCGGGAGCTTGGTTTGTGATGTACTATCCCTCTTCCTGGGTAGAGGCGGAAGATGGTGAATCTACGTTCTTGTTTTATGACCCTAATGTGTGGTCGGGCAACTTTCGTATTTCTTCTTACAGAGATCCGAAGAACCCGGATAATATCTCTTTTGTAGAAAACTTTATCCGGCAGGAACTGAAAGAGAATCCGCAGGCCCGGCCCATGAAGGTGAAAGGGCTTTCCTGTGCGTACAGCAGAGAGGAATTTCACGAGAACGGACACAATTTTGTGACGCATGTCTGGATCCTGGGAATGGGACCCCTTGTTTTCGACTGTTCGTTTACGGTAGAGGAAGGTATGGATGTTAAAGTAGCGGAGGAGATCCTTGCCTCTTTACAGATCAGGGAGGCGGGGAAGAAATATCCTCCTGAACTGATCCCGGTCCGGCTTTCTGAGATCTATCAGATCAATGAAGGGTATGAATGGGTAGCTCAGGCTGTGAAGAAAGAGTTCCGTAAAGAGTTCCAGGCCATAGAGGAAGATCTTCCCAAACTTCAGCAGATCATAGACAAAGGAGATATTGCGGCAAAGAACAAGGAGGCATGGATCTCATTGGGAATTGCTATTTGCGCCATACTGGTCAATGAAGTGGAAGGGTTTGAATGGAATACGCTCATAGATGGTAACCGGGAAGCACCGGTACTGAGATACAGTGATTCGGATCTGGTGGTTGATCCGATGAAACTGGTCTGGAGCAGGGTACGTAGTGGCCTGCCCTGTCTGTTGAATGAAGAGTATCAGGAAATTTTGGAAAGCATTCCTCTGCGGTAAATGATCGCTGAGAGAAAGTTGGTTAGATATAATATATGGTAAGTTGTCTGCAAGTGGAAGGACTCGCAAAGTCCTTTGGTGATCTGGTGTTGTTCGAAAATATCACTTTCGGTATATTTGAAGGACAGCGTATCGGGCTGATCGCCAGAAATGGTAGTGGAAAGACTACTCTGCTTCATATTCTGGCCGGCCGGGAAGGATATGATCAGGGAAATATGGTATATCGCCGCGATCTGCGTATCGGATACCTGCAACAGGATCCTGTCTATCCGGAAGGACTGACGGTACTGGAGGCCTGTTTTCATCATGGCAATGCCACCGTAGAACTGATCCGGGAGTATGAACGATGTATGCAGACGGAAGGACATCCCGGTCTGGAAGGACTTCTTTCCCGGATGGAGCAGGAAAAGGCCTGGGAATATGAACAGAAGGCTAAGCAGATCCTTACGCAACTCAAGATACAGGACTTTGATCGTCCTATCCGGGAACTCTCCGGAGGGCAGTTGAAGCGTGTGGCTCTGGCCAACGCGCTCATTACCGAGCCGGATCTGTTGATCCTGGATGAGCCTACCAATCACCTCGATCTGGATATGATCGAATGGCTGGAAGAGTATTTGCGAAGAACGAAACTCAGCTTGCTGATGGTCACCCACGACCGTTATTTCCTGGATCGTGTCTGTTCGGAGATCATGGAAATAGAAAACCAGCGGCTGTATCAGTATAAAGGAAATTACAGCTATTACCTGGAAAAACGCCAGGAACGTGTAGATGCTTTCCGGACAGAGATAGAGCGGGCCAATAACCTGTATAAAACGGAACTGGAGTGGATGCGGCGTATGCCTCAGGCACGCGGGCACAAGGCCAAATACCGTGAAGATGCTTTCTACGAGTTAGAGAAGGTTGCTAAACAACGTATCCGGGATGATCAGGTCCGTCTGAATGTCAAGGCTTCCTACATTGGAAGTAAGATATTCGAAGCGGAACATCTGTATAAGAGTTTCGGACAGGTAAAGATACTGGAAGATTTCTCTTATGTATTCGCCCGTTATGAGAAGATGGGTATCGTTGGTAACAATGGTACGGGGAAATCTACTTTTATTAAAATACTGACTGGTCATCTGTCGCCTGACAGCGGACGGTTGGACATTGGAGAAACGGTGCGCTTCGGCTATTACTCCCAGGAAGGTCTTGCGTTTGATGAGCAGATGAAAGTCATTGATGTAGTGCAGGATATAGCAGAAGTTATCGAATTGGGAAATGGGAAGAAACTCTCTGCTTCGCAGTTCCTGCAACACTTCCTGTTCGCTCCGGAGACGCAGCACAATTACGTATACAAACTCAGTGGAGGAGAGCGGCGCAGGCTCTATCTGTGTACCGTACTGATGCGGAATCCGAATTTTCTGATCCTGGATGAGCCTACCAATGACCTGGATATTCTTACGCTGAATGTATTGGAAGATTATTTGCGCAACTTCAAAGGATGTCTGATCGTTGTTTCCCATGACCGCTATTTCATGGACAAAGTGGTGGATCATTTACTGGTTTTCAACGGACAGGGCGATATCCGGGATTTCCCGGGCAATTATACGCAGTACCGTGAGTGGAAAGAACGGAACGAACGTCAGGAAAAAGAAGCGGTACAACCTAAGAAAGAGAAAAATACCCGTGTCCGGTTGAATGAAAAGCGAAAAATGTCTTTCAAGGAAAAACGTGAGTTCGAACAACTGGAACAGGAGATCTCGGATCTGGAAGAGGAGAAAAAGCAGATTGAAGAAGCACTCTGTGGCGGTACTCTTTCCGTAGAGGATTTGACGGAAAAGTCGAAGCGTCTTCCGCAACTGGCTGAGCTGATCGATGAAAAAACCTTTCGGTGGATGGAACTCAGTGAAATAGAGAGTGGATCGTAGAAGATCCGGTACGGATAAAACCTTTTTATATAACGGCACCTATGAATCTAACCAATTATCACAGTCATTGTAGCTTTTGCGATGGGAAAGCTCCTCTCGAAGACTTTGTCCGTGAAGCGATCCGTCAGGGATTCGCTTCGTACGGGATCTCTTCACATGCTCCTCTGCCTTTCTCTACCCGGTGGAATATGGAAAGCACCCGGATGGATGCTTATTTGAGAGAATGTCAGCAACTGAAACAGAAGTATGCCGGGCAGATCGAACTTTATGTGGGATTGGAAATTGACTATCTCAATGAAGAAACTCATCCGGCAACGGATTATTTCCGTTCCTTACCGCTCGACTACCGGATCGGTTCTGTACATCTGCTCTATAACTCACATGGAGAGAGGGTGGATGTGGATGTTACGGCTGATAAATTTCGTATATTGGTAGATCAACAGTTTCAGGGGGATGTGGAGGCGCTGGTGCGGCAATACTACCAATCTATGACGCGTATGCTGGAAAGGGGTGGATTCGATGTGATCGGGCATGCTGATAAGATCCATTATAACATTTCCTGTTACGACCCTGCTATTCCCGGACAACCCTGGTACAGGGAGCTTGTTTGTTCTTTTTTCCATACTGCTTCTGTGAAAGGATATATAGTAGAGATCAATACAAAGGCGTTTGAGGCGTTCGGCGTCTTCTATCCTTCCGCACAGGATTTCCCTTTGTTGTATTCTTTAGATATTCCGGTAGTTGTAAATAGTGATGCACATTATCCGGATCGTATCAATAGTGGCAGACGGGAAGCCCTTACGAGTTTGTATCAGAGTGGCTTTCGTGAGGTTATGGAGATCCGTCAGAGAAAATGGATTTCCGTAGCCATTGATCTTTCCTGATCAGGGATCTCTGTCCGTATCCGGTATTCATATGTTCCTTGCCAGTGTGTATGTATCGTTATTAATTTCAGGAGCATCTGAATAATCAGATACTATGTAGTAATTACGAATGTCTCTGTATTTCTATACATAAAAAGAATATATGCTGTTTCATGTGGATATTTTTTTTCATAAATCGTTCTTCTTTTCTTGCAGAACTATACACTCTTCTTTTGCCCGATCTCTTTTTTATGATAGGATTTATCACGATATTAAAAAATATCTTATATCTTTTATCTGCATAGATTCTTAATGATAGTTCTGTAATTCCCCTGCTTTTTCTGCCATACAGTTATTTTTTTACTGTATACATTATGTATTTCACATATTTTTATTAATTTCTATTATTCTTTCTGGTTTTATCAAAATGATAGAACTCTACTATCTAAAGAAGATATATGATCAATAAATGTCGCTTAGTCAGGTGCTTATTCTTTGTATTTGAAGAGATACATATTAAAGAAGTTTGTTCCTTAGTTGTATATTTACAGAGGTAGTCACGTTGTCTGTCTGCAGAATAACCGCCCTAAGCAGCAGTCGCATGTTTTTGTCTCAAAAGGAAATACTTTGTAGAATATATTTCTGATCTTTTTCTGTGTTTTAAGGTATGTATTGTATCGTGTCGTTGTTGTCTTCTGCCTGATCCTTATCTATTATAGAAGTTTGTAATGCCCGGGGAACTGTATGTGCCCGGGCTGAATGAAATGTGATATGAACTAAAGATCAGTTCAATGATACTCTTAATATATATCCGGCATACCATGATGTATGGTATGCATATAATTTAGTCGACAGAAAATGAGGGGGGCAGGTATTCTTTAGGGCTCAGACAAACCTTCGTGCTATTTTGTGTAGAAATCCTAGGGTTAATATAGAATATAATAACTAAAGAGTAAATATCTTTGTTTTCAAGATCTCTCTCTGTACTGCGACATGTAGACTGGGAGAGATCTTTTTATTTATACCTTTTGAATTATCATGGTTTTGTAATGAATATATACTGTATGAATAAGGTTATCGTTCTACTTATGTTTCTTGAACAAAAGCACTTATCTGTCAGTGTTTGTTCATGTAGGATAATAAAGTTTAATTTTATAAGGGAAGTACCAGGAAAGCACGGATATAGATCAATTGTTTCCGTCTTCAGACGGACTGTGAACAACACTTATTAAAAAAGGAAGGAGGTTACTATGAAAACATAAAGATGAATTCAGGATAAAGTGTTGCTGATCAGGAATATTTTATCAGCCGTGAATCCTCATCTCTCCGGAAGTTTTTCGGGAAAAGACGTACGGATACCGGCAAACTATAGAAACAAAATAGTTGGCATATACGCAACACATAGAACATGGCAATACTGTATTTATATTTAAGTTAAAAGTAAAATAAGCTATGTATTGAATAGAGAATGTTGCTTTGATTTAAAATATATACAACTAAGATCTATTTTCCACAATCTTTCTGATATGGATAGAATTTGGTTTTTAAGCTGGATTTACATTTGGCATGATACATATTCGTTTAGGGATTCTTCATTCCGGGACCACAGGAAATGAAAATCCCTTTGTGATATTTTATGATGTGGGTAATGAAGGAATAAAAATGATTTCCGGATTTGTATATCGGTTAGGATTAGTCGTGAAAATATCTTACGCCTTTGGTGGGCAATTAGACTTGTTTTATCTGTTTTGTAGGTTAAAATAACTTTTAAGTGTATAAATAGATACCTTAATTTCAGTAAGACAGATAATGTAAAAAGTACTAATTGTCCACTAACTGTTTGTGATTATGAAAAATATTTTGTTAGAGATCAACTATTTAAAATTTTTATTTCCCATTTATTTTGTCCATAAGGTAAATGCTGATCGTTTCATTTTTTTTATCAAAAATTGCATTGGAAACTGTCCGGTAAAATTCTTTGGAAAAGTTGTTGGGAATAAAAATTAACAATAAACACATAAAAAGATAAAACTATAATGAAAATTATAAAGATTAATGTCTTAATTGTAGTTCTTGTTTATGCAAGTTGTAGTCCTGGCCCCGGGAACATGTGTAATGTACTTAGGCAGGCGGAAATGTTCATTCATTTCCATCCCGATAGCGCTCTTTACATATTAGAAAATATAGAATATCCTGAGCGTCTCACAGGCAGGCAACAGGCAGATTATGCACTTTTGCTTACTCAGACGAAGGACAGGATGCGTTATGGCTTCACCAGTGATTCGCTGATCTCTTTAGCTGTAACCTATTACGATCAACATCCGGATCTGAACAGGCGTGGGAAAGCCTATTTCTATTCAGGTAGGGTGAAGTCGGAGTTAGGGAAAAGTGAAGAGGCTATGGAATATTTCCTGAAAGCCCGGCAGATCTTTGAACATACGGATGAGTATAAGTTTATGGGGATGATCCATGAGGAGATCGGATGGCTCAACAGAAATGCTGATTTGTTGGATAAAGCTATTATGAATTATTTATCTGCTTTATCCTATCATCAATTGAATCAGGATACTGTGAGTATGTGTTTCGCTTATGATCATCTGGCATTTACCTATTTGCTGGACAATGATGTGGCTCATGCACAAACGTATTATGAAAAAGCGTTAGAACTTTTAGGAGATGATGATCAGCATGATAAATATCCTTATCTGGTGCAGGGCCTGGGTCTGGTTTTCCGTAAGAAAGGAGAAGATATAAAAGCTGCAGAGTATTTTGATATCGCAGAGCAGTTTTATAAAGGGGAAGATCTGTCTGCTTTTTATTTATCAAGAGCAAAATTGTTCTTGTCTATGGATCAGATAGATGACGCCAAAGAATATTTTCATAAATGTCTGAATTCTTCTTTCGACCATACGAAAATGGATGCTTGTAACTATTTGTATGGAATAGAAAAACAGCTGCATAATTATAAAGATGCTTTGGCTTATAAAGAGCAGTATGATTCGCTATACAATAGTTCTCAGCAGAGGAAACATCAGAAAGAATTGCTGGAATTGCAACATGTATATGAATATGAAAAATGGAAACAGTTGAAGCAGTGTAAACTTGAAAAACTTGTCATCTTAATTCTGATAGGTACTTGCTTGTTGGTGGGTTTGATCCACAAGCTGATCGAATACAGAAAAAGATTAAAAGATCAACGTTACATTATTCATCGCTTAAAACAAAAAATTGTTGAACATGAAAAACATACAAAGAAAATGGAAACAGAACAAATGATGAACGCAGAAAAAAACAAAAGAAAAATTCAAGAAGTTATATAATCAGATCTCTTATCTCTCTATGGAAGTAGAGCGTCGGAAAGAGAATGTCTATATCGATGGGTTCAAAGCGTTTCTGTATCTGATGAAAAAGGGAGTGAAGAAAGATTTTGATAAAAATCAGGCATTGAAAGAGATACAGGAGATGGTCGATATCACGAACCGGCAATTTGTAACTCGTCTGAAGGAAGCCTATCCCAAGTTGTCCACTCATGATCTTCAGTTTGCTTCTTTGCTGCGGCTTGGAGTAGAAAAGGAGGGAATCGCTGAGATCTTTGTGATCGATCCTCATTCTATTTTCAGGAAGAAGACAAGATTTAGTAAGAAATTGGGACTTAATAATGCTCATGAGCTGGATGAATTTATCAGAAAATTCTGAAAAAATATTTGATTTGTCCAGTAATCAGACAAATGTTAAAGATGTAAAGTTTTATTATCTAGCCGTTTGTTTGTTGAATTTAAAGAAAAATTTGTCCACTTCTGTTTTCTTAAAAAAAGAATAAATGAGTTTAACTTTGCCAACGAAATGACCGGGTTTATAATTTTATAAAACTTATACTTAACAGATAACAGAAAAATAGTAAAAATAGGTTTGATGAGAAGACAACTTTACCGGCTCATCATCCATGTAACAGATGTCTTTTATCGCCTTATAATGTAAATACAAATTTTATATGAAGTCAAAATTAATTTTAATGTTATTGTTGGGTATTCTTTCTCTGTTTACTGCAAAAGCAGGAACAGGTAAGAGTACTGGTTCCATAACACTTGGCAGTGACGACCCGAGAGATGCTTCGAAGGGAGAGAATCCGGGGCATACCAGTCGTTCTCTGCCGGTGATTCCTGTTTTGTGTACGTTGGAAGATGGGATTGTCTGTGTAGACTTCCTGAATGCTTCGGGCGATCTCACTATTACCACCAGTGATGCTGTGGCTCCGGTGTATATCGAACAAGTGAATGTTACGGTTCCTATGCGGGTTTCTGTTCCGGTAGCCGGGTATGCTCCCGGGGAGTATGTCATTCATCTGAATGATGGAGCAGGCAACGGACTGTATGGAATATTTGTATTGTGTTGAAGCAAACGAATGTACCGGAGATTGTTGAGAATGAATTGTATACATATTTTTTCCAATAGATCTCTTTAACCACCAGGCATTCCGGAAACAAGAGGAATGAAGGATTGTAACGTAGCAGCAAGCTACATAAAAAGGGGCTTATAACCTGTCAGGAACCTTGTTCCGGAATGTCTTTTTTAACGAACCTGACTATAAAATTAGAAATCTTTTCATGCCGATGGTTAAACCTGAGGCGGGGAAAAAGTGATTTCGTAAAAATATAAAAACAAAAGGTAAGAGAACAAAATTGTTTATTTGAACGTTTAATGACTGTAAAATAGTATGATTATTAGGAAAAAGAGACTTTTTCTGCACAACTGGCTCCGGTTTTTCATACCAGAGTAGGGTACCTGGCCTTACAGATTTTTCTGTGGTTGGCCGGTGATACTGTAGATGCGAAAAGTGCTTCCCTTCCTATAGTCTCATGGGATGACAGTCAGCAGGTGCGCCTCAGCGGCGACTGGAATTCTCCGATGTCCGGAGAATCTTCCATTTCTGCCATTGTCACCCGGAAAGTGATGTATTTACAGTCATCGGAAAATCTGCCCGAGGCTTCACTTCTCATTTGTAAAATGGAAGATAACACGGTACGCTCTGTAAGATGTTACGATTCGGTCCGTTCTTCCATTTGTCTGAATGATTGTGGACCGGGGATCTACCTGCTGGAACTCAAAGGACACAATGGAATGCATTTGTCCGGTAAGTTCCTTCTGGAGTAGAACGCCGGTTACAGCTGGTCGGGGCTGCCTGCTCGCCTGCTATCCGTGATGGAAAAAGCAGTAGTCTGAGAAAATAATGATGTAAATATTAACTATGAAATGAGATGTTATATGAAGAATGAAATAGTCATATACCTACGTACCTATGCGGGATAGTATCTTGCAGGAAAAAGTTACGTATGGGGAATAGTAACTTAAAATCATTATTATGAAGCGAATTTTGTTTTCCACGTATGCAAATACCTGTGCACAACGCGAGATGTGCCGGGGATTGTACAAACTGTTGCAACAGGAAAACTATCAGATCGATTTTGATCCTGATGTAAATGTGGAACAAGCGAATTCATACGATCTCATCATAGCATTCAATAAGAAAGGATACGAACGGGTGAAGCAATTATGCTCGGATACCCCCGTTATCTATTCGATCTCGATGCTTGATTATCCGAAAGAGTATATCTGGGACGCTACGCAATATGAGCATGTGTTGTTGGTAAAGGCAAACAGCATTACCTTATCCGGAGGGTATGTAACTCCCATCTGTTTCCCTTTCTGGCAGCCCGAACAGAAAATTTCCGGGACCATCCGGCAACGGACTTCGCCTGTACGTTTGCTGGTAGGGATGGGAACCAATCGTACCCTGTTGCGTACCCTGTTCCTGCTCAATACGCTGGGCGATTGTAAAATAGATGTGATCACTGCTGATCCGGAATATTACGGAGCCTATGCCGACGCTCATATCACGATGCATTCGGAAGATGAAGACGAGGATGTATTGATCCGTGCCGCGGATGTAGTGATCGGAAATAAATATACAGCACTCAAAGGGATCCTGTACGGAAAACCGGTGGTACTGGCCGGAGATTACGGACATGGCGGAGTGATCAGTCAGGACAACGTTGTGGAATATTATCACAATAGTTTTTTTGGAAGACAAGAGGGTATCAAGGATGAATATTTTCCTTTGCAGGTGCTGGTAAAAGATATAGATCAGGCACTGAAACTCACGGAAAAGGATGTATTGCCTGCCCGGGAACGCCTGTTGGAAGAGGGCCGGGCAAATGATAAAAAGATACTGGAGATCATCTCTTTCTACACCACACTCAAGGAGATTGATCTCACTCATCTGAAATTAGTGAAGAACAGTTATATAGAATGTGTGCGACTGAACGATCAGGATACTTATTTTGTCATGGATCGTATGAACCGTAAATTCCTTTCCAGCATTTGTCCGAAACAGAAAAAGGTGATGGACCTGTTTTCCTCTCCGCAGGATCTGAAAACGGCACACCGGACTGTGAAAGATATAGATATGAAAGAATTCTCATCGATGGTCAATCAGTTTGTGGCCAATAAGATGTTGGTGTACGAATTCTCCTGACAGATACAGAATATGATATAGAAAACTTCGTTGGTTGGGGAAACCTCATAGGTTGTCCTCTATGAAAAAACGTTTATACACTGGTTAAATGAAAAACGTAAATGCAAATTAAAAATTGATAGACAAACTATCTGGTAGGGTTAGATAATCGCGTGTTTCTTTGACCGACGGAGTTTTCTTTTCCTATACACCCGGTTCCCGGTTTCCCGGTAAAGACCCGGGCTCTCACACAACCACTTCTAAATCTGATTGATATATAAAAAACGTCTGCAAAGAGATGACTTTTTCAAGTCATCTCTTTTTTATATCCGGCACGGCGGGGCGGGCATGTTGGGTTTTATACGGCATTGGTATCTCATCAGTGACAGCCACTCTTTTTTGTTGGAACGAGTTTGTTTTATATCTGTTTTTTAACAACCTATTTAGCTAAAATTTTGATTTTCTTTTGTTTTTAACATTTTATCCTTAAACAATTGTAACTAAAGCTACGTTCTAAGTGGGTAAGATATGAAACGTATATTTGAAATCATGCAAGTGAAAGCCGGATTATTCTTTATATTTGCTTTTTGTTGGACTACTAATTTAATAATGGCTCAGGAGATGAAAGAATTGACCCCAGAAGAAGAGAGAGTGATCGTATATAAAGGTACGGAACGTCCCTTTACCGGAGAGTATTATGATTTCCACGAAGAGGGTGTATATGTCTGCAAACGTTGTGGAAACCCTTTGTTCCGCTCGGAAGATAAGTTTGAATCCGGTTGTGGATGGCCCAGTTTCGACGAAGAGATCCCCGGATCTGTAAAGCGTATACCAGATAGTGACGGTATCCGTACGGAGATTGTTTGTGCCAACTGTGGCGCACATCTGGGACATGTCTTTGAGGGCGAACACTTCACTCCGAAGAATACCCGCCATTGTGTCAACTCGATTTCTTTAGACTTTGTTGCCGAAGCTGAAGCAGAGGGCACCGTTGTGCCTCAGGGAGAACAGGATCAGACAGCGATTTTTGCCGGTGGCTGTTTCTGGGGGGTAGAGCATCTGATGAAGCAGATCCCCGGAGTACTTTCCGTAGAATCGGGCTATATCGGTGGAGATGTTCCCAACCCGACGTATGAGCAGGTGAGTACCGGAAAGACCGGACATGCCGAAGCGGTGCGCATACTTTTTGATCCGGAAAAGGTCTCTTATGAAACGCTGGCAAAGATGTTCTTCGAAATACACGATCCGGAACAGGCCGATGGACAAGGTCCGGACCTAGGCAACCAGTATCGTTCGGAGATCTTCTACACCACTCCTCAGCAGGAGGAGATTGCCTGCAAGCTGATCGGACAGCTCAATGCCAAAGGATATAAAGTAGTAACTAAGGTGACACCGGCTTCTACCTTCTGGAAAGCGGAAGATTATCATCAGAATTACTATACCAAGACCGGAAAACAGCCTTATTGCCATCGTTACACCAAACGATTCTGAGCAATGAACCAGCAATGAAACCATGGTTATCTTTATAAATAATAAAACTGATACCCTTTAACCTGAACTTAATTTTGATATTTCTTTTGTTTCTCTATGGCCGGAATAGGATTTTCCGGCAGTAGTATGAAAAGCTCCCGCATCTTTCGGATGTCGGAGCTTTTTTACATTTTCGTCCCCTTTTATCCTCCTTCCGGAAAGGTTAATTTTCTTATGTTTAGTACCCTCACTACCAAAAAAACTTATTACCTTTGCGGGTCTTTTGATAACTAAAAAATATCCTATTATATGAATATCTCTTATAACTGGCTGAAAGAGTATGTAACATTTGATCTCTCTCCGGATGAGGTGGCCGCGGCGCTGACCTCGATTGGGTTGGAGACCGGAAGCGTGGAAGAGGTACAGACCATCAGGGGAGGACTGGAAGGATTGGTGATCGGTGAAGTGCTGACCTGTGAAGACCATCCCAATTCGGACCATCTGCACACAACAACGGTAGATCTGGGAGACGGACAGCCTGTACAGATTGTTTGCGGTGCTCCCAATGTAGCCGCGGGACAAAAAGTGGTGGTAGCCACCGTAGGCACTACCCTGTATAGCGGAGAAGATAGTTTTGTGATCAGGAAATCCAAAATACGCGGTGTAGAGTCCAACGGGATGATCTGTGCCGAAGATGAGATAGGGATCGGAACAGGACACGAGGGCATCATCGTACTTCCGGAGTCAGCCGTACCGGGTACGCCTGCCAGAGAATATTACAATGTAAAGAGCGACTATGTACTGGAGGTAGATATCACTCCCAACCGGGCGGATGCTACCTCTCACTATGGTGTGGCACGTGATCTGTATGCCTACTTGCTGCAGAACGGATATGAGACCTCTTTATCTGCTCCGTCGGTAGAGGATTTTAAGGTAGAGAATCAGGATCTTGACATAGACGTTATCGTAGAGAACCGGGAGGCTTGTCCGCGCTATGCCGGAGTCACCGTATCCGGGGTAACGGTGAAGGAGAGTCCCGAATGGCTGCAGGATAAACTGCGTGTCATCGGGGTACGTCCCATCAATAACGTAGTGGATATCACAAACTATATTGTGCATGCGTTCGGACAGCCTTTGCATTGTTTCGACGCGGGCGAGATCAAAGGAGGGAAAGTGATCGTAAGAACACTGCCCGAAGGTTCTCCGTTTACCACACTCGACGGTGTGGAACGCAAGTTGTCCGATCGGGACCTGATGATCTGCAACGAGCAGGAAGGCATGTGCATTGCCGGTGTGTTTGGCGGGCTGGATTCGGGGTCCACCGAAGCTACCACCGATATTTTCCTGGAAAGTGCCTATTTCCATCCGACCTGGGTACGTAAAACAGCCCGCAGGCATGGGCTCAATACGGATGCCTCTTTCCGCTTCGAGCGGGGGATTGATCCGAACCAGACGGTCTACTGTCTGAAACTGGCGGCTCTGCTGGTGAAAGAACTGGCGGGGGGTACCATCTCTTCGGAGATCAAGGATGTCTGCGAATGTCCTGTCGAAGATTTTGTGGTGAGTGTTTCTTACGATAAGATCCATCGGCTGATCGGTAAAGAGATCCCGGTAGAAACGGTGAAAAAGATCGTTTCCAGCCTGGAGATGAAGATCCTGCAGGAAGATCCTGCCGGACTGGTATTGGGGATACCTCCGTATCGGGTAGATGTACAGCGCGATGTAGATGTGATCGAAGATATACTCCGTATCTATGGATATAATAATGTAGAGATACCTTCTACACTATCTTCCAGTCTGACTACCAAGGGTGAAGAAGATCGGTCCAACAAATTGCAGAACCTGATCTCCGAGCAACTGGTGGGGGCCGGTTTCCATGAGATCCTGAATAATTCCCAGACCCGCGCGGCCTATTACGACGGGCTCACAGACTATCCGCCTGAACGATCGGTGATGCTTCTCAACCCGCTGAGCAGTGATCTGAACGCGATGCGACAGACGTTGTTGTTTGGTGGGCTGGAGAGTATTGCTTACAACATCAACCGTCAGCGTGCGGATCTGAGATTCTTTGAATTCGGCAATTGCTATTCGTATCATGCCGAACGCAAAGACCCGGAGAAGGTATTGGCTCCTTATTCGGAAGAATATCACCTGGGGCTCTGGCTCACCGGCAAAAGGGTACAGAATTCGTGGGCCCATGCCGATGAAGAGAGCAGTGTATACGAACTGAAAGCGTATGTAGAGAATATTTTCCTGCGGCTGGGGCTGGATATGCGCAGTGTAGTGGTGGGCAACCTGACCAACGATCTGTACGCGACAGCTTTGTCTGTCCATACCCGTGGAGGAAAACTTCTGGCTACCTGTGGCATTGTTGCCAAACGTCACCTCAGGCTGTTTGATATCCATCAGGAGGTCTGTTACGCGGAACTCAACTGGAAAGAGTTGATGAGAGCCATCCGTAAGGTAAAGATCAGTTATAAAGAGATCTCCAAATATCCTGCGGTAAGGCGCGACCTGGCTTTGTTGCTGGATAAGCAGGTACAGTTTGCCGAGATAGAGAAGATAGCGTATGAAACGGAGAAAAAACTGCTGAAAGAGGTGAGCTTGTTTGATGTGTACGAAGGAAAAAATCTGGAACCGGGAAAGAAATCCTACGCGGTGAGTTTCCTGCTGCAGGACGAAGAGCGTACGCTGAACGATAAGATCATTGACAAGATCATGTCTAAATTAGTTGCCAATCTGGAAAACAAGCTGGGGGCACGCCTGAGATAAAACGGAAACGAAATTTATTTTTGTAACTACAAGATAGAAAATACAAATCCCATGGGAAGAGCATTTGAATATAGAAAAGCATCCAAACTGAAAAGATGGGGCAATATGGCCCGTGTATTTACCCGGATAGGAAAACAGATCGCTATCGCGGTAAAGGCTGGTGGTCCCGATCCGGAAAACAATCCGCATCTGCGTTCGGTCATTGCCAATGCGAAGCGGGAGAACATGCCTAAAGACAATATCGAACGGGCGATCAAGAACGCGCTGGGCAAAGACCAGAAAGACTACAAAGAGATGAACTACGAGGGTTACGGCCCGTTTGGAGTGGCTGTTTTCGTAGAGACAGCGACAGACAATACAACCCGTACCGTGGCTAATGTGCGCAGTGTCTTTAATAAATACGGTGGCTCGTTGGGTACCAGTGGAAGTCTCGACTTTATTTTCAGTCACAAAGCCATGTTCACCATTGCCCGGAAAGAAGACGTAGATCTGGATGATCTGATCCTCGAACTGATCGATTATGGGGTGGATGAGGAGTATGAAGATGAGGGAGATGAAGTGATCTTGTACGGCGACCCGAAATCGTTCAGTCAGATCCAGAAGTATCTGGAGGAAAACGGCTATGAGATCAAAGGTTCGGAGTTTACCCGTATTCCTAACGATGAGAAGGAACTTACGGCTGAACAGCGCGAAACCATAGAGAAGATGGTAGAACGTCTGGAAGAAGATGAGGATGTACAGAATGTATATACCAATCTGAAACCAGTGGCAGAGGAGGAGTAATGGAACTTACTTATAAACCGCAGGGTACTTGTAGCCAGGTGATCGAGGTGAGCGTAGATGACAACCACATCATCGAAAAGGTGGTATTCTGGGGAGGGTGCAACGGCAATTTGCAGGGAATCTCCCGGTTAGTGACCGGTTTGTCACCGCAAGAGGTACTCGCACGTCTGGAAGGGGTGCGTTGTGGAAACCGTTCCACTTCCTGCCCCGATCAGTTGTGCAAAGCACTCAGACAAATGGGGTATTGATCTTTTTATATAGGACGGGCGGTAGAGAAACTGTCCGGTCACAAGTAAGAGCAGATCTTTTTACTATATAAAGGCTGAAGGAGGAATCTTTCAGCCTTTGTTGTATCCGGGAAGGGACATACCCGGGCAGGAGAGTGGCTTGCGCGCGTCAGAAAACAGGTAGGAGAAATCGTGTACAGGCGGTGACTCCGGTACCCTGTGCTTTCTTTCGCTGAACGGCGATCTGACGTGCCTGCGGCATGTCGGATACCTTGCAGACCGAATATTTTGCAAACTTACCCTATCTTACGGAAAAAGTCCGGGAGGATGAGATTCTTCATGGAACAGGATACAAGCCTGGTAACCCAGATCCGATGAATTTGCACAGGGGTGTATGCAAAGCGATTACTTTTCCTTATATTTGTTTTGCAAACAGATGAAACTCATGAAAGCAGAAATCCATTATTCGCAGGTCCCTTCTGACTATCCTCTTTGTCTGAACTCCGGATGTCCGCATGCGGACACGTGTCTGAGACAACTCGTCGTGCAGAGTATACCGGAGAATATTCCACACTGGGTGATTGTCAGTCCCAGCTACCTGGCTACCCTGGAAGGGGAAGATTGTCCCTTTTATCGGTCTGCTGCCAAAGCACGTTTTGCCAAAGGATGCGTCAGACTGCTGGAAAACCTTCCTTACAAACAGATGCAGGCTGTGATCTCTCAGCTGATCTCCTGTTTCAGTCAGAGAACCTATTACCGGATCCGGAAGGGCGAACGTTTGCTTTCTCCCGCCGAGCAACAGCAGGTGCTGGATATACTTAAAAAATGTGGTGTGGATCATCCGCAGGAATTTGACGCCTATGTAGAACAGTATGATTGGTAGGCGAATAACCACGGTATTCTCCCTGTACCATTGGGTTATCGTTCCAGGGTTATTTTGCCACTCGGTTGGCAAGATTTTGCCAATGCGTTGGCAACACTTCGCCAGTGGGAAGGCAAGACCTTGCCGACCGGGTGGCAAAACTTTGCCAATAGGGGGGTAAGGTGTTGGCAAAATCCTGGCTTCAGAAGACTGCCTCACAGGGGGAGAAGATCTTTGTGTGTTCAGAGAATAATTTCCGACAGGTGTCTGTTCCGGCTTTTCCGAACATAGAAGATCGAACTGTGACTTTGCCTTTTCTGCAGTATAGAGACCGCTACAGACAAAGGAGATCTGTCTATGGAATGGTTACACTGATTTTCCTGTGATCTCCTCCGTCGCGGAATTCACAGAGATAGATGCCCTGCCAGGTTCCCAGATTGAGACGGTGATTTTTGATCGGTATAGTTACACTTGTTCCCATCAGGGATGCTTTGATGTGGGCACTCATATCGTCGGGGCCTTCCAGGGTATGAATAAAGTAAGGAGCTCCGTCGGGAACCATCCGGTTGAAAAAGGTCTGGAAATCGTGTCTTACACCCGGATCGGCATTTTCATTGATCGTCAGCCCGGCAGAGGTATGTTTGATAAACAGGACGATGATGCCGCTTTCCGGCAGTTCGGGCAGACGGGAAACGATCTCACGGGTGATCAGGTGAAATCCCCGTGGATAGTGGGGAAGCTGTACATCAAATGTAGTAGCCATAGATTCTTTTTATTTATTGTGTACAAAGATACTTTTTTATAGATTTCTGATCTATAAACTATGTGTTAATTACTAAGTAAGTGTTCCTGATTGATGGTATATATCCTGCTCTGGGGTGTTATAAAAACGCGGTATATAGTTTATCTGTAAGCGTATCCGGAAGATGGGTTTCTCTAACTTCTTCTACAGAGAAAGAGATTATCTGTAGAGACGCACGGCGTGCGTCTCCGCAGTGCAGGTCCAATTTAGATAATATGTGTCTCTGGGGTGCGGGTCTAACAAAAAGTATTCTGTATGGTTTATGCCTTCCCATGCGGTATGCCGAGACGCACGCCGTGCGTCTCTACAGGGCATCGGAGACCTATATATACAGTGGAACAGTATATATGCAATGAATAATGAACTTCTACGTATAGCTACTACTTTGTCACAGTTACTGGGGCAGAATGATGAAAAACCGAAGAACGATGGAAAAAAGAATAGAAAAAGTGGTAGAACTTTTCAAGGCAGGTTACAATTGCTTCCAGGCTGTGCTGACTGCGTTTGCAGACCTCTATGAGCTACCCGAAGAAGTGGCCCTGCGTATAGCTGCCCCTTTCGGAGGCGGAATAGGGCGTATGCGGGAAACCTGCGGGGCCGCTTGTGGCCTTTTCCTGCTGGCAGGCCTGGAAAACGGCAGTATCATCCCCGGTGATAAAGACGGGAAGACAGCAAACTATGGACTTGTACAGGAACTTGCCGGAGAATTTCGTCGGCGCAACGGATCACTTTGTTGCAGGGAATTGCTTGGATTGCTGGAACTTACCTCTTTTTCTCCTGTTCCGGATGAGCGTACCGATCCTGATTATGCCACGCGACCTTGTGAAAAAATAGTTGGAGAAGCAGCAAAAATATGGGTCGAAAGTTTGGAAAAACGTAAAAAAGAGTGTTCGATGCCACTTTTTATGACAAAGTCATAAAAAAAATATTCAATAATGTGTTCTATAACATAAAAATACGTATCTTTGTCCCCGAAATAAAATCTGATGATTGATAACTTCTCAGGTTTGAACGCATGTCTAACTAAAATTGTTAAAGCAATGTTGAAAGTAAAAGCTGGTGAAAACGCCGGAAAGATCTGGTCAGCTCTGGATGGAACTGAAGGTTTATCTGCAAAACAGATCAAAAAAGCAACTAAACTGGTAGATAAAGATCTGTATCTGGGTCTGGGATGGTTGCTGAGAGAAGAAAAAGTTTCTACTCAGGATGTAGAAGGTGATCTGTTTGTAAAGCTGATCTGATCCGGATCTTAGCTAACTCATAAAAAATGCGTTGAACCGTTCATATGTGTTCAGCGCATTTTTTATATCTGGCTTTTTGCGTATCTTTGTAGCGGATAGGATGCGCCTGGGACATCTTTGCAGGTACATTTGCAGGATTCCTCCCGGCTTTCACTATCTTTGCAGAAGATAGGATGCGCCTCAGTATAGCTCAAACAGGTTTGGCTCTACCTCCGGCTTTCACTATCTTTGCACACCCATTTATCTGAGTATTATTTGCATGAAACATATACGTAATTTTTGTATAATCGCCCATATCGACCACGGTAAGTCTACCCTGGCCGATCGGCTGCTGGAGTATACGAATACCATACAGGTGACCAACGGACAGATGCTGGACGATATGGACCTGGAGAAGGAGCGGGGCATCACCATCAAGAGCCATGCCATTCAGATGGAATATACCTACAACAACGAGAAGTATATCCTCAATCTAATCGACACGCCGGGACATGTGGACTTCTCTTACGAGGTCTCCCGTTCCATTGCTGCCTGTGAGGGCGCGCTATTGATCGTGGATGCTACACAGGGCGTGCAGGCACAGACCATCTCCAATCTCTATATGGCCATTGACAACGATCTGGAGATCGTACCGGTGATCAACAAATGTGACATGATCAATGCCATGCCCGAAGAGGTAGAGGATGAGATCGTGGAACTGCTGGGATGTAAACGCGAAGAGATTATCCGGGCTTCCGGCCGGACGGGGATGGGAGTGGAGGAGATCCTTGCCGCGGTGATCGAGCGTATACCACACCCCAAAGGAGACGAAGAGGCACCTTTGCAGGCGCTGATTTTCGACTCGGTATTCAACTCTTTCCGCGGGATCATTGCTTATTTCAAGATCGTCAACGGAGTGATCCGTTCGGGAGATAAGGTGAAGTTCTTCAATACGGGGAAAGAGTATACAGCGGACGAGATCGGGGTACTGAAAATGGATATGGTACCGCGCAAAGAACTGCGTACGGGGGATGTAGGGTATATCATCTCCGGGATCAAGTCTTCCAAAGAGGTGAAGGTAGGGGATACCATTACCCATGTGAGCCGTCCGTGTGACAAAGCCATCGCGGGATTCGAAGAGGTGAAACCGATGGTATTTGCCGGACTCTATCCGATAGACGCGGAAGATTTTGAAGACCTGCGCTCTTCGTTAGAGAAATTGCAGCTCAATGATGCTTCATTGACATTCCAGCCGGAGTCTTCTCTGGCCCTGGGATTCGGTTTCCGTTGCGGGTTCCTGGGATTGTTGCACATGGAAATCGTACAGGAGCGTCTGGACCGTGAATTTAATATGAACGTGATCACTACGGTGCCCAACGTGTCTTACCAGATCTATGACAAACAGGGGAATATGACCGAGGTGCATAATCCGGGCGGAATGCCCGATGCCACCCTTATCGATCATATCGAAGAGCCCTATATCAAATCTTCTGTCATTACCACTACAGACTATATAGGGCCTATTATGAGCCTTTGTTTAGGGAAACGGGGAGAGCTGCTCAAGCAGGAATACATTTCCGGCAATCGGGTGGAGCTCCACTGCAGCCTGCCGCTGGGAGAGATTGTGATCGATTTTTATGATAAGCTCAAAAGTATCTCTAAAGGATACGTATCTTTCGACTATCACCAGGATGGGTTCCGCCCTTCCAAACTCATCAAGCTGGATATATTGCTCAACGGAGAGTCGGTAGACGCACTCTCTACACTGACCCATGTAGACAATGCGTATGACATGGGCCGGCGCATGTGTGAGAAACTGAAAGAACTGATCCCGCGTCAGCAGTTTGATATTGCCATCCAGGCTGCTATCGGTTCCAAGATCATAGCCCGTGAGACGATCAAAGCTGTGCGGAAAGATGTAACAGCCAAGTGCTACGGGGGAGACATCAGCCGGAAGCGAAAGCTGCTGGAGAAACAGAAAAAGGGAAAAAAGAGAATGAAGCAGATCGGGAATGTAGAGGTTCCTCAGAAAGCTTTCCTGGCTGTTCTCAAGCTGGATTAAGAGCGTAGGCCCTGATCTGAACTATAGGCGTTACAGAGAGAAGGATGTGTAAGTAGTGTCAGAAACAAAACAGGATACAGCGGTTTCTGCAATCGTTCTCAGACAACAAGGAATTCTATATAAATGAAAATCCAACCGATTCATACCGAGTCAGTTGGATTTTTTTGTCAACAGAGTAGTTTAGTCAAGTTGCTTTTTCAGATAAATAATTACCATCTCGTTTTTGTTTTTTCACTATCTTGCCGGAGATTGTTGTATGGGAGTAGGAAGGGGTCTGTTGACGTTTTGTCGATCGGAATGTGTACGAATAACACGCTGTGATCCTGTGTCGGAGACCGGCTTCAATGAAAAAACTTTTTCATACCAAGCATTGTTTCATGTGTTGATACTTTACAGGTTGATATTCAAAGCGAAGCCTAAGACATAAAAAATGACGTAGACTACACTGTCCATAACGCCATCAGGCACCACCACGCGCCTATCTACTATATGGAAGTGAGTCTACGTCTATATAACATAGAGTAGGACATCAAGCCCAAAAGTAGCTTTTCGATAGCCCCGATGCGTATCGGAGGTGGTGGTTCTGATGGCGTCAGGCTATACCAATAAAAAATCGTATCTGTTCTTACAAACACATACTCTCTACAAATATATTTGGTTTTTTTAATATCTCAAAATTATTCTACAACGAAAGGCCGGTTATTCTGCACAATTCTTTTCCCCTGCTTCTTTATTCTTCCTCCTCCTCGGAATATTCTACAGAAAGCAATTGCTGACTTTCTTCGTGAGGCAGCTTTTCTACCTGGCGTAGTCTGCGTTCGATGGCCCGGGTTCTTCTACCCATTACTTCCTCCAGCTGATCTCCCGCCGTTTGCAGATTTTTCTGGACTTTCTCCAGAAGCCCTCCGAATTTGCTGAATTCCGTTTTCATTGCCCCTAACACTTTCCATACTTCACCTGTACGTTTTTGTATGGCGAGGGTACGGAAGCCCATTTGCAGATTGTTCAGGATCGCTCCCAGGGTGGTAGGGCCGGTAACGATGACTTTGTGTTCTTTCTGTAAGCTCTCTACCAGGGCTGTGCGCCGGATCACTTCGGCATATATGCTTTCGAAAGAAAGGAACAGGATGGCGAATTCGGTTGTGAAAGGCGGATCTACGTATTTGGTGTGGATGTCACGGGCCATTTTACGGATGGTAGTTTCGAGCTGGCGACCCGATATCTCCATTTGAGCCGCGTCTCCTGCCTCAAAAGCATCGTAGTATTGCTCATATACATCTTTGGGGAATTTCGCGTCGATAGGTAGATACACAATAGTGCCTTCGTCGTCCTTACCCGGAAGCCGTATGGCGAATTCTACAAATTCGGTTCCGCTTTTTTTCGTTTTTACGTTTGCTTCGTACTGTTCAGGGCTTAGTATCTGTTCGAGCAGAGCCGCCAGTTGTACTTCTCCGAAAGTACCCCGCATTTTCACATTGCTCAGTACTTTTTTCAATCCTCCCACATCCTGCGCCAGGGATTTCATTTCTCCCAGCCCCTTCTGTACACTTTCCAGGTGGGTACGCACCAGATCGAACGACTGACTGATACGTTCGTTGAGGGTTTTCTGAAGTTTCTCTTCCACCATCATCCGCATCTCATCCAGTTTTTTTCCGTAGAGTGTATCAGGAGTTCCTGCTGGCGTACCAGCATATCAAATTTCTGTTTCTGTAACTCTCCCGTAGCAATGGTATTTTTATGAAGGGTATCCTGGATCTCCATACGCATTTCGCGGATGCTGCGGTTCAGTTCTTCACGGTTCTCTTTCATCTGCTGCCGCACGATCTGTTCCAGTTGGTGGAGCAGCATACGTTGTTTGTCGCGGGTGAACACCAGAATTAAGATCACAATTAGCAGAGCAGAGTTGAGTAAAAGGATATAAAACATCGGAAAACAGTATTTGTGTGTGAACGAATGTCGGTTTTGAATGTGGCCAGGTCAGTAGGTAAGTATTTCATTCCCACTTTCTGTGATCAGGAGGGTATGTTCCCATTGTGCCGAAGGCAGATCATCGTTTGTACGCACTGTCCATCCGTCTGCGGCGTCTGTATATACTTCCCAGCTGCCCATGTTGATCATCGGTTCTATGGTGAAGGTCATGCCCGGTACTATCAGCAGGCCTGTATGGGGGGCACCGAAATGCTCCACATCAGGAGCCTCGTGGAATTTCAGACCTACCCCGTGTCCGCACAGATCCCGCACCACCCCGTAATGATGTTTTTCGGCATGCGCCTGTATGGTAGCTCCTACATCTCCCAGTTGTGCCCAGGGCTGAGCAGCTTCGATTCCGGTTTGCAGACATTCCTTTGCTACTCTGACCAGTTTCTTTACTTCGGGCGCTACATCCCCGATCAGGAACATGCGGGAAGCATCCGAATAGTATCCGTTGTAGATAGTAGATACATCTACATTCAGGATATCTCCGTCACAGAGAATTTCTTCCGTACCGGGAATGCCGTGGCATACGACTTCATTGATGCTGGTACAGATGCTCGCGGGAAATCCTTCGTAATGCAACGGGGCAGGGATAGCTCCGTGCGAAAGGGTGAATTCGTAGGCCATCCGGTCTATTTCAGCAGTGGAAATGCCCTCACGGATGTGTTGGCTCAGGTAGTCCAGCAACAGGGTGTTTATCTTTCCGCTTTGCCGTATCCCTTCGATCTGTTCCGGAGTACGCAGTACATGGCGGGGAGGCAACAGAAAGCCTTTTGTTCTGAACTGCTGTATTTTTTCCTCTATATGATCCGGGTAGGAACGGGGAGTGAATCGTTTTTTTACGGGATGCATCGTCTCTCAATTATGTATATACGCTGGCAAAAGTAAGCAATTAAAGCCAACAGCAGAGAAAGGAATACAGATTTTCTGTCCGGAATTTCCGGTTTCGGATGCCGGGAAGAAGAAATACATGTACAGATCGTACGGTGGCAGGCAGCAATCCTTCCTGGCATCGGGCTGATTCCGACGGAACCGGAAAAGAGGATGAGATAGTAAATAAATGTGAAATACGGTTTTTTGTAAAAGCAGAACGGGAAAAAACTTATATTTGCCCTTTCAATCACTAAAATAAAAAAAGATGAAAACAATGAAATTATTGAAAATAATGCTTTTGCTGGTGGTAACCACTGCTTTTGTCGCGTGTGAAAAAAATTATTATACCGAGATTGATAATACGGATAAGAAGTTGTGTGCCAATACCTGGACCAATGAATACACAGAAGACAATGTGAGCTACAAACACGTACTGATGTTCAATATGGATGGGACAGGACAAGAGATCGAAAGTAAAACTACCTATAGCGGGAGTAGTTCCCACACTGAAAATAACACATATACTATTTCCTGGAGATGGCTCGACAATAACCGGGAAGGACTGTACATCAATCGGGTATCGGATATTAATTATGAAATACATAATGTGTGGATACGCACCAATTATCTTTCCGGTGATATTGATGGGAAACAATATACTTTCAGTAAATAAGAAAGTCTGCTTCTGAGCAGCGGATGCTACATGAGATAAAGTGTCCGGAAAATCCCTTGATCCGGGGTTGGCGCGATCTATCGCAGACCTTGCGGATCGGGAGACTTTCCGGACACTCGTGTTTTTTACCTTTATTTATATCTTTTTCCTGAAATTTGTCTGAAAATGAACAAAACCCTGTTGAAAAGTGTTTCAGCGGTATGAAGGTCCACTTTCTTTACATTTTTTAGACTCATGGAAAAACAACCCATCTTCCCGTTCAAGGCGTATGGTCCCGTACATTTGTTTTCGAACCGAATGTATGTATTGCGATTGCTGTTGAAAAAATATCTGTTCTGGTCCATCTGAATGAGTAACTGTTTCCTTCTTCTCTAACCAGCATACGGCCCCCGTCGTATTTTCCCCCTGATATTTTTTTTTCTTTTTATAATTCTTTCTACTTTTGTTGCTGACTACTGTGTCAGACATGTTTGTTGTATGCCTGTCTGACCTTTTAACACGATACACAATTGATACACAAAACTTCTGATTATGAGTTTACTGAACGTAGGATTGGATATAGGTTCCACTACCGCGAAAGCGGTAGTGACGGACTCTGAAGGTCAGCTTATTTTTTTCAGATATATACGACATCATGCCGATGTCTTTTCCGTAGTGATATCCCTTTTGCGTGAGATCTCCCCCTATGCAGGTTCCGAACCGGTTTCGTTCACCCTGACCGGTTCGGTCGGGTTAGGTATGGCCGAGAAATACTCCCTTCCTTTTGTGCAGGAGGTGGTTGCGGCTACCCGATGGGTTGAAACACTCCATCCTCAGGTCTCTACCCTGATCGATATAGGAGGCGAGGATACGAAGATCGTTTATTTCCGTGAAGGAGGAGCTTCCGAATTGCGTATGAATGGTAATTGCGCGGGGGGTACCGGAGCTTTCATCGATCAGATGGCGTTGTTGCTGGGCATTTCCGTGGAGGAGATGGACGCGTATGCCTCCCGTTCTTCCCGTATCTATCCGATTGCTTCGCGGTGTGGAGTATTTTCCAAAACAGACGTGCAGAACCTAATCAGTAAACATGTGGATAAAGCGGATATCGTGGCTTCCGTTTTTCGGGCGGTAGCTGTACAGACCGTAACTACCTTGTCTCACGGATGCGATGTGAAACCTTCCGTACTTCTTTGTGGCGGTCCGCTGAGTTTTATCTCCGGTCTCAGGAAAGCATTTATGGATTATCTTCAGCTTCCGGCCACAGATTTTGTGATCCCCGAACATTCGCATCTGATCCCTGCCTGGGGAGCTGCTCTATGCTCCTGCGAAGAACAAAAGGTCAGGCTGGCAGAGTTGTTGACACTGCTGGAAAACGATATGCAGGTAAAACCAGTGAAAGCGGCAGGTCGTCTGAAACCCATTTTCAGTTCGGAAGAAGAATACAAGGCCTGGAAGCAGGAAAAAGGATCCTTTCATATAGACAGAGCCTCCCTGGCCCAACATACAGGACCGGGCTACCTGGGGATTGATTCGGGCTCTACTACCACCAAGATCGTAGTGATCGACAGTCGGGAACGTTTGCTCTTTTCTTATTATACATCCAATAACGGCGATCCTGTGCAGGCGGTGAAAGAAGGATTGCGCCAGTTGCAACAGGAGTGTGAGCAGACAGGTTGCTCCCTGGAACTGTATGGCGGATGTTCTACCGGGTATGGAGAAGACCTGATCAAAGCCGCGTTCCGGTTAGATACCGGGGTGATCGAAACCATGGCTCATTATATGGCGGCGCGTCATATACGGCCTGATGTCTCTTTCATTCTGGATATAGGCGGACAGGACATGAAGGCCATTTTTACCGACAAGGGATTGCTCTCCAGGATGGAGATCAATGAGGCCTGTTCGTCGGGTTGCGGTTCGTTTCTTGAAACCTTTGCCCGGACGCTGGAATATGAAGTCCCGGATTTTGCCCGTCTGGCGTGTACCGCTTCCGCACCCTGCGATCTGGGTACCCGATGTACGGTATTTATGAATTCAAAAGTGAAGCAGGTCTTGCGCGAAGGAGCCTCTGTCGGGGATATTGCCGCGGGATTGTCCTATTCGGTGGTGAAGAACTGCCTCTACAAGGTATTGAAACTTAAAGACACCTCGGAGATGGGTGATACGATTGTGGTACAGGGAGGAACTTTACGTAACGACTCCATTGTACGCGCATTGGAGTTGCTGACCGGAAAAACGGTCTACAGGAGTGACTTGCCCGAACTGATGGGAGCGTACGGATGCGCGTTGTATGCCCAAACCGTTCCGGGAAGAAAAGTCTCTGTCCCGCGATTGCTGGAACGGACCTCCTGTGAGATCCGCACGATCCGTTGCAGGGGGTGCGAGAACCGTTGTTTGGTACAGAGTTACCGCTTTTCTGCGGAAAATGTGTATTATGCGGGTAATAAATGTGAGAAGATCTTCTCCAATCGGGGCAATCAGGTCTCGGGAGGATACAATGTATATACGGATAAGTACCGGCTCCTGTTCGAACGGCCTGTAACCGGCAGGGGGGACTTTACCATCGGTATTCCCCGTTGTTTGCACATGTATGAAGAGTATCCTTTCTGGCATGCCTTGTTCGAAGCCTGTGGGATACGTATCGTGCTGTCCGAATGTTCCACTTTTCCTTCTTACGAAGCCGGGGTGCACTCGGTGATGTCGGATAATATCTGTTTTCCCGCCAAATTGGTGCATAGTCATATCTATGATCTGATGGCTAAGAAAGTAGATCGGATCTTCTTTCCGTATGTCATTTATGAAAAAATGGAAGGAAAGGGTGGTATGGACAGTTTCAATTGTCCCATCGTCAGTGGCTATTCGGATGTGATCAAAAGTGCCATTACTCCGGATATTCCGGTAGACGCGCCAGTGATCTCATTCAAAGACAGAAAATTGCTGGCGCGGCAGTGCCGGGAATATCTGTCTGCGCTTCCGATAGATCCGGCGTTGATCCCTGCCGCTATTTCCCATGCGTGGAAAGCTCAGGAAGAGTATGAACGGGAACTGTTGGAGGTCAACCGTACATGTTACCAACAGGCTTGCGAGCAAGGAGCGCTGGTGGTGCTTCTGGCTGGCCGGCCTTATCATACCGATCCGCTTATCCAGCACAAACTGGCCGATCTGATTGCGGCTATGGGGGTGACTGTGCTCACCGAAGACATCGCGCGCAGGGAAGATTCGCCGGGGAAGGAGGAGAGTCATTTCATCTCGCGTTGGGCATACGCCGGCAGGATCATGAAGGCCGCGCGCTGGGCGACCCTGCAACCACAGGAAATACACTACATGCAAATGACCTCGTTCGGATGCGGACCGGATGCTTTTTTACTGGATGAGGTAGGTGCCCTGCTGCGTAGGTACGGAAAAGCCTTCACCTTGTTGAAGATAGATGATGTCAACAACATCGGATCTCTCAAGCTCAGGGTGCGTTCGGTGATTGAGAGCCTGCGGTTCAGCCGGAAAGAGGCTCGGCCACCTCTGCCTTTTGTCACTACGGCGAGTTATGAAAAGCCTGACCGGAAACGGAAGATCATCGCTCCCCATTTCACCGGGTTCATTTCTCCTTTGCTACCCGCTATCTTCGAGCTGGCAGGCTATGAGATGGAGATCCTGCCTCCCAGTGATACGGAGTCTGCGGAATACGGTCTCCGGTATGCCAACAACGAGGTGTGTTACCCCGCCACGCTGGTGGTCGGAGACATCCTGAAAGCATTACGCGGCGGAGCCTATGATCCGGCACAAACGGCTGTGGCCATCACTCAGACAGGCGGGCAGTGCCGGGCGTCAAGTTACATTTCCCTGATCAAAAAGGCCATGGCAGATGCCGGATTCGCGGAGGTGCCGGTCATATCCATAGCCATGGGTAGCGGGCTTGTCAACGAGCAACCCGGTTTCCGGATAGATTGGCTGCGCGTATTGCCTATGGTGGTTACCACCGTTCTCTACAGCGATTGTATCTCCAAATTCTACTATGCCTCTGTGGTACGGGAGAAATCATGTGGAGAGGCTACCCGGTTGCGGGATCATTATCTGGATGCTGCCCGCCCTGTGATTGTAAAGAACGATCGTAAACAGTTGATCCGTCTGTTGGCTGAGGCAGCTACAGCGTTTGACCGGATCGTCAGAGAAGATGTGTGTCTGCCTAAGGTGGGTATTGTCGGAGAGATCTATCTGAAATATAATTCATTCTCTCACAAAGACATTGTGCGCTGGCTGGTGGATCGGCGGATAGAGGTAATACCTCCTTTGCTCACTCCCTTTTTCCTGCAAAGCTTTGTGAACACCCAAGTGAACAGGCAAACTTATCTGGAGCGGACAACGGTACCCGGGTTTGTGGTAACAGGGGTTTATAAACTCATCAGCAGGCACATTGCCCGGATCAACCGGGAAGCTGCCGCTTTCCGGTATTTCACCCCGTTTACCGATATTTTCGAAGAGGCTCATCATGCCAGGGAAGTGGTTTCGTTATCTGCTCAGTTCGGGGAGGGATGGTTGTTGCCTGCGGAGGTGATTTCCTGTGCCAGGAGCGGTCATTACAATGTGATCAGTCTGCAACCGTTTGGATGCATAGCCAATCATGTTATCTCTAAAGGGATCGAGAAACGGATCAAATCCCTTTATCCCCGGATGAATCTGCTTTCCCTGGATTTTGACAGCGGTGTGAGTGATGTGAATGTGATCAATCGTCTGTTGTTGTTTATTAATCATTTGAAATAAAAATACATATGGCATCTGTACAGACTCCTGAGGAGAAAATAGTAGAAGTGGCCCGTCGGCTCTTTGTAGCGAATGGGTATCACAAGACCCATATGAGTGCGATTGCCGCTGCCGCCAGTATCAATCGTCCTACCTTACATTATTATTATCGTACCAAGGAAAAAATGTTCCAGGCCGTATTTGGCTCTTTGGTAACCTCTTTTCTTCCCCGTATACAGGTGATATTCTGCCAGGAGACCCCTTTTATGGAGAAGATAGAGAAAGTGGTAGACGCGTACATCCGTATATTTAATGAGAACCCCGATCTGCCGGGTTTTATCATGGATGAAGCCCGGAGAGATATGCCTCATCTGATGCATACGATACAGTCTCTGCATCTGGAAAGTTACATGGAAGATGTGCTGCAGGTGGTACGCAAAGAGATGGAAGCCGGTCGTATACGTACTGTACCTGTATCGGTACTGTTTGTGACTTTCTACAGTCAGTTGATCTATCCTTTTTTGTCCAGACCCATTATCTTATCTCTGTTTTACGATAAGGAAGAGGAGTTTACACAGTTTCTTGCCGATTGGAAAACAAATTTTCTGCGTCAGATGCGTTGTTTGCTGGATGTTCGTGAGTAAAGGAAAACCATAAAGTGGATGCGAAAATATTCCGGTGAGCAGGAATGAGAGCCGTTGGTTCAGTACATCGTAAATCTCTTCATTGGGCTGTTGCTCCCTCGTGATGCGGATAGCCCGGTGTATGCCGCCTCCATTGCGGATCGGCTTTTACGTTCAGGCTCCGGTAGTCGTCTGCTGTACGCAGGATATAATCTTCCAGCATCTCCCGATGTGCTTCCAGTACCTCTTTACAGGATCCATCCCGTGCCAGGTTCCTGGTCTCTCCCGGATCGTTGCGGAGATCATACAACTCTTCTCCTTCTCCTTCGAGATAGTGGGTGTATTTATAGTGCGGACTGCGGATCATCCGTCCGGGGGAGACAATGACTTCGTATTCACTGTGCCATTCGGATACGACATACGGATGACGTCTTTTCTGTTCTTTCCCCCATAAGAAAGGGGCGAGGCTGATCCCCGGTTTTTCCAGGGGAATATCTATACCCGCCAATTCGCACAGAGTAGGCAACAGATCTGTGGTTGGATGTGTGAGCAGTTCTTTCACCGGATTTTCTCTTTTTACGATTCCCGGACCGGCGAAAATAAAAGGAACATTGGTGATCTCTTCGTAAAAACTGATCTGTTTGGTGACCATCCGGTGTGAAGCCATTCCGTCTCCATGGTCCGACAAGATCACGACAATGGTGTTTTTACCGGCTGGGGTAGCATATAAAGTTTCCAAGAGGTGTCCGATCTGTCGGGAAACCATGCGTGTATAGTGCTGGAACGCGGCAATGTAATGCCTGTAATTCTCTTCGCTCCAATGAGCAGCCTGTGTCATGCGCCTGTGACTGCAACAGATATACTGGATCGGAACGGGGAGTGCCTCCCAGTCACTGACCTCGAAATTCTCAGGAAGCTCGGGCAGCGGTCCGTCGAAAGAAGGATTGATATGCTCTCCTTCGTATGTACCTACATACCCGCATATGTTATGTGGGTTCAGGAAGTCGGCGATGCAGATGAATGGCTGCTCGGGAGCGGAAGAGAGAAAAGCAGTCACATCTTCGCAGGTACCCACATCCAGATAGCTGTCTTTGTTGAGTGGGAATTCCGGATCGTCGAATGGCCGGGCTACCGGTTCCTTATGTGTAAATCCCCGCAACGCTCCCATATCGTGCGTCTTACCAAAATGAACAGCGCGATATCCCTGAGAAGAGAAGATGCTTCCCAGGGTAGGTATATGTTCGGGTAGGTGTGGATTGATGGTGTCTCCGGAATTGGAACGGATACGGGTCTGGTGAGGCATCAGACCACTCCATAACCCCGCGCGTGAAGGTTGACTCAGGGGGCAGCCTACATACGCGTTTGCAAACACAACTCCCTGTTCGGCGATGCGATCGATGGCAGGAGTGCACCCTTCCGTTTCTCCGTAAGCACCTGTGACGCGTTGGGTCAGGTGGTCACATTGGATGATCAGGAAGTTGGGGCGTTCCTGTGCGGTGATACACTGGGAGAAGGGAAAGAGAGTCAGCAACGGATAAAAAGCTTTCATAAGGTGGTATGAGATAAGGGTTGTTTCCGGAGTAAAAATAGGAAAGACATTCATAAACCTGTTTCAAAATTGTAGAAAAACCTATCAAAAAACTTCAAAAGCAGAACATCTTTTCCGGAGATTTGTATTTTCCGGATCAGTATGAGTGCTTCCTTTCCTGTAAACTTTAGAAAGAGTAGAAAATCTTTTCTGAAGTTCTGGTTATAGCGAACCAGGCAGATAAGTTACAGAAACCAGGCTGGTTTTTCTGTCTGAACCACAAAAGAAAGAGGATACATCTGTGGAAATGAAATATTAATTTTTACTTATACAGGATAGTTTTTTGTACCGATATGGGACATCTCTGGCAAAAATTGCTATCTTTGCAAAGCGAAGAATAGCATTCTTTGTGAAGATCTGTAGATAGATAAGTGTAGAAAACCAAGAAATTGGATCTATATATGCCAAAAGACTGGACGGGCTTGATGAACTACAACTATGTATAGTAAAAGGTGCCGGGTGGGCAACCACTCCGGAACCTATATAACCAGATGTAAAAAGTAAAGGAAAGACTGCTTGTGAAAGTGGTCTTTTTTGTTGTGTGACACGCGATAGTTCCCCCGACCTTTTACAGGCGCCGTCCGGAGGTCTCTTTTCTTTTTGTCCGAAGAATAGGAAACAGAAGATCACAACAAATAAAGGTATAAGAAAGTTGTCACATGAACAGATTATTACCTTTTTTATAGACTGGATGTAACCCCATCCTATTCCCATGATCTGTTTCCCTCTGTGTTCCCCGAAGGGGATATATCAGTAGCCCGGTGGTAAAGTGAACTGTGGTCAATACATATTCTATATGCAACCTTTTTAAGATTGCCCCTTATATATCTGTTTACCCAGGATAGCTTTGGTTCGTTTCACTGTCGTTCCGCTCTCCAAAAGTAATTCCGGCATGGATATATTCCCTTCGGGGAACGCAAAGAACAGACTGGTATAGAGCCTGGCAACGGGTTAGAGCGAAACATACCTATTAGGTTGGTGAATATCCGGGAATCGAAAAACGGAAAATATAAAAACAATTGATCTCTTAGCCTGACGCCTATGGCTACCTTGGGCCGGAACCGGTCCTTCCTTCAGAATTTTTAAATAGCTTCATTTCTTATTTGGGGCCACCTCATCAGAAAGAAGAGAATAAAAAATGGGATATTTCCCTGAAGAAATATCCCATTTTCCCTATAGGACCAGAATCATTTTTTAGCCATTCATGCTCATTAGGAACTCATCATTGTCCCTTGTTTTTTCCAGACGGTCTTTCACAAAATCCATCGCTTCGATCGGATTCATGTCGGAAAGGTACTTGCGCAGGATCCACATGCGATCCAGGGTTTGCTTATCCAATAGAAGGTCGTCGCGGCGTGTGCTGGAAGCCACGATGTTCACAGCGGGGAAAATACGTTTGTTGGAAAGGTTACGATCGAGTTGTAACTCCATATTTCCCGTACCTTTGAATTCTTCAAAGATCACTTCGTCCATTTTCGAACCGGTGTCAATCAGAGCGGTAGCCAGAATGGTGAGTGAACCTCCGTTCTCAATGTTACGTGCGGCCCCGAAGAAACGTTTCGGACGGTGCAATGCGTTGGCGTCTACTCCACCGGAAAGTACTTTTCCGGAGGCCGGCGAAACTGTATTGTATGCCCGTGCCAGACGTGTGATAGAGTCGAGGAAGATCACCACATCGTGTCCGCACTCTACCATGCGTTTGGCTTTCTCCAATACAATGCCAGCGATCTTCACATGGCGTTCGGCCGGTTCGTCAAAGGTAGATGCGATCACCTCCGCGTTTACGCTACGAGCCATATCTGTCACCTCTTCCGGACGTTCGTCGATCAGCAACATGATCATATATACCTCCGGGTGGTTGGCAGCGATGGCATTGGCAATGTCTTTCATCAGAAGCGTTTTACCCGTTTTGGGCTGTGCCACGATCAGACCGCGTTGTCCTTTTCCGATCGGAGCAAAAAGGTCTACTACACGAGCCGACAGAGAATCCGAATAGCCTCCTTTGCACAACTTGAATTTCTCGTCCGGGAAAAGCGGAGTGAGGTGATCGAACGGTACACGATCGCGTACAAAAGCAGCGTCTCTGCCGTTTATCTTGGATACTTTGACCAGTGGGAAGTATTTTTCTCCTTCTTTCGGCGGACGGATAATTCCTTCTACCACATCTCCGGTCTTCAGCCCGAAAAGTTTGATCTGTGATTGAGATACATAGATATCATCCGGAGAGGAGAGGTAATTGTAGTCGGACGAACGCAGGAACCCGTATCCATCCTGCATGATCTCCAGAACTCCGGTTCCGGTGAGGATGTCATCAAATTCATAAGGCTTTTCCTTTTCCACTACTTTTCGTTCCTGAGGTGCCTGTTGCGGATTGACCTGACGTTGATTGTTCGGGTTGCGGTTGTTATTGTTCTGATTTTGATTCTGGTTGAGGTTCTGGTTATTGGCCGGGTAATTGTTACCATTGCCATTTCCATTTCCGTTATTACCATTGTTCGGACGAACAATACGCGGGCGTTGCGGTTGCGCAGGAGCCTCCTGTACCGGAGCGGTTTCGGCTTTCGTCATTTCGAATTTTCCCAGCAATTCTGTCGGAAGTTCTATCTTTTCGGATGGGAGATCTTCTATGGGAACAAAATCGTCTATCGCCTCTAACACAATGGGGGCTTCTTCTTTTACCGGTTCCGGTTTGGAAGGTTTTTTATTCTGTATTTTCTTCACTGCTTTGACAGGTTTTTCCGCTTCTGCCTCCTTAGGCTCCTGAAGCTGTGGTTCCTGAAGTTGTGGTTCCTGAGCCTCTTTGATTGCCGGAGCTGCTTCGGCTTCATTCGCAGTTGTATTTTCAACGATTTTCCGTGGACGACCTACTTTTCTTTTAGGCTGTTTGGCTGTAGCTTCCTGAGAGGCGGTAGCATCCTCTGTTTTTGCCTGGGAAGATTCTTTGGTCTTTGTTACAGGTTCGGCAGGAGCGGTTGCTTTGGCTGCTTTGGGAGTTGCTTCGGCTTTGGTTACTTCACCACTCTTGGCAGCAGACACCACTTTATCGGTATTCCCTTTTTTCACAGAGACGCGCGAACGTTGTTTTTTTTCTTCTTTGCGTTCTTCTTTTAATTTATCCGCGGCTACTTTTTTGGTAGCTCCCACAATGGCCTGCTCATCTAATATTTTGTAGACAAGTTCTTCTTTTTTAAAAGATTCAGCTTTTTTGATACCCAACTCCTGGGCAATAGTTTGAAGTTCCGACAAATTTTTGTCGTTCAATTGAATAATGTTATACATACAGTATAAGTAAGTTTTTAATTTCTTTCATTTGCCGTCGTATATGTATGCACACGGAGTAATTTGCAGATGTTGCAAACATATAAGCGTTGTATAATGAATTTGGGATGAATGCTATTGAATCGGAAATCTGTGGTAAATTTCCTCCGGAGAGAGGAACAACAGAAATTTTCAACGATGCAAATATAATAAATATTTTATCTTCTATCTCTAAATAAAGATTTTTTATAGATATGTTTACGGTTTTTCAGTGCGAAAACACGATTTTTACCTGTAAAACGGACTATTTGGGTAGTTACTGACCCTCTTTACAGCAAACATACTTTTTCAGGAATTTGTTCATTTGTTAGGAATAATAAAGGGTAAAATAAAAAGTATTCCGGAACGAAAAAATAATAAAGAAAAGTGGGAGTTGTTTTTTCATTCGGGAATATGCATGCCTTGTCTTCCGGTCGTTGAGTCCCGGAAATTCCTCTGAGAGAAAAGGGGGAGATCCAGAGAAAAGGCATGTAAATGGCTGACTGTATTTTCCGGATCTTCGCTATCTTTCCGGTGTATCAGGAGTGAAATTTCTTCCTGGAAAAATAGTATGGAAGCATACTTTTTTCTGAAAAGTCAGAACTGAGTTTCAGTGACAGGATCAGCCTTCGTATGGATAGGTTTTTCTATAGACAGGAGCATTATTCTTTCTGTTTTTTCATTGATCCGGAACCTGTCATCTATTCTTTCTCCGACCACCCATACGATCTGATCGCCACAGCATATCAGCCATTGTTGCTCTTTGCGGGGAAGGGAATATTTGAGATCAGTCAGGAAATCACTGATCAGTTTTTTTTCTTTCATACCCAACGGTACGAACTTGTCTCCCGGTTGCCATTTTCTTATTTCCAACGGAGCATGGATCTTATCGGCGTCTATACAGGTTATATGTTTGTCACGGGGTATTACGAAGTCCGGTGTACGGAACAGGGTTTCTGTGACCAGTCGGAACGGGGCAAGCTCTTTGCCGGTATCTGTCCTCACCAACAACAACATCTCTCTGTCTTTGATCGTTCTCCATCCGCGGGAGCCGGTAAACTGTCGTCCCGGTTGCCCGGACAGCGAACTGAAAATAGCACGGATCTGTTCCGGGGAGAATCCCAGAGGATACAGGATCTCAAACAGCACAGTCTCAGGTGCTTTCTCTTGCAGCAATGCCCCGATCCGGATTCCTTCTGGTGTCTGAATACGCTCTTTGGCCTTCTCTATAGCCTGGTCGTAGACCAGGGATACCTGGCGCAGGTATTCGCTCGTCTGCATGAGGCTTTTATCAACGCCGGGATTGATCTCACGCAGGAGGGGGAGCAGATTCAGACGGATCTTGTTACGTGTATACTTGTCTGCCAGATTGGAGCTATCCGTTACATAAGGTTGCCCCACTCTGTCCAGATAGGCGATCAATTCTTCCCGGGTAACACAGAGCAGCGGGCGGATAATGGAACTGTTCCTGGGAGGAATGCCCCGCAAACCATGCAGGCCGGTACCCCGGATCAGGTTGAGCAGGAGAGTTTCCACACTGTCGTCCCGGTGGTGTGCTACTGCTGTAACAGGGACAGAGAGCTGCTGGCGTAGAGAAGCGAACCAGTCATAGCGTAGTTCCCGTGCAGCCATTTCTATGGATATATGCTTCTCCGAAGCATACTTGTGTGTGTCAAACCTTTTGACATACAAAGGGATATCCAGTGTGTGGCAAAGCGCGCGTACAAACGCTTCGTCCCGGTCCGATTCCTCACCCCTGAGCGCGAAGTTGCAGTGAGCAGCTTCGCAGGTATATCCAAGATCCATCAGTATATGCAGAAGGGCCACAGAGTCTGCTCCGCCACTTAAAGCGATCAGTACCTTTCCCTGTTCCGGAAGCAGATCCTCTTTTTGAATGTAAGTTGCTACACGATTGACTAACATGGTACAAAGATAACTTTTCTCTCAGGAAAACCTTTCCGGAAAGAACGGAAAATATCTGTTGGCGACAGATGAAGCCGGGATCCTCCCTTATTCTTCATTCATTGTTTCTAATAAGGTAGTCAGCGAATCTCTCCAGTCTTCCCCGTTCTTGGGTTGGAAAGTAAGAAATCCCAGTTCTTTGCCTCTCTCTATGTTAGATGCTCCATCGTCAATAAAAAGAGTTTCTCCGGGACGGATACCTGCGTCTTTTAACATGAATTCGAATATCTTTTTATCCGGTTTCACACAACCCATTTCATAAGAGGCATATATTTTCTCTACATAATCGTCCAATGGCTTTCCGGCGGAAGTAAAGTCTTTGCTACGTGCCCAGCTCATGACAAAAGGATTGGTATTACTGAGCACAAATATCCTGTACTTGTTTTTCAGACTGTTCAGGTAATCTAATTTATAGCCGGGAATGTTGGTGAAAAAAGAGAGCCATGCTTGCTTACACTCCGCCACAGAAAGCTCTTTGTGGCACAGCTTACTCAATTTTTCTGCGAATCCTACCGCATCCGTGCGTCCGTCTTCTACCTCCAGGAAAATACCTTTTTGATGGTATTTGTCTAATAACGTGTCTGCCTCTGTGAGTCCCAGAGATCTGAAATGAGACACAGCATTGTCTCTGTCGATATCGGCGATCACTCCGCCGAAGTCAAAAACCAGATTTTTAATATATTCCATCACCAGTTGAAGTTTGCTTACAAAGATAACAGATAAAAGGTACGAATGGATTGACGCAGGTCAACAAACCTCTTTCACGGGGCTGGAAATATACCTATTTCTTGTTATTTAAAAGCAATCTAAATAATTTGTTTCACTGACAGATAAGCCGTATCTTTGCACCTTTGAAACAGAGAAAATAAAACACCGAATATCTTATGCGTTTATCCGAACTGAAAACAGGTGAAAAAGGAGTGATAGTAAAGGTCCTGGGACACGGTGGCTTCCGCAAGCGTATTGTGGAAATGGGCTTTATCAAAGGAAAAACAGTGGAGGTGTTGCTGAATGCTCCTCTGAAAGATCCGATCAAATACAGGTTGCTGGGTTATGAAGTCTCTCTGCGCAGACAGGAGGCTTATATGATCGAGGTGATCAGTGAAGAGGAAGCCTTGAAGCAGGCATCGGAGCATCCGGACTTCAGCGAACTCAGCGAGGAAGTTGTGGCTCAGGAAGAGCAAATGAAACAGGTGGCTCTGGGCAAGCGACGTATCATCAATGTAGCTTTGGTAGGGAATCCCAACTGTGGGAAAACCTCTCTTTTCAATATTGTTTCCGGATCGCATGAACATGTGGGTAACTACAGCGGAGTGACTGTAGATGCCAAAGAGGGATATTTTGATTTTGAAGGGTACCGTTTCCGCATTGTAGACCTTCCGGGTACCTATTCTCTTTCTACCTATACCCCGGAAGAGGTATACGTGCGCCGGCATATTGTCGACGAAACCCCGGATGTGATTGTCAATGTGGTAGACTCCTCCAACCTGGAACGGAACCTCTATCTGACTACGCAACTGATTGATATGAATGTGCGTATGGCTGTAGCTCTGAATATGTACGATGAGTTGGAAGCCAGTGGAAATACATTGGATTACAGGCATCTCAGCCGGTTGTTCGGGGTGCCTATGATACCTACCGTATCGAAACGCGGAAAAGGGCTGAATCATCTTTTCCATGTGGTGATCAACCTGTATGAAGGAGCTGATTTTCTGGATAAAGATGGAAACATGAATCAGGAAGTAGCCCGGGAACTGCAAGACTGGCACCTGAAACATGTAGATGAAAAAGGCCATGAAGAACATCTGGAAGAGTATTCGGACGAGCAGAAGATCAAAGACCGGGTCTATCGTCACATCCATATCAACCACGGCGCGGATATCGAAGCGGCCATAGAGGCTGTAAAGAAGGTGATCTCTGCCAATGAAGATATCCGTCACAAATATTCTACCCGTTTTCTGGCGATCAAGTTGCTGGAGTTTGACGGAGAGGTAGAACAGATGGTTAACTTCCTGTCCAACAAAGAAGAGATCCTGCAGGTACGTGATAAAATGGCTAAGAAGATCGCGGCTGCCATAGGGGAGGATAGTGAATCAGCTATTACCGATGCCAAATATGCTTTTATCAGTGGGGCCCTGGCAGAGACCTATACGGATAATAAGATAGAGAAAAAACAGGTTACCCGCCTGCTGGATGCCATTGTGACGAATCGTTACGTTGGTTTCCCGCTGTTTTTCCTGTTTATGTTCCTGATGTTCCAGCTTACTTTTGTGCTGGGTGAATATCCCATGGAAGCCATTGAGTGGGGAGTGGAAGAGTTGGGAGAATGGCTCCGCCATACCATGGCCGACGGTACGCTCAAAGACTTGTTGGTCGATGGGATCATTGGTGGAGTAGGAGGGGTGATCGTGTTCCTGCCCAACATCCTGATCCTGTATTTCTGTATATCGTTTATGGAAGACACCGGATATATGGCCCGGGCCGCGTTCATCATGGATAAGGTGATGCATAAGATGGGGCTTCACGGAAAATCTTTTATTCCGCTGGTGATGGGATTTGGCTGTAATGTGCCGGCCATTATGGCTTGCCGTACGATTGAGAACCGGAAGAATCGTCTGGTCACCATCCTGATCAACCCCTTGATGTCGTGTAGCGCCCGGTTACCTATCTATCTGGTGATGGTCGGAGCTTTCTTTCCGAACAATGCGGCATGGGTGTTGTTTTCCATTTATCTGACCGGTATATTCCTGGCAGTGGTGTTGGCACGTATATTCAGTAAGACATTGGTGAAGGGAGACGATACACCGTTTGTCATGGAACTTCCTCCTTACCGTATGCCTACGCTGAAAGCGATCTGTCGGCATACCTGGGACAAAGGAGCACAGTATCTGAAAAAGATGGGGGGAATTATTATGATCGCTTCCGTCGTGATCTGGTTCCTGGGTTATTATCCGGATCACGATGCCTACGAGACGGAAGCTGAGCAGCAGGAGAATTCCTACATCGGACAGATCGGTAAGGCGGTAGAGCCGGTGATCGAACCTTTGGGATTTGACTGGAAATTAGGCATTGGTATTCTTTCCGGAATAGGTGCGAAGGAACTGGTGGTAAGTACCCTCGGAGTGCTTTATACCAATGATGCCGATGTGGATATGGTGAGTCTGGGGGAACGTATCCCTATCACTCCCCTGGTGGCTTTCTGCTATATGCTGTTTGTACTGATCTACTTCCCGTGTATCGCGTCTTTAGTGGCGATCAGGCAGGAAGCCGGCGGATGGAAATGGGCTATCTTTGCCGGGATTTATACAACCGTATTGGCGTGGCTTGTAACCTTTGCTGTATATCAATTGGGTAGTTTATTGTTATGACTTTACAAGATGTAATTGTATATATTATTGTGGCCTGTTGTTTTTTCTGGGTGATCCGCCGTACCCTCTTCTGGTGGCGGCGCGCCGGGAAAAATGACAATCCCTGTACCTCCTGTGTAAGTGGCTGTGATTTAAAGAGAATGATGGACGAGAAGCGCAGAGAGTGTCAGATGAACCAGAAATCTACAGATAAAAATTGCTGTAAATAGTTGCAATTACAGAAAAAATGTATACCTTTGCATCCGCAAACGAATCATAAGGTTCCTTGGCCGAGTGGCTAGGCACCGGTCTGCAAAACCGTCTACGGCGGTTCGAATCCGCCAGGAACCTCTGGAACAGTTGAAGGAATAGAAAGAATTTTTCTATTCCTTCTGTTTTTTAAGCACTTACGTCCTCTATAGTGGAAGGATAAAAAGGGTAAATTCGATAGTTTTTCTGCTTTTGTTGTACCTATTAATTTTGATTGTATTCCCGGATAGAACTCTCATAGATTCTTTTATCGGGAGTTGTTTTTAATATTCCTGCATCCACTAAATCGGAAATCTTTTTATGAGATCACTTTAGCATCTTAGCGACCTGATTAATACTGAAAAAGTTCGTTCAATCCCGGATTCTGCCGTTTGAGGCATTTTCTTATCAAAAACTCTTTCTATGATCTTCTCAATAGAAAATTCTGTTGTTACAATGACTATTTCCATATTATAAACCATTAATTAATAAATAGAATTATGGTTTGCACTAAATTTTATTTTCTATATTTACACCGCAAATATAGAAACAAAAGAAGTTTTGCTAAACTAAAAGTTTATCATTTGATGAAAATTAAACTTTATGGTTCATTTATCCCGTATAAGAGAATTGTGTGAAAAGAATGGTGTAACCGTGAAACAGGCGGCATCAGACTTAGGAATGACGGAGCAAAGTTTGCATAAGATCATTAAAGGCAACTCTACCAAAATAGATACCTTAATTGCTATATCTAAATATTTTAAAGTTGAGCCTGCTTACTTCTTTGATTCAGGTGCAAATGAAGAAATGGATTATATAAATGTGTCTAAAGAAAAACTTTTTGGTTTGATTAAAAAGGTGTTAGCCTATTCTATTCATGGCTTCGGTATGATAAAGCTGGAATGGGACAATCAAAACAAAACATTCAATTCATATTTTGATGTATTGAACAAACAGTATAATCCCGATGAAAGTGATTTGGAATATATCTCTTCATTATTAGAAACTAAAATAAATATTACCGATAAAACAGCTCCAAAAGATTTAACTAAGTTGTTAATGAGTAAAGATGAGTTTGAATTTACTTCTTCCTATTATTATGGAATTCGTAAAATGCAAACACAGGAAGAACTGCACAAGATAATTTCTTTTTTGGACAAGCATAAAATTCCTGTTTCGGATTCCATTAAACAGGATATGGAAGATTTAAAACAACAGATTCGTTATTATGAGTCTAAAAGTATAATTGGAGCGAATAAATAAACAAAAAATATATGTCACTCATATTCAACAAAGAGCAACAGGAAAAAGCAACTTTTATATTGCAAAGCCCTTTAGCAAAATTATCAGAACTTTATTCTAACGAAATAAAAGATCTGGCAGTAGTCTGGTGTTATTATTCAGGAAAAATAGAAGGTAATACCTATACCTATATTGAAACGGAAGCTTTATTAAAAGACGATATTACTTCTGAAAAACGATATGAGGATGCAAAGATGCTGAAGAACCTTTATAATACATTCATTTCCGAAGTTGAATATATTAATAAAGAGAAAAATCAAGAGGTGATTAATGAACGTACTCTTTTCCGGATTCACCAATCTATTTCAATCGGATTGGTTTCTAATGAGGAATCAGGTTCATTAAGAACACGTGCGGTTCGTATCAGTGGAACAGAGTATACTCCACCTAAAAATAAACAGGAGATAGAAAGTGGACTGAATCAGATTTTATTCAAACAGGAAGAATATACTAACCCGCTGGAAAAGGCAATATATTTACATTGTAATTTAGCCTGTTTGCAACCTTTTATTGATGGTAACAAACGAACCACCCGGATGGTGGAAAGTATTGCATTAATGAATGCAGATATAATACCTGTATACTCTGCAAAAGATGCGGATATTCTGAATTACAGAAAAGGTCTGATTGCCTTTTATGAAACAGAAGATTATACTCAATATGCTGACTATTTTCTAAACAGGCAGATAGAACGCATAAAGGAGATAGAATAATTATATTGATTATGAGTATTTTACAAACATGTAAACAGGGTTCCGGGGAACCTGAACCAAATCTATATAATTGATTGATAATTAATTAAGTAAAACAAAAATATAGTTGTACAATTGTTAGACTAAAGCAAAAGAAAAATTAAGATATTCCTTTGATGGATAGCGGTTTACGGGAAATGTTAAAAATCCGCCAGGAACCTCGATGGGTGTGTAATCCCCACATAATCACTGTATTGTGTGGTGATTTAAATTTTTCAGCCGTTTTTGCCAGCAATAAGAAAGGGCAAAGCAGTTATTCAGATAGTCTGATAAAGGAGGATAAAGGTTTTACCAGATACCCTCCCCCGTTTTTCAGCATGGTGATACATTTAATATCCGATAGTCTGCGCAACAATAAATTCATGATCTTCGCCAAGGCCCAGCAATTCCATGAATCCGGCTTCTACACTGCCTCTTACTACGGTTTTGATACCTTCCGTAGCACAGTATAGATACACGTTCTGCGTGCAATGGCCTGCATCGAGGCTTGCAAACCGTACCCTGGTCTGAGGAACTTTCAGGAAACCATCTATCATGTCGTTACCAGTGTTCTGATATTTGCTGTAATCAGCAATAAAAACCAGATTGAGAGGGGCGGTTTTCGCAGCCGGGAATCCACCAGCCAGCTCCCTGTGGTCTCCTTCGATCACGGGTACAAGTGCATGGTTTCTGGCATCGTACAGGTAGATTCCATTTTCCAGGATCGCATACACGTTGAGAGGATAAAGGGCAAGGGCAGAAGGAGCCGTCTTTTTGCCATCTTCGCGGTTGCTGCCGTAGGCAGCCCACAGGATTTCAGACAGGTGTTTCAACGAAAGATTTCCGGTCTGAAAATCCCGGTCGGATTTACGTTTACTCATAGCCGTCATCAGCGCATCTCCGCCATTCAGGTCGGGTTGCTGCAAGGGAATGGTTTCAAATGTTGTCAGTTCCATAGGTAAATTGTTTGGATTTAACTCATCTTGTGCTTTCGACACTCCGGTAATCAGTAACGAAACAATGCCGAAAACGAATAATTTCTTTTTCATACGCGTATTTTTTAAAGATTCGTAAATGATTCTTTTTTAAGGGTTCACGATATCAGCATAGGAGAATATGGTATGTATGCGGGACGTTGAATAAGCAGCAAAATAGCCGAGGCATCCTCCTGTAAAATTGTCTATCGGATTCGTACTGGCTGTGTCGCTCAATCCTACGGAAAAAAGGTAATCGTAGGTACGTTTATCTATGGTTTGCAACTCTATTTCGATCACATCGCCTTCATACAGGATATCGTCCCAGTCGTCTTCCTTGTTGTCTTCAGCCATTTTTTCGGTCATACACACAATATCTACTGTGATGTCTCTGCCGTCATTTCCGCGGTCGTGCATCACATTCCAGCGGTAGTTTTCTCCGTTACGGTATATCCGGTAACAATAGTAATTCTCTTCATCGGGTATATCCCGGAAAGAAAAAGTCATTATCACAAATCTTTGTCCCATTACCTTCAGCCACTGAAAATAGAGTTCATCTATTCCGGCAGCATCGTGCATAAAGGATTCGGAAGTAAATTCTTTCTCACCGACGGTAACTTTCAGTGTATAATTCTCTCCGACCGTTCCCGTCAATCCGTTTGCCCGGTAATATCCATCGGTCCCGAAAGCAAGCTGGAAGTGGTCACCGTTCTCTGTAGTTATGGTAACTGTGGCGTTGTCCTGCGGTGTGGGTTCACTTCCGTCGTCCATATCCTTTGTCAGTGTGACAAGCACCTCCGTTACTTCATTCGTGATGCGGCCTTCCACCACATGGATGGGATCTACGGAACGATATCCGATTTCAATCTCTTTTTCACATGCCGTAAAAAAGAAAAGCAGACCTGTGATGATATAAAGTTTATTTTTCATGACGGTTAAAATTTAAAACTGTAAGTGACCGAGGGAATAATTCCAAAAAGGGAGGTCTGTACCGCTTTACTTCCCGATGGCTTGCTATCGTCGTCCTCAAACGAGATAATGAAAGGATTGTAGTGACAATACGCGTTGTACAACCCGAACGACCATTCACGGGTATATCGTTTTTTCACTTTGGTATGGGTGGCACTGATGTCCAGCCGATGATAGGCAGGGGCGCGGTAGCCGTTGCGTTCGGCATAATAATAGATCGTTTCGCCGTTAACTGTATATTTCGCGCTTGGAGCCGTGAGGGCCTGCCCGGTGTTATAGACCCATGTCGCTGCCATTTGCCATCCCCGGGGAAGTTCGTACATCCCTACCACCGATATATCGTGCCGACGGTCGTTCCCGGCAGTGTACCATTGGTCATTATTTATTCCGGGAATTTTATTGTCCGACCAGGAAAGTGTATAGGAAACCCATCCGGTGATCCGCCCTGTATTTTTGCGGGCATACATTTCCATTCCGTACGAACGCCCTTTGCCCGGGAGAATGATCCTTTCGATCTCTATTTCGGAGTTGAAGGATTTGCCGTCTTTGTAGTCCAGTACGTTACGGATCGACTTGTAATATCCTTCCGCTGAAAATTCATATTTCTGATTACCGGTAAGTGCTACATACCCGAGACTGAACTGGTCCGCGGTCTGCGGTTTCACATGGTTACTGCTCATCGTGTAACGGTCCATGGGGAGGGACATACTTTGTACCCTGAGTGCATGGATATTCTGTGAGGTCCGGCTGTATCCCGCTTTGAGGCTCTGATTCCGGCTGATGCTGTAATTCAGACTGGCCCGCGGTTCCAGTACCAGGTAAGTTTTAACAAAATCGCCCCATTTGTATGCCAGCGTTTCTACGATATCTCCGTTGGTGTCGAGCCGGTAATAGGGTGAACCTCCGAGTGCGGAAAAGGCATTCAGTCTCAATCCTGCCGACACTGTAAGGTGATCCGCGGCTTTCCAGTCTTCGTTGAGCCACAAGGAATTTTCCCAGGCATACCGTCTTTCCTTTTCCCGGTAATTATTCAGGTCCCACTCGGCAGATTTCAGGTCGTTGTAATGCGATTCGAACCCGAATTTCAATGTATGGCGGCTGTGGGCCGACCAGGTCAGATCTTCCCGTACCCCATACTTGCGGATATGGGTATCTAAGCTGTTGTTGATATCGAGTATTTCAATGCTGTTATCGGAAATGTAGGACGACAGGATCAGGGAGGTGTTGGCATGCAGTCGGTCACTGAAACGGTGGTACCACCTGAAGGTCGATGCCACATTTCCCCATTTCATGGACACGAGATCTTCCAGTCCCATATTATCCCGGCCGATAAAGAAAGAGACGAAGAGGTTGTCGTTATCGGTAATTTTATAGTTTACCTTGGCATTTATATCGTAAAAATTCAGGGTATTGTCTTTGTAATCCTCCGTCAGTTTCAGGAACATATCCAGATAACTCCGTCGGGCAGATACAAAAAAGGAGGCCTTCTCCCGGGCGATGGGCCCTTCCACGTTTATTTTCGCAGAGAGCAGGCCCACACTTCCGTTCCATTTATAGTCGTGCATATTCCCTGTTTTGGTATGGATATCGAACACAGAAGAAACGGCACCGCCGAACTGAGCGGGGATCTGACCTTTATAGAGGGAGGCGTTGGTGAGTGCGTCGTCGTTGAAAGTGGAGAAAATACCTATCAGATGTCCGGCATTGTATATGGTGGCATCGTCGAGCACGATCAGGTTCTGCACTGCCGTTCCGCCCCTTACCTGAAAGCCGCTCGAACCGTCTCCCTCGGATTTGACTCCCGGCAGTAGTTGCAGTGAGCGTATGATGTCGCGTTCACCCAACAGAGAAGGCATCTTAGCCATTTCCGAGATCTCGATTTTTTCCACACCGATCAGCACGTTGTCCAGTTTTTCCCGTACAGACCGGGCATTCACTACTACTTCTTCGATCAGGTGGCTTCCTTCGGTCAGGGTTACGGTCCATTCCTGACCCGATTGCAGATCTATCTCTAACTCAAGCGTTTCATAACCGATAAATGAAAAGACAAGCGTTTGTGTGCCTGGCGGAACATCTATAGAAAAACGTCCTTCCGGATCTGTATTTGTACCGTTGGCAGGAAATTCTTTATTGGAGACCGTTACACCCGGCATGGGTTGGCGATCCGATCCGTCGATCACTTTTCCCTTTACAGTATATCTTGTCTGTGCTACGCAGGGAACGACCGGGAACATAAGTAAAAGTAACAGAAGTATTTTATTCATTATTGTTTTTTATTGCACAGGGTTTGTCGCATTTAAACCACTGTAAATGACAGGTGAAAATAAGTTTTTATATCCGTAACCAGTTTATAATGATTTCCACATTCATTTTTTTTCGTTTTTCCAGCATCTTTTTTCTATCGTCTTCTTCAACAGCCACACCGGACAAAGCCTGATGATTTAGAAAACAGAAGCTATTCAGGGAAACGATACTGAATATTAGGTCGTGGGGATCGACACAACGGATCGTACCTTTTTTCACTTCCTTATCCATATCTTTTTTCAGTTTCACAAGAACATCTTTGATTTTATCCTGGATAGAATGGGTCACTATATCCCGCAGGGACGGATTACGGAGGGTTTCCAGAATAATGAATCCCGGGATTTTATTGTTTTCAGCCATAAAATCAAAATGCTGCTCAATGTGTTTTTGGATCTTCTCCAGGAAAGGAAGATCTTCGTGGAGATTGAAAAGCAGTAATTGGTGCATCATCTTTGCTTTATCTTCAAAGATCCTGTGAAAGAGTTTCTCCTTGCTTTGAAAATAGTAATGTAACATCGCATGATTGACTCCCGCGCGTTTGGCTATTTCGGTGGTACGGGCTTTCTCATACCCTTTCTCCAGAAATTCTGCCTCGGCAGCTTCCAAAATAAGCTGTTGGTTGTTTATACTTTTCGGACACATCGGACATTCCATAAATTCACGGCAAAGATATATTTTTATTTAACAGCTCTGTTAATTGAACTGATTTTTGGCTTTAATTAACAGGGTTGTTAAATGGCGTGACTTTTTAGGTGACCCCTGCTTTTTCCTCTCGCCGTTGTGAAATCCCGGAATCACAGATGCTCATTCTGGGATTTCCCGGTTGTTCTTTTTTACTGATCTCTCTTTTGTATCCATTGCATACAGATCAGATCCTGTTTCCGCCACCAATGGATTACCTGTAAGCCTGGATTTTTTATGAGATTCGCAAAAGTTATTCTGATCATTTTACACATTTGCCGCCGGTTGTCCTGTACGTGTTTGTACCTCTGTCTGCCTTTCCGGGAAAAGGGCTTATGCGTGTATGGAGTTGCACCACAGCCGCACAGCCTGTATGTGGTAGATTTTTTCATATACCCGGAAACCACAGAGGCGGGTTACCGGTCTTTCCTATGGATGGGCATTTTTATTTCCTGGTATCTGATCTGTCTGGTGGACAAAAGTGGATGGATAAAAGAGGCAGGATGAAGACAACAAATGGACTTTTTGTATGTTTCTACAAAAGGTGTTGCTTTGCAGCTATCTGTATCAGAAAAGACAGAGAGAGAAAATGGAGTTTCATAATGCATTCAGGGTTTTCAGGTCGTACAATTACCGCCTGTTCTTTACGGGACAGCTCATTTCCCGTATCGGGATGTGGATGCAGCGTACAGCGGTGATCTGGATCATGTATACGATGACCGATTCTGTGCTTATGGTGGGACTGGCCACATTTGCCGAGCAGTTTCCCTCTTTTCTGCTTTCGCCTGCCGGGGGGATCACTGCCGACCGCTACAACCGCTACCGGGTATTGATGGTGACGCAGGTGACATCTGCGTTGCAGGCTGTGGCACTGACAATTACCTATCACATGGGATATCATTCGCTGGAACTTCTGCTGTCGTTGAGCCTGGTATTGGGAATAGCCAATGCTTTTGATATTCCTGCCCGTCAGGCCATGGTCAATGAGATCGTGGAAGATAAAAAGGATCTGCCGAGTGCCATTGCCATGAACTCTTCCGTGAACAATCTGACCCGTCTGCTGGGTCCTGCGCTGGCAGGGATCGTGTTGGCAAAGTATGGGGCTACGATCTGTTTCCTGACCAACGCGGTCAGTTTCATCGCGGTGATTGTCTGTCTGTCCCTGATGAAGTATTCTCACCGGTCGCCCGACAGGATAAAGAAAAATGCATGGGCAGAGTTCCGGGAAGGTTGGCAATATACAAAGAGGCAGTCTGAGATCCGGCAGACCTTGCTGCTGGCAGCTTCGGTGAGTCTGTTGGTCTCTACCTACAATACTTTGCAACCCTACTTTGCCAAAAATATTTTCAGTGGCGATGCCTCTACGTATGGCTACATTACCGCCGCTACGGGTATGGGAGCATTAGTCAGTACACTTTATATTGCTTCCCAACAGAGCAACAGACTGTTGAAGAAAATACTGCTCAATAATCTTTTTATACTGGGAGCGGGACTGATCCTGATGTCCTTTGTCCGGATCGAAGGGCTTTATCTGGTGATGAGTTTTATCTGCGGGTTCGGTACGATGTCCGTAGTGCCTATATGCAATACCATTGTGCAGACTACTTCCAATCCGCAGGTACGGGGGCGGGTACTCGGATTCTTTGCCATGGCCACATTGGGGACTTTGCTATTAGGGAGTCTGTTGGTCGGATGGATCGCGGAATTTATCAGCGCGGAACACGTGCAATTGATACAGGGAATGATTTGCCTCATCATTGCCGGATCGTTTGCCCGGTTTCTGCGGAAACCACCTCCGTTACCGGATATTCCACCTGAGGAAGACAGGCATTCGCTGTCGGTGTAGAAGAGGAATGTTTCTTTTGTCTGAAATGTTTTGTTCAGGTCTGGCTTCTCCGGTGAACTGTTTTATGTTACCACACGTGTCCGGTTGCGATAGCACACAGCCGGAAAGAGATCCTGGAATGATCTTTTCCGGATCATTATTCTTTCCGGGCAATATAAGATATTTTTTCCTGTTCTTCGTCCGGCAGGTAATCATACTCTGTCTGCATACCGTTTTTTCTCTGTACCAGTCGTACCGAGTGGCCAAACCTACTCATGTAGTGGCATCGGTGACACGTATGGTGAAGTGTATGGATGAAATGTCTGAAATACGGAGTTTGTTGTATGAAAGGTAGGGGAATGAGAGGACAGGTAAAAAAACTTGTTGTTGCTGGCCGAAGAATAGATCTGCGACAAACGAAGATAAAAATAGAAAACACAAGATATAGAATAAGACCGTTTTGCAACGAAAGAAAAAAAAGATAATTTGTTCAATAAACCGGACTGCTTCTTTCCGGTATATATATTTATTTGTATATTTGGTGTCTACAGATCTTAAGTATACATTAAACCCAGGAATATCGATGAGTTTCGCAGGACATGTCTTTGATATGATAAACCGGAGCCGGCAGAACCGGGAGCTGCTGAACCTCCGGTGGGAGCGGGCAAAAGGAAAAAAGAAAGCTATGGGTTTTGGCAGCCAGATAGGTCCTGACGTGACACTGGAGGAGTATGAACGCATCAATGGTGAGTTGAAAGAACGGGAAAGGGAGCAGGAAAGGTATATTTTCCGCACTACGATAAAGATCGTAATCGTGGGGTTTATACTTCTTTTGATTGTTATCTGTATGATTTTGTTCTTATTTTGAAACAGGTAGTTTCCAGGAGGTTTTGCATATAAATTCCGTTTTTTGTATGTTTCTGCATGGTTCCTTATAGTTGTAAAATATAAGATGCGCCTCAGCATAGCTGAAATAAACTTTGCTCTGCCTCCGGCTTTCGCTATAGTTGTATCCGAATGATAAACTCATTTTTTGTAATCACATATATACATATATGGAGAATAAATATAGAGAGTCTTTGTTTTTCAACTACTCCGATATCTTTTTCAGTTACTACTTCAACAACGATACCAGTTGTACGCATATGGCTCAGAATCACTCGATGAGTTATGTATACTCCGGCGAGATGGTGTTGCAGGAAAAAGACCGGGAAGTGGTAGTCCGCAAAGGAGAATGTGTGTTTATCCGGCGGGACAACCGGGTGGTGATCAACAAACGTCCGGTGGAGGACGAACAATACCGGGGTATCTTTATGATGTTTACCCGCAAGTTCCTGAGGGAGTTTTTCCAGAAGCTGGAGAAATCTGCTGTTCCGCACGAGGTACAACCGTTGGAACGCAGTGTGATCAAATTGCCCGGCTCTCCTGAGATCGAGAGCCTGTTCCGTTCGATGGTTCCTTATTTCGATCCGGCCATCCAACCGCGTGAAGAATTTATGCAGTTGAAATTAGTGGAGGGGGTATATACGTTGCTCCATGTGAATGAGCGGTTTTTTCCGGTCTTGTTTGACTTCAATGAACCCTGGAAAATGGATATCCTGGAGTTCCTGAACGAGAACTATATGTATGATCTGTCCATGGAGCAGATCGCTCATTTTACCGGACGTAGTTTATCTACTTTCAAACGGGACTTTAAGAAAATAAGTGACCTGACTCCGCAGAAATGGCTGATCCGGAAACGGTTGGATGTTGCCTATGAGAAGATACAGGAGGCTCATCTGCCAGTCACGGAGGTCTATGCGGATGTAGGATTCAAGAACCTGTCGCATTTTTCCACAGCGTTTAAAAAGCAGTTTGGGGTTTCACCTACAGGGGTATAGACTCCTTCGTTCCACCACAGGTCGATTTACCGTCGGTCTGTTGTTATATCCTTTACGGGGAACACAGAGAGCATGGTTGCGGTGGAAAGTGAAGCGCCCTGTTTACACCAGGTAAATAGGAGGGCTGCGTTGGAGAGCAAGGGGCAAAGGAAAGGGAAGAAAAAATCATTTGTTTTTCTTGACCGGGCCGGCAGAGTTGTCTTTTCTTATTTGCAGACGGCATGCTCCTCTACAAATAAACAACGCTGTCGTGCCCGGATTTAAGAGGCTATCACCGGGATAGCGGTTTTTATTTCATCAGACACTTCTTCTGGTGTCGGAACGGTTCGGCCCGGCCCGGTGGTCTTTCAGATACCGGTGTATATTCTGATCAGGTAGTTTCAGATCATATCCTCTACCGGGAGCACAAATGCCCGGAGTCCCTGTTGCTCCGTCTTCTTATCCAGACGTTTCAGCAGCGTAAGCAACTGCGGCACCTTCTCCGGTCCGATGATCGTCCATATCGAATGGTTGAGCGTGGGCCAGGCGTGGCTGCCGTAGTGAGGTTCGCCGGTATGCGAACCTCTGCCTCTGACATCTTCCTGGTGGGTAAACCCCCGGATGTTGCAATATTCCAGGATAGAGAGGACCGACTCGTAATAGGCCTGATTGAATACAATATATACTGCTTTCATGACATTTTAATAATCTGTTGCGTGAACCAATTCGATAATTTCTCTCTTTTCCTTCTCGCGGCGCTGATGTTTGATGCCGTTCCCGGCAAATACACAATACAACACAGGAACCAGAAGGAGGGTGATCAGACTGGAGAAAGCAAGTCCCCATGCCACAGTGATACCCATGGACTGCCACATTTCCGAACCTTCACCCGTGCCCACTGCCATCGGGATCATACCCAGTACGGTAGTAAGCGTTGTCATCAGTACCGGACGCAGGCGGGATTTCCCGGAGGTGACTACGGAGTTGATCACTCCCATACCCCGTTCGCGGCAAAGAAGGATGTAATCTACCAGTACAATACCGTTTTTCACCACGATCCCCATCAGGATCAGGATACCGATCATGGCCATGACCCCCAGCGCCGTCTGGGTGATCCACAGTCCCAGGAATACCCCGCAGAAGGCAAAAGGTACGGAGAACATGATCACGAACGGATAGGTGAGTGATTCGAACTGCGAAGCCATCACCACAAACACCAGGATGATGATCAGTACCAGCAACGTGATCAGGTCACTGAACGTATCCTGCTGATCTTCGTAGCTGCCTCCGATCTGCGTACTGATGCCGGCGGGTATATCTACCGAAGCCAGGATCTCTTCCGAGCGTGCTACCAGGTCGCTCAGTGCGTAGCCTTTGGCGGCAATGGCAGAGACCGTTACGACGCGTTCGCGGTCTTTGCGTTCGATGGTGGGCGGTGTCATACGTTCGACCACCGTACCCAGGTCGCGTACCCGTACCCCTTCACCGCGGGAGTTGTAGATCAGGGTATTCTCTATGGTTTCGATCGACTCCCGGAACTCCGGTGCGTAGCGCACGCGGATGTCGTACTCTTCACCGTCTTCCCGGAAATAAGACGCAACCGAACCGTTGACGCGGTTGCGCAGGTAGACAGATACCGTAGTCAGGTCCAGGCCGTGAATGGCCAGTTTCTGACGATCGAAATCGATCTGTATCTCCGGAATGTAATCGCCGCGGCTGATGGTGGTCTGTGAACACTCTTCCAGCTGTTGCAGCCTTTCGGCTACCTGAGCAGCCACAAAGTCGGTATTCGTAAAATCGTGACCGTAGATCTCTATATCCACCCCTACGTCACCGCCCATACTTCCCTGACTACCACCGGCCAGTACTTCGTGCGATTTCAGTTGCGGGTAGAATTCCAGATCCCGCCGCATCCCGTCACAGATCTCCACCATACCCCGTTTACGGTCTTTCACACTGACCAGCTGTATGTTGTAAGAGATGATGTGTGTGCCGTTGTCGCTCAGGTTGGCAAATGTATTGTCGCTGTCGGCCTGCCCGACGGAGAAGTTGATGATCCGTATTTCCGGATAGTTCCGCCGGAACTCTTCCGTTACCCGTTGTGCCACATCCAGCGATATCTCCTGCCGGGTGCCTACGGGAAGTTCCAGGGTGACACCGATACGTCCGTTGTCCATCACCGGGAAAAAATCGGTCTTGACAAAGCGGAAGAGAGAGATGCAGACGGCGAAGATGCCTATCGCGCCGATGATCACTGTCTTGCGGTGACGTACAGCCCAGTTGAGCAGGTGTGAGTAACCTACATCCAGCTTGTCGAGTGCTTTCTCGATGGGGCCAAACAGGATCGTGTGCCACTTGCTGCTCTTACCGTCGAGACGCAGCATCCGGGAACACATCATCGGGATGAGGGTCATGGCAGATACAGTAGAGATCACCATGATGATACTGACGATCCATCCCAGCTGTTTGAAGAGTACACCCGTCATTCCCGATATCATCGTCAGTGGCAGGAACACGGCCAGCATGGTAAGGGTAGAAGCCACCACAGAAAGTACCACTTCGTTGGTTCCGTGAATGGCCGCCTCTTTGGGCTTACTTCCCCGTTCGATGTGGGTAGTGATATTCTCCAGTACCACAATGGAGTCATCGACCACCATTCCGATAGCGAGCGAGAGGGAAGAAAGCGAAATGATGTTCAGGGTATTCCCTGTGGCAAACAGGTAGATAAACGCGCCTATCAGAGATACCGGGATGGTCACTAAGATGATGACCGCCGCGCGCCACCTGCCCAGGAACAGGAACACGATCACTGCCACGATACATACGGTGATCAGTATGGTCTCTTGCAGCGAGTCCATCGTGTTGAGGATGTTGGTCGAGGTATCGATGATGATATCCAGTTCCACATCGCCCGGCAGCGAGGCTTCCAGGTCGGGAAGGCGTTTTTTCACTTCGCGGGCAATGTTCACCGAATTGGCACCCGACTGTTTCTGTATGATCACCATCCCTCCGCGCCGTCCGTTGGTATAGCTCTCCTGCGCGCGTTCTTCCAGCGCGTCCTCTATATAAGCTACATCTCTGAGGTAGATATTCTTTCCTTCGTAGCTACCCACTACCAGGTCGAGCATCTCTTCGGAGGCATCGAACTCACCTACGATACGGAAGGTATAGGTGTTGGAGCCGAAGTCGAGGTTCCCTCCGGGTGTGTTCTGGTTCTCCGCGGCAATGACGGAAGAGATCCCCTCTACAGTCAGCCCGTAGGCATCCAGTTTGTATGGATCGCAATAGACATTGATCTCGCGTTGCGGAGTACCGGAGATGGATACCGTACCTACGCCGCTGATACGCGCCAGCGGATTGGCCACCTGATCGTCCAGTATTTTGTAAAGAGCGTTGGTACTCTCCTGGGCAGTGGCAGAGAGGATCAGAACAGGGATGTCGCTCATCCCGAACTTGAGCAGTACGGGTGTGCCCGCGTCATCGGGCAGAGCGGATTTCACCATGTCCAGTTTGTCGCGCACATCGTTGGTAGCCACGTCGATGTCTACTCCGTATTCAAATTCCAGACTCACCACAGAGATGTTTTCCCGGGAGTTGGAGGTAATGTGTTTCAGGTCACTCACCCCGTTCAGCGCGTTCTCGATCGGGCGGGTCACATTGGTCTCTATGTCCGAAGCACTCGCTCCGGCATAGGAGGTCATGACCAGGATGGAGTTTTCGTCCATGTCCGGAAAAAGGTCTACGGCCAGTTTCACGTAAGAGAATACTCCCAGTATAATGATGGTGATGAACACCAGTGCAGTGGTCACCGGTTTGTTCACAGCGGATGAAAATACACTCATAGTCGCGTGTTTAGAGGTTACTGTTCGCGTGGATGATCTCTACTTCCGTGCCCGTGTTGAGGCGCGAATGTCCGGCGGTTACTACCACCTCACCGGGTTGCAGACCGCTGATGACCTCATAGGTGTCACCGACACGGCGTCCGGTCTCGATACGCTGGTAGTGGGCTTTACCCTCTACGACGGTGTAGACATACTTATCGGCCGAGCCGGATTGTTTCTGTACGGCCAGGTCAGGTACCAGTACGCGTTGTTCCGTTCCCTGGGTGAAGGTGACCCGGGCAAACATACCCGGACGTATGCGCTCGTCGGTGTTGCTGATCGTTATCTCTACCGGAAAAGTACGGCTGGTCGCGTCAATGGAGGGATGTACCAGCGATACGGTACCCTTGAAATTCTCGTCGCCGAATACATCCAGGCGTACGTCTACTTCCATCCCTTTTTTCACATGTGGAAAGAGTGCCTCCGATACATTCACGACGATCTTTACCGGACGTATCTGTTCCACCACATACAAGGGCTTGTCCGTGCTGTACATATCTCCTTTGTCGTAGTTGCGTTTCATCACCATACCGTTGATCGGGCTGCGCAGGATGGTGTTTTCCAACAGGTTGTTGTAGCTTTCCGATGCCAGGTCGTACTCCAGCTTGCGGGCATCCCAGTTGGATCGGGAGGTACCCCCGATCTTGTAGAGTTCATCTACACGTCTGAATTCCAGTTCGCTGTTTTCCAGTTGCAACTTTGCCTGTTTGAGGTTCACCGCGTCCATCTCGGCGAGCTTCTGTCCCTGGGTCACCCGGTCGCCTACCTCCACAAAAATATCGGAGATACGCATTGCGCTTTGTGGGGAGATGTTGTTGCTGACCTCTGCTTCTACGGTAGCCGTGAAGGTGTTGAGTTGCTCTACAGCGGCAGACTGTACCGTCATTGTTTCCACCTTTATCCGGTTATCTGACTGATTGTCAGATGTGTTTTTTCGCGATTCACTACAGCCTGAGGCCATAAGGGTAAGTACAAGAGTGCAGACTCCTGCCTGTATTTTGTTGTTCATATTTGATTATTTTATAAGGAGGGTTGATTCAAAGAGTTGATTCCGATCCGAGTGTTTTTTCAAGTTCTGCCCGGGCAATCAGAAAATTATAGACAGATTGGTTGAGGTTGAGGCGCGCGTTGGTCAGGGACAACTGCGAGTCGTTGATCTCCAGCAACGTACCATCTCCCGTGTCGTATCGCTTCACGGAGATATAGTATCCTTTTTCCGCCTGCTCCACACCCTTGCGGGCCGCGTGGTATTGTTTGATGCTGGTATTCATCTCGTCGTGGTATTGCTTGACGGTCAGTCGCAGGTTGCGCTGGGTCTCGTCTCGTTGCCACTCCATCTGACGGATGCCGATGCGGGTCTGTTTCACATTACTGTAGCGTTTGCCACCCGAAAAGATAGGGACTTTGAGTGATACTCCCACGAACGCGTAGGGGTCCCAGCGGTAGTTCCCGAACCGGAGATCATTGGCCATGGCATTCCACAGGTAGGAGAAAGAGGCGTTCAGGGTAGGGTAGTACTCTGCGATCTGCATCTCTTTTGTCTTTTTCAGCTGGTTGTACTGGATATCCAGCTGGCGCAGGTCGCTGTTGTCGTTGAGCAGCGTATCCGTAGCCAGGAAATTCCCGTACAGATCGGTCTCGTATTCGGCAAAAGATCCGATACATTCGATCGGTCTTTCTAGGTCAATGCCCATCAGGGCTTTCAGTCTCCAGTGTGCCAGCTCCAGCGAATTCTCCGCGTTGTAGAGATCCGGTTCCGCGTTTTTCACATTCACATCGGCACGGATCAGATCGTATTCCGATTCCAGTCCCTGTTCAAATTTGGCTTCGATATCCTGGTAGTTCCGCAGGGTATTGTCGTAGGCCTCCCGGAAGACTTTGACCGATTCTCCGGCAAACAGTACACTGTAAAAAGCCTGTTTCACCTGGTACCGCATCTCGATGCGCGACGAACGCGCTTTTTCTACGGCAAGTTCTACATCATAGCCGCTTATTTTCAGGCTTTTCCAGAGCGAGGCCGAAACTACAGGTACAGTGGCACTGAAGCCTGCCGACCAGGTATGATCGCGTCCTACCTGTATACCGCCACTACCACTCTCTTCTTCCGCGTCTCCGGCATCCCCCAGATCCATATACATCGTTTGTTTCCGGATGGCGTACTGATAGTCGCCTACGAAGTCTATTTGTGGGAAGAGATCGGCATAGGTCTCTTTTCTGGCATACTCCTGCCGCCGGATCTCTTCTCCGGCTATGCGCACGGTCAGGTTCTCACTCAGGGTAATTTCCAGCGCGTCGGACAGCGTGAGTTGCAGAGGTGGTTGCTTACCCACGGGTTCCATAGCCTGTGTCAGAAGTGGATTGCCCAGCAGCAGACAGAGTATCAGCGTAGGTCTCCACCTGGTTTTCATGTTGTTTTTTTCCATACGAATTTCTTTTTACCTTTTTGTTTGATGATGAATAGAGGCAGAGCCTTTCCGGTGGCTCTGCCCGTTTATATAGATGGATGTGTAGATTGAAAACGATGGATCCATTCTTTCCCCTGAGGTGTACAGCTGCCCCGCAGCAACGTAAGTATCAACTCGTATGGGCCGGCAGAGTTTTCCGTGTCTTCTGCATATACATGAGCGATGAGGTCATAATTCTGCTCCCGGATCAGCATGCCTTCCCCGATCGCCTGTTCCAGCAATTCCCTGACGCGCTGGCGCAGCTGGTTTTTAAACTCTGTGAATGTGCCGTACGCATGCGGAAAGCCGGGCAGGTCGCGGTGAAAGGCCGGGCAGATGCAGAGGTTACGTTGATATACCTCCTGTTTGAAACGTAACAACGCTTCCAGCGCGCAGGAAGCGTTTGCGACGTGACGTTCCAGCCCTTTCCGTATCTTTGCGGTCTCCGTGCGTACGCTCTCCAGGATGAGTTCCTCTTTGTTCCTGAAGTTGCAGTACAGCGTCTTTTTGGAGATGTGCAGATGGTTTGCGATCTCGTTCATGCTGACTCCCCGTATGCCATAGGTGGCATAGTGTCGCATGGCGGTTTGTAAGATGATGTCCCGTGTCATACTCAGTTGCTGTTTGAATTTCTGCGGACAAAGTTCTACTGTTTTTGGGGAAACCGATATGGTTTAATTTGCCTATCGTTTGTCCAAAACTGATGTTGTTAACCTTTTAGCGTTTCTAAACAGATTGTAACAAATAAAAATTGGATTTTTTCTGATTTTATCTAAAGAATCCCTACATTCACCGCCGGAACACCAAATGAATTTTTATGAAAGATTTTGTCAGAGACCTGTACCGGATGGGTGCCGGGCAACTGTTGCTTCTGGATAGTTACCAGGATCAGGTGGCAGTGCTTCATATGAAGGGAAACGGGGAAGAATTAAAAATATACAAGGGTGAGCCTTCGCGCTACAATCTGATTGTTTTTGTGTGGGTAGAACGGGGAAGTGTAGAGGTACGGGTAGATTACAAAGACTATCGGCTGGAGCCAAGTACTTTTCTGCATATCAGCCCTGTACATGTGGTCGAAAATGTGCTGCTGTCTTCTGATGTGAGCTTGTATCTGGTCGTTGTGAGCACAGATTTCCTGCACGACAACCGCAATCCTGCCGAAAAACCTTTCCCGTTTGAGTTTATTCTGTCGTCGCGACATTCCCCGGTCACCCGGGTTTCGGAGGAATATATTCCTGTATTGGCTGCCAGGCTGAAAGGGTTGCAGAGCAGTATCCGGCGGTCCGATCATATGTTCCGGAAAATCCTTGTCAGAAATGATTTTTCTTCTTTTGCTTTTGAATTAGGACACATTATCCATAAACAGTGGAAGGCACATCCTGTGGAACGGAATTTCACGGTAAAAGAAGAAATTATGGCTAAATTTATGTTTTTGCTGATCAACAATTGCCGCAAAGAACATCAGGTCTCTTTCTATGCAGATCTGTTATGTATTTCGCCGGAACATCTGTCACGGGTATTGAAGGATCTTTCGGGCTTTACGGCCAATAAATGGATTGCCCGTGTCCTGATGACAGAGGTGAAAATATTGCTGAAGAATCCGGAGATCCCGATCCAGCAGATCGCCGACGAACTGGGGTTTTCGGATCAGTCTTCCCTGGGTAAGTTCTTTAAAAAGAATAGTGGGATGTCGCCGTTGGCATACAGGGAGGAGAAAAGGCATAGATGAGGTTTGGAAAAAAGAATGTCAGACAGAAGAACCTACGAACAAAAGAATTCACTGATTGATGATTACATTTTCCCGGGCTAAGACTACAGATGAGTCATTAACCTCAGAAAAGGTTGTAAATGAAATGGAAACAGCCTTTTGACGGGGCTTTTGTCTGATGTTCCTCCGCTCTTTTGTTCTTCTGTCTGATTATATGTTCAGGCAGGCTGATCGTGGACGCTGGAGAGGTAGATCAGGAACAATCCCACTACAATGATGGCCATACCTATACCGGTATAGATCCACTCTTTCCTGTCTTTCTTTTCTTTGTTGATGAATACTCCTCCGAAGACCGATACGATCACCGCTGCCTGGCTCATCGGGTAGGCAACCGCCAGTCCGATCTTTGCCTGAGAGAGCAACAGTGCCAGATTTCCTACGGCCCAGATGATCCCTACGATACCGTTTTTCAATGACGGTTTGTTGAAGGGCTGTGTGCGGAACAGGATCATAGCTATTAGGAAAATACCTGTGATCTGTCCCAGGGATTGCGGGAGAATACTGGTCCAGCCGTCTATTTTCGCGTATTTAAGTACCCCTACGTAACAGGTGAATCCGATCACGGAAACCAGGTTGATCAATAGACCTTTGCCCCATTGCTCTTTGGAGCCGTCTTTCTTGTCTTTGTAGGAGGTAAACACAATCCCTACAATGATCAGGGCCAGGGCAATGAACCCATAGACCCTGGACTGAGTGGTAGCCCATTCTCCCAGCAGTACGCCAACGAGGGAGGTACCGATGATCTGCCCACCGTTGGAGATGGGCATGGATTTGGCTACTCCCAGGTATTGGATACCCATAAACTGCCCTACCGATCCTATGGCCCAGAAGACTCCGGACAGCATACTGATCAGGAAGATAGCGGTAGTGAAGTCTGGCTGTCTGATAAAGAACACAACCAGCGCGAAGGCCAGGCTACCCAGCGAGATACCCATCGACTGCTCTACCGGCTTTCCTCCTAAGTAAGTAGCCACTACGGGAATCAGACCGAAGGAGAGGATCGGGATACAGGCAATCAGGAAACTTCCAATATCCATGTTTCTTACGCGTTAGGTCCTAAGATAGAAAGTGCTCCGTCTACAACGTAGGTGCTGCCGCCGACATACGAACTGGCATCTGAGGCCAGGAACAGGGCCACATTGGCCACCTCTTCCGGGTTTCCTCCGCGGTGAAACGGGATGATCTGGTCCGCGGCTTCCAGTTTCTTCGGATCATCGATCACCTGTTCGTTGATCGGTGTCAGGATCATTCCCGGAGCAATGTTGTTCACGGTCATTTCCCGGGCAGCAAGTTCCAGTGCCAGGGTATAGGCAAAGTTGCGCATACCGGATTTGGAAGCGTTGTAATTGGTATTGCCCGGTACGTTGACGTATTCGTGGATCGAAGTCACGTTGATGATCCGCCTGCCTTTGTAGGTCTTGTATTTCTTTTTCAGACGCAAGAGTTCGCGGCTGCAATAGAACGGACCGTAGAGATTGGTCTTCATCACGTTGTCCCAGATCTCGGTGCTCATGTCTTCCACGGGAATGCCGCTTCCGTTGATACCGGCATTGTTGACTAAGATGTCTATATCCCCGAAATCTTTGTCTACCTCTGCAAAGAAGCGGATCACACTGTTCTCGTCTCCTACATTCACTTCGTAGGCTTTGGACTTGACACCCATTTTCGTGATCTCATCTACTACGGCGGCAGCCCGGTCGGGACCGGAATGATAGGTAACTACTACGTTGGCTCCCTCTTTGGCAAACAGGATAGCGATCGCTTTACCGATACCGGAGCTGGAACCGGTCACCACTGCGGTTTTTCCTTTTAATGTATCCATAACTTATTTGTTTTTTTAGTACTTTCTGACTGACTCCGGAGGTAGGCTCCGAAAGATGAGAATCTAACAGCATGGGCCTGAATTTGTTTAAGAACATCCTGTTCCTTTCAGAAATCTTAGTTTTTAAAAAGAAGAGTAAGGTGTAAGTGTGTGTCTGGTCCGGGAGAAGAATAGATCCCATTGTTCCGGATCATTGAGAGGTTCAGTTTGCGGTTACCTGCTGATGTATTCTTTCCGGAGATGTATAGAATGTATACGAATCGGTCAGAATATAGTATTTTCTGATTGATTTTTTATGGACGCAACCAGGAGGTAGGAAATGAATTCGGATATTGTATATATTTGTAGCATATAAAATGAGCCTTAGGCTCATTCAGTAAACCGGATCCGGCCTTTGCTATATGTGTACTATATAGGATGTGCCTTGGCAGAGTGGAAATACATCTTGCTCTGTAATCCGGCTTTTACTGTATCGGGCTGGTATTCCCGGGAATATATGGGTATATCTGGCCGAAAAACAGAAAGAATATATTAATAAAAATAAAGCATGAGGAAGATTTTATTTGTGGTGGCTGCCTGTATCGGTATCACCGCGTGCACGGAGAAAGAGAACGTACAGACGACCTTGTATTCGCAGGAAATGGTAGAAAAAGTGGCTCTGGAGAGCTTCCTGAGCAACAAGAGGGAGCAACGTCTGGCCACGGCCCACTGGGACTATGTACCGGGGCTGGTAGCGGTGAGTGTCTTGCAGGCCTGGGAGCAGTATCCGGAGAAAGAGGCATATTATCAGGTGGTAAAAGCCTATGCCGACTATTGCCTGCAAGGAGGAGATACCGTGAAAGTCGGAGAGAGCAATATCGATGACCTGGCTGCCGGGAAGATCTTTTTCGCTCTTTACAAAGAGGAGATGAGAAAAGGCAATGAGGCCGATGCCCGGCGTTACAAAGATTGTGTGACCTCTCTGCGCAACCGGCTCAAATACCACCACAGCCGTATCGCGGAAGGAAGACCGGGAGCGGGTGGGTTTTTCCATAAGGCGATCTATCCCAATCAGATGTGGCTCGACGGTCTTTACATGGGGCCGGCGATGTATGCCGGATGGCAGGCACTCTTCGGTGCGGAACTGGGAGAGGAGGACAACCGGGAATCCTGGGACGACATCGCTCATCAATTCAAGACCATTTATACTTATACGTACGATCCGGAGAAAAAGCTGAACTATCATGCCTGGTCGGCCGATCCGGAAGATCCGAACTCGTTCTGGGCACGCAGAGAGGCGCCTTTCCTGGGTTGTTCTCCGGAGTTCTGGGGCCGGGGTATGGGCTGGTATTTCGCGGCTCTGGTGGATGTGCTGGAGGTGATGCCCAAAGATCATCCGGACTATCCGGTATTGGTGCACAACGTAGGGCAGGTGGCCGAAGGGCTGGCCCTGTATCAGGACCCGCAGGCGGGTAGCTGGTATCAGCTGGTGCAATACAATGGAACGGTGACTGCTGATGGTTTCGGGGATACAGTAGAAGACCGGATCTATAATGTCTGTGATGCTCCCAACTACCTGGAGTCTTCTGCGTCGGGTATGTTCACATATGCCTATCTCAAAGGAATGCGCATCGGCGTATTGGACAAAAGATTGTATGAAGAAGTAGCCCGCAGGGCCTATCAGGGATTGCTCGACAATTTTATCCGGGAGGATAAAGAGGGAAATCTGTCGATCATCCAATCCTGTGCTTCTGCCGGTCTGGGCCCTACCAAAGATCATTCCCGCACAGGTACCGTCAATTATTACCTCTGTGGCAAGGATGTTACCATCACACAGAACGAAGGCAAAGCCATCGGACCGTTTATTATGGCGAGTCTGGAATACGAAAGACTTCATAAATAAGATCAGGATAAGAAGGAACAGGTTACCGGAAAACAGGTAACCTGTTTTTTTATAAAATCGTCCTACCCTGTGGTGTGGAATGTGTAGCCATGTATGTCCGCAGAAAACAATCTTGTATTCGGACAACCAGGTGCAGGGTGGAGGCTTTGTATGTGTATAAGAAGGATATATAAGTAGAAGTTCATCATTCCTTGTATTATACTGCTCCGGTTCCTTGTAGAGACGCACGGCGTGCGTCTCGGCATACCGAATGGGAAAGCATATATCCTGCAAGATGTATGCTTCTGTGGGGTATATATCACGAAGGCGTACACTATTTAGGGTTGGACCTGAATCGCGGAGACGCACGCCGTGCGTCTCTACGGGTAATCCCTTTCTATATAGCATAACGGAGCAGGATACATACAGTGATTCATTCTATATTCTTCTCTGTGAAAGTAGGGGAGATTACAGCTTCTTTGCTGCTCCCGTACAAAAAAAGAGAGGAGTGCCTCCCGGCAATCCTCCCCTGCAAACTTAAAACAACCAACAAAAGAAATAGATAATTTCTGAGACTATCTACTTTTTACTTTTTTTATCTGATAAACAGAAGTTCTCTGTATTTCGGCAATGTCCACATCTGGTTGTCGATGATCAACTCCAGCTTGTCGATGTGGTAGCGGATCTCTTCGAGCATCGGTACGATGGTATCGTGATAGGCCACCGCTTTTTCACGTTCGCTCTCGATTTTGTTGGCCACCTTGCGGGCTTCGATCATGGCATCCACATGTTCTTTGATATAAGCCGTATGATCGGCGATCTCTTCGATCAGTTCCAGGTTCTTGGCCGACAGTTTAGCCGATTTATCCGCCGGGAACAGATCTTTCATTTTATATACATTGTTGATCAGGTCTGTCTGGTACTGGGTAGCTACCGGCACGATGTGGTTCATGGCCAGGTCGCCCAGTACGCGGGATTCGATCTGTATCTTCTTCGTGTAAGTCTCCCATTTCACCTCGTTGCGGGCTTCCAGCTCTACCTTGTTCATGACACCGAGGCTTTCGAACATAGCGATGGTCTCGGGTTTGAGGTAGTTGTCGAAGATCACAGGCACACTTGTTTCGCAATCCAGCCCGCGTTTCTTAGCCTCTTCTTTCCACTCGTCGCAATAGCCGTTCCCGTCGAAGTGGATGGGTTTGCATTCTTTGATGTATCCACGGATCACTTCCAGGATAGCAGAGACTTTCGGTTCGCCCTTTCCGATCAGCGCGTCCACATCTTTTTTGAACTTATTGAGCTGTTCGGCTACGGCAGCGTTCAGCGCGATCATGGCCGAAGCACAGTTGGCTTCCGAACCCACGGCGCGGAACTCGAAACGGTTGCCGGTGAAGGCAAACGGAGAAGTACGGTTGCGGTCGGTGTTGTCGATCAGCAGTTCGGGGATCTGTGGGATATCCAGTTTCATGCCCTGCTTGCCTACGATACCGATCAGGTCGTCCGTAGTGCTTTCTTCAATATGCTGTAGCACCTGAGAGAGTTGTTTGCCCAGGAACGAAGAGATGATTGCCGGAGGGGCTTCGTTGGCTCCCAGACGGTGCGCGTTGGTAGCGCTGGAGATAGAAGCCTTCAATAGTCCGTTGTGACGGTATACCGCCATCAGTGTATTCACCACAAACGTGATGAAGCGCAGGTTGTCTTCCGGGGTCTTTCCGGGAGCCATCAGCAACGCGCCGGTATCGGTACCGAGCGACCAGTTGTTGTGCTTACCCGATCCGTTGATCCCTTTGAAGGGTTTTTCGTGGAGCAACACACGGAATCCGTGACGGCGGGCCACGCGTTTCATCACAGACATGATGAGCATGTTGTGGTCTACGGCCAGGTTACATTCTTCAAAGATAGGAGCCAGTTCAAACTGGTTGGGTGCTACCTCGTTGTGACGGGTCTTCACCGGGATACCCAGTTTCAGGGATTCAATTTCGAGGTCTTTCATGAAAGCGGCCACACGGCTGGGCACAGCACCGAAGTAGTGGTCTTCCAGCTGCTGGTTCTTGGCACTGTCGTGTCCCATCAGCGTACGTCCGGTGAGCAACAGGTCGGGACGGGCCGCATACAGTCCTTCGTCGATCAGGAAATACTCCTGTTCCCAACCCAGGTAAGAGAATACTTTCTTCACATCCGGGTTGAAGTAGTGACATACCTCTACCGCGGCTTTGTCTACTGCGCGCAACGCTTTCAGCAAAGGAGCTTTGTAGTCCAGGGATTCTCCGGTATAGGCAATAAATATCGTCGGTATACACAAGGTATCGTCTACCAGGAATGCCGGTGAAGAAGGGTCCCAGGCGGTATAACCACGGGCTTCGAAGGTGTTGCGGATACCACCGTTGGGGAAGCTGGAAGCATCGGGTTCCTGCTGTACCAGCAGTTTTCCTGAAAATTCTTCCATCACACCGCCTTTGCCGTCGTGTTCGATGAAAGCGTCGTGTTTCTCCGCGGTTCCTTCGGTCAGTGGGTGGAACCAGTGGGTGTAGTGCGTAGCACCCATTTCCACCGCCCAGGTCTTCATGCCTTCGGCCACCGCATCGGCAATCGAGCGATCCAGCGGAGCACCGTTGTCAATAGCATCTACCAGTTTATCGTATACCTTGCTGGGCAGGTACTTGAACATTTTCTCCTTGTTGAAGACATACCGGGCGTAATATTCCGAAGGTCTTTCCGCAGGAGTGGGCACCTCTACCGCTTTCTTCTTGAAAGCTGTCTCTACTACTCTGAATCTTAATTTTGACATAATACCTAAAAGTTTGTTGTTAATGTTAGAGTAAAAATTCTATTTTTTCTTGTTCCCGGAAGGGCGATCAAACCCAACCGGAAAAATAATTTGATTTACGATTTACGGATGTACGATGTACGATTTGGAAATACAATCGGATCATTCGATAATAACCTGGTATACATTTTACGATTTACGGATGTACGATGTACGATTTGGAAATACAATCGGATCATTCGATGGAATCCATTGGTACAAATAACCTGGTATACATTTTATGATGTCTTATTTCAATCGTACATCGTACATCCGTAAATCGTAAATTAATTATATGCTGCTTCTCCGTGTTCGTAGATATCGAGTCCCTCTTCTTCGATACGTGCGTTGACGCGCAGACCGAACAGTTTGTCTACTGTTTTAAAGAGGATAAATCCGGTAGCAAGTGCCCACAGACCGATGACTACGGCACTGAACAACTGTGCTCCGAAGAATCCGGCTCCCGCTCCGTAGAAGAGTCCCTCTTCCGTGGCGAGCAGTCCGGTCAGGATCGTACCTAAGAATCCGCATACCCCATGTACGGTAGACGCGCCTACAGGATCATCAATCTTCAATACTCTGTCTATGAAGTCTACCGAGAAGATCATCACGATCCCACAGATGGCTCCGATGAAGGCGGCGCCCGTGGGGGATACCAGGTCGCAACCGGCGGTAATACCTACCAATCCGGCCAGTACACCGTTGAGGGTGAGCGACAGAGAGGGCTTTCCGTATCTGAACCAGCTGACGATCAGTGCGAAGAAACCACCCGCGCAGGCCGACAGATTCGTTGTAAGAAATACATGAGAGATGGCCAGGCGGTCTTCTTCACCGGAAGCTGCTAACTGAGAGCCGGGGTTGAACCCGAACCATCCGAACCACAGGATAAATACGCCCAGACAGGCCAGGGTGAGGCTGTGACCGGGGATGGCTTTGGACTTTCCGTCTTTTCCGTATTTTCCGATGCGGGGTCCCAGGAGGGCTGCGCCTACGAGGGCTACCCAACCGCCTACGGAGTGTACGATGGTAGACCCGGCAAAGTCATGGAATACGGTACCAAATGTTTTCATCATAAAGCTGCCGGTCTCCTCGTTCATCAGCCAGCCGCCGCCCCAGGTCCAGTGTCCGGATACCGGGTAGATGAACGCGCAGATAAATACCGTGTAGATCAGGTAGGTCGAGAACTTGGTACGTTCGGCCATAGCTCCCGATACGATGGTAGCGGCAGTGGCACAGAATACGGTCTGGAATACCAGGAACCCTTCGGCAGGAAGTTCACTCTCAAAGAAAGAGATGTTGAAGAAGTGTGGCATCCCTACGAAACTACCGATACCGAACATCAGTCCGAAACCGATAAACCAGTAAAGCAACGAACCGAAGGTGAAGTCTACCAGGTTTTTCATCAGGATGTTGGATGTATTTTTGGTACGGGTGAATCCCGCTTCTACCAGGGCAAATCCCGGTTGCATGAAGAACACCAGCATGGCGGCCAACAGCATCCATACGGTGTCTAATCCCAGTGCCAGGTCGGCCAGGGTAGTCGCTACTTCTGCTATTTCCGCAGATCCTGTCCCCGCGTCGGTCGCTTCCGCAGCTACTTCGGCAATAGGTACCCGTTCTACCGCTGTGCTGTCCTGTGCCCATGCACCGACGGTCAGGAAGCATCCCAGTATCAGGACCAGGAGCATACGTCGTGTCCCGTGTCCGGTTTTTATAGTTGATTTTATTGTCTTTTCCATAACTTGTTCTGTTTCTTCCGGAACGTAAGGAGGGCTGGCCGGTCTGCTGACCTACCTCTGAACTCCCTGTTTCCGGGCTATATGTATTGTTGAATAAATTCTCTCTTTTCCTGTATGTTATCTTTCGTGTTCGGCATTGTACAGAGCGATATCTCCACGCTCCGCCGTGCGGATGCGGATGGCATCTTCGATAGGGATCACAAAGATACGTCCGTCGCCGATCTCTCCGGTCTGAGCCGCCTTGACGATGGCCTGTACGGTTTTCTCCGTGTTCTTGTCGCGTACCACAATGGAGATGAGTATACGCTCGATGGAGCTGGTGTCGTATACGACGCCGCGGTAGATGCGTCCCTGACGGGATTTGCCGACTCCCCTGACATCGTAGTAGGAGAACCATTCGATGTCGGCTTCGAGGAGAGCATCTTTTACATCCTCGAATTTTGTTTTCCTGATAATTGCTTCAATCTTTTTCATACCTTGAAAATTAGTGTGTCCTTATTCTTAAACCCTTTGAAAAAGAGGTACGGTGCGGTGATAGCCATAGCAGGTTATCATACAACAAACCGATAAATCAATAAACTCTAACTACCGCACACCGTACGCTCTTTTGTATTTTTAATGCAATCAAATCCTAGAAACTCACCCCGAACACCAGGTAGGTCTGGTCGTATGCTGGTGCCGCGATGGCCTGTACAAATACCGGGATACTGTAGTTGTTGGTGATCTTTATCTCCTTACTGGCTGTCAGCGACACCTCCGAGAGAGCTCCTTTCTTACCGTTGCTGTAGAGGCTGCGGTGAGGGGTGAATCCGATCAGCGGCGTCAGGGTCACTCCGGCCGGCAGGCTGATGTCGTAGCCCGCGCTGATGTAGGTGGAGAAATTCTGCTTGTCCGGATCATTCGCTTTCTTGTCTGCTCCGGCGAACATCGTCGCTACCGAGAGGGTGAGCGGACATTTCTCTCCGAAATGGTAACTGACTTCCGCTTCATAGAAGTGCGAGTCGCTGTAGTGTCCGTACGGACTTCCTTCGCCTGCCCACCAGTAGTCGGTTACCGCGATACCCAGACCGCCGATCTCATATCCCAGCGTGATGTCAAACTCTTTGGGCTCCAGTTCCGAGATGCTGGTACTTCCCCAGGCGGTGAGCGAGAAGCCTTTCCAGGCAAAACTCAGTTCCGGCTGTACCGAAGCTCCCGATCCCTGATCTTCTCCGCGCCATACATAGCGGCTCACCACGTCGGCTCCGAAAGAGACCTCTAATTTATCCTGTGCCTTCACTACCGAAGGCAGGGTCATTGATAAGATTGCTACCGTTATAACCCCCCGATCTTACGTTCGTTTTCATCATTTCTTTTTACCTTTAAATTTGAAAACCAAGCTATTTACCATGTACTGATCTACGATGTACAATTGAATAAACTTGTCTTTTCTGTGTTGTACTTTGGTTATATATATATAGTAGCGCGCTAAAACTATCAAGGTATTTTAAAGTTTTAAGTTATAAGTGGTAAGTTGTGAGTTTGTCTCAGCTGTGAATAGGTTTGTATCATTAAAATCTATAACCTTTACAGCTACAGCGCAGCAAAAACTTATAACTTAAAACTCAAAACTTATAACTTAATTAGTAAATTTCCTCACTCTTTTCATCGCTTCGATGCAGTCTTCCCGTTCTCCGAATGCCGTCAGCCTCAGGTAGCCTTCTCCGCTGGGGCCAAACCCTACACCGGGCGTACCTACCACGTGTGCTTCGTAGAGAAGCTGATCGAAGAATTTCCAGGAACTCATGCCGCCCGGTGTTTTTACCCAGAGGTAAGGAGCATTTACTCCGCCGTATACGGTGAACCCTGCCTGTTCCAGTCCCTCTTTCATGATCCGGGCGTTGGTCATGTAATAGTCAATGGTCTGACGGATCTGTTCCTTTCCTTCCGGACTGTAAATGGCTTCCGCTGCCCGTTGGGTAATGTAGGAGGTTCCGTTGAATTTGGTGCATTGGCGACGGTTCCACAGCTTGTTGAGCGGAACCCTTTCGCCGGTCAGGGTAGCTGCCGTCACCTCTTTCGGTACCACGGTATATCCGCAGCGGATCCCGGTGAATCCGGCTGTCTTGGAGAAACTGCGGAATTCGATGGCACATTTTCTTGCCCCTTTGATCTCATAGATGGAGTGGGGCACCTCCGGATCCTGTATATAGGCCTCATACGCCGCGTCGAACAGGATGAGGGTATCGTTGGCCAGTGCGTAATCTACCCATTTTTTCAGCTGGGCTTTGGTCAGCGTGGTTCCCGTCGGATTGTTCGGATAGCAGAGATAGATGATATCTATGCGTTTGTCCGGGATCTGCGGGATGAAGTCGTTTTCGCTGGTACAGGGCAGGTAGGTCACATTGCTCCAGTGTCCATCCTCTTCCAGCACGCCGGCGCGACCGCACATGACGTTGCTGTCGATATAGACCGGATAGATCGGGTCGGTCACCCCGATGCTGTTGTCGTGCCGGAGAATATCCCCGATATTGCCCGTATCGCTTTTGGCACCATCGCTCACAAATACCTCGGTATGTCCGAGCTGGATGCCCCGGGGAGCGTAGTCGTTTTTGATAATGGCCTCGATCAGGAAGTCGTATCCCTGTTCGGGTCCGTATCCCCGGAACGTCTCTTTGTGTGTCATCTCGTCCACTGCCTTGTGCATGGCTTCGATGGAGGCCTGCGGCAGTGGCTGGGTCACATCTCCGATACCCAGGCGGATGACATCTTGTTTGGGGTGTGTTATCCTGAATGTATTTATTTTTTTCGCAATGTCCGAGAACAGATAGCTTCCCGGCAGTTTCAGAAAATGTTCGTTTACTAATGCCATATTCGTTTATTGTTTTAAGTTTGTTGTATCTCGTCTTTACGGTTGTTTCTTCTTCTGTGGTTCTACTCTTCCAGTACGATCTCTCCGTCGAACACTCGGGTGGCAGGTCCGGTCATCAGGATATGTCCGGTATGTTCGTCCCACTCAATCGTGAGTGTACCGCCATCCATGACAATGTCTGTTTTCCTGCCCGCTCTTCCGGTGATGGCTGCCGCTACGGCGGTAGCACATGCTCCGGTGCCACAGGCCTGTGTGATGCCGGAACCCCGTTCCCAGACACGCATGCGGATGCGGTTGTCGGCAAGTACCTGCGCGAATTCCACATTGATGCGGTCGGGAAACAACGGGTGGTTCTCCAGCTTCGGCCCTACGGCCGGAAGGTCTATTCTCTCTAACGTTTCTGTAAATATCACTAAGTGGGGATTTCCCATGGATACGGTGGTGGCGATAAATGTCTGCCCATCGGCTTCGATCGGTTGAGCGGTCATGTCCCGTTTGCCTGTTCCTGTCAGATCTACCGGGAGGCTCGCGGGCTTGCCCATATCTACCGTTACGCTTTCTACTTTTCCGTCTGCCAGTTGTAGCCGGAGTATTTTGATGCCGGAACGTGTTTCCAAGGCGATCTCTGTCTGTTCGGTGAGCCCGTATTCATACAGGTATTTACCTATACAGCGGGTGGCATTGCCACACATCAGGGCTTCCGAGCCGTCGGCATTGAAGATGCGCATACTGAAATCCGCTGTCTGCGAGTCACCGATCAGTACCAGACCGTCACTTCCGATACCGGTATGTGGGGCGCTCCACCGGATGGCTACCTCTGTGGGATTGCTGATCGGATAGTTCCGGGAATCCACGTAGATGTAATCGTTGCCGGTGCCGTGCATTTTGGTAAACTTGATAACTCTTGTCATTTTGTTTGTTGAAAATCGGTTGTTGTATCGTTTTGTTTTATAACAATGCAAATATACGACATTTTGTTTTAAAATAATTCTTCTTTGCATCTTTTTATTGCCATAAATTTATCTGCTGTTACAATCGTCTTTATTTTACGTATGTTAACTGATAATATGTAATCATAGACCTGTCTATTTCGATAAATTGTAAGTAAGGCATATAGAAATGGGTGGAGCTTATCCGGGATCTATGTAAATATAGGCAGGTAACAGGGTTGAATCCCGTAGATCAGAAAGGTTTTGTGATGGATCTGATAGTAAATAGACAGAATATATGGTGAAATGATATCTTTTTGTTATTTCATATAAGAGTATGACGGTGCTGTGAGCGGAAACAGTCTTTCCTGCGCTGTGTCTGATTCTCTGAAGGGTAGATAGTCCGGGAAAAGCGGCTGTTCAGATGCATGCGTTGGCCAATAGAAGCACTCCGGATTACATAGTTGTGGTAAACATTGAGCTAAAATTACCACATCCAGGGTATTTTATACATGTTCCGGAGACTTTACCTTTGTTGCATCCTAACTAAAGGCAATGGGAGCCTGACCAAACAGAACGGGAAAAAAACTGTTTTTTCAGCATACAGATCATTGTTGTGATCACTCTGTGCTTTTCCGGAGGTGCTACAGATAGCACTTTTTGCGGAGCAGAGGATATGTCAGACGCTGTTTTTCGTATCCTTCCGCTATGTAGGGTAGGTCCCGGTGTGTGCTGTGAAGATCGGTAGTTACTAAATAATATAAAGAGAGTATGAGCCATGCTATGAATTTTATTTTTTTCTCGCCACACTTTCCTGCCAACTCGACGGAATTCTGTTTTTACCTGAAAGAGGCCGGTGCTCATGTATTGGGCATAGGGGATGCGGAATATGATTTGCTGGGCGACAGGTTGAAGAATGCTTTGATGGAGTATTATAAAATAACCGATATGGAAGACTATGACCAGATCGTAAGGGCTGTGGGGTATTTTACTCATATCTATGGCAAGATAGACCGGTTTGAGTCTTTGAATGAGTACTGGCTGGAAACAGAGGCACACATACGGACCGATTTCAATATATATGGTACAAAGAATGACTTTATAGACAACCTGAAACAGAAATCGAAGATGAAGGCTTTTTTCCGCAAGAGCGGAGTACAGACGGTACAGTGCCATACCTGGCAGAACAGAGAAAAAGCCCTGGAATTTATACAGGAAGTGGGCTATCCGGTGGTGATCAAGCCTGATTCGGGGTCGGGAGCCAGTTCTACGTACAAGGTACAGGATCAATCTGAATGGGACGCTCTGTGGAAAGCCGGTCTTTCGGAGCAAACCACACCGTATATTATAGAGGAGTTTGTGGATGGTATTATTCTTACGTATGACGGACTGGTGGATAAGGCGGGAACGGTTGTTTTTGAGAACAGCCACCGTTTCGAACAAAGTATCATGGAGGTAGTAAATACCAATGATCATTTGTATTATATTTGTCTGCCGGAAGTATCGGACAAAGTGCGTGAGGCCGGACGGAACATTCTGAAAGCTTTTGATGTACGGGATATCTTTTTTCACATAGAGTTGTTTGAGCGCAGAAGGGACGGTGCCATGGTAGCACTTGAGGTAAATATGCGCCCTCCCGGAGCCTGGATGACCGATGCCATCAATTATACCTACGATACGAATATATACCGCAGATGGGCCGATATGGTAGTGCGGAATCAGGCTGAAGAGCAGACCCGGGGAAAATATTTCACGGGATATGCTTCCCGTAAAGATCACAAAACATATACTCATTCGCATCAGGAAATTATGGATACTTACGGAGATGCGATCTTGTATTTCAGCAGGATAGAAGATGTTTTCAGCCGTGCTATGGGCAATTCGGCCTATCAGTTTAGAGCAGGTACTTACGAAGAGGTAAAAGAAATTATTAATTATATACAACATACAGCATAAGTCACATGCAGATACACTATTACAACTACTATAGTCACAAACTGGGAAAGCATATGGAATATAAGGTATACGGACACGCGGGAAAACCGGTACTTGTTTTTCCGACCTCTAACGGCCGTTTCTATCAGTACGAAGATTCGGGGATGATCCGGGCGCTTTCCCCTTATATCCGGGAAGGCCGGATACAGGTCTGGACAGTAGACGGTCTGGACTGGGAAACCTATTTTTCGGAATCGTGGGATCAGTTGTAATGTATCCGGCGTCACGAGCAGTATTTTGCTTATATCAATGAGGAGATGATTCCTTCCATCCTGTCGGCAGCCAGGGACAACAATGGAGGGAAGGAACAGCAACTGGTTGTGACAGGTTGCTCGATGGGGGCTTTCCATGCGGCTAATCTGTTTTTCCGGAATCCCTGGCACATAGATACTGTCATTGCCTTGAGCGGGGTCTATTCTACGGATTATTTCTTTGGAGAATATAAACCTACGGATATTTATCTAAATTCGCCTCTTGACTACCTGCGCAACAATCACGATGTCTATTATCTCGATCGTTTCCGTAAGGCGGAACTGATCTTCTGTTGTGGAGCAGGGGCATACGAGGAACCCATGTTGCATGATACCCGTAAATTGCAGGAGTTGCTGGCTGCCAGAGACATTCCTGCCCGGTTCGACTATTGGGGTACGGACTGCGTTCACGACTGGGAATGGTGGCAACGACAGATCGTTTATTTCTTCGACAGTCTGTTGCCGGCTTGAAAAGCAGATGGATGTGAACAAATCAGAACGTATGTAACAGAACCGGGTGCCTGAAAAATCCGGTTGTTCCATGAACAACTACAGACCGGAGTTCTGATACCCTTTCTTTTTTTAAAAGAAGTAATATGTGTATTATTTTATTATTTCCTGTAGCAGTACCGGATTGTCGGTGGTGATAAAATCCGCTTTCTGACTGATCAGCCACTGCATATCCTCTTTTTTGTTCACCGTCCAGGCGTTGACTTTCATGCCCAGGTCGTGACATTCCTGTATCCACTCCGGATGTTTTTTGAATACACTATAGTGGTAGTCGGGACCTGCACAACCCATCTCTTTGAGTTCCCGCGGAGAGAGTTTGCCATCGAGGTTATAGACCGGAGTTCCGGCAGGAGCCAGTCGGATAAATTCCTGGGTAGCATGTAAAGAGAAGGTAATGTATTCCATCCGTTTTTCCAGACCCATTTCTCTGACCATAGCTACGATCTGTTCAATGGCTTGTGTCTCCCGTTTGTCCGAACCGTGCTTTTTCAGTTCCAGGATCAGACGGATATTTAACTCCCTGGCACGGGCCAGGTATTCTTGCAGGGTAGGAAGGGTTTCTCCATTGGAAAGGGACAGCTTAGTCAGTCTGGAAACATTGGTTTTTTCCATAAAGCGGCCTTTGAAAGAGGAGTCGTGATTCACCACTAATTGGTTGTCTTTGGTGAGCCGGACATCGAACTCAGCACCGTAGCAGCCGATGGAGTCTGCTTTAACCAGCGATGCAATGCTGTTTTGTGCCGATCCCGGAGTATCCCAGAATCCGCGGTGGGCAATTACCTGAGTTTGTGCCTGAATAATAACGGTAGTCAGAAGAGCGAACACAACGATAATAAGTTTTTTCATATCTGCATATAGGGATTAGCGGTTTTCTGAGATCACGGAATTATATTTCTTTTGGTGGTATGCACTTGTCCGGATGAACACCGGAAATGCGTGCATACTGTTTTTGCAAAGATAACACATTCAGTGCCTTTTGTCAAGTCTATTGCGCACTATTTCCTGGAAAAGATAGCTTTTTTTTATGGCTTTCTTTGCTTTCGTTCCAACAGAATGGCGGATGGATCTTGCCAAATGAACAGACGTTTGTTTGCACCTGGCAAATGACCCGTTTGCCAGGTGCAAACACATCATTTGCCAGGTGCAAACAGGTCATTTGCCAGGTGCAAACGGATGGTTTGCCAGGTGCAAACGGACGCTCTTTGTCTTTTCCTGGTTACATCCGGATAAAGACTGTGTCACAGGCTGATTCAGGTTGCCTGTTTTTGTCTGTATGTCTGCTTTTAGTTGACACTGTCTTTCCACTTGTACAAAGTTAGTTTACGCTTTCTTTGGGTTGCTGAATGTAGAGGAGATGTGCAGGATCTCCGGAACAGAACCTAAAATCCGTACAAATAAATATGAACAGAAAATAGTCTGTGTTTTCAGCCTATGATCTGTTGCCTGCACACACGAGAGAGAGATAAGAGTGTGAGTCTTTTCTTTATCTTTTCTTCTCTTGTCTTGTCTATGAAAAATATTTTTCTGATTATCAGTTGGTTGCGATGTAAAAGTTGCCACAACTAGGAAACTTAGTTGAAACTTTTCACTCAAAATTCATCCGAAATGTGTTGACTTTTATACATCTTTTGGCGCGGATTCAGCCAGCAAACGGGATGAATTACCAGATGCTATCTACGGATACAGGAATGGGTGTACATGAAATATTCTTACACGATGTGAGTGATGCGGTGGGTGTGGGATTTTTGAAAATCAGGCTCAGAACCATCGGTTCCTTTTCATATACTTCCAGGTACCGTAAGCTGTGAGTACCAACAAAGCCCATCCGATGAAATACCCGTATTCCCAATCGAACAGGGGCATCCGGAAGTTCATGCCCCAGAGACCTACCAGGAAAGTGATCGGAATAAACAGGGTAGAGACTGTGGTCAGCCTTTTCATGATGGTATTGGTGCGCAGGTCGTTGTTGGAAACATACAGGTCGCGCATAGACGCCAGGAGTTCTTTGCTGTTCTCGGCGGTCAGTACCACATAATCTAGTTCGTTGTAAAGCTCGTTGTAAACGGGAAGCAGGCGATGTTCGGTCTGTACGAGGTGGCTCTGCCAGAGTTTGGAGAATTCGTTGCGAAGCGGTTTGCTGCTTTTTTTGCAGGATCAGGTTGGCATGGCGGCATTCCTGTATTTTGCTGCCTATGTCTATTTTGTTGTCCCGCGCGTTGAGCATGATATCGTCCAGTTTTTCCAGTATGCCTTCTACCTGATAGGCGGTACTGATCATCACAGCGAAGATGGAATTGAGGATAAAGGCGACTAACATAGCGATGTCTTCTTCCCGGATGTGCAGGATGTTTGCTTTCAGACTTTCCACCACGTGACCGTACATGGTACCTTCACGCTCTTTGAAGGTAAATACCAGATTTTCCCGGGCCAGGATGCAGATGTGTTCGGAGTCTATTTTCTGTGGATTTTCGAAATAGCACGATTACATCACCAGGATCAGTCGTTTGTCAAAGATGTCGATCTTCGCGGCATGGCAGGGAGTCAGGATCGCTTTCACATCCAGGGGGTGTATATCGAATTCACGGGTCAGACGGGTAATGGTCTCTTCATCGGCCAGTCCCCGTATACGGAACCAGTTGATGCAATCTTCCCTTACCAGGGAGCGGAACGACGGAGTATCGTTGGATAGTTCCATTTCCCGTACCTCTTCTTTGTTGTAGCGGACCAGCGTGATCCGGGTGGGGAATCTGTGTCTGCCGGTGTAACAATAACTATCTGCGAACAGGTGGCTCTCGGCGGTATCGGGTTTATGTTTGCCGGGAACCTGGGGAAGTTCGGTACTTTTCATTTTTCTGTGGATTGAAAGAACTTATCAGGTAACAAAAAGGAGCGGTGGGAAGTTCGTCCGCAGCCATTTGCAAAGGCGGAATGTGTTGTTGCCAGAAGAACAAAGACTGTGGTATAGATGAGGGTGTTGCCACATGGAAAAAGGAGGCTGCCTCCCGATAGATCTTACTCTGTCAGGATCTGAGTTTTCCTCTTTTTTTCATGAATAAATGCTTCCTGGGAGCCTGTAGAATAGGGTGCTGAGGGCTTCTCTTAAATAACTTATGAGAATCATTCCTATTTCATTTATTAGATTTATTAGCCATGTAATCCATCGGTATAAGCTGATCTGGTAAATGATATGTATTTGAAGAGTCCACGATTGAGTGGTTGACCTCTGCCCCGGAAAGGTACCTGTCCGGGTGGGCCTACATCGTGCAGACATACATCTTTGTATGGGACCTGCATCGCGGAGAGGCAAATATGGAGACGCAAATTTGAATGGTGAGTTTTCACAGCGTGATCAAAATAATTTGGTATCTTGGGTCTGATATGTATGTTTATTTTATTATGAAAAATGATTACTTTTATTCCGTCTTTGTAAATGATTTTTTGATAGATAATGACAGGTTATATTTTCCTGAAATTACTACCAGATTCCCTTTTATCACTTTATTTATTGTTTGTCGAATACGCGTTTTTTGAGGGAGGAAGCCAAATACTTATTAAAGTATGATAACTAAGAAATTTTTTGGTATTGCTTTTATGGCAATCGTATTGTTTATAGGGTTTACTTCTTGTTGCAGCGATGATGATCTGGGAAGTGACGAAGAAATAGCTGCGAATCTCATAGGGCCCTGGGAAACTGTTACTCATAGAGGATGGTATGAAGCAGAGGGTGAGAGAGAGTCCGAAGATTGGGACTATGACGCGGAAGAGTGGGTTTGTGAGTTTTATAAGGAGGATACTGGTAAAGAGATTTGGTATGGTGCCAGTGAGAAGACATTTTCCTGGAGTGTAAAAGATAAAGTGCTGACTGTCAGAGCGGATGATTATACAGAGAAATCTGAGATCACCAAACTGACTTCCAGTCAATTGGTGATTGAAGCATATGATGAGGATGGTAACAAGTATTATGATAAAATTACATTTAAGAATAAGTAATTTATAACATAGGGCTTTATCTGGACAGGAAGTATGTGTATATACTCTTTAAATAGGAAATATTTAAAAATCAATAGGTTAAATGTGGGTTCAAAAAACTGCATTTTAGAAAAGAATAATTCAAATAATATATAGCCAAAATATAATGACATGCTATGAAAATATAACTCATTTCTCTTCTTTCTTTAACAGACGTATTCAGGCTAATTAAAAATAAAATTAAAACTACAAATATGTAATAAAAAGAAGTTTTGATATTAAAATATTTTATTTTCTTTGTAAAAACATAAGAATGATATTTAATATAAAATATACTTATAAAAATAAGATCCCTTAGCTAGGATAGGAAGTGATTATTTTTTTGTAACCAGGAATTTAGAAATGCATTCTAAATAATTATCGCTATATTGTGGGGCGGTAAAGAATAAGTTGGCCACTTAGGAAGAAAGAATCCACAATTCACAAAAAAAACATGAAAGACATGAAAAAATTAGAAGACTTAAAATTTGAAGCGATTGTTCTAACTGAAAAAGAAATGAAGCAAATCACAGGAGGAGGTATAAACTGTGATACAGTAGTAGCAGATGCAAATGCAAACAGTAAAAAATGGACAGATGCAGAGTGGGATGCATGGGCACAATCATACGATGAATATTGCCTCTAAACAACCATATTAACAATGGTAGCGGTGGTATTTACCCATGCTGGTGAAACACTCACCGCTCTATTGTATATAAAACAAGAATCACATGTACCGGAAGATTAAAATCCTCTTTATTGCTCTTTCTCTCTCTATTTCACTGTTGGCCCAGGAAGAAGTACTGGATTCCGCTTATCTGAAAGTTATGTATCAGTATACCTATTTAAACGATACGCTGGAACTTACTACACGCGAAGACCTGCTTGTCTTACAAATCGGTAAGAATATATCCAAATGCTACAGTTATTACTCCAATCAAAGTGATTCCATTCACAAAAATGGTGGCAAAGCAGCCTGGCAGGCCATGTTTAACAAAGCAATGGAAGATTATAATAAACATAGAAACCGCGCGGTTTTTATGAATAGCTTCCCACGCAGACGAACCATGACATATACATACAGAAATTATCCGACAGGAAAAATGACTGTCACAGATTTTATTGGTTCGGAATACCTTATCTATGAAGATGAGATGCATGCCCAGGAGTGGGAGATTGGCGACAGTGTGAAAACCATCCTGGACTACAATTGCCAGAAAGCGACCTGCAGTTTCCGGGGCAGAGCATATGAAGCATGGTTTGCACCGGACATACCTGTGAGTGAAGGACCCTGGATGTTTTCGGGACTGCCGGGCCTGATCATGGAGGTATACGATACCCGGAAACATTATGTATTTCAGATTACCGGATTGCAACAGGTAGAGAATGAACCTATTGTTTTTTCGGAACCTTTGGAAGAAAAAGCCAGATACAAAAAAACCAGCCGAATTGAGTTTCTGAGAATGAATATGCGCTATTTAAAATTCGGTATTCAAGCAAGTATGGGATATGGTTCAGAGGAAAACCCCGTATTTTATGATTTAATAGAACGGGATTATAAATAATCTATTTATTGAAAACAAGGATAAATAGCTTTGTTTTAGTTGCATATCTCTGAATCACCTAAAAGAAAAAAATCACACACCTTATTCCATATGAAAAAAAATCATTTCTACTTTATATATGGATACTGCCTTATGCTGTTTTGTTTGCACAAAAAGAACAGCCTTTAGAGCCCGCTATTCTGGAATGTAAATATGTCTTTATGATGCATACAGACACAATCACCAGATCCAGGATTGTGCAGGATACAGTGCTGCAAAGAGTCGGAGAAAACATGAGCCAATTTGTTAATTGTTACTCTTTTACCTACGATACTCTGGGAGCTTCTACTCATGATAACACAGAAAAATTACTTGCAATGATACATAATGGGGGATTCAGGCATTCCATACGAAGTAATGTCAATGAATACATTTATAAGAATTATCCGTCCGGTAAAACAACCACTATGTCTCAGGAATTTATTGTCGGATTCTATTTTGAAGAAGAATATCAACCTCAGAACTGGATATTACTGCCAGACTCTACCAGACAGATTCTTAACCGGGAGTGCTTGCTGGCCACGTGTGATTTCAGAAACCGCATCTACTTCGCCTGGTACTGCCCGGAAATCCCTATCAGTGACGGTCCCTGGAAATTCTTTGGGCTTCCGGGAATGATCCTCGAACTCTATGATGCAAACAAAGATTATCACTTTCTGGCCTTTCAGATAGAGACGGAAAATCTGACTCCCGTTACATTATACAATTTTGATGAAGAAGAATATATAAAAACAGACAGGAAGACTTATATAAATACACAATACAAACGTCGCTCGGGTGTGGCAACTGAAGAAATCCCGCTGCTACGGAATTTATATTGGAAGGGACGTAAAAAAATCTTACTTCATTATCTCCCAAGCGTCTTCTATACGATTTTATGGAAAGGGACTATACAGAAAAATAACATCAATGAGTTGATATGAAAAAAAGATTGCTTCTCTTCTATTTATGGATATTTCCTGTTGTAGCATACGCCCAGAAGGAGCTGCCATTGGAACCAGCTATTCTGGAATGTAAATATGTCTTTGTGATGCATACAGACACAATCACCAGATCCAGGATTGTGCAGGATACAGTGCTGCAAAGAGTCGGAGAAAACATCAGTCAGTTTGTTAATTGTTATACTTTTTACTACGATACCCTATGTGCTTCTCCTATCGACTATTCGAAAGAAATCCTTGCAATGATACATAATGTAAGATTCAGGAATACCATACGAAGCAATGTCAATGAATATATTTATAAGAATTATCCTCCCGGCAAAATAACTACAATGTCTCAGGAGTTTATTGCCGGATTCTATTTTGAGGAAGAATATCAACCCCAATCCTGGATATTGCTACCAGATTCTACCAGACAGATTCTCAACCGGGAGTGCTTGCTGGCCACGTGTGATTTCAGAAACCGTACCTATTTTGCCTGGTATTGCCCGGAAATTCCTATCAGTGACGGCCCCTGGAAATTCTTTGGACTTCCCGGCATGATCCTCGAACTCTATGATACAAACAAAGATTATCATTTTTTGGCTTTTCAGATAGAGACGGAAAATCTGACTCCCGTTACATTATACAATTTTGATGAAGAAGAATATATACAAACAGACAGGAAGACTTATATAAATACACAATATAAACTTCGTTCGGGGGTGGCACCCGAAGAAATCCCGCTGCTACAGGATGTATATTGGGAAGGACGTAAAAGAACCTTCCTTCAAAAAAAACCAAAACGCCTTCTATACGATTTTATGGAAAGAGACTATTAAACCCTGTTGACTGTACGGTGTATGCATACTTACAACTTGTTTTTCATTGTTATATTAATTTGTATTCCATCATTATATGCGCAGGAGATTACTTTTTCGGGAGAGGTATTAGATGACAAAACTTTAGAACCGATACCCAATGTCATGGTCACTGTAAGACCCTCCGGAGGAAACCGTATTATCAAATATACACAGACCTCTGCTGATGGGAAATTTCGCCTGACTTTCCCCCAATTTCCGGAGGAGCATATACTCCATGTCTCTATTCTGGGATATGCGCCTCAATCTGTGGCACTGCTCAGACAACAAACCGTTTACAACATCCGGCTGCAGGAACAGGTGACTGCCCTGAAAGAAGTGGTGATCAAAGCTCCCAGTATACACGAGAAAGGCGATACCATTCAGTACATGGTATCACGGTTCGCAGACGTGCAGGATCGCTCCCTGGCAGATGTGTTGAAAAAAATGCCCGGTATAGAAGTAGAAAAAAGTGGTGCCATAAAATACAACGGTGTTTCCATTAATAAATTTTACATTGAAGGACATGATATGCTGGGAGGTCAGTATGGACTGGCCACCAATAACATTCAGCAAAAAGATGTGGGAAGTGTAGAAGTTCTCCAGAACCATCAGCCTATCAAAGCCCTGGAAGATCTCTCTTTCTCGCAGAATCCGGCCATCAACATCCGGTTGAAAGAAGACGCCAGATCCCGCTGGACCGGAACTGCGAAACTGGGATTAGGTGCTTCTCCTCTATTATGGAACGTAGAATCTTCCGTGATGCGTTTTGCCGCTAAAAAAACAAAGTCTGAGTATATACAAGACCAATAACATCGGTCTGGAAGTAACACGGGAAGCACGTAATCTGAATATGGCAGATATCATGAACTCCATAGCCAATAATTATCAATTTCCAACCTATGTACAGGTAAACCCCAGTGGCCTGACAGATATAGAAGACAGATTGCGTTTCAACAAATCTCACCTGGTCAGTACCAATAATTTATGGTCACTGGGCAGAAACTGGGATCTTACCCATAAAATATCATATACCCATAACCGGCTAACATCGGATAACAGTTCCCGAACCACCTATTTTCTGGAAGATTCTACATTGGTAATAAATGAAAGTCAACATGCGCTGACCAGACAAAATTATCTGTCTACAGAGGTAAATCTGACTGCGAACACTGCGGTATTTTATTTCAAGAACAGACTCCAGTTGGATATGAGATGGAATGACATAGATATGTCTACTACGGGTAGCTATCCGAACGAACAGAAAGCCTACACTCCTTATTACAAATTGAGCAATGACCTGGAGATCCTGAAAAGAAACGGTCGAAAAGCCTGGGTGATCAACTCCTATAATTTGTTCCTCGCCACTCCTCCGGAACTCACTGTACAAGGAAAAGGAGATCAGATTGCGCAACAAAACATAGATGCGAAAGCATTTTTCACTCATACCAACAGTTCTTATTCGATGGGATTGGGGGCATTCAGCTTATCTTTGAAGGGAGGGCTTTCAGGAGTTGTGCGTAGCCTCAATACCGATCTGACCGGACTGCCGGACTCATTAGGCATTCTTTCCAATGACCTGACGCTTCAATTCCTGAACATATATTTGAACACTACGCTGGAGTTCAACAAAAAAGGATGGAGGATCAAAGCTGATGCTCCGCTTTCTTCTGTTTCTTATCGTTATAAAAACATTGCAGAATCTGATATTACCCATTTCACCAGATTGCAGTTCTCTCCCCAACTCTATACGGAATATAAATTTACTACCCGATTTACCACTTCTTTAACGGCTCAGATCGCTCAACGTCCGGTGGAAGAACAACATTTTTATTCCGGATGGATACTAAACAACTACCGTACATTATCTCAGGGAATCCTAACTAAAGACAGGGGAAACAGCAAACTATTATTCCTTCATTTCTCCTATAAAAACCCATTACAGGTATTTTTTTCTAATTTCTACATCAGCAGAGACTGGCAATACTCTCCGCTGATCTCAAACCGAAGTTTCACAGAAGAATATGTGTTGAATTCTTATTTATCTTACAACAATCGTTCGTCTGATTGGAGATTTGCAGGCAACATCAGTAAAGGCATAGAGGCTCTGAAAGGCACAGTGACTTTGCGCGGCTCTTATTCTTTATCAGAAGCAAAAATGATACAAGATCATACAGTCACTGATTACAATCAGGGAATGTGGAGCCTTTCCGCACAGATAAATTCAAGAATAGCCCCCTGGTTCAACCTATCTTATCACCTGAACTACAGGCAAAATAGCTTGACGCTCAAAGACACAGATACTCATTCTTCCAATAAAATGGTCTCTGAGTCTCTTACCTGTAATTTCACTCCTTCTAAAAGCATTATCATTCGTCTGACGGGAGATCATTATTACAATAAACTGGATAAAAACCCTTCGAAGAATCTTTTCCTGGCCGATACGGAATTTATCTATACTTTTCGGAAAGGCTGGGAGACAAATCTGTCTGTAACCAATATATTCAACCAAAAGACATATTCCTATACCCAATACAATGGGCTGACATCTTTTCACAGAGAATATAAAATACGCCCGCGAAATGTATTAGCCAGCTTGTTATTCAGGTTTTAAAGAGCCTTCATTTCTTATTATATGAGAGAATCAGGAGGGGTTATCCCGGATTTTCACAGCGACAAGACAATTTACAACAGATAAGGCCATCCCCTTCCACAAAAGCAGAAACAAGATGAAAAGAAAAGACAACACATTCATAGCTTTCTTATCTTATTTAGGAGTTAAACATACCACACAGTTTACCAATAAGCTATATAATGAGCATCCGGAGAAAAACAGTCTGTTCGGCCTATCAAAGATGTTAAATGAATATCATATTACCAATCGGGCTATAAAGATTGAAAATACTCCGCAGAATATAACAAGCCTACCTACTCCCTTTGTCGCCTATCTGGGATCTGAATTTGCAGTGGTCTGTCAAACTTCAACTGATAACATCCAGTATATCCGGAAGAATAAAAAGATCAGTCAATCTCCCGATCAGTTCTGTTCCATGTGGTCAGGTATTGTGCTGATGGCAGAACCGGACGAAAATTCGATAGAGCCAGACTATACATCACATCGTCAAAAAGAGTTTATTGACATAGGTAAGAAGGTAATTTTTATTTCTTCGCTATTGTTCCTGTCTTTCACTCTTTTAATCCGGAACAAGGAATGGACACGTTCCATCACTTATTGGGCTCAACTACTGATGAATATGACAGGAGTATATATCTCCTGGTTACTTGTGTTGAAACAAATCCATATCCATGATCCACAGGGAGACAGACTTTGTTCTGTCTTTGGGCAAAAAGGTTGCAACGAGATCGTAGATCTGGATGTAGCCAAACCTGGTGGGATTGTTGGCTGGAGTGAGATCGGATTGGGTTACTTTGTCACGAATCTGCTGGTGAGTCTCTGTTTCCCTTCTCTGATCCCTTACACAGTTGTGCTGAATTATTTCTGCCTGCCTTATACTTTCTGGAGTATATGGTATCAAAAATATAAGGCCCGACAATGGTGTGTGCTTTGCCTCATCATCCAGATGTTACTGTGGGGATTGTTTTTTTGTAAATCTACATTTGTATCAGCCAACATTTCCGGCATGGAATATACCGGATGGTCTGATTATATGTCTGCTCTATCTGATTATCATCCTGTTTATCAACCGATCTACAGACATAATAGGCGAAAGCAGCAAGGCATCACAGACGACGTATGAACTGAATCATATCAAATCCGATAAAGAGGTTTTTTTCTTTCTGTTGAAAAAACAACCTTTTTATAACATCAAAAGAGAGACTTCTGTCATCCGGTTTGGTAACCCGGAAGGTAAAATTATGATTACCATTCTTTCCAACCCCCACTGCAAGGCTTGTGCCGAGTTACATAAAAATGTGAAGAAAATAGTAAATACCTTAGATAACGTTTGTATCCAATATATTTTCACTTCCTTCAACCAGGATCTGGTTATCAGTAATCTTTTTCTGATAGGAAGTTACATGAATAGTTCTCAGACAGACGCACACACTCTTTTTTCTAAATGGTTCGGAGAAGATGTACAAGGCAAAAAAAGATTATTAAAGAACAACCCAATAAACCTGAAAGATCAAAAGATCTTAGAGGAGTTTACAACTCATCAAAAATGGGTACAGGAATCCGGAATTACCTCTACACCTACTGTTCTGATCAATGGATATAAATTGCCCTCCATATATACTATAGAAGAAATAGATCCTTTTTTTGCTGTTTCCAACTAAAGAATGAAAGACTTTCTATGTATCTTCTGAAACAAATAAAAAAAAGCTAAACTATGCCGTGGCTTATTTTCGGTTTTTATCTCAAATTCATTATACAACACTTATAGGTTTGTAACAACTGCATATCAGTCTGTGTGCCTTTTACACAGATAAACAAAAAATAAAGAAATTGAAAAACTTACCCTATATGGTATGTATAACATGAAGCAATTGAACGACAGAAGTTTGTCAGAACTTCAAGCTATTAGCCTGCCAAAAAGCTACAGAGCAATAAAAAACCAGTCAAAGCGGAACCTGTAAAAGAAGAAACTCCCATCGTATTGGAAGCGATGGCAGATGATCTTATTCCTATGGAGGATCTGCTTTCTGAAAAAATAGAACTCCAACGGAATTACTGGTATCTTTTGCTATAGATAATTGTAGTTCGTCAAGTCAGTCCGGTTCTTCTGGTTTATATGATTTAAATATCTTATTCTTATCCTGTAGCCACATAAGCAGCATGCTATTCTTCGCCTTGTACCACTAACAAAAGTTACTAAAGATGCCCTATAGAGATAGAAAATATGCACTTTATAAATAAAAAACCGAAGAGAACCTTTCTTCGGTTTTTTATGGTTTATCTTATTATCTTTCAGCATAGCATATCCTGCTGACTGTTGTGCAGGCCATGCTGATTTTCGTTTGATTTTGTAGACTGTTGATGCCTGAAATCATTTACCAGACCCGAAACAGGTTTTCCTGTAGCAACATACACTTCGTATCTCTTTGCAGGAGATCAGATCATCTGTATGGGAATCCCGGCCCTATACAAACTTTGGTAAAACAGGTTTTTATAATAAATCTGATGGCTCCCGGAGGATGTATAAATCCGATTATAAAAGGAGATACTGATTTATTGATAACTCTCTTCGTGCACATCTACCGCGCGGCCCGAGGGGTCGTTGAGGTTCTGAAAAGCCGTATCCCAGGCCAGAGCTTCCGCGGTGGAGCAGGCCACGCTGGGTACACTGGGCACGCTGCGTGCTGCACTTTCGCTGGGGAAGTGCTCTTCGAAGATGCTGCGGTAGTAATACTCTTCTTTGCTCATAGGGGTGTTGATCGGGAACCGCTGCGCTGCCTGTGCCATCTGTTCGTCGCTGACAGCAGCGGAGGTGATCTCTTTGAGGGTGTCTATCCAGTTGTAGCCCACACCGTCGCTGAACTGCTCTTTTTGTCGCCACGCTACGCTTTCGGGCAGCATATCGGCAAAGGCTTCGCGTACGATCTTTTTCTCGATCACCTTGCCCGGTGCCATCTTGGCGGCCGAATTCAGCCGCATGGCCACATCTAAGAACTCTTTGTCCAGGAACGGTACCCGGCCTTCCACTCCCCAGGCCGAGAGGCTTTTGTTGGCGCGCAGGCAGTCGTAGAGATAGAGCTTGCTGAGTTTGCGGAGGGTCTCTTCGTGGAAAGCCTCGGCCGTAGGAGCCTTGTGGAAATAGAGGTATCCGCCGAAGATCTCGTCGGCCCCTTCGCCGCTGAGCACCATCTTGATGCCCATAGACTTGATTACCCGGGCGATCAGGTACATCGGGGTCGAAGCCCGCACGGTGGTTACGTCGTAGGTCTCGATAAAGTAGATCACGTCCCGTATGGCATCCAGACCTTCCTGGATGGTATAGTTGATCTCGTGGTGCACGGTGCCGATGTAGTCGGCCACTTCTCTGGCTTTCGACAGGTCGGGCGCGTCTTTCAGGCCAATGGCAAAGGAGTGGAGCTGCGGCCACCAGGCATCACTGGCTCCGTCGGTCTCTATGCGCCTGGCCGCGTATTTCTTGGCGATGGCAGAGATCACACTGCTGTCGAGACCACCGCTGAGCAGTACACCGTAGGGCACGTCGCTCATCAGCTGGCGCTGTACGGCCTGTTCCAGGGCTGCTTTCACATCGGCAACCTGCGCGTCGTTGTCTTTGACGGCCGCGTATTCCATCCAATCCCGTTGGTACCAACGTTTCATCTCTCCCTCACGGCTCCAGTAGTAGTGACCGGGCAGGAAGGGTTCGTAGCTTTCGCAGAAACCTTCGAGGGCTTTGAGCTCGCTGCCCACATAGATCTTTCCGTCGCTGTCTTTCCCGATATACAGCGGGATCACCCCGATGGGATCACGCGCGATCAGGAACTCGTCCCGTTCTTCGTCGTACAGGGCAAAGGCGAAGATGCCACTGATGTCTTCCAGGAAGTCGATCCCTTTGTCGCGGTAGAGCGGAAGGATCACTTCGCAGTCCGAACCGGTCTGAAACTCGTATGTTCCGGCATACTGCGCGCGGATGTCCCGGTGGTTGTAGATCTCTCCGTTCACAGCCAGTACCTGCCTGCGGTCGGGCGAGAAGAGAGGCTGACCTCCGCTTTCGGGGTCAACGATAGAGAGGCGCTCGTGCGCCAGGATGGCAGTGCTGCCTACATAGATCCCGCTCCAGTCGGGTCCGCGGTGACGAATCTTCTGCGCCATTTTCAGCGCTTTCTGCCGGAGCTCTTTAGATTGCTCCTGTATGTTAAAAATACCTGCTATTCCACACATGATGATATTTACGATTTGACGATTGACGATGTACGATTGGGAAATCTTTATTATTATAAGTATTCCATATTCCCGGTCGTAGGGTTATTTATCTCTGTTGGTTATGTCTGATTTTTTGATTCAAAACACTTAACGGTGTATATCATTCTTATTAATCAGGAAGATTATCTTACAGACTACAGGGAGCCGGGTGGCGTCGGATCCTATACGATTTGAAAAAATCAGATACTGAGATTGGCCTGGAAAGTAACTCCAATCGTCAGTCGTCAATTGTCAAATCGTAAATCTCTTATCGCACCGTCAGTGCGACAAGAACCTGTCTATATCCGCTGCCGCCTTGCGTCCGGCTGCCATGGCTTTTACCACCAGGCTGGGACCGAGCACCAGATCTCCGGCTGCGAATACATGCTCCGGCAGCTCGGGCAGTTCCGGTTTCAGGAAGCCCATGGCCAGCAGCACCAGGTCTGCCTGTATGATCTCTTTTTTGCCGGTGGGTTGCATGGTCATGCATCCGCCGTCGGTAGCCGGTAGCCACTCTACCTCTTCCACTTCCACACCGGTCACCTTCCCGTTTTTCCCGATGAACCGGGTAGAGGCCAGCGACCAGCGGCGGGTACATCCCTCTTCGTGGCTGCTGGTGGTCTTGAGCACCACCGGCCATTGGGGCCACGGAGTATCGGGGTTGTGATCCGCGGGCGGCTGGGGCATGATCTCGATCTGGGTGATGCTGGTGGCTCCGTGGCGCACGCTGGTACCTATACAGTCCGATCCGGTATCGCCACCACCGATCACCAATACCTTTTTGCCTTTGGCAGAGATCAGCTGGTCTTTGGGGAAGGTCTGACCTTCAATGACACGGTTTTGCTGTGCCAGCAATTCCAGAGCGAAATGTATGCCTTTCAGTTCCCGGCCTTCGATGGGCAGGTCGCGCGGGGTTTCCGCACCGGCACAGAGGCAGTACGCGTCGAATCCTTCGGGCAGGTGGCCGAGATCTATTTCCGTATTCATCCGGAATGCGATACCCTCCGCCGTCAGCAGCTGGACACGGCGGTCGATCAGGCTCTTTTCCAGTTTAAAGTTCGGGATGCCGTAGCGGAGCAGTCCGCCCGGAGCCTCCGCTTTGTCAAAGACAGTCACCTGATATCCTTTGCGGTTGAGCTGGTTGGCCGCCGCCAGTCCGGCAGGGCCCGCACCGATCACTGCCACCTTTTTGCCGTTGCGCGCAGGCACTACCGTGTCGATGTATCCTTCGCGGAAGGCTGCCTCGATGATGGCTACTTCGTTTTCCCGGCAGGTGACAGGCTCTTCGCAGGAGAGTTTCAGTACGCAACTCTTCTCGCAGAGAGCCGGACAGATGCGTCCGGTGAACTCCGGGAAGTCGCAGGTCGAAACCAATATCTCGTATGCCTCTTTCCATTTTCCTTTGT
>JAJQDI010000033.1 GCA_021202275.1 Bacteroides sp.
GACCCCAACATTAAAAGTGTTGTGCTCTACCTGCTGAGCTAGCGAATCAATCCTTTATTGCTGTTAAGCGGGTGCAAAGATAGAGTTTTTTTATGAATTATCAATTTTTTCACCTGAAAAGATTGCGTTAATTTGTTTCTTTTTCGCTTGGTGATTGATGCTCAGGCTTTTCTGAGACATCTCTTGTCAGACTTTCTCGGTTAATAATGAAACGTTGATAGTATGATAACAAAAGGGTGGTTAGGGGAAGTGCTATAATGACTCCTAATATACCCATCAGAGAACCCCATATAGATAAGGAGAGTAATATGATAGCAGGGTTGAGGCCTGTGATCTTGCCCATAATTTTAGGAACAATAAAACTGTCTTGGATAATTTGTACAATAATGAATATAAGGGTAACAGAAGCGAGGATGATCCAAAAATTCTGTCCGGTATCAGCTGCTTTTAACAATGCCAAGAGGATGGTAGGGGCAAAGGCGATGATTTGAAGGTAGGGTACAAGGTTAAGAATGCCAACAAATATACCTAAGCCAATGGCTAAAGGAAAATCGATAATAAAGAAGCCGATACAAAATAGAATTCCTACACAAAAAGCAACTAGGGCTTGTCCACGAAAATATCTGTTCATCCCTACTTGGACATCGTCGACCAGGTTTCTGGTAAAGTAGCGATATTTTTGCGGCAGGTACTTTATCCAACCTTCTGCAATAGCCTCATAGTCTAAAAGAATAAAAACGAGGTAAAGAAGGATTATAAAAGAAGCTATAATACTGAAAAGGAAATTAATAGATTCTGCTAGAATGGTCCATATTCTGGGTACAACCGCACGAAGTGTATTAGTAATATTTTCCTGGCTGAACAGCCGATTCATCACCTCAACATCTACATTTTCCCGGATAAATTCAGACAGGCTTACTGGTACACCGACTTCCTGCTGTAGGCCAGTGGTCAGGTAGGTAACCAAAAGATCTTTTACTTTCCAGAACTCTTGGATCAAAGGCGGTATCAATAGATAAAAAAGGGATAGACCAATTCCAATAAGAATAAACAATACACAGAAAATAGAGAGAATTCTACTTTTCAATTTCAGTTTATACTGGAAAAACTTCACAAATGGGTATATCATATAAGCGATCAGCCAGGCAATGAAGAAAGGAAGCAGTACTCCACTTAATCTGTCAAGCAACATAAGCATACCGATAATGACAGCTACTAATATCGTAGTCCGAATAAAACTATCGAATGTTATCTTTTTCCTATCCATGCTTTCTGATCTTTCTAAGGTTTTCTAACAAATTGTATATACAGTAAGGAATGAAAAGACGGTTGCATTACTGTACATATTCCTTGTCTTTTGCTACTGCTTCCAGGTAGCAGACTCTGCACAAGGGCTCATATTCAGTTGTTTCTCCCAACAGCACCTGTTTGTCATTTTTCACGGTACGATGGGAAAAGGAGGCTAATTGTCCACATTTTACACAGATCGCATGTACTTTGGATACTTCATCCGCAATGGCACATAAACTAGGCATCGGACCGAAAGGTACACCTTTAAAATCCATATCCAGCCCTGCTACAATTATTCGTATGCCGTTGTTGGCAAGTTGGTTACATACATCAATGAGATTGTTGTCAAAAAATTGTGCTTCATCAATACCCACTACATCTATCTCTGAGGTGAATAATAAAATACTGGATGAAGAATCTATCGGGGTAGAAGAGATTGAATTGCTGTTATGGGAGACAACATCCTCTGCAGAATATCGGGTATCCAGAGCAGGTTTAAAGATTTCTACACGTTGTTTGGCAAACTTTGCTCTCCGTAATCTTCGGATAAGTTCTTCGGTCTTCCCGGAGAACATAGAGCCACAAATAACCTCTATTCTTCCTCTTCTTTTTGTTTCCTGTGTGTGGTCTTCTGAAAATAGTACCATATATTTTGATGTATAATGTCCTTGCAAAAATAACACTTTTGTTTTCTTAACAGTGATATTTACTTATTTATTTCTACATTTGCAATATCATATTATAGACTGGAGGAGCGTATGCAATCACTACTCACCAATATAGAATTAGATGTTCAGGAATTAAAATATCTTGTCCAACTTGCCTCAGAAAATCCGGATCAACGATTATGCGAAGTGATGAATCGACGTGTCAACCAATTGATTGAACGTTGTCAGGAGTTCCATACATTGTTAAAAAGTGAAATTTTTGGAGAAGTTGGAGTTTCTTCCGGAAAAGAAATGCTCATTGAACTGGAGACAGTATTGCCAGATAATTTCTCTGTTACTGAAGAGGATAGCGAGGAAATGAACGATAATTCATCCTCTTGTTCAGCGACACTTCCGGATAAGGGCAGTCGTATACCTTTAGCGGGAACTACTTCTGAAATGAAAATGGTCTCTATATCCGAGATAAAACCAATATTGGGAGAGACTTTAAGGAAAAGAACTAGTTTGGTTGACTCAATGAGTTTGAATGATTCTTTTCGTTATTCTCAGGAGTTGTTTGATGGCGATATTTCCTGGCTGAATCGGATACTGAAAAGAATAGAACAGGATGCAGATTCGCTGGAGGAGGCACTCCAGATAGTAGAGGAAATAGCTTCTGATGAAGAAAAAAGTGAAGCCATGCTTGGTTTTCAGGAATGGATCAGATTATATTTTGATAGATAAAAAATAAAATGGGAAAATTGTATGTTGTACCTACTCCTATAGGGAACCTGGAGGATATCACTTACCGGGCGTTGAGGATATTGAAAGAGGTTGATTTCGTCTTGGCAGAGGATACACGTACTTCCGGAAATCTTCTCCGGCATTTTGAAATTAAAAAAACAATATATTCACATCACAAGTTTAATGAGCATAAAACGCTTGAAACTGTGATAGAACGTTTGAAGGGATATGCATGTGCTGCTTTAGTGTCAGACGCGGGAACTCCAGCTATTTCTGATCCGGGTTTTTTGATTGTGCGCGAATGTATTAAAAATGATATAGATGTGGAGTGCCTGCCAGGAGCAACAGCTTTTGTGCCAGCATTAGTCATGTCTGGATTACCTTGTGAAAAATTTGTTTTTGAAGGATTTCTTCCACAGAAAAAAGGTCGTATGACCAAATTGAAATGTCTGGTAGAAGAGCCAAGGACAATGATCTTTTATGAGTCGCCTCATCGGTTGGTGAAAACCTTAGGACAATTGTCAGAATATTTAGATGAATTACGGTTTGCTTCCGTATCGCGGGAGATCTCTAAACTACATGAAGAAACTGTACGTGGTAGTCTTGGAGAACTGATCCAACACTTTTCCCTTGTACCAGCCAGAGGGGAGTTGGTTATTGTGGTGGCTGGTAAAGATAAATAATAATTTAGGTTTAATTTAAAATGTATGTTATGAAGAATTTAGTTCTCTTATTAATATGTTGTGGATTTATTATCTCCTGTAATGGTTTAAAAGGAGAAGGGAATGAGCATTTGAAAGCAGAAAATGATTCTCTAATGACTGAACTTTCGCATAGAGATGCAGAATTAGATGAAATGATGAGTACTTTCAATTTAGTGCAGGAAGGCTTTCGACAGATCAATGCTGCGGAGAACAGAGTAGACCTTCGTCGAGGGAATATTACTGAAAATGCTACAACTGCCAAGCAACAAATAGCTTCGGATATTGAATTTATAACCAAAACCATGGAGGAGAACAGGGCACAAATAGCTAAACTCCAGAGTATGCTTAATAGTAGCCGGAGCAATTCTTCCGAGATGAAGAAGGCAGTTGAAAGTCTCACGGAAGAACTTGCTATTAAGACAAGACATATTGAGGAATTGCAGGCTGAGCTTGCGTCGAAGAATATACGTATTCAGGAACTTGATCAGGCAGTGACTGATCTGACGGCCAACAATGAGGCTTTGCAGGCAGAGAATGAGGCAAAGGCTCGTACGGTTCAGGAGCAGGATCGACAAATGAATGCGGCATGGTTTGTTTTTGGTACCAAGTCTGAATTGAAATCTCAGAAAATCCTGCAGAGTGGAGATGTATTGAAAACAGGAGATTTTAATAAAGACTATTTTACTCAAATAGACATTCGTACAACGAATGAGATCAAACTTTATTCTAAGCGTGCGGAGTTATTGACTTCCCATCCTGCAGGTACATATAATATGGAGAAAGATGATAAAGGACAGCTTACTTTAAAAATTACTAATCCAACGGGTTTCTGGAGTGTATCCAGATATCTTGTTATTCAAGTAAGATAAAAAGTAAATAGAGCATATATATTGAAGGGGAACTGTATGTGAAAAATAGTTTTCCTTTTTTCGAAAGGTGAACTAATGAAATACAAAAATATATTTTTTGATCTGGATGATACCTTATGGGCATTCTCTGAAAATGCCCGGGATACATTTGTAGAGATGTATGAGAAATATAATCTGGATTATTATTTTGATTCATTTGAACATTTCTATACAATATATCAGAAAAAGAATGCTGAGTTGTGGGGGGGGGAGTATGGAAAAGGTCATATAACGAAGAATGAGTTGAATGAGAGCAGATTCTTTTTTCCTTTGCAGAGTGTCGGATGTCACGATAAAGAATTGACACGTAAATATTCGAAAGATTTTTTACAAACCATTCCTACAAAAACAAAATTAATGCCTCATGCGAAAGAAATTTTGGATTATCTTTCTCATAAGTATCAGTTGTATATTTTATCTAATGGATTCAAAGAACTACAAAATAAGAAAATGCGCTCTGCTGGTATACAGGATTATTTTAGACAGGTCGTACTTTCGGAAGATATTGGTATTATGAAACCCTATCCGGAGATCTTTCATTTTGCTCTTTCTGCCACTCATTCGGACCAGAGAGAATCAATTATGATTGGAGATAGTTGGGATGCGGATATAATAGGCTCTCATAATCTAGGGATGCATCAAATATATTATAACATCTCTAATAGAAAGAAATTACCGTTTACTCCTACTTTTATAATTTCTTCTTTAAAAGAATTGGAAAGTATATTATAAATTATACATTAAAATGTGAGAAAAAGTGAATTTTTATGCTCTTTTTTTAGAGTAATATTCTTGAAATAAAGTATCGCTTATCATATAATTAACAAACGCCAATTGAAAGTAACTTTTTATTACATATTTATGTAAGTTTGATATAGTCGAGGCTTTGTCCTGTATTTTAAAGGTATGGAAGTTATAGCTAAAATTCCTGTATTTTTTTACTGAATTTCTAGAGTTTCTATCTTTTTGATACGCTCTTAAAAGAATAGAAAAAGATGTTGACCAAGAAGTAGTATTCCTGAACTTGCACAAAGCAAGCGTATTAAAAAGAGAATTACCTCATTTCTAAATAAAAAACATCAAATTTCGGGATAATTATAAATAAAAAACGTTTATAGGATAATTAATACTATGTATAAAAAGATAAGGGGTTATCCGGTATTTACCGATAACTCCTTATCTTATTCAAAATAGAGCTACTTTAAATATCCTCATTATAATTAGTTTCCAGTTCGGGTATTACCCACGTCCAATTACTATGTCCATTTGCAGTAATTGTAGTTGCATTAGCTGCATGTACATTACCACCATTTGGAATGCCTGTACGAGCAATATCTTTGTTCCAACGTTTATAATCAAACCAGTTAAAACCTTCCCCCCAAAGTTCAAAGCTACGATAGTCTATAATTTCCTGAAATAGATCTTCACCTGTTTTTGTACAGGTATAATTGGGATTACGACCAGAAGTCGCATTTAATTCAACTAAAGCAGCCTGTGCCTCCGTTGGCTGATTTAAGAAATAATTTGCTTCAGCCTCGATCAAAATCATTTCTGAAGAACGGATATGGCATAGATACGAAACTCCAGGAGTATCGAATACCCAGAATTTCAGTTGAGCTCCTAAATAGAAATAGCCAGCCTGATATGCATCTTCTAATCCTGATGGAGTCATAGAAAGAATATAATCTTCGGCAGCATACCAAATATCATCTCCTGTAAAATAAGCATAGGTCTGGTTCATGATTTCTGGATCTGTCAGATCAAATTGTGAAAATTTATCAGCAGTTAAGAACAACTGTTTTCTTACATCATTGTTTGGAATTTTATCTGTCAATATTTTGTCTATAGCACCAGCCCCATATTGAGTATTATTTGCATAATAACCATTGCAGCTAAATTGTGTACTAAAAGTCCAGTACCACATATTCTCAGTACCATCTCCATAGCTACCAAATATCCATTCACTAGTAGGTCTGCAGAAACCGGAAAGGTAATCAGCATTTGACATGAGCGGATAATCCTGACGAGCAAGTTTTGCATAGGTTAAAGCAGTCTGATAATCTTGACGATTTAGGGCAGCACGTGCATATACTGCATAAGCAACATTGATATTAGGCAACCAGACTTGTGAAGAATTACGATCTAATCCGGATGATTTATATAATGTGATCGCATCTTCACAATCCTGATATATCTGATCATAACACTCTTTCACTGTTGATAGAGGCATACTGCCCGTAGATTCATCCAAGCGCAATACAACACCGTCTGTTGCACCATTATTTGTATCGTCCCAACGATACGCATACAATTGAATCAATTGTGAATATGCATAAGCGCGGAAACTCAGTGCTTGAGCTTTTATAAATTCTTTTTCTGTTTCAAGTCCCTCTGCGTCATCAACATTATGAATGATTGAATTTGCATTTCCAATTATTGTATAATAATAATACCATGGATAGGCTGAATATGCACTGGAAGCCTGTGTGTAATAATCACCATTCATAATATCAGCCCATCCCGGTGACATGATATTATATACGAAATCTTGTCCCGGATACTCGCCATAAATAGATTTAATACGGTTCTCACCACAATATCCTTGTGAAAAACTAAACTGTTGATAGCACATAATTTGTGCGATTCCATTGATGGCCATTGCCGCATTTTCGGTAGTAGCAAATGCTGTCGAAGTACCGACAGATGAAGTCGGTGCGGTATTTAAATAATTGTCAGAACACGATGTAGCCAGCATAGCTACTCCCATAAGACTTCCTATAAATAATTTATTTATATATTCTTTCATACTTTCTTTATTAAACTGTGATTGAATATTAGAATTTCAAGATTAAGCCAATATTATATACACGAGGTGTTACATAAGTATTGTCTTCATATCCTGTTTCAGAAACCCCACTGAATGTAGCTTGAGGATTCAACCCTTTACGAGATGTGACTGTGAATAAATTTTCAATACCTGTTGTAACAGTTAATCCTTCAACCCCTAATGTATTCAGATATTTCTTAGGAAGGCGATAAGAAAGATTTATATTCTTAAATACCAGATAAGAAGCACTTGTAAGCCAGCGATCTGACAGTGCATTATTATATGTGGATAAGTTGTGGTTTATTGCCGGAATACCATTTTTATCAATGCGATCTACAGAGGTCTCTGTCATACCTGTAGGTATTCCTGACCAAGATTTTAAGATATCTTTATGTAAAGCACTTGCGCTGGCTGCGGAAGTTGTCATTAAGCTTCTGTAACTCAGGTCACAGACTTTTCCACCTAATTGATAAGTGAACAGAGCATTGAGAGACAAATCTTTCCAATTCCATGTTGAATGAAATGAACCATAAACTCTGGGAGTTCCAGATCCGGCCCAATCTTTTAAACCATAAGTCGTATCCAATGTATAGTCAATACCGTTAATACTAACCAGACTCTCATTCTCCATAGCTGTCTCTTTCATATCTGGATCAAGTGTATATAGAGACCTACCAGTCATTTGGTCAACACCTTCGAAATGGTAGGTAAAGAACTCATAAATAGAATGTCCTTCCGAGAATTTTTGCATACCATTGAGGATATCAGTACCGTCAGGCAATTTGATGATTTTATTTTTAATGAATGTGATGTTCAGACCAAAATTCCAGCCCCAAGTTCTCTTCCTGAAAATATCAACATCCGCGGAGAACTCAAGGCCACGGTTTGAAATAGTTCCGATATTTTTGTACTGGGTCATATTGGTACTACTGCTATTAAAAGGATACGAGCCTGCGGATAATGGCAGTTTAACTTCAAACAATAAGTCTTTAGATCTTTTGTCGAAGTAGCCCAGAGAGAAATTAAAACGATCAAATAAACGTCCTTCAAAACCTAAATCCACTGTTTGAGTGGTTTCCCATTTTATATCATTTGCGGCAAGTGTTCTTTTTACTAATGCTCCTGAACCACCATTTTTATCCAAATTATAAAGGGCCATATAAGCATAATAGTCAATGCCTGCATCATTACCGACTTCACCATAAGAAGCTCTGAGTTTTAAACTATTTACCCAATCAATAGTAGACATAAATTCTTCTTTACGAATATTCCAACTTGCACCAAACGAGTAAAAATTACCCCAACGGTGATCCGGGTGGAATCTTGAAGAACCATCACGGCGGTAGGATACATCAAAATGGTATTTTTTATCAAAGTTATACCGGGCACGAGACAAGTAAGATTCCGTTTTATAATCTTGATTATAGCCTTGATAATATGAGTTGGTTGTGAAGTTACCCATTGTATAATTACCTGCAATACTCATACCTGTATTCATTCCATAAGTTAGCTTCATCAAATAGGAATAATTTTCATGTCCCAACATTAAATCAACATGGTGTTTACCAAAATCATAATTCCGGTTGATCAACTGCTGAACATTATAGGTACGATATTCATATGCGTAATTACTCAAGCGTCCTCCATTCGCTGCGCCATCACCAATATTTGGATTGTCATATTTCGTACGATTGGTAGTTCTGTGGTTTAAATCACCTTTCACTGTAACGTCAATGTTATAAGGTAATTTTATCGTAGCATATGCCTGTCCACCTAAAGAGTTACGTCTTCTGTATTCATGATCGGCATAACGTTCATATATTACATGACGATTACTCAAATAATCCGACTCCAGGTCATACTGTTTTTTCCCATTTTCATCTAAGGTATAGGAACCATCCGCATTATGTAAATAGACAGGATATACAGGAGCCATATTACGAGCCATGTAAAATGGATTTGCATAATAACTACTGTATGCCGTTGAATTATAATTTTGCTTTTGGGTTGTGGTATATACATTGATACCAGATGTTAACCATTTTGTTGGATTAAACATACTATTAATGCGACCAGAGAAGCGTTCAAAACCAGTTTCTATAATGTATCCATCCTCTTTCAGATATCCTACAGAAGAATACACATTATATTTTTCACCTGCAGTGGTTGCTGAAAAAGTATATTCTTGACGGTGACCATTTCTTTCCAATTCTTTAAACCAATCAAGATCAGTATATCCTGGAAGCTGTTTGGCAATTAACTTGCCATTTGTATCGAACAATGCATCATCTGCTGCATCATAAATATTTCTTTTTACAAGGTCACCAATAAGGTTTGCTGTAGCATAATCACTGGCAGCCTTTTCATCATATTCTAAAGAGGAAAGTGTCATTGCATAATTTTTCATACCTGTCCATTGAGCTTCCATCCAGGGATCTGCACTTAGACGATCATATTCCTTTAGGCCACGGTTGTAGATACCCTGATTGATAGATAGAGAAATAGATGTTTTACCATACTCTTTACCCTTTTTTGTCGTAATCAGAATAACTCCATTAGCTGCTCTGTTACCATAGAGAGCGGCAGAGGCAGCATCTTTCAATACGGATATAGATTCAATATCCGCAGGATTTAAATCTGCAATACTACCATCGAATGGTACACCATCAACCACATATAGAGGATCTGAGGCACCAGTATTAGTAGAAAGTGTGTTAAAGCCACGGATACGAATAGTTGGAGTTGTTCCAGGTTCACCGTAGGTGCTATTAACCATAATACCTGGCGCGGATCCTTCTAATGCACTGGTTACAGTACTGGTAATTCGTTGTTCTATTTTTCTTGAATCAACAACTGATACAGATCCAGTAAGGGATTCCCGTTTGGCTGTACCATAAGCAACCACTACGACTTCATCCAATAATTTAGAATCCGCATTCAATACAATTTTTACATTGGGAGAAATTGTAATTTCCTGACTCAGCATCCCAATGTACGAGATCTGCAAAATCTTTGCAGAACCAATGTTTTATTTAAACTATTAGTTATTAGGGTTTTATTTGTTTAATGAAAAGAGATATTTTTCTTGTAACTAAAAAACTGGCATACAAAGAAGGCTTTATAAACGCTTATGAGAAAAGAGGGCTTTATATGTGTGACTAATGTTCTACCTATTAAGATAATTTATCTGCAGATGCTTTCATTTAGAGAATAGATAATTAAGAATTAAATTTTGATTACAAATATGTTGAATTTTTGAAAACTTTGATTTACTTTGTAAGTAGGCGAATTAACTTTGTTCTAAAAATGATAGTTTATGATATCAATAGTGAGTCCGTTTGCCTGAAGATATTACTCTTGAATAGGGATGAGAAAAAAGAAAAACCCTTTTATTTGACTTTCTATATTAGGATATATATAGGTCAATAAAAGGGCTCATTCTATATAAGTTTCAGCTTTTATTCTTATACTCTGGGTCTTAATTGTTTAAAGAAATCATTTCCTTTATCATCTACCAGAATAAATGCAGGGAAGTCTTCTACTTCAATTTTCCAGATAGCCTCCATTCCCAATTCAGGATACTCTACACACTCGATGCTTTTGATGTTATTCTGAGCCAGGATGGCTGCAGGGCCACCAATGCTTCCCAAGTAGAAGCCACCATACTTTTTGCAGGCATCTGTTACTTGCTGGCTGCGGTTGCCCTTGGCCAGCATGATCAGGCTGCCTCCCTGGCTCTGGAACAGATCGACATATGAATCCATACGTCCGGCTGTTGTCGGGCCCATAGATCCACACGCCATTCCCTGCGGAGTTTTAGCAGGACCTGCATAATAGATCGGATGATCTTTGATATATGGAGGCAATCCCTCACCACGATCCAATCGTTCTTTGAGTTTAGCATGAGCAATATCGCGTCCTACAATGATGGTCCCGTTCAATGAAAGACGTGTAGCCACTGGATATTTGCTCAGTTCTTTCAAGATCTCTTGCATAGGCTGGTTCAGATCAATACGTATGGCTTCTCCTTCACCCGCCTGTCGCAATGCTTCAGGGATGTATTTTCCTGGATTTTCTTCCAGCTTTTCGATCCAAATTCCTTCTTTATTGATCTTACACTTGATATTACGGTCTGCTGAACAAGAGACTCCCATACCTACCGGACAGGAAGCTCCGTGACGAGGCAAGCGAACAATACGTATATCATGTGCCAGATATTTTCCACCGAATTGAGCTCCCAGACCAATTTTATATGCCTCTTCAAGTACTTTCTTTTCGAGTTCTATATCCCGGAAGGCTTGTCCTCCCTCATTACCTTCTGTAGGTAGAGTATCATAATATTTGGCAGATGCTAATTTCACTGTCTTGAGATTAACTTCTGCAGATGTACCCCCGATTGCAAAAGCAATATGATACGGAGGACAAGCGGCGGTACCTAAAGATTTTATTTTATCTACCAGGAAAGGGACCAGCGTATCCGGATTCAGCAGAGCCTTGGTCTCCTGATACAGATAGGTCTTATTGGCAGAGCCACCTCCTTTGGCAATACAAAGAAATTTGTACTCGGCACCGCTTGTAGCATATAGATCGATCTGAGCAGGTAAATTACAGCCTGTGTTTTTTTCATTGTACATATCCAATGCCACATTCTGTGAATAGCGTAGATTCTCTTCTGTGTAGGTTTTATAAATACCTTTAGAGAGGGCCTCTTCGTCGTTTCCATTTGTCCAGACCTGTTGTCCTTTCTTACCCATAATGATGGCTGTGCCGGTATCCTGACAAAAAGGTAATTTTCCTTTAGCTGAAACTTCGGCATTACGAAGGAAAGTGAGTGCCACATATTTATCATTCTCACTGGCCTGGGGATCGTCCAGTATCCTGGATACCATTTGCTGATGTTCAGGACGGAGCAAAAAAGAGACATCCCGGAAAGCGGCGTTAGCCATTGCCGTGAGTCCCTCTTGGTCGATTTTCAGAATCTCTTTTCCTTCAAATTCACTTACAGAGACATAGTCTTTGGTAAGCAGATAATATTCAGTAGTATCCGGCCCCATCGGGAATGGCTTCTGATACTTGAAAGGAGGTGTTGCCATAATCTTATTCTCATTTATTAATGTTAGTTAGTGAGGCAAAGTTAATAATATAATTCTGAAGTTGTAAAAGACAATCCGACTTTTCCTCTTTAGCCATCAGATATAAAATAGACAGACAATTGATCTGACATATTCCGTTCTCTTTTCAATACAATAAAGATAAAGTATCTCCGAAAATATCAGATAAATCGTTCGACTTTCTAAATGTCACTCTAAAAAGAGAAAAATGCTATGTAAGCTGTCCGATTCGCTTGATAAGTTCTTCACCTAACGCTGTTTTTTCATCTATATGCTTCAGTACTGCCGTCACAAAAGGATTACTTTCAAAGTCTCCTCTTACCTGTTCAAAATCCTGTCGCATCTCTGACTGCGAACCGTCTGCTCCAAAACCGGTCATAGAAGAGAGAGAAAACTCTTTCCGCGCATCTTCATATACCAAACGATCCAGTCCCACTACAGCCTCTTTCCAGGTATTGACAATAGTTATGATCTCTTTTGCAGTAATTGTTTTCAGATCATATCCATAAAACTCCTGGATCTTATGATATGCCCAGGTCCATTCATAAGTGTAATAGTTGGCATGCATCCCTTGAAAACATGCGTTAATATGCTTCAGACGATTGATCTCTCCATTCTCAATACCGGCCATTAGTTTCTCTATTTCACTTTTCGGAGCGATCAGTCCGGCAATATCGACCCATTCTCCTGTTCCTATTTCTGTATCGGGCTGAAGACATTGGCATATTTCCTCATTATCTTGAAAGTTAATACCCTCCAACCGTTTGATCAGAGAATTTCCCAGGAACTTATGAATGGCTGTTTCATAAAAACGTATCCCTTTGTGCAAAGAAGAATTTTTGATCTTCGCACTCTGGTAAGAATAAAGTTCGGAAGTTTCTCCGGAAACCCGTCTCAGTTCTTTCAGGATAGAGACACCTTTGAATATTTTCTGGATCGTATAGGGACTAAGCAGGTTATAATTGATATAATCCAGTTTGTTCGGATCGGTTCGTTTGTCACGTTTCGGCCATTTCTGAGCATCACGGATGGTTCCTACACTACGTAGATTGACTCCCGGAACCAGGTAGGTCGTATTCCCTTGCTCTATCAAATAGGAAAAAGGCAGATCAGACGCATCCGCATGATTGACATGCCGTCCCATAACAAGAGAGAAGGCTCCTACACGGGCAGGCCAGAGAATATAAGAATCGGAAGTGGTTTTTGCACCTCTTTCCAACGTGCCCTGATGAATAGGCCCGAGTTTATACATATGATTACTCTGATTGGAGCCGGAGCCTGCATTCATAAAAGAGAACATGCCTGCGATCAGTAGAGTAGATTTATGGTGTGTAACAGTAAAAGGTCCGGCAAAAATAGCACATGCCTCTCCGTTCTCACCATGACAATTACTGAAAAAAAGTGAATCGGAAGCAGAATAATTATGGCCCAGTTTACAGGCTTGCCCCACGAAACAACGTGTGAGCATAGTACCATCGTCCACATGAGAACCAGAAGAAATAATGAAATCATCACAGATCACTCCATGACCGATATGGACGGGAGCGGCTTCATTGCTGTTGATACTACCATTTTCTAAACGGCAGGCTCCGCAAATGCGACAATTGTCACCGATACGCACATTCCGGATAGAACCAGTATTCATGATCGTTACATGATTACCGATAGTTCCTATGGAGGAAGCATATTTGTTGCAATAGAAGTCGGTAATTTCTTTCATGCGTGCAATCACCTGCGGACGATGGCGATAGAGTGCCAAAATATAGGCTTGATGAGCAGATAGTTTATCACTGATCAGAACCTCTCGTCCTCCTGTTTCGTTGAGAACTGCAACTTCAACTCCATTACCAAATGTAGATTTTCCATCGACCAGCAGCATATCCACATTTTCGATAAATGTGTGATCACCTATTACATAATTGGCAATGTAGTTCTGAACATTCTCAATGCAACAGTTATCCCCAACAGTTACATTATGTAACGTCACATGATGTATGCCGGAGTGTTTTTTGATACCTCCGGGCAGAGTAAACTCGCTCCAGAACACCCCCAATTTGATCTCTCCGGAGAAACGTGTTTGATGGATATACGCAGGTGTAAATCCTTCCGCAACTTCCACTGCCCCCCAATCTTCTGCCAGACACGACTGACTCTCCAACTGAAGAATCTCTTCTTCAGTCAGTTTACGGTAAGTTTTTATCATTCTATCTTAATATTTGACCAGGATCTGCCAATCACAACAGATCATTCTACTTCTTCGTCATCATATTGCTGATAGAGAAAATCATTATAGGGGAAACGCTGAACATGCAACTCCTTTACACGTTCATACACTACTCTCTTCAACTCTTCTATATGAATTTTCTCACGTGCGGATATAAAGAGGCAATTATCTGCCAGTTTAGCCATCCACGTATTCATCAGCTCCTGAAGTGTTAAGTTTTCCTTGGTTCGGGGGGTAAGATCGTCTTCCGCTTTTTCTATATAGGTATACGCATCAATTTTATTAAATACAATGATCATCGGTTTGCCTGAACCTCCGATATCGGCCAGTGTCTTATTGACTACTTCAATTTGTTCTTCAAAGCCTGGATGTGAGATATCTACTACATGCAAAAGCAGATCGGCTTCACGAACCTCATCCAGGGTCGATTTAAAGGAATCTACCAGATCGGTCGGGAGTTTCCGGATAAATCCGACCGTATCGGACAATAGAAAGGGAAGATTGTCTATGATCACTTTCCGCACAGTGGTGTCAAGGGTGGCAAACAGTTTGTTCTCTGCAAAGACTTCACTTTTCGAAAGTAAGTTCATAATGGTCGACTTTCCTACATTGGTATAACCTACCAATGCCACGCGGATCATACGTCCACGATTCTTACGTTGCGTTGCTTTCTGTCTGTCAATTTGTGCCAATTGCTCTTTCAATAACGCCATCCGGCTCAGAATGATACGCCGGTCGATCTCCAGCTGAGTCTCTCCCGGACCGCGAAGTCCCACTGAACCGCCACGCGCACTTCCCGAACCTCCTCCCTGACGTTCCAGGTGGGTCCACAACCGTGTCAGCCGGGGAAGCATGTATTTATATTGAGCCAGTTCTACCTGTGTCTTGGCATTGGCTGTCTGGGCACGCATGGCAAAGATATCCAGAATCAGTGAAGTACGGTCGAGTATCTTTACCTTTAACTCACTTTCTATATTGCGGATCTGTTTGGCAGAAAGTTCATCGTCAAAAATAACCATTCCGATCTCATGTTCGGAAACATATTCTTTGATCTCCTGCAATTTACCCTTTCCCACATAGGTGACCGAATGGGCTATAGGAAGTTTCTGAGTAAACGTTTTTACGACTTCCGCTCCGGCCGTTTCGGTCAGGAAAGCCAGTTCATCCAGGTATTCATGGGTCTTACGCTCGTCCTGTGTCTGAGTAATTAATCCTACCAGAACAGCGGTTTCTTCCTGTGCGTCGGAGATAACAAATTCTTTCATTCAGTTCTATTAAATATAATCAATGCAAATAGATTGAAAGCCGAGAGTAGATCCAAACTTGTTCGAACTAAACCCAGGCACATTCTACATTCTGCAAATATAATGAAAGCCCGGAGAAGAGCCAAACTTGTTTAAGCTATGCCAAAGCACATACTATATCTTACAAAGATAATCAAACCCTTGAAGCATACACTACACCCTGAGAAATTATCTTTAGAGATAACAGAGGAACATCTGCCAATGTTCCATAAAAAACCTGTTACTTTCATTACATTAATAAATAGAAATGAAAGCAACAGGAATTTCTCCATATTTATATCAGATTTTTATTCAGGATCAGAACATTTTATCTTTATCATTAAACAACTTTTTCATATCCAGTCTAACTACTTTTCCAAACTCCTTCAACTCATTTACATCCAAATCCTTCGGATTACCAACAATGCCGATCACCATGGGTTTACCCTGAATCTGTTCTTTATAGAAATCTACTATCTTTTTAAAAGTGAGTGCATCTATTTCAGGCAAATTCACTTCAGAAGGATGAGTCTGGTATCCCCTCTTTTTCAGGATTTCATAGATCTGACTTTTTGAACGTAAAGAAGGAATATCTGTGATAGAAAGCTGGCGCATGTAACTTTTTATATTATCCATTCTTTCCGGATGTTCTGGCATATCTGATATCAACTGCTTATACAATCTGATAGCATCTATCGCTTTATCATTTTGCGTACCTATGTAGCTGGTAAAATAATTTTTCTTTCCAGGAAGCACAGGACGACGCACTGTTCCGGAAGCCGTATAAGCCATTGAATTTTTCTCACGTATTTCATTTAGGACTAATCCGTTGAAGCCACCACCAAAATACTGTGAGAAAGCTTCGATAACTACATCCTGTGTGTGATCATAATCATTCATTGGGAAGTAAAAGTAAATATTACTTTGCAAAGCATCTGCATAAGGTAGAAAATAAACAACATTCTCTGTCACTTGTACAGGTTCTGTGACCTCAGGCGAAGTAGTAACAAGCTCATTGGCAATGAGAGGCAGTGAATTACTCAACTTATTATATACTGATTCAAAATTGAGACTACCGGTATAATGAATCTCAGCCTCATAATGAGAAGCACGGTTTATCTCTCCTGTTAATTCAGAGATTTGCAAATCAAATACCTCCTTATCTGTAAGGGTATTGATAAAAGAAGAATTATCCTGGTAAATAACATATTCTGATAGAGCACGTGTCAGTGTAGTCAGATTATCTTTACGTGTAGAGCGTCTGCCCAATTCACTTCCCTTTAGATTACGGAGTTGTTTGTCATCCAATTTAGGCATTAAGATCTGACGTGTGATCAATTGGCATACTTGCTCCAGATTGGCTTCATACCCTCTCACATCAATAAATAGATAGCTGTCATTGGCAAAGACAGAAGAAGTCGCTCCCAGACGGCTGAGAGCAGATTTAAATTCATGAGGTTCGTACTGTCCCATTACTCCTGCGTGATTCATTAGAGAGGCAGCAAAACCCAGTTTAGGCATTTTATCTGTGCCTACTCCATATTTGATACGTAATGAGAATATTTCACTATCCGGGTGTTTTGTATAAAATAGCTTTGAACGTTCGTTAATCGTTTTGATGTGTATATCATCAAAACTTTGTGTAACCTCTTCCACCTGATTGATTGGGAGTACTTTCAGTTGCTGGGCATACAAGGAACTCTGTCCTACCGGAGGTATTATAGGATCATAATCAGGTTTCTGTATCCGGTTACTTTTGTCTGGTTTGCCTTGTTCATTATTGATTACCAGATAATTATCCGTAAAATATATCTGTGCTACTTTTCTAATATCGTCTATGGAAACATTCCCTACCAGATCTTTATAATCCAGAACTTCAGCGAGATCTCTTTCATGAATAAAAGCATCCAACAACTGATTTCCAATCCATCCATTTGATTCAAGCCCCAGATCATAGTCTCTGCACATCTCCATTTTAATAGACTCAATAAGCCAGTTTTCGAACTGACCGTTACGTATTTTTTCCACACTACTTAATAGTTTTCTCTCCACAGACTTATTTGATGCAAAACGTTTTTGGTTCTCATCATAAGTAGGATAACCTTGCAGTACAATTCTACCTTGCTGACGCAGACTCAATAGAGAAGCATATGCTCCCCTCAGATCACCATCCATAGTCAGTTTATCAAGCAACCCTGTACTATTACTATTGCTCAGAAGTCTCAGGCATATCTCCAGAGGAATTTCATCCGGACTACCTGCGGAAGTACCGTTAAATACTAGCATTACAGATGGTTGAGGAGAAACTTTTGTGGTATAAGTTTTTCTACCTTTGATCTGAGTAGCAGGATGATCTGTTCTTTCCGGAAGCGGCGTAGACTCCAATCTGCCAAATGTAGCAGAAATCATACGACTCACTTGTTGAGCATCTACATTGCCAACTAGAATAAGAACCATATTTTCAGGCTTGTACCAGGTATTATAAAATTCGATTAGTTTACTTAAGCGAGGATTTTTCAGATGTTCTCCCCAACCGATAATAGGGCGAGCATATGGGTGCCCTTCAAACGCCTTTTCAAACAAGAAATCACGTACTACAGAAGTCGGACGATCTTTGTACATATTATATTCTTCGTATACTGTTTCCAACTCTGACTGAAAACTACGAAAAACCGGATCAATAAATCTTTCAGAAGAAATAGATAACCATTTATCTATTTGAAAAGCAGGAAATGTATTGTAATAAACAGTATAATCATAATTGGTTCCTGCATTTAAACCGGTTCCTCCCATATGTTCTATTAGATTGGAATATTCGGTAGGCAAAGATATATTTCCTACTTCTACAGTTAGACGATTGATTTCCTTGTCTATTTCTTTTTTCTTACCGGGATCAGTTGCTTCTGCCTTTTCATCATATTTGGCAATAATCTGTTCATATAAACCACGCTCTTTTTCCCAATCCAAAGCACCAATCTGTGAAGTTCCTTTAAACATTACATGCTCCAGATAATGGGCTAACCCTGTATATTCGTCCGGATCATCAACAGAACCAGTACGTACGCCTACAGCTCCATATACATCACTTTGTGAATGGTCTTCCCAGATAAAAACTGAAAGTCCATTCTTTAGTTTAAATGCTTTTAATCCTTGTGCTTGGACAGAAAGGCAGATCCCACAAAGGCAAAAGAGAATCATAAGAAGTTTGCTTTTCATCGTATCCTATTTTTGATTTAAATAAAATATTATATGTTGTGTTTTTAACAATATTCCTTTGATGATTTTTTTAGTTTAAAGAATATAAAAAGTCTGACAGCTAATTCCTTTTATCACTCATACATCTATGCCTTTCATGAAAAATATAACTATATGAAATATTAAAACCAGCTTAGTATATATCAATGTTTCGGGAACTATTTTTTATAGTTACAATACTAATAAAATATATTAATACCAACATCATAAAAGAAGAGTTTTTTTACTCAAAAAGGTAAGATTTCTGAGAAAAATCAGAAAATCTTACCTTTTGTAATATTATAATTTCAGTAATTTAAAATCAGTATCTATATTATTTTATAAATGTTACAGTACCTTGCTTCCAGGCATTCAGCCAACCGGCTAATGAACCATTTTGAGAAGCTAAGAAACCAATACCAGTTTCCAGAGTAATAGACATTGTTTCTTCTGAGAAATATCCTATGATGGGAGCAGTAGAACTATAAAATACACTTCCGGTCTCTTCATCATAGTTCACCCAACTTAAGAGCACATCATAATTACCATAAAGTCCTATAACCTACAAAGCAGACATTTCTAAATAATATACTCCCGGCTCATCACTTTCCCAGTACTCCATAGTAGCTGTACCACCATACCCAAAGTCGACTTTCAGTTTATCATCACTACCCTCTACTGCCTCAATCTTAACCGTCATTTGTGTGGTAGCCATATCAAACACATTGTAGCCAGACATTGTGTAGGTACCTTCCAGTAGATTGTTTTCTTCAATATTCAGTGTACATGTCGTATTTGCACCTTTGGTAGCTCCCTTTACTTCTTCTATTTCAAAAGTAATGTAACGTCCCATTTCCATTTCTATATTTTCAACAATTAAACGGGTTTCAAAGTTAACAGTCTCTACTCCGGCAGGTACAGTTATATATTCGGAAGTTATAATAATATCCTCATCCAGTTTAAAATTACTACTATTTTCTTTCATAGTTACTTTAATCTGAATGGTTCCATTTGTTTCTCCAGTAATCACAAGGGGTATCTGAACCAGGTTAGCACTCTCCTTGATTTCCAATTCTCGCTCTTCAAATTGAATCGTCGCTGAAGTGGTATTTGTCTTCTCATCATCATCACTACATGCAATCATCAATAATGATAAACAGGTCAGCAATAGAAATTTATTATATTTCATAAAATATTCTTTTTTAATTAATAACCTGGATTCTGTTGATTTCTGATTTGTGGATTAGCATCAATCTCATCTTGCGGAATGGGCCATACCATACGAGGATCATTAGAATCACGGCGTAATTTTTCTGTACTATCTTGTCCTGGGAAAAGAATAAGATCCGGATTCTGGCTTTCTGTACGGGTTACACCCAATTTCCAACGTTTTAAGTCCATCATACGGTGTCCTTCACATACCAATTCACGCTGTCTTTCATCACGGATTTCAGATTTCAGGATGTCCACACTGGTGAAATTTCTGTCAGTATATCCTAGAATACGTTTTTGAGCCAGTTCATTGAGGTATTTAGCACCATTTGTTAAATCGTTTTTATTGGCATATGCTTCAGCTGCAATGAGATACATTTCAGATATGCGGAAGACTTTGGTCTGATTAACAAACTGCGCACGACTATCTGAGCTAATTCTTTCATTACCAGGATATTTGTTAAAGAAATAAATCGTTCCTGATGCGCCACTGGCTACAGTAAGATGATATGTATCAAAATAAGTAGCAAAACGAATATCATGGTTCTTATCATACAAACTCAGAAGGTCATCACTTGGGATATAGTCCTTAGAACTTTCTACAATACCAATAAAGTACGATCCGGTTTGTGCACCGATTTCCGTTAAAGAAGGCATTGCAATCTGCCAGATTGCTTCAGTTCCAGTGTCATGTTTCCACAGTTCCCAATAGTCGGACGCATTGTCTATCAATGAATAACGAGAGCTATTTATCAAAGCTAAAGCAGATGAAATGGCTAAATCATCATTGCCCATTTCTAATGCAACACGAGCTTGCATTGCTACTACTGCATCTGTGGTAATATAGTTAGATTCTACTACACCTGTTGTTGAAATATAAGTTGACGCATAATCAAGATCTTCAACTATCTGACCATAAGTATCTTTCATGCTGGAACGCCCAGGATACTCACTCGGACTCAGTCCCGGATTATAAGTTAATTGAATAGGAAGTCCAAGATCCGTTTCGGCAGTAGAAGAATCATAGGATTTACAAAAGCGGATCGCAAGATTAAAATGGCAGAAAGCCCTTGTAAAATATGCTTCTCCCAGATATAATTGGATCTCTTGGATCTCACTTTCTGTAAGAGCAGTTTCTTCATTTGCAAATAAACGAAGAGCTCCGTCAATCAAGAAATTACAGCGAGCAATAGTCACATTGTAATTAGACCAAATTGTTCGTAATGTAGTACTGCTGGCAACAAAAGTCCAACGATACATATCACCATATGTATTTGAGAATCCAAGAACTGCATTAAATTCATCTGCCTGGATCTCCTGCATGAGGATATGAGATCCTGTAGTGATTGTACGAAAAGTCGAATATATACCATTACGTACATTTCGAAAATCCTGGACGTTTTCTAATGCTTGTGTTTCTTCTATCGCGTCATATGGATATTTTTCCATATCGCATCCCTTGAAGAATAAACAAGCTACCAACAATAGTAAGCTATATATTTTTTTCATTTTTTTGCTGTTTTAAGAAATTAGAATGTAAGTTCAAAACCCACAGAATACTGTTTTGTATTAGGATAATTACCCAATTGTACGCTACTATCTACTTCTGGATCAAATCCTTTGTACTTGGTAAATGTCAACAAGTTGCGTCCAACAACGAATACTTTTGCACCCTGTACAAATCCTGTTTGTTTAAGAAGTTGTTGTGGGAAAGAATAACCGATTGTGATATTCTTCAGACGTAAGAAAGAAGCATTCTCCAATAAATGTGTATCAAACTGCATTGCGGACTCAGGTGTTGAAATATCAGTAATATCGCCAGGTTTAGTCCATATAGTCAACATTTTTGTCGTCTGATTTCGGCTGCCTGCGAAAGTTGGATTTTCTGTAAACCAACGCTCATTATTCAGCATATATTGTTTCAAGAGCCACGAAAAATCAGCAGCTACAGAAATACCTCTCCAGGTAAAACGTGTGGAGAAACCTCCTGACCAAGGAGCAAACCTTTGTTTACCGGTAAAAACTTTATCTTCTTCAGAATAGTTTTTAGTAAGATTTCCATTCTTATCGTACCACATATTATATCCATCACGTGGATCAACTCCTGCCCATTTCACATAATAGAATTCTCCAAATGGTTTGCCGACTTCTACCTTATATTGTCCATACGTAAATCCATCCTCTTCAACTCCATCATATAACGAAAGAACCTTATTTTTATTATAATTGAAGTTTGCAGAAAAATCCCATAGAATTTCTTTGTTGTTAATAATATCTATTGTAGTGGTAAAATCAATTCCGCGGTTTCTCATACTAGCCACGTTTGCCCAACCGGTAGAGAATCCGGTCGTAAATGAAAGAGGTACTTCCATTAACATATCCTCTGTTTTCCGGTTATAGAATTCCAGATCTATATTCACCCGATCAAATAAACGAGTATTCAAACCTAAGTTAAATGATTTTACTGTTTCCCAAGAAAGAGAGGGATTAGAAGGATTTCCTACTGCAGTACCTGGATTCCCATTATATAAATAACTTGAGCCAGAGCTTACAAGTCCTAATGCCATATAAGAGTCAATGCCTGAGTTACCTGTGGTACCATAACTAACTTTCAATTGAAGCTGATCCAAAAATGATATTCTTCTCAGAAAATTTTCTTTTTTAATGTCCCACATGGCTCCCATAGAATAGAAGGTAGCCCATTGATTATCTACTCCAAATAGAGAAGATCCATCACGGCGTACAGCAAAGTCTGCATAATATTTTTCGTCAAAGTTATAACTTAATGTCCCAAAATATGAGTTAAACACTTTATCATATAAAGTATGAGTAAAACTACGTCCATCCGCTTTGGTAGCAGTCAATAGCATAAGACGTTCGTCGGTTAATCCTTCACCGCTACCACCAAACTCCTGATTTTTAGTTATTATAGATTCCTGTCCCAGAAGGAAAGTGAAATGATTATAATCTACTACTGTAAACTTATATTCAGCCGTATTTGTATAAGTAAAAGAATAATATCGTTGAAATCTCTCTGTACGCGTACCAGCTCCTTCAAAAGGTCCTTCCGGATACACCTTTTGAGATAGACGATAATCAAAAGCTTCTACGGCCTGAGCTGCTCTGATATTTAATCCCTTTAACGGGTTAAGATTCACATATGTATTACCATTGATGCGTACCATATCTCGGGTTGTGGGTTGGATCTCAGACAAATAATAAGGATTATAATATCCCAGTTTTTCAAATTCCTTCAACCGTTCTCCATAGCCGAGAAAATTTCCATTGTCATCAGTCAGAATTTCATAGTAGCTTTGATCTGGTCTGTACACACGACTGGCATATGCTTTATTGTATACACTATTAGAAGTCGTGCCAAAAGCCGCTAAATTCCATTTTTGGTAAGATAAAGCAAGATTTGCTCCAACTTTGATCCAATCGTTTACTTTTGCATCTACATTAGAACGTAAAGTTTCACGACGCAGAGAACTATCATCCATAATTCCATCTGCTTGATAATGTCCGAAAGAGAGGAAGTAGCTGACTCCGCTTGTTCCACCGGTTACACTCATATCCACTTGTGAAGTGGGAGCACTTTTACCAAAGAAAATTTTAGACCAATCTGTGGAAATCCCATTATCAATATAAAATTTCTTTTCGGTCTGGAAAGCTGCATCATTTAGTTTGGTTGGATCAAGAATTTCCTGAAAATTCAGATATTGTTCCACATTCATCATGGTAACATTATCACCTACCATTTTTGAAATTCCATATTGTGCACTCACATTAACACGGGCTTTTTCCCCTAATTTCCCTTTTTTACTGGTTAGAATAACTACTCCATTTGCTGCACGTGATCCGTATATTGCAGTAGCAGAAGCATCTTTCAGAATGGTCATGCTTTCAATGTCATTAGGATTCAAAGCAGTAAAAGCACCAATGGAGATAGGAGATCCATCTAAAACGAAAAGGGGATCGGTACTTGCATTAATAGAACTAACTCCGCGTAAGCGCATCTTCACACTTTCGCTGGGCTCACCACTGGGAGTGAAGACCTGTAAACCGGCAACTTGCCCCTGTAAGGCATCTCCGATATTTGCAACAGGCCTCTTTTCAAACTTGTCTCCTCCTACAGTAGATACTGAACCGACAATGGAACCAACCTTCTTACCGGATCCATAGCCCACAATAACGATTTCCTCCATCATTTGAGAATCCGGTTTTAAAATAGCATTCACCACAGGATGCATCTGAACTTCAAGCGTTTGCATTCCAATGTACGAAATCTGCAAAGTCTTTGCAGAACTTAATATTTAGTATCTTAGAGAGGACTCTGAATAAATGTCGTAAGTATATATATTTACAATGATATTTATTTGTTATATTTTTGTCCTTCCTTAACTCTATAGATTATTGTTTTTAGGTTTTAAGTAGTTTCGCTGAGCTTTCCAGATCTTTTACTATAGTTATATCCATGATATTAGTATATACTTGGGTTGTCTTCACGCTTTTATGTCCAAGCAGTTTTTGTACTGTAGTAATATTTACTCCATTATAGATTAATAATGTGGCATTTGTATGTCTTGCTGTATGAAAAGAAATCCTTTTTTTAGTCCGGTCAGACTGGAAATTACCAGCAATTCTTTATTTACATTTGAATTATCTCTCAACGTAAAAAAATCACTTAAATTATTTTGGTATTTTTTCAGTAGTTCAACCCCTTTCCCTCCAAAAAGTAGGTACAAAGGAAGACGAACTTCTGTTCGGGTTTTAACAGATTTATAAATAAGCCACATCTCTTTATTTACTTCAATGATGTTCTCTCCACTTAAATGAATAAAGTCTGAATATCTTAGGCCTGCGTAACAACAAAAGAGAAAAGCATCCAGAGTCTGCTGTAGTCTGATATATTTACCATGTAAATGAAGGTTTTCTAATTTTTGAAGTTCTTCCGGAGATAAATGTGTATGGTGGTTTTCCACACATTTGATTTTATATTTTCTAAAAGCATATTTATCAATATCCATATATTCTTTATTAATAGCAATATTAATATGTCTTTTAAGATGTTTCATGTGTTTGGCAATGGTGTTTGTATGATATCCTTTAACCTGAAGATGGTAATCAAAAGAGGAAATAAATTCGAAAGTCAAATCCGAAAAATGAATTTCTTTTTTAAATTCAGCAAGTAGATTTAAAGTTGAAAAATGATTTCTTTTCGTACTTTCTTTCAATGATGAATTGGTTATTTCATCATTAAAAAACTGAATAAAAGAGGTTGTATCTTTGTTTGTTTGTATACAACTTTTCAATAAATCCAGAGAAATTTGTTTACCTTGTTGCCAAAGTGCTAACTCTTTTTTTCCAGATCCGCAACAAATTCATACAGCATTCTATTTATTCCTTCCGCATTTGGATGGTTTTTTACTGTTCTCCTCTTGTGATCCCACTGATCCGGACGCAAGTAGATTTTGGTGGAAAAATATTTTTTTCCGATTCAGATATGCCTCTACTTGTACCAATGCCTGCCCTTTTTTATTAAGAAGTTTTTTTCTATTAAAAACCAAATTGTAAATAATTTTATCCATTCTTATGCCGTGTTAAATAATTATCGCTTTGAATTTAAATAAAAATATAAGGAAAATACCCTTAAAGATAGATTAATATCTGCTAAATGTAGTTAGGGAAAAGATATATATTAAATCATAAATTATAAAAGTTTTATGAAAAACAGCTTTTAAATTCTCCTTTTTCATGAGTTAAAGATAAATTAATTATACTTATATCACCAAAACGTTATGATTGCCAGGACATTCGGGATTCCCATATAGAATCAAATTGCAATAAATAGCCAGTATTTAACTACAGTTTTACTATTTAGAGATAATAAAAAGTGTTTTTTGTTACAAAACAACTTACTTTTCGGCGACTTTGCAAGGTTTTTTATAAAATATAATTGTTTATTTCAGTTTTCTTAATATCTTTGCAGATTGTTAGAGTAAAGAAACAATTAATGTAAAGTTAAACTTTAAGAGAGAATTTATGAAAAGAAAATTAATGCTGTTATTGGCCTGCTTTTTCATGGGCATAGGTCTGGTAACTGCCCAAACACAGACCGTAACAGGTGTTGTTATTTCTGATGAAGATGAGCAACCGGTTGTTGGAGCCTCTGTATTGGTGAAGGGTACCAATTTGGGTACGATTACTGATATAGATGGTAAGTTTACTTTATCGAATGTACCAAGTTCTGCAAAGACTTTGCGCGTTTCTTATATAGGAATGATTACTGACGAAGTCTCGATTAAACCAAACCTGAGAGTCGTATTGAAGCCCGATGCTCACTTGATTGATGAAGTCATGGTGGTCGCTTTCGGTACTGCAAAGAAATCAGCCTTTACTGGTTCAGTTAAAGTTGTTGATTCCCAGCAATTAGAAAAGTCGCAGGTATCAAGTGTTACTAATGCCTTGGCGGGTGCGGTTCCGGGTGTACAATTAACTTCCAACAACGGTGCTCCTGGTGCAACTTCTTCCATAAAAATTCGTGGTTTCAGTTCGTTAAATGCAGGGAATGATCCATTGATTATAGTAGATGGTGCTCCTTACAGCGGTGATCTGAGCAATCTCAATCCGAATGACGTAGAGTCAATGACAGTTCTGAAAGATGCTGCTTCCAATGCTTTGTACGGAGCCAGAGGCGCTAATGGAGTGGTTATCATTACTACTAAAAGAGCAAACCAGACAGGAGATGCGGTAATTACATTTGATGCAAAAATTGGTGGTAACACCCGGGCATTGAAAAATTATAATGTAATAAAGAATCCCGGTCAATATTACGAAATGCATTACGGGGCGTTGGAGAGATATTATATCAATCAGGGCATAAGCAAAACAGATGCCTGGCAAAGAGCGAATGCCAATCTGTTCGGTGATCAGGGGAATGGTGGATTAGGTTATAATGTCTATACCATTCCCGATGGCCAGATGCTGATTGGTAGTAACGGTAAACTGAACCCGAACGCAACGTTGGGCCGTCTTGTTTCTTATGGAGGTGAAGAATACTATGTAATCCCTGATAACTGGCAAAAGGTCGGAACACGCACAGGTCTGCGCCAGGAGTATAATTTCTCTATCAGCGGTGGCGGTGATAAATCTACATTTTATGCATCTATCGGCTATTTAGAAAATGAAGGTATTACCGATGCTTCTGATATGAGACGTTTGAGTGCGCGTTTAAGAGCTGATTACCAGGCTAAATCATGGATGAAGGTAGGAGGTAATCTATCTTATGCAAAATTTAATCACAATTCCCTTGGAAATAACGGATCAAGTACTTCGTCGGGAAATGTCTGGGCTTTTACCTCGCAAATGGCTCCCATTTATCCGGCGTATATCCGTACTGCCGATGGCAACATAAAGATTGACAGCAATGGTCTTGGTATGATGGACTATGGTGACGGAACCAATGCTGGTATGTCACGTCCGTTTATTTCGAATGCCAATCCTATCATGGATAGTAAACTGAATACAAGAAACTCTGAAGGGAATGCAGCAACCGGTAACGGATTTATCAATATTACACCCATATCGGGTCTGACTGTAACTCTGAATGGAACATACAATCTGGACGAGAGCCGCATTACCTATGTATACAATCCTTACTATGGTCAGTTTGACTCTACTGGAGGTACTGTTACAAAGGGACACACCCGCACGTATGACTATAACCTCCAGCAACTAGTGAATTATTCCACTTATTTAGGCAATAATAATGTGGAAATATTGTTGGGACATGAATACTATGACTATAGATATGCGTCTTTGAGCGCCAGTAAGTCAAAAATGTTCTCGCAGGACAATAAGGAATTGGGAGGTGCTGTACTGGATGGTCAGTCTGCCGATTCATACAAGGAACGTCGCAACAATGAAGGTTATTTCGCACGTTTGCAGTACAACTACGACGAACGTATCTTTGGTTCAGGTTCCATTCGTTGGGACGCATCTTCACGTTTCCATCCGGACAATCGTTGGGGTACTTTCTGGTCAATAGGCGGAGCATGGTTGATTAACAGAGAAAGCTGGTTTCATGCTCCTTGGATAGGTGAATTAAAATTGAAAGCTTCCGTTGGATCACAAGGTAATGATAATATTGGTCTCTATCGTTATACGGACGTATTTAATATTGTAAATTCAGCAGGTGATATCGGTACCTCGTTCGCCACAAAAGGAACCAAAGATATAACATGGGAAACCAACACCAATTTCAATATTGGTACAGAATTTCAACTCTTCAATCGCGTGAGTGGTAGCTTGGAATATTATTATCGCAAGACAACTAACATGTTGTTCTCATTTTCTGTAGCACCTTCTTTGGGCTATTCAAGCTACTACGACAATGTAGGTGATATGTATAACACCGGTGTTGAACTGGATCTTATGGTAAATATCTTGAATCAAAGGAACTTCTCATGGGATGTCAACCTGAATATATCTTCATTGAAGAATCGTCTTACAAAGTTACATGAAGATAAGAAAACATCTTCCCTCTACGATGCAAACGGCAAAGAATATAAGGGCTATAGCAGTGGTAATTTTTTCATTGCTGAAGGTACTTCCATGTATACATGGATGTTGAAAGAATATGCGGGTGTATCGGAAGACGGACAATCTATGTGGTACAAGAACATCTTAGATGCAGACGGAAATATAACTGGCCGTGAAACTACCACTGTCAATGCTGATGCTGATTATTATGTGACCGGTAAAACTTCTATTCCTAAATTCTATGGAGGTTTCGGAACAAATTTACAGGCTTATGGTGTAGATTTCAGTATTAACTTTTCATACCAGATCGGTGGTAGACAGTATGATGCTACCTACGCTTCCTTTATGTCATCACCTACAGGATCCAATACAGGATACAACTTCCATGCAGATCTGCTGAAGTCATGGACGCCGGAAAATACATCCAGCGATATTCCTCGTTTTATGTTCGGTGATACTTATAGTGCCGGTCCTTCTACGCGTTTCCTGACTAATGCCAGCTATCTGAATATCGAGAACATTAATTTAGGCTATACTTTCCCATCCAAATGGACAAGAAAGGCACTCATCAACTCAATGAGACTGTATGTCTCTTGCGAGAACGTAACCTATTGGTCTAAGCGCAAAGGTTTTGACCCACGTCAATCGTATGATGAAACCACCAATGCGACTTATTATTCACCTATGAGAACTATTTCCGGTGGTATTACACTTAAGTTCTAACATAAGAAAGAAAATAAAGATGAAAAAGATAATTAATATATTGTCCGTACTGGCAGTGTCTGCGTTGGCACTGACAAGTTGCATAGAGGAAACTTTTCCTGAAGGTGATACAGCTACTTCCGAACAGATCGGATCATCGGCATCGGCTCTGGAAGCAGCTTTGAATGGTATCCCCGCACAAATGACAAAGGGGTACTTGGTGTATGACGACCAGGTTCATGAAACCGATATCGCTTATCCGCAGTTTATGATTGCACAGACCGAAATGTTGGGCGATATGTATCCGTTGGGAGGCAATACCGGTTATGATTGGTTCGCTACCTATAATACTTTTGACCGTCCTTCAGGTGAGACAAGTTATTTCTCTTATTTGCCATGGTTTACATTGTATAAGTTTGTCAAATCCACGAATGATATTATTGGAGCAGTGGATCTCAGTGACGAAAACTTATCAGATGCTATCAGAGGAGCTGCAGGTGTAGCGTATGCTTACCGTGCTTTCAATTACTATTTACTAACTGTACTTTTTGAACCTGTTGAGAATAGATATACAGATTGCTCCAAGGTGCTGGGCCTTACTGTTCCGTTTGTAACGGAAGAGACCACAGGGGAGATGGCAAAAAACAATCCACGTGCCTCTCATGAAGATATGATCGCTTTTATTTTATCAGATCTTGACATAGCCGAAGAATGTCTGCAAAACTATACACCCAAATCAAGAATGTTTCCCGATCTGTCTGTTGTGTATGGTCTTAAAGCGAAAGTATATTTATGGGACAAAGATTATGCCAATGCAGCCACTTATGCACGCAAAGCAATTGATACCTTTGGTGGTTCACCTACCACACAGGCGCAGTGGGAAGATGTAAATACCGGTTTCAATACAGCCAATCAGGCGTGGATGTGGTATGTAAGTTATTCGGCAGAGAACATGAGAAATCTTGCTAATTTCACCGGATGGATGTCGAGTGAAGCGGATTGGGGTTATTCTGCATTGACTTGTCCGGGTATTGATCGTTCATTGTATGACAAGATAGCCGATACAGATTTCCGTAAACATTCTTTCCTTGATCCCCAAAAGTTTGATTACTACAATTATCAAACTGTACGAGGTGAAGAATGGATCAAGGACGCGCCAGATTATCTTTCCATTAAATTCCGTTGCAAAAACGGCGATTGGGAAACATATAGTATCGGAGGTGCTGTTGATGTACCAGTTATGCGTGTAGAAGAGATGTATCTTATCGAAGCTGAAGCGGTTGGCGCATCACAGGGAGTAGCAGCTGGTGTTGCCAAACTGAATGCGTTTATGCAAGCTTACCGGCAGCCCGATTATAACTGTACTCTTGCCGATCTGTACGCATTCCAGGTAGAAGTACTTACTCAAATGCGGATAGAGTTTTGGGGAGAAGGTAACGCATTTCCTACAGCCAAACGTTTGAAACCGGGTGTGGTCCAGAATTACGAAGGCACTAACGCTCCGTCAGATATTTTCAAAATTAACTGTGAAGGTATCAAACCTATCTGGAATCTGGTTATTCCTATAACTGAAGTGCAAGCTAATGTGGCATTGGAGAATTTAAATAATCCAGATCCTACAGCTACAGTTACTGGTCCTACACCTATAGGGCAATATGCAAGATAAACTATTAAACAGAGTATGTATATGAAAACAATAAAAAATATATTAGGTGTTTTGCTGGCATTAGCCATCATGACTATTCCCTATTCTTGTGGAGATGATGTCGAATATACACCTGCCGAAATCCCTAATTCTATAGAGGTATATTTTCCTGACTCTAATAGTTCAAAGATCGATCTGTCCAGTGAAGCTACCTCGTTTGAGGTTACAATAGCCAGAGTAAAGACTGATGACGCAGTTACGGTACCTTTGACTGTAACCGGTGGAGATGGTATTTATACTATACCTACCTCAGTTGCTTTTGCACAGGGAGAGTCACAAAGTACAATTACAATCACTTATGATCCGAATGTACTTGAATACGATGATTATACTGAGATTACATTGACTATTGGGGATGACACCTACACTACTTTTTACGGTTTGTCTGAATACAGCTTTAGTGTAGGTATTCCTGCTCCATGGGAATCTTTGGGAATGGCTACTTATGTAGATGATTTTATATCTGCCTTCTTCGGGATTTCTCAAGTGCCTTATGAAGTAGAGATACAAGAAAATGTCTTAACTCCCGGACTTTTCCGCTTAATTAATCCCTATAGTCCGGAAGTCTATCCTTTTGGTCTCAATGGTACTGGTACATATGATGAGAGTCAGAATCATCATCTGGAAATTGATGCCAGAGATTCTGAAGGGGTTTATATAAGACAGCAGGATACAGGTTTAGACTGGACTTATGGCAATTTCCTCGTATGGAGTATCGCAAGTTATGAAATGGAAAGAAATGGTAAAACCCTTGAAGAGGTGAAAGCCCAGGGAGACTGTGGAACCTATGCTAATGGAGTTATAACTTTCCCACCGTCCACACTTTTATGTGCTATGGCAAATTACAATGATGGTGAATTTTATACGGCCAATGGAGGTAATTGGTTTAAAGTTGTAATGCCTGGTGTTGTTCTGTCTGATTATTCCATTACTATAGCCTATGCCGGTAAATATATGGGTACAAACGACCAGGTGGCAGGTATCGTAGCTCAGATAAATGCTGTTGGTGAAGATGTAGAATCAGTGCGCCTTGCTGTAGTGGAAGGGACTAATGTGGATACTGCTGTTGAGGCCATAAAGAGCGGAAGTATTAATTATGTAGAAGCCACACCACAAGTGGGTTCTGTTCTTATTCCATTCGATAATGAACCCGTTGAAGGACGTTATACAATTGTAGCTGTTACCTATGCTGATAACATGGCACAGGAAGTTTCTTCTGCCGAGTTTAAATATACTCCACCTACATCAGAGACATGGACCGCACGCTACGTTGGAGATTATGTCTATAGTAAATTCTTTGAGGGGATGGATCCCGGACTTACTTTATATCAAAGTGATTCTGATCCTAACCGCTGGAAGATTGAGAATTGGGGGTATGGGGTTGATTTCATCTTCACCTACGATCAGGTTACTGGTGAAATAATGGTAGAAGACCAGGAAGTTGGTTATGTAGATTCATCTTTAGGAACAGTGTATGTGGATGATCTTGTCGATTATACCGGAGGAGCAAATTATGGTTACAGTTATTATGATGATGATGTGTTTTATTTTGCAGTGATTTACTATGTAAGTAATGGAAATTTTGATTTTGGTTATGAAACTTTCACTGTGACAGGTAGTTCCGCTGAAGCAATACAAGGAGTATTATCATCTCGCACAAGTAGCAAAACAACGTCAAAAGCTCTTATAAATCATATAAAACGGCTGAAAATAAATGAACTGAGTAAGAAAGAGGTTTATTAATCTCATATTCTCTTCTGGAGGGATCTTTAATTCCCCGGATAGTTTAAGTTCTTTACTTTATTAAAGTATGAGGCTGTCTCAACATTGTATTGAGACAGCCTTTTTTAATTTTCCTGCTGTTTGTGGATTGATTTTGGGTGTTTGTCTTTATGTTGGATGTTCTTGTTTTTAAAGGTCCTGTGATTAAAAAAGTTATTTTATTAAGTTAGAATAGGATTTGGGTTACTCTTAAATTGCCAACTTCATGTTACCCACTTGACGAGGTCTTGCCAACCCCCTGGAAATGCAGTGCCAAACCTTTGGCAAAACCTTGCTAATTCACTGGCAAAGAATGTCTCAAAAGCACCAGCATATTCTATTCTTTATCGTATATTATACTATCAAGTATAATATTATTCTCAGATAAACGTGATTTTCAGGTTAAGACTGTTCTCAGAGAGAAGATCAAAGATCTAACATTGGGAGATTGTGGGAATAATTGCATTTATAAAACTATGGATACAATTTCTTGCTTTTAGTCGATCACTAATCATAAAGGTACTTGATCTTTATAGAATTTCCCGATCTGTTCTCTATAGATAGAAAAACAAACTACCCCTTGTTTTTGAGTATTTCTTTATAAGGAATACCTTCAACAAAGGGTGGTTATTACGATAACAGATCTCTATCTGTAAGATCCTTCATCTGAAAAATCTATTTTGATAAAACTTTTTTAGGGATAGATGGGCTCTGTTCTTTATCTGTTCTGTTCTTTTTTCCACTCTTCATAACGCTCCAGTACTTTCAGGGCATGACTGTTGTACCAGCTATACCCATTCCGGCGTTCGTGTCCGATCTCTGCGAGATCGTATTTTTTGATGCCATCTCTATCTACAAAGATCGGGCGATTGGTCTCCAATTCATAGAATCGTGCCCAGAGAGGAGGACAATCTGTGCAAGATACCATACGGTAGTCGCGGCGTCCCTCTTCATCTGTATAGAATTCTCTCTTCAATCCGTCGATCTGTACCTCTTTGAACCATTCAACCGCTCCTTCTATGGCCGCGATGATCTCATCCGAAGGATCGGGCAGGGACATTAGAAGCAATACTACCCCGTCTGATTCCTGTCCGCTCAGTGAAGGCAGTTCGTACGCCCTGGCTTTTACCGGTTCCAGCGTCACCGCGTCATGTTGCGCGCACCATACGGTCAGTTTACCATGTTGGCGCACCTGGGTTTTCAGGATACATTCCACTCCTTTATCAAACGCATTCCTGAGTCGATCAGATACACTTTCGGGGATAAATGTATACGGATGTTGTCTTTCATGCATTTTCCGTATCTGCTCCATTACATTCACCATTGCATCATCGTTATAGGTAATGGCTGTGTAATATCCTGTCGGGCGGGGATAGAATTGCGGCCATCCTCCATTGTTGTACTGAGCTTCCAAAAGGTATTCCATTCCTCTCAATACAGCCTCCTTGTATTTTTCTATACCAGTTGCCAGATATACCTTGGACAGGTATTCAATCTCTGTGGTTGTAGCGTCATTATCGATCGTACTCTCGTTTACATCGTTTTTGGCTTCCAGGGCATCTTCGAGTTCCGCTTGCGAGAGTTCGGCCGGCATATAGATGTTTTTAGGCCACCCGCCTGTGGTTTGTTGATAGATCAATACATTGTCTGCAATCCGTACGGCTTCTTCCGTCTGGTAGAATTCATCGCTTAATCCCGGTACCATGTTTACCCAGTTCTTGTAAGGGCGTTTCTCCTTATAAGTAACTTCATTCTGCGCGAAGGAACCTGTAGCAACAAGCAACAAGACCCCAAGTGATACTAATTTTTTTTTCATGTCGTTTATCTGTTAGTGGTAGCTCCTTCACAAAAATAGACCAGGTGAGCTGTTTGATGGGGTATATATTGTTTTACATAGAGTAAAAATTGATCACTTTTCGTTTTTCTGTTTATTCCAGGTAACGGGTCACCATTCCGCTGATCTGTAACAGCGAGATCTCACAAAGTTTCGTATCATATTCTGCTGTCAGGATACGTTCTTCTGCGTCCAAAAGGCTTTTCTGTGCTTCACGCATTTCAATTCCCGACAAATCTCCCAGCATATATCTTTCCACCGCGATCTCGTGATTTTCCCGGGCCGCGGTCAGATTTTCCCGTTCAAGATATACCAGTTCAATGTTGTTGCGATAAGCCTGCCAGAGGTTGCTGATGTCTGCGCGTAAACTCAGCTCCAGTTCCTGTCTCTGTAGCTGGGCATTATCTATCACGATCCGCGCGTTCTGTCTTTCCCGTTTCCGGTTCCCGTCGAATATCCGGAAACCCACGGTGAGCCCCGCGTTCAGACCCAGGTTACCGCGTCGTTCGTAGGTACCCACATTGTACTTATTAAAGGTGTATCCGTAGCCGGTACTGAATCTCACATACGGATAATCCCGTGAACTGATCATCTTAAAATCCAGTTCTGCCAGTGTATTGTTCTGTTCGGCCTTCAGCAAGGAAGCATTGCTCATCAGAGTAGCGTTCCATAGCTCTTCAAAGTGGAGCAACATATTTACATTGATGATAGAGTCGCTCACTACAATATACTGGTCAATGTTCTGATTAGGCATCAGTTCGTTCAGTTCGATCCGCGCACTATACAACACCTCCTGCTGTTTCATATAAGTAGCACTGTCTGCGTTGAAATCTACACGTGCCTGCAACAAGTCGAGGCGGGAAAAGTTACCGATATTGTAACGTTCTTCCACAATGCGCAGGCGTTCTTTCGACAAAGATACCGCATACGCAAGGTTTTTAAGCCTTATCTTTTGTTGCACCAGGTTATAGTAGGCAGCCGTCAGGTTGGTAATGTAATCTTCTATTGCAATCCGTGTGTTGATCTCTCCCTGTTGCTCCAGCTCTTTCAGACGTTTATAGTTGGACAGGATACGGAACCCGTCGAACAGGGTCCAGTTGAGCGAAAGACCCACATTCATTGTCTGGTCGTACACACCATTCTGGCTCAGGGTTTCGCCGGATTCTCTGTATTTGTAATCAGTATTGTCCAGTGCTCCCTGGTAACTGGCCGAAGCATCTAAGGTCGGCAGGAAACCTGCGTTGCCCCAGGTAACATCGTTATGGGCACTTTCTTCCAGGTTGCGCACAATTTGCAGGGAATAGTTGTTCTCCAAGCCTACTTCTAGACAGTCTTGCAGACGCATAGGCTCCTGGCAAAGCCCATATTGAGACCATCCGGCCAGGATGATTATATAGAGTAATATGCGTTTCATTCTTTTATTTTACGGTTGATACGATTCGTAGATATATAACTGTAAATAGCGGGTACAATATACATAGTGAGGAAGGTCGAGACTAGCAGTCCTCCCACTACGGCTATCCCCATGGCTATACGTCCGTTCTTCCCTTCACCGGTAGCAAATACCAGAGGAAGTAGTCCCAGGATCGTAGAGGCACTTGTCATCAGGATGGGACGCAGACGTTGCAGAGAGGCATCCCGGATGGCCTGGAATTTATCTTCTCCTTCATCCTGTTTCTGATTGGCAAACTCAACGATCAGAATACCGTTCTTTGCCACCAGACCGATCAGCATAATGATCCCGATCTGACTGAATATATTCATGGTTTGTCCGCTGAAGTACATGAATAACAAGGCTCCGGCAATAGCCAAGGGTACAGTAAGCATAATGATGAGCGGATCTTTGAAACTCTCAAACTGTGCCGCCAGGATCAGATAGATCAGTACGATGGCCAGTACAAAGGCAAACATCAGGCTGGAAGAACTTTCTCTGTACTCTTTGGAGTCGCCCGTCAGAGCCGTGCGGAAGGTATCATCCAATACCTCTTTGGCTATTTTGTCCATCTCGTCCAACCCTTCTCCGATCGTCCTTCCGTCGGCCAGTCCCGCGGATACGGTAGCCGAAACAAAACGGTTGAAGCGGTAGAGCTACGGAGGAGTATTGTCTTCTGTCAGCGCTACCAGGTTGTCCATCTGGATCATTTCTCCCTTGTCGCTGCGTACATAGATAGATCTCAGGTCGGCTGGTTTGTTGCGCTGCTGACGATTGATCTCTCCCAATATCTCGTATTGTTTCCCATTCATGTAGAAATATCCCATACGTTGGCCACTGAGGCCATATTGCAATGTCTGGGCTAGCGTACGTGTACTTACCCCCATGCTGATCGCTTTGTCCCGGTTGATATGGATTTTTAGTTCCGGATTCGTGAATTTGAGATTGACATCGGCCATCTGGAACGTCGGATTGTCGTAGACTTTCGCCATAAATTCAGGTAATATTTCCTGTAATTTTTCCAGATTAGGGGCTTGTATCACGTACTGCACAGGCATAGCGCCGCGTCGTCCGCCAAAAGTCGTCTGCTGCTGCACAAAGGAGCGGGCCATAGTCTTACGTTGTACGGCGCGGGAGATCTCCTGAGCCTTTTCCATCTGTGTGTAATTCCGGTCCTGCATATCTTTGAGGATGATCCTCACATTCCCGCTACCGCTGGATACGCGGGCAGTGATGGCTTCTGCGTCCGGGATAATAGAGTCTACCAGCAGATTGATATCTTCCGTGTAATCGCGCAGGTATTCATAACTTACCCCTTCCGGGCCACGTGTTGTAATGCTGATACTCGAACGATCTTCCAACGGTGCCATTTCGGAAGGGATCATGTTCCATAGATAAAGAATGATCCCTATGGTTAAGATGACTACGGGAAGTGCGATGTATCTCACACGAAGGAAGGCGGACAGGGAGCGTGCGTAGATGGCATTTAACCCTTCAAAGAAGGGCTCTGTTTTGTTGTAGAACCAATTCTTTTTTTCCCGTTTCACCAACAACTTGGTTGCCAGCATAGGAGTAAATGTCAATGCAGCGAAAGAGGAAATGATCACACATCCCGATACCACAATACTGAACTCACGAAATAGTTTTCCTGTCATTCCCTCCATAAATACGATCGGGAAAAATACAGCTACCAGCGTGATCGTTGTGGAGATCACCGCAAAAAAGATCTCTTTGGAACCTTCGATCCCGGCCTCTTTTGGAGACATTCCCCGTTCTATGCGCACATAGATATTTTCCGTCATTACGATGGCGTCGTCTACTACCAGCCCTACTGCCAGTACAATGGCGAGCATGGAGAGTACATTGATGGAAAAACCAGCCAGATACATGATAAAAAACGCTCCGATCAGTGATACGGGGATCACTATGCAGGGAACCAGTGTCACGCGCCAGTCTCTCAGGAACAGGAAGATAATGATAATAACCAATATAAAGGCAATGTATACCGTCTCTTCTACCTCCGCGATGGAGGCACGGATAAATTTGGTCGTATCGAATCCGTAGCTGTAAGTGATATCATCCGGAAGATCCTTTTGCATGATCTCCATACGCTGGTATACCGCGTCCGCGATCTCGATATGATTAGCTCCGGGTTGCGGGGTCACTACTACTCCTACCATCGGCACACCGTTCATCTTCATGTAGCTTTTGATATCCTGTGGTCCCAGTTCGGCCCGGCCGATATCACTGAACCGGATGATCCGATCGTTCTCCTCCCGGATGATCAGGTCGTTGAACTCCTGGGCTGTATGCATAAGCCCCATGGTACGGATTGTCAGTGTGGTGGTATTTCCTTCAATACTTCCTGACGGAAGTTCCACATTTTCACTGTCGATGGCATTTTTTACATCCACCGGAGTAATGCTGTAGGCTGCCATTTTCACCGGGTCCAGCCACAAACGCATCGAATATCGTTTCTCTCCCCAGATGGATACACTACTTACATCCGGTATGGTTTGTAACTGTTCTTTCACCGTAAGGTCGGCTATCTCGCTTAACTCGAGCAGAGAACGTTGCCGGCTCTGAATAGCTACCATCAGGATAGGAACCGCATCCGCGTCTGCTTTGGATACGGTGGGAGGGTCGCAGTCGCGGGGCAGGTAGCGTTGCGCGCGGGATACTTTGTCACGTACATCATTGGCAGCGGTTTCCAGGTCTACCGACAGTTCAAACTCCACTGTGATGCGGGATTGTCCCTGACTACTCACACTGGAAAGAGAACGGATTCCGGGGATACCATTTATGTTTTGTTCGAGAGGTTCAGTGATCTGGTTTTCGATCACATCCGCGTTTGCTCCTGGGTAAGAGCAAGTCACCGAGATGATCGGGTTGTCCACAGAAGGATACTCACGTACACCCAATGAGGTATAACCGATCAGCCCGAACAGGATGATAATGATCGTCATTACCGTGGCAAGCACCGGCCTCCGTATACTAAGTTCGGATATATTCATAAGGCAGTCTTATTCTACGTTGTCAAGTATCACTTCCAGATCCATACGGAGTTGTAGGGTACCTGTGGTAATGATGGTATCTCCCATGTGCAACCCTTCCAGAACCTGTACTTCCGATTCGGTCCGTAGTCCTGTAGTCACTTCTACCGGATAAGCACGTCCCGATCGGTACAGGAACACCTTATCCAATCCCATTTCCGGTACAATGGCTTCTGTCGGGATGGCAATGGCATTACTGATCTCACGCATTTTCAGTTGTACAGAAGCATAGCGGCCTGGCAACAGAGCCCCGTTGGTATTGGGGTAATAGGCACGCACCGGCAGTGTGAAAGTCGATTGGTCTATCTGGGATTCCGTGGCATATACCTGTGCCTGCATGGGGGTAAGCCTTCCTTCTACACTGAAGGTGAGGTTGGTGCCTCGCTGTATCTGGCTGGCGTAGCGCTCGGGCACGGCAAACTCGATCTTCAGCGGAGAGATCTTGGTCAGTTTGGCTACTACCGTACTGGTAGAAGCAAACGATCCCTCACTGATCTGTCTCAGACCGATGATACCGTCGAAAGGTGCCCGCAATTCTGTCTGGGCAATGTTGGCCTTGATGATCTCAATGTCTGCTTCCAGAATGGCCTGGTCTGTGCGTACCTGTTCGTAGGCCTCCTTACTCACAGCATCCTTTTCCAGCAAGGCACTCTGGCGGAACACACGGTCTTCTGCCAGTTTCACCTGTGCTTCTAGCCTTTGTAGCTGTGCCTGTAAAGGTAAATCGTTTACTTTGGCAAGAAGTTGACCTTTTTTAACAAGGGTTCCCTCTTCAAAGTAGATAGCCACTACTTTACCAGAAGTCTCAAAAGCCAGGTCTACCTCTTCATCAGGCAACAACCTGCCGTTGATAGTGATCTCTTCGGTCAGTGACTGAGGTTTGATAATAACTCCGTTTACGTTCAGTGCTCTTCGGGCATTGGATGAAGAAGTCCTGGGCACAGTATCTGCAGCTGTCAACTCTTTGTTGGTGCGTGGGAGCCAGGTACGTATAGCCAACCCGGCTAATACAACCACAATGAGGACCAGCAGACCCCATTTGATCTTTTTGTTTATGTGTATTTTTCTGTTAGAGGTACTCTGTGGTGGTGTACCAGTTTTTGCCTATTTTATCTTAACTTAGTTTAGACTTCAAACTCTTTGAAAGGTTTAAATCGTCTGTTCAAATTTTAATTGCGCCAGCTGTCGGATATCGCTTTGAAAAATAAAAAACAACCTGGATCAATGGTCAGCAAAGCTGAAAGAGACCTTTACCTGCACGCGATGCCAGTCCACGGAAGGGTCGGTGTAGCCAATCAGGTGCTCAGTGAGGTTAATAAAAGAACAATGGCATACAAACATACAATGAAATTCCCGGGAAAAACTCAGATCAATGTGCTGCCCGGTATTTTCCTTCTTCCTGATCTTCTATAATATTCAGATAAGAAGTATAGCGCGATTGGCTGATGCGGTGTTCTTCTACTGCTTTGCGTACGGCGCAGTCCGGTTCGTGCCGATGGGTACAATTGTAATACCTGCAATGTTCCGATTCGCGGAAGATCTCCGGCAGGTAATGACCGATCTCCTCTTCTTTCAGATCGAAAGTACCAAAACCTTTGATCCCCGGAGTATCGATAAGGTATCCGCTACCTTCCACAGGGAACATCTCTGAGAAAGTAGTCGTATGCATTCCTTTCTTGTGATAAGAAGATATTTCTCCTGTTCTGGCCCCGATCTCCGGCTGTATGGCATTGATCAGTGTCGATTTCCCCACTCCCGAATGCCCGGAGAAAAGAGTCACTTTTCCTTGCAGGTCACGTTTCACTTCTTCTATTCCGGTTCCTGTAAGTGCGGAAACGCGGAAACACGGATATCCGATGTAGGTATACAGATCGATCAGGCTATCCAGATAAGCCAGGTCGGCCTCATCGTACATATCTGTTTTGTTGAAGACCAATTTGGCAGGTACCTGATACGCTTCCGCGGAAGCAAGAAAACGGTCTATAAAAGTAGTAGAGGTTTCCGGGTAATTGACCGTAACTACCAGCATGCATTGATCCAGGTTGGCTGCCAGGATGTGAGACTGTTTGGAGAGGTTAGAGGATTTACGGATGATGTAGTTTTTCCGGTCTTCTATCTCACTGATCAGACCGGTCCCCTCCTGGTTCAGGATGATCCGTACATAGTCACCTACAGCCACCGGATTGGTCGTACGTATTCCTTTCAGCCGGAAGCTGCCTTTGATCTTGCAATGGATCAGTGTCCCGTCTTCTGTTTTTACCTGATACCAGCTCCCTGTGTTCCTGATGACTAATCCGCGCACATTTTGTTCTTTCACTGATTTTCTCCCCGGATATAGGTCATACGGACAGGATCGATGACCCTGTCCGCATGCTTATATCTCTGTTTTTATACGGTCATGATCTCTTTTTCCTTGTTGGCCAGCATTTCGTCGATCTGCTTGATAAACTTATCGTGGATCTTCTGCAACCTGGCTTCTGCGTCTTTCTCCAGATCTTCGGACAATCCGTCTTTCAATCCTTTTTTCAGGGCTTCGATACCGTCGCGACGTGCGTTACGTACACTGATCTTGGCTGTTTCCGCCTCCCCTTTACACTGCTTGGCCAGTTGTTTACGGCGCTCTTCTGTCAATAAAGGAATGCCGATACGGATAATCTCTCCGTTGTTTTCCGGCATGATCCCCAGATCAGAATCAATGATCGCTTTTTCAATTGCACGGAACATCGATTTGTCCCAGGGCTTGATGGCGATGCTGCGGGCATCCGGAGTAGTCACGGCCGCTACATTGTTGATAGGTACCATACTTCCGTAGGAGTCGACACGGATACCGTCCAATAGTTTCGGATTGGCTTTCCCGGCCCGGATGTGTGAAAGCGATTCGTCCAGGTACATAATGGCCATATCCATTTTTTCCTGTGCATTGTTGATGCATTTGTCTACATCTATCATATCGTTTTTTTTAATAGAATTTCTTTGTGAAACAAAATTAGACTATTTTTGAATATCTGCAAATATTCCGGGGCAAGAAAACGGAATCTGAGGGATAACCTTGCTTACTTTTCGCAAATTGTACGGGAAAAGAGAGCATTCATTTCCGGCGATGAAGCAGAAGCTGGAAAAGAACAGTTCGTATCAGAACTTATTTCTCTGTTGTCCCGAAAACGTAAACATCATCTATAACAATAGAGGAGAATTTTATGCATATAGAATTAAAACCCTGGTGTGGCGCGTATGCATTTCAGCTGAAAGCCGCCGCCGATTATCCCGAGATAGAGGAAAATCTGCGTGACGGGTTTCCGGTGCCTTATACGCTGGCAGACGCGGAAGCTTATATAAACAATTGCTTGCGTATGAAAGGTGATACGCAACTTTGCCGGGCCATTCTGGCAGACGGGAAAGTGGTGGGAAGTATAGGACTTTTCCGCTGTTCCAATGTGTATCGGTACAACGCGGAGTTGGGTTACTGGTTGGCCAGGCCCTACTGGAACCAGGGTGTCATGCCCGAAGCCATCCGTCGGATGTGTCGGATAGGTTTCTCTGCCTGGGACATTGTACGGATATTCGCGGAGCCTTTCGGATCTAATCCTGCTTCCGCGAGAGTACTGGAGAAAGCTGGATTTATCCGGGAAGGTACACTGAAAAAAGGGGTTTTCAAAAGAGGGCGCTTCACAGATTATCACATATACGCTTTGGTGAGAAAATAAACCGCAATTTTTCTTCCGGAAAAGAACCGGAATATGAAGCGCAGTCTGACATATACGGAGATGTACGTATCAGATATACCGGCATATACATCCCCGGTATACTTACCTATGCAACCCGGTATATCCGGTATGTATATGTGGAGAAAGTTCTTTGTGACTACGCACAAAGAACTCCCTTAGCTGTGTATATAGGATGGGATCAATTATGCACCAGTGTACCTATATCTTCGCCTGCGATCACCTTCCTTAGATTCCCCGGAGTATCCATGTCGAAGACTACGATAGGCAGGTTGTTTTCCTTGCACATGGTTGTTGCCGTAAGGTCCATGATCTTCAGTCCGCGGTTGTATATCTCGTCATAGGTGATCTCTCTGAATTTGGTCGCGGTCGGATCTTTTTCCGGGTCGGCGGTATATATCCCATCTACCCGCGTGCCTTTGAGCATGACATCTGCCTCTATCTCTATTCCTCTCAGAGAGGAGCCTGTGTCTGTGGTGAAGAAGGGGTTGCCCGTACCTCCCGACATGATGACGATCTCATTGTTCTCCAGACATTCGATGGCTTTCCATTTGTTGTAGAATTCTCCGATCGGCTCCATGCGCACCGCTGTGAGCACTCTGGATTTTATTCCGACCGACCCCAGGGCCGAACTCAGGGCCAGGCTGTTGATCACTGTCGCAAGCATACCCATCTGATCGCCCTTAACCCGGTCAAAACCTTTGCTGGCACCACTCAATCCGCGGAAGATGTTTCCCCCTCCGATCACAATGCCTACCTGTACGCCCATTTCCTGTATTTCTTTGATCTGTCCGGCATATTCGGCCAGTCTTTTTTCATCGATCCCGTACTGCTTTTCTCCCATCAGGCTTTCGCCGCTTAGTTTCAAGAGAACTCGTTTGTATGTTGCCATATCCTTATTTATTTAGTGATTAAACTTTTTATATGTTATTGTGAATAGATAGGATCAGTATAGATAACTGACTTCTTTGAATGCGTATCTTCTTTCGCGTCCTGTGTCGTCGGTAAGTATCAGCCTTCCTCCCGGTTCTATGCCTGTGATCATAGCGCTGAATATGCCCCGTTGATCCTGAAAGTCATGAAAACCTGTGTTGCGGAACAGAGAACGTTGATAGCGTGCGGCGATCCAGTCTCCTTTATCACTTTTCAGCAGCTCGTAGTATACGCTGATGCGTTCCATTACCTGCTTCAGTACTTCTGAAAGATCTTCTTTTTTTCCTGTGATCTGTCGCAAAGATACTGGATTGGGAGCCGGACTATGAAACTCTTCCTGATTGATATTGATACCAATGCCCGCGATGCAGCGGTTGATCTGTGTTCCGGTCAGATCGTTTTCGAGCAGCATACCGCATATCTTTTTCTCTTTCCAGAAAATGTCGTTCGGCCACTTGACCGAAAGCTCTTCCGCGTATACATCCAATGTCTCTTTCACAGCCAGGGATATGACCTGAGAGAGTCTGAACTGTTCTTTCGCACTCAGGAAGGTCGGGTAGAGTACGGTGCTGGAAAGCAGATTTTCTCCTTGTTCGGATTCCCATGAATTGCCTCGCTGTCCCCGGCCCGCGGTCTGATGATCTGCTGTCACAACCGTCATTTCTTTGACCTCTTGTTCCGTACACAGGCGAGCCAGGTAGAGACTTGTGGAGTCGGTCTCTTCCACACGGATACAGGGAAATGAAAAACCGTCAGGGTAGGGCATCATAAGCTATGCGTTGTTTGCGGGTGAATGTGCGAAGGACTTCTTCGTAAGAGTGATCGATCAGGTGGCAGATCAGTTTATCATCCGCGTCTCTGTTGAAAAAGACCTGGTTCCAGTATTTCTTATGAAAATGAGGAGCACCTTCCACGGCGGAATAGGTTTCTCTCAGTTCCACCACATAGTCCGGATCACATTTCAGAGAGATCTTATTGGCACTTTCCAGGTCAATAAGTGCGAACATCTTGTCCAATACCTTGATCACTAATGAATTTTCATCGAAAGGAAGACTTTCGGTAGTTCCTTTCTTATTCAGGCAATATTCCCTTGCAGTTTCTATATTCATGATGTGTTTAAAATAAAGGTGGATAGAAGGCCGATTTCAGATGGACCAGTTCAAATTCACTCTCTTTCCCTACCACCGTAATGATATCAAAACGCACCGGATTGTCCAATCCGAATACTTTGATATATGTATCGGTGGCCCGCACGATACGACGTATCTTTTGCGCGGTGATTGCCTCTTCCGGTTCGGCATATGCTGTATTGCTCCGTGTTTTGACTTCCACAATCACCAGTTCGTTCCCTTGTGCTGCCACAATGTCCAGTTCGAGCCGGCCTCGCCGCCAGTTGCGGTGGCGGATGATGTAGCCGTTTCTCTCCAGATAACGTGCGGCTGCCTCTTCTCCCGATTTCCCCAGTGTATTGTGTTCTGCCATAGCCGGTTTTTTGCAAAATTACGTTTTTATTTTTTGAAATAATAAAAGTAAGAGTAATTTTGCAGATCGTATGAAAAAGCGAGTAAAAATATCCACTCAGTCTTCTTGCGGCGAGGTCCGTCGTGAGCAGCGCCTGACTTGTCTGATGAGTGAGGAAGAGTTGCAGATCGTAGACCGCTATCTGGAGAAATATCACATCACCAACCGATCGCGTTGGCTGCGTGAGACGGTACTCAGCTTTATCCATAAAAATATGGAGGAGGATTATCCTACTCTTTTTGGTGAACATGACATGCGGCGCTGATGAAGACAATGGATGATGCCTACTATATGAATCAGGCCTTGCTGGAGGCGCAAAAGGCGGCAGACCGTGGGGAGGTACCCGTTGGGGCGGTGGTTGTCTGCCAGGGACAGATCATTGCCAGAGCGCACAATCTGACAGAGACTCTGAACGATGTTACCGCGCACGCGGAAATGCAAGCCATTACGGCGGCCGCGAATGTGCTGGGAGGGAAATATTTGAATGAATGTGCTTTGTACGTCACTGTAGAACCTTGTGTGATGTGTGCCGGTGCTATCGCCTGGGCACAAACCGGCAAATTGGTTTTCGGGGCCGGAGATGAGAAAAGAGGGTATCTGCGTTACGCGCCTCAGGCATTGCACCCGAAAACAACTGTGACGCAAGGGATACTGGCAGAGAAGTGTGCTGCGCTAATGAAACAGTTCTTTGCTTCCAGAAGAAAATAGCGTATAGGTGCGGATCCCAGGCGGTGTTTACTTTATTCTTCCTTTACCTCTTCAAATTCTACATATTCTCCTTCATCGTCATCAAACACCTTTTTGCGTGGTGACTGTTGAGGTTCTTTCCGTCGGACTGTCTCCTGAGAGGATCGATAGTCTTGTCCGGAGGCAGGGTTGTAGCCCGGACTCTTTCTGCCGAAGCCTAGGATTCTTCGGATCACTGTTCCTATAATAGAGAGACCAATGAAGATGATGGCGATCAGGAAAATAAATATAAAGCCTAATATATTGAAAATCATTCGGGCACTGTTTTTAGGGGTTTCACTTCGAAAATTCGTTGTCTGTTCTTTTGTATGAAAGATATATACCTATACCACAGGCACAATCTCTCCTTCTCTTTTTGTACAACAAGTATGCCACAAGTGAGTTTATACTTTTTTCCGGGTAAGGAGTGACAACAGAATATACCAGACCACAACGGCGGCCAGTCCGCTAATATAGAAAAATATAAGCAGGGGAATGCAAACAATTAAGAATATAAAACTGATTTTATTATCTTTCCACGATACATTCTTGAATTTGAGAGAGAACATCGGTATCTCGGCATTCAATATCCAGCAGAAGAAGCCTATCAGCAACAGGAGCACTCCGGCATTGAGGTATTGCAGGATGAGCTCATATCCACCGGCAATGAACGATGCCCAGAAGAGCGCGTTGGCTGGGGTAGGAAGTCCGATGAAAGAAGAGGTTTGTCTTTCGTCTACGTTGAATTTTGCCAGACGAAGGGCGGAGAATACCGCAATCAGGAATGCCAGATAAGGAATAGATTCACGCATTCCTTCCAGGAATGCCGGATAGGAGAGGGCAGGGTCTTTTAAGAAAGAAAATACGATGAGTGCGGGAGCCATTCCGAAACTAATATCGTCTGCCAGAGAATCCAGTTCTTTACCAATGGCCGAAGGAGCATGAAGCACCCGGGCCAGCAGACCATCGAAAAAGTCGAACACTGCCGACAGGATGATCAGTCCGAATGCCCCCATGTAATTACCCTGGAATGCCATTACACAGGCGATACACCCGGAGAATAGATTCAGACAAGTAACGGTATTGGGAATATGGCGCGTGATGGAATTAGCCATAAGGATGTTTATTTGAGTCGGGCGATCACAGTCTGATTCCCTGTAGTTGACTGATCCATAGTTACACAGACTTCCGTACCTAACGGCAGGTATACATCCACACGGGAACCGAATTTGATAAAGCCCATATGCTCGTCGATATAGCATTCTTCACCTACCTGCGCGTAGGTCACAATGCGGTGTGCCATGGCTCCGGCAACCTGACGGGCCAGTATTTCGACTCCTTCCGGAGTTTCGATAACGATCGTAGACCGTTCATTCTCCGTACTTGCTTTGGGAAGCCAGGCGTTCATGAAACGGCCGTTGTGATGTTCTACTTTTTTCACAACTCCGTCTACGGGATACCAGTTGGCATGCACATTCAGGGGGCTCATGAATATGGAAATCATCAGGCGACGATCGTGAAAATACTCATGTTCATCTACCTCTTCGATCACTACGACCTTACCATCCGCGGGGGCTACCACTATTTTTTCCGTATCGTCTTCGAAGTAACGGATCGGACACCGGAAGAAGTTTACCATCAGCAGATAAACAGCGATGCTTGCCAGAGAAATAACGTAGAAAGGAATTTTATTTTCTATACACATATATAACAGGACATTGATACCTGCCAGCAGTAGAAAACCCGCAACGAGTATTTGTGCCCCTTCATGGTGAATCCTTATCTTTTTTAATTTCTTCAGTCGTCGGCGCATGTATATGTAAATATAGAATTATCTGCAAAAATATACTTATTTTAAAAATCATCCAAGTAAATCTGGGAGAAAAGAGTTTTGCGGATAACATTTTGATGCGTAACTTTGCCGATGTGGGACGGCTCTTCTACCTTGCTTCCGTTCACTGATGAGACCTGAAACGGAGTGGTCCTGGGAACAGCCGGTGTCGGCTCTCCCTGAACTCGTTTGTTATCACCCTTTATTACAACCTATTATGCAGGATTTTGTTCATTTGCATGTACATACACAATATTCTCTTCTGGACGGACAGGCCAGTGTGAGTGCCCTGGTAGACAAGGCCATGAAGAATGGAATGAAAGGCATTGCCGTGACCGATCATGGGAATATGTTCGGTATCAAAGAATTCTTCAATTATGTCAAAAAGAAGAATAGCGGTGTCAATTCGGAAATAAAGACCCTTAAGAAACAACTTTCAGCCCTTGAGGCAGAACAGGCTGCGTCCGGCGGGAAGGAGGAAGAGATAGCCGCATGTCAGCGTCAGCTCCAGGATGCGCAGGGACGTTTGTTCAAGCCCATTATCGGATGTGAGATGTATGTGGCCCGTCGTACCCTGGATAAGAAAGAGGGCAAACCCGACCAGAGCGGATATCACCTGATCGTCTTGGCTAAAAACAAAAAGGGCTATCACAACCTGATCAAACTCGTCTCCAAATCGTGGACACATGGCTATTACATGCGTCCTCGTACAGACCGCAATGAATTGGAAAAATACAAAGAGGGACTGATCATCTGTTCTGCCTGTCTGGGAGGCGAAGTTCCTAAAAAGATCAACGATGGCAGGTTCGACGAGGCGGAAGAGGCCATTCAATGGTACAAGGATAGGTTCGGAGAGGACTATTATCTCGAATTGCAGCTTCATAAACCTACAGTTGCCCGTGCCAATCAGGGAGCTTATCCGTTGCAGATGAATGCCAACAAGTACCTGATCGAATATGCAAAGAAGTTCGGAGTGAAACTGATCTGTTCCAACGATGTCCATTTCGTGAACGAAGAGCATGCCGAAGCGCACGACCGGCTGATCTGTCTGAGTACCGGACGTGACCTGGACGATCCAAACCGTATGCTCTATACCAAACAGGAGTGGATGAAGACCCGGGAAGAGATGAACGAACTTTTCGGGGATGTGCCGGAAGCGCTTTCCAATACGGTTGAGATCTTGAACAAGGTCGAGTTCTATTCCATTGATAATGCTCCTATCATGCCTACTTTCGCCATTCCCGAAGATTTCGGTACGGAAGAGGGATACCGGAAGAAATACAGTGAGCAGGATCTTTTCGAAGAATTTACCCGGGATGAGAACGGGAAGGTGGTACTCAGCGAAGAAGAAGCACAAAAGAAGATCAACGTACTGGGTGGATATGATAAACTATACCGTATCAAGCTGGAGGCGGATTATCTGGCCAAGCTCACCTATGAAGGGGCCAAACATTTCTATGGCGACCCGTTGAGTGAGGAGGTGGTCGAACGTCTCAACTTTGAGTTGTATATCATGAAGACCATGGGTTTCCCGGGCTACTTTCTCATTGTACAGGACTTTATAAATGCTGCCCGTAACGAATTGGGCGTGTCCGTAGGTCCCGGACGTGGTTCGGCAGCCGGATCGGCAGTGGCCTATTGCCTGGGGATCACCCGGATAGACCCTATCCAGTATGACCTGCTGTTTGAGCGTTTCCTGAATCCCGACCGTATCTCTCTGCCCGATATTGACGTGGATTTTGACGACGATGGCCGTGGGGAGGTACTGCGTTGGGTAACTGACAAATACGGACAAGATAAAGTGGCCCATATCATCACCTACGGTACCATGGCCACCAAATCTGCCATCAAGGATGTAGCCCGTGTGCAGAAACTTCCGCTGTCCGAGTCGGACAGACTTACCAAACTGGTACCGGATCGTATACCTGATAAAAAGATCAATCTGGCCAACGCGATTGAGTATGTACCCGAATTGCAGGCTGCTGAAAATTCATCCGACCCCCTGTTGCGGGACACCATCAAGTACGCCCGTATGCTGGAAGGGAATGTGCGCAACACAGGAGTACATGCCTGTGGCACGATCATTTGCCGGGACGACATTACCGATTGGGTGCCTGTCAGTACCGCCGATGACAAGGAGACCGGAGAGAAGATACTTGTCACCCAGTACGAAGGCTCGGTCATTGAAGAGACCGGGCTGATCAAGATGGACTTCCTGGGACTGAAAACCCTTTCGATCATCAAAGAGGCGGTAGAGAACGTGCGTTTGAGCCGCAAGAAGGAGATTGACATCGATACAATTGATATCAACGATGCTAAAACCTATAAACTATACAGTGAGGGAAAAACAGTAGGTACGTTCCAGTTTGAGTCGGCAGGGATGCAGAAGTACCTTCGGGAATTGCAACCGACCACGTTTGAAGACCTGATCGCCATGAATGCCCTGTATCGTCCCGGGCCGATGGATTATATCCCGGAGTTTGTAGACCGTAAGCACGGCCGCAAGCCGATCGAGTACGATATACCTATCATGGAGAAGTACCTGAGTGATACATATGGGATTACCGTATATCAGGAGCAGGTCATGCTTCTGTCACGCTTGCTGGGTAACTTTACCCGGGGTGAGTCGGATGCCCTGCGTAAGGCGATGGGTAAGAAGTTGCGTGACAAGCTGGATCAGATGAAGCCCAAATTCATCAATGGCGGAAAAGAGAATGGCCATGATCCGAAAGTGCTGGAGAAGATCTGGGGAGACTGGGAGAAGTTTGCTTCCTACGCGTTCAACAAATCACATACTACCTGCTATTCCTGGGTAGCTTATCAGACTGCCTATCTGAAAGCACACTATCCGTCTGAATATATGGCGGCCGTGTTGAGCCGTAACATCTCCAACATCACGGAAATCACGAAATTCATGGATGAATGTAAGTCCATGGGCATTCTGGTATTGGGCCCGGATGTGAACGAAAGTAACCTGAAATTCACCGTAAACTCCGAAGGCAATATCCGGTTCGGACTGGGTGCCATCAAGGGTGTTGGGGAAGCTGCCGTACATAGCATTGTGGAGGAGCGCAATGCCAATGGTCCTTTCAAAGATATATTTGATTTTGTGCAACGTGTGAATCTGAACGCGTGCAACAAGAAGAATGTCGAATGTCTGGCACTGGCCGGAGGCTTTGATGGCTTCCCAGGTATCAAACGGGAACAATTCTTTGCGGTAAATACCAAAAGTGAAATGTTCCTGGAGGTACTGATGCGCTACGGTACCCGCTATCAGGCAGATAAGCAGGCAGCACAGAATTCCCTCTTTGGAGGAGACAATGTGGTGGATATTGCTACACCCGAAATTCCCTATGCCGATCGCTGGCCCGATCTGGAGCGGCTCAACAAAGAACGCGAACTGGTGGGTATCTATCTGTCGGCTCATCCGCTGGACGATTACGCGGTGGTGTTGCAACACGTATGTAACACCCACATGGCTGAACTGGAAGACAAACCGGCTCTGGCGGGACGCGAGATCACCATGGGAGGGATTGTAACCAATGTGCGCCGGGGAATAGGCAAAAATGGCAATCCGTATGGCATTGTGAAGATGGAAGATTATTCCGGTTCCGCGGAGTTTGCTTTCTTTGGGAACGACTGGATCACTTTCCAGGGATACCTGGCAGAGGGTACTTTCCTGTTTATGCGGGCACGTTGTCAGAGCAAACAATGGCGACAGGATGAACTGGAGATCAAGATCACCTCCATGGAACTGTTGCCGGATGTGAAAGAGAAACTCATCGAAAAGATCACCATCTCTATTCCACTGGCTACGCTCAATCCGGCCATTGTGACAGAGCTTGCCGAGTTGACAAAGAAATCTCCCGGAAATGCCGAACTCTGTTTTGAGGTGCTGGATGATGATCAGCATATGAAAGTAGACCTGATATCGCGTCCGGTGAAGCTATCTGTAGATAAGGAACTGGTCAATTATTTAAATGAACAACCGGACCTTGCGTTTCGGATTAATTGAGTATATTTGTAGCATATAGGATGTGCCTTAGCATAGCTGAAGTAAACTTCGTTCTGCGTTCGGCTTTCTCTATATTTGTATCATACCAAGAGGGTCCGTCTCAGGTCGGATCGGGTAAACCTGATCCGCAGGTAGGCTTTCATTCATGGATAAACAGGATAGGTAAAAAGATGTGTTGCAATTGATGGATCATTCGTTGTTTGTTGACTGGAACATTTCTGTTTTTCTTCTTGTTTGTATGCCTTGTTTCACTGTCCGACGCAGCCTATACGCTGTCCGGACCGGGTGCATGACAGAGGCATTAATATGTGGGAGATGATCATTCTTGTATTCAATAACTAATATTCTTAAAACTTTTACAGAAATGGCTTTAGAAATTACAGACAGCAATTTTGAGGGACTTATTGCGGAAGGCAAACCGGTAGTTGTGGATTTTTGGGCACCCTGGTGCGGTCCCTGTAAAGCGGTTGCTCCCATTATAGAAGAGTTGGCAGCTGAATATGAAGGTCGGGTAATTATCGGTAAATGCGATGTAGACGAAAATACGGAGCTTCCTGCCAGTTTCGGCGTACGTAATATCCCTACCGTACTTTTGCTGAAAGACGGCAAAGTGGCAGATAAAGTGGTGGGTAGCGCTTCTAAAAGTACGTTTGACGAAAAGATCAAGGCTCTGCTTTGAATGTGCGTCCGCTTGTCGGATAGCACCAGCACCGTAGCCTGACTATCAGAGATATATTATCCCTTGTAAGTAATCCAAAAAGAAAAGATTATGGGACTTGAAGACGATTTCTTATTGAGCGATGCAGACGACGAACAGACTGTCGAGTACATCAGGAACTATCTGCCCCAGGAGTTGAAAGAGAAATTCTCTGACGAACAACTCTACTGCCTTATCGATACGATGGATGAGTATTATGTAGAAAGTGGTATTCTGGATGTGGAGCCCGATGAAGAAGGGTATGTAAATATCGATCTGGAACAGGTGGCCCATTATCTGGCCAAAGAGGCAAAGAAAGACGAGATCGGTGATTTTGACCCTGAAGAACTTCTTTTTGTAGTACAGGGTGAAATGGAATACGGTAATTCTCTGGGACAAGTGGAGTGATTTACGATTGGACGATTTACGATTTGAAATACCGGTTTTATATATCCATGTAATATCAATCGTAAATCTGTAAATCATAAATATTTATATGCTTTCTTCCAGCGCGTAGTAATGGAAATCTTTGACTATCGTTTCCAGCAGGAACGTATCATTCAGGGCAGATTGTCCCGGCGACAGTTTGGGGCGTATTTTCCCTGCCAGCAGACTGATCTTCTCTGACCTGTCTTTGGTCGGAGTGTTCAGGGCTCTGGAAATCAGTTCGATCTGCTGCAACGTGAAGTCCGCGGCTTCCGGAAATACAGGCTGGTAACTTTGTGCCAGGTAGTCGAACTCCCGCAGGCTCACACGCAGGTTGCGGTAGTTCTTTTCTTTGACCACTAAGGTTCCCGCTGCCATATCCCCGAGTCTCTGGCTTTTGGAGGAAAATATCATGACGAACAGTCCGATGCCACATAGTCTGTCCACCCCATAGAGCAACCAACGCAACAAATAAGAACTCACAGTGGGGGTAGAACCATCTACTTTCATCACCCGTATATTCATCAGGCGTTTTCCCAAGCTCTGGCCATTATTGAACACCTCCATCAACAACGAATAGAAAATGGCCGGAAAGTAAAGCAGGAAATAAAAGAGGAAGACCCATGTGTCTGTTCCCAGATGATGTAGCCTCAACCTCTGGATGATCACTGACACTGCTACCAGATACAGGAAAATAAACAAGTAGTCCAGTATACGCGCCAGGATACGTTCGCCCACACTCGCAGGCACCTGGTCGATGGTTACATATTGTCCGGTAATAATGGTTGAATCCGCCATCTCGTTGAATCTATCTCTCGTCAGATTGCAAATATATTATATTTCCGCTATTTTTGTTGTTTATTTTAACAGCGATTATGGGATTTTGCCATAAAACCCGTATATTTGTTCGGAATGAACACGCTTTCCGCGCGTCCGCACTATACGGGAACAGGGTTTTGTCTACACCAGGAAAGGAGGCATCAGGCATCAGCCTTTTCAACCAGCCATACATAAAAGATGAAAGAAGTTATATTTATTCGTAGGAACCTCACCAAGTGGGAGCAGACGGAACAGCTTGTAAAAGAACGTGGCAAGCAGTCTCCGGATCACCTGGCAGATGCCTATACGGATCTTATAGCCGATCTTTCTTTCGCGCGTACCCATTATCCCGGTTCCCGGATAACGTTGTATCTCAATAATCTGGCAGCCGATCTGCACCATCTGATCTATCGGAACAAACGCGAGAAATGGTCGCGTGTGCTTACTTTCTGGTCTCAGGAAGTGCCGCGAACGATGTACGATGCCCGGAAAGAGTTGCTGACTGCATGCGTCATTTTCTCTGTCAGCATCCTCATCGGTATTGTATCCACACTGAACGACGAATCGTTTGTACGTCTGATCATGGGTGACGGTTATGTAGATATGACTTTGAGCAATATAGCCCATGGAGAACCGATGGCTGTGTATGGCACACAACAACAATTTTCTATGTTCCTGGGAATTACTGTCAACAATATCCGTGTTGCTTTAGTCGCTTTTGTCTGCGGGTTGCTGACCAGTTTTGCTACCGGCTATATTCTGCTTCAGAACGGCATTATGCTGGGTACTTTCCACGCGTTCCTGTATCAGCAGGGACTATTGGGAGAGTCGATGCTGGCGATCTGGCTGCACGGTACGCTGGAGATCTCCGCCATTGTGGTGGCCGGGGCTGCAGGCATAGCCTTGGGCAACGGATGGCTTTTCCCGGGCACTTATTCACGCATGGTCTCTTTCCGGCGCGGTGCTGTCCGCGGATTGAAGATCGTAGTAGGCACAGTGCCTCTGTTTGTAGTAGTCGGTTTCATTGAAGGGTTCTTCACCCGTTATACGCAGTTGCACAATGGTGTAAGGTTGCTGTTCATTCTTCTGTCCCTTGCATTCGTTATGTACTATTATATTTACTTACCCAATACTTATCGTCATGGAAGTACAAAAACCTAAGATTGTTTTTTATAAGAAACGTCAGTTGGGAGAAAAACTCAATGCCGCGATTGATTTTATGAAGCAGAACTGGCGCATCCTGTTCAGAATGATGGTCTATATCATTCTTCCTTTGTCTTTGCTGCAGGGATTGTCTCTCAGCAAAAGCATTACCGCGATCATCGCAGGTGATCTGCTGTACGGAGAAACCACATCTCCCGGAGAAGGATTGATCACGCTGATCGGAGCGATTGGTTCCTTGTACCTCGCTGCTATGGTCTATACATTGATGAGAAGGTACAACGAACACGAAGAGCGTCTGGAAGGGGTGACTTTTACCGAGATCTTGCCACAGGTGAACAAGGGGGTGGGACGCCTGCTGCTTTTTGGACTGACATTTGTACTTGCGATCTTTGTTTTTGCACTTGTATGGGGTGTGTTGTTTACCGCTGTCGGATTGTCTTCCGGTGGTTCCCTGTTGCTTCTTCTTCTCTTTATAGGTCTGCTTATTGTGCTTGTTGTACCTTTTCAGCTCACTCAGGCTATCCTCCTGTTCGAAAGGAACCTTTCTATTTCTCAGGCCTGGTCACAGACCTTCCGGTTGGGCTATGCTACCTGGGGCGGTACCTTCATGTTGGGATTGATCGCTGGTATATTGATCGTTGTATGTGCCCTGGTGGTGGCTTTGCCGCTGATCGTATTTACTACGGTACAAGGACTGTTCTCTCTGAGTTCTACAGTTTCGTCCGGAACTTCCGCTGCTTACGGACTGGTGCAGTATCTGCTCTCTGTGGTGGTCTCGTTCTTCAGCTGTGTGGCCAGTATTTTCTTCTATGTGGTAATGGCCTATCAATACGCCCATGCCCGGGAGACAATGGATCATGTAACTCTGGAAAGTGACATAGATCAGTTTGATGATCTGGGTTCGCTGAATGAGTAAACTGAATGATACACTCACGGCAGACCAGGACAGACTTTTCTACTGGCAGTCGGATCCGGCGTTTGACTACAACGCCGAATTTGCTGCATCTGCTCCTGACGACCGCAGCAACGTACTGGTAGATTGGCTGCTTGATGTGATCTCTGCTTTCCTGCGACTGATCTTCGGAAGACAGGTGAGTATATCTACCACCCATATTGTCCTGGTAGTATGTTTGGTACTGTTTGTCGTCCTGCTGATCTGGTATCTCTATAAAAAGCGCGACCGCTGGATCGGCTTTTTCCGTGCGTATTCTGTTCCTTATGAAGTGACCCCGGATACGATCTATGGTATAGATTTCGAGGCGGATATCCGGCAGGCTGCCTCTCAGGGCAACTATAAAGAGGCTGTACGGCTTGTCTATCTGCAAACCCTGAGAAATCTCAGTGACCGGGAACTGATCTTCTGGGAACTTTATAAGACCCCTACGGAGTATATGTATGAATTGAAGGATGAGGGTCTGCGTACTCCTTTCCGGGAACTCACCAATCGGTTCCTGGAAGTCCGTTATGGCAATTTCCAGGCTACGCGATCTACATACGATCAGGTCCTTGCCCTTCGTAGCTGTATGGTAGCGGAAGGAGGTTTGCCATGAAGATGAACTCTTTTTTCTGGGGTGGCCTGGTATTGCTGATCGTTTTTATGATGTGGGTAGAGTATAGCCTGCCCCGGTCGTTTGTGTGGGAACCTACTTTCAGCAGGCAGGATAAACAGCCTTTCGGCTGTGCGGTGTTCGATGATATGTTGTCACATTCTCTGCCACAGGGATATGAAGTGACCGACGAGACGTTGTATCTTCTTTCTCTCGACGAAGTACCGAAGCGGAATATACTTTCCATAAGTAAACGGCTCGACCTGACACGGACAGATTTCGAAGCCCTGACGGAACTTCTGGAGGCGGGCGATCATATACTGCTGGCTGCTTCCCGATTCTCTGGTGTGCTGTCGGATACATTTGATCTACAGGCATCTTATGATTACCTGGACTATGAAGAACTTGCCCGGCAAGTCCTTCAAAGACCTTCACGCGATACGCTTGTCTGGGCAGAACCCTTTGCCGGAGAATCGTTTGACTTCTACAGTGCTTTCCGGGGGGTAGACTTTACCCGTTACGATTCTCTGTTTGTTCCTGTGGTGGTGCCCGGGGAAGAGCAGGTGGATTCCGCTGTCAGACTGGCTTCTGTGATCCGGGCACAGATCGGAGAGGGAGAGCTTATCCTGATGACGATGCCCCTGCTGTTTACCAATTATGGTATGCTAGATAGGGATAACTCCGATCAGATCTTCCGGCTTCTTTCTCTGATGGGAGACAGGCCTTTTGTACGTACGGAAGCCTATGCGCGGAATGCCAGGGAGAATGACACGCCGCTGCGGTATTTCCTGACTCATCCACCTCTGCGCTGGGGGCTCTATATGAGCATGCTGGTGCTGATCCTTTTTATGATATTCACTACCCGCAGGCGCCAGCGTGTGATCCCGGTGATGAAGCAGCCGGTAAACAACCGAATGGAATTTACCAGGTTGATCGGTACCCTTTATTTCCGCAGGCGCGACAATGCCGGACTGGTGCGTAAAAAGTATATTTTCTTTGCGGAAATCCTGCGGCGTGTGATACAGGTAGACATCGAAGATGAATCACAATACCTTCAGACGGCCGATCGCATTGCCGGTAAGACCGGGATCGGGACAGAGAAGATCGTTGCTCTGCTGGCCCGGCTGCGCGAGATACACACACAGGAGGTAAAACTCACCGATGCGCAGATGAAGCAGTATATCGATGAGATGAACGAAATTATCAATCACTTATATATCTGATTATGGAAGAACAATTGAGGGAAGAACAAAGTCCGCGGACCGATCTGGCCCTGTTTTCACAGAAAATAGATACCATCAAACAACACATCTCTTCTGTTGTCGTAGGTCAGGAGCGGGTGGTAGACCTGATGCTGACTACCATACTGGCCAACGGACATGTCCTGCTGGAAGGGGTGCCCGGGGTAGCCAAAACGTTATTGGCCCGGCTGACTGCCCGGCTGATCGATGCCGACTTCAGCCGTATCCAGTTCACGCCCGACCTGATGCCCAGTGATGTATTGGGAACTTCCGTATTCAATATGAAGAGCGGAGAGTTTGATTTCCGGCGCGGACCCGTATTTGCGGATGTGATCCTGGTAGATGAGATCAACCGCGCTCCGGCAAAGACGCAGGCCGCGCTGTTCGAGGTGATGGAAGAGCGGCAGGTGAGTATCGACGGTAACACGTATCAGATGGGCGATCTGTACACCATCATTGCTACTCAAAATCCGGTGGAGCAGGAGGGGACTTATAAGTTGCCCGAGGCACAGCTGGATCGTTTCCTGATGAAGATCACACTGGACTATCCCTCTTTGGAAGAAGAAGTACGTATTCTGCAACGTCATCATACCAATGCCCGGTTGGTGAAGTTAGAGGAGGTGCGACCTGTGATCGCGCGGGACGAATTGCTCGCTTTACGTGGTTATATGGATCGGGTGTATGTAGAAGAGAGCCTGCTGCGTTATATCGCCCTGATCGTGCAGCAGACCCGTACCAGCAAAGCGGTCTATCTGGGAGCATCTCCCCGGGCGGCGGTGGGAATGTTGCAGGCAGCCAAGGCGTTTGCCCTGATGCAGGGACGCGACTTTGTGGTACCCGAAGACATCAAGTTCGTATCTCCGTACATCATGCAACACCGTCTGATCCTGACGGCTGAGGCTGAGATGGAGGGACATACTCCTCTCAAAGTCACACAACGTCTGATCGATAAGGTAGAGGTACCCAAGTAATGTATCTGAGCCGACGGTTTTATCTGGTCTGTACCCTGATCATTGCCTTGCTGTGCGCGGGGTATATCTGGGGATTCCTGTTTTTCCTGGGACGGGTAACTCTTTTTCTGCTAGGGGTCGATCTGCTTTTTGAAGCATTCATGTTGTATCGGACCAGGCAGGGGATAGTTGCTTCACGGCATTGCCGGGAGCGTTTTTCCAACGGAGATCAGAATCCGGTACGTATCCGCGTAGAGAATCAGTATCCTTTTTCGGTGCGACTGAAAGTAATCGATGAGATCCCGTTTATTTTCCAGGAGCGGCGTATCGGTTTTTCGCTGACGCTGGCACAAGGAGAAGGTAAGAACCTGACCTATGAGTTGCGCCCCACCCGGCGCGGGGTATATGGATTTGGGTACATCCGTCTTTTTACCCGTATGGGAGCTGGTTTGCTGATCCGGAGATACACCTGCGCGGAGCCGGTGGATGTGAAGGTCTATCCCTCTTACTTGATGTTGCACCGTTTCGAACTTCTGGCCATGAGCAACCGCCTGACGGAGTTTGGGATCAAGAAGATCCGTCGTATCGGTCACCAGACAGAGTTTGAGCAGATCAAAGAATATGTACAGGGAGATGATTTCCGGACGATCAACTGGAAAGCCAGCGCGCGCCGGCACGATCTGATGGTGAATCTCTATCAGGACGAACGGTCGCAACAGGTATACAATGTCATTGATAAAGGCCGTGTGATGCAGCAGGCATTCCAGGGAATGACCTTGCTGGACTACAGCATCAATGCCTCCCTGATGCTCTCTTACATCGCTATTCACAAAACGGATAAGGCGGGCTTGGCCACTTTCAACCAGCACTTCGACAGTTTTGTCCCTGCTTCCCGGCAATCTTCTCAGATGGAGTTATTGCTGGAAAACCTCTACAAGCAGGAGACTACTTTTGGAGAGAGTGATTTCTCGGCGTTGTGTGTACACCTCAAAAAGAGGATCGGTAAGCGTAGCCTGTTGATCCTGTATACCAATTTTGATAGTATAAATGCGCTTAACCGGCAGATCGGTTATCTGGCACAACTCTCCAGACAACACCGGTTGCTGGTCGTCTTCTTCGAGGATAATGAACTCAGGGAGTTTATCGAAAAGCCTGTGACTACTACGGAAGGCTATTATCAGCGGGTGATCGCGGAGAAGTTTGCCTATGAAAAACGTCTGATCGTTTCTACACTGATGCAGCACGGTATCTATTCGGTACTGACCACACCTGACCAGCTGACCGTGGACGTAGTAAACAAATACTTAGAGATGAAGAGCAGACAGCTGATCTGAATACCGTACGCGGTTGGACTGCTGTACTTCTTTCCTATACCCTATACAGGCAGGACACAAATGAATTCAGGACCACTCATCAACATATCAAATAAAAGTTAAAAACGGAAGTGGTTTGCCCGATGTCCGGTAGGTTTCAAGCAAGGAATTGCCGGTGCTCCGGCACAAAAAAACCACCCCTGCGGAGGGTGGTTTTTTTGTGTTTCTTCAAGCAAGCCCGGCTTATTTTTTAGCAGCTTCGAGAGACTTCTTACGGAAGTCCTTCATCAGCTTTTCAATTTCCAGAGAAGCCTTACGAGCACGGGTACCAGCTGCTTTGTTACCGTTTTCGATTTGTGCATTTGCATCTTTGTTAAAATCAGCAACCAGCTGAGCTACTTTTTCAACTAATTCTTTCATAATCCTTTTTATTACTTTGTTAATAATGTTTGGCAAAAATACATTCTTTCCTGAAATAATCGCAAAAAAAAACGATTTTTTTTGTTTAAATAGGGTAAAAACCAGCTAAAAAGCGAACATTTCTGTTTTTTATCTACTTTTGCAGTCATGAAATGGTTTACAGACAGGGACTATCTGGATCAATGGATCGCTCAGGGGGAGCATCAGCAGCAGGATTTTAAGTTTGAGATCTCGGATGCCCGCAAACTGGCGAAGACCTTTTCGGCCTTTTCCAACACCCGTGGAGGCAGGTTGCTGATTGGTGTCAAAGACAATGGAAAGATCGCGGGAGTACGGTCGGAAGAGGAAGCGTATATGCTGGAAGCGGCAGCCACGCTGTATTGTCGGCCGGCGGTTGCTTATACCATTCACACAGTTGTGACAGAGGGTGGGAAGCAGGTGCTGGTGGCGCAGATCGAAGAACAGGTACATAAACCCATATACGCGCTGGACGCGCAGGGCAAGGCCCTGGCCTATGTGCGCATTGGAGATGAAAATATACTTGCCTCTCCCGTCATGCTGCGGGTGTGGCAACAGGCTGTACAGCCTGTAGGGCAGCTGGTGGAATATACGGAAAAAGAGAGACTGCTGTTGGAGTTGCTGGAGCATCATTCTCCCATCAGCCTGAGTCAATACCAACGTGAGGCGGCCATTTCCCGGCGGGCGGCGGAGCATCTGCTGGCTAAGTTCATCCGGTTTGGTATCATCGAACCGGTATTTCTGGATCATCGGTTCTATTTTAAACTGAAATAATAAGTTCATATGGATACGCTGCATCTCTTTATCGACCGGATCAATGACTATCTGTGGACCTACGTGCTGATCGCCCTGTTGCTGGGCTGTGCGGTGTGGTTCAGTGTGCGTACCCGCTTTGTGCAGTTTCGTTTGTTCCGTGAGATGGTGCGTCTGCTGGCCGACTCCACCGGGAAGAAAAAGAATGAGATCTCCTCTTTTCAGGCCTTCGCGGTATCTATTGCCAGCCGGGTAGGTACAGGCAATCTGGCCGGTGTGGCTACTGCCATTGCCATTGGTGGTCCGGGGGCAGTGTTCTGGATGTGGCTCATTGCCCTGTTGGGAGCGGCCAGTGCGTTTGTAGAATCTACGCTGGCACAGCTCTACAAACGCCGGGGAGTGGATTCTTTCATCGGTGGTCCGGCCTATTACATGGAGAGGGGACTGAAGAAGCGTTGGATGGGCGTACTGTTTGCCGTGCTGATCGCCGTTACCTTCGGTTTCGCGTTCAATTCGGTACAGAGCAACACCATGTGTGCGGCTTTCGAAGGAGCTTTTGCCTGGGATCGGGCGGTAGTAGGTGGAGTACTCACTGTAGCCACCCTGCTGATCATTTTTGGAGGCATACACCGTATCGCGCGCGTAAGTAGTATCCTGGTGCCGGTAATGGCCATTGGTTATCTGCTACTGGCTTTAGCTATTGTAGTGCTCAATATCACACACGTACCCGATGTCTTCCGGCTGATCGTGGGTCATGCCTTCGGCTGGGAACAAGCGCTGGGTGGCGGCATCGGCGTGGCTCTGATGCAGGGTATACGCCGCGGACTTTTCAGTAACGAGGCCGGTATGGGATCGGCACCCAATGTGGCCGCCACGGCGTCTGTAAGTCATCCGGTGAAGCAAGGGCTGATACAAGCGCTGGGAGTATTCACCGATACGTTGCTGATATGCAGCTGCACGGCATTTATCATTCTGTTCAGCGGTGCTCCGCTGGACGGTAGCTTCAACGGCATCCGGCTCACGCAAGAGGCATTGGACCAGGTGATCGGCAGTGCGGGAAGTTCCCTTGTAGCGGTGACGCTCTTTTTCTTTGCTTTCAGCAGTATTCTGGGCAATTACTATTACGGCGAGGCCAATATCCGTTTCATCACCGCAAGTCAGCCCGTCCTCTATGTTTATCGCCTGCTGGTGGGCAGTATGGTATTGTTTGGAGCCTTAGCTTCTCTGGAAATGGTATGGAGCCTGGCAGATGTTACGATGGGACTGATGACTCTATGCAATCTGATCGCGATTGTATTCCTGGGAAAATATGCCTTCCGTCTACTGAAAGACTATCAGAACCAGAAGCGGGCAGGAGTGAAGAGTCCGGTATTCCGGAAGGAAACTCTCCCGGAGATCGCGGAAGATCTGGAGTGCTGGGAAAATGGAAGGGATATATGATGTACTACCTTCGGTCATAACCCCTTATTTGATTCTTCATATGAAGGTTCGTTGACGATCTGCGATTTATTCTTTTGTCAGGACTCTTCTTTGGTGAAACGTTGAAAAGACAATTTTCTTAAGGTCGGCATTCACTTGTGTAGTCGCACGGCGTGCGTCTCTGCGATGTACGTCCCACAAGAAAATGTATGTCGTATTATGGTATATGTATTCCCCTGCGGGGTGCTGAGACGCACGCCGTACACTAGTGTCCGCTAAAATAATTTAAGATTTAGAGAACTA
>JAJQDI010000022.1 GCA_021202275.1 Bacteroides sp.
TGCGGCTCGTGGGCTCGTAGATGTGTATACTCGACAGCCCCTGCCTGCCACCGCCCACCACCTGACCCATACCCGGCCGCTGTCCTATGCCGGCACCCTTGCCGATGCCACCGCAGCCCCCGATATCGTGATCCGCCGCGAGATCTTCACCTTCGAGCAGCCCCCCCCAGCGACGGGCTCGAAGAAAGCAAAGCACCCTTTATCATCCTTGAGGGCGAATACGAAGGCACCGACTACCCCTCCTTCTACCGGATCGATTTCGTAGAACGGCAGCACGAAGACCCGACCGACCCCCTGCCCGCCACCGACCACTTCCTGCCCCTGATACGCAACTATACCTATACCATCGTAGTCAGGGAAATACTCGGTCCCGGCTACCGCTCTTTAGAAGATGCCGCCACCTGCAAGCCCTTCAATACCGTGAGCGAACTCTTCCGCTTCGACGACAGCGACGCCGAGTCCGTACAGTTTGACGGCAAGTACTTCCTTTCCGTCAGCGACGAAACCATCCACTACGACAAAGAACAAAGCACTCAGACCTTCGTTGTAAAAACCGACAGCCCGCTGGGCTGGCAGATCGGCGACATAAGCTACAGCGGCGGCGACGGCTCCGAAGACTGGCTCCACATGGACAAAGACCACGGCTCCCGCGGCAGCAACGGCGAAGTCAATATGACTGCCGACACCTACAACCCCACTGTGCCCGATCCCACACCTCGCGAAGCCACCTTTACCGTCATCTCCGGCCGGATGGAGCACACTGTGCACGTCACCCAATCCCATCTGCAAGGCATCTCCCTCGAGATAGTCGATGCCGATGGTGAGCCACTCACAGAGATCCGGTTCCGCAGCAACCCCCGCAACCCCGATCTGGTCCCCATAGAAGACCAGCAGGAAACCTTCACCGTCAAATGGAGCGGTCCCAGCGGCTGCAAGATCAGAACAATCATGCTGGGCGACCGCATCTTTCCTTTTGAAACCTCCGAACACAACGCCATCTATGAAGGGCGTACACTGGGCAATGGCGAGGAAGAATACACCTTCACCATCACTCCCACTGCCTTTACGCTGCCGGAGACCGACCCGGCGGAAGGCAACCCTTTCCTGCAGGAGGGTGCCACCGTTACCTTTGAGGTAACGAACGGAGAAGAAACCCTGACCAAAAGTATCTATATCCGTCACGAATGCATTTCTATTGTGGTGGAGAACCCCGAAACATACAGCTACATGGGACATGACAATACCCTTACCCTCTACTCCAACACCTCATGGGTACTGCATGAAGCGGTGTGCGAATTGCCAAACCTGTTCCTGATTCCCGGCACCAGTACCGACTTCACCACCCGGCAGGGCAACACCGGCGGATACAATACGAAAACCGGCGACAAACTCCCCTACAGCGTGCAAGCCGCCGCTTATGATAGTGGATTGGAGATATACGGCCTGACCCGGTCGGGACGTAAGATGTCACTCACCTTCCGTGATACCGAAGGAATCGCTCCCGACCAGACCCTCGAAATAGTAGCTGCCACTCCCGACCCCAACTGCTACTTAGTACCGGGCGGACAGACCGTGCATATACCCCTGCGCAAGTTATTCTGGGTATGGGAAAAAGAAGGGGAAAGAGCTACTCCGCTATCTCCCACCGGCAACCTGAACCCCGAAGCCGTAATCGCATGGCAAACCTCCACGGATCTGATCGCGCAAACCACCTTCACCCATAACACGGGTGATTACCGCGATGCAACCCTCGCGGTCAGGACGGGAAATGTCCCGTATGGGAATGCCCTTATCGCCATCCGCAGTGGCGGTGAAACCCTCTGGAGTTTCCACATCTGGGTAACCGATTACAATCCCAACAGCGGGCCTGTATTTACCTATCCCGGGGGAGCTACTTTTATGGATCGCAACATAGGCTCCAACGGTCACTATGATATAGACAATATAACTCCGGAATGTGTCGGAATGTATTACCAATGGGGGCGAAAAGATCCGTTTGCCGGACCCAAAGATTTGATATGGGACCATGAGATGCACGTCGACTCTACCTTACAATATCCTTTGTACAATGCCGGAGGTTCGCGGGTTTCCACGACCTATCAGGACATAGCCTCGGGTACAGTGAAGAACCTGGGCAACAGCATCAACCATCCCAACTATTTTTACACCTGTAGATATGCAGGTACTATTATGGATGACTGGTATACCGCGCAAACAGAAATGAAATATCAGAACGACTACTTATGGAACGACAGGCAGAGCAGAAAAACTGTTTTCGACCCCTGCCCTGCCGGGTGGAGAGTACCCCATTATGAACCAATGATGCAGTTATACAACGAATTTACTGTGGCAAGCTACCGCTTTGTAAATGAATCCTACCCTACCTTCACCCTACCGACAGGAGAATCTATCGTATTTCCCAATGGAGGACATATAAATGATGGTAAATTATGGCAGGCTGGTAAATGGGAGGATGCCTATGCCAGTTTATGGAACAATACGGCTACCGGTCTCCAGGCTTACTCCCAGGGATTTGGAAAGGAGATCCTTTCCGGTACAGGCCCCCGGAAACAGGGATATAACGTGCGCTGCGTCAAAGATACCCATAAGTGATATTGATGAACCAACAGAGATACAGATGGATATAGATTGCATAGGTTGTTTCGTCTTTTGAAGACAAGTTTCAGATGATGGGCAGGAGGGGCGCAGGGATGCGCGCCTTCTGTATGTCAGGGTATCTGGTATTCCATAGGCTGTCCGGCCATCAGACCCTGTTTTGTATATCGGTAATCACCATACAATTCCATCGGATAGGAGTCGTATAATTTACGCGATGAAAAAAAACGATAGCGGCACGGTCCGTTTCAGGAATTATTTTTAGATAGATCTCCTGTTTTAGTCACTGAAATTCTTTTTTTAATTAAAAACAAACTAACTTTATTCCGACTAACATACACCATCTTTTATTTGTATACTAACCTTAATAAAAAGCCTGTTATGGAATATAGGGACATATTAGAGTGCTTAAAGTCATCCCTTGCTCTCAGGTACGGTGACAAAAAGACCTATCAGAAAAAAGTAGCCGATGTGCTGGGCCTGACCATTCCTACCATCCGACGGAGACTGACGGGTAAGAACCTTTTTACCCTGGAAGAGATCTCTGTGATCAGTGAAGAACTGAATATTCCGGTAGATGAGTTCTTCTATAGTTGCAGGCACAGTATGAAACAGCCGCTGGAATTTGTCCAATATGATTTTACCTTCTATGACTCCGCAAGTTATGAGATCTTTGATCAGACAGTCAAAATGTTCTCTTTTGCCGCCCAGTCCGACAATTCCAAACTTTATATTTCTACCAATACATTTCCGGATGTATTGAATCCGACTTTTGAGTGGCTGACCCGTTTTGCGGGACTGCAATGGCTCTTTTTCACCAAAGGGTCCGGAGCGTTGAAACCCCTTTCGGAGATCCCCTTGACCCCACAGTTGCTACAACGGCTGGACAGGTATCTTCTGGCGGTACGTGCCATTAAGAAGTCGGTCTGTCTGGTAAGTACGAAAATAGTGGAAAATTACCTGACCGACATCAGGCAGTTTTATATCTTGGGGTATTTAAATAAAGAGGAAGTCCTGCATCTGATATCGGATATAGAAGGGGCTCTGAAGTTATTTGACAAGGTATGCACCGACGGATGTCTGGAAAATGGAAAAGAGATGGAGATCTATTGTACCGATTCGTTCTTTTCCAGCGATATGTCTATTGTGGAGAGCGATCGTCTGAGTTTCGGAATGCTTCGCCCTAACTCCTTTAATCCGGTCCTTACGAAAAGCAAGGATGTATGCCAGACCATGACCCGGTGGTTTAAAATGTGGAAACGCCCCTCTACACTCATCAGTCAGAGTGGCACACACATCAGGCGGCAGTTCATGGAAACGCAATACCAGGCGCTTGATGCGTGTAAGGAGTACTTTGGAATATAAATGCTGATCTTACGGATCTTTAAATCGCGGGAGTTATGGATTATAAGTTACTGGTGAGCAGACTCAAAGATAAGCTGCGGGAAAAATATCCCGGTGAAAAGAACCATGCCCGGTTGCTGTCGGACATATTAGGCATACGGGAAAATTCCGTGTACCGGAAATTAAACGGCGACAGACAGTTTTCGCTGGAAGATCTGGCTACCCTTTGTCGTACCCTCTCTGTTTCCATAGAGAGTTTACTCGGAGAGAAGTCCAATGTATACAGCCATCCGATGGAGCTTGTGCTGACAAAGAATATGCCTGCCGAACAACGAAGGATATATATGGAAGAGACCACTCGTGCTATCTTTGAGCAGGCAGCCCGGGCAGGGTATTCGAAGTTTATGGGAGTCTGTAAGAACATTCCTCTCATCAGTTATTGTCACTTTGGCTGGCTCATGAAGTTTGCCCGGATCAAATGGTGCTATTTCAATAACTGTCTCGGAGAGATCGTTCCCCTGGCTGAGATGGATTGTCCCGACGCGTATGTACGCATAAAAGATATATATATGAAAACGTTTGCTTCGTTCAGGAAACTGGTTTTTATTGTGGATGGAGACATGATACGGAATTGTATCGTAGATATAGGCTTTTTCAGGAAGATCGGTTACCTCACGGCAAACGATGTACACCTGTTGCTGGATGATCTGCAGAGGTTGCTGATGACGATAGAGGAAATCTGCCGGGAAGGATATACACAAAATCCGGAACAGGAGATCGCTGTTTTTTATTCGGATATTTCCCTGTACAACGATATATACCTCGTAGAGAGCACTACGGTGAACCAGGGTATTTTCTTTGCACAAGGTTTTATTCCGATCCTGCACAAAGATGTGCATACATTTAAGGTACTCCGGGAGTGGGTGAATTCCTGTGTACGCTCTTCCAACCCGATCTGTGGAGTAGCGGACCTGGACCGGAAAGCCTTTTTCGAGAAGCAGTACCGCCTGGTAGAGGAAGGCCGGAGGAGTCTGTCTCCTTAAAGAGTTCCGTTCTGCCGCACAGGCACATGCAAACGAGAACATGGATCAGACCAAACAGTGAAGCATTCTTTATAGATACCCAAGGGAACCGGATCAAACAATTGCGAAAACTACCTGCGGATAACAGGTGATCTCCTTTGGATAAAAGTTCCACGAGCCGGAATATCGGACAGCGTCCTATATGTATTCTTCCGGCAGAGTGGCTCTGCCGGAAGAATATTTCGGATTGACCGCTTATTTATCTATCTTTTTTCCGATATAAAACACATAGCCATAGAAATCCTTATAGGTGCTGTACATCGCTGCTTCGTGACGTTGAGCGGCAACAAACTCCTCTACCCCTTTATGGCCGGGGTATCTGACAAGCAACTGTTGCTGCGCTGCCACTCCCGGAACAAAATAATGTGCTGTCCAGCAGTTTTCGGGCAGCGCGAAGGTAGCTACAGGGATATATCCCGCTTTCTGCATCTGAGCCACATTGGCAGCAATGGTATCTATCGCCGGATAATGCAGCATCCAGAAATCATGGATCTCTGCCGGACGTTGGTCCGTGAACCACGTTGCCTCCGTCACAGCCACACACCCGCCTGGTTTCAGATACTCCCGCCATTCGGTCAGGCCACGTTCAAAACCTATGTTATAGATCGCACCTTCCGACCAGATAAGATCCAGCGAACCTTTTTCGAAAGGCAGGTTGTCCATCGAACCGACGATGCCTTTTACTCTGTCCTGCAACCCCAACTGTGCTGCATTGCGATTGAATATATGGATGAAGTCGGAAGAGAGTTCCAGTCCGGTGATATGCCCGGGAACATGCCCGCCCAGGATCATGGTCTGTCCGCCTGTTCCGCAACCAAGGTCGGCAATGCGTGATCCATCGGTCAGGTTGTCTATAAAACTCAGTGCGTTGAGGGTTGCCTCGGGACTTCCGGGTCCTTGCCTTTCCAGACTGGCAAAGTATTCGTAGATCAGGCTGAAGTCGAAATCGTAGATCGTTTTATTTTCGTTACTCATTTTTGTTTAAATGGAATGTGAGAAACAGAAAGTGTGGAATAAGGGGGTCCCTCATTCTTACTTTCCTGTATGAATATATATATGAAAATATCCCGGACAAGAATATGCCTGGGTATAAATAAAGGGATAACTCCCGCAGTAATGCCGGAAGTTATTTACTTCACAATCTCCTTCTTCGATGTAAACATAGGCCGCAAAGATAGTATATTTCTGATCCATATCACGCATCCGTCCCTGTTTTTTTATTTTTCAGCGTCCCAACGGACGGAAGTAAGACTTCTTCCGGTTCCATCATACGGTGTAGCTGACCTCTATACACCGGCCATACTTCTACATTCCTTTTCCGGGCCTTCTTTCTGAAAAGGCAAGCGGTCTGAAAGATATATGCTCCATCCGGTTCGCCGGAATTTCAGTAACTATAGGACTTTCGTATCCCTGTCCCTTCGCATAGGTACAAAACGGAGCCCATCCTTAACAACAGCTTTACCCACTGCTTTGAATCCCAGCTTTTCGTATATTGCCTCAGCATAGATCGAAGAATGAACTGTAATCGTTTCCGGATGATGATCTTTGAAGCACCCGGATCCATTCAAGAGATCAGGACATACTACGGAAACGAATCATGTTCTGGTTTCCTATGCCTTTCATCCCTATATAACACCATCCGGTATTCAACTTTATACAGAGCATATTTGTTTTACATTCAGTATAAATAAAAATATCATTACTTTTTAAAATAGGATACACATGAAACATTCAGAAGAAATGCACGCACTGATCAAAAAACGGGGTACAAATCAGTTAGACGACCTCACCCTGGGGTTTGTCAATGCGATGAAGTACAGTAGTCCGGATATCCTTTATCCTGATTTTGGCGATGTGAAACCCGGTGAAGGAGTAGAAGCGGAATGGTTTTACGACGTGTACAGAGGTACAAATAATTTTTCGGAACTGACAGCTATCCATCAGTATATCTCGCAGGAAGCACTGTTTGACGATGTAGGTGAGCTAATGATGGGCATCGCACTGGTAGAGATGAAGCACATGGACAAACTGGGTGATTTTATATTGGCACTCAAAGGAAATGTGACCCAAGAATACGATACCAAATATGTATCTTACGGGAACAGTGCGCGTGAAGCCGTGCAGTTAGGTATTGAATCGGAAACCGCTACAATTGCCGAATACAATAAGATACTGAACAAGGTAAAGTCACTTCCTGAGAACCCAACAACCGTTATCAGCTTCCAGCTTTTGTCCAAGTTAATAGCAGACGAAACGCATCACATATCCCTCTTCCGGGAATGGCTGAAAGAACATCCTGAACCGAAGAAAGAGAAGCAATAAGGGAAATGCCCCTATACATGCGGAGAGGCACTTTACCCACAGAACACAGGGGCAGCAAACCGCCATACAGAGAGCATACGAACAGAATTGCTTGCAGAGCAGATCTTACACAGACAGAGTTTGGTTGACACAGAGTAGCGCTACAGACCAGAGAATAATCCGTACCGCCGGCAATGGGGTGGTGATAGGAACACGTACGGCCCAATCCTCCGGTCTGTTCCCTACGGAGCAGTGAGTAAAAAAACAATTCTTTCTTCCAGAATCGTATAGAGTAGGATATAAGGTTCTCCTCAGACCTGACCCCACTTTCGTTGTAAGGCTCAATTATTTTTGTTTGGAAGTCGGTTTTGCCGTTTTAACCGATAGGGAGTAGTACCCTTTCCACATATTTATTAATTTTGCCGGACAACCGGAAAAACGTCTCACTCATTGATAGATGCAAATAGATATGGACAAGAAAATGAACATTCTCCTGTGGGTACTGGGTTTTATAAGTGTAATGGCAGTAAGTGCCTGTACGGAAACCAGCAAACAGCAACCTCCAATCCCCCAAACAAACGAAAATATGGAATTTCTGGAATTAGTGAAAACCCGCCGGTCAATCCGGAACTACCTGCCACAGGAAGTGGAACAGGAGAAACTGGATTATATCATGGAAAGTGTGCGGCTGGCCCCTTCGGCTGCCAATATCCAGCCCTGGTATTTTTACATCATAAAAAGTGAAGAAGCCAAAAAAGCCATTACGGAATCCTATCCTGCCAAATGGATGGCTACGGCTCCGATGTATATCGTGGCCTGCGGCAACAGTGAGGTCTCGTGGAAAAGGAATGCATACGATGGAAAGGATTATGTGGATGTAGATGTCGCTATTGCCTTCGAGCACCTGTGCCTGGCAGCGGCAGAACAGGGTCTGGGTACATGTTGGATCGGACATTTCGACCCTGAAAAAATCACTGCTCTCCTGAACATTCCTTCCCATCTTACTCCGGTTGCCATCACTCCCCTGGGATATCCGCATCCCGAACAGGGACAAAGAACCCCCAGAAAGAAAATGGATGAGATCATGGAAGTACGTTGAAACATAATCTTCTAAATCGCCTCTGCCGGTTTCCGTTCCTGTAAGTTAACAACGAAAACCGGCTTTGTATGCATCCATCATCCCTTTTCTGTCTATCATCGTGCAGATCACACCCGGGCACAGGAAGCGTTGCCTACTCTTTCGACATACAGGAACAGATAAAGCAATGATACAGGCAAAGAAAACCATTCCTTCTACTCCTATGATACAGTCCACAACCACCCCACAAAGACACCTGATCCTCGACGCACTCCGGGGCATGGCATTGCTCGGCATCTGCCTGGCCAACTATCCCGAATTTTCACTGTACACCTTTCTGGATAGCAGCGTCACAGCCGCCATGCCCACCGCCCCCGTGGATACTGTCGTGAAATACCTGCAATACATCTTTATAGACGGAAAATTCTATACCCTCTTCTCTATCCTGTTTGGCATCGGCTTTTCCCTGATGCTGACCAACGCCCGGGAGAAAGGGATCAACGGGTTGCGTATTTTTTACCGCCGGATGGCAGTCCTCCTATTGATCGGGCTGATCCATCTGGTGTTTCTCTGGGCAGGCGATATACTCATCCTCTACGCCTTCGTCGGCTTCTTCCTGCCGCTGTTCAGAAAGCTATCCGACAAAAAAACTCCTCCTTTCCGCGGCTCTGCTGCTCCTGCTGCCCGTAGGGATAGACACTATCGTCATGTATACCGGTTGGGATCCGGCTGCCCCCGCTATCTGCGCCACCCATTATTTCCATACACGGGTAGGCATCAACGAAGAAAATTTTCCTGTATGGCTGGTGCAACACGACAGCTATATGGATGTAGTCCGTTTTAACCTCGGCGGCTCCTTCATCCGCATGCAGGAGTTTATCGAAGGCAACCGGGCATTCAAAGTTTTGGCCCTCTTCCTGTTGGGATTCTATATCGGAAGAAAACGGCTCTACGCGCATCTGGATGCCTGCCAACCTCTCCTGCGGAAAGTAGCCACTTACGGTTTTCTCATCGGTCTACCCACCTCCCTGCTCTACGCATGGAGTGCCATGAACGCGCATCCGCTGGGGTTGGGCATACATTCCCTTTTTTATACCGTGAGTGTAGTACCTCTGAGCCTCGCCTATACCACCGCCATCTGCCTGGTGTATCTGAAAAACAAAGAAAAAAGGATCTTTACCCTTTTCGCCGCTCCCGGCAGAATGGCACTTACCAATTACATCCTGCAATCCGTCTTCGGTATGATCATCTTCTACGGCATCGGCTTCGGTCTGGGCGCGAAAACCGGACTTATCTACGTAGAACTGATCGCCACCGCCGTATTTGGGTTTCAGATCCTATACAGCTACCTGTGGCTCCGACGCAACCGCTTCGGCCCGCTGGAATGGGGATGGCGCATGCTCACTTATGGCCAGTGGCTGAAGCTGACCCAAACTCAGGTTCCCTGTGCCATCCCTACCTGCCGGGAACACGGAAAGCCCGGCTTATCCCCGGACACGGTGCACACCAGCACGGCGGAGTCAGAGAAAGCCCTGCCACGAAACAGGCACAGGAACCAGGAAGAAAGATACCATTCATCCCATACATAACAGAACCAACAATAAAAATGAGAACAGAAAAAAAGTCATCAGCAATACCTTCTTTGAAGGAGAAAGACCCCTGTTTGCCACACATGACCTCCGTCTGGAGCATGTGAAATTCTACCCCGGCGAATCGGCACTCAAAGAGTGTCGCAACATCGAAGCCCGGAAATGCGAATTTATGTGCAAATATCCCTTCTGGCACAACGAAAACGTGCTGATCGAAGATTGTCTCTTCACCGTCTACAGCCGTGCTGCTATCTGGTATTCCCGCGACATACGGATGCTCAACACCCGGGTAGAAGCCCCGAAAATGTTCCGCGAGATAGACGGGCTCTCTCTGGAAAACGTAACACTGACCAACGCCGGAGAAACCCTGTGGAATTGCCGCGACATCCGGCTCCGCAACGTAGAAGCCAGGAACGGTGACTACATCTTTATGAACGGACAGAACATCGACATCGACGGCTTCTGCCTGCAAGGCAACTACTCCTTTCAGGATGCAAAGAACGTCGTGGTGTGCAATGCCCGGCTCGACTCCAAAGATGCTTTCTGGAAGACAGAGAACGTTACGGTATATGACTCCGAGATCACCGGCGAATACCTCGGCTGGCATTCTAAAAACCTGAAACTGGTCAACTGCAAGATCTCCGGTACACAGCCCCTGTGCTACTGCACCAACCTGATCCTGGAAAACTGCACTTTTGCCGAAGACTGTGACCTCTGTTTTGAATACAGCACCCTCGAAGCCGTGGTCAACAGCGACATTACCAGCATCAAAAATCCGGCAGGCGGCTTTATCACCGCCAACCACATCGGTGAGACCATTATAGATGAGAATTGCAAGAATCCTGGAGCCTGCCACATCCGTACCAACCCAGAAACCTGTTTTGCCCCATGAAATACAATTTTGACGAAATAGTTCCCCGCCGGGGCAGCAACTCCTACAAATGGGACAGTGCTACAGAGAGTGACGTCCTGCCCATGTGGGTAGCCGATATGGATTTCCAAACCGCCACGCCTATTATCCATGCCCTCGGAAGACGGGTGCAGCACGGGGTGTTTGGCTATACCAAAGTGCCACCGGCCTATTTTGATGCCACCACCGCATGGTTTGCCAACAGGCATGGGTTCCACCTGTGCAGGGAGTGGATCTTATTCACCTCCGGTGTAGTGCCTGCCCTCTCTGCCGTGATCAAAGCCCTGACACAACCAGGCGACAAGGTACTGGTGCAGACCCCGGTCTATAACTGCTTCTTTTCCAGCATCCGCAACAACGGATGCGAAACGGTAGAAAATCCACTGATCTATGCCAACGGCACATATAGCATCGACTTTGCCGATCTGGAGCGGAAAGCTGCCGACCCGAAAGTGAAACTCCTGTTGCTATGCAGTCCGCACAACCCCGCCGGACGGGTATGGACACGGGAAGAGCTGCTACGGATCGGTGAGATATGCCTGCGGCATGAGGTGACAGTGGTTTCCGATGAGATCCATTGCGACCTTGTCTATCCGGGACACACCCATATCCCGTTCGGTTCTGTAAACGATGAATTCCTGAAACACTCCGTCACCTGTACCGCCCCAAGCAAGACATTCAACCTGGCAGGAATACAGGTAGCCAATATCATCGCGGCAGATGAAGAGATACGCCGCCGGATAGACAAAGCACTTAATATCAACGAGGTTTGTGAGATCAATTGTTTCGCTGTGGAAGCCCTTATCGCTGCTTATACGCAAGGCGAAGAGTGGCTCGAAGAGTTAAAGGTGTATCTACACACGAATTACACCCTTCTTCTGGAGTTCTTTCAGGAACATCTCCCTCAGTTGAAGGTGCTCCCTCTGGAAGCCACCTATCTGGTATGGGTAGATTGTTCGGCACTCGGACAGTCCTCTGAACAGATAGCCGACAGCCTGTTGGAAAAGGAGAAACTATGGATCAACGAAGGCACCATGTACGGCGCTGCCGGAGAAGGATTCATTCGCATCAACATCGCCACACAGCGGGAAAACCTGCTGAAAGGTCTGGAAAAGATAAAGGATCTGTACGGCGCATGAAACCACTCACAGGAACGAAGAAGGAGAAAGCGGGCATCCTGTTGATCAATCAGAGAAATGTTTCACATCCATAAAAAAGAAAAACAATGAAAAAGACACGTATCACCTCTGTAATTTGTATGTTAGTGACCGTTGTTTCTGTTTTTTCCTCTTCCGGATGTTCTCCCAACAAAAAGAATCGGGAAATTACCACTACCGGACAACCCGCGGCAAACGGAGAACTGCCTAAGGTCTACTTCACCCGGGAGATCACCCCGGAAAGTCTGATCGCTGTTTACCAGGCACTCGGACGGGAAGCCACCGGCAATGTCGGCATCAAGCTCAGTATGGGCGAACCGGGCGGTAACAACTTCCTGAAACCGGAACTGGTGAAAGACTTTGTACACCTGGTCAACGGAACGTTCATTGATGCCAATACGGCCTACGGAGGCAACCGGGCTACTTCGGAACTGCACCGCAAAGCTGCCGAAGACCACGGTTTCACCGCCATTGCTCCGGTAGACATCCTGGATGAAGAGGGCGAAATAGAGTTACCCATCGAAGGGGGTAAGCACCTGAAATCGGATATCGTAGGCTCTCATTTCGGGAATTACGACTTCACAGTGATCCTCTCTCACTTCAAAGGTCATGCCATGGGTGGTTTCGGTGGTGCCATCAAAAACATGTCTATCGGCATCGCTTCTTCCAGGGGAAAGGTATATATCCACTCCGCAGGAGAAAGTACCACCAGTTGGGGAAATCCCAGGCAGGAAGATTTTCTGGAATCTATGGCGGAAGCCGCCAAAGCCATTGCCGACTATTGCGGCGATAACATTCTATACATCAGCGTTATGAACAATCTCTCTGTGGATTGCGACTGCGACTCCAACCCTGCTCATCCTGAAATGGGAGATGTGGGGATATTGGCCTCACTCGACCCGGTGGCATTGGACAAAGCCTGTGTAGATAAGGTGTATGAGTCTACCGACCACGGAAAAATTCACCTGATAGAGCGCATGGAGTCCCGGAACGGTATCCATACAGTGGTGTACGCGGAAGAGATTGGTCTGGGAAGTCCGGCCTATGAGTTGGTGGATATGGATGAAAAGAACAGGTAAAGATCGTACTCATGCTCTGACTTCTCAGTTCTGTTCCCTTACCTGTTACAAACTCACCTGGGTCTGTATGATGGAACTCATGTTGTATGATAAGTTCACCTTGCAAACTTTACTTTATAATCATTTAGCTGAATGAGCCTCTCAACAAAAGAATATGAACCTGTCCGCAAATAAATAATTGCATATGATCCCGAACTTTGCAGGGTGAACGATAAGAAAACAGATCCATACTAAAACAGAAAGCAATGAAAAAAGTATCCACATTCGTAGCCGTTGCTCTGATGCTTTCAGGTCAGGCATACGCTCAGGATCCGGATAATAACCCAAATTCAGCGAATATGAGAACAGCAGAAGAATATACTTTTGAATTAAGTGATCGGGTTACCCGACAGAAAGTAACTTTCAAGAACCGTTACGGGATCACCCTCACAGGCGATCTATATATCCCCCAAAATGCTTCGGGCAAGTCAGCCGCCATTGCCGTCTGCGGACCCTTCGGCGCAGTAAAAGAACAGCCTTCGGGACTATATGCCAATCAGATGGCCGAACGCGGATTCATTGCCCTGGCATTTGACCCCTCTTACACCGGAGAGAGTGGTGGAGAGCCCCGTTATGTGGCCTCACCGGATATCAATACCGAAGATTTCAGCGCAGCGGTAGATTTCCTATCCCTGTTGGATGGAGCAGACCCCAACCGGATCGGGATCATCGGTATTTGTGGCTGGGGCGGTCTGGCCATCAACGCGGCCGCCATGGACACCCGCATCAAAGCAACCATAGCATCCACGATGTACGACATGAGTCGCGTGAATGCCAACGGTTATTTCGATTCAACGGATGCGGATAAACGCTACGAACTCCGGCGGCAACTCAACACGCAACGCACCACCGATGCGAAGAACGGCACCTATGCACGTGGCGGCGGTGTAGCGGACCCATTGCCCGACGATGCTCCGGAGTTCGTAAAAGACTACTACAGCTATTACAAGACCGAACGCGGTTATCATCCCCGTTCGCTTAATTCCACCAACGGCTGGAACGTAACATCCCCTCTTTCTTTCATGAATATGCCACAACTGACTTACGCGGGAGAAATCCGTAACGCAGTACTTATCGTTCATGGAGAAAAGGCTCATTCCCGTTATTTCGGCGAAGATGCCTACAAAATGCTTCAAGGCCATAATAAGGAACTGATGATCCTTCCGGGAGCCAGTCATGTGGATCTGTATGACCGTACAGACATTATTCCGTTCGATAAATTCCAATCATTTTTCACAGAAAACCTGAAATAACAGGTAGGGAACTCAGCACCGTAACATGCCGTGACGAGTAGGAAGTTCCTGGCCCGGACAAGAAGTCCCGGAAGACGAGCAAAATCCGCTCAAAAAGAAAACAGGGAATGAACGTACTGCGGTACCGGGCACAGCTGTCAGGCTAAAAGATCGTTTCCTCTTTATGAAGGGGAGATCCATTCTGTTCCCATGTCCTGCTTCTCAGTGTTCCCAAAAGGGGATCCATCCATAGCCCAGCGGATGAGTGTAAGGTTGTGTAACGTCAGCGAAACAACATGCAACGAATCCCTGGGTTGCGAAGCGCACACCAGAAACAACCCTGAAGAGGTTGCACCTATCAGATAAGGAAGTATTCTATATGCAACCTTTTGACTTCGTCGACCGTTGGTCCAAGGTTGAAGAAAAGAGATATCCTCACCCTTTTCGGCCACAGATTCTGTTGGGCCTGTGGCAGAGAAATCACCGACTAAGGTATTTATTATTTATTCTTTTTATCGTTGAAGTTCAGGTGTGTCTGTTTTACTTTATCTTTAATCCCGGGATAAGAGGATCGACATCCACCAATTCCAATTCCTGTACCATATCCAGCGTACCCTGTTTATATGTAATAAAATGGGGCGTTTGGATATGGCTCTGATAGGCTGCTTCATCGGCATACATCTCAAGTATGGTTATGTGGTGGGGATTTTCCTTGTCCGCAACAGCATATAAAACGAGTACACCCGGTTCTACCCGCATAGAAGCCTCTATTTCTTCTTTCAGCAACGCGTTATACTCATCGAGCCGTACAGGATCAACCGTAATCAGGGAAAGGCGGACTTTAGGAGTATCCGAAGAAACGGATGTGCCGTTTGCGGCTGTTGCTTTTTTGCCCGACAGACGATCCAGTATCCTCCCGGCCTGCTCTCCCTGCTGTGTATGGACAGACATGCCGATGATGGATACAAGTTGTCTTAACTGCATTTCGGACAGCCCTACGTTCATCCCCATACGCAGGTGCGATTGTAACATGGGCTTAACTCCTGGCATCGCTGCCAGAGCCGATATAGTGGCCAGTTCACGCTCCTGAAAAGTAAGCACATCCCGCTCAAAAATATCAGCAAACAAATGCTCTTTCAGGAAAGTGTCAATAGCCGGAGCAAAAGCATTGGCGCCTGTAAGGATTTTCTGGTCGGTATGGGTCAGGCTTTCGAGGATCTCACGTCCACGGGTGTACTTATCCCGTGCATCTGCAACCGGAGATGCTTCGGGTCCTTCGGGATCGTTGATACCTCTGGCTTTCCGTTCCTCAAAGACCGCCATCAAAGTATAGATCCCCTGCAGGCTGCGGGGAAATCCGGCATACGCGTACATCTGAACCAACACTTCTTTTATCTGGTTTACGGTCAGTCCGGCATCCAGTCCGGCGTTTAATTCGGTTTGAAGGGCATCGAGGTTACCTGTCGCGGTATGGGCAGCAATGGTAACTATTTTCTGCTGCATGGGGTTTAAACTGTTTTTCATATCCTGTGCGTGTAACGGATGTTGACCTGCGGAGAATATACAGGCACATACGATCCATACAATTCTATATTTGCTGTTCATTGGGATCCCTCCTGTTTTACGGCTTGCGCGTACTCTTCGTCACTGACAGGTTCAAGCCATGTATTTTCATTCGTCTGCGGATTACAGGCGATAGCCAGGTGAGAGAACCACTGGCCGGGAGCTGCTCCGTGCCAATGTTCTATGTCAGGTGCGATCTCAATTACATCTCCGGGCTCCATGCGGATAACCTCCTTGCCCCGCTGCTGATAATAACCCGTGCCGCCAACGGCAATAAGGATCTGACCGCCTGAGTGACTGTGCCAGTTGTTACGGCAACCCGGCTCAAAAGTAACGTTGGAAACAGGCACGTTCAGTTCGCTCATTTCAGTAAGGGGTGCCAGCCAGGACCGACCTGAGAAATACTGTGCATATCCGGTATTGGGTTCACCTACCGGAAAATTGCTTATTACGGGAACTTCTCCATGGGTTGCTGTTTTCATATCTTCTGTCTTTTTTTCCCGACTGTTCCTATCGCTACATGCGGTCAGTATCAGTCCGGCAAGGGTGATGATAAATAAAGTCTGTTTCATTTTTACATTTCTTTTCTTTACTGTAACGAAAGGGTTATTGTTACGTTTCCGCTACCTAACGCGGACAACAACTCTTTACGGGTTATGTTTTCTTTCTTCCCCAACCGGGTAAGCGAATACGTGTGGGGAGCGTAATAAATGATGCATACATTAAGGGGTGATTTTCCTATCTGTTTTTTGAATGAGTACAAACAATCTACCAGACAAAGGAAGAACAAAACACACAAAGTGATTTTGTTTTGCGGCTCATTTTGTTTCGCTCAGAGGTTCACTGTGATTTATCCGTTTTTTCTTGTCAGGAATCAGATACGGAAACCACTTCGTGTTACACTCATAAACGGTTCTCCTGTGTTTCAAAGGATCGGCTCCTGTTTTATACAGTCTGGTACCAGAAATTTCTCCCATACATCTGATGTGTATTTCCTACGATCCCTGATCCCGCCAGTTACCCCTTTTAAGATACAACCAGGATAAGACAAAAAGTACCACAACATATAACTGTTCCGCAGTCCAGTATACTGCCAGGGGTAGATGGGGAGAACGAGACAATATAAACAGGTACCACAGATAGATCCATATAGTTATTGCCTGAAATATAAATGCGATTTTAGTCTTGCCGATACCGATTACCGTATTACAATAGGTGTAAGCCGGCACGGATATGATAAATATAGAGAGCATTACACAAAACGGATAGAACGCTGTACAGACAACCATCCTGTCATTCGTAAACAATCGCAAAAGAGGTTCCGAAAAGACAAAAGCCAATAATATCAGCGGAATACCTATTGCATAGTTCCATATTATAACACGCCGGCACGTTGACATTACTTCCCGGGGGTTCCCGGCTCCGATAAGATGGCCCACCAATGAAACTGTAGTAGTAGCAAAGGAATTGACCAGTACAAAAAAGACCATAGAAATACTTCTTACCACGTTTGCAGCAGCAAGTTCATACTCTCCTGAATGTTCAACAGCCACAAAGAAAAGAAACCAGGGAGCTATACAAAAGAATGAACGTATCATGGTCCAGACGGAGATCCGCAACAGATGTACCGATACTCCCCCATCCAATACCGGAAAGAATACATAACGCTTTTTATCTGCATACCGCCACATATACAGGATCAGGAATAACAATCCGATCCCTCCGGCGAGAGAAGACCCCATAGCAGCTCCGCCGATCCCCAGTGGAGGGAATCCCGCTTTTCCAAAGACCAACACATAGTTGAACCCGATATTACATACAACCATTACCAGGGAATGGGCAGTAAGGATCTTAGTCTGGGTAGTCCCGATAAAAAAAGCATGGATCGCCAACATGGGAAAGGCAAACAGGTAGCTATAATCGCGCCATCCGATATACTGCACAGTAGCCCGATATACAGGATCCGATGAAATCACCACGCGGAGCAACGCGGGTGAAAACAGCCTGGACAGGACGAAAACAATGACAGCGAACGCCGATAAGAAGACCAGCCCCTGATAGAACACTCTGCCTACATCCTGATACCGCCTTTCTCCGTTCCGCCGGGCGATAAGGAGCTGGATGCCCATACTGAATCCGAAACCAGGCATATAAATGGCAGTGTAATACAGGGTAGCCAGTGCCGACGCTCCCAGATCGATCTGGCTGACGTGTCCCAGGAAAACGGAATCTGTTAAGTTTATGAACTGCTCCATGAGCAGGCTCACCAGGATGGGTAGATTGATGAGCCAGATTTGTTTATAGGTATAATTCATTGGTTTGATGAAAAGGCAAGCCTGAGCCACACAAGGAAGTGCCGCAGGCAATCGTTAGTATTTGATCGGATAAACTCTGTTGGGGGGAAAGGGTACAGGAAGGTTGGCCAGAGCTTTACACTCCCCGACCTACCCGTAGCAGGATAGCTATATACAGAGTTGCCATTTCATAAGCCTGACAATGGATGGAATTACACATGCAAAGATAGTTTTTTTAAGAATAAAAAAACTTTGGTAATCTAACCGCCAACAGTCTGCGCACCTCTGATCGTGCTGTCTTTCACGAAAACGATTTGACAACTGGTAAGTTGCTTGTGACAAGAGGTACGGGAATCCGGAATCTATCCTGTATCTTTGTCCTGCTAAAAAGTTAAGTCGTAAGAAATGAGAACGAAATTCCTTGCATATTATAATCTCTTTACAGGCGGTTTCTGGATCGTACTGTTTATTACCCTTTGGGTACAGTTTTCGGCAAGGGCTACCGGATGGGAAGCATTCCTCTTTACATTTTGTTTCATTATCATTGCCTTCCTGGCCACCACCTACACCTGTAAAGTGCTTTTAAAAAAGACATTGCTTCAGCGAAAAGCGGTTCGTTTCAGCATCGGTTTCCTTGGGATCACCTTGTGCCTGGCCCTGATGCTTGTTTGGGTTGTAAAGGGCTTTGTCTGGTTGGAGTCCCACGGAGTATTTCCACCTTCTGCGCTGATCTCCGGAACATACAGCACACTGTTCAGGGAGTTTTTAGGTATGATCCCCTCCGCGCTTATGTTATTGTCGGGATTCTGCGGTCTGGAGTTTTTCCGGGAACACGCGTTGCAGGAAAAAGCGCATCTGGAAGAACAGCTGTTGTTCCTGCGCAATCAGGTCAATCCGCACATGATGTTCAATGTACTGAACCACATTCATATCCTGATGCAGAAAAATGTAGATTTAGCCTCAGAGTTACTGATCCGTTTTTCGGATATCTTGCGTTATCAGTTATATGAGTGCGATCAGGATCTGGTGCTGCTGGAAAAGGAGGTGAAGTATATCCGGGATGTGATCGAGGTAGAGAAGCTGAGGTGGGGCAATGAACTGAATGTAGATTGCCAGCTGGAAGTGGAAAACGGAAAAAAACGGATCACTCCTTTTGTGCTGATCTCCTTCATTGAGAATGCCTTCAAACACGTATCGAGAATGCCGTCGGAAAAAGGGTATGTAAATATTGCCATCAGGCAGAAAAAGGATGTATTTACCCTGATGGTGGAAAATTCAAAGACAACGAAACCGCCCCGTAAAAAGGGCGGAGGATTGGGATTGATCAATACGACTAAACGTTTGTCTATCCTGTATCCCAACAGGCATCAGCTGAATGTGCATGCAACAGATACGGTGTACAGAGTGAACCTGGAAATTAAATTATCCTGATAATGATGGAAGAAACCCTAGAAAAACAAGGAGACAAAACCGTGCTGCGGTGTCTTGTGGTAGATGATGAACCGGTAACCAGGGAGGGTATCGCGGATTTTATAGCGAAAGTTGAATTTCTGGAACAGGTGGGAGAGTGTTCATCGGCTTTGGAAGCAATGGAGTATGTAAATAAGGGAACAATAGACCTGATGTTCCTGGACATTAATATGCCTTACCTCTCCGGCATGGACTTTCTGGAATCGCTGGATCATCCTCCGCTCACCATTTTTACCACTGCCTATTCCGAATATGCACTGGATGGCTATCGCTTACAGGTGGTGGATTATCTGATGAAGCCGATCGCATTCAAACGCTTCTATCAGGCAGCAGTTAATGCGTTACAGCTATTCAAACTGCGCCATCCTGTGGAGAAGAGTGGCAACGGGCAGCAGGATCATATGTATATCCGCCAGGGAGATTCTTTTGAGAAAATATACTGGCCGGATATTTTATATCTTGAGAGTATGCAGAATTATGTGAAGCTGCATTTCCGGGAAGATAAGAAAGTGATCCATCAAACGCTATCTTCACTGGAAAAGATGCTACCCAAAGAGCAGTTTTTCAGGATCCATAAATCGTTTCTGATCAATGTGTCACACATTGATTCCATTATGGGTGGACGAGTATATGTAAGTGGGGTTGAACTGCCGCTTTCCCGTCACCGGAAAGAGGAACTTCTGAACCAGGTAGTTTATAAGAATCTGATCAGTAAGTAAAGATAAGAGACTGTCTCTATTAGTCCCTTATCTTCTGATGAATCCTTGATTTTCTATCCGAAAACCTCCTCCGTTCTCTATCGCGGGATATACGATGTATCTGTAGCGCTATAAGCACTACAGATACATCGTGAACAGGATACTTGGTACATGGAACATCCTATAAACAGGATACCCGGTAAATGGAACTACGTTGTACATAGAAATGTTTGTGGAATAATCATCGCAGGCTTACCCAGGGTAGGTATATACACCGGAGCGAGCTACTTACGGATCCTCTCTAAAATCCCCATCTATAACCCACCTGAACATACACAGAGGGTTGGAAACCGGGATCATACTCTCTTCCGAACCATTTGAAATAATCTTTAACGCTTCTGTTGATCACACAGGCGGTTCTGTTCCACAGCCCACCCCCGGTCAATTGTATGGAAGATGACCTGCTGAGCCGGAAATCAGCCTGTAAACCCGACTTCATCGATACCGAACCGAAGATCTTTGATTTTCCGTCTACCTCCGTTACTGCCGACAGACCATCGACCTCAAGCCCGATCAGCCTTAGCCTGAACCAGTCGTTGAAAGCAATTGCTGCTGATACTTCGGCGGCTTCCAGCATTTCTACCTTTACCTGGTATTTGCCGTCAATGTGCCAGTTCAGATATACCATCGGCAGGCCCAGGGGAACACCGTAGCTATTGCTTACGCCAACTCCGGCACCCACATCCAGGTTGGCCGACATACGGTATATGAAAACGATCCCTCCGCTACCCAGTATGCTTTTGGCTTTGATGTGGGAAGGATCGGAGTAAATACCGCCACCCAGTACGGCAAGCATAGACCATTTTCGGCCCATGGGACGTAAATGGCTCAGGCTTAACGTGGTATTAACCACCTTATCCGGGTGCATAGAAGTGGGAATGTTCTTGTTTGTGTACATGGCGTAAGTGGCATCCAGCGATACCGCCCACATCTTTATACGGTTGTTTTCATCTTGTGTAAAGGATAAAGGCAGACTGAACCCTCCGTTCACCTTAAACATATCTCCCGAACCTCCTGTTTTCTGATTGTTCTCGTCTTTGAAAGAAGAGGAAGATACGTATTCGGACTTCAGGTAAACCTGTGCCTGACTCTCTATGGTGAAAACACATCCGAACAGAGTGAAAATAATGGCTACGAATTTCATTTGATTTTTTTTATGTTCTGTCAGTAACTATCAGCAAGCATCCTGGGTCGGACACCTCTGTTTGATGACAAGTCGTTTACTTAGGATCACGTGTAAAAAGAGAAGCCCCAACACTCCGGGCGGGGCTTCTCCCTGTTAGCCGGTTCCGTTTCAGAACTTATATCCGACTGTGAAATAGGGATTTCTGTTCCTGATCTTAGTCCCTTTGGCATTGCTTATATTGGCCAGGCCAAACTCATATCCGGCATGGATCGCAATGTTACCTATCTCTATTCCGGCACCCCCCATCAGACCATAATCGACCCGTTTCAGCTGGTTATTACCAAACACAGATTGCTTATTTCCCTCCGATCTGGCTTTGCCACCGATACCATACGCCAGATACGGCCCTGCATGGACAACCAACCGCGTATGGGAAGCTACGTCGAATTTGTACCCGATATGTACGGGAAGTTGCAGGTACATCGGATTATACTTTATATCCGAAGCTGATTTTGGACTGCACTTTGCCCCTTTGGTCTGTAAGTCCAATCCGGTCAGAAGAAAGAGGTTGTTTGTCAAGGCTACATCCGCCGTTATACCCACCTGATACCGTAGTACCGATTTGGTATGTTTCATATCTCCGCCAAATGTCGATAGGTTGGTTCCGGCTTTTATACCCCAGGTTACCGGTTTTTCCTGGGCATTTACTTCATTTGAAAACACAGAGATCAAAGCGACAATCGCTGCTAAAACGGATAATTTTGTCTTGTTCATAATGTACATATTTTAGTTATTTATACTGTTACAGTACAAATATCCAACAGTCGGGACAAGTGAACAAAATTATTTGACGAGAGGGTATCCGGTTGTGACAACCGGAAGTTTGAAGAGACCGGAGTGTTTTTCTTTTCTTACGCACACATATCTCGCTCCTTTAGGAGACCCTTTTTAAACTATCTCTTCCTACATGGCTGGTCTCACCCGGATGCGCAGGGCACCTCCCTCAAGCCGCAGATAAACATCCATCCCCTCTTTCCTGTTATAATAAGGTAATATGTACATAAATAAGATAACTATGGAAGAAATCAATGTAATTAATCAGGTAGGAACCCCACGCCGTGTATCGTGGGGTAGTATTATAGGAGGACTGGTAGCCGTACTGGCCATCTCCTTTCTGTTATCCCTCATAGGCACAGCCATCGGACTGTTTATGTTTGACCCGACTGACCGGGGAGAGGTATTCGACGGTATAGGAACTGCTGTCGGCATATGGACCGTTCTCTCCCTGCTCATCAGCCTGGCAGCCGGTGGGTTCGTAGCGGGTAAGCTCGCCGCCCGCGACGGGATCATCCACGGATTCCTGACCTGGGCATCTTCACTGCTCGTAGCCATCCTGCTGGGAGGAATGCTCTTGTCATCCGCCACCAAAATGGCAGGCAACCTGCTGGGATCGGTATCCGCACTGACAGGCAACATCCTTTCAGGAGTAGGCTCGGCAGTTTCCGACGGAGCCTCCGGAGTAGCTTCGCTGTTTGACGGCATCGACCTGGATACTAACCCGACAGAGGTGCGGCAGGACATACGGCAGACCCTACGCCAGACAGGAGTAAAAGAGTTTCAGCCCGGCTACATCGACAATCAGCTTTCGGCCGTGCGTTCCGACCTTGAACGAAGTGTCAAACAACTGGCTGCCAACCCACAGCAGGCCGACCGCATCATCGACGGATTTGGCAACCGGTTGCAGAATCGCATAGATAATTACGCTTCGGACATTGACCGGGAAAAAGTGGTGACAGCCATTACCAACTCTACTCACCTTTCACGCGCGGAAGCCGAAAACACGGTAGACCAGTATATGCAACTGCTGGATCAGGGCCGTGAAAAACTGAACGAACTGCAGACCACCCTCCGGAATGCCCGTCAGGACTGGGAACAAATGAAAGCCGAAGCTCGCCAAAAATCAGAAGAAGTAGCCAACAAAGCGGCATGGACCTCCATCTGGTCATTTCTTGCCTTGCTCGCAGGTGCTGTTGTAACTGCCTTTGCTGCCCGCTACGGAGCAGACAAAACCAAAGAAGGCTACGAAGTATAACAACAACTCTGTTCCTGTTGATATATATAACAACAGTTTTTTACCTATGGATGATCCTGTACATGAAATACAGGATCATCCATATTTCGTTTCGTGTAAATGACCCGACTCTCATTGTGACAATGCAGAGGATCATCCGGATGACCGACAGTACCCCCATCCCGGGAATCAAGTGTAGAAGAACAGAAGATATAGATAAAGTATATACATGGTGAGATCCACATAAAACAAAAAGAAGTCATTTTATTTAAGATAACTTCCTCAATTTTTGTGTGTTGGCAGAGTCGAACCTCCAATCGTTCCGATTGTATCGGAATGCCCTGAAACGACTGCTCAATGAGAATAACCAGCAATAATCCTACTATAATCAGGCATTCTTGCCATTTCCTGATTCTATTTTGTTTTATTAATCCGATTGTTTGAATGGCTGCCCCAACAGGAAGGAGGGGAAGAAAATATACGACCCATAAAAGCCCGGATCTATTTACTACTACATCCAAATAAGGTATAAAAGACTGAAATTGGTTTTCAGGAATTGTGTCGAAAACAGACATGACGAGACACAACGCCCCTTTATCAACCGCTAAAATATTCTTTTTGGTAATAACGAGTCATCCAAAGAATAAAGCCTGAAATGCAGCGATGAATGGTACTATTTGGAACAGATTGTTTATGCAAATATCATCAAGATGATCTATAAATACTTTAAATTTCTGAGAATGAAATCATTCTATCCCCATGTCTGTCATAGACAGATGGCCAGGTAAATAAGTACTTTTTCCGTTTTTTCATTCTAATTCCTTTTTTGCGAACTCTACATATTCAATCATTGTTCCGTCACAATGTTTGACTGTCATATTCTTTCCGGTGGGCACCTCTTTAATGTCTCTGATCATCACACTCCCCTTTTCAATTAAATAGTTTTTGAATTCTTCTATGGAATTGACGATGAAAGTTGCTTTTGTTTCCCTGAAAGGTTTTAATGCCTCTTCGGAACCTGCCAGAATAAGAACATTTCCTACCTGTGCTATCTCAAGCCCTGTTTCTTCATATTGAAATCGTAAACTACATTTTGTCGATAATAAGTTTTCGTATAGCTGGATTGATTCCTCTATTTCCTGAACATAGAAGCGACTTAAAACTTCCAGTACTTTCATTTCTGTTTTATTTTGTGCAAAGGTAGAAGTCATAAAAAAGAATAAAGATATTGCGATTAACCTCATTGGCGTTTATTTAATATAACCATATATAATTATTACATTTGCAAATGTATGTATTTAATTTACGACAGGAAATACTGATAAGAGGAATTTAATTTCCGTATTAAACGATGAAGTTTTTAGACAGGAGTTCCCGGATAAATAGTATGGTTGCCATAGAGACATGCATAACTACGAATTCCACCCTCCTTGAAACGGCTAATGATGGGTGGGCTTTGATAGCCGATAAAAGAGGTTTTTGTGCACAACAGACACATACCATCCTACTTATTCAAGATAAACTTATAATTTTGACATCCAGAAACAGAATATGAAATCTTATATCTTCCCACCAAACATATCAAAGGTAATTTGTTCGGATTTAGATGAAACCTTTATGCCTTTCAGTGAGATTGAAAAAGCAAACAGCGGAATAAATGAATTGGAAAAATTCCTGTCGGAAAACATTGTGGATCAGTCGATGATTTTCGGACTGATAACCGGAAGTAATTTAACTGCCACTCTCCGGAAAATAAACGGTTATGCAAACTATTATCCTCATTTTATTGCAAGTAGTTTAGGTACTGAATTTCATTGGGTCCGAAATAATGAAATTATTGAGTCTGAAAAATGGGTCCAACTTATTGAAGACTCTGGCTTTAAAAAAGAAAACATCTCAACTGTTCTTCATATTCTTTCTAATCAAGGCATAGAATTAATCTCAGAACCGGAAGATTATCAAGGAAAATACAAAGCAACGTTATACTACCACATTCAAAACAATATGGAACATGACTTCAACTTCATCCGGCAAACGGCATTAGATTTCCACATGAAAGTCCTTTTCAATAAATGTAACCCCGCAACCGGTGACCCGGAAAATTCTTACGATATTGAATTCCTACCCCTGTGCTGCGGAAAGGGAGAAGTAATTGACTTTCTCAAAAAAGAACTAAATCTATCATCAGATAGTTTCTATTGCTTTGGAGACAGCTTTAACGACTTCTCCATGTTTGCTCAGACAAAACATGCTTATCTGGTGGCAAACGCTGATCCTGAAGCCATAAAGAATCATCCGCACGTATTAGAAAAAAATATTGTAGGGGTATCAAAGAAAAAATGCAAGAACTTATAGAAAAGTCTAATCAATAATCGGATTTGTCATAAATCGTTCACATGTATTATTCATATTCTACCTGGTTATATGACGTGGGGTTTGTTTAAACCATACCCCGGCATTACTGATATAAACAGGAACATTACAGATATAATAATTACCTGATCCTATCCATTTATCAGAACAAGAGGAATTGTGCCAAATACTCCCATAAAACCACAACCTACTACTGTTTTTCGTTTGCGTATAATTCCGGTAATTGTCGTTTCAATTCCCATACGTAGAGATATCAGGGCAAACAAAGGAAACCCGTAAAAATATCGACCTATACAAATTCATATAGTAGTCCATCCAAATAAAGACCAAATGTGATTTATTAATTTTTCTGTGGATGATGTTGTGAAAGCCTTGTTCTTTAGTCTGACGATTAAATGGGCAGATACCGGTACTCCCACATACAAGAAATAAAATAAATTATGTTGATTGTACTTTAAAAACCTGCATACATAAGCAGAGAAAAGAACAGAACCGAATATCCCCATGCAGGAAATGCATTACCTGTATATTTATATCCAGTTTGTTCCATATCTATTATACGATTCTTAGTTTCACCCATCTTTCAAGAACTGCTTTATATTGTTTAGGCTTTTTAACGGCATAAGGTCTTATCACATGTCGTATGGCAAACCAATTAAATAATCTGTCTGTGCATTTCTTACTTTTCTTCTTCTTAATTGAATTGTAGATGTGATGGGATGCTTTCTCTAACTTTTGTTCTATACCGGGCAAGGTTAAAGGATTAGAGTTAAAAGGAAGTTTAATTTGCAGATTACCCAATATAATACCTCCTGAGATTCGGAATAATTTATTGAGAATACTTATCACATCCCTACTTCCTCCTATTTCATAAGTGCAGACAGCATATGTGTATTTGCCGTACAGAGATTGTTCTAAAACGAAATGTCCCCGATCTATATATTTCTTTAATGTTGCCGGTACATTACTTACATATACGGGCGAACCAATTAGTAAAGCATCTGCTTCGGCCACGTTGTTGTTTATATCTTCCAGGTTATCTTTTAAATGACATATACCTTTTGCATAACAACTCAGGCATCCCGAACAATCTAACAATGAATAATCGACCAAATCATAGTATGTTACAGTAACCTCTTCTTTTTCTTCAAAATTCTCCCGCATCTTTTTCAGAATTTTTGCTGTAGAGCCGTTTTTTCTCGGACTTCCATTGATGATCGTAATTTTCATATTTGTTTTATTTTTATTAGTCAAATGACTAAATGAGAGTAAAAAAAATTTAAGCCTTTATACTGTTGATTATCAAATTACTAACATAAGCAGCACGATTCCTGATCATGCTGTTAAAGGCAGATTTGGAATCAGGATAAAGAAAATTCAGGAGGAAATTTTTAGCCATGAAAGGAAAAAGGGATAATGAAAGTATATCCATGCACAACACTTTCGGGTCTGTTTCTTTAATCAGACCATTATCTGCAGCTGCTTTAACTTCCTTAAAAAACTTCTTGTAATTCGCATTTACAGCCTGTTTTCCTGTTTGAGAAGCAATAGCTCTCCACATGAATTCAGAATTAAGAGATAATTCATGCACAACAAAAGATGCCAGTTGTGGATGTTTAGTAGCTGTGGATATGTAACTCGATACCATCAAGGTTATCTTTTCAAAAAGATGGGTGTCTGATACTAAGGCTTTATTCAACTTTGTGAAAAGCAGCTCAAGTGCTTCCTGAAAAACGACTTCAAATATTTTATCTTTTGTCTTAAAGTAATAGTGTAGCAATGCCAGATTCACTTCTGCTTTCTTAGCTATATCACGAACCGTAGCACCATTATAGCCTTTTTCGTAAAAGACTTCACGGGCTGCATCAATCAATTTTTGTTCTACACTCTTTTCCATCAAACAAATTTAGTCATTTGACTAACATCTTGCAAAAAGATAAACATCTTTTAATTTTTCCTATGTTTATAAATAGTTTGAGATTCCGGAAATAGACCTTACGCACATTTGAAACCGTAATAGTCTAAAGAACAAATTTTTAATTTATTCTGGTGAACAGGTTTAGGATCATTTTTTTGTTCACCAGTTGTTCACCCAACTATTGTCTATGGAGGTCAATATAAGACCTGGAATGTCTATTGAAAGGATAAAAAAAGCCTGCAATGTGTTGATTTGCAGACTTTATCTTTGAAAGTCAGGTTTCCTGTACTTTTCCCGGTGGGCGTTGACGGATTCGAACCGCCGACCCTCTGCTTGTAAGGCAGATGCTCTGAACCAGCTGAGCTAAACGCCCGTACACTTTCGTTTCAAAAGCGTTGCAAAGGTACATCTTATTTTGTTTTTTCCAAATAAAGTCACAGAATATTTTCCAAAAAGTTTCAAACAGCTACTAGGGCAGTCGACAGATAACACTTTTTATACACCTTTGCAACTTTCCGTTTCCCGTTCGCGTCTAACACACAATTAAACTTAAGACATTATACTAATCTTCAGAAACACTGTGACATGAAAAAGAAAATACTATTCATTCTCTCCTGCCTATGGATCCTCTCTCTTTCCGCACAGACCGTGCAGCTCAAAGGAAAAATTGTTTGCGGAACCGATCCGGTAGATTATGCAAATGTAGTGCTCCAGAAACCGGACTCCACCTTCGTCACGGGTATGGTCACCGACCAGCGCGGACACTTTGTAATGAACAACCTGAGCACCGGCAACTATCGTCTGCAGATCTCCGCCATCGGATATGAGCCCCGGCAGATCCTTATCGAAGATCTGCGGCAGAACCGGGATCTGGGAGCCATTGCCATCGACTCCGCCTCCGTGCAACTGAGCGAAGTCACCGTAACCGCTTCCCATATCATCCATATTTTGGACAAGAAGATCATCCTGCCTACCTCTCACCAATTAAAAGCCTCTACCAACGGTCTGAACCTGTTGCAGCAGATGAAGCTCAGCAGGCTACAGGTAGACCCTTTTAATAAAAAGATCAGTTCCTCCGGCCAGGGAGAGGTACAGGTACGTATCAACGGAGCCAAAGCGGAGATCGAAGAGGTGATGGCCCTGCGTCCGGAAGATGTACTGCGCATTGAATACCACGACGATCCTTCGCTTCGCTACGGAGAGGGAATAGCGGCCGTGATCGATTACATTGTACGACGCAGAGAGACCGGAGGTTATATATCACTGGACCTGCAAAATTCGCCGCACATAGCCTGGGGCAACAACGGGATCACGGCAAAGATCAATCATAAGAAATCGGAATATGCCCTCACCTATTACGGAGGATACCGGGGCTTCAACCATACCTGGCGGGAGAATGAGGAAGGATTTGTATTTGCCAACGGCAGTACATTCACCCGTCTGGAAGAGGGGATCCCTCATCCGTGGAGATCGCATTGGGATTTTATACGATTCAATTACAGCTACCAGGAGACTGACAAGTGGTTTTTCAACGCGGCTGTCCGTACCAACATCAACTATTCTAAAACAGATCTGAACAGCCTGCTCTATCCGGAAAATCATCCGAAAGAAGCGGTGCATATGGTAGACCTTGAAAAGGAAAAGTCACTGCGTCCCTCTGTCGACCTGTATTTCCAACGCAATCTGCCTCACAAACAGTTCCTCATCCTGAATGTGGTAGGCACCTATATAGACAGTAAGAACGACAGATGGTATGAAGAAGGGAAAGATTCTCAGGTGCTGACGGATATATTTTCCTCGGTAGATGGCGACCGCTACTCCCTGATCGGCGAAGGTATCTATGAAAAAGGCTTCCGCACAGGCAAGCTCAGTACGGGTCTGTATTTCAGACAAAGCAATACAGACAATACCTATAGAGGAACTGCCACTGCAAAAACCAAATTGAAAGAATCTGCTTCCACGGCCTATATGGAATATACCGGAAAGATCAACCGATTGGGCTATTCCGTAGGACTACGCGGCAACCGCACCTGGATCGAACAGGGGGAAAGATCGTATAGTGACTTCTCCTTTACACCGCAACTGCGATTGTCCTATGCCTTCACTGATCATCTCTTCATGCGCTACCGGGGAAGCATTTCGCAATCTACTCCCAGCCTGTCCGACCTGAGCGATGTGGAACAACTGATCGATTCCCTGCAACTGCGCAGAGGGAATCCCAACCTGAAAATAGCGCGGCACTACAACAATGTGTTGTACCTGGACTTCCACAAAGGATTGTTCAGCAGCAACCTTTCTATAGCCTATTATTACCAGCATCGCCCCATCATGGAAAGCACATACAGGGAAAATGACCTGTTTGTACGTAGTGTTGAGAACCAGCGGAGCTGGTACAAACTGAATCCCGAAGCGGAATTCAAGCTGGGTCCGATCAAAAATATCCTGACGTTCTCTTTCACCACCGGGATCAACCATTACAAAAGCCGGGGCAACAACTACCAGCACATCTACAACAACTGGTACTACCAGGGACAAGTGATGGCAAACTATAAAAACTGGGCGGCTATATTCATGATCCAGAACCATAAGAATAATTTCTACGGAGAGACACTCAGCTATGGAGAGAATATCCACGGTCTGATGCTTAACTATCGTCACAAACAAATGACCTTCGGGGTAATGATGTTCAATCCGTTTGCCGATAACTACAAGGTGGGAAGCCAGAGATTCAATGAAGTAGCCCCCGCAAAGAACTGGAGGTATATCAAAGAAAGCTCGCGAATGGTAGGTCTGACCTTCGCCTGGAATTTCAGTTTCGGCAGAAAAGTAGATACCTTGCAGAAGCGACTCAACCACGAAGATACGGAGTCAGGAGTGATGAAGACCGGGAAGTAACTTCCCGGCTTCTGGCTCTCTGGTCCCGTTATTCCGCACCTTCGGTCCGGCGTATCACCCGGGCCGGATTACCCACAGCCACACTGTCAGAAGGGATATCCCGTGTCACCACACTCCCCGCTCCTATGATGCAGCGGTCACCGATAGTGACTCCGGGACAGATAATCGCCCCGCCACCGATCCAGCAATCCTGTCCGATCGTGACAGGATACGCATATTCCTTAGGTTCCCGGCGTTCGATAGCATCCATCGGGTGTTGGGGAGTATAGATCTGCACATGCGGGCCGATCAATGTATGCGCACCAATGGTGATATACCCTCCGTCCAGAAAGGTACAGTTGGAGTTGATAAACACATGTTCGCCCAAGCGGATGCCATCGCCGTGATCACACCCGAAAGGAGGAGAGATCACCGAAGTATCGGGAATACCCGGGATCAGCTCCCGCAGGAGTTCCCGATAGCCGGGACCACCGTAATAGGTGTTGTTGAAGCGCGACAAGATCTCCTTGACACGCAAAAACCTCTGTTGTATCTCCGGATCGGAGGTATCTGCCAACTGGCAGCTTCTCATTTTTTCTACTTCATTCATAGCAGCATATGGTGTAACTGTTTAAAATCCATTGGTAAAGACAAGGGTCTTCTCATCAGACAACCCTTCCTGGTACTCAAATCCCTCCCAGCTATACGAACAGAGCTGTTGAGGGTCTTCGATACGGTTCCTGAGGATGTACCGCGCCATCTCTCCCCGGTTCATCTTGGTATATATAACGATGGTGGTAAGTTTGCCATTCCTGCAGACCCGGAATTCGGGCGTGACTACCTTCACCTCTTTCTCTACGCGCTGCCAGTCGAACAGACTTTTCATCTCCCCACTTGCCAGGTTGCACAAGATGCCTCCGGCCTGACGGATGTCTTCAATAAAAACATCCGTCAGCCGCGCTTTCCAATAAGAAAAAAGCGTCTGCCCGCCTAACTCAGGGATACGCACATCCCCTTCCAGACGGTACAGATGGATGAGGTCCATAGGGCGCAACAGACCGTAACAGAAAGAGGTGATTCGCAGATGATCCTGCATATAGGAAAGCTGCTCTTCCGTAAAATCCCGCGGAGCCAGCTTTTTGAAAACAATGCCTGTATAAGAGAAAACAGCAGGACCACAGACAGCCTCTTCTCCGTGAAATGCCTGATAACGTCTGAAATTCTCTACGGCGATCTTTGAATTGACACGAAGCAGATGCTCCAGTTCCTCCACAGAAAACTCAGACATATACAAAGCGATCTCAGACGCTTGCCGGGAAAACCGCGGTATACTGTGGAAAGGAAACTTCAGTTTCCCCACCGGGCTCATGGTCTTGGCACAAGAAAGTAATATCAACATATATCATTCCATCCATAAAATACAATACGGGACATATACCCACAACAAAACATACAAATATAACAGGTATAGAGCTAACAGAAAAATATCTTCCGGTAAATCGATCCCGGCTCTCCGGAAAATGATCAGCCATCCCCTTACGGAAAAAGACCGTTCCTCCATCCGGGGATACCTTCGTCCCCCCTGTGCAGCCGTTCGTCAGGGCCAACTAAAAAAGCCTGTATCTTTTTCGCTTCTCTGTATCTTTTTGCTCAGATGAAGAGAGAGCAAACAGATGCCGCAACAAGGGAAGCAGGGGAAGCAACAGCCGGTAACTACAATCGGATGCCCACAACGTCCGTACACAGATCGGCAAAACGAACCCGTTTCAGCGAAACAACCGACAGGGATCTATACTACTTACCCAAAGAACAGCCTGCGACAACAAATTCAATTTCTCTGACAAACGACAGATATTCCTGGCTTTCACTAACAAAGAAAATAATATACTTTTCGACCAGGCGGGTCTTTCTTCACCGGAAACCCCAGTTCTCAACGGTCCGGAGCAAAAAACAAATGGATCTCTCCAAAAGAGAGTTCTCTCCTTGCACAAAATCTTCCGAAAACAGCATTTAAATTCGATGCAAGACCAGATCACCCCTTCCTGTAAGGGGAATATAATCCCAGCCACTTTCTGCCGCCAGGGTCGCAAAATTTTAAGAGCAGAACAACAGATCAGATACGGGACTTTTCCATAACTAAGTCCTATAGGCCTGTACGATCTTCTTTTTTTCATACACTTCCTGAGCTTCTACTTTTCACAAACAGTTTTCAGCAAAAAAGAGAGAGGCTACAGAGAGAGATTGTATCTGTCTCTTCGTCTGTCTCTATATCTGTCTCTGATGCGCGCGTAAATAAGGTGAGAAAATATACAGTTCAGATTCTATCCGGAGTCTATGTAGCATCTCACGGAACTCCGGATAATATCCGGAATGAACCTGAAATGGACATTATTTTCTGAAGTATGTGTATGGCCATATATAAATTTATCTTACAAAAATCCATTCCCGGCCGTAACGCCATTTGTGTAGATGCTATGGTCTCAAATATAGAATTTTATTTATATATTTTCATTTATCTATACAGGTATATACGTTCTCTTTTACTAACAAACACAACTCCGGAACAAAAAAACAGAAAAACTATCAAATAGTTACATAAAGCAGGCATTAGCTATCATATAGTTACAAAATATCACTTTCCCAAAACTCATCCTTCCTGCAAAACCTACCTTTGAGAGAGATAAAAAGAGCTTTTTTGTATATATATCCTTTTCATATGCACAAAACAAGTAAAAACCTCTGTGTTCTTCCATAGAAACCTTAGAAATTCTCCAAGGAGAAAAGTCTGTTCTTCCAAGGAAAGTAGCGGAACTTTCCAAGGAAACTTGCTCCACTCTCCAAGGAGAAATCCGACAAAGCCCCGGGAAACCTCAGATAAGTCTCTGTTGTATAACAGAATGGACGACTTCACGGGCATAACAAAATTATCATTTTATCACAAACTCCACCATCAAACCATCATATATCCATAAATTAAAATCTCACGCATTCATCTTGACAGCACATCGAAAGAAAATCTATCTTTCAGAGATCATTGAAACGCGAATAATTTGCATATTCCTGCGCAAAGTCTCACCCGCCACCATATACGCGAATCTGAGCACCTTTTATTATCATTTTGTCAGATTGTCAGCCTATAGACTTCCGGCATAGAAGAATGTCAGACCCATCGGAACTAAGTTATATAAAGAACAGAGTTCAGATCTCCTGCCTCTTTATTCCTCTATACAAAAAAGAGCCGGTTGAAAACCGACTCTTTTTCTGACTTATTGTTTCATTATTTATATTCCTGCCAGCTCTTGATCTGAATATCCTTCATATCCAGTTCACAGAAGGCTTCGATGAACGCACTGGCCAGCCGGGCATTGGTGATCAACGGAATGTTGTGGTCGATCGCGCCGCGACGGATCTGATATCCATTGGTGAGTTCGCGTTTGGTATGGTTCTTGGGAATATTAACGATCAGGTCGAATTTATGATCCGCGATCATACGCATCACATTATTCTCTGCTCCCGGACGTTCGTCGGGCCAGAACACAGGTTCCGTAGCTACACCATGCGCATTCAGGAAAGCGGCCGTACCGGCAGTGGCATAGATCTTGTATCCTTTTTTGTGCAATAACCTGCTGGCTTCCAGCAGATCCACTTTCGATTTCATGGCTCCGGAAGAGAACATCACCCCTTTCTCCGGTATTTTAAATCCGGTAGCGATCATAGAGTTGAGCAGAGCCTCCGGATAGTCGTCGCCCAGACATCCTACCTCACCGGTAGAAGACATATCTACACCAAGCACAGGGTCTGCCTTATGCAAACGGGAGAAGGAGAATTGCGAAGCCTTCACCCCGATCCAGTCTATATCGAAAGCCGATTTGTCGGGACGGGAGTAAGGAGCATCCAGCATGATACGGGTAGCCGTCTCAATAAAATTACGTTTCAGCACTTTGGAGACAAACGGGAAACTACGTGAAGCACGCAGGTTGCACTCGATCACCTTCACCTCGTTGTTACGGGCCAGGAACTGGATATTGAAAGGTCCGGAGATATTCAGTTCTTTGGCGATCTGCCGACTGATCTTCTTGATCCGGCGGGCAGTGGCAAAATATATTTTCTGTGCCGGGAACACCAGCGTCGCGTCTCCGGAGTGTACCCCGGCAAACTCTACATGTTCGGAAATGGCATATTCTACTACTTCTCCGTTCCGGGCTACTGCGTCGAACTCGATCTCTTTGGTATTCTGGAGGAACTGCGATACCACCACCGGATGCTCTTTGGATACATCCGCTGCCATCTGCAGGAAGTTTTCCAGCTCTTCTTCGTCGTAGCAGACATTCATCGCTGCGCCGGAAAGCACATATGAAGGACGTACCAACACCGGATAGCCTACTTTGTCTACGAAAGACTTTACATCCTGCAGGCTGGTAAGCTCCTGCCAGGCCGGCTGGTCGATACCCAGCTGGTCGAGCATGGCAGAGAATTTATTGCGGTTCTCGGCCCGGTCGATAGAGACGGGTGAGGTACCTAATACAGGAACCGCCTGGCGGTAGAGTTTCATGGCCAGGTTGTTCGGGATCTGTCCGCCCACAGACACGATTACCCCACGGGGCTGTTCCAGATCAATCACATCCAGTACACGTTCGAAAGAGAGTTCGTCAAAGTAAAGCCGATCGCACATATCGTAGTCCGTAGACACGGTCTCCGGATTGTAGTTGATCATGATCGATTTGTAGCCCAGCTTACGCGCGGTCTGTACGGCATTCACCGAACACCAGTCAAACTCTACGGAACTACCGATGCGATAGGCTCCCGAGCCCAGTACCACTACCGATTTCTCGTTCTTATAGTAATTGACATCATACCCCTGTACAGCGTAGGTCATATAGAGATAATTGGTCAGATCGGGGTGCTCGGAAGCCACTGTATGGATCCGCTTCACGGCGGGCAGAATGCCCAACTCCTTCCGGCGGGCGCGTACCTTCAGGTTCTCACTCTCCATATTCCCGGTCGGATTGAGAACGATACGGGCGATCTGGAAATCGGAGAATCCCAGGATTTTCGCCTCACGCAGTACCTCAGCAGGGATCTCTTCGACGGTAGCATAGCCGGATAGTTTCTCTTTATAATCTACAATGTTCTTCAGCTTGCCCAGGAACCAGGGATCTATCTTAGTGAGTTCGTAAATACGGTCGATGCTGTATCCCTTTTCAAGTGCTTCGGCAATGGCAAAGACACGCAGGTCGGTAGGGTTGGCCAGTTCATTGTCCAGATCTTCAAAGTCCATCTTTCCGTTGGCTACAAAACCGTGCATCCCCTGCCCGATCATACGCAACCCTTTCTGAATGATCTCTTCGAACGAACGTCCGATAGACATGATCTCCCCGACAAACTTCATGCTGGAACCGATCTCACGGGATACGCCTGCAAACTTGGTAAGGTCCCACCGGGGGATCTTGCAGATCAGATAATCGAGCTGCGGAGCCAGGTAGGCCGAGTTGGGCGTTCCCATCTCTCCGATCTGGTCTAAGGTATAACCGAGCGCCAGCTTGGTAGCGACAAACGCCAGCGGATATCCGGTCGCTTTGGAAGCCAGGGCGGAAGAACGGCTCAGACGGGCGTTCACCTCAATGACACGGTAATCGTCTGTTTCGGAATTAAAAGCGTACTGGATGTTACATTCTCCTACGATACCCAGGTGACGGATGCACTTCACGGAAAGTTCCTGGAGCATGGTGAGTTCCTTTTCATCCAGGGAGCAGGTAGGAGCCACTACGATAGACTCACCGGTATGAATACCCAGCGGGTCAAAATTTTCCATGCTGGCTACTGTGAAGCAATGGTCATTGGCATCGCGGATCACTTCGAACTCAATCTCTTTCCAACCTTTCAGAGACTCTTCTACGAGGATCTGTCTGGAGAAAGCGAAGGAACTTTCCGCCAGTCTGATAAATTCTTCCCGGTTGGCACAGATACCGCTTCCCAATCCTCCGAGCGCGTAAGCAGAACGCACCATCACCGGAAAACCGATCCGTTCGGCGGCAGCCAGTGCCTCTTCCATGCTCTCTACTGCCTGGCTGACGGGAGTCTTCATGCGGATCTCATCCAGTTTCTTTACAAACAGGTCGCGGTCTTCGGTATACATAATGGCCTCTACCGAGGTACCCAGCACCTGTACACCGTATTTTTCCAGCACTCCTGTGGTATAGAGTTCCGTACCACAATTCAGAGCGGTCTGTCCGCCAAAGGCCAGAAGAATACCATCGGGACGTTCTTTCCGAATGATCTCCTCTACAAAATAAGGAGTTACCGGAAGGAAATAGACCGTATCGGCTATCCCTTCGGAGGTCTGAATGGTAGCGATATTGGGGTTGACCAATACCGAACTGATCCCTTCTTCTTTCAGCGCCTTCAGCGCCTGCGAACCGGAATAGTCAAACTCTCCCGCCTGTCCGATCTTAAGCGCGCCTGAGCCCAAGACAAGGACTTTCTTTACTTCCTTTTCCATCTCTTCTTTTGTTGTTATATTGTTTTCGATTTGCGTAGATATACGACAAAAAAATGCGTTATCCCGAAAGGACTAACGCATTAACCAAAAAATAAATATGCTTTCTGGTGAAATGAGAGAAGATAGCCCGTCTCCGGATGGAAGACATCCGGACGCCTGTAACGCTTGTCTCTGATTTGCCAGTGATTCATCTTTACCACAAATTTGTGCAAAGTAACGACATATTTCAGAGATAACAAAGTGTTTGGAAACTTTTTGCCGGAATGAACTGACTTTTCAATCACAGGATGCCCACTCTCCCGAGGTGACACTGAATCTTTCCCCTCTACCTCATATGGGTAATGCATGGGTATGTCTCACAAAAACGATCATTGATATACTCTTTCCCCTCCTGAAACCTCTTTCCGCTATTACATTCCTTATCCATTCTCTGATGATCCCGGCCTATCCGGATCTGCACCATACTCCCCAAAAGGACCGATAGTATCCTGCAGAAAAGAAGAGAGCTACGCAAGAGATATTTTCTATTGTATATCGCAAACATACCTTCATGTACATATTCGGATAAGGTGTCCTAATAAAGGAACCAATCCGTAAATCGTAAATCAATAACCTCCTCCGTTCCATATCTTTTTTGTAATTTTGTACGCAATAAAAAACAAAAGCCTATTATATAGAGTATGGAAACCATAGTAAGTGGGATCAGACCCACAGGTAATCTGCATCTGGGAAACTATTTCGGAGCAGTAAAGAGCTTTCTGCAACTTCAGAACGAATACAACTGTTATTTTTTTATAGCCGACTGGCATTCTCTGACCACCAACCCCAGACCGGAAGACATTGTACAGAGTGCGCGCACCATTCTGGCAGAATATCTGGCCTGCGGTTTAGACCCGGAAAAAGCTACGATCTATGTACAGAGCGATGTGAAAGAGGTACTGGAATTGTACCTGTATCTGAATATGAATGCCTACTTAGGCGAACTGGAACGTACCACTACGTTCAAAGAAAAAGCACGCAAGCAACCGGACAATGTGAACGCGGGACTGCTGACCTACCCCACCCTGATGGCGGCAGACATCATCATCCATAAAGCGGTGAAAGTACCCGTTGGCAAAGACCAGGAGCAGAATATGGAGATGGCCCGCAAGTTCGCGCGTCGTTTCAATTCGATGTATGAAGTGGATCTGTTCCCGGAGCCGGCCTCTTTCTCCCTGTCTGAGAAGGCGGTGAAAATACCGGGTCTGGACGGCAGCGGAAAAATGGGTAAATCGGAGGGCAACTGTATCTACCTGAAGGATGACGCGGAAACGATCCGGAAAAAGGTGATGAAAGCTGTTACAGACTCCGGTCCCACCGAGCCCAACAGCGAAAAACCGGAAGTGATCCGGAACCTCTTCTCGTTCCTGAATATTGTATCTGCCCCTGATACCTACGACTACTTTGAGGAGAAATGGAACGATTGCTCCATCCGCTACGGAGATCTGAAGAAGCAGCTGGCCGCGGATATCGCCGCGTTCAACGCGCCGATCCTGGAACGTATACAGGAATATGCAGCCAACAAAGAATTGCTGGATAAGGTGGCGCGTATGGGTGCGGAGAAAGCCCGGGAAAGCGCGGCACGTACCATGAAGGAAGTGCGGGAGATCATGGGATTCCGCAATATATACTAACCGCGACTACATCGGCATATATACAAAAAATCCTGCAACGGAGAGTTTGCAGGATTTTTTGTATGGGGATCCGTTTGCTTACTGAACAACTTCGATGTAAGCCTGACGGTTGAGGTAATATGGATTGTACGTATTTACACCACCATCACCTTCGGAGCTGATACGGCTACGATCGATACCGAAACGGTTTACCATCGCATCTACCACAGCAGCAGCACGTCTTTCACTCAAGCCCTGGTTGTACGGAGCACTACCGGTCTGAGAGTCAGCATAACCTGTTACTTTCACCTTCATATCCGGATTGTTCTTCAATACGTTGGTCAGGAATTCGATGTTAAGCATACCCTGCGGAGAGATAGTAGACGAGTTGATCTTGAAGAATACGGCACGGGGAGCATTCACAGATACAACAGCAGGTCTTTCCACAACAGTCGGACGTCTGTTACATTCATCCAATTGATTCTGCAGGTTCTGGTTCTCTACGGAAAGTCTGTTCATACGATCACGCAGGTCACGCAGTTCCGATTCTGAGATCAGCTGACGGGCAGGAACCGGTTTGCGGAAACCACGCGGAGTGAAATAGTAAGTCAGACCGGCAGTTACGCTGGCAACACCGTCGTATCTTCTCCACTTGCTACCTCCTGTATCTCCATCAAATCTGTCCTCTGTACCCATGAAAGACATTTCAATATTCAGGTCCCATGCTCTGCCAAGACGGAATTTATGGATAAGACCCGCGTTCAGAGAGATCATATTGGTCTGAGGTTTGGAATAGTTATGCACCCAACCAGCACCCAGGTAAGGGATAAACTCGTATACACGATTTTCATCATAGCCACCCAACATAGCACTTACATTGAACAAGATGTCTCCATGCAAGTTCATATAACTCTGTCTGTGCTTATAGATAGTGGCACTGGTATTCGTATTGTCAGAGCTTTGCGCACCACCACGTACATACGGATTGTGGTGATCGAAAGTAAAACCAGTAGCTTTCAGACCACTGTACTGTATACGCAATCCCAGGCCCGGAGTAAACCATTTACCTAAAGAGGCATTCAGTGTCGGGCTGATACGTTTACCAAATTTTCCCTGTACATCATAATCTCCGAAAAGTACCGAAGCACCACCTCCTACAGAGATGAACCAGTTGCTACCGAAGCTATTGGTAAATACCTCGTATCTGTCACCCGTAGCATTCTCATAGCCCGAGTAAGTCTGTGCCATCGCCACAGAAGTCAAGCTGGCCAACGCCAGCACCAGTAGAATCTTTTTCATATACCTTTTTAAAATCGTTAAAGTGGTTATTAAATTCCTTTTTATGATTGAAACTAACTAAATAACACCTATCGCACTAAAAGGTTTTGAAAAAATGTATTTTTAAGCCAAAAATAAAGTTTCTTATTATCAACGAGGAAGGTACTACGCAAAGGAATAATCCGGTCCGGATGCTTTCCTACCTATAAAAAAAGTCCGGCCGACCTGCTTGGGTCAACCGGACTTTGTCTGGTTTATTCAAACGATAAATTTCTTTTATCTGAACATTTTCTCTATCTCCTCGTCACAGATCGTATCCAGTATGGTCTTTCCGTCAGGGGTATAGCTGGGAGTCTGGCAGGCAAACAGATCATCTACCAGACTGGCCATCTCTCTGTCGCTCAGCACCTGTCCATACACGATAGCTGCGGCACGGGCCAATGTCAACGCGAGGAATTGCTGCACCTCTTCCTTCACATCACTGCCTTTCTCCATAGCCGTACGGATCATACTGCCAATGAGATTCACCGGATCCAGACCTTCTATACCGGAGGGTATGCCGTTGATAGCATAGCTCCCTCCCCCCAGATCGGTGAGTTCAAAACCCAGGGAGGCCAGTTCGCCCAGGATGCCTTGTAATACAGCCGCTTCAGAAGGAGGAAGTTGCAGGATCTCGGGAAACAGTACTCCCTGCGAGATCCCCTGTTTTTCCCGGATCTGTACCATGTATCTGTCAAACAGTACCCTGACGTGTGCGCGATGCTGATCGATCAGCATCAGTCCGGACCGTACCGAGGTAAGGATATATTTTCCTTTGAGCTGCAGATGCTGTGTACCTTTATCCGATCCGGCCTCCAGGGAAGAAGCGTGCAGAGGAGCCTCTTCCCCCTCTCCGGAAGGCTGCTGAAAACGGAACTCCGGAGGAAGGTCCTGCGCCCCGGCCTGTTCCGGCTGATTGAGTTTGCTGGCTTTTTCTATACCGCTGTACAAAGTGTCCCAGTTTACTTCGGGCCGACTGTACGCGGAGGTCTTGAAAGGATTATAATCCCTGTTTACCTGCACCTGGGGAGGCGCGATGGGCTGAGTCTGCTCAAAAGCCGGGATATCCGGCATTCCTTCGGTATCGAAATCAATGGAAGGTACTGCGTTGAACTTTCCCAACGACTCTTTGACCGCAGCCGACAGGATCTGCCAGATGGCCGGTTCGTTCTCGAATTTGATCTCCGTCTTTGTCGGATGGATATTCACATCGATGTTCGCCGGATCCACCTCCAGGTAGAGGAAATAAGAGATCTGATCTCCAACAGGTATCAGTTGCTCGTAGGCATCCATCACCGCGCGATGGAAATAGGGATGACGCATGTAGCGTCCGTTCACAAAGAAGAACTGATGTGCTCCCTTCTTGCGCGCGGTCTCCGGCTTGGCTACATAGCCCGAAAGACGGATCAGCGTGGTCTCTACCCCTACACTCAGAAGTTGCTGGTTGAGTTTTTTTCCAAAGATATTGAGGATGCGCTGACGCAACGGAGAAGCAGGCAGATTGAACAATTGCGAATCGTTGCTGTACAGCGTAAACGCTACTTCGGGATGCACCAGAGCGATCCGCTCGAACTCGGCCAGGATATTGCTCAACTCTGTGGTGTTGGACTTCAGGAATTTCCTGCGGGCAGGGACATTGAAGAAGAGATTGTTGACACAGAAATTACTCCCTTTGGGAGTAGCTACGGGCTCCTGGGCTTCTACCCGGGATCCGGATACCAGGATGCGGGTTCCCAGTTCGCGGTCCTCCTGACGGGTCTTGAGTTCGACCTGGGCAATGGCAGCGATGGAGGCCAACGCCTCTCCCCGGAACCCCAGGGTATGCAGGCTGAACAGGTCGGCAGCCTCCCGGATCTTGGAAGTAGCATGTCTTTCAAACGAAAGCCTGGCATCCGTTTCGGACATACCTTTCCCGTCATCGATCACCTGGATGGAGGTTTTCCCCGCGTCAGCGATCAATACATGTATGTGTTGTGCCTGGGCATCTATCGCATTCTCCACAAGTTCTTTCACAACAGAGGCCGGACGTTGTATGACCTCACCGGCAGCGATCTGATTGGCCACCGAATCGGGTAACAGTTGGATGATGTCGCTCATAAATAAAGTCAGCCGTATATAAAAAACAGCCTGTCTGAAGGAGTCTTTCCCATCCGGACAGGCCATCAGGCAATGGGCCGGGAATCAGAATGTCCAGCTACCTGTCTGCAGATAATGCCAGAGAAACGCCAGCAATCCGATAATAATCAGAATAATACCTGCATGCACCGGAGCCTTCCCACTTTTCTTCCTTCTTTTCAGGTGGGTAGTACCTTCTACAAACTTGCCACGGATGTCTTCGGGAGAGAACTCCTTTTCAGGTGCCATCCCCAACTCCCGTTTCGCACTTTCTTCCATCTTCTGAAGCTTCTCTTTCCGCTCATCCACATAGATATACTGATGGTTGAAGCGGCGAGGCTTTCTGGCATTAAACATTCCCATAACACTATCTCATTAAAATTCGTTCTCTTCCCTGTGAAGCCGCAGGCTGTCTGGAACTCTTCTTAAGCCCTTCCCCCTCTTTCTTGCCTCTCCAGTTAAAGATATCCTCTTTGTCCAAAGGACGTATATAATCGAACCAGGCAAATGTAGGAAGCCTGGATTTTTCCGGCGGGCTCTGATCCAGAGGATATAAGATCCCGTTCGATTTCGGGCTCATCACCATTTTCTCTATTTTCCTCTCATGCAGGTAAATATTCAGTAAACTCGTTTCCGAAGTATTCATCCCGATCATGGTCCCGTCATTCTCCTCCGGATAGAAGACGATCAATACATTGCCGATCACATCTACCCGTCGCATCTCCCCATCCTGAAAATAGGCTTTCATCTCCTTGCCTGCCACCTGATTGTAGCGGATAGAATCTTTCATCTCCACACTCAGCGCCTGGTTGATCACATGGGCCCAGTCAATGGTACTGTCATTCATATATACCTTGATCTCCTCTCCGAGCAGCTGCTGGTCTTCGTTCCAGAGGATTGGGTCTACATACATCGTCAGGCAGGAATCGCGGCTGTCAAAGACCAGCGAATCACAGACTCCCTGTACGTCGGTACGGTATATCCGTACCTTATAATGGGCTCTCATCTGTCGGTACATAGAATCCGTATTCAGGTAATAGGTATTCAGCTGCAACGTATCTCCATGGATGTGCAGGCTGTCTCCCTGCGAATAATCGATCCCGACTGCCCGCTTGGTGGCATAGGCAAACTCCGTGAGTTCATCGTAATAACAATAATCCCCCGTAAGCATGTTCATATTGACCGTATCATTCATCACCACATTGTCAAAAGCCTCTCCGTATCCGAGTACACGATCGTAGAACAGACTGTCTCCGGTAAGTTTCTTGCCTTCGTTGGTCAGTACCGACCGGTTGAGCAGTTCGGCCTGCTCGGTCAGGGTATTGTAAAAGCCCAGTTCCGAATAGATATGGTTGTTCTCACTTACAATATCCGAAGGCCCCAGTATATTGGCGATCTTGGTATCCGTATTGTATCTCAGGGTGTCTGAGGTAAGGGTAAATTGAGGATTCACCAACTTCACATCGTAGTTGAATACGGAGTTCTTGGTAGCCGGACTGTACTCTCCCCAGTCGGAAGTGAGTACGTTCTCCTCATCCATGAGCATCCCTCCTTCAAAATAATATCCCAATTCATAGATACGGTCGTAGTTGAGACTGTCTGTCAGCAAAGTGGTATTGTTGTTGATCATTTTCACATTCTCCCGGAGCATGGCCAGCTGCGTCATGCCATCGTAGAAGAGATAATCGCCATAGATGAACAAGGTGTCTCCCTGCTCCATACGTACATTGCTGAAAGCCTCTACCGAATTGGTGGTCTCGTAGATCAACGCGCTGTCGCAATACATATACATACTGTCGTGCAGCAACTGTACGTTCCCGATCAGCACCTGTACATCGGGCCGGGCCAGTTTGTCGGCAACCCCTTCATCGGCATACAGAAGGTCTACACGCGTCTTTTTAGGTTCACTGTCCTGGGCATACGCAAACAGAGCCAAGAGGCACAGCACACCTGTCACCAGAATGCGCTGCCACCCATGTATAGATATGCTTTTCTGCTTTTCCTCCATCGGAACTATGTATCTTCTCTTAGTCTTTGATCCATCCCGGATATTTGAAGGCACACCCTCTCCAACCCTCATTGATACGGACATAGGTATGCTTCTGCTTCTCCAGGATCCATTTTTCCAGGATCTCATCCTGTTTTTTCTCCATCACAATATCTTTCAGGCTCTGATAGTCGTCACTGATGGTGGCTTTATGACCGTTGATGCGGCTTTTCAGTTTCACGATGGCGCAGATTTCTTTCCCATCTCTTTCGTTGACCATCGTAAAGGCTTTGGATATCTCACCCACATTCATGCCTTCTACTACCTTGGCTATTTCCTGAGGCAGATCCTGCATTTCGAACCGGGAGGTATTTGTATACGGGTTGGGCAGCAACCCGTGATTGTTGCGGGTATGCTTGTCGTGAGAAATGAAAGTAGCCGCCTCTTCAAAAGTGAAGTCGTCCAGACGGATCTGCTCCGCGATGGAGTCGAGCCGGGCGCAAGCCGCAAGCATATCCTCCTCCGCCACTTTCGGTTTGATCAGAATATGGCGTGTATTGATACGGTCTCCTCTCTTTTCGATCAGCTGTATGATGTGAAACCCATATTCCGACTCTACGATCTTGGACACTTTGGTAGGGTCTTGCAGGTTGAAAGCAACGTTCGCATACTCAGGGATCAGCTGACCACGTCCCATGAAGCCCAGTTCGCCCCCTTTCATGGCCGATCCGCGGTCTTCGGAATAAAGGCGCGCCAATGTGGAGAAGTCTGTCTCTCCGGTAGTAACCCGTTCTGTATATTCTCTGAGCCTTCTTTTCACATCTTCGATCTCATCGATTGGGATACGTGGCTGCTGCGTGATGATCTGCACCTCTACCTGCGTAGGGATATACGGGATACTATCCTGGGGAAGGTCCTTGAAATAACGCCTTACCTCCGCCGGAGTAACTTTCACCTCTCCCGCGAGTTTCTGCTGCATACGCTGTACGGTGAGCCCTGTACGGGCATTTTCACGAAGCACTTCGCGTATCTGGGAAGAGGTCTTATTGAAGTATTCCTCCAGTTTTTCCCGCGAACCGATCGCCTGGATATACTGCTCGGTCATCTGGTCTACCCGTTGTATCACTTCCGCTTCGGTGACTTCAATACTATCTAAGGCAGCCTGATGCAGGAACAGTTTCTGCACAGCCAGTTCTTCCGGGATGATGCAATAAGGATCTCCATTGAAGCGACGTCCTTCGTACAGCGCGCTCAGTCGTGCCTCCTCTACCTCCGATTTCAGGATAGCTTCATCTCCCACTACCCATACGACTTCGTCTATGACATTGTCCTGTCCGAAAAGCACGGAACCGGAGCATATACATAATGCGATCACAAGCCATCTAAAGTTCAAAAACTCTCTCATTCTGTGTATTTAATAATTATATTTTATTTTATTTCCTCTCAAAGCGCGTTGATACAATTCGTCTGTCACGGTTCTCATAAACTCTACCCGGTTGAGATTGAGCAACATCTCTCTGACACGGTACTCGGCAAACTCGTAAGGCTCCTGTTCTCCCTGTACGCGCAGATCAGTCACATGCAGAAAATAGTGAAACGCCGTATCTTTCAGTTCGATCTGACGGTTCTTCCCGGCATATTCTTCGGGCGAGCCTACATCTACCGGGATCAGATCGAAAACATCCGAAAGAGCGACCCATTTGTCGTAGAAATACTCGTATTTCACCGCATGCTGCAGACTGTATTTCTCCAGATTCTCTACAGCCTCCAGATTCTCATCCCTGTACCATCTGCGCACATTGTTCAGGCCGGGTGCCTTCAAAGGAACTTTGATGAACAGTCCTTTTACAATGGGATAATCCAGAGTGAAGAGTCCTTTGTTGCTCTCATAGTACTCTTCCATTTCACGGGAGGTAAGTTCGCGACTCAGTCGCTGATTGATAAGTTCCTGCTGATAGGTGTGCATAATGAGTGACTTACGGTAGTTCTCTACCAACTTCTCTACCTCCTCACTGTCGGGTATATTTCTGCGTGCCTGCTCGTAGAGCAATACGTCCTCTACCCAGTTGCGGATATAGTTTTCTGCGAAAAGCAGACTGTCGTCAGTCGATAAACCCGCGGGCTGTACCGCCAGTAAGTCCTCTTTGTATAAAATATTTCCCTCCACCTCTACCAAAGGCAATTGCCCACGATGATCTCTTCCACCACCGCAACTCACAAAGAATAAGACTGTTATAAAAAACAAAAAGATATTCCATATGCTGAGCCAACCTATACTTTTTCCAAGGTACGAAGATAGTGGAATAATCGATTGCTTCAGTGATTATTAACTGTTTTTAAAACCTCTTCGTTAATTTCAACCACACTTTCCTTCCGGAGTTCTTTCAACCAGTTGTTTTCCAGTGCTTCACCATATTCCCGGATCACTCTTTCCTGTACTTCCGTCCAATCTGCCGGTCCGGACACTTTTTTACCGACAAGGGTAGTAAAAGGATATCCCCCGACCGGTGAAAAACCGCCTTGTTTGAAAACGATCTTATCCACATACGCATTCTGCCCGATCGCGTATTCTCCCTGTTCAAAGCAGACCCGGGGCGCATGTGCACCGTTAAAGGTAAGAGCCGGGGCTGACTCCCATTCACTCTCCGGTAGTTTTTTCAGGAATTTCTTCACTTCCCGCGCGATCTTCTTCGTGGAAGTATGCAAAACCACCCCTCTGAAACGGGGCAATTCCCATTTATAACGCGGGCGATGCGTCTCAAAATAGGTCTGTAAGCCTATGGTATCTTTCAGCAAAGGAGCGATCTTGCTTTCCGTAATGGCCCGGATCAGTAAACTGTCACTGTAGTGAAGGAGTGCCATCCGGTACTCCATATCCCGATCCATCAGTTCGGCTGCTTCATCGGACAAAAGAGTATGATCTACAAACCATTCCAGTTGCCTTCTCAGGGAATAAGGAATATGGGTCCGGAAATCCGAGAACTCCACTCCTGTATAGGAGCGTCCCCCATAAGAAAAAAGTTCCTGCGACGTATATCCGTTCAGGAACAGATCACTGATACCCTCTTCATGCAAAGAAAAGGAGTGCCTCTGCTTCAATTCTTCTATCTTTTCTTCTCTCCACTGTCTCAGGAAAGAGGCTTCAGAGACGGCTTCCCGCGGATCCGTTGTTTCCGTCCGCTTATCCAATACCTGTACGACATGGATACCCCAGGGAGAGAAAAAAGGCTCTGATATTTCCCGGACATCCAGAGAAAAGATCCGCTGCTCTATGTCGCGCGGCAGATCCAGACGATGGATCCACTCTGCGGTACACCTCACCGAACAACTGTCTGCCGCTCTGCGGAAAGCGTCTTCTCCCTGTATCTCTGTCCATACCTGACGCAACGCGCGCATGCGCTGTTCGGCCTGGTTCACGGCAGAACGGGGAAGATTCTGTGGCAAGGGATGTATCGCATGTAAGATCCTGACCTTCTCTTCCCGGGATGTCTGGGCATTGGCCTTTCCTGCGGTCATCAGACGAAACAACAGCTCCCGTCGGTAAGCAGCTACTTCCCGCTGATAGGTAACTGTAGTATCCAGTCCTTCCCGTATAGCCTCCTGTACTTTCAACTGCGCATGTACAACATGCTCCGGAAACAGGTGGAACTCTCCCGCCTGACCCGTATGCCGATACAGCCACTCCAGTTCGGACAACCGGAAATGGCGGTTGTTGACAGTTAAAACACTCGTTTCCTGCGCGAATGAGAAAGAAAAGATCCCACACAGAAAAACAAAAAGGCACCATGGTTTCATACAAACTCCTTGAGGATGGTTGTCTGCAAAGATACGCTTTTTATCCGGCTATCCGGGAAACAGCCCTGTTTTTCTCCTGTCCCGGAACAAGAGAGAGGCCAACCCGTATATATGGGGTGGCCTCTCTTTCTGTTCTTGTCAAATAGCCGTCCGGATCAGTTGGCCATTTCAGAGATAAACTTGATCCTCACCAGCCGTACTTCTTCTTCCGTAAACTCATCGCCCAACTCTTCCAACGCGTCTTCTATGCTGTCGGTCGTAGACTCTTTGAAGTAGTCATAAATATCCAGCAGATGATCTTCGTCCATGATCTCATCTAAGAAATAATCGATATTGAGCTTGGTTCCCGAATACACAATGGCTTCGACTTCATCCAGGAGTTCACTGAATTCGATCCCTTTGGACACAGCGATATCGTCTAAAGCCACTTTACGGTCTATGGTCTGAATGATAGATACTTTGAGCTTGGACTTATTAGCCACCGTACGCACCCTCAGATCTTCCGGGCGTTCGATCTCATTTTCCTCACAATGTTTCTTGATCAATACGCAGAACTCCTGTCCGTATCGTTTTGCCTTTCCGGCACCGACTCCGGGAATATTCTGCAATTCATCCAGAGACACCGGATAGATCGTAGCCATAGCCTCCAGAGAAGGGTCCTGGAAAATTACATACGGAGGCACCCCCAGCTTTTTGGAAAGCTTCTTACGAAGATCTTTCAGCATGGAATACAATACCGGGTCTACTGCGCAGGAACCACCCCCACGGGTAGGAGTTTCTTCTTCCGTTTCCTCGAATTCATTGTCTTCGGTTATTTTGAAAGAAACAGGTTTAGTGAGAAATTTCCTTCCCGCATCGGTTACCTTCAGGGTACCGTAGTTTTCTACATCTTTTGCCAGATAGCCCGCAATAAGCGCTTGCCGGATCACCGCATTCCAGGTTTTGTCTTCTTCTCCCATACCGGAACCGAACACCTCCAGGTCTTCATGTAAATGTGCTTGTACCTCGGATGTCTCCTTCCCTTGCAAAATGTCTATAACATAGTCGGTTTTAAAGTTTTCTTTCACCGCGATCACTGTCTCGATCACGGAACATAATAAGTCTTGAGCCTCCACTTGTTTTTTAGGGTTTAAACAGTTGTCACAATTTCCACAGTTTTCTTCCGTATACTCCTCGCCGAAATAATGCAATAATGTCTTTCGGCGACATACGGAAGATTCAGCATACGCAGCAGTCTCCAACAGCAGCTGCTTTCCGATTTCCTGCTCTGCCACAGGTTTGCCTTGCATGAACTTTTCCAGTTTCTGCAGGTCTTTATTTGTATAAAAAGTAATACATTTGCCTTCGCCCCCGTCTCTGCCGGCTCTTCCCGTCTCCTGGTAATAGCCTTCCAGACTTTTCGGGATATCGTAATGAATGACATACCTGACATCCGGCTTATCGATCCCCATCCCGAAGGCGATAGTTGCCACGATCACCTCTATCCGCTCCATCAGGAAATCGTCCTGGTTCTGGGTGCGGGTAGCAGAGTCCATACCGGCGTGATAGGCCCGGGCATTGACCCCGTTGGCTTGCAGTATCTCCGCCAGTTCTTCTACCTTCTTGCGACTCAGGCAATAGATGATACCTGACTTCTCCGGATGGTTGCGAATGAATTTAATAATATCCTTATCGACGTTATTCGTCTTGGAACGTACTTCGTAGTAAAGGTTGGGACGGTTGAACGAGGACTTGAAGACCTCCGCGTTTACCATGCCCAGGTTTTTCTGGATATCGTGTTGTACTTTAGGTGTTGCGGTAGCTGTCAGCGCGATCAGAGGGGCTTTGCCGATCTCATTAATGATCGGTCGTATCCTCCGGTATTCAGGTCTGAAGTCATGCCCCCACTCCGAGATACAATGCGCTTCGTCCACGGCATAAAAAGAGATCTTTACGCTTTTCAGGAATTCCACATTCTCCTCTTTCGTGAGTGACTCCGGAGCTACATACAGTAACTTGGTCTTTCCGGCCAGGATATCCGTACGTACCTGATCGATCGCGCTTTTGTTCAACGAAGAATTAATAAAATGGGCCACCCCATCTTCTTCACTGAAATTGCGCATGGCATCTACCTGATTCTTCATCAACGCGATCAGCGGAGAGATCACAATAGCTGTACCCTCCATCAATAAGGAAGGCAACTGATAGCACAAAGATTTCCCCCCACCTGTCGGCATCAGGACAAATGTGTCCTTGCCATCAAGCAGATTATATATGATAGCTTGTTGATTGCCTTTGAAATTGTCGAATCCAAAGTACTCTTTCAGGTGGTCAATCAGATTCTTCTTTTCTGCCATTTTATTAAGGTTGTTTGTTTCAATACCATGTTAAATATGTGTCGTGACTCATAAGTGTTGTAACAAAGTTAGAAACAACTTCCAAAATAGCAAATATTCATTACCGAATATTTTCAAGAATTGCATGAACCCCCTGTTAAATTCACTTTGTCAGTCCGCTCAGGCCGTTTGCAGCCTGGAAAGATTGGCCTTTTCCAGTTGTTTTTGCGCATATTCCAGGCTCACCTGATAGGCATTCCGCTCTTGGGAAGGGATCTCGAACATGACATCCATCATGATGGTTTCCACAATAGAACGCAGTCCGCGGGCACCCAGTTTATATTCCACCGCTTTGTCGACAATATATTCCAGTACCTCCTCGTCGAACGTAAGTTCGATCCCATCCATCTCGAACAATTTGATATATTGTTTGATGATCGAGTTTTTAGGCTCGGTCAGGATAGACCGCAGCGCCTCCCGGTCCAGAGGTTCCAGATAGGTCAGTACCGGCAGACGTCCGATGATCTCCGGAATGAGTCCGAACGACTTCAGATCCTGCGGGGCAATATACTGCATCATATTCCCTTTGTCTATTTTAGCACTGTCCCTGGAAGCATTGAAACCTACCACATGGGTATTGAGTCGCTGGGCGATCTTCTTTTCGATACCATCGAAAGCTCCGCCACAGATAAACAGGATATTCCGGGTATTCACCGGGATCATCTTCTGATCCGGATGTTTACGCCCTCCCTGAGGGGGAACATTGACAATAGATCCTTCGAGTAGCTTCAGCAATCCCTGCTGCACCCCTTCTCCACTTACGTCACGGGTAATAGAGGGATTGTCACTCTTGCGGGCTATCTTATCGATCTCATCGATAAATACAATTCCCTGCTCCGCTTTAGGAACATTGTAGTCGGCCACCTGCAACAGACGGGTCAGGATGCTTTCGATATCTTCTCCCACATATCCGGCCTCTGTCAATACAGTAGCATCTACAATGGTGAAAGGGACATGCAGGAGCTTGGCTATCGTACGGGTCAGCAATGTTTTGCCGGTACCCGTACTTCCTACCATGATAATATTTGATTTCTCGATCTCGACATCATCCCCGTCATTCACCTGCAAGAGTCGTTTGTAGTGGTTATAGACCGAGACCGAAAGAAAACGCTTGGCATCCGTCTGCCCGATGACATACTGATCCAGGAATTTCTTGATCTCCACAGGTTTGGGAAGATCTTCAAAGTTGAGTTGTGCCGGTTTGTTCTTTTTTTGTGAGATACCGTGAGCCTCCTGCGCGATCTCGTTGGCCTGTATGCTACAGACATCACAGATATTCCCGTGCAGACCGGTGATCAGCAGACCTACCTCCTCCTCTGCACGGCCGCAGAAACTACATTTCTTTTTGTTGCTGTTTTTTGATCCTGCCATATTATTTTCTGATCAACACTTCATCTACCATACCATATTCTTTAGCCTCCTGAGACGTCATCCAGTAGTCCCGGTCCGAGTCGGCCCATACCTTCTCAAAAGGAGTATGCGAATGTTCGGAAATAATGGTATAAAGTTCTTTCTTCATTTTTACGATCTCCCGGGCAGTGATCTCGATATCCGAAGCCTGTCCCTGGGCACCTCCCAGAGGCTGGTGGATCATAACGCGCGCGTGTCTCAGTGCCGAACGCTTGCCTTCGGTACCTGCAACCAGCAACACCGCGGCCATAGAAGCAGCTATACCTGTACAGATAGTAGCCACATCACTGGAGATGAATTGCATCGTATCATAAATACCCAGACCGGCATATACCGATCCGCCCGGCGAATTGATGTATATGGAAATATCCTTACCCACATCTACCGAATCCAGATACAACAACTGTGCCTGTAATGTATTGGCTGTATAATCATCGATCTGTGTACCCAGGAAAATGATCCGGTCCATCATCAGACGGGAGAATACATCCAACTGAGTCACATTCAACTGTCTTTCTTCCAGAATGTACGGATTCAGATAACTGGCTTGTGAACTGATCACGCCATCCAATGCCAGACCATTCATCCCCAGATGCCTGGTCGCATATTTTCTAAAATCATCCATCATTGTTTTCTCTATTTTAAAGGATTAATATCTATACAAAGAAACAAAAAAGGGATACGTTATAAAAAACACAGAGTTATAAATATATAAAAACTCTGTGTTTGTGTATCTGTACAACTCCTTACGGAGCGTGACCGATCAGGCGAAAAGTTTGTTAAACTCTTCTACGCTCACCATTTTCTGATTCAATTTTACTTTTTCTTTCAAAGCGGCCGACAACTTCGCTTCTACCACACGATTGACCAATCCGTCGATGCTTTCTTTTTTCTTGAGCATCTCCTGCGCGTAATTGTCGAGCAGTTCATCGGGAACAGTCATCATACCGTATTGCGCAAACTGAGCTTTGGTAGCTTCTCTGGCCATCTGTATCACATCCTCCTGCTCTACCTTGATCTCATTTTCTTTCACAAGCCGCTCTTTGATCAGGTGCCAGGTGAGTTCTTCAATGCTCTTGTCATAGTTCTCATTGACAAACTCTTCTCCCTTTTCCTGATTGTTGAGGAGCATGATGCGCTTGAGGATCGCATCGGGGAACTCGAGTTTACCCGCTTTCCCGATCAATGCCTTACGCACATCCAGCAGGAATTTATAATTGCTATCCGCGACAAACTGTCCGGCAATGTTCTCTTTTACTTTGGTGCGGAACTCTTCTTCGCTGCTCACAACACCTTCTCCGAATACCTGGTCGAAAAGTTCCTGGTTTAGTTCACCATCGATAAAACGGGTGATCTCTTCTACCCGGAAGCCGAAATCAGACTGCATATCAGCTACCGCTTCCTTTTCGATCTTCAACAGAGAAGCGATCTCCGCTTCATTGCCACCGAAGGCTTTGTGGGGATTGAAGGTAAGCACATCGTTTACTTTCGCTGTAGAGAAAATCGCTTTCTGCTCTTCGTCAGACATATAAGAAGGCATCATCACCGCGCCTTCTACCTGGATACCTCCTTCTTTGGTGCTACCGTTCTCGTCCAGCTCCGCCAACAGTCCTTTCAGCATATCTTTATCCTGGTAGTTGTCTACCTGTTCATATTTACCGGTACGTTGGGTATAGCTCTTGATCTGATTATCTACCATCTCGTCTGTTACATCGATGGTGTAATAGTCTATTTTATCTTTAGCGGTAAGTTCTGCCTGAAACTCCGGAGCCAGAGCAATATCGAAAAGGAACTCAAAATCTTCCATGGTATCGAAATCCACTACCGGCTGCTTGTCTTCATTCGGCAGAGGCTCACCCAGGATATTCAGATCGTTCTCTTTGATGTATCCGTATACTTTTTCCGAAAGCAACTTATTGACCTCTTCCGCGACAGCCGACTTTCCATACATCTTCTTCACCAGGCTTATAGGTACCATTCCTTTGCGGAATCCCGGCAACTGAGCTTTCTGACGAAGCGTTTTCAATGATTTATCTACCTGCTCCTGATAGTCAGCTTTTTCGATCTTTACGGTAAGTAACGCGCTTACTTTGTCAATGTTTTGCAATGAAACGTCCATTATGACAATTATTTATTTGATTTATATTCGATTCTATTTATAAATAAGGGTGCAAAATTAGTGCTAATCTTTCAATTATCAAAAAACATGCTCCACTATTTTATTGCCTTACCCCTTGTAGGGGACAACTCCCCATTCACCAGATTGTAACAGGAAAGGAGGCTCATCGCACGGGAAACAGGTTACATGTAAGATTTTTCATCTTTCCGAATGGTGCGAATTGCTGGCTTAAAGAACGTTATCTTTATTATTTTTCAGATAATTAATCAAAAGAACTCTCCTGTTTTTATTGTTTTTTAAAAATAAATGTGTTTCTTTGTTGCCGAATGATGGCGCATTAGTTTCGCGATTTTATTACAAGTTTTTACTTTCCGTTTTCAAAACGTTTTTGTAAACTCTCTGTTATTCTAAATCTTTGTTATTATCCGCCGTTATTCAGAGAGTTTTATTCATTTATTTATTTTTTATTTTTTTCATTATGAACATTTATGTAGGAAACCTTAACTACCGTGTTAGGGAAGCAGACATTCAACAAGTTATGGAAGATTACGGTACAGTAAACTCTGTAAAAGTAATCATGGATCGTGAAACAGGCCGTTCAAAAGGTTTTGCTTTCGTGGAAATGCCTGATGATTCGGAAGGCGCTAAAGCGATTGCCGAACTGAATGGCGCAGAGTACGAAGGACGTACAATGGTTGTGAAAGAAGCCAGACCTAAATTCTAAAGAAAGAAACATAGGGAAATAAAAGAGACCTCTGGCCTGGAAAGGCCGGAGGTTTTTTTTGTAACCGGAATTTCATATGTCATACCACATAGAGCAGATCACCTGTAATAAAGAAAGTTATCTGGAACTGTTACTGATTGCAGACCCCTCTGAGGAGATGGTACGTTCCTATCTGTCTGCCGGAGATCTGTATGTAATGAAAAAAGAAGAAGTGGTCGTATGTGCTGCCCTGATGACAGCGGAGGGAGATAGGGTCGAACTCAAAAACCTCGTCACGCATCCTTCTCACCTCAGACAAGGACATGCTACCCGGATGATGAAATACCTGATGGAGCGATACAGCAACCGGAAGATCTGCTTAGGAACCGGTGGTACAGGGATAGAAGGAATAGAATTCTTTCAGCTCACTTTCTACAAGAAAATGGGATTTCAGGTAACAGATGTGATCCGGAACTATTTTATAGAGAACTATCCGGAACCTATTTATGAAGAGAACGGCATGCAATGTGTAGACAGGATCTGGCTGGAATATATACCGGAAGCAATCAGATAACCGCTTTACAACTGGAAATCTTTCCGCCGCAAGACAAAGCTGTTGCTGAGATATTTCTCACGAACGACCTGGTTTTCGGCCAGTTCTTCAGGAGTACCCTGGAAAAGAATCTTTCCTTCAAACAAGAGATAAGCTCTGTCGGTGATACTTAACGTCTCCTGTACGTTGTGGTCTGTGATCAGAATACCGATATTGCGGTCTTTGAGTTTCCATACGATCTGCTGAATATCTTCCACAGCGATCGGGTCTACTCCGGCAAAGGGTTCATCCAGCATAATGAACTTGGGATCGATAGCCAGACAACGGGCGATCTCCGTACGCCGGCGTTCTCCTCCGGAGAGCTGATTTCCCAGGTTCTTCCGTACTTTCTGCAAACGGAATTCGGCGATCAGACTTTCCAGTTTGTCTTTCTGATAGTCCAGAGGCTTATTGGTCATTTCAAGCACAGAAGCGATATTGTCTTCCACGCTCATCTGACGAAATACCGAAGCCTCCTGCGCCAGGTATCCGATACCGGTCTGGGCACGTTTGTATACCGGATATTTGGTGATCTCCAGATCGTCCAGAAAAATACGCCCTTCGTTGGGAGTGATAAGGCCCACGGTCATGTAAAAAGAGGTTGTTTTTCCGGCACCGTTGGGCCCCAGTAGTCCCACGATCTCTCCCTGCTCTACATGGATCGAAACATGGTTCACAACCGTACGTTTGCCATATTTCTTCACCAGATCCTCGGTCCGAAGTATCATTTTACTATTTTCCATACCCTCTTAGAGCCTGTTTAAATTTTCCACGACTAATCTGTTCTCTCTGATTTCTGCCCTTTCTTCTGTTTTCTTGTGGCGTCATTTCCCTCTTTTCCCGGCTCAAACAGTCTGCTGTTATCGCCCTGGAACTAGAAAAATGGATCTGAAAATAAGCCTGGATACAGGAACGGGCAAAATGCACACAGGCTCTTATTTTGCGGCAAATGTAGTAAAAATAAGCCGAAATAATGTACATTTGCAACAAATTAAAGGTTTATGCATAAAGCGTTAAAAACAGTTGGAAGATACCTTCTCCTGATGAAGCGAACCTTTTCGAGGCCGGAACGGTTAAGCATGTACTTCAAACAATACATCAAAGAAATCGAACAACTGGGGGTGAATTCGATCGGCATTGTACTGCTCATCTCTTTCTTTATCGGAGCCGTGATCACGATACAGATCAAACTCAATATTGAAAGTCCCTGGATGCCCCGTTGGACCGTAGGGTATGTAACCCGGGAGATCCTGTTGCTGGAATTCTCTTCTTCCATCATGTGTCTGATACTTGCCGGAAAAGTGGGTTCTAACATTGCTTCGGAATTGGGGACCATGCGGGTTACCCAACAGATAGACGCGCTGGAGATCATGGGGGTCAACTCCGCCTCGTATCTGATCCTGCCCAAAATCGCAGCCATGGTTTCCGTGATACCGATATTGGTAACGTTCAGCATATTCGCAGGTATCATCGGTGCGTTCGCCACGTGTTGGTTTGCCGGGGTGATGTCTGCCAATGATCTGGAATATGGACTGCAATATATGTTTGTAGAATGGTTTATCTGGTGCAGTTTCATCAAATCATTGTTTTTCGCTTTCATTATCGCCAGCGTTTCTTCTTTCTTCGGCTATACAGTAGAAGGTGGCTCCATTGCGGTAGGTAAATCTTCTACAGACGCTGTGGTGAGCAGCAGCGTCCTGATCCTGTTTTCCGACCTGGTACTCACTAAACTTCTGATGGGATGATCGAGATCAAGAATCTATATAAATCTTTCGAAGGCAAAGACGTATTGAAAGATATAAACGCCACGTTCGAGAATGGGAAGACAAACCTCATTATCGGGCAGAGTGGTTCCGGAAAAACAGTTCTGATGAAATGTATTGTAGGCTTGCTGATCCCGGACAAAGGAGAAGTGCTATACGATAACCGGAACTTTCTGACGATGGGCAAAAAGGAAAGAAAGATGTTGCGCAGGGAGATGGGAATGATCTTCCAGAGTGCGGCCCTGTTTGACTCTTTGTCTGTTCTGGAAAATGTGATGTTCCCGCTGAATATGTTCAGTAATCTCAATCACCGCGAGAAGGTAAAAAGGGCGATGTTCTGCTTAGACAGGGTAAACCTGAGCGATGCCAAAGATAAGTTTCCCGGAGAGATCAGCGGAGGTATGCAGAAGCGCGTGGCTATCGCCCGGGCTATTGCTTTAGAACCTCAGTATCTGTTCTGTGATGAGCCCAACTCGGGGCTGGATCCGAAAACCTCGCTTGTCATCGACGAATTGGTCCACGACATTACACAGGAATACCAGATCACCACCATCATCAATACACACGACATGAACTCGGTGATGGGCATTGGGGAGAAGATCATCTATATCTACGAAGGGAATAAAGAATGGGAAGGAATCAAAGAAGACATATTCACCTCTTCCAATCAGAAACTGAATGATTTTATCTTTGCTTCGGATCTGTTCCGCAAGGTCAAAGAGGTGGAAGTACAGCAACTGGAAGGTTAAGAAAGGTACAGTTTATTCATCAAAAAGCTCCGAAGATATTTCCGGAGCTTTTTGATTGCCTGACTATTTCTGGCGAATATAGATATGAATGGGTGTACCTGACAATTCCCATTTCTCTCTCATCTTGTTCTCCAGAAAACGCTTATAAGGTTCTTTTATATATTGCGGCAGATTGGCGAAGAAAACGAAAGACGGTACCTGCGTATTGGGCAGCTGAGTTACATACTTGATCTTTATGTATTTTCCCTTCGCGGCAGGAGGCGGATATGCTTCGATCAGAGGAAGCATCTCTTCATTGAGCCGGGCTGTCGGGATACGGATCTGGCGATGCTCATATACGGCTCTGGCTTCTTCCAGGACTTTGAGGATACGTTGTTTGGTGAGCGCGGAACTAAATACGATCGGGAAATCCACAAAAGGGGCAAAACGCGACCGGATCGCTTCTTCAAAAGTCTTGATCACTTTTGTCGTTTTATCCTGCACCAGGTCCCACTTATTGACCACAACGACCAATCCTTTGGAGTTGCGCTGGATCAAAGAGAAAATATTCAGATCCTGACCTTCTATACCACGCGTCGCATCTACCATCAGGATACATACATCTGCTCCTTCAATGGCACGGATGGAACGCACGACGGAATAATATTCCAGATCTTCATTCACCTTGTTTTTCTTACGGATACCCGCGGTATCTACTAAGTAAAAATCAAATCCAAATTTATTGTAACGCGTATAAATAGAGTCGCGGGTAGTTCCTGCTATCTCGGTTACGATATTTCGCTCTTCACCGATAAAGGCATTGATGATAGAGGATTTACCGGCATTCGGACGTCCTACTACCGCGAAACGCGGGATGTCTTCGTCCAGGATCTCATCTGTTTCTTTCTTAAAGTTATCGACGATCACATCCATCAGATCTCCCGTACCGCTTCCGGTCATAGCCGAAACGCAATAAGGATCTCCCAGACCCAATTTATAGAATTCAGGGGCATTGTATTGTAATTCGTGATTATCCGTTTTATTGGCAACCACGATGACCGGACTTTTCGAGCGGCGTAGAATAGTAGCCACCTGCATATCCAGATCCGTGATACCATTCATTACATCTACCACGAACAAGATCACATCTGCCTCTTCTACTGCCAGCAGCACCTGCTTACGGATCTCTTCTTCAAAAATATCGTCTGAGTTGACCACCCATCCTCCGGTATCTACCACAGAGAACTCGCGTCCGATCCATTCTGACTTTCCATATTGACGATCACGGGTTGTCCCTACTTCATCATTCACAATGGCCTGACGCGTCTTGGTGAGACGGTTGAACAGGGTAGATTTTCCGACATTGGGACGTCCTACGATTGCTACTAAATTTCCCATATTAATTTCCTTCTTTTTGCGACTGTCACAGTCGTATGAATATATATTTTGATCCAACTGATAGCCAAAGCTGCGCAATTCGCGGTCCGAACTACGCCAGTCTTTATCTACCTTTACATAAGTTTCCAGGAAAATCGTCTTCCCGAAAAAACGCTCCAGATCTTTACGGGCTTCCGTGGAGACTTTCTTCAATGCTTTTCCCTGTTTGCCAATGATAATCCCTTTCTGTGAATCCCGCTCCACATAGATCACCGCCCGTATGTGTATCTTCCGGTTATCTTCTTTAAACTCTTCCACAGCGACCTCTACCGAATAAGGCACTTCTTTGTCGTAGTACAGTAAGATCTTCTCCCGGATGATCTCTGTTACAAAGAAGCGGGCCGGCTTGTCGGTCCACTGATCCTTATCAAAGAAAGGAGGAGAATCCGGCAAAAGTTCCCGAATCCGCTTCATTACATAGTCCGCATTGAACTTATTACCTGCCGAGATAGGGATGATCTCTGCGTCAGGCAGCAACTCTTTCCAGGCTTCCACCAGAGATACCAGCTTCTCCTGATCCGTAAGATCGATCTTATTGATCAGCAAGAGTACCGGCACGTCCAACTCCTTCACTTTGGCAACGAACTCCTGGTTCTTGTCGGGAGATTCGATCACATCGGTTACATAGAGCAGGATATCCGCATCGACAAGAGCCGATCTGGAAAAGTTGAGCATAGATTCCTGGAGCTTGTACGTAGGCTTGAGTACGCCCGGAGTATCAGAGAATACGATCTGCATCTCATCGGTATTGTATATACCCATGATGCGATGACGGGTGGTTTGTGCCTTGAAGGTGGCGATAGAAATACATTCTCCGACCAACAGGTTCATCAATGTCGACTTTCCGACATTGGGATTACCTACGATATTTACAAATCCGGCTTTATGCATCTCTGTGTTTATTTACGATGTGAGACAAAAAAACGCACCGAAACTAAATAGGATGCGTCTTTTTCATATCTGATAGTAAAATTACTTTAGTTCTGACTGTCATAACCCCATTTCACATATACCGCTCCCCAGGTAAAACCTGCTCCGAACGCTGTGAAAATCATGTTATCACCTTTCTTCAATTTGCTTTCAAAATCCCATATACACAACGGCAAAGTAGCAGCACTTGTATTGCCGTACCGATCTATATTGATCAGTACCTTTTCCAAAGGAACTTCCAGACGATTGGCTACCGCGTCAATAATACGCATATTTGCCTGGTGAGGCACTACCCAATGGATATCTTCTTTCGTCAGATTGTTTTTCTCGGCAATAGTAGCACTCACATCTGACATATTGGATACCGCGTATTTAAACACCGTACGTCCTTCCTGGTACACCGTGTGTAAATGATTGTCCACGGTAAAGTAAGAAGCCGGACAAACCGAACCTCCTGCCTTCATATGTAAAAAAGGAAGTCCTTTCCCGTCCGTATGCAAAATAGAATCGAGGATCCCATACTCTTCTGTTGTAGGCTCTACCATAATAGCAGCAGCACCATCTCCAAAGATCGGACAGGTGGCCCGGTCTGTATAATTGGCAATGGAAGACATTTTATCTGCCCCTACCACAATGATCTTTTTGTATCTTCCGGAACGGATGAAAGAAGCAGCTGTCTCCATAGCATATAGAAAACCACTGCAAGCTGCCTGCATATCAAAAGCAAATGCGTTCTTAAGCCCTAATTTGTCACAAAGGATAGAAGCCACAGAAGGGAGCGGATAATCAGCTGTACTGGTAGCTACGATCACCAGATCAATCTCGTCCGCATGAGAGCCGGTTTTCTGCATCAATTGCTTGGCCGCTTTACGTGCCATGTAAGAGGTACCCAGACCTTCTTCGTTCAATATCCGCCGTTCCTTCACTCCGATACGGGTCATTATCCATTCGTCATTGGTATCTACCATCCAGGAGAGTTCTTCATTGTTCAGAACATAATCCGGTACATAGCCACCGACGCCTGTGATAATCGCATTTATTTTTTCCATTAAATTCAATAATCAGTATTTATTACACCTGATAAGGTCCCGGCTATCTTCAGCCTATAGAGACTTTATCAGGTGCATCATTTCATAAGGAAGAGAAAAGGATCAGATAGCTTCCTCTTTCACAATAGCGAGTTTGCCTCTGTAATAGCCACAAGCTCCACATACTGTATGATACACGTGCCATTCTCCACAGTTCGGGCATACTGCCAACGTAGGAGCTACTGCCTTATCGTGAGTTCTTCTCTTCGCAGTTCTGGTTTTTGATTGTCTTCTCTTAGGATGTGCCATTTTGTTCTAATCTTTAATTATTATCTAATAGTTTCTTTAATTCATTCCAGCGTGGATCGGTTTTGTCACCACCCTCCTGCTGATCGTCTTCCAACAGCATGGATTCATCGGATCCGAAAGAATCTTCCTGCTCTTCGTCAGAGGAAGTGCGCAGGTGTTTACTCAACTTTCCGGTCATAGACTTGTTACACTTTCCCGGAGCATGTACATGCTTCATGGGAAGAGAAAGCGCTATAAACTCATACATAAACCAGGCTACGTTGATCTCTCCCTCTTCTTCGGGAATAACGATCAAATTTTCTCCTTCTTCCGCATATTCCGAACCAAACTTTACGATCAGTGTATCCGTAGAAGATACCGGTATTTCTATTTCGTCCAGACAACGGTCACAGGGTACCCATACAATGCCCTCTGTCTGAAAAGTAAGTTCATAGGTATGACTGGTCTTTCTGACTGTCACCTGAACCTGAACACGGCCTTTCTGAACTTCCGGTCCATCTATATCTGCAAAAAACACACTATCCAGCAAATAGCCATAGGTAACCAAAGGCACCTGCATGCCTTTCAAATCGATCTTGTACTTATCAAACTTTCCCAAGGTATCTTTATTTTAGGTCCCGAAAAAAGGATAAATCCCCAAACCCTATCTAATACGTTAGTAGACAGAATTCGGGCGACAAAGATACGAATAATAATCCTTATTATAGACAAATTATCAGTAAATATTCCTATTTTCAAATTACATCTGACTCAGAAAGAGATCTTAGAAGAGAAGATAATCCATGATTTTTGTGACATATATCTATGAAACAGCAGGTATAATATGAAAAATAACAGTAACATATAAAAATCCGGGGTATGTATGCTATAAATAGCAGATCAAAAGTGTATCCGAAGGTAATGGCAGTGTGTGGTTTATATATAATATATATGTATGTGTGTGTATGTGCAAAAAAAGAGAGCGGGTTAGTTTCCTTTGTTGAAACTAACCCGCTCAGCTAAGAAGGCAACTA
>JAJQDI010000032.1 GCA_021202275.1 Bacteroides sp.
AGCTGAGCGGGTTAGTTTCAACAAAGGAAACTAACCCGCTCTTTTTTTGCACATACACACACATACATATATATTATATATACCAGATCATTACCCATTATCTTCGGTTTCATAAATGAAACTACCTCTTTCTCTTTTTTATATAATAAATATATACACCCTACATCCCTACCCTACATCCCCGTTATACTATACCCCTGTATTGATACCCATATCCTACTGCTATACAACTCTTTTTATATATATACATCTTTATTAGGTTCGTAAGAGTTTCGTGGCAAAGAAGTCTTACAACTTGTTGTTGGGTTTTCCATGATGCTTTCATTAAGTGGTTCTACATATATACTACCATAAACTATTATACCTACTATCATACATTGTACCTATACCGTATACCGCTTTTTTGATTTAAAGGGAATTTGGGAGATTATACATGGTAGTATGGACTCTGCCGATCTTCCATGAACTGTGTCTATCGTTGTTTCAACTGTATGATCCTATAGATCAGATTTTATGTAATTCTATATATTTAACTATATTATTAATCCTTGCAAAATTCAATGAAAATGATTACCTTTGCGCCGCACATTAATTTAAACGTTTAAAGCAAATTAAAGGTATGAAGACAAAATTATTTTTTGCTGCTTTAGCAGTATTGGCAATGACTGCTTGTGGCGGTAATAGCGCGAAAGAAAATGTAGCTGACGCTACTGAAGTAGAAACAGTAGCAGTAGAACAGGAGGAAGCTTGCTGCAAAAATGACTCTACAGCTTGTTGTGATAAAGATGCAGAAGAAAAAGCTTGTTGTGCAGAAGAAGCCACTGCTGAATAACAGCTTTTGAACTTAGATAAGAAAGGAAGAAAATCGATATATTTTCTTCCTTTTTTCTTTCTCATGTACTATACTTACTTATCTGTTATCTTTATTTAATTATCAAATAGCTTGCAAGTTCCTTAATAAACTATCTGAATCTATTTGTTTGGTTGCTGCACATCCTGAACGCTTATATTGCTTTTCAGTCATTATGCGATGTTCCTATCCATCTGTATTTACCTTTGTTTCCCATTCAGTTTATTATATATCCTCTGTGACATCCCTGTTATGCCGGATACAGATTTCCCGCTGCGAATTTTAGTTTCCTGTAGGAAACCTTATCGGAAGAATCTATGTATTTAGCTAACCCATTCGGGTTTCTGTAAGAACTATATGCGTCCTTCCTTTACTAGAGAACTCCTGACTTTCCCACAATAATAGCTACACGGGTGGTAGGAAACTTGGGAATAGAGAAAACTTTTATTCACGACACGGGATGAAAGTTCAAACCAAATAGGGAGTTCTATCCACGGAATCCTATTTTCACTTTTCACAGACAGAATTCAATTTCAAAACCTGTATATGACCCTTTTGATCCCTCATGTATGAACTAACAAAGAATTAAATCTATAGATCCGGTTGATAAAAAAAGCATGTATAAACAAAAATGTACCTCATATTAGTTTATCTATTTTTTGTTAAAATGGGAAAAAGATTTATTTTTGCATATAGTTGTAGTTTTTCTATTGAATCGAACATCTGTCAAATAAAAGGGAGAAACCTGAAATGCCTATGTAAAGAGAGTAAGGATCTGGTTAAAATCTGAATAATATGCTAACAAAAATCGTGAAAGTAAAGAAAGCGAAAGCAAAAGTAAATGGTTGCTGTGACTGTTTCGGAGGTGGTTGTCGCTGCAACGACTAACAAAGCCGGGAAAGCTTGACTGTTCCAGAGATAGTCAGGCTTTCCTGCTATGTATCATACCGAAATGAGACTTTCCCATACAGAAACATTTATTATTCCTGTTACCCGGACACGAATTTCACAACATACTTTTATCGCCTATTCCCCTTTGAGTGACACTTGTTGCCTGATAGATCAGTCAGGAGTGGATCTTTTGCATACACTGGCGGATTCCTTCTTTTCCGGAGAACGGAACGAAGGATATCCGGAATGGGCTAAGGAATTGCTGGACTACGACTTTCCCGCGGTCCGGAAAATGTTGCGCCAGTCCCCGCAGGAATATACCACTCTGTCGTTGCTTCCCAATCTGATATGCAACTTCAGGTGTCAATACTGCTATTCGGCTCAGGGGAGGTCCCACGCCCAGATCACCCGGGAAAAGCTCCGGAAGGCACTGGATTTCTTTATCGACCCGCAACGCATTTGTCCACAGACCATCAAAATGTTTGTCTCAGGCGGTGGAGAACCTCTTCTTTCCTGGGAAACTATCAAATACGCGTTGGAGTATGCCTACGAACGTGCCCGGCAATACGGTTTCACTCTGTGGGTATCTTTCATTACCAACGGGGCTATTCTTGAAGAAGAAATTCTCCATACGCTGAAAACCTACGCGTGCAGTGTATGCGTATCCTTTGAAGTGCTCCCGGAGTTGCAGGAGCATCTGCGTGGTCAGTATGAAAAGGTCTCACAACATATTATCAGCTATGGTAAGGCCGGTATTCCGGTTATGCTCAATTCCACCATCACACCTTTCAGTGTAGACCGGATGCAGGAAATGGTGGAAGAGGTATTGAAAACATATCCTTTTGTGCGCAATTATACGCTGGAACCGGTGACCGATCATACCTTGTTCGGTTCGCCCGGAGAGATGCGGGAGTTCTACCGGAAATTTGCTACCCATTACCGCGCCATTAAGGAATTGTATGGAAAGGGGAAAACTTCACTATGGTTTTCCCTGGATGAAATGGCAGATACTATGAAAATGAGATATTGTCCGGGTAAGTTATGTCTGACCCCCCAAGGCACCTTTTCGATCTGCCACTGCGCCTCTTCGCCCCGGGAAGACAGGTATGAAAAATGTGTCTATGGCTCGGTAACTGAAGAGGGAGTCACCTTTGATACGGAAAAGTTCAGGCAATTGATGGATCTGAATGTCCTGCACAAAGAAAAATGCCGGGATTGTTTTGCGAAATGGAATTGTGGAGGCGAATGTATGACACGTGCCGATCAATACCCGGAAGCATATATGGAGGAGGTTTGCCACTTCAATCGGGAATGGTTGCGTACTCAGTTGGAACAACGTATATCCGAGGCGTATGCGGAAGACTAACCTTGTTATTTTTCTGTTACTATGAATATTTTATCTGAGAATAACATATACACCTGTTCGCTACATGAGTTTTTACCTGTAGAAAACGAACAGTTCTTTTTGCTCTACGCACCGCTTGCCACGGTAGCAACCCTTGCTTCCCGTAAAGACGTGGAGGCGTTGTGTTCCTACCTCAAACAGCCTTCGGAGGGTGATCCGATGGAAGAGTTGGCATGCGCACTACTCGATACATCGCCCTCGGAAAGTTCACTGTCCAGACGCATCCGGGATACTGATGGTTTTGTGAATCTGTCCCTGCTCCCCAACAACGTATGCAATTTCCAATGCAGTTATTGTTACTCTGCTGCCGGCCGTTCCCAAACAGAGATAACTCCGGAAAAACTTACTGCCGTATTAGACTATTTTATCTGCAAAGGGAGGACGACCCACCGCCGACTGACCATCTCTTTTTTAGGAGGCGGAGAACCTCTGTTATCCGGACATTTGGTGGAAACCGCAGTGAAATATGCTAACGAGCGGGCTGGCCGGGAGGGATTTGAAATCTGCTACAAACTCGTGACCAACGGCTCGATACTCAGCCCCAGAGAGCTGGATCTTATTCTGGAGAACCGGATGGAGGTTATTGTTTCCTATGAAATACTGGAAGAGATCCAGAATCTCCAGCGGAAACATTTCGATAGAGTCAGTCGTAACCTGCAACTTCTGGCGCGAAAGGGAGCAGTGCTATCGATCAATGCCGTTATTACTCCACAGAACGTATGCCGTCAGGTAGAAATGGTAGAGGAGGTTTCACGCCACTTTCCGGAGATCACTTATCTCTCTTTCGAGCCGTTGATGGAACTGAACGATTGGTCGGCAGAACAGACAGACGCACGGTTCTATGACCGGTATATCTCCCATTTCCTGGCAGCGCGGCAAGTAGCCCGTCAACACGGCATAGAATTGTCATGCAGTCTCCTCCGGAATGTAGATTGTTCCGTAGAACGGTATTGCGCCGGAGAATTCGCTGTTTGTCCCGATGGCAACATCACTTCTTGTCCCTGTATCTCTTCTCCGGAAATGCCGCATTACGAAAGCTATGTATATGGTCGGATCACTGAACAAAATGAGATCGTGATCGACACTTCCAGACTTTCCGGTTTGCTGGACGAAGATGTACATGCCCATCCGGAATGCAGGGATTGTTTTGCCAAATGGAATTGTGGAGGAGGGTGTCTGCATGCCAACCGCCTGGAGGATAAAGACAAAAAACAGATAAAGTGCGATTTCGTACGCAAATTCACCAGACACATTATATGGGAGCGGCTGAAATACGACTATGAGAACGAGTCGGAAAAGCCTATCCTGGATATCCTGCATGAAGCCAATGCCTGAAAAAGATACCTTATGATACTTACAGAACACGCTATATACCCTATTGCTACCGGGGTACATTTCGGCAGACAACCGGAAGATGTTTATCTGATCTATGCCCCTCTATCCGGTCAGATGTTGCTGGCCGATGCACAGACTGTGTATAAAATGAACCGGACCATGGAGGGGGAGAAAAAGGAAGAAGAGGTGGATGAGTTGCTTACGGAACTATTGGATACCTCCGACAACCCGTTGGAGACCATCCATCACCTGGAAGATTACCAGGTAATGTATGTGTTACCCGGATTCCTTTGTAATTTCTCCTGTAGCTATTGCTTTTCTGCCAGAGGACGTTCCGGCAAAGAACTGTCGTGGCCACAGTTGAAGGCAGCCCTGGACTACTTTGTAGACAGTTGCCGGTCGCAGAAGAAAGAGCTGAAGATCACATTTGTGGGGGGGGGTGGAGAGCCTATGCTCTCCTGGCGACTCGTAAAATCCGGCATTGAATATGCGTCGGAGCTTGCCGGCAGGCAGGGAATTACATTATATTTCGGGCTTATTACCAACGGATCTGTGATGAATGAAGAGATACTCCGGACATTTTCTACCTATCACGTGCGGCCTCGCCTCTCTTTTGAGATCCTGGAAGAAATACAGAACAAACAACGCGGAGCATACCGTAAAGTGTGTCAGACCCTGGATGCCCTGTCGGACAGAGAGATACCTTGTGAAGTACGCTCCATGATCACTCCGGCGAATGTGGACCGGCTTGGGGAAATGGTGCTGGAAATGGTTCATCGTTTCCCGGCTGTAACCACCTATTATTTTGATCCCATTACAGACGCGCGGATATTTTCCGATCCGGAATATACCCGTCGGTTTTACCATCGTTACAACGAGGCTTTCCTCCAGGCGCGTACCATAGCAAAGACCTATCAGAAAGAACTGAAAAACGCGACTTCCCGTAGCCTTGAAACCACTGTAGAGAGATATTGCAACGGAGAACTGTGTCTTACTCCCGAAGGTATGTTTTCCATCTGCATGGAGGTATCCTCTCCGGAAGAGAAACACTACGAAGAGTTTATATACGGATGGATCGATGAAAACCATACAGTCCGGATGGATCGGGAAAAATTCCGGCGGCTGAAAGAGAAAGAGATGGCACAGCAAAATCCCGACTGCCTGCATTGCTTTGCCCGTTGGAATTGCGGAGGCGGATGTATGGCCAGCAACAACCAATACAGCTACGAAGTACAGCAAGTGATCTGTGATGCGACACGTTCCCTAACACACCGGCTTCTGCTCGAAAGGCTCAATGAAGAGTACCTGTCACAGAGCGGTATCACACTGGAAGAACTGGTAAATAATTACATGGATTAAGGTATGCAGTATCCTCACTTAACACATCATTCGATCTTTGTTATTCCGGCAGAAGAATACCTGCCTTCCGGAAGAGCTACCCTTTTGTATGCCCCTCTGACAGGATATGTTATGAAAGTTACACCTGCGGATATACAGCAGCTGGAAAATGCAGCGGCAAGAAAGGAAGAGCTCACAGATCCGTCTGTGCAGAGTCACCTGGATCATCTGTGTAACCTCTCTGCGTATGGAAAATCCATGTATTCCGTTACAGATCCCGGAGAATACCTGCTGTTGTATATTCTACCCAATTACATTTGTAATTTCTCCTGCTCCTATTGCTTCTCTGCCCAGGGACGTTCGGACAAAGAACTAAGTAAAGAAGAGTTGAAAGCAGCACTGGATTATTTTATCGACAGCAATCGCATCCGGGAAAAGAAATTGTTTATCACTTTCCTGGGAGGAGGTGAACCTACCCTTTCCTGGGAGTTGCTGAAGTTCGGTATAACCTACATACACACCCGGGCCAGTGCGGAAAAAATAGATGTGACCATAACCCTCGTCATCAACGGTTCCGTACTGAGCACTGAAATGCTACAAACCTTTGTTACACACAACGTACGGATACGGATATCGTTTGAGGTTCTGGAAGAGATACAGAACCGGCAACGGGGCAGCTACAAGCGGGTCTGCCAATCTATAGATCGTCTCTCTGCGGCGGGAGTATACCTACAGGTACGTGCCATGATCACCCCGTTGAATGTAGAACGGATGGTTGAAATGGTACAGGAACTGGCTGACCGATTTCCCGGAGTAGAGGCTTACCTGTTCGATCCGGTTACAGACAAACATATCTTTTGTCAGGAAGAGGAGACACGGTCTTTTTATAAGAAATACCAGCAACATTTTTTCCGGGCCCTTGATCTGGCCCGGCAGCAGCACAAGCAACTGAAATGTGCTCTGTCGCGTAACCTCGACTCTATTGTACTCCGGTATTGTTACGGAGAACTTTGCCTGACCCCCGAAGCAACGTTCACGATCTGTCACCGGGTATCTACTCCTGCAGACGAACGATATACAGCCTGTACATACGGAAAAATAGATCCTTCGGGCAGACTTGTTTTTGACCGGGAGAAGTTCGGGAGACTGATCCGTACTGACACCATACACGACAACCCCGACTGCAAAACCTGTTTCCTTCAATGGAATTGTGGAGGGGGATGTATGGTACAGAACCGGGAATACAATCCTGCAATACGTAAAGTCATCTGTGAATTTACGCGCAATTTCTCTACTGAATTGCTGGTAAGGAAACTGGGATCGGCCCATGCGGGTCATATCTGATCGCAATAAGATATACACATGAAAACACCGTTGTTAAATCAAAAAGAAATAGTTGTCGCTCCTTTGGTCCAGGATAAAACCGGGGAACACTATTTAGTGTACGCCCCTTTTACTGGTCTCTTTCTGGAGAAGTCCCGCGAAGAGGTTTTACGCCTGGAGCAGGTTGCCCGCTTCACGGCTGACAAAGAACTACAGGATACCTACGCGCAACTGACCACCCGGCAACGTCCGTTGCAGCAGATACAACAGATAGAGGAAACAACAGAAATGAGCATTCTTCTCAACTACATCTGCAATTTCTCCTGCTCCTATTGTTACTCGGCCCGGGGACGCTCCCGTAAACAAATAGAGAAAGAAACTTTGCTCACCGCTCTGGATTTCTTCATCAACAGGCAACGTACCCGTGCCCCACGCCTGCAACTTATTTTCTCCGGCGGAGGCGATCCTCTTGCGTCCTCATCCCTGCTGGAAACAGCCATCACCTATGCTTCCCGGCGTGCCGGCGAACAAGGTTTCGACATCCGGTATGGTATGGTTACCAACGGCACCCTGCTGACCCCGGAGATCATCGGACTGGTCACCTCCTACAAAATCAATCTGGTGATCTCTTTCGATGTCCTCGAAGAGGTACACAACAAGCAGCGGGAAAGATACAGCGACGTATGCGCGGGCATCGATGAGCTGATCTCCCATCAGATCTATCCCGGGATCAGGAGCACCATCACGCCACTGAATGTAGAGCGTATGGAAGAGATGGTCAGGGAAATGATCACCCGTTTTCCCGGATTAGGAGGTATCGCTTTTGAAGCCGTTCTCAACCCCTCCCTGTTTCCAACGACGGAAGCGCTGAAGCAGTTCTATACCTCCTTTGCGGAAAATTACTTCAACGCTTGCCGGGTGGGACTGGAACATGATTTCTATGTAGGCAACACACTGGTCAATAATGCCGGACAGTGCCGGGAGCGTGCCTGTCTGAGTAAGTTCACCCTGACTCCGGAAGGAGCCATCACCGCTTGTTCGCGCATCTCCTCTCCGAAAGAAGATTTCTACGACTCCTTTCACTACGGTATGGTGACACCCGACAGGCAGGTGCAACTTGATACAGACCGGCTGAGGCATATCCTGAGCAGAAATGTATATCACTACCCGGAATGCACCTCCTGCATCGCCAGGTGGCATTGTGGCGGCGGATGTCTATTGGCCCGTCACGTTTATAGCCCGGAAGAATTTGCCATCCATTGCGGGTTTGTCAGGGAAATGTTAATACAAACACTAAAAAACAAATGAATATATCAATAATCAGTTTGCTGTTGTGGATCTCCTCTGTTTGTATGGTAGCTGCTATTCTCTGGTATCTCCTGGCATGCAACAACCACCTGGACAACATCATCAAAGGAAAAACCTACAAACAACTCCTGCTTCTGGGCACAGTGGTCGTATTCACATTGAGCTATATGTATCTCTGGGCCAACCTGCTGATAAAAGACCATTCCGGTACTGTATTACTGGATATCTACAGCTGGTTCTCCCAGACCAGTGGGGTAGGCAATGTTTCGGATCCCTTCTCGTTAAAGATCTTCTCTCTGATCGTCTCGTTAACAGGCTCTGTGGTTTTCAGCGGACTGTTGATCTCCACTTTCAACAACCTGATCCAACGGAGGATCACAGCTGTAGAAGAGGGTAAGATCAGATACCGCAGCCTCTCCGGACACGATATCCTTATAGGGGCAAATGAACTCACCTTCTCCGTGGTGCAATTCCTCCTGTCCAATACGAAAAAGGATTCCGTTAGCCGGATCGTGATACTCAGCAAACATCCGGCACCGGCAAATGATCGCGTGGAAGCTACTTGCGGGCTATTTGCCCACCGATCATATCGCCGACCCGAATCATTGGGAAACAGGAAAAGTAAATATCCTCTTCCCTCTGTCAAAGATCAGAAAGGATACCAAACGTTATAAAGAAGTAAAAGATACATGTCATTTTCAGCAAATCTCCCATCTATTATGGCTGTACACAAACAAATATTACCTGAAACCGAAAGGCAACTGAACGATAAAGGATTGTTCCTGTACGCGCAGGATCTGATCGTACCGGATTCCGAACTCAGTTTGCTCTATTCTCCTATGGCCTGCAAGGCGATGTGGATAGACCCGTCGACGGTCTGGGGGAGGGGACAGGATCCGAAGGGAGAAGCAGCCTGGCAAAAAGCTGTGGACGAACTGGCCGATTTTATCCCGCTCAAAGACCGTACCCGGAAAGTGAAAAGCGTGGCAGACTATCCGTTACTCACGGTACTTCCCAATCAGAAATGTAACCTGAGTTGCAGTTATTGCTATTCGGCCCGGGGACGTTCCGGCGCCGAACTGGACATGCAAACGCTTAAACATACGATTGATTTCTTCATCAGGACCAAAACTTCCGACAGGCCTCTCTCCGTTTCTTATATGGGAGGAGGAGAACCTATGCTCTCCTGGACACTTTTGTCCGAAAGTATGGATTATGCCCGCGAGCAGGCAGCAGATGCAGGCAAAAAGATAGACTTTACCATCATTACCAATGGCACTGTCCTGACAGAGAAAATGCTGGCATACATCCGCACTCACCACATACGGATAAGTATCTCTTTCGAGATCATAGAAGAGATCCAGAACCGGCAACGCGGACAGTACCACCACGTCGTCAGGAACATACAAAGGCTGATCGACAATCAGGTGATCCCTCAGATCAATTCCACCCTTACTCCCGGTAATGTGGAGCGAATGACGGAAATGTATGAGTTGCTGGACAGGCAATTCCCGGAAATTACCCACATGATGTTTGAACCGGTTACCGCAGCGGGTCTTTTTGCGGAAGGTAACGACTTAGACAACTTCCTGAAAACCTATACCCGCCACTTTCTGGCCATCGACCGGGAAGCGCGGAAGAAAAACAAAAGTCTCACCTCTTTTCCTTATCTCCGTACGGTTTTCCCGACCAAACGGGCTTGTGCCGGAGAATTTTGTCTCACTCCCGATGGTAAACTGAGTGGATGCTACTGCGTTTCTGCTCCCGGTGATCCCGCCTATGAACGTACCGTGTATGGGGAGGTAACCAGCCGGACAGAGGAACCCGGTAACCCTCTCCGGATAGATGAGAAACTATTTACGCGACTCCTGGAAGAGAATGTATACAACAAATCCAAATGCACGTATTGTCCGGTGAAATGGAACTGTGGAGGAGGCTGTTTCTATCTCTGTAACTCTTATCCCGAAACGTATCAGGACATTTTCTGCGACTTTACCAAAGATTTTGTACGGAAAGTGGTGCTGCAAAGATTCGAACGTCTCTACAGTTCCCGCTTCGGAACCACTCCGCAGGAACATCTTTCGTACATCCGTTCCCATCCGGTCATACTATCCATGAAATGAAAAAAACAATCAGCATAACCGAAACAGACCACACCGGGCAGGTCCGGCCATCCACCGGATCCGATGTGTTACAGCCAGATAAACTGAAGGTCTTACTGGTAGTATCCCGGTATTTCTCTACCGAACAATGGGGATACATCATGCCATTGGGTACCCTCTATGTATCATCGGCTCTGAAACGCTCGGAGGTGGCGTATGTATATACACTGAATCTCAACCATACCGAAGGCGACTGCTACACCTTGCTGAAAGATACCATAGAAAATCACGGGATTGACGTGATCGGTATCGGAGGCATATCCGGGCAGTTCCAGGAGATCGCCCCTCTGTTCCGGATGGCCAAAGAGATCAATCCCCTGATCATCACCCTGGCAGGTGGCGGCCTGATCACCTCCGACGCGGAAAACGCGATGAAAGCCCTGGAAACAGTAGACTACGGAGTGATCGGTGAAGGAGAGATCACTGTACCGGAACTGATAGAGGCACTCACGCGGAGACTTCCTGTAGACCCTATTCCCGGTCTGATCTACCTGAAAGAGGGTAACTATCACCGTACTCCTCCCCGGCCAGACATACAGGATCTGGATAGTTTGCCTTTTCCTGACTATCTCAGTTTCGATTACGACAAGTATCTGGCAACCAACGGTGAAGTAGAGAATGGCATCAGGTACTCTCCAGTTGCGATCATCGGAGGACGTTCGTGCAAATACAACTGCACCTTCTGCTTTCATCCTTCGGGAAGCAAATACCGCCAACGTTCGCTGGATTCTATCTTCAAAGAGATTGATTTCCTGACACGCCATTTCAACATCAACTACATTGCTTTGCGTGAAGAACTCTTTGCTTCAGACAGTAAACGGGTGCTGGATTTCTGCGAACGCGTCAGGACATACTCTTTTACCTGGTCTATCCAGTTACGGGTAGATTCCGTAACTCAGGAAATAACGGACGCGCTTAAAGCCAGCAACTGTCGCTATATCTTCCTGGGTATCGAAAGCGCGGATAACCACATACTCCACAGCATGCGTAAACACATCACCATCGGACAGGTGGAAAAGGCACTGGCACTGACCATCGGATCCGGACTGGACACACGTTCCACCCTTATTCTGGGAGATGAGAACGAAACCACGGAATCTTTCTACCGCACGCTGCGTTGGTGGCAGAAAAACAAGAAATTCTCTTCCATATCGCTGGATATGATCATTGCGTTCCCCGGGTCTACCCTCTACAAAAATGCCTGTAAGTCGGGTAAGATCAAAGATCCGGTCCGCTTCCTCAAAGAGGGGTGCCCGGTGATCAATCTGTCCCGTTACATCAGCAACGAAGCATTCAGCGACCTGGTCAGCGAAGTATCCCGCAACAACGGCATCTCTTATCAGATCGGCAATTATCAGAAGTAATCTATTTATAAATCTTTAAAAAAAATCAATTATGGCAAAAGATGGAGATATTGTAGACGTTATGTTCCAATGGATCATTGATCTGTTCGGATGGTTTGTAAAAATAGCCTTTAAGATCGCAGGGTGGTTATTCGTCGGGCTTTTCTCCCTGTTGGTAGCAGGCGTATCCGCCCTCTGGCGCGCCGCCACTCAGAAGAATAAACAGATCAGTAACGTCGAAGAGCACACAGACACTCCCGACCAGGAAGCATAATCCATGATACGGGTCCTGATCATTACAACTGGCTATTCCTCCTTTGTATCCCGCATACAGGAGTGTAGCCAGTTGACTCTGACAGGTGTACTGGATTGTCAGGCATCTGTCCGGCTGGAAAGGTATTGCAACGGGCAAGGTGTGCCTTACCAGATACTGAAAGACCAGAACAGCTTGTTGCGGCAGTGGATAGAAGAAAGACAGCCGGAGGTGATCGCGGTATTCAGAATGCCTTTTCTTCTCCGGAAAGAGATCTTCTCTCTGCCACGCTACGGGAGTCTGAACCTGCATCCGTCTCTGTTGCCCGCTTACCGGGGACCCAATCCCTGGTTCTGGCTCTATTATTACCAGGAAGAGAAAAGTGGGATCACCATCCACCGGATAGACGAAGGTGAAGACACCGGAGATATCGTGTGTCAACAAACATTTCCTGTTCCCACCGGAATAAGACTGGATGATCTGAAACAGACAGCCACAGAGCTGGGAGCAGAGTGTATGGTCCGTGTCCTTTGCAACCTCCCCCACATACAAAGCCTGCCACAACCCTCTGTCTCACCTACTCCCAGAGCCAGGAACCTCAGCAACTACCGGGGCCTGATCCACTGGAACGAATGGCCAACGGAACGTATCTGGCACCTCCTCCGGGGGTTCCCGGAAGTGCTTCCGGAAAATGTACCTGATCTACCTTCCCATACAGCCCTGGTGCCACATAGCTGTTCCAACGAAACCATACACTTACCTCCGGGACATCTGACAAGCAGGGGAGACACGTTTATTTTATCCTGCAAAGACGGGAGCATTTTTCTTACACAGGCATAATCGGCCAAATCCTCTTCCATATCCTGACCCATGTATATACCAAAGAAAGATCGGATCGGTTACATCCGATGAACTACCAACAGTTGGGCCTGTCTTATACAACGGGAACGGCTCAGGCCATAAGAAGTTGACCTACTCTTTTACCCTACGGATAGGCTACTGACAGCGCGTTGGCCATCCTCCTGAAAATGATCCGTATCTACTGCACCCATACTGCTGTTCGCTGTTGAAAAGTTACTTAACTATACACATATACACCCAATCCCGTGTCATTTCCTTCGGTTTCCTTGTCTTTGAGTGATACATTCCTGTTCATTCCTTCTTTCTTCTTATGAAATGACGTTTTTTTGCAGAAAAAAGTAACGTATTATTTGGTTGCTAAGAAATATTCTATACCTTTGCAGCGTCGAAACAAGAAAAGACAACAGATGAATCAAACGTTTATACATATTCTACTGTCTGGCATTATTATTCTACTAGGAAAATATAGTGGAAGTGAGTGTCGTACGTAAATATGTATGAGTAAAATATATAAAAGCCTTTCTCACTTCCCGGTGTGAAAGGCTTTTTTTCATGATAAATAAAACTATAAAATATATATTAGGAACATGAGCAACAGATTGTTTATTTTCGATACCACCCTCAGAGATGGGGAGCAGGTTCCGGGATGTCAGTTGAATACTGTAGAAAAGATACAGGTGGCTAAGGCATTAGAAGGATTAGGTGTAGATGTCATTGAGGCAGGCTTTCCTATTTCCAGTCCGGGTGATTTTAATTCTGTGATTGAGATTTCCAAAGCGGTGACCTGGCCTACTATCTGTGCCCTGACACGTGCGGTGAAGAAGGACATTGAAGTGGCAGCCGAAGCGTTGCAATACGCGAAGCGCAAACGCATTCATACGGGTATCGGTACCTCCGATATGCACATCAAATATAAGTTCAATTCCAACCGTGAAGAGATTATTGAACGTGCTGTGGAAGCAGTGAAATATGCGCGTCGGTTTGTAGATGATGTAGAGTTCTATGCCGAAGACGCAGGGCGTACAGACAATGAATATCTGGCGCGTGTAGTAGAAGCAGTGATCAAAGCGGGGGCTACCGTAGTGAATATACCGGATACTACCGGATATTGTCTGCCCGATGAATACGGTGCGAAGATCCGTTATCTGGTAGAACATGTGAATAACATCGATCAGGCCATTCTCTCTACGCATTGTCACAACGATCTGGGAATGGCCACTGCCAATACCATCAGCGGCGTGCTCAACGGTGCCCGTCAGGTAGAGGTGACCATTAACGGGATTGGGGAGCGTGCCGGAAATACTTCCCTGGAAGAGGTGGCCATGATCTTCAAAAGCCACAAAGAGACAAAAATCGAGACCAACATCAATACCCAGAAGATCTATCCCATCAGCCGTATGGTATCCAGCCTGATGAATATGCCGGTGCAACCCAATAAGGCTATCGTCGGACGGAATGCTTTTGCTCACTCTTCCGGTATTCATCAAGACGGGGTATTGAAGAATATACAGACGTATGAGATCATCAACCCGAAAGATGTGGGCATCGATGACAATGCCATTGTGCTTACTGCCCGTAGCGGAAGAGCCGCTCTCAAACACAGACTTTCTGTGTTGGGCGTGGAACTGAGCCAGGAAAAACTGGATGAGATCTATAAAGAATTCCTCAAGCTGGCAGACCGTAAAAAAGATATCAATGACGATGATATCTTGTTGCTTGCCGGTGCACAGCGCAGTGAGAACCGTCGCATCAAGATGGAGTATCTGCAGGTAACCAGTGGCGTAGGAGTGCGATCAGTAGCAAGCCTCGGTCTGAATATTTCCGGAGAGAAATTTGAAGCGGCTGCCAGTGGCAACGGTCCTGTAGATGCTGCCATCAAAGCACTGAAAAAGATCATAGATCGTCAGATGACCCTCAAAGAATTTACCATTCAGGCCATCAGCAAAGGGAGTGATGATATGGGGAAAGTACACATGCAGGTAGAATATGACAATCAGATGTACTACGGTTTCGGTGCGAATACCGATATCATTGCCGCGTCGGTAGAGGCCTATATCGATTGTATCAATAAATTCCGTATGTGACTTTCACAGAAAAACGTTTGTTCTCAGAAGAAAGAAATACTCTAATAATAGTTATAAACCAAAATGAATACGTTATTTGATAAGATTTGGGATGCTCATGTGGTCACTTTTGTAGAAGACGGTCCCACACAGCTCTATATCGACAGACTTTATTGTCATGAAGTAACCAGTCCGCAGGCTTTTGCCGGAATGCGGGCACGGGGAATCGGTTGTTTGCGGCCGGAAAAGATTTTTTGTATGCCGGATCACAATACGCCTACCCACGACCAGGACAAACCCATTGAGGATCCGGTATCCCGTACTCAGGTAGACACACTGGCGAAGAACGCGGAAGATTTCGGACTGAATCATTTTGGTATGTTACACCCTAAGAACGGTATCATTCACGTGGTAGGACCCGAACGCGGATTAACTCTACCGGGGATGACTATCGTCTGTGGCGATTCACACACTTCTACACACGGTGCCATGGGAGCAGTCGCTTTTGGTATCGGTACCAGTGAGGTGGAAATGGTGATGGCTTCCCAATGTATCCTGCAATCCAAACCTAAGACCATGCGTATCACTGTAGATGGCAGATTGGGTAAAGGGGTTACTGCGAAAGATCTGGCGCTGTATATTATCGCAAAAATGACTACCGGTGGTGCTACCGGATATTTTGTGGAATATGCCGGCGAAGCGGTACAGAGCTTGTCTATGGAAGGAAGGCTGACACTGTGTAATCTCTCTATCGAGATGGGAGCCCGTGGCGGTATGATCGCTCCGGACGAAACCACTTTCGAGTACATCCGGGGTCGTGAATACGCACCTGTGGGAGCAGATTGGGACAAGGCCGTTGCTTACTGGAAAACTCTCCGGTCAGATGAAGATGCGGTATTTGATAAAGAGATCACTTTCCATGCCGAAGACATTGAGCCGATGATCACATATGGAACCAATCCGGGCATGGGTATGGGCATTACTCAGCACATCCCCGCGTTGGAAAGCGAACCGGAAGCCGGACGTATTTCTTACAAAAAATCCCTGGACTATATGGGCTTTGAAGCCGGTGAATCGCTGTTGGGTAAGAAAGTAGACTATGTATTCCTGGGCTCCTGTACCAACGGGCGTATCGAAGACTTCCGTGAGTTTGCTTCCCTGGTGAAAGGGAAGAAAAAAGCAGAGCATATCGTGGCATGGCTTGTGCCGGGATCGTGGGTTGTAGATCAGCAGATCCGTGCGGAAGGGCTGGACAAGATATTTGAAGAAGCAGGCTTTACCCTGCGTCAACCCGGCTGTTCGGCCTGTCTGGCGATGAACGACGATAAAGTACCGGCAGGAATGTATGCCGTTTCTACTTCCAACCGTAACTTTGAAGGTCGTCAGGGCCCGGGAGCACGTACCCTGCTGGCCAGTCCGCTGGTAGCTGCCGCGGCAGCCGTAACCGGAGTGATCACCGATCCGCGCACGTTGCTTTAATCTTACGTTTCACTTAATCAGATTGCATAACAATGAAAGAAAAATTCAATATACTGACATCGACCTGTGTACCCCTTCCGCTGGAAAATGTGGACACCGATCAGATCATCCCTGCCCGTTTCCTCAAAGCCACCACCAAAGAGGGTTTCGGAGACAATCTTTTCCGTGACTGGCGTTACGACAAAGAGGGAAATAAGATCGATTCTTTTGTACTCAATGATCCTACCTATTCCGGAAAAATACTGGTAGGAGGAAAGAACTTCGGTTCCGGTTCGAGCCGTGAACATGCCGCGTGGGCCATCGCAGGCTATGGATTCCGTGTGGTAGTGAGCAGTTTCTTCGCCGATATTTTCCGCAACAATGCGTTGAACAATTTTGTACTTCCTGTGGTTGTGAGCGAAGAATTCCTGGCCGAACTGTTCGATTCGATACATACAGACCCGAAGACCGAGGTAGAGGTCAACCTCCCCGCGCAAACGATAACCAACAAAGCTACCGGACGCAGCGAATCGTTCGAGATCAATGCCTACAAGAAACATTGTCTGGCCAACGGGCTGGATGATATCGATTTTCTGTTGAGTAACAAAGACAAGATCGAAGCATGGGAAGAGCAGTCAAAATAGAGATCATGGATACGACACTCCGCGATGGCGAACAGACCAGCGGAGTCTCTTTCGTACCCCATGAAAAACTAATGATTGCGCGGCTACTGCTAGAAGAACTCAAGGTAGACCGTGTGGAAGTGGCTTCGGCACGTGTCTCGGAAGGAGAATTCGACGCGGTGAAGATGATTTGTGACTGGGCGGCCCGGCGTAATATGCTTCACCGGGTAGAAGTGCTGGGATTTGTAGACGGACGTGCTTCGCTCGACTGGATACATGGTACTGGCTGCCGGGTGATCAATCTGCTTTGTAAAGGGTCTCTCAAACATTGTACCCATCAGCTGAAAAAGACCCCGGAAGAGCATCTGGCGGATATCCGTACCGTATTGGCACATGCCGATGAAATGGATATGGAGGTAAATATCTATCTGGAAGACTGGAGCAACGGCATGAAAGATTCTCCGGAATATGTATTCCAGATGATGGACGATCTGAAAGATACTTCTATCAAACGGTTCATGCTTCCCGATACGCTTGGGGTACTTAATCCTTTGCAGGTGATTGAGTTCATGCGGAAGATGGTGAAGCGTTATCCGGACAAACATTTCGATTTCCATCCGCACAATGACTACGATCTGGCGGTAAGTAATGCCTTAGCCGCGGTGCTGAGTGGTGTCAGAGGATTACATACCACCATCAATGGATTGGGAGAGCGTGCCGGAAACGCGCCGCTGGCGAGTATACAGGCCATCCTGAAAGACCAGTTCAACGCGCAGACCAGTATTGATGAAAGCCGTCTGAACGATGTAAGCCGGGTGGTGGAATCCTATTCGGGTATCCTGATACCGGCCAATAAGCCGATTGTGGGAGAGAACGTATTTACTCAGGTAGCGGGTGTGCATGCAGACGGAGACAATAAGAACAATCTTTATTACAACGATCTGCTTCCCGAACGTTTCGGGCGCGTACGTGAATACGCGCTGGGCAAGACCAGTGGCAAAGCCAATATCCGGAAAAATCTCGAAAGCCTGGGACTGGAACTGGATGAAGATTCCATGAAGAAGGTGACCGAGCGGATCATTGAACTGGGAGATAAAAAAGAACTGGTAACCCAGGAAGACCTGCTCTATATCATCTCCGATGTACTGAAACACGAAGGGATCAATAGCCGTGTCAAGCTAAAAAGCTACATGGTGACTCTGGCTCACGGTCTGAAACCGATGGCCAACGTGCGTATAGAGATTGATGGTCAGACCTACGAAGAAAACTCTTCCGGTGATGGCCAGTACGATGCGTTTGTACGGGCACTCCGGAAGATATACAAGCAGACACTCGGACGTAAGTTCCCGATGCTGATCAACTATGCCGTGAGCATTCCTCCCGGTGGCCGTACCGATGCTTTTGTACAGACCGTGATCACCTGGAGCTTTGAGAACAAAGTATTCCGTACCCGTGGTCTGGATGCCGATCAGACAGAAGCGGCCATCAAGGCAACCATCAAGATGCTGAATATTATAGAGAATTGATAACAAAATAAATCATGACGGATCCCGACAGGGCAGTTCAGACTATTTGCCGGGATCGGTCTTACCCTATTTAAAGTATGAAATTGAATATTGCAGTCCTCCCGGGCGACGGGATCGGTCCGGAGATTGTGGCAGCGGCATTAGATGTCACTAAAGCGGTGTGTGAGAAATTCGGACATGAGTTGACGTATGAATATGGTATCTGTGGAGCAGATGCGATAGATAAAATAGGCAATCCCTATCCGGATGAAACACACGAATTGTGTATGAAAAGTGACGCTGTGTTGTTCGGTGCTGTGGGCGATCCGCGGTTCGACAACAACCCTTCGGCCAAAGTACGTCCCGAGCAGGGATTGCTGGCTATGCGTAAAAAGCTGGGATTGTATGCCAACATCCGTCCGGTGACTACTTTTGAAAGTCTGATCCATAAGTCTCCGCTGCGTGCCGATCTGGTCAAAGGAGCCGATTTTATGTGTATTCGTGAACTGACCGGAGGAATGTATTTCGGTCGTCCCCAGGGACGCAGCGAAGATGGCAATGTAGCCTATGATACCTGTGTGTATAGTCGTGAGGAGGTAGAACGCATTGTGACGTTGGCCTATGAATATGCCATGAAACGCCGCAAGAAACTAACCATTGTAGACAAAGCCAACGTATTGGCCACTTCCCGTCTGTGGAGAGAGGTATCGAAAGAGATCGAACCCCGGTATCCGGAAGTAGAAACCGAATATATGTTTGTAGACAATGCGGCCATGCGTCTGATCCAGTGGCCCACTTCATTTGATGTGATGGTTACTGAGAACATGTTCGGAGATATCCTTACCGATGAAAGTTCGGTGATCACCGGATCTCTGGGGCTGTTGCCTTCCGCTTCCATCGGTACCCATACTTCGGTATTCGAACCCATCCACGGTTCGTGGCCGCAAGCTGCCGGACAGGATATCGCCAACCCTCTGGCTACCGTATTGTCGGCTGCTATGATGCTGGAATATGCGTTCGACCTGAAAGAAGAGGCTGCCCTGATCCGTCAGGCGGTAGATGCTTCCATGGAGAAACTGGTACGTACCGGAGATATCCAGGTAGAAGGGGAGAAAGTATACAAGACCTCCGAAGTGGGAGCATGGCTGACAGACTATGTCCGCAATGCCTGAGAAGGCGCCAAACTCATTCTGAATCAAAGGAGGTGTTTGTTAACACTTCCTTTTTTATGGTATATCCATTGGAGCCAACTTTATTTGTATTTCCCCGCCGTACGGATCGAATTCAAAAATGATGTTGTCCGCGGATACATGGATCGAAAGATTCTTCCCATCTTGCCAGACGCCTGTGATATGTCTGCCTGGTTTTTCTACGACCAATGTCAAAGGCTCGTTAAACAGCTCCTTATCTAGATGCAGTTCCGGCCACACTGTCCATGAGTTTTCATTCTCTGTGAATTGCAAACGGATCTGTTTCTGTGCTTCTGTGTATGCCGACACTTCACGGAACGTACCTACCCATATCTGCTCTTCCTGTATTTTTACTTTATCGAAATGCTCCCACAACACATCAGGTACCGCAAAAGCGTCATATCCTTCTGTGATTCCATGTATCATAGCTACTCCCCACCCTTCGGAAGAGAGCAGATCTTCTATCCATTGATCCAGTTTTTCGGGAGTAGAAGCCGTGCCGATGCCGTACTCCTGGGTACGGGTACCTACCTGGTGGGCAGAAGCAAGCTCCAACACCTCTTCGTTGTACGCATTATAGGGATAACAGAATGTCCGGGGCAGGAGGCCGGTTTTTTCCAGAAGGGCGCTGTCGTTCTTTTCAATCTCTCGGATGAGTTGCTGACGATCCAGTTTGGTCAGATCCGGATGAGACCAGCTGTGATTAGACATCTCATGTCCTTTCTCTGCCATCTCTTTCACCTGTGGCCAGGTGAGCCAACCACCCTTATTGTTCTCAATGAAACCACCACAGATCCAGAACGTGCCTTTGAATCCGTGTTTCTCCAGCTGAGGCAATACCAATGTATAATGTTCTTTCATTCCATCGTCAAATGTATAACTGATGGCACAGCGTTTATCATGTTTGTATCTGGCTACGCGGATGGCGGGTTCATGTGTAGTTGTGGCACAGATGGCACTACAGAGCAACATACTTGTAACAAAGGATAAAAGGGTCTTTCTCATGTTCTTTACAACTGATCTCAGGGTTTGTATATACGGGTCTGACCTTAAAGATAAGAAACAGTTTTGATTTTTTTAACTACACCCGATAGATTTACGATATACGGATGTACGAAGTACGATCTTCTACTCTCAGCAACACCTTGTTTCGTGTCCCTCCCTGGAGTCGTCGAACTCCAGTGTCACATGTCCGATGTGGTATTTTTTAAGACTTTCCCGTATCTGTGCTTTGATCTGTTCGGTATGCTCCGGAGATTCTGCTACTATGTGTGCGGTGAGTGCATTTTCCGTTGTACTGATGGCCCAGATATGTATGTGGTAGACACATGTTACCCCTGAGACAGCGGCAATGACAGATTTCACATCCTCTATGCGGATGTCTCCCGGTACTCCATCCAGGGAAAGACGGATGCTATCCCTCAGCAGTCCCCAGGTAGAGATAAAGATCACAACTGCTATCACCAGTCCGATGATCGGGTCTATGATATACCATCCGGTCCGGCTGATGATAAGTCCCGAGACCAATACCCCTACTGAAACTAATGCGTCGGCAGCTATGTGCAGGTATGCCCCTTTCACATTGAGGTCTTTGTCTTTCTCTCTCAGGAACAGGAATGCGGTGAATCCGTTGATCAACACCCCTATTCCCGCTACAATGGCAATCGCCATTCCGGGTACGGGCGAGGGATTGCGAAGTTTATGGATACTTTCGTAAACGATGCCCCCGATAGCCACTAACAGGATCAGGGCATTGACAAAAGAGACCAATACCGTACTCTTTTTGTATCCGTACGTATAGTTCGCACTGGATCTGACGCGGGTCAGCCGGAAAGCCATCAATGCCAGTACCAGACTGATCACATCGGTCAGGTTATGTCCCGCGTCCGACAACAGTGCCAGTGAATCGTACCACCATCCGGCTCCGACCTCAGCCACCACAAAAGCGATGTTCAGGGCGATACCTACGATAAACGCTTTGTTCAGAGAATCGAAGCGTATGGTGTGGTTATGAGGATGTGAAGCATGTGAATGTTGTCCGTCCATTGTCAGGTTTTCTCTTATTTCAGATACAAATGTATGAAAAAGCAAGAATTTTAAAGAATGTTTAGCGAAAGTATGTACAGGAGCATAAACAAAAAGAATTATAAATAGTTTTCTGCTGCTGTATATTATTATAATCAGCCTTTTTTGTTACTTTTGCCGATCGAACGAATCATTGCTACAGATACATGAATAAATCTCAGGATTATCAACTCACTATTGTTGTTCCGGTATATAACGAGGAAGACAATATCTATGCTTTGGAGCAGAAGTTGAGTGAATTTCTTCCCCGCTCTGTGTGTAAAGCCTGCGTGCTTTTTGTAAACGACGGTTCTAAGGATCGCAGTCCGGAACGTATCCGGGAGGTTTGCAATCGGAATGAACACTTTTTCTATATGGACCTGAGCCGGAACGCGGGGCTGAGTGCTGCCATGAAGGCAGGGATCGATTATGCCTATTCCGACTATGTCGGATATATGGATGCCGACCTGCAGACTACACCGGAAGATTTCAATCTGTTGTTGAAAGACATCGGATCGTATGAACTGGTGATGGGCATACGTGCCAACCGTAAAGATTCTTTTTTTAAGAATTTCCAATCTAAGATAGCCAATGGGTTTCGCCGGATGATGACCAACGACGGCGTACAGGATACGGGATGTCCGCTGAAAGTATTGCATACCGATTATGCCAAGCGCATCCCTTTCTTTACAGGGATGCATCGTTTCCTGCCGGCACTCATCCAGTTGCAGCACGGCCGTGTACAGCAGGTACCCGTACGTCACTTCCCCCGCGTGGCCGGAGTGTCCAAGTACAATTTATGGAACCGCCTGGTCTCTCCGTTTATGGATTGTTTTGCTTACAGGTGGATGAAAAAGCGATATATCAATTACCAGGTGGGTGACAACAATTTAGGCAGCTGACAGTGAAAGACAGTACTTTTCTCTACGTGATCGGATTCCTGGCCCAGTTGTTCTTCTCTGCCCGGATCCTGTATCAATGGATCGTTACCGAAAAAAGCAAACGGGTATTATCTCCCTCCGCGTTCTGGATACTCAGTATCGCGGGTTCCTACCTTCTGTTTATTTATGGCTGGCTTCGGGACGATTTTTCCATTATCCTGGGACAGTTTATCGCTTATTATATCTATTTGTGGAACCTCAATGAGAAAGGTTTGTGGGAAAAACTCAACCTCTTTTTCAAAGTCCTGCTGATGATCACTCCCGTTGTTGCCGGAGTAGTGGTGCTCCACGATGTTTCCGCGTTCATCAGCAACTTTTTCCGGAACGAAAAAGTCCCTTTGTGGCTTCTGGTCTTCGGCTCTGCCGGGCAGGTCATCTTTACCCTGCGTTTTGTGTATCAATGGGTCTATTCCTATCACCACAAAGAGTCTCTTCTTCCGGCAGGCTTCTGGATCATCAGTCTGATCGGGTCTTCGGTAATTGTCTCCTATGGTATCATCCGGCACGATCCGGTATTGATCCTGGGACAGTCGGTTGGATTTGTGGCCTACTGCCGCAACCTGATGATCGGATACAAAAGTGCTAAAAATACACAGATATGATGAGAAACCGGTGGTTACCGCTTTTCTATTTCCTGGCTTTGTTGCCGCTTTTCCTTCTGCGTGACTATACTCCGACCAATGAGTTGCGATACCTCAATATTGTAGATGAAGCTCTGGCCAACAGGACTTTTTTCACTTTTACCAATCAGGGCGAACTCTATGCCGACAAGCCTCCGCTCTATTTCTGGATGGCCATGCTGGGACGCTGGCTTTTCGGAAACCACTATATGTGGTTCCTTTCCCTGCTCTCTTTTCTTCCCGCTGTGGTCCTAATCCAGGTAATGGATCGTTGGGTGGGCAAAGAATCCAACCGGGAAAACCGTTTCTCCGGTCAACTCATGTTGATGGGCTCGGGTCTTTTTCTGGGGCTCACGGTGATCCATCGGATGGACATGCTCATGTGTATGTTCATTGTACTTACCCTCTATACCTTTTACCGCCTGTATAAGCAGGAAGCCCATGCCACTAAACTGCAATGGTTGTTTGCTATATTCCTGTTCTTAGCACTATTCTCCAAAGGCCCCATTGGTCTGGTGGTACCTCTCCTTTCTACGGTTGTCTTTTTAGGGGTCTCCGGCAAAATAAAGACCATCGGCAGGTATTGGGGCTGGCGCACCTGGGTAGTGCTGCTGGGAGGTTGCCTGCTGTGGTTCCTGGGAGTGTATCTGGAAGGGGGGGATGCCTATCTCTCCAATCTGTTGTTTCATCAGACCGTTAACCGTGCCGTAGACTCTTTCCATCACAAAGAGCCCTTCTACTACTACATAGTCTCTTATTGGTATTCACTGGCCCCCTGGTCTCTGTTCTTGTTTGGGGTACTTCTCGTCTCTGTCTTCCGGAGATATATTCGCACAGATCTGGAACGTTTCTTTGCTGTAATCCTGCTGACCACTTTCGTTTTCCTGTCTTCCGTCAGTTCCAAGATACAGATATATATGGCTCCGGCATTTCCTTTTTTGGTGTATCTTCCGGTCCTTTTGCTTTCCCGTTTTCGCTGGAACCGCTGGCTGGCGTTCACCCTGGCTGTGCCGGCAGGCATTTATATAGCAGCCTTCCCTTCCATCCTGATCTTTTCCCGGAAAGGTCTTTCGGGTCTGGCAAATGGCTGGCTGTACGCGGCAGCGGCTGTACTGATGTGTTCCGGGGTAATCTGTATGTGGTTGCTTTACAGGAAAAAAGAGTTAAATAAAGCCATCAACGCATTGGGTATAGGATTGTTTTGCACTATATTTGTGGTAAGCTTCAGCTTGCCTCAGACAAATGCGCAGATCGGTTACAAAGACCTCAGCGAAAAGGCGCTGGAACTGGCTCAGACCTACCATACCACAGGCTATTGCGCCTATACGCTGACCCGCCCGGAGAACATGGATGTCTTCCTGCATGAAGATGTAGAGAGGGTCACCCGGGAAGATGTGCTGGAAGGAAAGTGTGCCGGCAAGATCTTCTTTATCCGCACCCGCAGACTGGATCGCGATGAAGAACTCCGCGACTACCTGGATGCGAAGGTAAAGTATGTGGTAGGCAAACATACGGTGGTTGTTTTATAAAGAGAACAGTACACATGAAAATATTAGTTACGGGAACCGCGGGCTTTATTGGTATGCATCTGGTACATGCCCTCACCAGCCAGGGACACGAAGTGGTCGGCTTAGATAATATCAACGACTACTACGATGTACAATTGAAGTACGACCGTCTCAGAGAGACGGGAATAGACGTGGGGGCTATTGTCCCGGGAAAGGTCATTGCCAGTACCCGTTATCCGGCTTACCGTTTTGTACAAATGGATCTTTGCGACAAACAGGCACTGACCCGGCTCTTCGAAGCGGAACAGTTCGATGGGGTGGTCAACCTCGCCGCGCAGGTCGGAGTTCGCTATTCCACAGAAAATCCCGAGGCATATGTCGCCTCCAATGTCATGGGGTTCCTTCATCTGCTCGAGTGCTGCCGGCATTATCCGGTGAAACACTTAGTCTATGCTAGCTCGAGCAGTGTATACGGTCTCAATGAAAAGACACCCTTTTCCGAAGACGATCGTACCGATGCTCCGGCCAGCCTGTATGCCGCCACCAAAAAGGCAGACGAGATGATGGCCTATGCCTATAGCAGCCTCTATCAGATCCCGGCTACCGGCGTGCGTTTTTTCACTGTATACGGTCCGTGGGGCCGTCCGGATATGGCTCCCTTCCTGTTTATGAAAGCCATCCGCGACAACCAGCCTATCCGGGTATTCAATCATGGGAAGTTGAAGCGTGATTTCACCTATATCGATGACATTGTGAACGGGTTGGTATGTATCCTCGCCGCTCCTCCTTCAGGGAATGTGAAGCATACCTTATACAACATAGGAAATTCCCGGCCGGTAGAGTTGATGGATTTCATCGCGGAAATAGAATCTGTTACCGGCAAAGTCGCCGATAAACAGATGATGGATATGCAGCCGGGAGACGTATACCATACCTATGCCGATACCAGCCGGCTGCAACATGATTTCGGTTATACACCCCTGATCTCCATCTCCGAAGGAATACGCAGATTCCACGAGTGGTATGTGGGCTACTTCGGATAAGTGATAAGTTTTAAGTACTAAGTTTTAAGTTTGTAGATCACAAACGATATAAGGCACAGACATGGCAAAGATCGCGAACAATCTGACTGAACTGATCGGGCAAACTCCCTTGCTGCATCTGGCGGCTTATGAAAAGTGTTACGGCCTGCGAAACCGGCTGATAGCAAAACTGGAATCTTTCAATCCGGCGGGGAGTGTGAAAGACCGGGTGGCGCTGGCCATGATCGAAGACGCAGAAAGAAAAGGACTCCTACTTCCGGGAGCTACCCTGATCGAGCCCACCAGTGGAAATACAGGAATAGGACTGGCCATGGTAGCGGCTATCAAAGGGTATAAACTGATCCTTACTATGCCGGAAACGATGAGTTTGGAACGACGCAATCTCCTGGAGGCGCTGGGAACCTGTCTGGTGCTTACAGATGGTATGGAAGGGATGGCAGGTTCGATCTTCAAAGCGCACGAGCTCAACCGGACTATTCCCGGATCCTTGATCCTACAACAGTTTGAGAACCCTACGAATACAGAGATACATGTCCGGACCACGGCCCGAGAGATCTGGGAAGATACCGAAGGGAAGGTAGACGCGTTTGTGGCTGGTGTGGGAACCGGAGGTACCATCAGTGGAGTCGGCAGGGCGCTCAGGGAGTGGAATCCTCATGTACACATAGTAGCGGTGGAACCTGCCTCTTCTCCGGTTTTGTCGGGAGGTCAGGCTGCCCCTCATCGCATACAAGGGATAGGAGTCAACTTCGTACCTGCTATCTATGATCCTTCGGTCGTAGACGAGGTGATGGCTGTTCCGCATCAGGAGGCTATTCGCGGAAGCAGGGAACTGGCTACTCTGGAAGGACTGTTAGCGGGCTTCTCTTCGGGAGCAGCAGTATATGCTGCCCGACAGCTGGCTTCGCGGCCTGGCTGGGAAGACAAACATATAGTAGTCTTGCTGCCTGACAGCGGTGAACGGTATTTATCAACAGAATTGTATGCGTTCGACGCATATTCATTGGAAGAAAAATGAAAAAACTATCGATCTTTTTCCTGTGCGCTGTCGCAGGAATCTTCTCTGTACATGCGCAAACCTCCTACCGAGAGTATTATGACCGTGCGCTGGAACTGGCCGGAGCGGATAGCCTGGCACAGGCAGAGTACTTTTTCAAAGAAGCGTTGCGGGCAGAGCCTGCCAATGTACAGAACGCGTTGATCTTCTCCAACCTGGGAGTGGTTCAGCATCGTATGGGGAAATACGAGATGGCTGTAGAATCGTTCAGCCTTGCCTTGAATCTGCTTCCCGACTATGTACCGGTATTGCTGAACCGGGCCTCAGCCCATCTGGAACTGGGAGAGGTCAGTCGCGCGTTGGCCGATTATACGCATGTCCTGGCCATAGATAGCCACCAGACAGAAGCCTTACTGATGCGCGCATACATCTTTATGAGCCGCAGAGAGTATCCGGAGGCACGGGCAGATTATGAACAACTGTTGCAGACAGAGCCGCAAAGTTATGCCGGTCGGCTGGGTGTTGTCACACTGGAGCAGCAAGTCGGACGTCATCCGGAGGCGCTGATGGTATTGAATGGTCTGATCACAGAGTTCCCGGAAGAAGAGGAACTGTATATCATCCGGGCCAATCTGCATGTAGACATGGACCAGACAGAGGCTGCGCTGCTGGATCTGGAAGAAGCCATCCGGCTGAACGAAGACAATCCGATCCCTTATTGCATACGGGGAGAGATCTTTCTGGCTCAGAAGAAAAACGCCTGGGCAGGAAGGAATTTCAAGAAAGCCATTTCGCTGGGATATCCTGCTTCGGAGTTGCGGGAGCAGTTAAAACGTATAAAATGACTCTTTTGTAGTTACTCTTTTCTATTTTTGTCGCTTCCCGGCGATGACCTTCGCTTCTGCCGGTACCTGATCCGTTTCCTTCGCCCCGGGAAGAGCTTTGTTCCCGGAACCTTTCCCGGTTGTTTGTTCCTTGGGGCTTCCTTGTTCTTCCTGGGTCTTCCCACTTCGGCCTTCATGTAGAAAAAGGTTCCATTTATGGCCTTTATTCTAACGTGAAATCTTAATACAGATAAAATGGAATGATAAAAAAGAATTTATTTGGCAGCTTTCCGGCCAGTGAAGTTATGATTTTGTTAACTATATCGATTTATTAAATCTGCACACCTGACACTCCGTACATTCAGATAAAAAGAGACGGTATACGTAAAAAATGAACGAATTTAATACTCCGGAAGTGTGTATATTGCTCTTCCCGGCCTCCTTTCCTGTTTGACCGCAATACAATTCATAGTCTTCATGATCAGCCTTTCCCGGTAAGCCGGGACGGTCAATTAAATCCATGAAGTAATGTTAAAGTTTCTTATTATCAGGTTAAAGCAACGGGTAAGAACGCTTCTGAATTGTTGCTATAGAAAAAATATATACGAAAAAGTTGCGTATATGAAAAAAATATACGAGATTTGTAACAGCTAACGCTTTTAAGAACAGTGTATATTTATTACAAACCCTAACCAGTTAATTCGATGAGTGATTTAGAAAACAAAAAACAGGAGGAGGCTCCCAAGAAGCGGCCTTATAACCTGCGTGAAAAGAAAGAGAAGAAAGTAGCCTACAGATCGTTGATCAGACCTGAACTGGCTGATGAGTTGTATGACAAGATCCTGAATATTGTGGTGGTACAGAAAAAATACCGGGATCCCAATTATTCGGCCAAGGATCTGGCGAAAGAGTTGAAAACCAATACCCGCTATTTGTCGGCGGTTGTCAATTCGCGTTTCGGTATGAACTATTCCTGCCTGTTGAACGAATACAGGGTGAAGGATGCGCTTTATTTGTTGACCGATAAGCGATATGCCGATAAGAATGTAGAAGAGATCAGCTCTATGGTTGGATTTGCCAACCGTCAGTCGTTCTACGCTGCGTTCTACAAATATGTAGGTGAAACTCCTAACGGATATCGGAAAAGAAGTGTAGAAAAGTAACACACTTCATACGATATACTGAGAAACAGAATCGAAAAAGGAACTATTCCCAACCGGAATATTTCCTTTTTTCTTTTGGTGAACCTGTCTGCATCTTACTTGTTTTTTAGTAGCTTTGCCAATTATAACATAGGCAATGCTGATCTTTAGCATAGCCTGGAGGACAAGGAACTATGTAAAAGGAGAGCTGTATTCGACTAAAACAGTACATGACTGGCTATTTACGATTTACTGATTTACGAACCAACAGTCAATCAATCGCAGCCACAATCATCCGCAACACGCCTGGCACAGGCGTATCATCGCCTTTGGTCTCGCGCCGTCAAGTGAAATAGCGGAGGGATATAAATCGTATGTTATACGACGTATTTTCAATCGTACATTGTAAATCGTCCAATCGTAAATCTCTTCGTTTTTTTTGGCGGAGCAAAGAAATGAACATAAAAAAGAAATAAACACGAAATATAATATGAAAACGAACATCCTATCCATGGCTTTGGCTACGACCGTCCTGGCGTCGTGCGGAGGAGCCGGAAACGAAACAGCCGGGAAAGATAATTTAATATACAACGTGGAACAATTTGCCGATTTACAGATACTCAGGTATGACGTACCGGGTTTTGAAGAACTGAGCCTGAAACAGAAAGAGCTGATTTATTATCTCTCGGAAGCTGCTCTGGCAGGGAGAGATATCCTGTTTGACCAGAATGGGAAATACAACCTGGCCATCCGTCGCATGCTGGAAGCCGTATATACCCACTATGAAGGCGATCGGAATGATCCGGAATTCAAGGAACTGGAAGTGTACCTCAAACGCGTGTGGTTTTCCAACGGTATCCACCACCATTACGGAATGGAGAAGTTTGTTCCGGGATTCAGTGAAAATTTCCTGCGTACCCAGATAGGTAAGCTCGATGTCTCCCTGCTTCCCCTTTCCGGAGATGAAAATGCAGAAACATTCTGTAACGTGATCTTCCCCGTTATTTTCGACCCTCAGGTGATGCCCAAGCGGGTCAATCAGGCAGACGGCGAAGACCTGGTACTTACTTCCGCCTGCAACTACTACGACGGAGTCACTCAGCAGGAAGCGGAAGCCTTCTACCAGGCCCTGAAAGATCCGGAAGATCAGACCCCGGTATCCTATGGACTCAACAGCCGGTTGGTGAAGAAAGACGGAAAGATACAGGAAGAGGTCTGGAAAGTAGGTGGTCTCTATACCGGGGCGATCGAACAGATCGTCGGGTGGTTGGAAAAAGCGGAAGGTGTGGCCGAGAATGAGGCACAGCGGGCCGTGATCTCTACACTGATCGCGTATTACCGCACCGGAGATCTGAAGACGTTCGATGACTACAGTATCCTCTGGGTGCGTGACCTGGATTCCAGGGTCGATTTTATCAATGGTTTTACCGAGACATACGGCGACCCGTTGGGCATGAAGGCCAGCTGGGAGTCGTTGGTCAACTTCAAAGATAAAGAAGCTACCAAACGTACCGAACTGATCAGTGCCAACGCGCAGTGGTTCGAAGATCACTCTCCGGTAGACAGTCAGTTCAAGAAAGAAGAGGTGAAAGGAGTATCTGCCAAAGTGATCACGGCAGCTATCCTGGCCGGTGATCTCTATCCTGCTACCGCCATCGGTATCAACCTGCCCAATGCAGACTGGATACGTAGCCGGCACGGTTCCAAGTCGGTCACTATCGGCAATATAACAGACGCTTACAACAAAGCTGCTCGTGGCAATGGATTCCACGAGGAATTTGTGTACAGCGATACGGAAAAGCAGCTGATCGACACGTATGGAGATCTCACAGGGAACCTACATACCGATCTGCACGAATGTCTGGGACACGGATCGGGTAAGTTGCTGCCCGGAGTAGATCCGGACGCGCTGAAGGCATACGGCTCTACGATCGAGGAGACCCGGGCCGACTTGTTCGGCCTCTATTACGTGGCCGACCCGAAGTTGGTGGAACTGGGACTTACTCCCAACAGTGAAGCGTACAAAGCCGAGTATTACACCTTCCTGATGAATGGGTTGATGACACAACTGGTGCGTATCGAACTGGGCAATGAAGTGGAAGAAGCACACATGCGCAACCGGCAGCTGATTGCCCGGTGGGTCTACGAAAAAGGTGCCGCTGACCGGGTGGTAGAGATAGTGACCAGAGAAGGGAAGACCTATGTGGTGATCAATGACTATCCGAAACTCCGTCAGCTGTTTGGTGAATTGCTGGCAGAGATCCAGCGCATCAAATCTACCGGAGACTATGATCAGGCCCGCGCGCTGGTCGAGAATTACGCGGTGAAGGTAGACCCTCAGTTGCACGCGGAGGTCCTGGAACGCTATCGCAAACTAAATCTTTCTCCTTACAAAGGATTTGTGAACCCGCGGTACGAAGCTATCCGGAACGGTGCCGGAGAGTTGACAGATGTGAAGGTCAGCTACGAAGAGGGATTCGCTGAGCAGATGTTACGTTACAGCAGAGACTACTCTTTTTTACCCACCCGGAACGATTGATCCATGGATGTCAACGAACAGATCAGAGAGATCAAAACACAGCTCCGCCTCTTTATGAACGGAGCTGTGTCCCAGAGCATGCGCGAAAAAGGGCTTGTCTACAAGCTGAATTTCGGTGTAGAGCTTCCCCGGCTCAGAGAGATCGCCTCCGCGCTGCCCCGGGACCATCAGCTGGCACAAGCACTGTGGAAAGAAGAGATCCGGGAGTGCAAAATACTGGCTGCCATGCTGCAACCGACCGACAGTTTTTATCCGGAAATAGCAGACATCTGGGCAGAGGATATCCGCAACATGGAGATAGCCGAACTGACGTGCATGAACCTGTTTTGCAAACTGGACTATGCTCCGGCCAAATCTTTCCACTGGATCGCGGACGAGCGGGAATATATTCAGGTATGCGGTTTCCTCACCATAGCCCGCCTGCTGGGCCAGAAGGGAGACATGGACGAACGGGCCTCCGGAGAGTTCCTGGATCAGACGGTGTGTGCCGTTCTGTCGGGTAGCTATCCGGTACAGACAGCCGCCTTGCGCGCTTTGCGCAAGTATATGCAACACAGTGAGGAACATGCCTTCCGGGTATGCCGTCTGGTAGAAGAAATGAAAGATTCTGCAAACCCGCGTCAGCGGCTTTTGTACGACACGGTTAAAGAAGAAACCGAGGGGATATAAAAAAGATTCTTTATCCCTTGGTTTCTGCAAAAAAGGATTAACTTTGTTGGCGCTAACTCTGTGTCAACATGGAAATCCAGAACGTAAAAAATACAGTAAGGCAGATATTCACCGAATATCTTCAGGCGAATGGGCATCGCAAGACTCCCGAACGTTATGCTATACTGGATACGATCTACTCTATAGACGGACATTTTGACATTGATACGCTTTATCTGAAAATGATGAACCAGGAGAATTTCCGGGTCAGCCGCGCTACGTTGTACAACACCATCATTCTCCTGATCAACGCCCGCCTGGTGATCAAACATCAGTTTGGTCACTCTTCTCAATACGAACGTTCCTACAACCGGGAAACTCATCATCATCAAATATGTACGCAATGTGGCAAAGTAGAAGAGTTCCAGAACGACGCTCTTCAGTCTGCCATTGAGAATACCAGACTCAAACGGTTTCACCTTTCGCACTATTCGCTCTATATCTACGGATTGTGCAGCAAGTGTGGCCGCATGAACAAACGACAAAAATCTAATAACAATCATAAGAAAGAAAAATGAAAGTAGATGTTCTATTAGGATTGCAATGGGGCGACGAAGGTAAAGGGAAAGTGGTGGATATACTCACTCCCCGTTACGATGTAGTAGCTCGCTTCCAGGGTGGGCCCAACGCGGGTCATACACTCGAATTTGCAGGTCAGAAATATGTGCTGCGTTCCATTCCTTCGGGTATCTTTCAGGGAGATAAAATAAATATTATCGGCAACGGAGTGGTACTGGACCCTGCTCTTTTCAAGGCAGAAGCAGAGGCGCTGGAGGTAGCGGGACACAAATTGAAGGAGAGGCTACACATCTCCAAAAAGGCTCACCTTATCCTGCCTACGCACCGTCTGTTGGATGCTGCCTATGAAGCTGCCAAAGGAGATGCCAAAGTGGGTACCACCAGCAAAGGCATCGGACCTACCTATACGGATAAGATCAGCCGCAACGGACTGCGTGTCGGAGATATCCTGCATCGTTTCGAAGAGAAATACGAGCAGGTCAGATCCCGTCATGAGATGATCCTGAAAGGGCTCAACTACTCCTATGATCTGCAGGAGATGGAACAGGCCTGGTTCGAGGGTATCAATTACCTCAAGCAATTCAATCTGGTAGATACCGAACATGAGATCAACAACCTGTTGAACGAAGAGAAAAGTGTGCTTTGCGAAGGTGCTCAGGGTACGATGCTGGATATCGATTTTGGTTCCTATCCGTATGTGACCTCTTCCAATACCATCTGTGCCGGTGCGTGTACCGGACTGGGGCTGGCTCCTCATAAGATCGGCGAGGTGTACGGCATATTCAAAGCCTATTGTACCCGTGTGGGGGCCGGACCGTTCCCTACGGAATTGTTTGACAAGATCGGCGACCGCATCTGTACGCTGGGACATGAGTTCGGTTCGGTGACTGGCAGGAAACGCCGTTGCGGATGGATTGATCTGGTGGCACTGAAGTATTCGATCATGATCAATGGGGTCACCAAACTGATCATGATGAAAAGCGATGTGCTGGACACGTTCGATACCATCAAAGCCTGTGTCGCCTACCGCATAAACGGAGAAGAGATTACCTATTTCCCTTACGACATCGAAGAGGGCGTGCAGCCGGTATATGTAGAATTGCCGGGCTGGCAGACAGACATGACAAGAATGCAGAGTGAGAACGAATTTCCGGAAGAGTTCAATGCCTATCTTTCTTTCCTGGAAGAGCAACTGGGCGTGCCTATCTGCATCGTTTCTGTAGGTCCTGACCGGGCACAGACCATCGAACGTTATACAGAAGAATAATATCTTATAAATCTTCCTAAAAAGAGAGAGGCAGCTGATTGCCTCTCTTTTTTTTATTTAATTTTGGCAAACTATTTGCATGCTATTTTGTAGTATACACATAAAAAACGAGGATTATGGGATTGATTTGGATCATTTTTATTGGAATAGCTGTTATCAGTTACGCCGTACAGGCAAATTTGCAGTCTAAATTTAAGACGTATTCGAAAATACCGGTCTCCAATGGAATGACCGGACGTGATGTGGCGATTAAGATGTTACAGGACAATGGTATCTACGATGTCAAAGTGATGAGTACCCAGGGTACACTGACCGATCATTATAATCCTGAAAATAAAACCATCAGCCTGAGTCAGGGTATATACGACAGTTCAAGTATCATGGCGGCTGCCGTGGCTGCTCACGAATGTGGCCATGCCGTGCAGCACGCGCGTGCCTACGCGCCTCTGAAGATGCGTAGTGCCCTGGTACCGGTCGTTACCTTTGCTTCCCGCTGGATGACATGGATCCTGCTGGCAGGTATCATCTTTTTCCAGTCTTTCCCTCAGTTGTTGCTGGCAGGTATTATTTTGTTTGCTACTACTACTTTATTCAGTTTCATCACCCTTCCGGTAGAGATCGATGCCAGTAAGCGTGCGCTGGTGTGGCTGAATGGCTCAGGGATCACGGATTCCCGGAATCATGCTCAGGCAGAAAGTGCGCTTCGTTCGGCGGCCTATACCTATGTAGTAGCAGCGCTCGGATCCCTGGCTACGCTGGTCTACTATATCTTTATCTTTATGTCCCGCAACCGATAACAGATTTTTGTCAGACTTATATATGCAGGAGATATGCCGCAAGGGATATCTCCTGTTCTTTTAGGGTATCATGCGGTGGAGGAGGGGGTTCTGACCCTGATCCGTACCATACATATCTGCATGCGTACCACTTCTTATATAAAAAGTACTTTTATCTCTCACTATCTCTCACTTTTTAATTTAACTTGTTGTTATACAGGTAGATATGTGAGTGATAGATAAAATAATTTACCATTTATCTCTCACTTATCTCCCATTTATCCCTCACTTTTTTGTTTCGTACTTGCTTAATTGGTTTACTATAAGCTATATATCAAAGTGAGAGATAAAATGATTCCATATATCCGGTTTTGTTTTTTATTTACTTTATTCGGCATAGATGGGTATGTTGGCTTTTTCCGTATCTCTGTACGCATAAATTTATCTCTTTGTGATGGAAGAAGATACTATCTGTTTTTATTGTGTTTATTGTATATTTGACAGGTCAGTCATAGGAAGCTAATGGTACTGTTTCTCAGGAATGTGCGATTGGGAACATACGGTTGGATACCTGTTTTGTTTATAGACTCTATTTGGTCCCACGACGTGAAACTTGATGTTTCATGGGCTGGGACGATTGGTTTCACGTCGTGGGACGATTCGTCCCATAGCGTGGGACTACTTATTATCCGTGGTTTAAACAAGGGTTTTCCATAAGAACTACAGCAAATACCTTGTGACCTACCTTTCGGAAACCGAGGAACCCGTTTCACAACCGGCATTTTCCGGAGATGCCCAGGTCTGATTGGAGGAACAAACCTGGAAATTGAAAAATAGGGTGAACGGCAGATCGGTAGGTTTCATTGGAAAGGAGAGTTCCCCTTCCTGAGATGCTTACAGGTGGGGGTGTTGTGGAGTATCGGATTTATGTACAGGGTATTAGCTAAAGAGTGAGAGATGAGAGATAAGTGAGAGATAATTTTGTATAGAATCTTTATCTCTCACTTGACTAATGGCTTGTATATAAGTGTGTTATTTTGAAAAGTGAGAGATGGTGAGAGATAAAAGCACTTTTTGTGTATAGTAATATGTAGTTGTGTGTCGTAGGGTACTTTTTCCGGATGGATATATTCTGTGAATGGACACAGGCAAGCAGGGTACTTCTCTGAGCAGAGAGACGATGTGGTGGACAGATATTCTGTTGCCGGAAGGGAAAAGTCAGGGGTATCTTTCTGTTAATTCAATATTTTGAAGTAAATTTGCGCTCTTAAAATCAAAGTGATATGGCAGCGAAACCCAGTATACCTAAAGGAACCCGTGACTTTTCGCCGGTAGAGATGGCGAAACGAAATTATATATTCAATACCATTCGTGAGGTGTATCACCTGTATGGTTTTCAGCAGATCGAGACTCCTTCCATGGAGATGCTTTCCACGCTCATGGGGAAGTATGGCGAGGAAGGGGATAAGTTGCTGTTCAAGATCCAGAATTCGGGAGATTATTTTTCGGGCATTACGGACGAAGAGTTACTGAGCCGCAACGCGGCCCGCCTGGCGAGCAAGTTCTGTGAGAAGGGACTTCGTTACGACCTGACGGTACCTTTCGCCCGGTACGTAGTGATGCACCGGGATGAGATCTCTTTCCCTTTCAAACGCTATCAGATACAGCCTGTGTGGCGGGCAGACCGTCCTCAGAAAGGACGTTACCGTGAATTTTATCAGTGTGACGCCGATGTGGTGGGAAGCGATTCGCTGTTGAATGAGGTAGAACTGATGCAGATCATTGATACCGTGTTCACCCGTTTTCAGATACGGGTATGTATCAAGATCAACAACCGGAAAATCCTGAGTGGCATCGCGGAGATCATCGGAGAGTCTGACAAGATCGTAGACATTACGGTGGCCATTGACAAGCTGGACAAGATCGGACTGGAAAATGTGAACAAAGAACTGGCAGCTAAGGGAATATCTGAAGAGGCTATCCGGCGGTTGCAACCGATCATTCTTTTGCAGGGATCGAATGAGGAAAAACTGGCTACGCTGAAACATGTACTGGCGGAGAGTGAAACCGGCCTGAAAGGGGTGGAAGAGAGCGAATTTATTTTCAGTACGCTGGCCGTACTGGGATTGCGGAATGCAGTGGAACTAGATCTTACACTTGCCCGTGGACTGAATTATTATACAGGGGCCATTTTTGAAGTGAAAGCACTGGATGTACAGATCGGCAGTATCACCGGCGGAGGAAGATATGACAATCTGACCGGGGTTTTTGGCATGCCGGGCGTGTCTGGCGTAGGCATCTCTTTCGGTGCGGATCGCATTTTTGATGTATTGAATCAGCTGGAACTCTATCCGAAGGAAGCGGTGAATAGCTCCCGGCTCCTTTTCGTCAATTTCGGTGACAAGGAAATGGCCTATTCCATGGGGTATCTGCAAAAAGTGAGACAGGCAGGTATCTGTGCGGAGATCTATCCGGATGTGGCCAAGATGAAAAAACAGATGAGTTATGCAAACAACAAACAGATCCCTTTTGTAGCTATGGCAGGGGAGAATGAAATGGCGGCAGGGAAAATAACGTTGAAAAATATGGAGAGTGGTGAGCAATCCCTTGTTTCCGTAGAAGAACTGATCGCTGCTGTGCGAAAATAGTTTGTAAAGACAACATCTGTTTGATGCCGGAATGGCAGAAGAGTAAGCACATGTACCTGCTCTTCTGCCATTTTTGTATGCTTGCTTGCTTGTTTAAGTTCTAAGTTTTAAGTAATAAGTGATAAGTATCATCCGGATATAAGATAAAAAGAATCCGCAACCCACAACTTAAAACTTAGAACTTTCAAGTATTTCCCATCGTCAATACCTCTTGTCTGTTCCGACGAACCATTTATATACAAAACTGTTATATAATATAATCTTATAGAAGATATTTGCAGAGGGTGTCTTTCATCCGAAGAGGAGAAGCCGGGAGTTACAGGGTATTTCTTTCCAGGAGATCGTATCATTTTTATAGGAAATGTTATATCTCTGACAATCACCTGTAATATAGGTTCGTTAGTTTTGTTCTATAAAATCAAAAGCAATGAATATTTCCGAAGAACTCAGACAAAAAAGAGAATTTGCACGGATCGGGTTGGTCATGTTGGCCATCGGTATTCTGTTTGTACTTTACGTGATGGAATCCCTGGTTCATTCGACGAAAGAATTTCATAGGAACCACCACCGGATTGTCTCTGTCAGATAGTACCAGGTGCTTATATACATTCTGTTTATAAAAGGAGAACCTGCTCTTTATGGTCCTTTTTATGAATGTACACTCTTTTCTTTTATATAGAGCCTGTTTATATTTTGATTGCATCGATCGTTGGTTTCACGGAAGATTTATGATAAGATGCATTCGCTCTTTCTTCAGCCCTCTTTGCGTTTTGTCGACCGTCTGACCGACTTCATATAGTGTTGGTTCGTGTCTTTTTTTCTTTTTAGGCGCAAATATGCGTCTCTACACATGTATGATACTATGTATTTTCAATCATACATTGTATATACGTACATCGTACCTCTCTTTGTCGCTTCAGAAAAAGAAGAAACAACCTGAACCTATGTTCAGCGAAGCTAACATAAGACTACATAAAGAAACAAGCAAATTGTGAACAGGATCTTACCCGGTTTCCGGGTTGTATATCACATTTCTTTCTGCCTGTGTGAAGGATCCGGAACGTCAATTTGTCAGTTGTCGCTGACAAAGAAACATTTTACAACACTTGGCATACTTTTCGCATAGTATTTTGCGTCCGCTTAGGACATTATTACAAATATTAGTATGTATAACATATAAAAAGTTGAAACTATGAACATTAAGCCATTAGCAGACAGAGTGCTGATCGTTCCTGCACCTGCAGAAGAAAAAACCGTTGGTGGTATCATTATTCCGGATACTGCGAAAGAGAAACCTTTGAAAGGTGAAGTAGTGGCAGTGGGCCAGGGTACTAAAGATGAAGAAATGATCCTGAAAGTCGGAGATACCGTGTTGTATGGAAAATATGCCGGTACCGAACTGGAATTTGAAGGGAACAAATACCTCATCATGAGACAGAGTGACGTTGTTGCTGTATTGGGTTAATCGGATTAAGTAGTAACATATAAAAGTAAAAAGAAATGGCAAAAGATATTTTGTTCAATATTGATTCACGCGATCAACTGAAAAAAGGAGTAGACGCATTGGCAAATGCGGTGAAAGTGACTTTGGGACCTAAAGGTCGCAACGTGATCATTGAAAAGAAATTCGGTGCTCCTCAGATCACGAAAGATGGTGTGACTGTAGCCAAAGAGATCGACCTGGCTGATTCGTTCCAGAATACCGGAGCTCAGTTGGTGAAAGAAGTGGCTTCTAAAACAGGCGACGATGCCGGAGATGGTACTACGACTGCTACCGTGTTGGCTCAGTCTATTGTAGCGGAAGGACTTAAGAATGTGACTGCCGGTGCCAATCCGATGGATCTCAAAAGAGGTATCGACAAAGCGGTTGCCAAAGTCGTGGAATCTATCCAGGATCAGGCTGAGATGGTGGGCGACAATTACGACAAGATCGAACAGGTGGCTACCGTATCTGCCAACAACGACCCGACTATCGGTAAGCTGATCGCAGATGCTATGCGCAAAGTCTCTAAAGACGGTGTGATCACGATTGAAGAGGCAAAAGGTACGGATACTACCATTGAGGTGGTAGAAGGTATGCAGTTTGACCGTGGATATCTGTCTGCTTACTTTGTGACCAATACGGAAAAGATGGAGTGTGAGATGGAGAATCCTTACATCCTGATCTACGATAAGAAAATCTCTAACCTGAAAGATTTCCTTCCGATCCTGGAACCTGCCGTACAGAGCGGTCGTCCGCTGCTGGTGATCGCGGAAGATGTAGACAGTGAAGCGCTTACTACATTGGTTGTGAACCGTCTGCGTTCTCAGCTCAAGATCTGTGCTGTGAAAGCTCCGGGCTTTGGCGACAGAAGAAAAGAGATGCTGGAAGACATTGCTATCCTGACAGGTGGAGTGGTGATCAGCGAAGAAAAGGGTCTTACCCTGGAACAGGCTACCATCGAAATGCTGGGTACTGCCGAAAAAGTGAGTGTATCGAAGGACAACACCACTATCGTGAACGGTGCCGGTGATAAAGAAGCGATCAAAGATCGTTGTGAGCAGATCAAGACTCAGATCGCTGCTACCAAATCTGATTATGATAAAGAAAAACTTCAGGAACGTCTGGCCAAATTGTCAGGTGGGGTAGCTGTTCTCTATGTGGGAGCTGCTTCTGAAGTAGAAATGAAAGAGAAAAAAGACCGTGTAGACGATGCACTTTGTGCTACCCGTGCTGCTATCGAAGAAGGTATTGTACCCGGAGGTGGTGTGACTTACATCCGTGCCATCGACGCGTTGGAAGACTTCAAAGGTGACAATGCCGATGAAACTACCGGTGTAGAGATCATCAAACGTGCTATCGAAGAACCTCTTCGTCAGATCGTGGCCAACGCAGGTAAAGAAGGTGCTGTGGTGGTACAGAAAGTACGCGAAGGAAAAGGCGACTTCGGCTACAACGCGCGTACCGATGTATACGAAAATATGCTGGCTGCCGGTGTGGTAGACCCTGCTAAGGTAACCCGTGTGGCCCTTGAAAATGCGGCTTCTATCGCCGGAATGTTCCTGACTACGGAGTGTGTAGTGGTAGAATTGAAGGAAGACAAACCCGAAATGCCTATGGGGGCACCCGGTATGGGAGGAATGGGTGGAATGATGTAATCCATTCTGCCTGATAGAGACATAAGAAAGCCGCTCCGCAAGGAAGCGGCTTTTTTGTTTGGGAGGGTGGGATAGGGATGGAGAGGCACTGAATGCCTATACTCACGGCAAGATACCAGCGCCTGTTGTCTCTGGCCCATCGTTATTGTGTGTTCGTTGTGGGGATAGGGAATATACTTTCCCGGTAAGTAAAACCCTGCTTGACCACGTATCCGCCCTGTACTTATGTTAATTTAGTGAAATTATGTCTAATCGTTCCGGTAAGGGTTTTACTTTTTATTTCCTGGCTTTGTTAGCAAAATAAAGTGGTGAGAGATTTTTGTAACAGTAACCTCTAATGTTTTGTGAGTTATGAATAAAGTAGAGATTGGAATGAATGCAAGTAGAGTGTGGCAACTGCTCAGCGACAACAGGTTGTGGACGTATGATGAACTGAAAAAGGCAACCGGATTGAGAAATCGGGAGTTAGGTGCCGCCCTGGGCTGGTTGGCCCGGGAAGAAAAGGTAGAACTCGAAGATGTGGGAAAGGATGTGAAGATCCATCTGTGTGTGAATGTATATATCGGGTGATATCGGTAGAGTCTCTGATGTGGAACGGGAGCGGCTGTCTGATTTTCAGATGGCCGCTTTTGTGATGCCTTGCAGGGGCTATGACCGGAGCCTGTAAGCCGGGTACGTGGGTAGAAACCCATGGGTCGTTACGGCGAAAGCCTGTGGGTACATCCGGATGTGGTTACTGGATTTTTCGTTGACACCAGGGACTGCTTTGATAAATCACCTCCTTACCGCAGAATATTTTGGATGTATCTGCTTCTTATCTCCCGAATATTCTTTTCCTTTGCAGCAGTAAAAAACCAATCTCTTTTTTCAACATGAGAAGCTTTGCATCAGACAATAATTCCGGGGTGCATCCGTTGGTGATGGATGCGCTTATCGCTGCCAATACAGATCATGCCGTAGGCTATGGTGACGATCCCTGGACGCGGGAGGCTGTTTCCCGGATCCGGGAGGCTTTCACTGCGGACTGTGAACCGTTGTTCGTTTTCAATGGTACGGGCAGCAATATAGTAGCTCTTCAATTGGCCACGCGACCTTATCACTCTGTGATCTGCGCCGAGACAGCTCATATCTACGTGGATGAGTGCGGTGCTCCCATGAAGAGTACCGGCTGCCAGTTCCGTCCGGTAGTAACCCCGGATGGGAAAATGACTCCGGAGCTGATCCGTCCTTACCTGCACAGTTTCGGCGACCAGCACCATTCGCAGCCCGGGCTGATCTACATCTCGCAATGTACGGAATTGGGTACGGTATATACGCCACAGGAAATAAAGGTCCTTACTTCTCTGGCACACGAACACGGTATGTATGTGCATATGGGCGGAGCCCGGTTGGCCAATGCCTGCGCGGCTTTAGGGGTATCTTTGAAGGAGCTGACAGTAGATTGTGGGATCGATGTCCTGAGTTTCGGGGGAACCAAGAATGGTCTGATGACCGGGGAATGTGTGATCGTGTTTGCCGAAGAGATGAAGCGCGAAGCACGGTTTGTGCGGAAACAATCGGCCCAGCTGGCATCCAAGATGCGTTATCTTTCCTGTCAGTTTACAGCCTATCTAGCCGGAGACCTGTGGCTGGAAAATGCCCGGCATGCCAACGATATGGCCCATCAGCTCTATCGGGCTTTACGTGACTATCCCGGTGTCGTTTTCACGCAACAGGTAGAGAGTAACCAGCTTTTCCTGACCCTGCCGCGGGAGGTAACGGACAAATTGTTGGAGAAGTATTTTTTCTATTTCTGGAACGAACAGGCCGGAGAGATCCGCCTGGTGACTTCCTTCGATACTACACAGGAGGATATAGATCAGTTTATAAACGATCTGTACGCCATAGAAAGATAAAGAAGAAAAAAAGGACCAGGAAGATTAGGGAGATTTACTGATTTACGATTTACTGATTTACGATTTACGAACCAACGGACAACGAAGTCAATCGAAGATCGGCGTAGCCAACCAGGCGGTCAGCAAAGCTCATTACGATTGGAAAGACAAATACCTCAACGTTATCATTTCCCTGTAGAGACGCACGGCGTGCATCTCCGCGATGCAGGTCCAACACAGAAGTGTGCGTCTCCGCGGCGGTCCCGGTCCCATACATATGCCAGGCAGCTGTGTATGTATATATTACCGTACCTCTTCCTATTCTATGCATTATACGATCTGATCAAAAGTGTATGCCCATTCGATAGGTTCTACCGTTCGTTTACCGGAAATCGGATACCTATCTATGTCCCTCACATCTGTTATTGGACTTTCATCGCGGAGACGCACGCCGTGCGTCTCTACAGGTGTATGCCGACGTTTGGCAGAGACATTCGCGATCGGGAGGAGGTACCTCTACGGTTTTCCGCGCATAAGGGAGATAGAAAGAGAAAAGGTCCGGACCTTCGTAGGGGCGGACCTTTCGTTTTATCCAGCCACGCCTTTGGGGGACAACGTGACTGGTATAGCTGAAAACAAACCGATTGAATAATTTTTTACCTCAAAAGAACGTAACCTTTTGTGATAACTTTAACTAACCTTTTTGATTTACATCCCTACGGCATCCCGCAGAGAATTGAACGCATATCCTTTTTTCTTTAGAGATTTGATCACTTTATCTAAGTAGGTATTATAAAACTTGTCTGTTCGTTTGTCATCTGTTCCCAGATGGATGAGCATGATATGGCCATTGAGCCCTTCGGCTTTCTCTATTGCCATCACTTTGTCGTAGATCTCCTTGCTGCTCCTGTAGTTGGGCATATCGGGAGTCGTATAGTCGGCGTTGGTCAGGGTACCCGCTGTGAAGTTGACCAGTTGCAACCCCAACGTCCGTGTCCAGGAAGAGATCTCCCGGTTGTAGTGCTCATAGGGAGGCATGAACAAGGGAGCGTCTGTATACGGAATACCCGCTTCCCGCATCAGGCGATAGTTTTCCAGCAGGTCTTTCTCAAATTCCTCCCGGCTGATGAGCGTCTCCGACGGATCTTTCCAACTGCAATACAGAGGATGTTTGTCGCTGTGCGCTCCTACATAATGTCCCTCGCTCCGGAGTTGCTGTACCACCTCCGGAAACATTCTGTAGAAGTCTCCCGTCAGGAAGAAAGCCCCCTGGATCTGGTTTTGTCTCAATACCTTCAGGATCGTTTCCGCTCCGTCGGCTTTATCTGCTGCTGTAAATACCAGAGAGATTTGCTTTACGTCAGGGTTGCTGCGGATGATACCTCCCTGGTGATATACATTTTTGTCCTTCCCTTTGCCGGCCTGTATCATTCCCTCTTTCTGCAAGGCAGAGAGATAATAGGTCAGACAGGCAGTGCCGTCCATCGTCGGCTCATTGGTAGAATAGTCATTGATCCCGTCGTGATACACCATCAGGCCCGGCTGGAACTTTTCGTAGGCTTCTCCTCCCTCCAGACTTACCCCCCGGAGGCTTTTGAATATATTTGTATAAACAGGTCCGTCTACAAGGCCACCGGTTGTATTTCCCAGTCCGGCCACCAGGATAGAAGAGTGGGGCTGTTTGGGATAGTTGCCATACAGCGGCAGTTCTACCACCATGCTGGTTCCCCACGGATTGCAGCCAAACAACCAGTCGCGCATGGTCGCTTCCATCTCCGCGTAGGTATCATCCCCTGTGAGCTCACGGTACAGGCTGCACTGGGTGAGCATGGCTGTGGTCAGGTTGTTGGAACACCAGATATAGGGGATGCCGTGCATGAACGGGCTTTCTATCGCTTTTTCGTACGTACACTGTATGCCGGTGCGCATGTTGCGGATAAACTCTTTCTGTACACGTTCGTTGCCCTCTCTGGCAATCCAGTAGTGACCCATATTCATGAACGGATACCACTGATAGTGGCGTGCGCTGTCGGCACCCATCCAGGGAGTAACCGGTTCCTGACGGCCGTACTCTATAGCCTGCTGCAGATAGGTCTCGTTTCCGGACGCTCTGAACAGTTCGATCGCCGCCAGCTCCATATCATCTACCCAGTTGTCTTCTTCATAGATATAAGGAGACTTCACGGAAGCAGTCTGGCAGATGCCCGGTTTCTTTATCCCTTCCTGATACGCATCGTCTGCTTTCGCTGCGATCTCCGCGGCAAATTCCGGATAAAAATCTTTCAGGATCCGCGCACCCAGAGCAAAGCAGGAGGCGAATTTCCCCGCTGTGCTGGCCACACCGGTAGACGCGTTCAGAAAGTCGCCCCGCTGTTGTTTTTCGCCACTGCAAAAATATACAGGCCGACCGTTGCCCGGACCATACCCATAGTCTACCTCATCGTGTTGAGGCAGGCGCATACCCGCGTGATCCCGATCGTCTGCGATCTGATTGTACATCTCACCCTTTTCCGGGTTCATGCGGTTGAGCCAGTCGAGGCCCCACTTGATCTCATCTACAATATCGGGAATACCGTTGGCGCCCGGGTGTCCGTCGGCATCGTACGCGTCGGTAAAGGCCTCCGGATTCTTGAGATAGGCAAACATCATCTGGTAGATGGCGTTGGCAGAGGTAGTTGTGTATTGCAGGTAGTCTGTTGCGTCGTGCCAGCCTCCGCGTACATCTATCTTCTGTCCGGTTTTGGTAGGGTGGTAAACGATATATCCGTCGTGCGTATGGCAGCTGTCTTTCAAGTAAGGGTTGTAGCCGCAACGTTGCTGGCGCATGTAGTTCAGTAGAAAATCGGCGGTATGGTCGTATACATGATGATTAATAACAAATCTGGGGGATTCTGCATGAGACGCTTTCAGATAATAAGTTCCCGGTTGATCAAAATCGCTGAAGTCCAGTCGGTAGGTTGTTTTCATCTGTCCCAGCGCGCCCGTTGGTCGGGGAGAGGAATAGGAACGTACCGTTTTTCCGGTGAAAGCATCTACCAGGGCATACTCTGTAGGTGAATTTCCCTCTTCACTCATAAATACGGCTACCTTTACGGATAGGGGGAGGTATCCGAGTTGGTTGATCCGTATCCACTCTTCCGCGTGAAGCCGGGCCGTAAGCAGGAAGAGGGTTGCTAAACATAGCAAGTGGTTAAATCTTATGATAATGGTGACTAAGGTTGACGTATGTGTTAAGTGTCGGTACAAATAAAGGAGTTATTTTTCAGATTAGATACACTTAATAAAGGAATTTAGTTCAAATTGTGTGTCGTTTACATTAATTTAGAATTAAGAAAGTGTGAAATGCAGGGACTTTGCCGGGACAAATGGATAAAATAAATATACGTTATAAGGGATGAACTGTTGTTTTACAAGAGGATAACAAAGGGTGAGATGGAATAAATAGTTATCCCAGGACTGGAATGGAAGTAAGATTTAATGTTTGACTTATTTTTTTTACTTTTTCATAGCGGGAAGTCCGGAATGTTAAAATCCGGAGAGTGCGATGTCTCAGCGAACTGTTTCATCCTGGTAGCAAGTATGTATGTTCAGAAACAGGGTGTCTCCTCGTGAGATGTATCCTATAGATCATCTTTTTTCATGGGAAGACACCCTGTTTCAAAAACTATATTTCCGGTGAGGAATCACTTTCTGTAATAGGCCAGCGCGTCTTTATCGAAATCACGGATGAAACCGGAGTGTTTGTTGATCTCTGCTTCGGCGTAGCGTACAAATACCTGAGCCGATTCCGCGAATAGGTCGCATGTTGAGGCATCCTGCAACATCAGGTAACTCATGATCAGGTAGGCAGCCATCTCTACCAGACGACGGGCGGTGAAGTCGAGCAGCTCCTGATCTTTTGTTGCCGTGATCTGCTCCACGGCAGCCGCGTACTTCTCTGTCAGTTCCGTCAGGCGATTTTTCAGTCCTTCCAGTTCGGGAGCTACAGGTAGTGTTTCGTATTCACGGATCTGAGCCAGGTAAGAGCCATTGGTTACATACCGGATGGCAGCTACCACCTGCAACTGTGTGGTACCTTCGTAGATCGAAGTGATACGCGCGTCCCGGTAGATGCGTTCGCAGGCATAGTCTTTCATAAATCCCGAACCACCGTGGATCTGGATACAGTCGTACGCGTTCTGGTTGGCATATTCACTACCCATGCCTTTGGCCAATGGAGTGAGGCTATCTGCCAGTTTCGCGTAGCGTTTCTGTTCCTGACGCTCTTCCGGGGTCAGTTTGCGCTCTTTGGAAATATCGTCCAATGCCTTGTAGATATCCACGAAGCGGGCGGTTTCGTAGAGCAGCGTGCGGGACGCATCCAATTTGGCTTTCATAACAGAAAGCATCTCTGCCACGGCAGGGAATTCGATGATCGCTTTGCCGAACTGCTTACGGTCTTTGGCGTAGGCCAGTGCCTCGTTGTATGCAGCCTGTGAAAGACCTACCGATTGCGCGGCAATGCCCAGGCGGGCACCGTTCATCAGCGCCATGACGTATTTGATGAGTCCCAGTTTGCGGTCGCCACACAATTCCGCCTTGGCATTCTTGTATACCAGTTCGCAGGTCGGCGATCCTTTGATACCCATTTTGTTCTCGATGCGACGCACGGTGACTCCCCCGTTGCGTTTGTCGTAGATAAACATCGACAGACCGCGTCCGTCGCGTGTACCCTCTTCCGAGCGGGCCAGCACCAGGTGGATGTCGGCATCTCCGTTGGTGATGAAACGCTTCACCCCATTGAGGTACCAGCAGCCCTCTTTCTCGCAGTAGGTTGTTTTGAGCATTACCGATTGCAGGTCCGATCCGGCATCCGGTTCGGTGAGGTCCATAGACATCGTCTCTCCCTCACATACCCGGGTAATGTATCGTTTTTTCTGATCCTCGTTGGCAAACTCATAGATCGTTTCGGCACAGTCCTGCAATCCCCACAGGTTCTCGAAACCCGCGTCGCTGCGGCTCACGATATCTGCCGCGATCATATAAGGCACGTTCGGGAAGTTGAGACCGCCGTACCGGCGCGGCATGGCCATCCCCATCAGTCCGGCTTTGCGGCAGGCTTCGAGATTGGCCGCCGTACCGCTGGCGTAGGTCACCCGACCGTCTGCACAGACCGGACACTCGTGGTCCACACCCTCCGCGTTGGGCGCGATGATCTCCGCGCAGATCTCTCCGACGATCTCCAATACCTTGTCGTAGCTATCCATGGCATCTTCAAAGTCGACAGGAGCATAATCATACGATTCTTTGTCGGCGTAGCCGCGTTCTTTCAGCTCAACGATCCTCTTCATCAACGGATGGTTGAGGTGATGTCTCAGTTCGGGAGTATCTAAATAAAAATTTGCCATTTTCTTACTTGCTGTTTTGTTTGTAGTACTTGATCATTTTCGGTATTACCTCTTCCACAGACCCGTGGATCACGTAGTCGGCGATCGTATTGATCGGCGCGTCGGGGTCGTTGTTGACAGAGATGATGATACCACTCTCCTGCATACCGGCGATGTGCTGGATCTGTCCCGAGATACCGCAGGCGATATAGAGCTTGGGACGTACGGTGATCCCGGTCTGTCCGATCTGCCGGTCGTGATCGATGAAACCGGCATCCACAGCGGCACGGCTGGCTCCTACCTCCGCGTTCAATACTTTGGCCAGATCGAAAAGCAGCTTGAAATTCTCTTTCGAGCCAATCCCGTATCCTCCGGCCACAATGATGGGAGAGCCTTTCAGGTTGTTCTTCGCCTTTTCTACATGGCGTTCGATCACTTTGACGACGAAGTCCGTATCGGAAACGTAGTTTTTCACTTCGTGACGGATGACCTCTCCCTGGTAATCGGCAGCAAGTATCTCTTTTTTCATCACTCCTTCCCGCACGGTAGCCATCTGCGGGCGACACTCGGGGTTGATGATGGTAGCTACAATGTTCCCTCCGAATGCCGGACGGATCTGATAGAGCAGGTTCTTATACGTAACCCCTGCTTTTTTGTCTTCGTGATCGCCGATCTCCAGAGAAGTACAATCGGCGGTCAGTCCGCTTCTCAGGGCCGAAGAAACGCGCGGTCCCAGGTCGCGGCCGATCACCGTGGCACCCATCAGACAGATCTGCGGTTGCTCTTCCCGGAACAGCTGCACCAGTACGGAGGTGTGTGGGAGCGAAGTATACGGAGAGAGTCCTTCGGCGTCGAAGATATGTAATTTGTCTACTCCGTAGGGGAGTATCTGTTTTTCAATGTCTGCCAGTCCCGTACCTATGGCCACTGCTTCGAGCTGGCAGTTGAGCTGAGTGGCCAGGGAGCGGCCTTTGGTGAGAAGTTCCAGGCTGACGTCTATCACCTGACCTGCTTCTATTTCGCAATAAACAAATAAATTATTCATAATTCGTAGTAATTAGTCGCTCCCCTCTTAACCGATGGTATGGTTTGCTAACAGTTCAACAATCAGATCTTCTACATCCCGGTCACTGCTTGTCAGGGTTTTGCTCTCCTTGGCCTGGAACACAATGTTCTGTATGGTCTTCACTTTGGTAGGCGAACCGGATAGACCGCATTGAGCCACATCTCCCTGTACATCCGCAACGCTCCACTCCTGCAGGTTGAGATAGTCGCGGTTGTTGTACAGACTGATGTAGTCCAGGTCTCCCTGTTGTTTCTCTGTCACTGTTTTGGTGTGTTTGTACTTCTGCACCAGTTTCGCGTTGCGCGGGCGGCAGGGAGCTGCCGAACCGTTCACCGTGATCACGATCGGGAGCGGTCCTTCTACCGTCTCCACGCCGCCGTCTATGTGGCGTTTCACAGTGATCCTGCCCGCTTCGATCTTCAGGATCTCTTCGGCATACGTGATCTGGGTAAGACCCAGTTTCTCGGCCACCTGCGGCCCTACCTGTGCCGTATCTCCATCGATGGCCTGACGACCTCCTATAATAATGTCGAAATCTCCGATCTTACGGATGGCTGTGGCAAGCGCGTACGACGTGGCCAGTGTATCTGCTCCGGCAAACGCCCGGTCTGTGAGCAGGTAGCCATTGTCTGCACCCCGGAAAAGTCCTTCCCGGATGATGTCTGCCGCCCGGCCCGGTCCCATGGTGAGCAGGGTGACGGTAGATCCCGGATACAGGTCTTTCAGGCGCAATGCCTGTTCCAGCGCGTTCAGGTCTTCCGGATTGAAGATAGCAGGGAGTGCCGCGCGATTGATGGTTCCGTCGGCTTTCATGGCATCTTTCCCCACATTTCGCGTGTCGGGTACTTGCTTGGCCAATACTACAATTTTCAAATTCATGTTATTAGATATTAGTATTCGATTCTTCTAAAAGCTATGTATGACACGGTGTCCCGGGGATGGAAAAAGATAAGAGAGTTACCACACAGAGAAACCGCGCGCACATGATCTTGTGCTTCCTAACAAGCATGCAAATTTACATAAACAGTTGGTTCCGCAAAACAAACGGCGAAGAAAATGCACAAAAAACTATTTTCTGCGCAATTACAGCGTCAGCCCGATCACTCCATAGAAGTTCTTTTCGAAAGGGTTGTAGCCTATCTTTGCGAAAGGAGTGAGGGTGAACCTCTCTGTCGCTTTCCAGTCCCATCCGGCGGTAAGTGCCAGGTTGTTGACAGCGAATGTATCCGTATACATGCCTTTCCAAGGGCTGATGCCGGCTTCCGCTTCCAGGTCGATCTTTCCGATGGTGAACGGCAGCAGGAATTCCCAGTAAGTAGACCAGGCGCGATGGCCGTTTTCCGTATAGTCGTTTCCCGCGAATGTCGTGTACCAGGCTGCCTGCAGGGGAAACCACCGGCTCAGCGTATAAGCCGCTCCCGCTTCTAAAGTATGGCCGGTGGTCCTGGGGCTATAGTGGAAGTATCTGAATCTTTCGCCTTCCTCCTGGAAAAATACATTCATCAGGCTGAAGGTCCAGTTTCTGTGTTCGTATTCCACGATCAGGTCGATCTCGTTGTTCCTGCGCCGGAACTCTGTCGATCCCCAGGCGGTGAAGGTAAAACTCTCTACCTGAAACCCCAGGTAAGGCTGTAGGGCAGCATTCCCGTTTTTCATCCCGCGCCACATATACTTGCTTACTAAGTCTGCGTTGAGAAAAAATTCCTGACCATACACGGTAAAGGGTATCAGGAATAAAGCGAGAGATACGATCTGTTTCTTCATATATATTGTAGATTGTTTTCTGGCCTCCAAAGATAACCAAACGTAGATAAAAATCGACTCTCGACTGATTCTTTTTCCGGGAGGGAGGATCTCTGTTTAATTTTGTAACAGAGACCTGACAGGAGGTACGATGTACTGATTTACGAACCAACGGTTGAAGAAGTCAATCGAAGATCGGTGCAGCCAACCAGGTGGTCAGCAAAGGGATTTACAATTGGCACTTGTACGATTTACGATTGAAAAGACAGACAAATGGATTTGTAGTTTTGCAGGAACAGTACAACTAACTCAAATAGAGAACGATGTTTGCGGGGATATCTCATATCTTATCTGATTATCAGTCTGTCACTCTGCGGGAAATGCAGGCGGTGCACCTGATGAATCGGATAGATACCAAATATGTGGTGTCTGTGGCCCAGGTATATGAGTTTTTCCGGCTGGCGCGTGACAGGTACCGGGTACAGGAGATCCGACAGGAGCGTATGCCCCACTATCACACGCTGTATTGGGATACCGGAAACAAAGCCATGTTCCATGCTCACCAGTTGGGACGCCGAGTGCGTGAAAAGATCCGCATGCGTACGTATGTGGATACCGGGATCTCTTTTCTGGAGGTCAAGAACAAAACCAACAAAGGACGGACAGATAAAAAGAGAATGTCTGTCCGCCGGACCCTGGGGTTGTCTGAAGAGGGGGTACGGGAGTTCCTGGATCAGTATGCCTGGTACCGTCAGGAGGAACTTTCCCCGCATATCGAGAACTCTTTCCGGCGCGTTACTTTGGTCAACCAGCAGATGACCGAACGGCTGACCGTTGATCTGGGCATTGGGTTCCATAATGTGCTTACAGGAAATAAGATATCGTTGGATGGCCTGGCTGTCGTTGAATGGAAGCGGGACGGATTGTCTCCTTCTCCGGTACGTGAGATCCTGCGGACCTTACGTATCAGGCCGATGGGCTTCAGTAAATACTGCATCGGTTCGGTGCTGACAGATCCATTCCTCAGACACAACCGGATGAAAATACGTCTGCGTCAGTTGCAGCGTATCGGGAATGTGGATTTGGGGATCCTGAAATAAGTAGGTATATAATTAGAAGAAGAATGACAGAATTAGTAGAACTGACTTTGCCTGAGTCGCCGCTGTATGACGGGACCGGCCTTTTGCAACTGCTGTTGAGATTTTTACTCAACGCGTTTGTTGTAGGGCTTATCATACATCGTTTGTATTATCCCAAGAGTAAGCGCCGGGATTATTATTTCACATTCACACTGATCAGCATCAGTATTTTCCTGATGATCTTCCTGCTGGGAAGTGTGAAACTGAAGATCGGTTTTGCCTTGGGGTTGTTTGCCATATTCGGTATCATACGGTACCGTACCGAGTCGGTGCCTATCCGGGAGATGACCTATCTGTTTGTGATCATCGCTATCTCCGTGATCAACGCGTTGGGGGTAGACATCAGTTACATCGAACTGGTCGCCACCAATGTGATATTTATTCTCTGTATCTGGCTCTGTGAAAGCAACCGCTGGATGAAACATGTATCCTGTAAACTGGTCCAGTACGACCGGATCGAACTGATCCGTCCGCAGCGGTACGAGGAACTGGTAGCCGACCTGACGGAACGTACGGGGCTGAAGATCCTGAAGGTTGAGGTGGGGCATATTGATTTCCTGCGGGACAGTGCTGTGGTGAAAATCTATTATCAGCCCATTTGTGATGAGATAAATTCCATAGAAACATTCACCCGAATTCCACGTGAAGATGAATAAAAAGAATTTGATCGGGTGTCTCCTGTTGCTGGGGATGCCTTTATTTGCCTATGGGCAAAGTGATGACTTCGGTATCTGGACCAGCGCGGGAGCCAGGAAGAGGTTATTTCCCGGATTGGTGGCGGAGCTGGAAGGAGAATTCCGTCTGCGCGACAATCTGAAGGAGACGGATCGTTGGGGAGTAGCAGCCGATCTGTCGTACCGGATCATCCCTTATCTGAAAGTAGGAGCCAGTTACAACCTGATCCGTTTCCATCATGAAAAAAGAGGGTGGGAGACGAGGCATCGTTACAGCCTGTACGGCGTCGGGTCTTACGATTGGAACCGGTTTACCCTCTCTCTGCGCGAACGCTACCAGCATACCTATAAAGTCGGAGTATCTTCTACAGCCAAACGTGCCAATCCGAAAGATGTACTGCGCTCGCGGTTGAAACTGGAATATGACATCCGTAAATCTCCCTTCTCGCCGTATGCCTCCGTAGAGTTGTTTCATACCCTGAACGATCCGCAGGGGAATGGGTTGGAAAAGATACGCTATACGGCTGGTACAGGGTATAAATTAAACAAACGCAATCGTTTCGATTTCTATTATCACTACCAGGATCAGGCAGATGATGACGAAACAAACGGACATATCCTGGGGATAGGGTATCAGTATCGGTTCTGAGAAGAGAGATCGTTTTCCTGTATGTCTGTAGAGATTTTAGACTTTCAATGAATACATCGTTTGGTTATGGAAAAAAAATATATCTTTCTGGCGTGTGTGTGTATCGGTTCTTTTTGCCTCTCCGGATGTAGTTCCGGCTTTGAAGATGACGATAGAAGCAACAGCGGTACGGATGTGGAGGTCTCCGAGGCTTCAGAAGAGGATTATGTGGAGAATTCCGTATTTACGGAGGCCGTGTATATCCACTTCTCCGGTAGTTCGGCTTCGGTGGTGAATAACGTTGGCGGAGTAAGTGTTTCGCAGTCGGGTGCTGCCGTGACAGTCTCTTCTACTGCGAAAGAGGTGGAATATATCTTGTCGGGTACCACTACCGAAGGTTCCTTCAAACTATATAGTGACTATAAATGTAAGCTGTTACTCAACGGAGTGAATATCACCTCTGCTTCCGGACCGGCGATAAACATACAGTCGGGCAAGCGCATGTTCGTGGTGCTGGAAGAAGGCTCGGATAATTACCTGACAGATAGCAGTTCATACTCTTACAGCAGTGAAGATCAGAAAGCGGCTTTTTTCAGTGAGGGACAGCTGTTGTTCAGCGGCAATGGTAGCCTGACTGTGAAAGGGAACTACAAACACGCTGTTTGTAGCGACGATTATATCTTTATCCGGGAAGGAGTGCGTATCGCGGTGACCGGTACAGTGAAAGATGGTTTTCATTGCAACGATCATTTCCTGATGGAGGGCGGTACACTGGAGATCTGTTCGTCGGACGAAGGCATCTGTTGCGAAAAAGGTTCTGTGGTGATCCACGACGGAGACATTACCATTGAGACCAACGGCACTTCTGCCAAAGGGATCAAAGGGGTGGGAAATGTGACGATCAACGGAGGGGAGATCCGTATTACCGCTTCCGGGAGTGGGAGTAGTGAAGGGATTGAGAGTAAGAACATCCTCACCATAAATGGTGGTCTGATCGAAGTGCATGCCTATGATGACGGGTTGAATGCCTCCAAAGCCATTAACATCAACGGAGGTACCATCTATAGTTACAGTGCCCATAACGATGGGATAGACTCCAACGGTACCCTGAGTATCTCCGGCGGGCTGGTGATTGCCTGCGGTACCACCCAGCCGGAAGATGGGATTGATTGTGACAACCATACTTTCGCCATCACAGGCGGCACGGTGCTGGGAGTGGGTGGAGGTACCAGTACGCCTACCGCTTCCGTGTGTACCCAACCTTCTGTGATCTATGGCGGTTCGGGAACCAGCGGAGACTTGTTGCATATTGCCGCAGACGATGGGACGGGTGTTCTCACCTTCCGGCTTCCGCGGAGCTATTCGCAGATGACCGTGTTGTACAGTGGGCCGGCTTTGAAGGCCGGTCAGAGTTATACCCTCTGTTCCGGTGGGACATCCGCGGGCGGGACAGACTACTGTGGCTATATCACTGACAATACCTATTCCGGAGGCACTACGCTACATACATTTACCCTTAGTTCCCTGGTGACCCAGGTGGGTAGCACTTCCGGTGGCGGAGGCGGTAATCCGGGCGGCGGCAGGCCCGGTAGCGGTTGGTAAAGTTGAGCGGCAAAATGATGGTGTTGGTCGATAATATTTTGAATGTTTTCTGCTTTTCTTCTATCTTTGAAAAGAAGCAATGAAGAACCGAGAAGCCATGAAGTTACCTTACAATCGATATCTCCCCGAGCAGCTGTTGTACCTGGTCATCTGGCTGATCGTTTTTCTGGCTCCCGTGGTGGCGTATGCCTTTATCTTTTTCTCCGGTGGCGGGGAGACATTCAACTGGCGGGCAGTATATATGTTGTGGGAACGTTTTCTGCCTTTCCTGCTTATTTTTTTAGTAAACAACTACCTGCTGGCTCCTTACCTGCTTTTCCGGAACAACTACCTGTATTATATCCTGTCGGCCGTATGTCTGGTGGTAGTCGTCTTCAGTATATTTTCGTTTTCGCACAGGCCCCCGGATAATAAATCGCCTCGCAGGCATGCGCCTGAAGAAATGCGGGACAGAATATACGACCGGAAACAGCCGCCCTCTGCCGCACAAGCGGACTCTCTTTTCGGAGAGCGGCCGTTGTTGCGTGGAAAGGGTCCTGGCCGGGGAGAACTTCCTCCGGGAAAGGGACCGGTACCTTCCAGGTTTGCCTTCATGTTTATCAACCTGCTTATTGCCATCCTGCTGATCGGGTTCAATGTAGCTGTCAGGCAGTTTTTCAAATCGGTCAGGGATGAGGCTGCTATGCGTGACATCGAACGGCATCGTTTGCAGATGGAACTGGAGTATCTGAAATATCAGATCAGTCCTCATTTCTTTATGAATACCCTGAACAATATCCACGCGTTGATGGATATGGATGTGGAGAAAGCCAAGAAAACCATCCTAGAACTTTCCAAGATGATGCGTTATCTGCTCTATGAATCCAGCCACAAATACATCCTGTTGCTCCGCGAAGTACAGTTCCTGAACAATTACATCGAACTGATGAAGATACGGTATACGGAAAAAGTCTGCGTAGAGACCTCCCTGCCTGCTCAGGTGCCGGAGATCCGTATTCCGCCGCTGCTTTTCATCTCTTTTGTGGAGAATGCTTTCAGGCATGGGGTCGGCTACCGCAACCATTCGTATATCTCCGTTTCTCTCCGTCTGGAAGAGGAACATGTGGTTTTTCACTGTGTCAACACCATCTGGGAGAAGGCGGAAGAACAGCACCAGGGGATTGGCCTGGAAAATATCCGTAAGAGACTGAAACTGCTGTACGGAAACAACTATACCCTTTCCATACAGGATCATTCCGGTCGTTTTGAAGTTTTACTAATGATACCCGTTCAACCATGAGATGTCTGGCCATAGATGATGAACCCCTGGCACTGGCGCAGTTGGAGAGTTATATCTCCCAGGTGCCTTTCCTGCAATTGGTGAGATCGTGCCGCGACGCGTATGAAGCTATCTCTGCTCTGGGCGAAGAGGAGATCGATCTCATCTTTATAGATATCCATATGCCCGATCTGTCGGGTATGGATCTGCTTCGTTCGTTACTCGTCCGTCCGTTGGTTGTTTTCACAACAGCCTATCCGGAATACGCCATTGAGGGGTACAAAATGGACGCGGTGGATTATCTGCTCAAACCCTTCGACTTTCAGGAGTTCCTGCGTGCGGCGGACAAGGCGCACAAACAATGGGAATACCGGTTGAGGGAGATCCGGGAGGGAGATGCTGCTGTGTTGCTGGAGCAGGAATTCCTGTTTATCAAATCGGGATATAAGATGATACGTGTCAATGTCACGGACATCAGATACATCGAGGCAAAGAACGAGTATGTGCACATCTTTGTAGAAGGCGACCCCGATCCTGTTACCAGCCTGCTGAGTATGAAAAGTCTGGAGGAACAACTTCCCGAGTCACATTTCATGCGGGTGCACCGTTCGTTTATTGTCAACCTGTCCCGCATCCTGGAGATCTCCCGGTTCCGTATTGTTTTTGATGGGAATATCTATATACCGATCGGAGAGAATTACAAAGAGAAATTTATGGCTTATATCAACCGTAGGTGTATCGGGAAGTGATCCTTTCCCTCTGATTTTGTCCCTTTCCGCTATAAAAAAAGGCGAGTTTCCCCACCTTAGATGTTTTCACAACGGATAAAATCCTTATTGTGATTAGCTTTCAAATTGATGCAAAGATAATTCTATTTTTCTATTTATACTAATTTATCTAAAAAAAATAATTATCTTGCGTTTCAATAAATTTTTGATACTACACGATGAAAACAATTCTTGGATTAGATCTGGGAGCCGCGTCTATTGGATGGGCAGTGATACAGGAAAATGACACATATACACAAATTCTGGACCTTGGAAGTAGGGTAATACCCTATGAAGGTACAGAAGGAAAAGACTTTAGTAAAGGAACTGGCGAAAGTCGCAATGCGCTTCGTACAAAAGCCCGTACTACTCGCAAAGGTTATGACCGTTATCAGCAAAGACGGAAATTCCTCATCGACATTTTAATAAAAAAAAATGATATGATGCCTGATGAGGAGGTAAGAAAAATGCCTAAGATGGCACTCTGGGAGTTAAGGAGTAAAGCGGTTACCCAGGATATAACCCGGCAAGAACTTGGACGAATCTTATTGTGGCTCAATCAAAAACGTGGTTATAAAAGTGGCCGGATAGATGCTAATCAGAATAAGAAAGATACCGAATATGTTGCACAGGTAAAGAGCAGACACCAGTTACTGAAAGAAAAAGGACTTACCATTGGCCAATACTTCTTTGAACAATTAAGTATAGATCCCTATTTCCGGATAAAGGACAATGTGTTTCCTCGTGAGGCCTATATGGAAGAGTTTGATGCTATATGTAAAAGGCAGTCGGCTTTATTGTCCGAAGCACTAACAAAAAAAATCAGAGATGAGATCATCTATCATCAACGTCCTCTCAAATCCCAGAAAGGATTGGTATCCGTATGTGAGTTTGAAGGAAAATGGGTAGAAAAAGAAGGAAAGAAATTTTTTGTAGGTCCCAAAGTCGCTCCCAAAAGTTCACCTTTGTTTCAGATTGAAAAAATATGGGAGAACATCCATACCCTTAAAATAACAGATAAGAAAGGAGCAAGTCTGGTTATTACTCCCGAACAAAAACAAAAGATCTTCCGGTACCTGGATGATCATGAGAAAATGACCTCTTCCGAGCTGTTTAAAATACTTGACATCAGCAAGAAAGAGTATGTGGCTAATAAACAAATAGAAAAAGGGATACAGGGAAATCTGACCAAAACTGCTATTCAGAAATGTCTGGAAACTGTTCCCGATCCCAACAGTCTGTTGCAACTCCATCTGAACGTTATTCACACAGGAGCCAGGTGCTATATGTACGATAAGGATACCGGAGAGATCCTGCATGAAAAAGATTGCAAAATGATTGATCCTGCGGTAGAGAAAGAACCTTTATTTCAGTTGTGGCATACTATATATTCCATTAACGATGTAGATGAATGTATCCAGGCAATTGTAAATAAATTCCATGTAGATCATGAAACAGCTAGTAAACTGGCACATATAGATTTTACAAAATCCGGATTTGGTAATAAATCTGTCAGACTTATCAGAAAAATATTGCCTTACCTTATGGAAGGAGACAATTACAGTGAAGCGATGAGTTATGCGGGACATAGTCATTCCTTTTCTTTAACTGCTAATGAAAATATAAGCAGGCAATTGCAACATACACTCAGTCAGTTACCCAAAAATTCGCTTCGACAACCTATTGTAGAGAAAATACTCAATCAGATGATCAATCTGGTAAATACACTTATCGAACAATATAGCCGGAAAGATGAATCCGGAAATATTATTGAATATTTTAAGTTTGATGAGATAAGAATCGAACTGGCAAGGGAACTCAAGCAAAGCAAAGAAGAACGGAATCGAACCGAGAAAGAGATAACAAAGCGTGAACGGGAAAATGAGATCATTAAAAAAAGGCTATCTGAATATGGCCTGAGGGCTACCCGCAACAACATATTGAAGTGGAGGTTATATGAAGAAATTAATGATCATGACAAAAAATTGAATGCGATCTGTATCTACTGTGGTCAGCCTATAAGCCTTACAGATGCGATATTAGGGCATGAGGTTGAAGTAGAGCATATTATTCCGAAGGCGAAGTTATTTGATGATTCCCAAAGCAACAAAACGTTGGCACATAAAAGATGTAACTCTACCAAGAGAGATTTGACCGCCTATGATTTTATGTCTGCCAAACCTGCCCATGTTTTTGAGCAATATATTGAACGGGTCAATTTACTCTATGCAAATAAGGTAATAAGCAAAAGTAAACGGGATAAATTATTAATGAGTGAAGAGAATATCCCAGATAATTTTATTGAAAGGCAACTACGGGAAAGTCAATATATAGCAAAGAAGGCACGAGAGATCTTGCAGACCATCTGTTATAACGTATGGAGTACCACAGGTACAATTACAGCAGAGTTGAGGCGGATATGGGGCTGGGAAGATATTACCATGAGACTACAATTGCCCAAATACAGGGAGCATCAGCTGACAGAGATAGAAACATGGACAAGCAATCATGGAAAATCCTCTCATTCCAAAGAAAAAATCATCGGATGGACAAAAAGAGACGATCACCGGCACCATGCGGTGGATGCCTTGACCATAGCCTGTACGAAACAAGGGTTTATTCAGCGTTTCAATACGCTGAATTCTGCCAAGACTCAGGAGGATATGTACAAAGAGATAAAAGATTGTACCATTGAATTCAGGGAAAAACTTTCTAAACTGGAGAAATATATTAAAATAAATCAACCTATAGCAGTTGCGGAAGTAGAGAAAGCGGTGGCTAATATTCTTATTTCTTTTAAACCAGGAAAAAAAGTGGTGGTAAAAGGAAAGCGTACATTCGGTAAGAGAGGCCACAGGAAAGTTGTACAAACCGGCATCATTGTTCCGCGGGGAGCCCTGAGCGAAGAAAGTGTATATGGTAAAATCAGGATAATAGATGAGAAAAAGAATATAAAGTATTTATTTGAAAATCCTGACCTTATCGTTGATCCTAAAGTCAAGCAATTAGTTGAAGACAGGCTTGCAGTATTTCAGAATGACAGAAAAAAAGCAGTGGCTTCATTAAAAAAAGATCCTATATATTTAACTGAGGATAGGTCATTCCTCCTTGAGGAGGCCCGTTGTTACAAAGAAGAATATGTTATTAAATATGCGGTAGACATCAATTTTAACAAAATAGATAAGGTAATTGATGGTCGTGTGAAACGTATTCTTCAAAACAGGCTTGATAAATTTGGCGGCAAACCTAAAGAAGCATTTAAAGATGTGCAGCAGGGTGATAAGGTTATTCCCTGGTATGTAGACGAAGGTTTGGAACGGCCTATTCGTTCGGTGCGCTGTTCAACAGGTCTTTCGGCCGTTGTTCCGGTAAGAAAAGATCAGAACAATAAGGCAATCGGATTTGTGAAACCCGGTAATAATCATCACATTGCTATTTATAGCGACCAGGAGCAAAACAAGTGGGCATATGGTTGTACGTTCTGGCATGCAGTGGAGAGGAAGAAGTTTGGGATTCCGGTGGTTATTAAAAACACCAATGAGATCTGGGATCGTATTCTTGTGGCGGATGAAGAAACTTATCCGATCCATTTTCTTGAGAAACTACCTCCTTCCAATCAGGAACTGATCATTAGTATGCAGCAGAACGAAATGTTTATATTGGGCCTGACCGATGAGGATATCAAACTTGCAGTTAATGGTAATGATTATGCTTTGATTAGTGATCATTTGTATAGGATACAGACTTTATCTGTAGAGGCAAATAATAAGACTATCGATATTGTTTTCAGACACCATTTGGAAACACAGATAAATGATTCTGCCGAATCTAAGGAAAGTAAACGATTCATACGAATAAAGAGTTTAGGCTCTTTTTTCAAGAATAATCCTTGTAAAGTAAGAATAAATTGCTTAGGAAAGATTACAGCTATAAATATTACATAGAAATCCCATTTTATACCTTTATGGCATGATAAAAAAGACTCTTTATTTCGGAAATCCAACTTATTTGTCTTTGGCAAATGAACAATTGGTTATAAAATTACCGGAAGTAGAAAAAAATAAGGACCTTTCTGATTCATTTAAAAAGGAAGCTTTTCGTACCATTCCAATCGAGGATATTGGTATACTTATTCTTGACCATAAACAAATAACCATTACACAAGGACTTTTAGAAAAACTCTTATCGAATAATTGTGCGGTCATTACTTGCAGCAGTAATAGAATGCCCATTGGACTTCTTTGGCCTTTATCCGGGAATACCATTCAAAGTGAAAGATTTAAAGATCAGATTAATGCTTCGCTACCTTTGCGGAAACAATTGTGGCAGCAAACCATAAAACAGAAAATAGAGAATCAGGCTTATGTTCTGAATATAAAGAGAGGTGAGGTCGTGAAAAATATGTTAGTCTGGGCCAATAATGTAAGAAGTGGTGATCCGGATAATTACGAAGCCCGCGCTGCCGCTTATTATTGGAAATGTCTTTTTCCGGATCTTCCGGGATTTACAAGAGATAGGGACGGAATTCCTCCTAATAATCTGTTAAATTACGGATATGCGATATTACGTGCAGTTATGGCACGTTCGTTGGTCGCAAGTGGGCTTTTACCTACTTTAGGAATACATCATCATAACAGATATAATGCTTACTGCCTGGCAGATGATATAATGGAACCATATCGCCCTTTTGTGGATAAATTAGTAATTGAAATTTTAGATAGTGGAATGGAATATGATATTATCACATCAGATATAAAGGCGGAGTTGTTGAAAATTCCTACCCTTGATGTCTGTGTAAATGGCAAACGTAGTCCGTTGATGATTGCTGCTGGTCTGACTTCCTCTTCTCTTTATAAATGTTTCAGTGGAGAAATTAGAAAAATATCTTTTCCTTGTATGTAATTTATTATATATGGAACGCTTTAGTGAATATCGGATTATGTGGGTGCTTGTACTTTTTGATCTGCCAACTGAAACGAAAAAAGAACGTAAGATCTATTCTGATTTTCGTAAAAAAATAATGGCTGACGGATTTACTATGTTTCAATTCTCGATTTATATTCGACATTGTGCCAGCAAAGAAAATGCAGATGTTCATATTAAACGGGTAAAGAAAATACTTCCTGAAAAAGGACATATAGGTATTCTATGTATTACGGATAAACAATTTGGGAATATAGAATTATATTATGGGAAAAAAGAAGAGAAAATACAAACTCCTTATCAACAATTGGAGTTATTTTAAAAGAGAAAATCCAGCTGATCGGCTGGATTTTCTCTTTTAAAACACCATCATTTTTTAATTGTGATTCTATCTGTAATATATTAGAATTTAGGATTATGCACCACTTGTGGTGTTTACAATATATCAAAGATAGTAATTTGAAAGCTAATCACAACAGCTAACC
>JAJQDI010000013.1 GCA_021202275.1 Bacteroides sp.
AACCATGAGTTTCATACTCTTGAAATCTCCGTTTTCGTAACGGTGAATCGTTGCTTTATGCAGACCGATCATTTCGCCTAACTCCTCAGCGCTGACGTTTCTCATTTCACGAGCCTCTTTTATCCTCGATCCGATTAACTTCATATCCATGATACGACTTCCCTTCGTTTGTTTTGAAAAAAGTGTTATACGTCCATTTTATCACGTACCGCGATAATTTGCAAGCGAAAACGCAACCGTTCATAGAAAATTCACAAAAAAAATCGCATTACGCGTCTTGACAACGTTATTTCACAGTGTTATATTGAGTATGCAGCGCGAAAATGCGACTTGAAAAACCCAAAGCGAAAACGCGAGACGCACCGCGAGAAAACCTTGGTAACTAAATCCATCCTCAGCCGGACAACGAACGGTAAGCGGTAAGGCGTGAAACCGCTGTGAAGTGAGTGACGTACACGATCAAAAAAAGGAGGTACATCAATGATTAACAGTCGTAAGGTCAACGCACGGATGAAAGAACTTGAATTGACTCAGACGAAAGTCGCCGCCGATATGAATATAGCTCAGCCGACGCTCAGTCAGAAAATCAATAACGCGCGTCCGATGGATCTTGAAGAGGCTGAAAAGTTGCAGATCATTCTCGAGATCCCTGATAATGAATTTAAATCATATTTTTTTACCACGGAGTCGCGTAACGCGACTTAAAGTCATAAACAAACGCGTCGACGGATCCGTCATTGGCGATCTCGCGGCGCTCGTCATACCGGCTGAGTCCGGGATTTATAAGATCATGGAGGGTCTAATCGGTGAATAAGAGGTTTTATTTATGCGGTGTTAAGATATCAAAGTACCGCTATCAAAAAAGATCGGCCAAGAGCGCTCTGATCGCGCTTGATATAAACATAAAAGATTGGGTCAGCGCCGTCGAGAACAACGAAAAGTATTGTCAGTCGCGCCGGTGTCTCGTCGAGTTGTGTGAGATCTGCGGCGAGCTGAAATTTATGTACATGAGCGGAATTATCTCGAGTGATGAGTACCGCCAGATCGGAGACGCTCTCGTCGGTAAGAACATGGAGGAGATTGACGCGAATGACATTGAATGAGAATGACAAGATCGTCCCGAAAGATACCGTCCGTATGTTTGTCAACGGCGAGGATCAGTCCGGTGTCGTCGGCAAGGTGTACAAGGTATTCGAGGAGATTGATCTCGTCCTCGCTGAGTTTTCCGGTCAGATCATCAAAGTACCGCTTGAGGGGAACGAGCCGTACAAAGAGCTGGAGAAACCGACGATCGAGTCGGAGGATCGGATCTCGATCACGGGCAAGAATTTCGCTCAGGCGGTTTTGACGGTGTGTACTCCGATATATGTAAAGAGTCACGTCACGAACGTTGACGAGTGTAAAGAGATCGATTTCGGTATCGTTGCGGCGAGCGGTGCGGTCGTTGCTAATATGCTATGGAAATACCTCAACAGAGAAAAAGGATGATCTCGCTATACAGACATCAGAGCGTAATACTCTCATATCTCCGGACATACGACGGTTTCGCGGTGTTTGCTGAACCGGGTTGCGGTAAGACAATACCGACGCTATTCCGTCTGTTGGATCTGCTGAAAAGCGGCGAGATCAATAACGCTCTCGTCGTCGCACCAAAATCCGCTCTCGGAGCATGGACGCGGGATATTGAGAAGTTTGACGGTTTCGACGCTGAGATCCTCAGATCCGGTGTGACGCTAATCAATTACGATAAGGTTTGGAGGGGCGACAATTATAACCGGGAGTACGGATGTATCGTGCTCGACGAGTCGCATAACATCAAAAACCGGACGAGTCAGCGAGCGAAATTTCTGTTAAAAATCGCTTGTCTCTCGAAATACCGGTATATTTTGACGGGTACTCCGATCGCAAACGGAGCGCTCGAGGACGTTTGGTCTCAGATCACATTTCTCGATCCGTATAGGAGCCGGGGTCGTGTCTACGGCAACATTTGGCGCGACGAGTGGAAAGATCGAGATCCTGAGACGGACTATCGCGGGACATATTACGAGTTTCTCGATCGATACTGTATTCTTAACATGTATCACAAGCCGTCGAGTTACGTCAGAGTCCATGAATTACAAGAAATCATCAATAAATACTCGTACCGGATCAAAAAGAGCGAGTGTCTTGATCTCCCGGATAAATTACCGGACGAGATCGTCTTGGTCGAATGTGCAGAAAAAGCGCTTTACAAAAAGCTCACGACGGAGTCAGTGCTCCTCGAGTATGACATACTTGCTGATAATCCGTTGAGCCGTCTGATCAAGCTCCGGCAATTATGCGCGGGACATATCTCAATAGAGGACGGCTTGATCGAGGTCAAGTGTGAAAAGCTCACCGCTCTCGACGAGATCCTCGACTCATATCCGGAGGATAAAAAGATCGTGATTTTCGCCGAGTTTAAGTATTCAATTGGTAAGATCGAAGCGCTACTCAAAAAGAAAAAGATCCGGTCGGTAACACTGGACGGAGATCAAAAGAATAAAACGATTTGGAGGCGATTTCAGACAGATCCAAAGATCCGCGTTATCATCTGCCAGTACAAGAGCGCGAACGCCGGGATCGACCTTTTCGCGAGTGATACGATCATCTATTACGAGCCGACGACTCAATCGGTCGTACTCGAACAGAGCCGGGATCGTATACACAGGCAAGGCCAAACAAGGGCTTGCTCTTATATCCATTTGATCACAAAAGGGACGGTCGAGGTTGACATATACCGCGCTCTCGCTGGTTATCAGGATTTTAGCGAGAAATTTTTCGTCGAGTATATCAACTCGTACCGCAAGAGTTACGCAAAATAGGAGGTTGATCTGTGATTGTAATACACGCTCATTGTAACGATTGGAGGGCGATACGGTGGTATACACAAAGTTTAAGAAAGCTTTTTAATTGGGATAAAAACATAGAAGGTTATCAGATGGAGGGTAACAACAAATATTGTCTTAACTATGAGTATTTTCAGGACAAGATCAATTTTTATAATAAGCGCGAGGGTGTGTATCGCTGTCAGGCTGAGTTTAGTGATCATAAAGGCGCGGCTTGTTTACCGTTTGACGACACGTGTTCTCAGTGGAAAGAGGCGAGTCAATGAGAACAGAATTTCCCGCCGGTATTACGATCAGATGGAATTTCGGCGGTTTCGAATCTGGAGGAAAAGGATCGTGTTTCATATATTTTGATTATTTTCTGACCGCCGATACAGGTTGGCTCAAGTCATGGTTTAAAAAGATCGTGTCGATCGCCGACTATTCAGATCAGGTCGCCGCGCTGACCGAGCTTGACGAGTATCTCGTATTCAATATCGACCGGTTGACGACCGAGACCAAAGAGACGTTTCCGGAAAAGAAGAAAACCGAGACACGCTGGATCAACCTCGAGTTGACCGCTCAGGTGTTGGAGCTGACAGCGCTCAAGGAACGACGGAAAGAGACCCGACACCGGGACAAGGAGGGAAAGTTTTACTATGACTCCTCAGCCCCGTCGAAGTTTGAGATTGGTAAGGTCGAGACTCAGATCAAGAATCTGAAAAAGCAACTGAGAAATCTTGAGACCGAGGAGAAAAAGCTCACTCGGACGCTCAAGAGCTGTAAGACGAACGAGGCTCTCGTCCGCGAAAGATTGGAGGTGATTAAGCATTGAAAAGGTGCAAAGAGTGCGGGTGTATCATGCCAGACAATCACGACGGCGACGTCTGCGAGTGCTGTCAGGACGAACGAGGCGGAACGGTCTCGGATGCTGTCAGCGAAGAGGCAAAAAACATGATGAAACACGGGTTATGCGGTACGAAATTATACAATGTATGGCAAACAATGAAACAGCGGTGTTACAATCCGCGAGATCGACATTATCATTGGCACGATGCTAAAGGCGTGAAAGTCTGCGATCAATGGCTCAACGATTCAACCGCATTTGGGAATTGGTGTAACACGAACAGTTACGAGGAGGGTTTGACAATCGACCGGATCGACAGCTGCAGAAACTATTGTCCGGAAAATTGTCGGTTTATCACAATGAGCGTTCAGCAAAGAAACAGGTCGTCTAATAAGCGAATCACGTCCGATGGATTGACTCTCATGGTTCAAGAATGGGCTGAGAAATTGAATATCACGCCATCGACGTCACGCTCTCGATTTAACAAAGGTTGGAGCATTAAGCGAGTATTAACTGAACCGGCCGGATCGGTTCATTATTGACATGAACGTTTATATTTACGATCTTGAGGTCTTTGAGAGCGATTGGATTGCGGTATTTCGACGACCGGAGCCGAACTCGGCTTATATCGTGATCCATAACGACAATTATCACTTACGAGAATTTCTCGAGAGTGATCCGGAGATCGTGCTCGGAGGTTTCAACAATAAAAGGTATGATGATTATGTTTTACTCGTAATGATCACGGGAGGATCTAACGTCGAGGTCAAGAGGTGTAACGACTTCATTATCGGCGGCGGTAACGGCTGGGAGTTTCCTTTTGTACAGTTTCAGAAAAAGCCGTTTCAGTCTTTTGATCTCCGAGACGACATAGCCGACAAGGGACTCTCGCTCAAGGCGATCGAGGGTAATATGTATTTACCGATCGTTGAGTCAAGCGTACCGTTTGATATCGGTCGACCGCTGACGCCAGAGGAACTTGACGAGGTGATCCAGTACTGTAAGAACGACGTCGACGCGACGGTCAAGTTGTACGAGACTCGTAAGGAGTATATCAGGTCAAAAAAGATCGTCGGTAATATGTACGGCGTACCGGAGTCGGAGGCTCTCGGCTTGACAAACGCGAAACTCTCGGCTCGAGTCCTCGGCGCGAAACGTGTCGACCGGTCTGACGAACGGGATTATCAGATCCCGGAGTGTCTTGATCCTGACTTGATCCCGGCTGAGGTGTTATCATTTTTTATGCAGATCAAGGACAAGTCGATCCCGGACGCGAAATTATTCGGAACCGGTAAACAGGGGTCTAAGGGTATGACACTCGACGTTTGGCTTGAAACGTCCGGAGGGCGCTGTCCGATAACGTATGCGTGGGGCGGGGTGCATGGAGCAAAACCGACGTTTACCGCCGAAGCGACGGAGGATCGTTTGATCGTCAATTATGACGTGTCGAGTCTGTACCCGAACAGTATGATCAATTTCGGCTATTGCTCTCGATCAATGGAGGATCCGGACGCTTATAAGAAACTCGTCGAGACGAGGCTCAAGGCAAAAAAAGCCGGGGACAAAGACAAGGCGACCGCGCTCAAGCTCGTCGTCAATACGGTGTACGGAGCAATGCTCAATCAGTACAACGACCTCGCGGATCGCCGAGCCGGTCGGTCAGTCTGTATAACTAATCAGCTTGCTATGACTCAACTAATCGTCATGCTCTCGAAACGTTGTGAGACGATTGATTTTATCAATGTCAATACCGACGGTATCATGTTCTTTATTGACCGCCGGGAGGATCAGACCGCCGCGTCGATCGTCGACGATTGGTGTCGGATCACAGGCTTTGAAATGGAGCGCGACGATTTCTCCAAGGTTATACAAAAGGACGTCAACAATTATATCTGCATAAAGACCGACGGATACATTAAAACAAAAGGCGGTTACGTCTCACTATACAAGGGCGGCGACTTCAAGGCCAACTCGTTACAGATCATACACAAGGCGGTCGTCGAGTATTTTGTACACGGGACGACGCCGGAGGAGACGATCAACTCCGAGACGGACATATTCAAGTTTCAGAATATTGTCAAGACCGGCGGGACGTTCGAGGGGTCATATCAGTATGTAAACGGCGAACTCGTACCGCTCCAAAAGGTCAATCGAGTGTACGCGGTCAAAAATCCGGCATACGGTACAGTCGTTAAAAGAAAATGGGTAACGGAGCGCCGGAAAAAGGACAAAGCGACCGGGAAAATGATCGCCGAGCCGGTCGAGCCTCATTGGGAGGATACGACGATCTCGGAGTGTCCGGAGCATACGTATATTGATAATACGAACACTCTCACGATCAACGATCTCGACCGCGAGTATTATATCCGGATAGCTTACGACCGGATAGACAAGTATGTAAACCTCGATCGAAAAGTACAACACAAGATCGAGAAAATAAAGGAGGTTATAAAAATCATGGCTGAAAAACAGGAACTCACGAACGAGGATAAGTGCCTCAATATCTATCAGAAACTCGCCGAGGCTCGATTAAGATTTCTCTCAACTCCGATCAAGAAATCCGGAAAGAACACATATGCCGAGTACAAGTATTTCGAGCTTGAGGACATTGTACCGGTTGCGACTCAGATCTTTAGCGATCTCGGTCTTGTGTTTTTGGTTTCGTTCTCTCCGGTCGGTGAGGAAAAATGCGCGTCCGGAACATTGATCGACGCTGACTCAGACGACAAGATCGTCTTTACCTCGCCGATGATTGATCTTAAGACTAACGACGGCAAGTATCCAAATGGTATGAACTCGATACAGGCTCTCGGAGGCGCTCAGACGTACATGAGGCGTTATCTATATTACCTCGTCCTCGACGTCGTTGAGGCGGATCCTATTGACGGTTCAGCGGGTAAGCCTGATCCTGAGACCGGCAAGGACGACGCGAAAAAGAGCAATCGTCCCGCTACTCCGACCGAGAGAGCTGACGCGAAATCCAGTCTGACGGACACGGACGGTGAGGCGACCGAGACTCAAGTTAAGGCGATCAAGAACGGCCTGAAAAAGCTAAGGGCTAAGGACGGCGAGAAGTATGAGAATTATGTCAAGGCGACGGTTTCCAAGATGAAAGCCGGTCTCAAAAAGACCGAGGCTGAGAATCTGCTGATCGAGATTGGTAACAAGGTTGCCGAGACGTAAAATTTTTTAAAGTCAAGTCACGAAAACACGACGAGAAGGTGTAAGTATGTATCTTAATGTTATTTGCTTGAAATGCGGCAAGACAATCCCGTTCGAGAGCGTCTGTGTGCTCTCAGGTGCTTAGAGAGGACGCCGGGGAACCTCAACCTGAGAAAAGTCACGCCAAAAAAAGAAAAAAACGGCTCTAAGGCGCGTTTTAGCGCTCCCCTCCTCAGCACAAAGAGTAAATTTCAGATTAATGGAGGCTAAGTAATGGAATTTTTATCAAGTAATCAGATCAAGATTGATCCGCCGAAAAAGCCGAAAAAGCTGACCGCGACGCGGTTCGCGACGGTTATGGATCTCAACGCATGGGCGACGCCGTTCTCGGCGTGGTGTGAAATTACTCGTACATACGAGAAACCGTTTACCGACTCGATCTATACGGTCGCCGGTAAGATTATCGAACCGAAAATCTGTGAGTATCTCCGGAGTCGGTATTTCATGGATATTAAAAGTCCGGCGGACGTGTACGGTCAGGACTATTTTAAAAAGACACAGGGCGACTTTTTCCCGGAACAGGACGCGTTCGGCGGTATGTGGGATTTTCTCGGAGACGATTTCATCGTCGAGGTCAAGACAACAAAACGCGCTGAGGATTGGGTCGGCATCGACGGCGAGCCGGAACCGCCGATTTATTACAAATTACAGGCGGCGCTTTACGCGTATCTCCTAGGTTTTGACAATGTGGTTATGACATGCTCTTTCCTTGAGTCGAGTGATTATCCGGTCGAAAAGCCTAACGGGACATTTGACACGGCTCCGACGGACGCGTTTACTCCGTCGATCGACAATACAGTCGTGATCGAGTTTAAGGTCTCCGAGGCATTTCCGACGTTCAAAGAGTCGTACATTGATCCGGCTCTCAAGTTTTGGAATGATCACGTCCTGACCGGTATCTCGCCGAAGTACGACGAGAAAAAAGACGCTGAGATCCTCAAAGTTCTCAAAAAGAACGTTGTCGATCTAACGGACGCCGAGATCAAAAAGCTCTTGACTGAGGGTGACCGTTTACAGGTTCAAATCGACCGCGCCGAGGCGAGGATCGCCGACAAACAGAAGCGGCTCAAAGAGATCAACGACACGGTCAAGGCTCATTTAAAGACGCTTTTCCGTCCGGGCGATACCAATGTCGAAACCAAAGGCAAGACGTACACATGGACGCTCGCGAAATCGTCAAAGTCCTCGATCGACTCAACCAAGCTGAAAAAGGATCTCCCGGAGGTCGCTGAGAAGTATACAAAGACATCGGAGGTCTTTACACTTCGAAAGAATCTGATCGAGAAAGAGGAGGGCGAGTCATGAGAACACTTGCGAGGAGCGTCGCTTATGCAAACATGAGAAAAGCCAATTTATCCGGTGTCAACAGGAAACATGGGACAGCACAACAGGAAAGGGTAAGGGTAAAAGATTATGAAATTCGAGAAATTTTTTAAGAGCGCCAGGGCACACGGCGTAATCGTGAACAGGTCAGAGATCCAGAAGGCAAGGTGAACGACATTATCCGGGTATTTGAGACCGAACTCGGAGACCGGATCGGTATTTTTAATCAGAGTTACGGTTTTCTCGAGAAAAAAGACGTCCTAACGTACCTCGAGATCGAGGACGACTCAGACGAGGATAATCTTCAGACGCTCAAGTATATCGTCGTTTTGGATTACTTCGGCGAGATCGTCGGTTTTATCCACGAATCAGAAACAGTTTAATTTTTAGGAGGTTTTTATCATGGCAAAAATGAAATTATCCAAGAGTACTTTTACTCTCATTCCGGAAGGTGTCACGACGTTCAAGGTCATGGAGGTCGACGACTCCAAGTATTCCGATTTCGGTAAGATCGCGGTTAAGTTGCAGACCGTCAAGGGCGAGACTCACACGGAACGCTTTTCGCTGATATATAGTAACGGCGAACTGAATGAGGGCGCTTTGAGAGCGTGGTCTTATTTCGCTCGGGCGTGCCTTGGTAATTATCAGGCTGACGAGATCGACACTCAGGACATCGTCGGTTGCTACGTGACGGCGACGGTAAAACACGAGACGTTTATTCGTACCAAGGGCGACCACGCCGGTGAGAAGGGGACGAGCGTTCGTCTCGAAGATTACGCGACGGCGACGAGATTTCCGAAAAGCGCTAAGAACGACGATTTACCGTTTAAGGACGATTCGGCTGACGAAGCTATGAACGCCCCGGAGGACGTCGACGACAACGATCTCGACGATTTCCTGAATGATTAAGCCGGAGAAAAAACTCCAAGATAAATGTATTGCATACCTCAAAGAGCGCCGGATCTATTACCTCAACCTTTACGGCGACGGTTTCTCCGGAAAAGGCAAGCCTGACCTGATCGCTTGTGTTGATGGACAGTTTGTCGCGTTCGAACTGAAAGTCGGTGAGAACGATTTACAGGACGATCAGAAGATTCACAGAGCGCGGATCCGGCGCTCCGGCGGGTTGCATTATAGCCCGTACTCATTCGAGGAGTTTAAAAAAATAGTGGAGGATTTAAGACATAACAGATCTTGAAAAAAGCAGAGCATGACAGAGAAAAAAATACGTCGATTTTATGCCTGCGTATTACACGTCGATCTATGACGAGTTGTAAGTGATGGATTTCTTTACAGTTCCGGCGTCGATCAAGTATCACGGCGCGTGTGAAGGCGGTCTTTTTGATCACCCTCTCGCCGTCGCTGGGGCGCTCGTTGACATGACAAGGAAACTCAATCTCACATGGGGTCGTCCTGAGAGTCCATACATCGTCGGTATGTTTCACGATTTATGCAAGACGGACGATTACTGAAAAAAGTTTGACACATGGGGGCATGGGGGCTATAACGACAATATGCTTTTGACCGGACACGGCGAGAAATCCGTGATCATGACTTAGTGGTTATTTATACTGACCGAGGAGGAAATCACTTGTATTCGTTGGCATATGGGAGCGTTCGACGAAAAAGAAAATTGGAATTTCTACGGACGCGCGATCGAGAAGTATCCGAACGTACTGTACACACATATCGCCGATATGATCGTGAGCCGGATCAAAAATATCTAAGCTGAGGAGGCTGTTACACTATGGGAGATAATCCGAGAAGGAACGCGTCCGGATATGACGATCCGACGGCGTACCGAGCGATTATCGAGGCTGATCGAGAACACGAACGGCTCTCCAAGCTACTAAAAATACGATCTTTTATATTTATAATCTCGTCGGATATCATGTCGAGAGGCGGATCATTCTAAGGGATAAAAAGACCGGTAAGATTTGGAGGTAAGGACAGTGCAATACATTATACTCGATGGAAAGACGCCGACACACAATTTCAAAGACGGTCAAGGCGCGAAAAGCTACGAGGAGGCAATCGAGTTTGATAACGTTGCCGTTATCGTTCCGAAAGGGTTTGTTGTCCTCGATTTCGATACGGCGTCAGACGCGGAAATTATGCTCGCTCTCGTGGACGGTCTCAAGCTGAAAACTCGCGTCATGAAAACGACGCGCGGTATTCATTGTTGGTTTCGCGCTCCGAGTAAGGAGTGTAAGAATTTTATCAAAAATCGGCTCGCGGTCGGTATTTATTGCGACCGGAAAGCCGGAGGGCGTAACGCTTATGTCAAGATCAAACAAGACGGAAAAATGAGAGAATGGATCCGCAAGATCCCGGCGAAAGACGTCGAGGTTGTCCCGCCGTTTCTTATGCCGGTCTCAGATCCGTCCGGAAAATTCAATTTCAAGGGCATGACGGACGGATCAGGGCGTAACCAAGAGCTTTTTAATTACATCGTCTATTTACAGACAAAAGGTTTCAAGCGCGACGACATACGAAAGACGATCAAGATCGTGAACGATTACGTCTTTGAGGATCCACTCCCGGACTCCGAGATTGCGACGATATGCAGAGACGAGGCGTTTAAGCCTGATGACGTGATCGAGGAGCAGATCAAAAAAGCCGAGAAAAAAGCGGGATTTTCACACAACGATTTCGGTGATCAGCTGATCGAGGAGTTTAAGATCATCGAGGTCAATAATTGTCTGTATGTCTACGAGGACGGCTATTATCAGGCTGACGACAAAATCATCGAGTCGAAAATGATCACACTCTATCCGGGCATTTTACAGAGACAGCGCTCCGAAGTGCTCTCGTACATCAAGATCAAGACGCATATCAACGCTGGGGATCTGAGGGTCAATCCGTACATACTCAATCTCAAAAACACGCGCCTCGATATACGGACGTTAAAGCGTCTCGAGTTTAGCTCCGACGCGATCGAGTTTGACCGGATACCGGTCGTATACGATCCGTCGGCGTACTGTGCGGATCTCGACAAAATGCTCAACCGTGTTTTCCTCGGAAATCACGAGGTGCTCTCGCTCTTTGAGGAAATGCTCGGTTCGGTGCTCCTCAAACACTCGAAGTATCAAAAGGTGTTTCTGTTTTACGGATCCGGCTCAAACGGTAAGAGTACGATCCTCGACCTGATTAAGACATTTCTTGGCCAAAGGAATTACAGCGCGATCGCGCTCGAAAGGATAACGGATCGGTTTAATACTGCCGAGCTTGAAAATAAGCTCGCGAACATTGGAGACGACATCGACAACACGACGCTCAAGAATACCGGGATGCTTAAAAAGCTCTTTTCCGGTAATTCGATCATGGTCGAGCGAAAAGGCGAACGTCCCTATATGATCGAGCCTTACGCGACTCACATTTACTCATGTAACACGATCCCTCGGTCGTTTGATAAGAGTGAGGGATTTTACAGGCGGTGGATCCTGATACCGTTCAACGCGTGTTTCTCCTCGAACGATCCTGATTATGATCCGTTGATCGAGGACAAAATCACAACGCCGGAGGCGCTCTCGTATCTCCTCAATATTGGGATCAGGGGCGCTCAACGTTTGATCAAGCGCGGGTATTTCATTGAACCTCAGTCCGTAAAGGACGCGCTTGAGGCGTACAAGACTGATAACTCGACAACGCTCTCATGGATCGAGGACAAGGATCTCAACGCTGATTATTTTCTCGAGAATCCGAGAGACGTGTGTTATTCAGAGTTTTGTGATTGGTGCAAGGTCAGCGGAATAAAACCGATGATGGTAACAGGTAAAAAGACATTTTTCCGCGAGATCATCCAAAATTTTTCGTTTGAGGAGCGGCCTTTGCAAAAACACGACGGAAAGCGGTATTTTATCGTCAAAATTGACTGAGAGGAGGCCATTTTATGAGTCTGAGGTTAAAATCTCACGCCCATCCGGACACACTGAGAAATTACGGTTTCAAGACCGGTAAAGAATGGAGCGCTCTCAGCGCCCGAGGCGTTCGTGCTCTCGATCATAGCGATTTTAATCGGCGGCGATTGGTAATAAAACGCGCAACAGAATGGTAACAAAACGGGGTTTCACAACAAAACACGATTTTCAAAACTTTTCTTGAAATTCTCGAGCGCAACAAAAACAGAGACCGATTTTTGTGATTCTGTTACCATTTTGTTACGCCGAAAACCCTTGATTTTTCAGGGTTTTTCGGCTCTCCGTAACAGAATAACATAATCTTTTTTAACTCTTAAGAAGAATATAATATATATATATATATATATATATATATATATATATATATATATATATATAAGGAATTGAAAAAGTTTTTGTTATTCTGTTACGCTTGAGCCGTCCGGAGGTGTAAATACATGGAACAATCATCTATTTCAGAGATCGAGCAAAAAAAAAAAAAAAACGATCCTTAAAACGGTATAAGAAAAATCTCGCTTGTATCGACCGCCTCGAGGTCAAACTCGGTCTCGTAACCGACCGGCTCATGTCGGCGAAATCGCCTAAGCTGTCAGATACGCCTCGAGGCGATACTCCTACAATGACCGAGGATCTCATCGCTGAGAAAATTGAGTTTAAGGAACGGATCAAGAGATTGAAAGAAAAAAGCCGTGTTTTACGGAAAGAGACGCTTGAGAAGATCGACCGTCTCGAGGATCCGAAACAGACTGAGATTTTGGAGGGCTTTTTTATTGATTTTACTCACATTGGAGGAAATCGCCGACCAGTATACTTCATTTCCTTTGAGAGAAGGCTAACATGACACCATATGAAAATTTAGCGAACGCCATCGTAATCCAGGCAGCATGGGATTATTTGACTGAAACGAAAGTTTTGAAGAAACTGCTTTCCCAGGAGCCGTCACCTGACCATCCAAAGCCATTGGAGCAGGATGGTGATGATAAGGAGTGGAAAGAGAAAGTCATCCGTGAAGAATGGGAGGACAAGTGCGACACGCATCGGTCTAATCTTGCATCTATAGAGCGGTTCTTCCATTCACAGTGGTACCAGATGTTGACGGATGCGGATGGAGACGCAATCTTCCAGAAATTAAAGCAGGAGGCGGATAAGATATGACGGCAAAAGAATATTTATCCCAGGCATACCGCTTGGATCAGAGAATCAACTCCGACATTGCGGAATTGGGCAGGCTTCACCTTATGTCACAGAATATTTCCTCGCCAGGTTTTGAGGAGCATTATAATGCAACCAGAAATACGGATGCGCCGTTTGTAAAGCAGGTTGAGAAAATCATGGAACTAGAAAAGACCATCAACGAGGAGATTGAACGTCTGGTCGATTTGAAGGTGCAGATTCGCCTTACTATTGATTCCGTGAAGAATACAGACGAGCGGATGGTGCTTCGCTACTGCTATGTGGACCATATGACGTGGGAGCAGATTGGCGACGAGCTTAGAGCCGACTCTCGCACGGTCAGACGCTGGCACGAAAATGCGCTCACCCATGTGGTGATGCCTAAAAATCCTATCCAGATTTGAAAAAAAACGCCCTCAAGCGTGAGAAAATGCTGGAATAAATATAAACTTGGAGGAAAGTACGATGATTGACACAAAGAAAGAACAGGAACGGGACGAGCTTCACCGTGCGATATGGGCGATTGGGGAGGAACTTCGCG
>JAJQDI010000005.1 GCA_021202275.1 Bacteroides sp.
CCCGTGTTTGTCCTATGGTGTAATGGTAGCACAACAGTTTTTGGTTCTGTTTGTCTAAGTTCGAATCTTGGTAGGACAACTCATAAAAAAAAGGAAACTACTCTGAAAAGAGTGGTTTCCTTTTTTTATGTTCGGTACATCTATCCCTGATTCATTGTATATATCCTAGTTTATTATCCTGTAGAGACGCACGGCGTGCGTCTCAGCATACCGAAGGGGAATACCATATCCCATACGGAATCCTTTTTTTGTTGGACCTGCACCGCGGAGACGCACACCGTGCGTCTCTACAGGATACCGTACCCTATATACCATGAAGGATGAAGATCTGCTTATGGAGAATTACACCGCTATGGCCATCCTACTGCTATCTCTTGTCAAGCCATTGGTATTACATCGGTATATCTTCTATAGGAAGAAACGGACCACTGAGCGTTAAAAAGATAGATTATCGGCAGCCTTCAGGTTTTTACATGGATACGTTTTTTATTTTCTTCTCTTTCTGAAACGGTAGATGAGCACAGCAGGCTCCCTACCCGGCAATGAACAAAACTTACAGCATTTGGGACAAAATTATTGGTTATTTGAAACAAAAATACCACAAGATTGCGGTTTTCTTTTATTATTTTTGCATCGTGTACGTAAACGAACAAATCTTTTTAATACAATAAGCCTATGAAAACAAATTATGAAATTCGGTATGCCGCACATCCCGAAGATGCCAAAAGCTATGATACCAGGCGTATCCGCAGAGATTTTCTCATAGAGAAAGTATTTTCTGCCAATGAAGTAAATATGGTATATTCTATGTACGACCGTATGGTAGTCGGAGGAGCCATGCCCGTAGGTGAAACGCTTACTCTGGAAGCCATTGATCCGTTGAAAGCTCCTTATTTCCTTACCCGTCGTGAAATAGGTATGTTCAATGTCGGAGGGCCGGGTATCGTGAAAGCGGGAGATGCTGTATTTGAACTGGATTTCAAAGAAGCACTTTACCTGGGGTCGGGCGACCGGGAAGTTACTTTCGAAAGTAAAGACCCCTCGAACCCTGCTAAGTTCTATTTCAATTCACTGACCGCTCACCGCAACTATCCGGACAAGAAAGTGACCAAAGCAGATGCTATCGTAGCGGAGATGGGATCACTGGAAGGAGCTAATCATCGCAACATCAATAAAATGCTGGTCAGCCAGGTGCTCCCTACCTGTCAGATACAGATGGGTATGACCGAACTGGCACCGGGTAGCGTCTGGAACACCATGCCTGCGCACGTTCACTCCCGCCGCATGGAGGCTTATTTCTATTTCGAAGTGCCCGCAGATCAGGCCGTATGTCACTTCATGGGTGAGGTAGATGAGACCCGTCACATATGGATGAAGGGAGATCAGGCCGTACTCTCTCCGGAGTGGTCTATTCACTCTGCCGCGGCTACACACAATTATACTTTCATCTGGGGCATGGGCGGAGAGAATCTCGACTATGGCGATCAGGACTTTTCACTGATCACCGACCTGAAATAATCCGGTAACCGATAATTTTTCAGGAAGATTCTTTGAGTTATCTTTTAATAGTAAACATATAAACTACGTACGGTAGCGGCAAACGACAGGCGGAACCTCCTGCCGATGCGTTCAGCTGCTTACCGGCACAATCTGAAAACAGTATGATGGCAAATTTCTCCTTAGAAGGTAAAATAGCCCTGGTAACAGGTGCTTCTTACGGTATCGGGTTCGCTATGGCGCAGGGCTTCGCACAGGCGGGAGCTACCGTTGTGTTCAATGACATCAATCAGGAGTTGGTGGATAAAGGTATAGCTGCCTATGCCGAAAAAGGGATCAAAGCATACGGTTACGTATGTGATGTGACCAATGAAGAACAGGTCAATGCTACGGTGGCGCAGATCGAGAAAGAAGTAGGAGTGATCGATATCCTGGTAAACAACGCCGGTATCATCAAACGTATTCCTATGATCGAGATGACAGCGGCGGAATTCCGTCAGGTGATCGATATTGACCTCAACGGCCCGTTCATTGTATCCAAAGCCGTTCTTCCTTCCATGACCAAAAAAGGACATGGGAAGATCATCAATATCTGCTCCATGATGAGCGAGCTGGGACGTGAGACCGTTTCCGCCTATGCAGCCGCCAAGGGTGGTCTGAAAATGCTCACACGCAATATCGCTTCTGAATATGGTGAATACAACATCCAGTGCAACGGTATCGGGCCGGGTTATATCGCCACTCCGCAGACTGCTCCGCTGCGTGAACTTCAGGCAGATGGTTCCCGTCATCCGTTCGACCAGTTCATTATCGCCAAGACTCCGGCTGCCCGTTGGGGAAATCCGGAAGATCTGGTAGGTCCTGCTGTGTTCCTGGCCTCCGACGCTTCTAATTTCGTGAATGGCCATGTCTTGTATGTAGACGGTGGTATATTGGCTTATATCGGTAAACAACCTAAGTAATAGTGTATTCCGGGAACGTACGGAGGATACGGAGAAAGTATCTTTTTGTACGTTCCGTATACCAACAGGAGAGAAAAAATGAAGAAAATAATATTCCTTTTAGCGATTGCATGTGTACTTTTCGCCTGCGATGAGGAGAAAAGTGTGAAGATAACCTTAGACAATCCTACTTCTCTGGACAGGAACAATGAGATCGTGGAAGTGTCTATGAAGGAGGTAGCTGAGAAACTTCAGCTGGCGGAGACTGCGGATATCGTGGTATTAGATAGCGACGGAGGGCAGGTGCCTTATCAGATCACTTCGGATGAGAAATTGATCTTTCCGGTCTCTGTAGGTGCCGGCGGATCTGTCGCATATACGGTGAAAGCGGGTACACCGGAGACTTTCCCTGTACTGGCGTGCGGACGGCAATATCCGGAACGTGTAGATGATATTGCCTGGGAAAACAATCTGACCGCTTACCGTACGTATGGTCCTGCGTTGCAGGCTACCGGCGAACGGGCTTTCGGATATGATATATGGATCAAATACGGTACTACGGAGCCGGTAGTGGAAGCCCGGTATGCCCTGGAGCTCGACCCGGAAACCCTGGCCCGGATCGATAGTCTGAAAACAGCAGATCCGGAAGCTGCGAAGGAATTGCGTCAGGCCACTTCTTATCATGTGGATCATGGAAACGGGTTTGACGCGTATAAAGTAGGTCCTACACTGGGTGGAGGAACAGCTGCTTTGCTGGAAAACGGACAGATCCTTTATCCATATGCCTATAAGAACTACAAGATCTTAGACAATGGTCCGTTGCGCTTCAAAGTGGAACTGGAATACAACCCATTGGTTGTCAACGGAGAAGAGAATGTGGTAGAGACCCGGGTGATCACCTTAGACGCGGGTTCTTATCTGAATAAGACCTCTGTTTCGTATAGCAATCTGACAGAGCCGATGGAAGTGGCTACAGGGATTGTATTGCACGACGACGCGCCTGTCAGAGCGGATGCCGAAGGGGGATATATGACCTATCTGGATCCTACGGAAATAGCCGGTTCTACAGAAGGATTGATTTTTGTAGGTGCTGCTTTTCCCGGTCAGGTAAAGGAGATCAAACCGGTACTTTTCTCTGCAAAGGAAAAAAAAGAAGAGCGTGGGAACGCTGCCGAAGGGCATTTGCTGGCTATCAGCGATTATCAGCCCGGTGGAGTATACACCTATTACTGGGGAGGTGCCTGGAACCGGGCTCAGATCAAAGAGCTGGACGGCTGGAACCAGTATGTATCGGAATTTGCACAAAAGGTACGTCAGCCTCTGGCTGTGACTGTCGAATAAATAGAGAGATCCTCTCTGTATCATGGCCCGTTCCCGGTATTTCCGGAAACGGGCTTTTTCGTCGGATGTGCTCTCTGCGCGGATTGGATATTGCGTGTGAGTCCGGCAAATTTTGCTCTTTTTACCGCGCTTTTCCGGAAAAGTTCCCGGTATTTCTCTTCGTTCAGGGATTCCCAGTCTGCTTTTTTCATATGCAACAGATCTGACGAAGGTTGTAGTTCCGGAAGGCGGCACGGAGAGGCAAACCGGTTCCAGGGGCATACTTTCTGGCATTCGTCACATCCGTAGATCCGGTTCTCCATCAACAGGCTGGTCCCTTCGGGCAGCTCACCGCGGTGTTCGATAGTCAGGTAAGAGAGACACTTCCGCGCATCTAACTTCCGGCCGGGCGTTAACGCGCCGCCCGGACAGGCATTCAGGCACTTTTCACAGCTTCCGCACCGGTTTTTCCGGGGCTGATCGTATACCAGTTCCGTATTGAGAAATAACTCTCCCAGAAAAAAACAACTTCCTCCCTCCGGAAGGATCAATAAGGTGTTCTTGCCGATCCATCCCAGCCCAGCCTTCCATGCCCAATAGCGTTCGAGGACAGGAGCTGTATCGCAAAAGGCTCTTCCCTGCACCTCCGGATGCTCCGTTTGTATGCGATGAAGAAGCTCGGTGAGTTTGCCACGTACGATATCGTGGTAGTCATTGCCGTAAGCATACCAGGCGATCTGATATTCCTCATCAGGTATAGTCTGTCGGGGATAATAGTTGAGCGCAACAGAAACAATGCTGCGCGTACCTTCCACCAACAGGCGCGGATCAGTCCGTTTTTCCATGTGATGGGTCAGGTAAGCCATTTCCGCCTGATTTCCTTGTTCGATCCATTCCCGGAAATAGTGCGCCTGTTCTGCCTCCTGCGCGGAGGCTATGCCACAGGCAGAAAAGCCGAGGCGCAGGGCTTCGGCTTTTATCTTTTGGGTCAGTATTTCCTTAGAGGAGTTTGAAGGCATATCCTTCTTTTTTCAAAAATTCAATAGATCGGGGCAACGCATATTGCAGGTTATGGTTTTTCCAGGACTTCAGGGAGTCGTGGAAGGTAATGATAGAACCGTTGCGGGTATATTTCATCACATTGGCCAGTACCTGCGGTCCACGGAGCTTCTTGCTGTAATCCCGCGTTACCACATCCCATATCACGACCCTGTACTTTTTCCGGAGCATTCTGTATTGCGTAAAGCGCATGTGGCCGTGTGGCGGGCGAAACAGATCGGTCTGCATGATCTCATTGGCCTTTTCCGTATTGGCCATGTAATTTTTTGTCCGGAACCTGAATCCACGGATGTGGTTGAAAGTGTGATTTCCTACGCGATGTCCCTCTTCCACTACCATCCGGTATATATCGGGATACTTCCGGATGTTGTCACCTACCATAAAAAAGGTAGCTTTGATCCCGTGCTTGCGCAGCAGATCAAGCACCCAGGGAGTGACTTCCGGAATAGGGCCGTCGTCGAATGTGAGATACACCGCCCGCTCTTCCGGACAGATACGCCACAGAGCACCCGGATAGAGTGCTCTAAAAAACTGAGGTGGCTGTTCGATCAACATGCGTCAATGTACTCTTTGTGTCCAGCTGACATAGAGGTTGTAGAGTTCATCTAATTTTTCCGAGTAATGTTCGGCAAGGTCTGATCCGTACATCTCCATCACTCTTACATACTGTGCCAACAGAGAGAGGTTATAGGTAATGTCGTTGGAAGAGATCCGGATGCGGTAATCATCTAAACTCAGGTACCAGATCAGGTATTCGACCGATTTATTGGCCAGATATCCTACGATCTCATCGCCTTTTTCCATCTGATCCAACTGATAGTAGGCTTCTCCCAGGGTCAGAGAACCATGCTGGAAATCGTGCGGTACGTTGTAAGAGGGAATTACTTTCTCGGAGTAATCCAGTGCCTTCAGCGCCATTTCCTCTTTGTCTTCATCGAGCAGACTGCCTACCAGTTGTGAGAATACACGGCGGTGAGTGGCACACATACGCACGTTGGTCTCATCCAGATAGATGCCTTCCCGTTCGAGACCTCCGTACCTGTATTTATTCATCAGATTGTCGTATGTCTTCTCCGTATCCATAGACACCCCTGTCTCGTCCGAGTTGAAGGGAGTGATGCGATAGCCCAGACCTTCCTGGATAAAATGTTTTCCCAGATTCAGATGATTGTCCGACCCTACGGTGATCGCCATGAACAGCGGGCGCTCCCAGTTGGCATTGGCCAGCATTTCGAGCATCATCAGTTCGCTCTTGTACAATACCCGTTTTCCTTTGAGGGAAATATGCATATATTCGGGGATCGAATCTCCGGGTAAGGCCATACCTGAACGTATCACGGCCTCTTTATCTACTTTCAGTACGATACTATCTGTCGGTATCACCTGGAGACTTTCGTTCCGTACCCAATATTTCAGGATATTCTGTAATTCGTATGGGTTCTCTCCGAACTCATTTCGTATGTTGACCCTGGCTTCCGGATTCGGATTGTTGTCTGCCTGTGCATACAGTTCGTCGATCTGCTTTTTGAGTTCCGGGCGGATCGCCACATATTCATTGGTTCCCTCTACATATTCAATACGATCCCAGGTGATCGGCAGCGCAGGAGAGTCGTAAGCGGGTCGCTTCATTTGGTCGATATACCAGTCGGTCTGCAGATAACTCAGGTTGCATGTACGCGCGTCGGTGCGTACCCCTTCTGTCTCCTGGTTGTACCACAGCGGGAAGGTATCGTTATCGCCGTTGGTAAAGATCACCGGTTTTCCGTCTTCGGGCAGCGTTTGCAGGTAGTTCCATCCGGTATCCCGTGCCAGGTAACGGTGTGAGCGGTCGTGGTCGTCCCAGGTCTGGCTCACCATCTGTATCGGTATCAGCAGGCAGAGGGCAGACGCAGCTATGGCTACAGGCAACTCTTTCCCTTTGATGTGTTGGTTGATAAAGCGCACCAGCGCGGCCACTCCCATGCCGATCCAGATCGCAAAGGTGTAGAACGAACCGGCATACGCGTAGTCCCGTTCACGGGGTTGACCCGGCGTCTGGTTGAGGTAGAGCACAATGGCAATACCGGTCATGAAAAAGAGGAAAAATACCACCCAGAATTGTTGTACACCCCGCTGTCCGCGCATGGACTGCCAGATCAGGCCCAATATCCCCAGCAGCAGGGGAAGTCCGTAAAAGACATTGCGCCCTTTGTTCTCTTTCAGCTCCGTGGGGAGGAATTCCTGATTGCCTACCAGCAGGTTGTCGATGAAGTTGAAGCCTGTGATCCAGTTCCCGTTCTCGAACTCTCCGTTCTGGTTTTGGATATCGTTCTGACGACCTACGAAATTCCAGAGGAAATACCGCCAGTACATAAAGTTGAGCTGATAGCGGAAGAAGAACTGGATGTTTTCCCATTGCGTGGGAACATTGACCAGAATGATCTCTCCGCACTGGTCATACGGAACTTCTTTTCCTTTGATATCTACCCAACTCTGGTATTGGGAAGCGTGCAGGCTGCTGTACATACGCGGGAAAAGCATATTGTGGTCGTATATATATTCTGTGCGACCCGGGATCCGGATGTAGCTGTCCTTCTCGTCTGCAGACTCTTTTTCTTTCGGAATGTATTTGAACGTTTCTCCTTTGGTCCTGGGTTCACAATAGTTGCCTTTTCTTTCCAGCGCTACCCGTGAAGAGAATGCCTGGCCATAGAACAACGGACGTGTCCCGTACTGCTCGCGTCCGAGATAATCTCCTAGGGTGAAAATATCTTCCGGAGAGTTCTGGTCCATAGGCGTATTGGCTATGGAACGTATCACGATCAGTGCGTAGGTAGAATATCCGATCATGATCACCATGATAGATAACATGGCGGTGTTGAGGGTACGGGCACTGATCTTGTACTTTTTGTCGATCCTCTTCGCGAAGAGATACACTCCCAGTACGAAGAGCACAGCCAGACCGATCAGCAGACTGCTGGTCCCGTGTCCGTAAAATGGAATACCCAGCAACGCTACGGTCAGCAGAAAAGAGACATTCATGCGGGTATGGTTCTTTTCCGCATAGCTTTCGTATACTCCCCAGATGATCACTGCGGCGATCACGAGGATATAGACCATTACACCGGTATTGAAAGGCAGGCTCAGTGTATTTACGAAGAAGAGTTCAAAGACGCCTCCTACTTTGATGACCCCCGGTACGATACCATACAATACAATGGCTACGAGCGCAGCCGATCCGATCAGGGCCAGGACAGACCCTTTGAGGTTGGCATCCGGATTTTTGCGGTAGTAATACACCAGTACAATGGCCGGCAGACAGAGCAGGTTCAGCAAGTGTACACCGATACTCAGTCCGGTCAGATAGGCGATCAGGATCAGCCAGCGGTCTGAATGAGGATCATCGGCTACGTCTTCCCATTTCAGGATCAACCAGAAAACCAGCGCGGTGAACAGCGAAGAAAACGCGTATACTTCTCCTTCTACGGCACTGAACCAGAAGGTATCGCTGAATGTATAGGCCAATGCTCCTGCTGCACCGCTTCCGATGATGGTTACCAGCTGTGCGGTAGTCATTTCCTGCTGATCGCTGCGTATGAGTAGTCTTCTGACCAAGTGGGTGATGCTCCAGAAAAGAAACAGGATACAAGTGGCACTCATCAGTGCACTCATGTAATTGACCATTTTGGCAACCTGGGTCGGATCGCTGGTAAACTGGGTGAAGAGATTGGCTGTCAACATGAAGAAGGGCGCGCCGGGAGGGTGGCCTACTTCCAGTTTATATCCTGTAGTAATAAATTCGGGACAGTCCCAGAAACTCGCGCTCGGTTCGATGGTGAGGCAGTAGGTGACGGCGGCGATCAGAAAGGTCAACCAACCTGCCAGGTTGTTAACGGTCTTATACTGTTTCATTCAACATGAGGGTTAATATATGAACTTGCAGAGGCTGTTCGAATGTTCCATACAGAAGACTGAACCCGGGCTCAGCGAAGCCCGGAAAGAGCAGGTAACATCCGGCCAACCTCTTAAACTGCGCAAATATAATGAATTGCAACCACATTAAAGAATGAACCCGGAATATTTAGAAGCTGTTTACATTTTCCACTGGATGAAGAAAAGGGTCCGCGCCTTGCATCCGCGTCACCGGATGGCTCTTTTTCTGTCTTCTTTTCAATGTTTCTTTCTTTGGTATAATCCGCAGCGCAAAGAAATACAGGCTGGATGTAATAGACCCCTCTGCTTTTTCAGTTGTAATCAGCCGTGCTGACTGCCTGATTGGCTACTCCGATCTTCGATTGACTCCGTCGACTGTTGGTTCGTAAATCGTAAATTGAGTATATCTTATTTATCGTGATGGTGGTGATGGTGGTGATGCTCTCCCAGGATGCGATGAGGCACAGCCCCGTGTCCCAATACTTCGATCGGACAATGGAAATTCTTTTCCAGCCATTCACCGGTGATCCCGGTATCCGGATGGTAGTCCAGCGTCTCATTCACACAAGCGATGGATTTGACATTCTGCAAAACCGTTCCGATGTCGTGGCTCACCAGGATGATGGCTCTCTCTTCATTGATCTCTGCCAGCAATTCATACAGGCGTGCTTCGAATTGCTTGTCTATATAGGTACTGGGTTCGTCTAAGATCACGGCTGCCGGGTCGGAGATGATCGCTCTTCCCAGTAACGCGCGTTGCAGTTGTCCTCCGCTGAGTTTACCGATGGGTCTCTTTTCCAGTCCTTCCAGTCCCATGCGCTCTATCACCTGTTGTGCCTTTTCCCGATGGATGCGATGGAAACGTCCGGTCAGAGACTTATGAGAACTGAGTCCGGAAAGTACCACCTCTTCTACGGAGATAGGAAATTTGCGGTCTATGGTACTGTATTGCGGCAGATAGCCCATGGTCAGGTGATCGATGGGCATTCCGTTGCGAAAGAATCGGAGTTGCCCGCCGGTCGTATCCATCAGTCCGAGTATACATTTCACCAGGGTAGTCTTACCTCCTCCGTTGGGACCGATAATGCCCAGAAAGTCTCGTTCGTATACCGTGAGGTCGACATCATGCAACACCTGGCGACCGTCATAGGCCGCAGAAAGTTTTTCTATCTGTATAATAGGGTTCATGTGCGGGTCTGTGCTTTGGGAAAGTTGTTAAAGGCTTTTCTTACTCCTGATGAGACAAGACACGTGCCACCTGCAGCATCTCCTCCTGCCAGTCGTAGGACAGCGGATTGATGGGGACTACCCGGGTATTGGTCTGACGGGCGATCACTTCGGCATTACGAGTATCGAATTCGGGTTGTACGAAGATCGTGTGAACCTCTTCTTTCCTGCATAGGTCGATCAGTTCTTTCATGTGTGCCGGAGAAGGTTCTTTCCCATTCTCTTCGATACTGATCTGGCGCAGCCCATAGTCGCGGGCGTAGTAGGAAAGAGCCGGATGATAGATCATAAATGCCTTATCACTGTTTTCCGTTTCCAGCAATTCGCGCACCATATAGTCCGTACGGTCGATGAAATGGCACAAAGTGTCGAAACGCGACATATAATAGGCCTCGTTGTCTTTATCGAAAGTCGTCAGACTGAAAAGTATATTGGAGGCGATGATCTGCGCGTTGATGGCCGAATTCCAGATATGAGGTTCTACTCCTCCGATATGTACATGTCCGTTGTGTTCGTATTCGGCTTCATAGATCAGATCTACCCCTTCCGACATGTCGAAGACCTGAATATGTGGTACATTGTCTGTAATGCGCTCCATCCAGGTTTGTTCGAACCCGATGTAGCCGATCCGGAAGTAAGCTATGCTGTTGCCCAGGTCTACCATCTGCTGGGGGGTAGGGTCGTAGGTTTCGGGGCTCATCCCTTTAGGTACCATGCTGACTACTGTGAATTTATCCCCTACAATGGCTTCGGTAAAATAGCGCAACGGTTCTATCGTGACCATAATGACGGGTTTGTCATTTTTCCCGGTTTGTCTGTTGGAGTTGCATCCTGTCAGGCAAATAATGGTGCCTGCGAAGAGCACCATGTATTTCATGTAAATGTACAGGTTTTTCATTTATTCTTCTGTTGTCAAAGGTTTGGTGGCCCTCAGTATTTCCCGTTTGCCATTTGGAGGACCGGGCAGGCGTTCTACGCGGAAACCACAATCCTGTAACATACGTCGTATGCTACCTTTGGCGCAATAGGTCGTGAGGACTCCTCCTTTATTTATAATAACATATAATTTGTCAAATAGTTGCTTTTTCCACATCTCCGGTTGTTTCTCCGGGGCAAAAGCATCGAAATATACCACATCAAATCCCGATGGAACGGGAAATAAATGTTCATTTTCCGGAGACCACCGGGTGACATCCGTCTGGTACTTCCGGAGTTCAAATTTTTCTGTGATCCTGATGTTCTCTTCCCAGGGGCAGAGGTGCAGCTCCCGGAAGAGTGGATCTTCACTGTATTTCAACGTTTTCACTGTATCCCACTCCAGCGGATAGAGTTCTAAGGCTGTATAGATCACTTTCCGGTGTGTCCGGCGACTGGCTTCCAGCGTCAGCATGGCATTCAGCCCGGTGCCGAACCCGATCTCCAGTACATGCACCGGATCGGCTGTCGAATGGAGCAGGCCACTCTCCACAAAAATGTGTTGCGATTCGCTCCGCGCGCCTTTCACCGAGTGATAGTGCTCTTCCATCGCGGGTACAAACAATGTCGCGCTTCCATCGGCCGTTTGCTCTATCTCTATGGAATAAGGAAGCTGTTTCATAAGATCTGCACAATTCCTTTCACGGCAAGTACAATGAGTACGTACCGTGTCATTTTACCGGCAAACATAGCTACGGTGGTTATCCAGATGTTACTTCTCATAAAGCCTAAGGCGATCGAGATAGCAGTACCCAGATAGGGGATAAAGGCGAAAAATGCCATGAATGCCCCTCTTCCCTGTAAAAAACGCAATGCTTTATCCAATTTCCCGGGCTTTACTTTCAGGTATTTTTCTATCCATTCCGTCTTTCCGATATGTCCCAGCCAATAGCAGGTAAGACCGCCTAACGTATTGCCCACCGTGGCCGACAGAATGCAGCTCGTGGGATCAAGTCCGGCTCTGAGCAATATCACCAATACCGCTTCCGAACTCAGTGGGACTACACTGCCTGCTATAAAGGCCGCCAGGAACAATCCCATGTATCCCCAGTCTGCAAAGGTAGCTATAAATTCACCCATATGTTATATCCGAATAAAATACATACACCTATAACCGAGGCCAGGAAGAAGATGTTCGAGTCCCGGCTGTCGGACAATACAAAAAAGTGTGCCGCCAGGATGCTGATCAGCCCCATCAGTATAGGGAGCAGTTCCGACAGATAGATCGGCTGAAGCAGGATCAGCACGTAGAGACACAGGATCACTAACGTGAGAAAATGTAAATAGCTGCGGGTACGTATTTTGTCTTGATATCCTTTGAAAAAGGTATGACAGGTACTGACGATATAGATAATCAGCAGAAAACCCAGTATACTCCACTGCGGAATGCTTAGCTCCAGGATCTGCCGTATAGGATAGAAAGTGGTCAACTGCCGGAAAGGCCCGTAGAAAAGCTCCATTTCACTGTAAAAATAGGCATGCCCCAGCAGGAACCAGTAAGGGAAAAACCATCCTGTGAGGCTGGCGAAAAAGCTTTTCAGGGTCAGACACTGCAGGTTATAGGCACCCAGGAGCCAGAGGGGTATAAACCATATGAGAGGGGGTAAGAGCAGCGTGCTTATCCCGAGAAAGCAAAAGCTATAGAACAGGTTGCCGGAGGCTTTGTGATGCTGATAGCTACGGAACAGGAAATAAAGGGATAGCAGCAAAGGTACAGGCAACAGGCTTCCTGTGTAAAAGAGATGCAGCGCCGGACAGATACCGATCAGTAACAGGAATATAGCAGACTGTACCGAGGCGCGGATGCGGATAAGCCCGAAAGTATTGTTGAGCGCGATCAGTAAGTATCCTGCAAATATGTAAAGCAGAAAACTCACTGCCCATCCCAACCCGTCGGGCAGTACGAAAGGAAGGAGGTGGTTTCCTGTTTCTCCGGGAGAGCGGGTAGCTGATCGTTCGGGCAACATCATCCCTGCCACTACCCAGCAGGCAGTGGACAGTATGAAGGCCACCGGCAGTGTAAATCTTCCGGTAGTTACCTGACTTCTCAGACTGTTTCCTTTCATTTACAGGTCAAATCCAATGTCACCACGGAAATACTTTCCGGTGAAATCTATCTTTTCCGCGATCTTGTAACTTCTGGAAAGGGCTTCTTCCCGGCTTTCGCCATACGAGCTGATAGCCAGTACGCGGCCACCGTCTGTGACGATCTTCCCATTCTTCACCTGCGTACCTGCGTGGAATACCAGGCTTTCTTTTCCTGGGTTATCTCCGAGTCCCTCTATCACATAGCCTTTCTGGTAGGCTTCGGGATATCCACCGCTTACGAGGATAACGCAGGCCGCCGTCCGTGGATCGATTACCAGTTCCCGTGTATCCAGATCTCCCTGATGTACTCCTTCCAGCAGATCTACCAGATCGCTTTGTATGCGCAGCATCACACTCTCTGTCTCGGGATCTCCCATGCGAACGTTGTATTCAATGACCATCGGTTCGCCGTTGACACGGATCAACCCCAGAAAGATGAAACCTTTGTAGAGGATGTTTTCCTGTCGCAGCCCTTCGATGGTAGGTTCGATGATGCGGGTCCTGACCTTTTCCATGAACACTTCATCCGCGAACGGTACAGGGGTCACACTTCCCATACCACCGGTATTGAGGCCGGTATCCCCTTCGCCGATCCGTTTGTAGTCTTTGGCTACGGGGAGTATTTTATAGTGCCGTTCGTCGCTCAGGACAAAGACCGAACACTCGATGCCGCTCAGGAACTCTTCGATCACTACTGTAGCACTGGCTTGTCCGAACATGCCGTTGAGCATGTCGCGCAGTTCCGCTTTGGCTTCTTCCAGGGTAGGGAGTATAAGTACACCCTTTCCGGCACACAGACCGTCTGCTTTCAGTACATACGGAGCTTGCAGGGTTTCCAGGAAAGCAATGCCTTCTTCCAGGGTTTCCGCCGTCACACTCCGGTAGCGGGCAGTAGGTATCCGGTGGCGTTGCATAAATTCTTTGGCAAACTCTTTGCTTCCTTCCAGTTGGGCCCCTTCGCGTGTAGGGCCGATCACCGCGATGTGGCGTGTCTGTTTGTCTTCCTGGAACACGTTGTATATTCCCTGTACCAACGGGTCTTCGGGACCTACAACGATCATCTCTATGCCTTTTTCCAGTGCGAAGGTCTTGATCGCTTCGAAGTCTGTCGCTTTGATCGATACATTTTCTCCTACGGAGGAGGTGCCTGCATTGCCCGGAGCAATGTAGAGTTTCTCTACCCGGGGGCTTTGTGCCATTTTCCATGCCAGAGCGTGTTCACGGCCGCCCGAACCTAATAGTAACAGTTTCATAAACAGGTTGCATCTGTGAGTCTGTTCTCCGGGTATTCCTACCTGCCGGAGAACCGGACTTGGGTTAATATCTGTATTTTATCTTTTCATTTTTATTTTCTTCATTTCTTTGCTCCGCCAAAAAAACGAAAAGATTTACGATTTAACGATTTACGATGTACGATTGAAAATACATCCTATAAAGTATAATATATGACTTTTCACAGGAAAAACTCGCTTCGCTCAGACAGATCCTGCTCTGTTGTCGGCTTACATCTGCACTCCGCTTGACGCTGCGAGACCAAAGGCGACCCAACGCCTGTGCCAGGCGTGTTGCGGATGTTTGTGACCGCAATTGATTATTGATTGAATCATTAAGATGTATGTGCATTTTCAATCGTACATCGTAAATCAGTCAATCGTAAATCTTTTCAAAGGTTTTCTTTGAAATAGCGTGTGATCTTCTCATAAAGATGCACCCGGTCGCGTCCGCGGACATTGTGCCCATGATTGGGATAGATAAACAGGTCCGGGTAGGTGCGGGCTTCTATGCAGGCGGTCAGGAATGAGAAGGTGTGTTGCGGTACGCAGACATCGTCCTGATCGTCGTGTACCAGCATCAGTTTGCCTTCCAGGTTGCCGGCCAGGTTGTTGAGATTGCATTGTTCATAGCCTTCCGGATTGTCGTCCGGATGGTCCATATAGCGTTCGCCATACATGATCTCGTAGTATTTCCAGTCGATCACCGGGCCGCCCGCTACCCCTGCTTTGAATAACTTCGGATAGCGTAGCATCAAAGCGGTGGTCATGTGGCCGCCGAAGCTCCAGCCATGCACTCCGATGCGGTTTTCATCTATATATGGAAGGCCGGAAAGGAATTCCACTCCTTTTACCTGGTCTTTTCCCTCTTCTATACCCAACCGGCGGAAAGTGCAGTTCTCAAATTCGAGTCCCCTGTTCTCACTTCCCCGGTTGTCCAGGGTAAATACGATGTATCCCTGATTGGCCATGTAAAGGTCCCATCCCCTTACGTCGTATTGAAAGCCGTTTCCGATCATCTGCGCATGCGGTCCGCCATATACGTAAATGATGACCGGATATTTGTGTGTCGGGTCGAAATCTGCCGGTTTCACCAGGCGGTAGTAAAGTTCCGTGACCCCATCGGCCGCGGTCAGGGTTCCGGTTTCCAGGTTGGGTAGCCGGAAACCTTCAAAGGGGTTTCCGGCGGTCAGGATGCGTGTTGCCTGGCTACGGCCGGTTGTTGTAGAGACAATATCTATGTTGCGCGGAATGTCGGGGGTGGTATATTCGTCGGTCATGAGTTCGCCCGACCCACTGAGCAGGACCCGGTGTTTTCCTTCCGCATTGCCTATGGGTCTGCGTTTTCCGCTTGCGGTGGATACGGCAAATGCATTGCTTTGCAAAGGAGAATGTTCGGTACTCAGGATCACTACCTCTTTCCGTTTGGGCAGAAAGCCGATCATTTCCCGGACTAACCAGTTGCCCGAGGTAAGTTGATGGATCAGTTTCCCGGTGGTATCGTAGAGATAAAGATGATTGAATCCGTCGCGCTGGCTCTGGTAGATGAATTGTTTTTCGTTCCAGGGCAGGAATACGATGGGATGCTGGGGCTCTACATATTTGGGATGGCTCTCTTCCAGCAATACAGCTTGCAGTGCACCGGTCTTTGCGTCGTAACGGCAGAGTTGGGCATGGTTCTGGTCGCGGTTGACCTCGATCAGATAAAGATCCTTTCCATCGGGAGACCAGGTAATGTTGGTGAAGTAACGATCGGTAGGATCTCCGGTCTGCAGGTACACGGTGGTTTCGGCGGAGAGGTCATATATACCTATGGAAACCGTATGACTATTCATTCCTGCCATGGGATAGCGCACCGGTCTCTCTTCGGCTATGCGGCCGCGGGTATCTACCAGGGGATATTTCGTTACCATGGATTCGTCCATGCGATAAAAGGCAAGCCGGTCTCCCTGCGGACTCCAGAATGTTCCTTTGCGGATGCCGAACTCGTGGCGGTGTACGGCTTGTCCGCACACGATACCTTCCGGTTCATCAGTGATACGCACCGTTTGCCCCTCAAGGGAGATATACAGGTTATTATCTACTGTATAGGCAAGCTGATGGGAAGCGGCATGATAATCCATATCTCCCGCGTGCGCGTCGCATGTCAGGGGAGCGATCAGTTCCTGCTTTTCAAAGTCATATACCAGATATACCTTATCATTGTCTTTCCGGCCGGTGAGCAACATCCGCGGAAGACCGGCCCATGGAAAGCGTACCTGGCTTAGCCCCGTAAGTTGTATACCTTCTTGCCGGGCCTTTTCATCGAGTATTTCTTTGTCTTCGGAAGAGAAAAGAACCGATTGTTCGCCGGTACGCGGGTCTATATGATAAACAACATCGTATTCCGAGTGAATACAGTTCTCTCCCCACCATTGCAGGTTGTACAGATTTTCTGTAAACCGGTAGGTACTTCCTCCGGGGATCACATCCTCCAGGGTCAGTTCTTTCAATTCCTGTGCCATAGTTCCGGCGATCGTGTTCAGGGATAACAACATGTATAGCAATGCGCTGGTTTTTTCATGTCATCTTTTCGTTTGGGCCTGGGTTGCAGGGCGCATCACTGGTTCTGTTCTTTGTCTTTATCGGGTCTTCTGTCGGAGCTCCTGTTTTCGTCCGGTTTGCGGAAAGCAGGACGTTTGGTGTCGGACCTGTTCCCTTCGGTTTTCCTGAACTCCGGTTTGCGGAATCCCGAGCCTGACTCCTGCGCTTTGAATTCCTTGTATTTCCCGTCGAAGATCTCGTATTTCCGGAACTGACATTCCAAAGATCCGTTGAAAAGAGGGATTTTTACACTCGGCTTGAGTCCGATCTGCTCGAAGCATTCGTCCCGGTAACTGAGTATCCACGCTTCATTACCGGCGAACGCGTGTTTCAGACGCTCTCCGATGGTCTGGTAGAGTCCCAGAAGATCGCGGCTGGAGATACGCTCTCCGTACGGAGGATTGGTGACCATAATGGCTTTTTCGGCAGGTTGCTCGAACTGCTGGATGGGTTGCAGTTTCAGTATCACATCTTTGGATACGCCCGCTGCTTTTACATTGCGGGTAGCGATCTGATGGGCCTGCGGATTGTTGTCGTATCCGTATATCTTGTGCCGGAATTCACGCTCCTGACTGTCGTCGTTGTAGATAGAATCGAACAGATCCTGGTCGAAGTCGTTCCACTTTTCGAAAGCGAACTCTTTACGGAACACTCCCGGCGCGATGTTGCGGGCTATGAGTGCCGCTTCGATGGGGATCGTACCCGATCCGCACATCGGATCGATCAGGTCAGATCCACCCTTCCAGCCGGTCATCAGGATCATACCTGCTGCCAGTACTTCATTCAGAGGTGCCTCTACAGCCTCCTGCCGGTATCCCCGTCTGTGGAGCGATTCGCCCGATGAATCTAAAGAGAGGGTGCATCTGGTCTGTGCGATATGGATGTTGAGCAATACGTCCGGATTGTTGAGGCGTACCGAAGGGCGTTTGCCGTTGAGTTCGCGGAAATAGTCTACAATGGCATCTTTCACTTTATAGGAGACAAATTTGGAGTGGCGGAATTCATCGCTGAATACCACCGCGTCCACAGCGAACGATTTGTCTACGTCCAGGATCTCTTCCCAGCGAAGGGCTTTGATCTGTTCGTATACCTCATCCGCGTTCTTTGCTGTAAAGTGTTTGATGGGTTTCAGGATGCGGATGGCTGTACGCAGGCAGAAGTTGGTTTTGTACATCATCTCTTTGTCTCCGCTGAAAGAGACCATACGTCTGCCTATCTGTATGTCATTCGCACCGAGTGCGGTCAGCTCTTCTGCCAGTACCTCTTCCAGACCCTGGAAGGTTTTGGCAATCATTTCAAATGGTTCGCTCATGTAATAATATATGTGTATCTTATGCTTTTTTTATGGTTGGAACAGGCAATGTGTTAGATGCCGTATCCGTCGTATCCTATGTTGGGCAGCACGGTTTTCTTTTTGGGTTGTACGATGCGTGTCCCGGGAGGTACATCTTCCGTTACCCAGATATTACCTCCTACGGTAGCTCCCTTACCTATGGTAATGCGTCCCAGGATGGTTGCGTTGGAATAAATGATGACATGATCTTCCAGGATGGGATGGCGGATGATCCCTTTGATGGGTTTGCCATCCTCGTCGAGCGGGAAGCTTTTCGCACCTAAGGTCACTCCCTGATAGAGTTTCACATGGTTGCCGATGATGCTGGTGGCACCGATCACTACCCCTGTGCCGTGGTCTATGGTGAAGTAGCTGCCGATACGGGCTCCGGGATGGATATCTATTCCGGTCTCGCTATGTGCCATTTCGGAGATGATGCGCGGGATCAGCGGAACTCCCAGTTCCAGCAACGCGTGCGCTACGCGGTAGTTGGTGATGGCGCGGATGGCGGGATAACAGAAGATCACCTCGCTGATGCTTTCCGCGGCAGGGTCGCCGTTGTAGGCGGCTTTCACATCCGTAGCCAGTATGCAGCGCATCCCGGGTAGTTGCCGGATGAAGGCGGCAGCCAGTCCGGCGGCTTTGTCCCGGCGGTTTTCCGTAGACTCTTCACAATCTTCTTTGCTCACGAAACACAGTCCGGCCAGGATCTGCTCGGTAAGCAGATCGAATAGTTCTTCTACATTAACTCCGATGTGGTATTTGAGGGTACGACTGTTGACGGTAGAATTGCCGTAATAACCGGGAAAAAGAACAGAACGACAAAGTTCAATGATTTTCTTCAGCACTTTGGCCGAAGGCATCGGCTCACCGTCCCTATGTTGGTGAAACAGTCCTTCATAGGATTCGCTTTCCGAAAGCTGATCGACTGTCTGTGTCAGTTTTTTTGTAAAATTCAATGGGCTCATTCTTTTCCGGGTCTAAATAACAGGTGCAAAGGTAGAAAATATTGCTTAGAGGTGGATTTATTTTTTCATAAATAATTTGCTGAATAACATCGATATCCAAGGTTTTGTTTGAGGGAAGGGTTTTGTAATCTGTAACGGGAAGACTATCGTACGACTGTGCCTATGGAAAAAACAGGCCGGTAACGGATCTCCTGCGGGGAGGGTTATCGACCTGTAAAGAGAGTTATGATTTACGAACTGTTGGTCGATAAAGTCAATCGAATACCGACGTAGCCCACCAGGTAGTCAGCAAAGCTGATTACGATTGAAATTACAGAAAGAATAGGTTTGTAATCTCCAATACGTAAGAGGTTATATGCAAACATACGAGACTTGTATCTGTGTCCCGGTATACCGGATGGGAATGTATATAAGCTGTGGAGATGCATATCCGTTGCGGGATATTTTTTTATTAAACCTGTACCCTGTGGAGACGCACGACGTGCGTCTCCACAGGGTACAGGAGTAGGAGAGGTAGCATACATGATGAATGCTTATTTCTCTGCTACTATTCGGCGAACCAATTGAGATCGCCACGTTCGTAAGCAGACAAGATCACATTCTGGCTACTGAAATGAGCTTCAAATTCTTCCTCGCTCAGTTCGTAGGCTAACTCTGAATGATTGAAAACATCGTGAGCGAGCCGGGTCCCGTTCAGATCGGTACAGTTGTACATTTTATATCCGTTTTCTAAGCTGACTATAAGCGGATCGATGTCTCTCCAACCGGATGTATGGTAAATCTCATGTATCCGACAGTTGGCAAAGGTGACGTTATCGTACGTTTCGTTTCCACCGGTACGGGCGAGATACATAGAGGAGGTATTTTCGCCTGTTGAGGTCAGGTCACAGTTCAGGAAGACAAATCCTTTATTGCCTTCGGCCACACGGGCCTGTACAATATATCCATTGCCTACCGATCGGATCTCACATTTCTCGAACAGTGCAGCCGAGGGTCCTCCCCAGATAAAGTCTACATCTCCGGCAACCAGACAATTGTAGAACCAGCAGAAACCTTTCAGATTGAGAGTATCCTGGCAGCTCTTTATCGTACAGTTGATAAACATAAGCGCGTTGTGATCGTTGTTGGCGTAGATGGCTTCTGCCTGGTTTCCGGCACCGTACGTGTTCTCGATGGTGAGCGATTCGAAACGCAGTTTGTTTACCGTTTCTATCAGAAGCACACTGCGTCCTCCGGAATACGAGACAGAACCCCCTATCTCGGGGAGGTTGCCGGCAGAACCTCCGACCCCACCGTTGAGGTTATCGTAGTTCTTATACCGGATGATCACCCCTTCCCGGCTTTCCCCCTTGATGGTGACATTATTTACATCTCTGAGGAAGATCAGTTCTTCGTAGATACCGTTTTGAATATACACCGTTTTCTGATCCTCTTTGCCTACGGTATTGACCAGGAAATGCAGAGCGGCCTGGATGGTACGGAAATCTGCCTTGGCCGGGTCGTGTCCTACCGTCACCGTATGGGCTGCGTCTGTAGGAGCCTCCGGCTTCTCTCTGGTGGTGAAGGTCCATGCGGAAGGTTTTTTGATTCCCAGGAAGTCCTTATGCTGGATCACCCGGCTATCTATCAGGACATAATATGTGGTATTATAATCTAATTTATTGAAATGAAGCTTGATGGTGGCTGTCTGTCCCTCTACCGTTACAGGATGGTAGTTGGATGTACGGTATCTCTTGATGGCATCTCCGGCCCAGATGACATCCATTTTGGAATGCAACAAGCTGGTATTCTCCAGTTTGGAATGTGTATCGCCCATCTGGATCTCGTCTACCAGTGTATCATCGTCTGCCCGGTATACCCGGATACTGCCTACCGTGCCCACTTCGGGCGCTTCTCCGGTAAACGTCAGGGTCAGGTAGGTATCTGCGTGTACTCCGGTAGCTTCGTTGGCCGGATATAGGGTGTAGTTAATGGTCAGTCCGGCAGTGCCTTCACCCGTGTCACCCCCGTTGCCCCATGGAGCCAATGAGCCATTTTCTACCTCTACCCTGCCGGTCAACGGACCTTCGTCGTTCACCGTTAGTGTGAACATATATTGGTAGCCGGATTCGATCGCGTGTAGGCTGATATTTTCTGTGTCGGTCAGGTACCAGTTGTAAGACTCTCCGTTCAGGGTATACTCTACCGCGTGTTCGGGTTCTATTGCGGCAGGCAGTACGATTGCTTCAAATACTCCGTCGGAAGTTTGATAAGGAGTGATATCTGCGGCTGTGGTGGCATTGCTCAGGGTAGCGGTGGCCAGATCGAAACCGGCCGTTGTGTGCATCCCCTGGATGAGCAGTCCCGAAGGAGACAGGGCATGGCCGTCTGTATCTTGGAACCGGAAAGTCACTTTGGCAAGCTGGTGAGTAAACTTCAACGGAACCTGTGTAGTACTGCTCTCTGAATAGCCAGAGGATACAGCATACATCAGATCGTGTGCTGCCGAACCGCTGGACTGATTGGCCAGACTGATGGAATAGGTAAGGTCACTTATACCTGCCGAATAGGGATAATATCCGATAAAGTCGACCTCAGTCCCATCTTCCGGATAGGTAAACGGCGAGGTAGAAGTGAAGGTAGCGGATGCACCTTCTGTTTCTGTGGTATAGAGAATATTGGCCGAGGAGGCTACCGGCGTCTGTGTACCTTTTTCCAGCATATAGATACCCAGCCGGTCGCCGGAGAGCCACTGGTTGCCCTCCTGGTTGGTACGGGTCGCGAACTCATTGGCTTCGGAAATGAATGTGATGGCCTCGGGTGTATCCGGGGACGTGTTCTCATCTTCGCACGATACGCACAGCAAGGCACATAGGGCAACAAAGAATGTATATTTGAATTTCATATCGTTTACTTGTTTTTGTTCATACTTGATTTGGCGGTTTTTCCTTATTTATACCAACGTGGGTCACCGGCAGTCAGCCTGGACTGAGTGAAGTTGCCATTGGCAGGTTTAGCGAACAATTGCTCCGCGGTAAATCCGCAATCTTCACCCACAGGAGTTCCTGACCACGAGGTATCACTTACATAATAGTTGCCGCTTTCTGAAAGGCTTGTCTGATTAGAGACTACAGAGACACTATTTGCTTCTGCATGTGGTAATCCTATGAGGTTGTTGGTAAAGGTCAGAGAGCCACCTTTACTGTTAAACTCAACGATTGCATATTTAGGACCCTGGTCGAAAGTACATTCGTTGATACTGACTGTCGCTGCCTGGGTGGCATTAGCCATGCGTATTCCTCTGCCTGCCACATTATATATGGTAGATTGTGTAATTTCGGCATTCAGTACTGCGCCGGCATCCACTGTCAGCAAATTGTAATCGCCAATGTTATAGAGGATACTGTTTGTTATGGTGTATGTATCCAGTGTAGTAGGATTTTCTTTGAAGCGGAGCACACCACGCATATCATGTATTTTACAGTTTTCGATAAGGATCTGACCTAATTCGATGGAGGTTTCCTGATTCATGATGTAATTGGAGCCGGGAACCCCTTTTATATCCAGGTTGTAGAAATGGATAAGTTCCATATTTCCTTCTGCCTGTAAAGTTCCTGTATGGTCAATAGTGGGTGTAACCGTACCTCCTTTTCCTGCAAGGATCAGGGAAGTGACGGAAGCGGGGAATTTGAAAGAACCGGTTGCATATTCTCCACCGTTGGCCAATACAATGGCCACTTTGGAGGCTGTTGCGTCATTTTTTAATGCGGATTCAATGGATCCTCCGCTGAATAACTGAATGATCTGATAATCCTCCGGTATCTCCAGGTCTGGCACAGGTTCTACCTCTTTGTTGTCGGCTCCGCCATCTTCCCAGGGTGAAATAGAGCCACCGCCGAAATCTACCAGAATGGCTTCTATTTCCGCGTCGGAAGTATGAACGGTGATCCGGAAGGTATAGGAGAAGCCCGCTTTTAGTTCCATTCCCGGGTGACTTTCATGCATGTCCCATACATACTCATGGTCATCTACCCGGATGGATACCTGATGTCCTGCCGCAAATGACGCAGGAAACAGAATGGCTGCGAAGGAATTGGAGGTTGCCTGGTAGGGAGCGATAGCGGCAGGGGCAGTTATCGTGTTCAGTTCACCTGTCTGCAGGTCAAACTGTGCTGTGGTATTCATTCCCAGGAAAGTCACCCCATCCATATCCGGGGTGAGCGCGTCTCCCTCTTCATCCACAACATTCAATGTGATCTTTGACAGTTGATGTTTGAAACCCAGAGAAATGGAACCTGAGACATATCCGTTACCGTTGCTGTCGGCTCTGGCATACATCAAGTCATGGGCTGCCAGCCCGGCCGACTGATCGGTCAGATCGACCGGATAGCTCCAGTCTGTTAGCGTGGGCGTATAGGGGTAATAGGCAATAAAGTCTACCGGCGATTCATCTTCCGGGAAATAGATCCCTGCCGCGCTGGCCTTAAACGCTGTGGAGGCGGCAGACGATTCGGCTTCGTAAGGTACATTGGAAAACCCCGCAGGAGTGGTTGTGCCCGATGCTGTCATATAGATACCGATCTGGTCGCCGGCACTCCACTGGCTGCCATCCGGGCTGACACGTGTGGCAGGATGGCTTATTCCCGAAACAAAGATCACTTCACCTGATCCGCTGGTGAGCCTGGTATCGTTCTGATCGTTGCATGCCACCAGGAGGATCGCTACAGCGGCCATACAGATCCAAAGTTTATATGTTAATTGCATAAATTGTAGTTTATATAAATTCGACAGTAAATATTCACGATCTCATGGACGGGGATTACAAAGAGATATAGGTACCGTTTTGCACCTGACCGTTCACGATGTCTTTGACCAGATCATGAAGGTATATCTCCAGATTGGTGTAGCGACCCGATGGATCCAGGGTTTTGGCATTCCCATCGTCCGGGTTATCCTTATCCAGGCCGTACAGCTCTTCCCAGTAGTCGGGGATGCCGTCGCCGTCGCTGTCTTCAGGCACTTCTCCTTGTTTATACGTGGGCCATCCGCCTACATCCTGCGGAGAGTCTATGTAGCCGTTGAGACTGCCATTGCTTCCCTGCATACACGTAGCGATACCGTTGCGTGTATCGTAGACGGCGCGCTCGTCTACCGCATCCCGTTTCAGGCTGGCACCTGCATACTCCAGTACCTTACCAAAGGCTACATCCGTCGGATGGTAGGTAACTGATGCCGGTGTTCCATCGGGAGTAATGCGTACAGGAGTGGATAGTGGAGTATACTCAGTAGATCCCTGGTTCTTTGTGTCGTATTCCATACCCAACCAATTGTTGTCGTTTACTTTTGTGATGTTCTCATTGTCATTGCCGGAAGTATCGAGGTAATTGGTATGATCGAGGTAAATGGAAGGACAACCATAATCTACATCTCCTTTTACACCTGAAATAAAGTAGAAATATTCACGTTTTTTTTCCTTTGGTATCTGCGTCGGGACCGTTGATGGAACCGGGTCCCCATTTGTAGTAGTTGCCTACAAAATTGACCTTTTGTGCTTCCCCTCCGTAGGCAGGATAGTTGGAGTAGTTGTATACCACGCAGTTGCGGAAGTCTACTGCCCGCTGGTCATTGTTCAATGGATTGCTGGAAATCCCGTATACGTCACCGCCGTCAAAGCGGGGATTCCGGCTGTCGTGGTGCGCCAGCAGGTTGTGGTGGAAAGAGGCATTCACTCCGCCCCAGATGGCTCCATACCCGTGGTTGCCTTTGGCATGGGTAGATCTGCGTAGGCTTTCGGAAAGGATACACCATTGCATGGTGAAGTTCTCATTGGCATAGAAAGAAGAGCATTCGTCGGTGCTCCAGCTCATGGAACAATGGTCAATGATCACATTCCTGAGGTAGCGTCCCCACATGGCATCGTCCTCGGTTCCCTTTTCATCTCCCATACGTGAGCGGATGAAGCGGATGATCACATTGTCGGATTTTACCACTAAGGAATAGTTTTTCAGGCAGATCCCATCGCCCGGTGCGGTTTGTCCGGCAATGGTCACGTTCCCGTTTTTGATCTCCAGGGTCTTCTGCAGTTCTATGACGCCATCTACTTCGAAGACGATGGTACGTGTGCCGGATTGATTGATGGCATAGCGCAGGCTGCCGGGTTGTTCGTCGTCTTCCAGTCGGGTTACTTTGATCACTCTTCCGCCGCGTCCGCCGGTAGTGAACATACCCCCTCCTTCAGCGCCTGGGAAGGCACGGATGAGTCCGTCGTCCTCGTATTCCGGCAGATCGGTATAATACGGGTGGTCGCCACCGTTGTTTCCCCAGGGAGCCACCGAATTGCCGTTGAAATCGATTAGAATAGCTTCTACTTCTCCCGTAGCGGTATGGACTGTGACGTTGAACGTATAGGAATATCCGGCTTTTATTTCCAGGCCTCCGTAACTCTCCTGCATGGTCCATGTATATTGCTTTCCGGCTATGTCCATCGCTACTTCATGCCCCGAAGCGAAACTAAAAGGGATAAGGATGGCTTCGTACGTATCTTTGTAGCGGTAAGGAAGAATGTCTCCTCTGGTCGCGTTTCTCTGGAGTGTACCTGTGCTCAGATCAAAGGTACCGTTGGTATACATTCCCCGCAGCGTTACCTGGTCGGGAGTGAGCAGCTCTTCGTTTTCATCTGTAATGTTCAGGACCATCCTGGACAGTTGATGGGTAAAGGCAAACGATACCGATCCGTAGGTATAACCGGCACCCTGGTTATCGGCTCTGGCATACATCAGGTCATGAGTTACCAGGCTGGCCGACTGATCGGCTAAGGCGATCGGGTAGATAAAGTCGGTTACTTCCGCAGTGTAGGGGTAGTAGGCGATAAAATCTACCGGTTCTTCTTTTACCGGATAATGGATAGCTACCTCCTCTGCTCTGAATGCGGTAGTGGGGGCAGAGGATTCGGCCGTGTAGGGGACATTCGCATATTCCGTCAGGGTGGTTTGTCCGGAGGCCACCATGTAGATCCCTATCCGGTCGTCAGTGGTCCATTCGCTTCCGTCCTGACTGACCCGGGTAGCAGGATCGTTGAGACCCGAAACAAAAAGAATTCCGTTTTGTCCGTTGCTGTTCTCTGCTTCATGGTAATCGTTGCACGATGCAAAAAGCAGGGTCGATACGACCAGGCTTGTGTAAAATTTATATTTCATAGTATAGAAGAATTTGATACAGGGACAAAAATAACGTTTGCTTTTTCGCAGGATGTGTAAAAAATGTGTTATACCCTGTAATTATTTGACTGTTGAAAAGATTCGTACAATTTTACTGGTTTTACGTCAATATTTACACTCTGCCGGGTGGTAGGTACAGCATCTTTTTGGAGAAATTTTCGGGTCTAAGATAACTTCAGAAGCTATACACAGGAAAGAGCGGTGGAAAGATCTTTGTATGTATGTGCAAACGAATAATCCTTGAAAAAAAACTTGTCCGGGAGACAATTCTCATAAATAAAATGTACTTTTGAGCTTATTATTTATTCCTTTAATATCGTATAAACATGAAAATCCGCTTGATCTTTTTATTTGTATGTATAAGTGTCGGTATCCAGGCACAACAAACTTATCAGACTGTCACAGACATTCGTTATGTCAGTGAATCGGAGACCGATAGTTATCGGCTGGAACGTTGCAAACTGGATGTATATTATCCGGAAGGGGTTACCGACTTCCCTACCATTGTCTGGTATCACGGCGGTGGGCTGGAAGGTGGAAGTAAGCATATTCCCACGGAACTGATGGATAAAGGATTTGCTGTGGTGACAGTCAATTACCGGTTGAGTCCCCGGGCAGAGCATCCGGCTTACATAGAGGATGCGGCAGAAGCTCTGGCGTGGGTTTTTGAACACATCGGTGATTACGGAGGTACTGCGGAGAAGATCTATGTATCCGGCCATTCGGCGGGTGGCTATCTGGCCCTGATCATCGGTCTGGATAAAAGTTACCTGGCAGCACATGGGGTAGACGCGGATCGGGTAAGGGCCTGGTTGCCTATTAGCGGACAGACCGTTACTCATTATACCATTCGTAAAGAGCGTGGATGGCGGGAAGGTATTCCGGTGATTGATGCGTATGCTCCCTGCTTTCATGCGCGTACCGATACGCCACCCTATGTGTTGATTACGGGAGGACGTGATCTGGAGTTGATGGCGCGCTATGAAGAAAACGCGTTGCTGGAATCGGTGATGAAAGGCATAGGCAACCCAAATGTACGTTTGTATGAACTGGAAGGTTTTGATCACGTGAATGTAGCCGGTCCTGCTTGTTACCTGATAGCAGGATATGTGCGTGATCTGGATACTATGGATGATAAAGATAAGGTGGAAAAGAAATAGAAGACCCTTAGCGTACCGTTCGTTTACTGTTCGTATACAGGTAGAAATACGTAGTTATATAATTACTACACCCGGATGTGGTAAACTACTACACCCGGGTCTGGTCGATTACTACACCCGGATATAGTTTCTGACTACACCCGGATGTAGTAAGCAACTACTCCCGGGTATAGTCACAGGATAATATGCGTAGTTTATCTGTTGTATGTGGGTAATGTACCGGCTTTCTGGCAGTGTTTTACAGGTAGGGTAAGGAGTTTGTGTGTATGTAGCAGGTATGGGATGCGTGGAAGAGGTTGGTATTTGCTGTAGATCCTTTTGGAATATAGGAATTTAAGAGGACGGCTGCTCCCTTATTTATAGTATAAATTTACCACAGATGTGGTATTTCGGATGAACCATTCGGGGCGTATCTTTGTCGTATGGAAACATCCTTCCGGATCTGTAAATGAACTACAGATTTACTTCCGGGATAGTTGCAGTGAGGATATTCATAACTAAAACAATAAAATATGGGAAAGATTGCCAGCAAACTTACCGACCTGATCGGTAATACTCCGTTGCTTGAAGTGAGTAATTACAATGCCAGTAAAGGGTTGCATGCCAGACTGATCACCAAACTTGAGTATTTCAATCCGGCCGGAAGCGTGAAAGATCGTATTGCTTTGGCGATGATCGAAGCCGCGGAGAAGTCGGGAGCGTTGAAGCCGGGTGCTACGCTGATCGAGCCAACCAGCGGGAATACTGGTATCGGACTTGCCTTTGCTTCGGCAGCCAAAGGGTATAAACTTATCCTGACGATGCCCGATACCATGAGTGTGGAACGTCGCAATCTGCTGAAAGCATTGGGTGCGGAACTGGTACTGACCCCGGGAGCCAATGGTATGAAAGGGGCCATAGCCAGGGCACAGGAACTGAAAGAGACTACTCCGGGATCGGTGATCCTGCAACAGTTTGAGAATCCGGCCAATCCGGATGTACATTTCCGTACCACAGGTCCGGAGATCTGGCGCGATACGGACGGAGCTGTGGATATCTTTGTGGCGGGTGTGGGTACCGGAGGTACAGTGAGTGGTGTAGGTGCTTACCTGAAGCAGCAAAAGCCCGGTGTGAAGATCGTGGCGGTAGAGCCGACCGACTCGCCGGTATTGTCCGGAGGAAATCCCGGCCCGCATAAGATCCAGGGTATCGGCGCGGGTTTTGTTCCAAAGAACTACAATCCGGAAGTGGTGGACCAGGTGATCCAGGTGAGCAACGACGATGCGATCCGTACGAGCCGGGAAGTGGCTGCGAAAGAGGGTTTGCTGGTGGGGATCTCTTCGGGAGCTGCTCTGTATGCGGCTACGGAGCTGGCCAAACTGCCGGAAAACGCCGGAAAGACCATTGTGGCTTTGTTGCCGGATACGGGTGAGCGGTATTTGTCTACTTTGCTGTATGCTTTTGAGGAGTATCCGCTTTGAGTGTTAAGTTCTAAGTTTTGAGTTTTAAGTTCTCTGTCTGAGGTTTTCTGCAGAGAATGTGGAACTTTAATGCCGGTATTTACCATTTACTACGTATTTCTTAATACGTATAACTACGTAGAAGTTCCTGAATAATGGTATATGATATACTCCGGTATTTTTTAGAGATGCACGGCGTGCATCTTAGCATCCCGCATGGAAATGTAACTATCATGCGGGATGCTTTTTTATGGGACCTACCCCGTGGAAGTACACGCTATCCGCACGTACGTCCCTTTATTGGAAATACATCGCGGAGACGCACGCCGTGCGTCTCTACAGGTAATCTCTTTCTCTGCAGACCACCTCTTGTGGATAGATTTATCCATAGTAGACCGTGTCTTTACCACATAACGGAGCAGGATACCTGCCATTGATCCGTAGCATTTACTTAAAACTTATCACTTAAAACTCTTTACTGATCACTATGGTCCGTATGTCATTGTTATCATAGATCACCGGCAGGTACATCAGTTCCGCTTTGGCGGGGTTCATCTGATAACTTCCTTCGAAACGGGGTAACAGAGGGATCTCGAAATGATAAGTCCCGGCCGGCATTTTCTCGCAGAAGATCACTGTTTTTTCTTTGTAATACTCCCGGTAGGTCTCCCGGTAATGTGTACGCGATGGCTGGGAGGCGTAGCTGCATCCGGCGGGAATCGGGATCTCTATCATCACATACTCCGCATTGTCCTCAGTTACTTCTATAGATACAAATAGGTTTACCTCTCTGCCCGCCTGCAAGGTATCTCCTCCGGCGAAGCGGGTCTGAATGTTGAAGATCTCTTTTCCACTCTTCTCTGTTACACGTTTGTTGACGTGTTCCGAGTAGAAGAGGGGAATGCCCGCTGTTTTTTTGATCCGGAGTTGTTCGCCGGAGGTGAGTTTGTTATGATGGGGGAAGGCAGAGAGTACCTGGTTGTCTTTCCCGGTGAGCCGGAGGGTGGCTACCTGCTCTTGGGTGGCTCCGTCCCTGATGAGGTCGGGGAATACCGTGGAGAGTGCCGAAGAGGCCTGATAGGTGTTCCAGCCATAGTGCCCTTTGGTAGAAAGGATACTGAGTTGCAGGGAAGGCAACATATCCTGCAACGTACTGTCGTTGCGTATGATGCGATAAGCAGAAAGATGATAAGGCAGTTTATCCCTGTACCTGTGTCCGGGAGATTTGTCTTCCACTTCTATTCTTCCCAGGATATCTTTTTTCAGATATCGGGTCAGACTGTCGGCGGAGTATCCCACATGTTGCTGCTGCCGGATCTCCAGCAGACGGAGTTTTTCCCGGATGAAGGATTCTCCGTGCGGCTGATTGTAGCTGTGGGCAATGGAGTCGGCCAGGTATTTCTCTTTTCGTACCAGGCTATCCAGGATCTCTATCGCGGCTTCATAGTCCTGCGGTACATTCCACAGAGAGAGGGCATACAATAGGTCTATATCCCGCAGAGAGGGACGGCGGTAGTTGATGGTGTACTTATAATCTTCCTGCGCGGTCAGATCCAGTGCCACCGTATATCCTGCCTCTCTGGCCAGGTGAAGTGCCTGCAGGATATGCGCCGACATCCAGTAAGAGGATTCGCGCGATCTTCCCCACCACGACCATAGTTTGTCGGGGTTGCGGTTCTCAAGCAATTGTCTGATGGTGTGCCTTACCTCTTTGTTGTACCTGAATGGCTCTTCCGCGAATTCACAATACAGTTTGTCATGGATCAGTCCGATCAGTTTGGAGGCCATCTGTTCGTTGCACAGGTATTTGTATTGATGCAGGTAGTGAATGGTTTGCTGATACACCTCTACCTGGTCTGCGGTGATGGAGATATGTACATCCTCTCCTTCTTGTGCCTGTGCCTCTATCGTTTGTCCGTTGCTGAGGATCAACAGGTTTCCTTCCGCTATTTCTGTTCCCCGCTGCTGGATGGGGATGGAGCGTTTTTCTCCATCTGTATAGCCGTCGTCCCGGGTGAAAAGCAGCGTCGCTGTGAGGCTGTCGCCGGAGATAGATCCCACCTTCGGATGATACGGATAGGCGTTTGCGAAGGTAATGGGTTGCTGCAACAAAGTATCTGCTTCCAGGGCGAAATACAGTGTTCCGTTTATTTCCGGATCTTTGGTATAGTTGCGCAGATTGGCAGCGAAGTAGCTTGTATCTCCCTCTACAAGGAATCGCGGCATGCGTAGTTCGGCCATCAGCGGTTTATACGAGCGGATAGACCGGCGCAGCGTACCTGTATTCAGCCGGCGGTTCATGGCATAGACAATGGCTTCCCAGCGGGTGATGTTGTCGGGGAAGGTGACGGTGAAAGAGGCTTTTCCTTTTCTGTCTGTATAGAGCCGGGGCTCCCAGAACCCCACATCGGAGAAGTTGGAGCGCAGTCCATGTAGGGTAAGCAGCTCCTGGTACAGATTTTCTTCGGAGGTTTCGGGATCATCGTCTTCTTCCTCGTCTTCTGCTTCCGGTTCGGACTGTGCGTCCATGGCCGAAACGGTGGAGGCCGCACCTGTGTAGGAAGCCCTGCGGGCGGTTCCATACCCGACTACCACCACTTCGTCGAGGCTCTGTGAGTCTTCTTCGAGTACTACATCTACGATGGTCCTGTTATGGACCTCTATTTCTTTCGTTATATATCCGATGTAGGAGATCTGTAGCGTTGCCTTTTCGTAAGGCACATATAACCAGAAATTCCCATCTATATCGGATATAGTTCCTATGTTTGTTCCTTTTACTACGATGGAGGCTCCTATGATGGGTTCACCTTGTGCGTCGCGGATGGTTCCGGTGATGGAATATTCCGTGTTGACCAGGTAGGTATTTACCTCTTTGTGGGGTATACTGATTTCCACAGGTGTTTCCTCCAACGGAGAGAGGCTGAACAGGCGTTCGGACAAGGTGTCCGCCGGCTGCGGGTCTGCTCCATCGAAGCGAACCAGGGTATAGGTATGGTGCCGGATGGGAACATCGCGGCGGATCAGGTATTCTCCGTTGTTGTACAGGGCGATCAGGTCGTAGGTTCCCTGCGGCAGTTGAAAATCATGGGTTAGCTGATCTTTAAAGTAGTAGATCGGTTGGGAATGGTTGTCAAAGACCATTGCGTATATGCCGGAATGTAACTCTTCCCGGGGCAACAGTAAATTGAGATTCAATTCTTTGTGTGCGATGCGTATGCTGCTGGTGTACCATTTGTCTCTGGCTTTGCGTATCTTTTCGAGGTTGTCTTCAATCTCTTTTTTCATCTCTTGCCACGACAGTACGAAGTCGCCCAGTTTCAGCAGGTTTGGAACAGCACAGGAAAAGGTCAGTTGGCCGGGCACTACGGATATTGGATATTTATAAACCACATTGTCTTCGTACTGGTAAGAGAAGTTGCCTTCGTGCCGGTATTCGATACCGCCGTTGTAGCGTGTTTTGCCGGGGCGGATGGGGCCGGAAAGTATCGGTGACCTGCTTGTAGGTACATACCTGTCGAGGTAGTGCGTGTGGATGGCATATACCGTATCTTTCTGTTCGAGGTAGGTAACCGGGTCATGGGTGAGTGGGATCGCGGAAATATAGCTTTCGTACCGTTTGGCCTCGTCTAAGGTGAACGTGCGGGATTGATAGATGTTGGTACGGTTGTAGCTGTAATGAAAGAACATTTCCCGGATCAGATTCCGGGTTTGTCCCTGGTGGTTTGTGGGAAGATGATCGAGATCTATGCTCAGGATCGTCTTTTTCCCTTTCTCAAATAAAAAGTGATCGAGGATGATCACGCGGTCGTGCAGACGTAGCAGAAACGTATGCCCTCCGTCTACAGAATCCACCGGGAAAGAATAACTTTTGATCTGGTTGGTCCAGGAGAAATAGAGTGGTTCTCTGTCTCTTTCTATGACGTATATTTTCACTTCTTCTCCGTTCCTCATGACATAAGGTGCAAACTGCGTAGACCCATCCGGGGTGGGAAGGGTGTATCTGAAAATCCCCTCCGGATAGGTAAATTGATAGTAGGGCAAGCTGCTGAGATTGGCTCTGCGGTTCCAGATGGGATAGTTGAGGGGCCGGGTGACTTCCGCTCTGTCTTTCTGCCAGAGAGAATAGCTCGAACGTTTCTCCCGGCGACGGGGTTCCGGTCCGTAGTAAGGCAGGTCGGGCAGGTGGTAATGGAGCAGGCTGTTCACGGCAAAAGCGGTAAGATCTACGTTGCGGACCGGCTGATGCAGGTGGTCTCTGACGGAGATGGTGGCGTCTATGGTCTGCCCGGGATAGATACGTTCCGGCAGATCGATGTCTATATCGAGGTATTCGGTCTTTGGCGCGAACGTCTGTCTGTAGGTCTCTTCTTGTCCACCCATGTGGTAGAAGATCTCCGCATAGTAGGTGTTGGTTTTGTCGGATTCCAGGTGGGTGAATTCGAGTTCCGTACCGCTTCCTTTGCCCAGTAGTTGGTTGCCTTCATATACATACCACGATACTTCCAGTTGGAGCGGGTTGTGGAGTTCTATGTGGAACGTATCGGCCGAGAATCCTCCCTGGATCTTCAGCTGGCTGGGGAAGTTGGATGTGCGGAACGTTTGTGTGTAGTCCGTTTCCAGGGTTTGCAGTTCGTACCTGTGTATGGATTGCCGGAAAGGGATCAGGCAGGGGAGTTGTACCAGCGTATCGCTGTGAGCGTCTTTGCGGAAACGGGTGAGCCGGGCCTTCGCGGGTACCTCTTTTCCCTGTTCGAGATAGGCAAAACGGATGCTGTCGGCCTGTGTGGCAGCCACTATGTTCTGATGCGATTTGTAGAAGTTGACCTGTTGTTTATAGACCAGGGGTTGTGTATCGTAGGTAGCAACGCGTACTTCCAGGGTGTAGTTGATATCGGCGTCCCCGAAGAGAGAGGCGGGAAAAGTAAAGGAGGTAGGCTGCGCGTTGTCCAGCTTGAGTTGCTGATACAATATGGTGTCCGCAAGGAGATAAAGATCGCTGTAAGTCTTATGGATGTTGCTGCGGTGGAGATAAATATCCGCATTCACATCCTGCAGGAACAGTCCGTTGGCATCGGTAGCTTTGATCTCTATACGGTTGTCGTCCGGGAAATAATGGGTGGGGTGCTCTACCTGTACTTCCAATCGCGAATCGTGCAATTCGTAATCTTCGTAAGAGAAGGAACTGCTTCCTACGGTGAGCCCTTTGGCGTTTTGCAGGCGCACCATATAGCTGTTATTAAGGCGTAGTTCCAAAGAATCGTGTAATTCTATCTCTCCGGCATAGCCACCTGGGTGATAGGGAGAAACGGTCCCTACCTTTTTATTTCCTTTCGGGGTGGAGATCCAGACGGTCAGGTCTTTTTTGAGCGGACGTCTTCCGCCGGAAAGAGCGTAGGATTTGAAACGTATGGTTTCGCCGGGTCTGTATTTGTTTTTATCGGTGATGAAATAACTGTAGAAGTCGGGTCTGTAGGCATCTTCCTGATCGGGATACCACGAAGGATGAATGATGTGTTTGTGGAGGTCGAAGATCGCGCGGAACCCGTTGCATTCGATGGTAAGCAGTCGTTCTTCTTTCGCGGAGGTGTCGTCCAGCCTGTAGGTGCGGCTTTCCTTATCGAAAGGCACACGGGTGACGGATAGTCTGTTTTTGCTGCGTATCTTTATTTTGGCATCGTCACGTACGTTCCCTTCGTGATCTACCACCTGCAGGGTGAGTATACCGTATTCTTTGAAAAGAAATACCTGGAAAGGCAGGATAGGGACGTATTTGTAGTATTCCTGGTTTTGCCGGATCTGTGCGTAGATAAAGTGACCTTGTCCGGGAGCATCTTCCCAGGTATCCGCGAAACTGGCGTATGGAGTGTGCAGCAGTTTCGGGAGAAGTTCGTGTTTGTTGCCTGTCAGCAGGAATTTCTCGGCTTGTTTGCGGGTGATCCGGAAAACATATGTCGAATCCGCATGGTCTTGCCAGGTCAGGTGTTCCTGCGTATGTATCGGTGAGTAGTAGCAAGCTAACAAATAGAAAAGGAGAATAGCTTTGTAATAAAGTGATTTCATAGTCCCTGATATTGTGTTGAAGGAATAAAAGTAATAAAAATATAATTAATTTGCGATGTACGATTGAAAAGACAATGTTCCTACAGGTGGATACCACCGTTAGGAACATTGTCTTTTCAATCGGGAACCCGAAACCAATCTCCCCCAGGCCTATTCATAGTAAGGCACGCCGTACTCTTTTACGGTCATGCTATCGATAGGGATCTTCCAGACCTTTACGTTGCGTACAGCGGGGTCGGAATAGGTGAAGGTACGATCTGTGTATTGCTTCATCAGAATATCCAGGGCTTCTCTTTTTTCCTGCATGTCTTCGGGAAAAGATACTTTGCCCCGGCAGATCACGCTGCTCCCTTTCATGCGGTAGCTACAGGCTACCTGTACATTCTGATAGGCCAGTTCCTGGCGGGTGCAGAAGGTGATACACACCTGGTTGTGACGGCTGAGCATTTCGATACTGCTTCCTGTCTGACCGGAATGCAGGTACAGAATCTCATCTTTGTATCCGAAATTCATGGGGATGACGTAGGGATTTTCTTCCTTGTCTACCATGCCTACATAACATACGTCGCAGGCGGCTATGATTTCTTCGATCCTTTTTTTATCTTCAATGGTTACGGTTTTCATGATCCTTGGTGTATGGAGTATCTACGTTCTCTGTTTCTCACGCCAGGGTGAAGTCCAGTTGTTTTTTCTCTAAGTTGGCACGGGCAACTTTGATGGTGATGGCATCTCCCAGGCTATAGATCCGTTTTTTGCGACGGCCGCGCAGGCAATAATTTTTTTCATCGAACTCATAGAAATCGTCGTCCAGATCGCGGATGGGTACCATGCCTTCGCATTTGTTCTCGTTGAGTTCTACATACAGTCCCCATTCGGTCACTCCGGAGATCACGCCGTCGTAGATCTGGCCGATGTGTTCCGACATGAATTCTACCTGTTTGTATTTGATAGAAGCCCGTTCGGCCTGGGTGGCTGTCTGTTCCATGTTTGAGCTATGGTCGCACAGGTCTTCGTATTTCTGAGCAGACACGCTGCGTCCTCCTTCAGCGTAGCGGGTGAGCAGGCGGTGCACCATCATGTCCGGATAGCGGCGGATGGGGGAGGTGAAATGCGTATAATACTCAAAGGCCAGTCCGTAGTGCCCGATGTTATGTACCGAATAGCGTGCCTTCTGCATGGTGCGGATAGAGACCGTTTCGATGAGGTTCTCCTCTTTCTTTCCCTGGATGTCATCGAGCAGGTGGTTGATGGATTTGGACACGTCTGTCTTGCTGCCGCTGGTACGTAGTTTGTATCCGAAGCGGGCGATGAACTGGGCCAGGTTGTCTAATTTCTCCGGATCGGGCAGGTCGTGGATGCGGTATACAAAGGTCTTTGCTTTCTTGCCTCTGGGCACTTTCCCTACTTTCTCGGCTACCGTTTTGTTGGCGAGCAACATGAATTCTTCGATGAGCTTGTTGGCATCTTTCGACTCTTTGAAGGATACGCCGGTGGGCTTTCCTTTTTCGTCGAGTTCAAATCTTACTTCGTAGCGGTCGAAGTTGATGGCACCCGCTTTGAAACGTTGCTGGCGCAATGCCTTGGCTATTTTATCTAAGGTCAGGATCTCCTCGGTGAAGTCTCCTTTGCCGGACTCTATGATCTGCTGTGCCTCTTCGTAGGTGAACCGACGATCGGAATGGGTTACGGTGCGGCAGACGCGCGACTTTCTGACTTCTCCTTTTTCGTTGATCTCAAAGATCACTGAGTAGGTCAGTTTGTCTTCGTTAGGACGCAACGAACACAGGTAGTTACTCAGCCGTTCGGGCAGCATGGGTATGGTACGATCTACCAGATAGACGGAGGTAGCCCGTTTCTCGCCTTCCCGGTCTATGAGGCCTCCCTCTTTCACATAATAGGTGACGTCGGCAATGTGTACTCCCACTTCCCACCATCCTGCCGTAAGCGGGCGGATGGAGAGCGCGTCGTCGAAATCCTTGGCATCTTTGGGGTCTATCGTGAAGGTGGTTACCTTCCGGAAATCTTCCCGGCGGGCAATCTCTTCTTCGGGTATCTCATCGGGTATTTTACCGGCTGCTTTTTCTACCTCTTTGGGATAGATGTAAGGCAGTCCGAACTCGGCCAGGATGGCGTGCATCTCTGCGTTGTTTTCACCCGTTTTTCCCAGGATATCCAGGACCTGTCCGATCGGGTTCTTGGCCTTGTCGGGCCATTCGATGACCTTCACGATGGCTTTGTCTCCGCTTTTGCCGCCTTTGAGCTTGTCTTTGGGAATGAAGATGTCGTTGGCCAGTGTCCGGTTCTCTGTTACCAGGAATGCGTAGGACTTGCTTACCTCCAGGGTGCCCACAAAGGTGTCATTGGCCCGTTCGAGGATCTCCAGCACCTCGCCTTCCGCCTCGCGGTTCTTGCGCTTGGCATAGAAAGAGATGCGTACCCGGTCGTTGTTCATCGCGTGGGCCGAGTTGCGTTCGGCGATAAAGATCTGTTCTCCTCCTTCGTCGGCGATAAAGAAGTTCTTCCCGTTGCTTTTCCGGTGGAATACCCCGGTCATTTCCACGCCGTGGTCGTTGAGGCGGAAAAGATTGTTTTCTACCTCCACGATGTAGTCGTCTGCCACCATATCCGCCAGGATGTCGGTACAGAGCATTTTCAAGGGGTGTGTGGTGAGGTGGAGTTCCGAAAAAATATATTTAAGGCGAAGTGTCTCAGAAGGTTTGTTGTGGAAGAAATCCATCAATTTGTCGGCCAGTTCTTTACGCGTCATGCGTTTGCCGGCCTTTTTTTCTCTTTTTTTAGCCATGAATGATGTATGATTGGGAAAATACGAAGTACAAAGAAAACAATAATTTGTTGTTTGAGGTTCAAAAAGTCAACAAATCTTCCGGCAGACAGTCAAATTCCGTACAGGTGGGTAGTGGAGAGCGATTAATGTCTTATCTTTGTAGCTTCTGACCGCATCATCAATCGTATACAAAAGCATGGCACGTATTTTAATTACCGGAGCAAGTGGTTTTATCGGAAGTTTTTTAGTAGAGGAGGCACTGAGGCGCGGATTCGTGATCTGGGCCGGTGTGCGCGGCTCCAGCAGCAGAGCATATCTGAAAGATGCTGACCTGAATATCCTGGAACTGGATTTTGCGGATCCCGGTCGGTTGCGTACCCGGTTGTCGGAACACAAGAAGCAGTTTGGGGCGTTTGACTACATTGTACATTGCGCGGGAGTCACCAAATGTTCCGATCCGCGGGAGTTTGACCGGGTGAATTACGGACAGACCCGTACGTTCGTAGAGACGCTCCGGGAGTTGCGGATGATCCCCCGGCAGTTTGTGTTCATCAGTACGCTGAGTGTGTTCGGGCCCGTCAGGGAGAAAGACTATACCGCCATCACGGAGGACGATGAGCCGGCTCCCAATACCGGCTACGGATGGAGCAAGCTGAAGGCCGAACGTTACCTGCAAGGTGTGCCCGACCTGCCGTATGTGATCTATCGGCCTACCGGTGTATACGGCCCGCGGGAAAAAGACTATTTCCTGATGGCAAAGACGATACGCAATCACCTGGATTTCTCTGTGGGTTTCAAACGACAGGATATCACGTTCGTGTATGTGAAGGATGTTGTGAAAGCAGTTTTTCTGGGCATAGAAAAAGGCATAGTGCGGCGTGCCTATTTCCTTTCCGACGGATCTGTCTACGACAGTCGCGATTTTTCGCGTCTGATCTGTAAAGAGCTGGGCAGTCCGTGGGTTGTTCATCTGAGATGTCCGTTAATTGTATTAAAAGTAGTATCTTTGCTCGCCGGCTGGCTGGCCTCCTGCTCGGGGAAGAGCAGTACGCTGAATCCGGACAAATATAAAATAATGAAACAACGTAACTGGCAATGTGACATTACTCCGGTGGCGACAGAACTTGGGTTTGTACCTGACTATGATCTGCAACGGGGAGTGAAAGAGACCATTGACTGGTATAAGAACGAGGGATGGCTTTAGATTTATTTAAGAGGGTGGAGACCCGCAAAGGTCTCTTTGCTGTAGAAAAGATCTCGCTGATCTATAACTTACTTACTACGATACTGATCCTGTTCATGTTCCGGCAGCTGGATCATCCGCTGGTGATGCTGTGGGACCGTGCCCTGATCGCATTCATGACTTTTCTGCTCATGTATCTCTACCGGCTGGCTCCCTGTAAGTTCACCGCGTTTGTCCGCATAGCTATCCAGATGGCGTTGCTCTCTTACTGGTATCCCGATACGTTCGAGTTCAACCGTCATTTTCCCAATCTGGATCATGTATTTGCCAGTGCCGAACAATGGATCTTCCATGGTCAGCCCGCTATATGGTTCTGGCAACGTTTCCCGGAGATGTGGGCGAGCGAACCCATCAATATGGGATACTTCTCCTACTATCCTATGATCTTCGGGGTAGCCATTTATTATTTCCTTTTCCGGTACGAACTGTTCGAGAAATTTTCGTTCGTATTGGTCACCGCTTTCTTTATCTATTATTTCATCTATATTTTCGTGCCGGTGGCTGGTCCGCAGTTCTATTTCCCGGTCATTGGTTTTGACAATGTGGCACACGGAGTCTTTCCGGCCATCGGAGATTATTTCAATCATCATACCGATCTGGTTCCCGGCCCGGGCTATGAACACGGGTTTTTCTATAACCTGGTGAAGGCTTCCCAGCAGGTGGGTGAGCGTCCGACAGCCGCTTTTCCAAGTTCGCATGTGGGGATTTCTACCATGCTGATGATCATGGCCTGGCGGGTGAATAAAAAACTATTTGCCGGGCTGATGCCTTTCTACCTGCTTCTTTGCATGGCTACGGTGTACATACAGGCACACTATGTGATCGACGCGATCGTGGGATTTATTTCCGCTTTTGTGTTGTATGTCGTAGTAACGTGGATGTTCAAGAAGTGGTTTGCTACTCCGATGTTTAAATAGATTTACAATTCCTTTATTCACTATTTCCGATTGAAGTAGCTCTATTTATTCGTTTGTTTCAACCTGAATGGAGAGTGTCGGTTGATTTTATCCTATTAATCGTAATTAGTCAATCGTCAATTTGTAATACATCCGGGGACTGTATCGTATCGAAAATACGGAAAAGGTCTTCTACCGATTCGGTGCGGAGCATGGCAATGCGTGTTTCCCGGAAGTTCGGTATTCCTTTGAACAGGGGGGTAGCTGCCAGGTGGCGGCGGATGTGAATGATGCCCCTACGCTCGTCTAATCTCTCCACGCTGCTTAGGACCTGTTCTTTCAGGGTTTGTAGTTTCCATTCGAAAGGCAGCGGGGGCAGTTCTTCTCCGGTCTCCAACAGGTGTTTTACTTCCTTGAAGATCCACGGACGTCCGATGCTTCCCCGCCCGATCATGATGGCGTCTACTCCGTAGCGATTGAAATATTCTTGGGCTTTGGCGGCAGAGGTGATGTCGCCATTCCCAATGATGGGGATATGCATACGCGGATTGTTCTTTACCTCTCCGATGAGTGTCCAGTCGGCTTCTCCGGTATACATCTGCGCCCGGGTGCGTCCGTGAATGGCTAAGGCAGCAATGCCGCAATCCTGCAATTGTTCGGCCAGATCTACAATGACCTTGTTATCTGCGTCCCACCCCAGCCGGGTCTTTACCGTGACGGGGATCTGTACGGCGTCTACGACGGAACGTGTGATCTCCAGCATCTTCGGGATGTTGCGGAGCATCCCTGCTCCTGCACCTTTGCCTGCTACCTTTTTGACCGGACAGCCGAAGTTCAGATCCAGGATATCGGGCCGGGCCTCTTCCACGATCCGGGCAGCCTCTGTCATGGCGTCTGTCTCTCTTCCGTAGATCTGTATGGCTACCGGTCTTTCTTCGTCGCTGATAGCGAGTTTCTGCCGCGTCTTGTTGACATGACGGATCAGCGCGTCGCTGGACACAAATTCCGTGTACACCATGTCTGCTCCGAAACGTTTGCACATCAACCGGAAGGCAGGGTCGGTCACATCTTCCATGGGTGCCAGAAAGACCGGGTATTTACCTGATTCTATAGAGCCTATTTTCATTGCGAGGGGATAGTCGTTGTTTTCTGTTCTCGATAATGGCTGCAAAAATAGGGAAAAAAGCGTACCTTTGTATTCCCATAGGTATTTACTTGGAAGGAAATCAGATGAAAAAAGATGCAGCAGGGTGGATCCTGGCAATAAGCATGGCTTTTTGCGGGCATTCTGCCCTCTATGCTCACGGGGCCGACTCTTCTTACCGGATCGGGTTGAAGAAGTGTCTGGAGGCGTCCGGAGCGGTAGAAAGCATGGTGGAGAGGTTACAGGGAGACGGACTGATCGAATTATAAACCGGCCTTTCCGGATAACAAAGAATGAGATTTATTGATGGAATATACGTTAAAAGACTTTGAAATAATGGCACCTGTGGGCTCCCGCGAGTCGCTGGCTGCCGCCATACAGGCCGGAGCAGATTCGGTCTACTTCGGTGTGGAGAATCTGAACATGCGTGCCCGTTCTTCGAGCGCGTTCACTCTGAATGATCTTCAGGAGATCGCGCAACTCTGCAACGCGCACCATATAAAAAGCTACCTCACAGTAAATACCATTATCTACGACGAGGATTTGGCGGCCATGCGTACCATTGTGGATGCGGCCAAAGCGGCAGGTATCTCCGCGGTGATCGCGGCCGATGTGGCTGTGATGAGTTATGCCCATTCGATAGGTCAGGAGATACACCTCTCTACCCAGCTCAATATTTCCAATGTGGAAGCGTTGAAATTCTACGCCCGGTTTGCCGATGTGGTTGTGCTGGCGCGTGAGTTGAATATGGATCAGGTGGCGGAGATCTACAAAGCGATACAGGAGCAGCATATCTGTGGCCCTTCCGGAGAGCAGATCCGTATCGAGATGTTTTGTCACGGAGCACTCTGCATGGCTGTTTCCGGAAAGTGTTACCTCTCCCTGCATGAGATGGCGAGTTCGGCCAACCGGGGCGGGTGTATGCAGGTATGTCGCCGCTCCTATACGGTACGCGATAAAGAGACGGATGTGGAGCTGGAAGTGGACAATCAGTACATCATGTCGCCCAAAGACCTCAAGTCGGTCCATTTTCTCAATAAGATGATCGACGCCGGGGTAAGGGTATTTAAGATCGAAGGACGTGCCCGCGGACCGGAATATGTAAAGACCGTAGTCGAATGCTACAAAGAGGCGATCCGGGCCTGTCTGGATAACGATTTCACTGCGGACAAGATCGCGCTCTGGGACAAACGACTGAAAACCGTCTTCAACCGCGGTTTCTGGGACGGTTATTACCTGGGACAGCGTCTGGGGGAATGGAGCAGCAATTACGGATCGGAGGCTACCGAACGCAAAGTATATGCCGGCAAAGGCATCAAGTATTTTGGTAATCTGGGGGTAGCAGAGTTCCTTGTGGAAGCTACGGAAATCCATGTAGGCGATAAACTGCTGATCACTGGCCCTACCACAGGAGCTGTGTACCTGACCCTGGAAGAGGCTCGTGTGGATCTCAAGCCTGTAGATACGGTAAAAAAAGGACAACGTTTTTCCATGAAGGTACCCGGGAAAGTGCGTCCCAGTGACAAGCTGTTCCGGATAAAGCAGAGAGAGCAATAGGATTTACGATTTACTGATTTACGATGTACGATTGGAAATATATAGAGAATCATGGGTCGATACAATCCACCAGGAGATCTACGATTGAAAAGTTCATTCATTATGCCTACCAACAAAAAGCACCTAAACGAAACGCAGGCGTTGCCATCACTGGCACGCCTGGAACAGGCGTTGGCTCGCCTTGGGTTTCGCAGCGTCAGGTGGAGTGCAGCTGTACGCCGACTCGGGAGCAGGATTTGTCTGACCGGAGCGAGATTATCCTGCGAAAAGGTGTAAACCATATTTTACATGATGTATTTTCAATCGTAAATCGTAAATCAGTAAATTGTAAATCTCTTTGCTTTTCTTTGCTTTGTTTCTTTGGCGGAGCAAAGAAATGAAGAGAAAAAAATAAACTTTAAATTATTCCTTATCTGACTATGGACAAATACATTTTCGAACTGACACTCAAGGTGCGTGACTACGAATGCGACTTACAGGGAATTGTGAACAATGCTAATTACCAGCATTATCTGGAGCATACCCGTCATGAATTCCTCTCTTCCCTGGGAGTGAGTTTCGCCGGCTTGCATGAGCAGGGAGTAGATCCTGTCGTAGCGCGTATCAACATGGCATTCAAGACTCCTTTGAAAAGCGGAGATGAATTCATCTCTAAACTCTATCTCCGGAAAGAGGGTATCAAATATGTGTTTCACCAGGATATCTTTCGTAAAGAAGACCTTAAATTAGTGGTTCGTGCTGTCGTGGAGACCGTGTGCGTGGTGGATGGCCGTTTGAGAGAGAGTGTCTTGTTCGATCAGCTGTTTGCTCCTTTCGTGCCATGATCACTGCGGAAGAAAAGATCTACAATATCGCTTTGACGCAGGTGCCGGGGATCGGTCCTGTATGGGGCAGGAAACTGATCGAAGGAGTAGGAAGCGCGGAGCATGTATTTCGTCTGCGTAAGGAATTGCCTGACCGGATACCGGGTATACATCGCCGGCTGATAGAGACCCTGGATTGTCCGCAGGCACTGGAATTTGCCCGGAGGGAATACGACTTTATACGGAAAAACAACATCTGTTGCCTGACACTTGCCGACCCGGCCTATCCGGAACGTCTGAGGGAGTGCGACGATGCTCCGTTGGTGCTTTACTACAAGGGAAACGCAGATCTCAACACGGGCCGGGTGCTGAGTATGGTAGGTACCCGAAAAGCTACGGAATACGGAAAAGGATTGTGTCTGCGTTTTCTGGAAGAGCTGCGGCACTTTTGTCCGGAGGTGCTGGTGGTGAGCGGACTGGCCTATGGGATTGATATCCATTCGCATCGCGCGGCTTTGAAACATGGTTTTTCTACGGTAGGGGTGCTGGCTCACGGGCTGGACCGCATTTATCCGTATGTGCACAGGCAAACTGCGGTTGAGATGCTCGAACAGGGAGGACTGCTCACTGAGTTTCCTTCGGGAACCAATCCCGACCGTCACAACTTTGTGAGCCGCAACCGGATCATCGCCGGTATGAGCGATGCGACATTGGTTGTGGAATCTGCGGCCAAAGGAGGTTCTCTAATTACGGCGGAGATAGCGGGAAGTTACCACCGGGAGTGTTTCACGTTCCCGGGACGTGTTACGGACGAACAGTCCGCGGGTTGCAATCACTTGCTGCGTGATCACAAAGCGGCTCTGATAGAGTCGGCGGAGGATCTGGTTCTGGCACTGAAATGGGTGGCCGACCGATCCGGAGCAGCCTCTGTGCGTGAGGTGCAAGCCTCTCTGTTTGCCGACCTTACACCGGAAGAAGAGGCTGTAGTGTCTCTGTTGAAGGAGCGGGGAGAGATGCAGATCAATATGTTGGTGGTGGCTACTGATATTCCTGTTTATAAGTTGGCTTCTTTGTTGTTTGAGATGGAGATGAAAGGACTGATACGGACGTTGGCGGGGGGAGTGTATCGGTTGGGTTGATATTATTTTTCTCTTCATTTTGGGGGCCGCCAAAGAAACGAAGAAATTTACAATGACTCCCTTCGGTCATGACTCATTCTTTGATCATTCACACTAAGGAACCTGGGACGATTTACGATTGAACATACATTCTATAAAATAAAATTTATACTTCTCCGCAGGATAAACTCACTTCACTCAGAAAGATCCTGCTCTTTTGTCGGCGTATATCTGCACTGCACTTGATGCTGCGAAACCAAAGGTGACAACACGCCTGGAACAGGCGTGTTATTGATGGTTTTGGCTGCGTTTTGTTTGGGTCTGTTTCGTTGGTTTGTACATCAGTAAATCGTACATAAAGATATTTTATTTCACCCGAAGCTGTTGTAAAGAGGATAAACAGTAGGAAAATAGATAAAATATATCGTAATAAATAAGTAGCTCTTTATCACTTATTGCATGATACTGTTCCGATACCCTGTAGAGACGCATGCCGTGCGTCTCTACAGGGTATCCCATTCTCTATAGATGAAGTGATAGAAATTCATGTGATAAATACACTTGTACATAGTATCCTGTCTCTCTACCGGTTAATTTAGTAGTGTATATAGAATTAATTATGAATACTTAATAATAAGCGGCAGTAGAAGAAAAGACCAGAAAATATATGATAAAAAGAAGGTATCCCGTGACGGAATACCTTCTTATGTAAAGTGCTGAAAAAATCAATCAAAAAAATCAGTCTTTCAGTTTGGCCCAGATGAAGTCACGGTTCAACTTGGCAATATGGCTGATAGAGATATTTTTCGGACATTCGGCTTCACAGGCGCGGGTGTTGGTACAGTTACCAAAGCCCAGCTCATCCATCTTGGAAAGCATGGCTTTCGCGCGGCGTGAAGCTTCTACTTTTCCCTGGGGCAGGCGGTTGAGCTGACTTACCTTGGCAGATACGAACAGCATGGCCGAACCATTCTTGCAGGCGGCTACACAGGCACCACATCCTACACAGGAAGCTGCATCCATAGCTACGTCTGCTACTTCTTTGGGGATCAGTATGGCGTTGGCATCCTGGGGAGCACCGGTATTGACACTAACATACCCTCCGGCCTGGATGATCTTGTCGAACGCGTTGCGGTCTACCATCAGGTCGCGGATCACCGGGAAGCCGGCCGAACGCCAGGGCTCTACAGTGATCGTCTCACCGTCTTTGAAACGGCGCATATAGATCTGACAGGTAGTAGCTCCGGTGGCTGGTCCGTGCGGGTGTCCGTTGATATAGAGTGAACACATTCCACAGATCCCTTCGCGGCAATCGTGATCGAATACGATCGGCTCTTTGCCTTCGCTCACTAATTGTTCATTGAGGATATCCAGCATTTCCAGGAAGGAAGTGTCGCCGGAGATATCTTTCATCGGATAGGATTCAAAGGCACCTTTTGCTCTCGGGCCTTTCTGACGCCACACTTTAAGTGTAAATGATATATTTTTTTCCATTGTGTACTGTTTTTTAATCCTTGTAATTACGTGTCTGAACCTTCACGAACTGATAATTCAGATCTTCCTTAATGAGTTCCGGTTGTTTGTTCTCGCCGGTATATTTCCAGCAAGCTACATAAGAGAAGTTTGCGTCATCACGCAATGCTTCCCCTTCTGGTGTCTGATACTCTTCACGGAAGTGTCCGCCACATGACTCGTCGCGGTTGAGTGCGTCGAGAGCCATCAGTTTACCTACTTCGATAAAGTCGATCAGACGAAGGGCTTTTTCCAGTTCAATGTTCAGATCATCTATCTCACCGGGGATAAATACATTTTTCCAGAAATCTTTCTCTACCTCTTCGATCTCTTTAAGTGCTTTCTGAAGTGATTCTTTGGTACGGGCCATACCTACGAAATCCCACATGATGTGGCCCAGTTTTTTGTGGATAGAATCTACAGAGTACTTTCCGCCTACGGCTTTGATCCGTTTCATTTTCTCCAATACATCCTTTTCCGCTTTTACGAATTCGGGCAGGTCGGTAGAGAAACGGGGTACCTGGATCTGATCGGCTAAGTAGTTCTGGATGGTGTAAGGCAGTACGAAGTATCCGTCGGCCAGACCCTGCATCAGGGCAGATGCTCCCAGGCGGTTGGCACCGTGGTCGGAGAAGTTGGCTTCGCCGATGGCAAACAGTCCCGGGATAGAGGTCATCAGTTCGTAGTCTACCCAGATTCCTCCCATGGTGTAGTGGATGGCCGGATAGATCATCATCGGTACTTTGTACGGATCTTCGTCTGTGATCTCTTCGTACATATCGAAGAGGTTTCCGTAGCGATCGCGTACCACATCTTCACCCAGACGTTCGATAGCGTATTTGAAATCGAGGAATACGGCCAGACCTGTGTTGTTGACACCGAAACCGGCATCGCAACGTTCTTTGGCGGCACGCGAAGCAACGTCGCGCGGTACCAGGTTACCGAAGGCCGGATAGCGACGTTCCAGGTAGAAGTCACGATCTTCATCGGGGATGTCATTGGGCTTTTTCGTTCCTGTCTGCAGGGCTTTAGCATCTTCTATCTTTTTGGGAACCCAGATGCGTCCGTCGTTACGCAACGATTCGGACATCAGCGTCAGTTTCGATTGCTGTTCGCCATGTACCGGCACACAGGTCGGGTGGATCTGTGCGAAACAGGGATTGGCGAAATAGGCTCCTTTGCGGTAGCACTGGATAGCCGCAGATCCGTTGGATCCCATGGCGTTGGTAGAGAGGAAGAATGCGTTTCCGTATCCTCCGGTACCGATGACTACGGCATGTGCAGAGAATCTTTCCAGCTGACCGGTTACTAAGTTGCGGGCGATGATCCCACGGGCGCGTCCGTCGATGATCACCAGGTCCAGCATTTCGTACCGGGTATACAACTTTACGTTTCCTTTCTGTACCTGGCGGCTCAGTGCGGAGTAAGCTCCCAGAAGCAGCTGCTGTCCGGTCTGGCCACGGGCATAGAACGTACGGGATACCTGCGCACCCCCGAACGAACGGTTGTCTAATGTACCACCGTAGTCACGGGCAAACGGTACTCCCTGTGCCACACACTGGTCGATGATGGCGTTGGCCACTTCGGCCAGGCGGTATACATTGGCTTCGCGGGCGCGGTAGTCGCCCCCTTTGATCGTATCGTAGAAAAGACGGTATACAGAGTCACCGTCGTTCTGGTAATTCTTTGCTGCGTTGATCCCTCCCTGTGCTGCAATGGAGTGCGCGCGCCGGGGGGAGTCCTGGATACAGAAGTTAAACACTTTGAATCCCATCTCACCTAAAGAGGCGGCTGCGGAAGCTCCGGCCAGACCGGTACCTACCACGATCACATCCAGACGGCGTTTGTTGGCCGGGTTAACAAGTTTCTGATGAGCTTTATAATTGGTCCATTTTTCGGCTAAAGCGCCTTCAGGAATCTTTGAATCTATCTTAGTCATAATCTTTTCTGTTTTAAGATTTTAAATTGGAGATCAGCAGCCGCATAGCGATTTCACAAAGAATATGATCACCACTGAGGCAAAACCCAGTACGATAATGGTGGAGTAGACATAGGAAATCACTCTCCACCGCTCGAACCAGATCTTGTTGTTCCAGCCAATCGTGTGGAGCGCGCTCCAGAAACCGTGAGTCAGGTGGAACCACAAGGCTGCCAGCCACACCAGATAAAGAACAACAAATACGGGGTTGCTGAATGTCAGCCGGATGAAGGCGCTTCCGTCGTGTGGAGAAATTCCTCCGTTGGAAGCAGCATCATGAATACCCATCAGTTCGGCAAACTGCATCTTGAACCAGAAATTGTAGAAGTGCAGGATAAGACCCAGGATCACAATGATACCCAGAACCAACATGTTCTGTGAGGCCCATTCTACTTTTTTAGGCTTTTCCACAACGGCATACCGTTCGCTTCCACGCGCTTTGCGGTTCTGCAACGTGAGCCAGAAAGCGTAAACAATGTGGATCACGAAAAGTGCTCCTAATCCCATCGTGGCGACAAGGGCATACCAGTTGGCTCCGAGAAGTTCACAAATCAAATTGTATGCTTCTGCCGAAACGATAGCCACAAGGTTCATCGCCATGTGAAATGTCAGAAAGAGGATAAGGGCGAGTCCCGTAACACTCATGACCACTTTCCTTCCTACAGATGAATTAATTAACCACATAAATGATTGATTTTTAAATTATTTAATTGTTAGAATTTTATGCGTAGCCTGTGCAAATTCTTAATGGTCGCAAAATTACGTGAAATAGACCGATTAAGCAAGGGATTAAAGAATTATTTCTTTAATTACAGGCAGAGTAGAAAAGTAAATTGTGCCGGGAAGAAAGAGCGATCCGGGAAAAAGAAGAATAGCAGGATTTGTCCCAGGAAGGAACCAGTTCTTTTCTGGTATCTTTTATCGGGTAAGAGCTGATTTATGGGTCCCGTTCTTCTGCTGAACCTTACTTTTTTATAGCTGGTTCTACCGGTAAATAGGTACAAATTACTTTAGTATGGATTTATTATGAATGTACGGAGGGCTTGTGCGGATGAAAAAAAGCAACCTAAAGTTTGAGATACAGCAGGGTATAACTTTTTTATGATCTTTATTTATTTCTGAAAAAGTGGATAAATATTTATGTTGTAAAGAATGTTTTTCCTTAATTTGTAAATAAAATTAATTAAGTAAGTTAATTCTGGTGTCTTTCCTTATTTTCCGGATTAATTTGCTATCAAACCAACTTATAAAACAATGAAATGATGAAATTACTGAAAGGAAAGTCTGTTATTATTACAGGAGCTGCAAGAGGCCTTGGTTTTGCGGCGTCACGGGAATGTCTGGCATGCGGTGCTTACCTGGCAATGGTCGATTTTAACGGAGAGGGGCTTACCCATGCTGTGGAAGAATTGAAAAAGGAGTTTCCCGAGGCAAAGATCTTACCCATTATTGCAGATGTATCCAATGAACAGGAAGTAAAAGGGTATGTAGATAAGGTTGTGGAAGTGTATGGGCGTATTGACGGATTCTATAATAATGCAGGAATTGAAGGGAAATTGACCCCTTTTCATGAGTATGATGTGGAGCTATTTAAAAAAGTGTTGGATATCAATGTAATGGGTGTGGTATATGGATTGCGCCATGTGCTTCCGGTAATGAAGGAGCAGGGATATGGACGTGTGGTGAATGTTTCTTCTGTGGGTGGAATAAGGGCTACTGTACAACATTCGGCATATGTAGCATCCAAACATGCGGTAGCCGGAGTTACCAAGAGCGCAGCATTGGAATATGGAAAGTTTGGCGTGGTAGTGAACGCGGTTGCTCCGGGATTGATAAAAACCAAGATGGCGGAAGAGGCACTATGGATGATGAATCCGGAAAACCCGGATGCCGCTGAGAAATTATTCTGCGATCGTAACCCTGTGGGACGGCTCGGGAAACCGGAAGAGATAGCTGCTGTAGTAGTCTTCCTGTTAGGTGAAAAGTGCAGTTATCTCAACGGACATGTATTGGTTGTGGATGGGGGAGAAAGCAACGTTTTTGGTCCTATTTAAAAAACCTATTCTGTCCATCATTGGGTATACTTAGGATCCATAAGGAATAAAGTTGTGTCAAAAGACTCTGTCTGCTTTTGACGCAACTTTTTCAATATACAGCTACTCTTTTCATAGACTTTCTCAGGAATCGGGTAGACTGATAGGGTTGTCTTTTATAGAAGAAGGGGGTATGTAAAGTAGACCGGAACAGCCTGTTGCCGTTTACAAAGGAATAATCGCTTTTTTGTAAGGTATTCCCCGGAATGGGTAAAAGAATAATTATTTCTGCAGAACAATCTTTTCGCCTTTGGCCGCTTTGTTGCGCAGGGCGCGGGGAGAGTCTCCGAAAGAAGATTTGCAGAAGTGAGCGAAATAGGAAAGCGAGTCGAACCCGTAGCGTGCGCTGATCTCGCTGATGCGCTGTTTGGTATGTTGTAGGTCGTCTAATATGCCTTCTCTCTTTTTGTTGAGTATCCATTCGTACACAGGCTCTCCGTACATATTCTTGAAAAGGCGTCGGAACGTGGTGGTGGTGTACCCTCCTTTGTGTGCGAATTCTTCTACATTTTTGACTTTGTCGTAATTTTGCATCACAAAGTAATGGAACCCTTGTGTGTAGGTGCTGATGGGATAGAAAAAACTGCTTAATTGGGGCAAGGGATAATAACAGGTCAGGATATAGACCAGCTCCTGGCATTTGATGTCAATGAATTTGCCACAAGACATTTGTTCGTCTAAATAGGCGCACATGTCCTGCATGAAAGAGTTCAGCCGCGGGATCATGACAAGCGGTGTATAGGTGAGCGGAGCCTCTGACATTTCCAGGATCTTCTGATAGCGTGCGTCACAGATCTGAGGCAATTCTGTGAACCAATAGGTCATATACTCGACATCGGTCAGTGCCAGTATCTCGATCTTGGAGCCTATGGCCTGCAGCACAAATTGTCCTTCTTTCAGTGTGGTACCCGGATATTCGTTGCTATTGATCAGCAATTCTCCTTTCAGCATGAACAACATACAGTTTTGTGTGCACTTCTCTGCCGGAAAGTGTTTACCCTGCGCGTATACATGATGCACCAATACCCCTTCGGAATCTTTGGGGCATTGAGCACAGTCTGTGTATCTCTTGTAACTGCTATTTTTGATCATATCCGGGAAACAGATTTCTCTATTTGCACACAAAGATACAGGTTTTCAAGGAAAAATTTCCATCTTTCACATATCTTTGCAGAAAATAGGATACGCCTCAGCATAACTAAAGTAAACTTTATTATGCATGTTGCTGTAGCTATTTTTGTAGGAACTTCAAAACTGTCTATCATGCGAAAATCGTTGGCTTTGTTTTTTCTTACGTTCAGTTTTTCAGGTATGTACGCGCAGAACTGGGACATCCATACCCTTCATAAGATCAATCATGGTCAGAGCCGGTTCGCACGTAACTACAGTGAAACCCTGTCTCATTCTACATTTTACCTGGCGGTGGGAGTACCGGTGGGGATGGCGGCGTATGCAGGCGTCACGCGTGACCAATCTCTGCTATCTGATGCGATCTATATAGGTACCAGTGTGGCGGAAGCGGTGGTGATCTCTTGCGCGACGAAATATATGATAGACCGGGAGAGACCTTATGACAGCTATCCGGATCGGGTGATTGCTTATAGTCATGAGTCTACTCCCTCCTTCCCCTCCGCGCATACGGCATCGGCTTTTGCATTGGGGACTTCCCTGAGCCTGAAATATCCCAGGTGGTATGTAATTGCTCCTTCGGCTATCTGGGCCTGTTCGGTAGGAATATCCCGCATGCAGGAAGGTGTACACTATCCGTCGGATGTCATTGCAGGAGCAGTGATCGGGTCGGGGTGCGCGGTGGTGAATCTGTATGTAAACCGCTATCTGAACAAGTGGTTGTTTCCGGAGAAGAAACAGACGAAAGGATATACGAGGTATTGATTGGCAACAGGAAAGACTTTCTACGCTGATCTTCCTTCCGCAACCGTAGCGATGTACACATTTATTTTCTTTTTTTGTTCTTATGCCCTTCTATCTCATATATAGACAAAAGAACATAAGAACAAAAAAGAAAGAGAATATCTATACAATCAAGTAACTCTACAGAGTGACTTCAGTCGTAAACGGTGATTAGCTTTGCTGACCGCCAGGTTGGCTACACCGATCTTCGGTTGAGTTCGTCGACTGTTGATTTGTTTGATCGTAACCCTTTTTAATCTAAGTATTTTTTCAATGCTTCTGTAAGCGCGTCGCCCCGCAGGTTCTTTTCCAGGATCTTTCCTTCCGGGCTTAACAGATAGTTGGTTGGGATGGAGTTTACCGCGTATTGCTGTGCTACCTCGTTTTTCCAGCCTTGCAGATCTGAGACCTGGTTCCACTCCAGTTTGTCGTCCTCAATGGCTTTCAGCCAGTTTTCCCGGCTTTCGTCTAAAGAGACGCCCAGTACAGTGAATCCTTTGTCTTTGTAGGCCTGATAAGCAGCTACTACATGTGGGTTTTCGGCCCGGCAAGGTCCGCACCAGGAAGCCCAGAAATCAAGCAGTACGTAAGAGCCACGCAAATTGGTGAGGCTGAAAGGATTACCCTCTGCATCGGTTTGCGTGAAATCCGGAGCGATCTGGCCCACCGCGATGGATTTCCAGGCATCGATCTTTTTCCGGAACGAATTTCCCAGTACGGAACTCTGTATCTCCGGTGAGAAGGTCTGGAAGAGTGAATCTGCCTGTTCACCATCCGGATCGTAACCCAGATATTGCTGGTAGAGCCCGTCGAGAACGAACAGAGAATGGTGAGTAGCTATAAAGTCTTTCATCAGTCCTTTTTCTATGGCCTGTAGAGAATCTATCTGTGCCTGCGCCAGTTCTTCATCTTTCTGGGTGCGTTGGTCTGCAGGAATGGTTCGGTAGGCTGTGATCACTTCCCGGATGTTGTCATAGATCGGGGTTGTCAATGTTCTCCACTCTTCCCGGTCTGTATAGCCCTGAGAGCCGGTCACTGTCGCGTTTTTGAGTGAGTCGGTACTCTGTAAGGTGATGGTACCCGGTTCCACATAGATAGTCAGCTGATCCGGATGGTTGCGGGCGTAATTGCCCGTTCCGTCCCAATCGGTATACAAGAGTGCGCGGAACGGATAAGCATAGGTGTCTGAGAATTGGAACGTACCGTTTACCACGTACGTAGAGTCGGTCACTTTTCCGTTCTCTCCTTCATAAGTCAGGTATACCCGTACGGAATCCTGTACCGGGCCAAGCTCTCCTTTGATCACATACTTGTTCGTCTGTTGATTGCAACTCAGCAAGCCAGCCAGGATGAATGATGTAAAAATAAGTTTTTTCATTGTCTAAACGTTTTTATCTTCAAAGATAGTGAATTTCGGAGTTCTCTGGTTAAAAAATCCACAGAACTCTGAAATTCCTTTTGCGGTTTAATCCTCTTCGTTGTATATACTCAATTTCGGATACTTGCTGTATAGGTTGGTATTTTCGCGCTCTTCGGTATCTGTAATGCGATACAACAGGTATTTGCTGTTGGCTTCGAACGGACGTCCACCGGGGAAATATACTTGTCGATGTCCTTTCGGATTGCCTTTGAGGAGATGTTCCACGCCGTTGTCGTCGGTATACAGATAGTCGATCTCGTCGCTGGGATATTCGTTGCGCACAATGGTCTGTTGGTTTCGGATGATATCGACCAGGCTGAATCCTTCTCCGAACAATTCTTTTCGTCTTTCTATCCAGATCTCTTCGAGCAGTGCTTCGCCGGAAATGCCAGATAAGGTTTGTGCGCCGCGGGCGGCTTTTAACTGGTTAAGTACGTTGATCGCGTCCGGATCGTTGAGGCGGGCTTTGGCTTCCGCATTGATCAGGTAGATCTCTGAGGTACGCATCAGGACAATATCTGCCAGAAGTCCTTCGCCTTCCCGGAACTTGAATTTGGCGTAACGCATCCATATCTCCACGGCGGTATCTGAAGTGGGGTCGGGAGTGATCGCGGGATTGGGAGCCCAGTAGATCATGGATTTGCGATAGTCTCCATCGTCAAACAGATCACGGAAGTAGGGATCTGCGTTGAAACTGTAGTAATAACTATCGGGGGTAGTGGTATCCAGATAGTGGAACTGATAGCTGGGACTGCTTTGTTCGGCTGTCTGGGGATGTCCCCAGATCCATTCCGCATTGCTTATGTCATTGAATCCGGACCGATACTCGCTTTCACTCATCAGGTAATTGTTCTTTTCCAGCAACTGGCTGGAGTAGGTTCTGGCTTTTTCCCATTGACGCGCGTATAAAGTAGCCCGTGACAGCAAGCCCAGGAGTACCTCTTCGTCGATCTTATGCTTGGAGGAGCGACTGTAGTTTTGCGGGATAAGTTCCAGGGCTATCTCCAGATCTTCGATGGCTTGTGCGTATACTTCACTGACACTGGAAGCTGGTTTTCCTTCTGTAGAGGCATCTGAAGGTTCGGTATACACAGGTACACATACTGCATCCGGATCTTTGTCGATGGCAAAGGAATAGAGCGAAGCAAGGTGCAGGTAGATGAAGCCGCGCAATCCATAGGCCTGGGCTTTGATGCGCCGGCGGTCTTCGTCAGTGCCTTCCGCTTCGTCAATATAGGCGATCACTCCGTTCACATTGTTGATGGTACTGTAGGCCAGTGACCAGCTCAGGCTGTTGGTCCCTCCTTTGCCGTATATGGCTGTAAAGACATAATGGTCTCTGAAGCCGTAATTCGTATTGACAGCCACATCCATTCCCATGGCGTCATTGGCACGGAGAGTGGCTCCGAATCCGGGGTTCGCATAGGAGTTCCAGGTTTCCAGCAGATACCTCCAGGTGCCGTTCAGGACTTTGTCTCCTCCTTCGGTGGTGCTGAATACGGAGTCGGCATCTAAAGAGGTGGTCGGACGGGTGGTCAGATCGCAGGCGGCAAGTATTATCAGACTGAAAGCCGCTGCGTATATGGAATGAAATATCTTTTTCATGAGTGTACGTATTATAGTTTGATGTTGATACCAAAGGAGATCGTTCTCATCGAAGGATACCTGTAGTAGGTAGTACCACCGAGGGTCTGTTCCGGATCGAGTCCCTGCTCTTTGGTAGCAGTGAACAGATTCTCTCCCTGTACGAAAAGGCTGGTGCTGTTTATTGAGGCTGCTTTTGTCCAGGAAGTCGGCAGGGTATAGGACAAAGTCACGGTTTTCAGTTTCAGGTACGAGCGATCGACCAGGAACCGGGTAGATTCGTTGGTCCATGAACTTTTGGGATTTGTTGTCAGTTTGGCAACATCTGTGTATGGATTTTCCGGTGTCCATCGGTTCAGCATATCGGTGCTCCAGGCCCTTCCCGGTGATCCTTGACTAAGCAGGAAGATTTTGTCGCTGTTGTAGATCTTACCGCCGATCACGTAGGAGAAAAGTGCCGATAGTTCAAATCCTTTGTAAGAGAGTTCAGACTGAAAACCTCCGGTCAGTTTGGGTAGTGAACTTCCGGATTTTACTTTGTCTGAGGTAGTAACGGAAGAATAGTCTTCTGTAATGAACTTGTCTCCGTCGTCGGTGTAACGGTACCATTGCGGATTACCGTTCTCAGGATTGACTCCGGCCCATTCGATCATGTAGAAATCATAGAGGGAGCCTCCTTTTACCCACTTTTTGGATCCGCTCCACATCTCTTCGGAAGGAAGAGATACGATCTTGTTCTTATAGGTGGTAGCGTTGACAGAGAGTTTCCATCTCCAGTCTCTGGTTACGATCGGATACCCTTCGACCAGGAATTCCCATCCGTAGTTGCGTATGGCTCCTGTATTCTGACTGGTAGAGGAGAAGCCTGTAGAAGGTACGAGGCTTTTGCTGAACAGAAGATCTTTGGAGCGACGCTCGAAATATTCGATGGTTCCGCTCAGCCGGTTGTTGAAGAAACCGAAATCCAGCCCTATATTCAGGTTGAGGTTGGTCTCCCAGGTGAGATCCGGTGTGGCCAGTCGGGAAGCTCTCAATCCTGATTCGCCCAGGTTGTTGTAGACGGAATAGAGCGCCTGATAGGCGTAATAACTGATGTTATCGTTGCCTTGCGCACCGTAACTGGCACGCAGGCTCAGGTTGGACAGCTGTCCGGAGATGCGGGCTTCTTCCAGAAAATCTTCTTCGATGAGTCGCCAGGAGCCTCCTACGGACCAGAAAGTTCCCCAGCGTTTGTCCGGATGGAACCGGGAAGATCCGTCTGTACGTACCGAAGCAGAGAGGAAATATTTTTTCTTGTAGGAGTATTCCGCGCTTCCGAAGAAACTGAGCAGTTTGTATTGGTCGCTGTTTCCGTAGAAATCGACTAGTACGGAAGCGGCATCGGGTTCGTAGTAACCGCTCGCGATCACATTCTGGCGTTCTCCTCCGAAATTAGACGTGTTGTATTCGTAATATTCGTGTCCGGCCATTACACGCAGGTCGTGGGTGCGGTTGAAACTGGTGGAATAGTTGACGACGTTGTTGATGGTACTTCCTACGGTGCGGGCGTTGTATCTTTCTATGCTTCCTCCGGTAGAAGAGGCTTCTTCATAGGTTGCGTCTTCGTAATAATGGTTGTAACGGCTGTTGTAGTCTATATTCAGCGAAGTGCGCCAGGTGAGTCCTTTGACGGGTTCGATCTGGATATATCCCCGCAGGGAAGCTATATCTCTTTTGATCTCTTTTTTGTCTAATGGCATGGTTGCCAGAAGATTTTGGCGTTTGAATGAGTTGGGCCGATACTCTCCGAAGTCGAAGATCCGGTTGCCGTTCTCATCATATACATAGGCTCCGGTGTCCGGGTCTCTGACATATACGGGATAGAAAGAGGGGAGTGCCCGCGCGGCAAGGATCACATTGGAACTGATGGAGTCGTCCTGTTTCGGATAATTCTGTATAGAGTGGCTACCGCTGACGTTGAGTCCTACCTGCAGCCATTTGCGTATATCACTGATTACGTTGGTACGGAGTGTGTAACGTTTGAAGCCGGATTCTATGGCCACACCCTGATCGTCGAGGTAACCGCCGGAGATGAAATAGCTGGAAGACTGGCCGCCCCCGCTGACATGTACGTTCAGGTCTGTATAGTGTGCGTTTTGGGTCAGGGCATCTTCCCAGCTATCGTTCCACAAAGGGGTGAGCCCGGCCACGAGTTTACCGTCTGTATCTACGGGTTCCGCATGTTTACTGCCATACGGGTTGATGCCAAGGTCACTGACTAAGTTCCTGGACGCAAAACTGGCTGCTGCGGAAGCTGTATCGTTGCTGTCCAGTCGTTCGTTTCGTATGGCTTCCCAGTAAAGTTCGAAATATTCATTGGTATTGACCTGTTTGTAGTCTTTTCTTCCCCTGCTGGAAAATCCGAATTTAGATGTGAATTCTATCTGGGGCTTCTGATTCCTTTTTCCTTGTCTGGTGGTGATCATGATTACTCCATTGGCTGCCCTGGACCCGTATAAAGTAGCCGACGCGGCGTCTTTCAGTACGGTGACCGACTCTATATCGGAAGAGGCAATGGCACTCAGGTTTCCCGCATAGGGTACTCCGTCTACTACATACAGCGGATCGCTGGAAGCATTGACGGAACCTACCCCCCGGATGCGGATGGTCGCTTCCGAACCTGGCTGTCCGGAAGAAGAGAAAGACTGCAGACCCGGAACGGTTCCCTGCAAGGCTTTGGTGACGTTACTCACCTGGGCCTTTTCGATCGTATTGCCGGATACATAACCGGCCGATCCCGTGAAGGTTGATTTCTTTGCCGTACCGTAAGGGACGGTGATAACGAGTTCTTCAAGTTGTATAGCAGACTCCTGTAGTTCTACATGGATGGTACGGTTGTTATTCACTTTTTGTGTGAATGTGTTGTAACCGATAAAGGAGAAGATCAGTTCATCGTCGCCTTTCACTGTGATCCGGTAATTACCGTCTATATCCGTAATGGTGCCCTGAGAAGCCCGGTTCTTTACGGTGATGGTGACTCCGGCCAGCGGTTCTCCATCGGAGGTTACTTTTCCGGATACCGCAATATCCTGTGCATACAAAGTGAGTGTACCCAGCAAGGCACACCATAAAATATATATTCTGTTCATAAACTTAGTAGGTGTGTAGAGAATGTATCGTAATTGATTTTTTCCTTCCGTCCGTCGGGAAGGGAGAATATAGCTCTCTGTTGTATTCTCGGGGGAAAGTCTGAGTCAGTAACGCAGCTGTCGCGAAGGCGAAACACTTCAAACTTGTCACTCAAGATTTATAGCTTATTAAAAGCAACACATTCGTTGCATACAGGAAGGGGTATAGGAAGAATGAATAGTTAAGTGCATGTTTGAGTCGTGTTCCCTGAATCGTCTTTTTTCTTTGGATCTGAAATAATCTTTTTCCATACAACGTGTTTTTAAATAAAGTTCTATGTTTTTAAATAAAATTGTACTGCAAAGATAGGGGAGTACGGAAATATGAAGAATACCTTATTTGTGGTATTTATGTAACATATAGATAGTAGGGAAAACAGGCAGAGCTAAAAATTTTTTTTGGTGGAGTTATATATACTCTAAGGATTCTATGGAGCTGAGCAGATAGAGAGAACCATACAAAGGGATGTATGTGACTATCTTTTTATTGGATAGGTCTTCCTGTTTGTATTCCAGTCTCTCCGCAAATCAGCTATACCCATCTGATGTATTGCTTTCTTATCGGGAATGAGGACGGATGGCAGATGTGTATAAACTCCTGGTATTCGTATACCTCTACTTATTTCCGGCAACGTATCGCCGGTTTGTATAACAGTATAAAGCGGGAGTTAAGATCCACTCTCAAAAATTGGATTCCCGGTTGATCTACCAGAACCGGGAAGATCAGGGAAAGAGATATTATCAGCAAAACAGACTTTATCTGGAGCGGGGTATGACGTATCGTAATTATACATTCCGTACAGAATACAGGTAATCTTTCAGACACAATGGTTCTGAATTATTTCTTCTTTACCGACTGCCGATCCGGCAGTCGGTAAAACTGATAAAGAAAACGTTTCCATTTGAACCGGTTCTTAGAGCCGGGAGATTTCCGTCTTAATCTGAAGTGTGTTTGTCCGGAACACGAGCCCGTGGAAGAGTGTTCTTCTTCATCGTGGCGGATCCCCGGACAGCTCATGCTATTGTAGATGATATATATTGACCCTGTATTTGTAGTTACGGATAAACTGTAGCGGTTGAATGGGAGCATCAGGGTCCATAATACGAAGCGCATAATAAAGTGACGCTGGAGTTTCCATTATAGTACCCTGGTAGTTATCTCCGCAGGCCCTATTTCAATAACTCCTCATACTCCGGCGACCGGATGATTTCCAACGCGCGGATCACGCTTTGGTTTGTCGTATTTATTACCCGGAAATATTCAGTGATGTCCCACAGGTCGCGTGCGATCAGGGCTTTCAGTTGGGTCTTGATCAGGGGTAGCGAGGTCTGGTATTGTTCTTCATTGAACTCTATGCCTTCTTCATCAGCCAGTTCCCTCATGCGTGCCAGAAGTTGTTCGTCGACCTCGAACTTCTCATCAAATGTATCGAACTTCTTGTAGGTGGAAAGAAGCTGATTGCGGTTGCGATCAATATACTGCGTGGTTATTTTCAGGATTACCCCTTTCGCTACTAAGTTGCGGTGGTAATTGGTATAGAGGGTAGTATCTATCGGAACGAATACATCGGGCATGATGCCTCCTCCTCCATAGACCACGCGTCCCGATTTCAGGGTATAGGTGATCAGGGAATCTACGAACTGTATACTATCTGCATGGATCAGTTCTCCGCGGTTGTATCTGTTGAGTAGTTCCCGCCGGTAGCGGAGCGAATTGCTTTCTTCGTTCTGTACACTGTCGGTAACCAGCGCGCTGCTTTCGTACGGCTTCTGTATGCTTCTTCCCGAGGGAGTATAGTATCTGGCAATGGTGAGCCGGATCATGGAGCCGTCCGGCAGATCAATGGGACGTTGTACCAATCCTTTTCCGAAGGAGCGGCGACCCACGATCACACCCCGGTCCCAATCCTGTATGGCACCTGCCACGATCTCGCTGGCGGAGGCCGAATATTCATCTACCAATACGATCACCCGGCCATCTTTGAATTTTCCATCTCCTTTGGCTAAGAAATCACTTCGTTTCGAAGCTCTTCCTTCCGTATATACGATCAGTTCTTTTTGTTGCAGGAATTCATTGACCATATCAATGGCAGCGTTGAGATATCCGCCTCCGTTACCTTGCAGGTCTATGATCAGGTCTTTCATCCCTTTCTTCTGCAGGTCTTTCATGGCGGTGGAGAACTCTTCCGCCGTGGTAGCGCCGAAGCGATTGACACGGATGTATCCGATCCGGGGGTCTATCATATAAGACGCGTCTAAACTGAAGATGGGTATTTTGTCCCGCTTCACGGTGAACCGCAGCGGCTCACTCACGCCACGCCTTACGATAGTCAGCTCTACCTTGGTGCCTTTGGGGCCGCGCAACCTGCTCATGATCTCTTCCTGGCTCATCTTTACGCCGGCAATGGTAGTATCGTTGACTGCGATGATGCGGTCGCCCGCCAGTATCCCTACTTTCTCCGAAGGTCCGTTGCTCACGGGTTGCACGATAAAAAGAGTATCTTCTACCATCTGGAATTGTACGCCGATGCCTTCGAAATTGCCTTGCAGGGGTTCGTTCATTTTCTTTACCTCTTCCGCGTCGGAATAAGTAGAGTGCGGATCCAGTTTTTCCAGCATTTCAATGATGGCAGCTTCTACCAGCTTGTCTTCATCCACTTCATCTACATAGAGATTGGTGATGGCGAATTCCGCCATCTGCAATTTCCGGGCCGCGGGGCCGTTGACTGTCTGTGCCTGCAACGTAACGGTTGCGAGGGCAAACAGGATATAGAGTATTTTTTTCATTTCTTATCTTTTTATAACTCCATTCCTTCCGGCAGGAAAGCAGTAATGTCCTTATCGTAATGGAGCAATTCGCGGACAATGGTTGAACTGATGCTGGTGAGTTCGGGCTCGGTAAACAGCAGGATCGTTTCTACCCCTGCCAGCTTCCGGTTGATATCCGCGATGGTCTCTTCGTATTCGAAGTCCTTTACGGTGCGTATGCCGCGTATGATGAAGCCGGCCCTCACTTTCCGGGCCAGATCAATGGTGAGCGAATTGTAGGACACTACCCGTATGCGGGGTTCGTTCCGGTAGAAGGTAGCGATCATCTGCTCTCTTCGGTTCAAGGGAAAATAGGTGTTCTTGTTCTCATTCACCCCTATCCCGATCACAATTTCGTCCATAAAAGTCAGTGCCCGCCGTACCACAGATTCATGTCCGATGGTAAAGGGGTCGAAGGTTCCCGGAAAAATGGCTCTCTTCATGCTATGCGATATCTTCTTCTATAACCAGATTATCAATAATAAAGTTCTGGCGCTCCATTGTGTTCTTGCCCATATAGAACTCTAAAAGTTCCTTTACCAGATCGTTTTTCCGGAGAGACACCTGCTCCAGCCGCATGTCTTTGCCAATGAAGTGTTTGAACTCATCGGGAGAGATCTCTCCCAGTCCCTTGAACCGGGTGATCTCGAGATTGGGTGCCAGTTCCTGAAGGGCGTTGATACGCTCTTCTTCCGTATAGCAGTAAATTGTTTTTTTCTTGTTACGTACCCGGAAAAGCGGGGTCTGCAGGATGTATACGTGTCCTTTTTTGATCAGATCGGGGAAGAACTGAAGAAAGAAAGTGATCATCAGCAGGCGGATGTGCATACCGTCTACATCGGCATCGGTGGCCACGATGATCTTGTTGTATCTCAGTCCTTCGATGCCATCTTCGATATTCAGCGCGGCCTGCAGCAGGTTGAACTCTTCATTCTCATACACTACCTTCTTGGTCAGTCCGTAGGTGTTGAGGGGTTTTCCGCGCAGACTGAATACAGCCTGTGTATTCACATCCCGGCTTTTGGTGATGGAACCACTGGCCGAGTCTCCCTCCGTAATGAAAATGCAGGAGTCTTCCTGGTTCTTTCCTTTGGTATCGTTGAGGTGCACCCGGCAGTCGCGCAGCTTCCGGTTGTGCAGGTTGGCTTTTTTGGCACGCTCCCGGGCCAGCTTGGCTACTCCCGCTATGGCCTTCCGCTCTTTCTCCGACTCCTGGATCTTTTGCAGCATGATGTCTGCTACCTCCGCGTTCTTGTGCAGGAAGTTGTCTACCTCCTGTTTGATGAAGTCACCTACATATTTGTTTACCGTCACCCCGCCCGGTGCCATGTTGGTAGACCCCAGTTTGATCTTGGTCTGACTCTCGAACATAGGTTCCTCTACGTTGATGGCAATGGCGGCTACCAATCCGTTGCGAATGTCGGTATAGTCCTGATTCTTGTTGTAGAACTCTTTGATGGTACGCGCGATGTGCTCTTTGAAAGCACTCTGGTGGGTACCTCCCTGGGTGGTATGTTGTCCGTTGACAAACGAGTAATACTCTTCTCCGTACTGTCCGGTATGCGTAAAAGCGATCTCGATGTCTTCCCCTTTCAGGTGTATGATGGGGTAGAGCCCGGTAGCTGTCATATTGTCGTTGAGCAGGTCTACCAGTCCGTTGCGGGAGAGGATACGTTGTCCGTTGTAGATGATGGCCAGTCCGGTATTGAGGTAGGTATAGTTGCGCAACATCGTTTCTACAAATTCGGAACGGAAACTATAGTTCTCGAACAGGGTATTGTCCGGTTCGAAGAAGATATACGTTCCGTTTTCTTCATCTGTCTTTACAGTCTTGTCGCTCAGCAGATTTCCCTTTTCAAATACCGCCATACGTACTTTCCCGTCGCGGTAGCTGCGTACCTCGAACCGGGAGCTCAGGGCATTCACCGCCTTGATACCTACACCGTTGAGACCTACGCTTTTCTTGAAGGCTTTGCTGTCGTATTTTCCGCCTGTATTGAGCACGCTCACCGCCTCGATCATTTTTCCCTGCGGTATGCCTCGTCCGTAGTCACGTACACTCACCCGAAGGTTCTCTTCGATGCGTATCTCGATCTTTTTTCCGGCCTGCATCTTGAATTCATCGATGCTGTTGTCCAATACCTCTTTGAGCAGTACGTAGATACCATCTTCCATGTGCGCTCCGTCGCCCAGTTTCCCGATATACATACCGGGGCGGGTGCGTACGTGTTCCATGTCGCTCAGGTGGCGGATGTTGTCGTCGGTATACTTAACGGGTTCCGACGTATGTAATTCTTTGTTCTCTTCCATGTTTTCAATCAATCTTTTTAACAAACGCGCGTCTGCGCTTATGCTGTTCGGTCTTGAAGTATTCCCATTGTGCCTGTACTTTTCCGTTCATCTCCAGTTCCGGGTTGCTCTCAGCATATACGAATCCCAGTTTTTTATAGATAGGGATCAGGTCGGAAAACAGCAGGGCGTTCACTCCCTTGTTCTGATATTCGGGCTTTACGGCTACCAACAGCAGGTCCAGCACCTGAGAGCGCCTTTTCATGAACAGGGCCTTGAGCAGATAAAACCATCCGAAGGGCAGCAGCCTGCCTTTGGCTTTCTGCAACGCTACAGACAGCGAAGGCATGGATACACCTACGCCTACCAACTTATCTTCCTGATCGGTAATGAGCGTTACCATCCGGAGGTCCACGATCGGCAGATACATTTTCACATATTGATCGATCTGTCGCTGAGAAAGTGGCGAATATCCGTACAAGGGCTTATATGCTTCATTCATCAGTTCGAAGATAGCCTGTCCGTAGTCCTGAGCGATCTTCTTTGCCGACGAGTATTTTTTTATTTTCAGGTTGTATTTTTTTTGTACCAGTTGGGAGATCCGTTTGTGTTTTTCCGGAATATCGTCCGGAATATAGATCTTGAATTCTACCCAGTCCGCGTCTTTTTTGTATCCCAGTTGCTCCATATGCTCCGGATAGTAGGGATAATTGTAAATGGTGGCCATGGTGCTGAGTTGGTCAAATCCTTCCACAAGCATGCCTTCCGCGTCGAAATCGGTAAACCCCAGCGGACCCTGGATATGATCCATTCCCTTGGATTTTCCCCATTCTTCCACCGTTTTCAACAGAGCCTCAGAGACTTCCGGATCGTCTATAAAATCGATCCAGCCAAACCGTACCTCTTTTTTGTTCCAGACCTCATTGGCCTTGTGGTTGATGATAGCGGCTACCCGGCCCACCAGCTTTCCATCCCGGTAAGCCAGGAAATATTCGGCTTCACAAAACTCAAATGCGGCATTTCTTTTTTTGTTGAAAGTAGCCAGCATATCGTCGTACAGATCAGGTACGGAGTAAGGTGTATTCTTGTATAATTCGTAGTTAAATCGTATGAACTTCTTCAGTTCTGCGGAAGTGTTGACCTTCTGTATACTAACGGACATATCCTCTGTTTATATTTAGATGCAAAGATACATTATAATCTTCAAATCTCCATCTAATTGGAGAAAGAACTTTCATGCTCAGTAAGTTAGGATTTTTTCACGGTCTTCCCGTACATCCGGGAGAGATCCGCGGCACAGGAACGTGATCCGTACAGTGAACCTGAGCGGTTATAGTTGCCAGATCAGGTAGGTAATATATGCGATGTAGCACGCGACCAATATGCCCCCTTCCAGGCGGGTAATGGTGCGTTTGGCAAAAAACACTCCGAATACCCAGAGCAGTATGGAGGCTCCGACCAGAGAAAGCATATCGAAGTTGGTGATGCCTTGTATATGCAACGGTGTGATGGTGGCGCTGCATCCCAGTACCAGGAAGATATTGAACAGGTTGCTGCCGATCGCGTTCCCGATCGCAATCTCCGGGTTTTTCTTAATAGCGGCTACCACCGAAGTAGCCAGTTCGGGAAGAGAAGTGCCTCCGGCAACCAGGGTCAGCCCGATGACCGATTCACTCACTCCCAGCGCACGCGCGATACCGCTGGCACCGTCTACAAACCATTGTCCGCCGAAGACCAGTCCGGCCAGTCCGGCGATCATATACACTCCGGCGCGCCATAGTGGCATTGTTTTTATCTCTTCTTCCTGTTCGCTTTCGATATTACCTGTGGCCATGGCAAATGTATAGGCCATGAATATAGCGAAGAAACAAAGTAATACAAGGCCATCTGTACGGCTGATGATATTTTCCGTATCTCCGTTCAGGATCACATCGTTGGCAATGATCAGCAACACGATAGCAGACAGGATGCTCATCGGGATTTCTTTGCGCAGGGTATTGCGTGAGATCACTATGGGTGCAAAAAGAGCGGTGCAACCTACGATCACCAATGTATTGAAAAGATTACTTCCCACGATATTCCCTACAGCCAGATCGGAACTTCCTTTCAAAGCGGAAGATACGCTGACAGTAAGTTCCGGGGCAGAGGTGCCGAAGGCAACGACGGTCAGACCGATTACGATGGGAGGAATGCGCAGACGGGCAGCTAAAGAAGCGGCACCGTCAGTTAAACCGTTGGCTCCGATTAATATAAGGAGAAGGCCGCCTAATAAGAGAAGTATATTCATAAGCGTATATTCAAAAGGAATTTATTTGTTTGCAAAGATAGGATTAAAAAAATAACGAGTATGTTTGGAGTCTTTTATTAACACATGCGATGAATGAAGTACATGCAAAGTTGTGTGTCGATAATTAACAAATTTCTATGGGCTTTGTTGCTGGACTTCCTGAGTTACGGAAATATACGGGTTCGGTTCAGAGATGCCGTTCCGGATCTTGGTGGCTACCGGCGATAGCAGTGAACTCACTCTGCCTGAGCCACAGACAAACCAGCGGATCCGGGAGACTAATCGTTATCCGGCCTTCCGGCAACGGATCAATACCTTTTGTCCGTCAGACAGCGTGGTGGCAAACAGATATGTATCCCCTCCTTCCTTTAGCTTAGTGTACTTGCGTATTTCCGCTACGGAGACCGGGAAGTTACGTACGGTGATGTTTGCCTGAGTCAGATCGCCCAGCAATGATCTCCACCCTTTTTTGTGAAAAGGGCCGGTGGCTTCCACCTCAAATTTTCTGCCAGGGAAGTTGGTATGTAATTCTTCGGAGGTATACAGATGACTGTGTGGATGTAGCTTTTTCAGCCCGTATCTTTGCGCGGGCAGGGAGAATGCGCCGGCTTTCAATAGGGAACTATTGGGTTCGTACATATACCGGAGTACTTCCGGGGTGTATTCGCAGGCTGCCTCCCTTTCTTCTTCCCGGGTGAAAGAGAACAGGTGAGTTTTTTGTCTCCCCAGGTCTGCGCAGGTCAGTAAGGGGGTAGCTACCGGACCGGGAGAGAGTACAAAAAGCAATTCCTTGCATTCGTTACGTACGGAAACAATATGCACCTCACATACTCCGGAGATCTCCTTCAGGGCTTGTGTAATATCCAGCATGGGAGAAAGTTTGATCATCACCCGCCTGGCTTTTTCCGGTAGCAACGCGCCGATCCGGGTAAGGTCGGGCGTACAATCGGAGAGCAACACCGTTTTTCCACCCGCGTCGTCCCGGCGGGCCGGGTCGAGGTAGATCATATCTACAGGCTGCATTTTTTTCAGATACACGATGCTGTCCGACTCGTGTACAGCGATCTGCGTCAGTCCCAGTACAGAGAAATTATGTATCGCCAGACGGCAAAGTTCCGGCTGTTGTTCTACGTAGTGTACCTCTCTGAAATGTTCCGCCAGGAACGCGCAATCGATACCCAACCCTCCCGTCAGATCGGTGAGGGTATTTCCCTGGAAAAGGCTGGCTTTGTAGCGGGCTGTGGCCTCCGACGAACATTGTTCCAGAGAAAGGTGCCGCGGGTAGCGTATCTCTTCGCGGGCATACCAGGAAGGGATTTTCTGTTTCGCAGTTTGCCGCCCCTGTATCTGACACAGAGCCACGGCCATATCTACCTGTGGAAATCTTTTTCCTTGCAGCGCCAGTGTCTTCGTGTTGGCCTCCCAGTGGTCGTGTATAAAATCGCGGGTAGCCGCGGATAGTTCCATAAATCCTGTTTATTGGATAATTGAATACTTTTCTTTAGCCTGTGCCCGTGTGTATAGGTCGAAGTGCCACCATTCGGTTGGGAGCACCCGGTATCCGGCTTCGTGCATCACTTGCCGCAGCAGTTTGCGGTTGTTCTGTTCTTCTCTGGTGATCGCCCCTTCGCGCAGCAGCTGATCTTCCAGGTTCACATGCGCCTCTCGGCCCAGGTGGTCTACTTCGGTACCCATAGGAAGCGGATGGCCCAGTGAGTCTGCGATGCTGATATCTACAGCTACCCCGTAATTATGCAGTCCTCCTCCCCGCGCCGGGTTGGATACATAGATATGTTTGGAAGTACCTTTGACCACATTCCACATTTTTTGTTGAACGGACATCGGTCGTACGGCATCGTATACGATCAGGTTGTAGGAGGGGTGTATGCGGTGCAGTGCCTGTTGGGCGCGTACCAGCGCTTCGGCAGCCTCCGGTTGCAGGTAGGCCTCCCGGAGATCTTCGTACAACACCTCTCCTGTAAAGTTATCTGCCGTAGCATACATGAGCCGGACGATGATGGTAGGGTCCAGATCCCTCACATCTACCAGTCCTATGGAATCCAGATAGAGGGCTGTCGGGCTTTTCCGGGGTGCGGGCGGTGGCAGGTGAGGCTCTTCCGTTGCAAGAGGTTGTCCGGCAGCAGAAGTGGATGTCGTACTCTTTTCTTCGGATGCCTGTCCACGGCAGGAAAACGGAATCAGCAGAAGCCAGCAGAGGTAAAAACAGAGCCATTTTTTCATGAAGACAATACAAGGGTTTGGTATACAAAATAAAAGCACTTACCGGGTAGTAAGTGCTTTATCTGATTTTCCCGAAGGTGGGCCATCTAGGGCTTGAACCTAGGACCTCCAGATTATGAGTCTGTTGCTCTAACCAACTGAGCTAAAAGCCCGTACATCCTTCTTGATAGGAATGTGGATACAAAATTAAGGCATTTGCCCGAATTATGCAAGCATTTTATGCTAAAAACTGTTGATTATGGTTTTCAGAACTTATGTGTACGTTTCGGGTTTTTGGGAAACCATCCTTTTTTCACCCGCTCTTCCTGCTCAAAGATCTCTTTAATGGTCCAGAAAGAGGAGAAAGCGAATACCCCGCAGAGCGAAGCCAGGAGAATGTGATCTGTCCACAAAGAACCGACTATACCCAGTATACCCAACACCAGGAATATCCACCAGCAGCGGGTACCCCAGTAGTATTCGGCTTTTACCACTACCGGGTGGAATATGCCGATAATAAGAAACGTACAGATCCCGATAACAATACCCGAAAGATGGTATTCAGCAAGGAATTCCATTTCTTATTTCTGTATACGGATGGGAATCTCTTTTTTGATGCTTTGCTCTAAGGAGATCAGTGTTTCCGTGGCAGTTACTCCCGGGATCTCCTGCATCTTGTTGTTGAGCAGATCCATCAGGTGTTCGTTGTCACAGGCATACAGTTTGGTGAGCATCGTGTACGGACCCGTGGTGAAGTGACATTCCACGATCTCGGGGATCTTTTGCAACTCTTCCACCACTGATTTGTACATGGACCCTTTTTCCAGTTTGATCCCGACATAGGTACAGGTACGGTAACCCAATGACTTGGGGTTGACGTGATAGCCCGACCCTACAATGACTCCCAGGTCGATCAGACGCTGTACACGTTGATGGATGGCCGCGCGGGAGACACCACATTCGGCTGCGACGTCTTTGAAAGGGATACGGGCATTTTGGGAAATGATGTCCAGGATCTGCCTGTCCAGATTGTCTATTTTTTCCATAATCATTCTGTTAATGCGAATTTGCAGTTTTATCAAATAGTAAGCAAATATATAGAATTATTTTAATTTCAGTCTGGTTATGGAAGAAAAAATAAAAAAAGAGATGCATAATGACACACATCTCTTTTTTTCTTTACTCCGGTAAGCCGGCGGTAAGTGAGATTTATTTTTCGATCTCTACCAGTTCTACTTCGAAAATCAGCGCAGAGAAAGGATCAATCTTGGCTGTCTTGCGGCTTCCGTAGGCCAGTTCCTGAGGGATGTAAAGTTCCCATTTAGAACCCACAGGCATCAGAGTGAGGGCTTCTGTCCATCCGGCGATCACCGCGTTGGCACGGAAAGTCGTCGGTTCGTTGCGCTCGTAAGAGCTATCGAATTCTGTTCCGTCGATCAGGGTACCGCGATAGTTTACCTTCACGCGTGAAGTGCTTTCAGGTACTTCTCCTTTTCCTTCTTTGAGTATCTTGTATTGCAGTCCGCTTTCGGTAGTGATGACGCCCTCTTTTTCTTTGTTCTCTGCCAGGAATCTTTCACCGGCGGCTTTGTTCTCTCCGTATTGCTTTTCAAGCTCTTTGGCTTTCACCTCTTCCATTTTGCTCTGTGCGTAGGCTTGTGCCATCTCCACACTCATGATACCCGGTTTTTCCAGGGTTCCGGTGATGAAAGCTGCCATGAAGTTGTCCCGGTCGATCGTTTTGGTAGAGTCATCACCGAAAATCTCACGGTTGATGTTGGGAAGGATCTGGTTGCTGATCTGCTGTCCGATCTGCAGACCTGCCACATACGCTTTTTCTTTGTCCGAGGTCTTTCTGGTACCTTCGTTCAATCCTTTGATAAACTCATTGATGTAGGTAGTGTCTACCCCTAACTGACGGATCAGGTAAGGTTTTAGTCCATTGGTTTGTGCCAGACCAATCGCATAGGTCAGGGTGTCTAATTCGGTTTTCAGATTAGCTTTCGGACTTTGTGCCGTGCAGGAGAACAGAGTAGCTACGACAGCTGCCGCCATAAAAAAAGTTACTTTTTTCATTGTTGCTTTACATTTATAGTTATTAGAGTTACAATACTTCTATGAGTTCTACTTCGAATATCAGTGTGCTGAAAGGGGGGATCATCTCTCCCGCTCCCTGCGCGCCATAGCCCAGATCGGCAGGGATATAAAGTTTCCATTTGGAACCTTCGGACATCAGTTGCAGGGCTTCTACCCATCCCGGGATCACCTGGTTCACACCAAATACGGCGGGTTGTCCGCGCTTTACGGAACTATCGAACAGCGTTCCATCGATCAGTGTTCCTTCGTAGTGGCATTTTACTTTATCGGTGGCCTGAGGCTTCTTACCTGTCCCTGCTGTGATCACTTCGTATTGCAGACCGCTGGGAAGAGTCACTACACCGGCACGTTGTTTGTTGCTTTCCAGAAACGCCTGTCCCTGTTGTATATTCGCTTCGTTGATCTGTACCTCCATTTCGGCAAAGTAGGTATTGACAATGTCGCGCGCTTCGGCATGACTGATCGCGGTTTCATTGTCGTCCAGGACATCTTTGATCGCTTGTGCGAAATCTTCTACTGCGATGCCTTTGGCACCCATACTCAAGAGGTTCTGGCCGATTCCCAGGCCGATAGCGTAACTGAATTTATCCATATATATGTTTGGGGATTGTGGCCGCAGACGGAGTAAGTTCTCTGATCTCCGGTTTATTAAGTTTATTGAAGCGCAAAAATAGGGGTTTTATTTGAATCATTCTCCTTTTTCCTGTTTAATTTTTCTTTATACACTGTAGAGCAGGTGTAAATGCTGGTTGAGTAGATTATCGGATGGGTTATAAGGGCTGTTGATCCCGCCGGAAATGCGGTGGCCGGTAAGAGGTATGGAACTTTTTAAAGTGAGGTTATTTTACTTCAGTATTTTGTCATTTGAACCGGAAAAAACGTATATTTGTAAGGGTATACGCAAAAGAAATAGCAATCTGTCCCGGATCATGAAACGAAGGGGATCCGGATGGCAACAGAATGTGAAGAGGTAGATGTCCGGAGAATCGGGATACATAAAATTGTTATTTATCGGAAATAGGAAAACAGATGAGTATGAAGCATATCGTTGTTTTGTCTGGAGCAGGTATGAGTGCCGAAAGCGGTATCAGTACCTTCCGGGATACAGGAGGCTTGTGGGAGAAATATCCGGTAGAGCAGGTAGCTACTCCCGAGGGATTTGCCCGGGATCCGCAACTGGTACTCCGTTTCTATAACGAACGCCGGAAGCAGTTGCTGTCGGTAGAGCCAAACCGGGGACATGAGATCCTGGCCGGACTGGAGGCGGACTTCCGGGTGTCTGTGATCACCCAGAATGTAGATAACCTGCACGAACGGGCGGGTAGCAGCGATGTCATTCATCTGCACGGCGAACTGATGAAGGCTTGTTCGAGCCGTGATCCGCAGGATCCGCGCTACATAGAAGAGTTGTCCGTAGATCGTTGGGAGATCCGCCTGGGAGACCGGGCCGGTGATGGTTCTCAACTTCGTCCTTTTATTGTATGGTTCGGGGAGTCTGTTCCGGAGATCGGCCGGGCGGCCGAACGGGTAGCAGAAGCGGATGTCCTCGTTGTCGTAGGGACTTCCCTGAATGTCTACCCGGCGGCCGGATTGCTGCATTACGCGCCCGCAGGCGTTCCGGTCTATCTGATAGATCCGAATGAGGTGCAGGTGGCAATTTCCAGACCTGTTCATTATATCTGTAAAGGAGCCTCTGCAGGAATGGCAGAGTTGAAAGAACTACTGGCCGGGCCTGGTAAATAACCGGATCACAAACCACAGGTGATAGCCTATGGTGTTCAACGTACCGTAGTGCTTGCACATGATACGAAAGCGTTCCATCAGGGAGGCTTTCCGGTTGGCCGTGGTAGTACCTTCGCTCAGGTAATCGATCAGGGTCAGGTGTGTATGATGCAGGATCGTGGCCTGTTTCATAATGCGGATGCACCAGTCGAAGTCGGCCGAGAAGCGGTATTGGGTATCGTACCGGGGAGCCAGTACGCGACGTGGAAAGAAGGCCTGGTGACAGACCAGCATCCCCTGGCGGAAACTTTTCCAGGTGAGGTGTTCGGGAGCGGAGAGCCGGCGCATGCGCAGAAAATGTCTCTGCTCGTCTACCAGTGCGGTTTCTCCGTACATCACATCCGGCCATTCTCCTGCGGGCAGGGAATCGACCATTTGTTGCAGGGTCTCTGTGCAATGAAAGGTATCTCCGGCATTCAGGAAACAAAGGTAATCTCCTGTAGCCCGTTTCAGCCCTTTGTTCATGGCGTCGTATATACCCTGGTCGGGTTCGCTGATAAAAGTATGGATGTGGTTGCGGTAGTTTTCGACCACCTGCCGGGTATGGTCCTTCGAAGCCCCGTCGACCACAATATATTCTATCTCCCCATAGGTTTGCGTGGCTACACTCCGGATGGTCTCTTCCAGATGCCGGGCTGCGTTGTAGGTAACCGTAATGACGGAAAAGCGGACAGCACGTTGCTCAGGCATGATTTCCGGTGATCTGATTATAGATATCAATGTACTTTCTGGCAACTGCTCTTTCGGAATAATTGCCCGTCACTTTCCGTACCGCCTGTTCCGAAAGCAGTGTATATTCAGACTCGTTCAATGTCCAGAATATGCCATTGGCCAGGTCTTCGGTAGATCTGTAGTTGGCTACATAGCCATTGTGCAGGTGATCTATCATTTCGGGGATACCTCCTGTATGAAATCCGACGCAAGGTGTTCCGCAGGCCATAGCTTCCATGATCGTATTGGGAAGGTTATCTTCCAGAGAAGGGATCAGGAACAGGTCTACCGCGTTGTAAATATCCACCAGATCGTGTTCGTTGTTCACGTAGTTAAGCGGATATACCGGAAAAGGGAGCTGCTCTTCCAGTTGCTGCGATTTCTTTCCGAATACCGCGATTCCCAGATGATCTTTGTAGCCGGGATATTTCTCCGCCAGTAACTGTGACGCGCTGATCAGGTAGTCGATCCCTTTGCGCTTGTCGGTGATCTTGGCCGAACCGAACAGGATTAGTTTTTTGTCCTGGGGCAGTCCACACTTCTGGCGCGCTTTCTCTTTGTTGCCGGGTTTGAAGAAATTGGTATTGATCGGATTGGGAATGCTTTCGATCCGCTTGCCGATCAGCAACGCGCTTTTCGAAGCCACCCCTTTCAGCCACTGGCTACAGGTCACAAACGTAATGTTGGTATTCTGGTACAAGTCGTGTTTTTTGTGGAATACTTTCCAGGACAGATCTTTGGTGCTGCTGCCGCCGTTGATGAACGGGCACGAGTCGCACTCCCGCTGATACCGGGTACACTCTCCCGAATAGTGGCAGATGCCGGTACAGGGCCACATATCGTGCATGGTCCAGACTACCGGTTTGCCGGAATCCAGTATCTTACGGATATTTTTCAGGGAAAGCATTCCCTGGTTGATCCAGTGCAGATGGATCACATCCGCCTGCCGGAATTCGGGCAGAGAGGTGATATCACTTCCTATATTGGCGATATCCACCGCGTAAAGGTCTTTCTTACTGAACCGTTTGGTGGCCCAGATCACTACTCTTTCCCAGAGAAAATTCCATACGAGACGCCAGCTGTTCTCCATAGCCACCACACTCACCTGCTGTGTCTGTTTGTCTCTTACCAGCAGTTTTGCTTTGATCCCGTTATTTTTCAGAGCTTCCAGCAACCGGCTGGCAGCGATGGCTGCTCCTCCGGCACGTTCGGAAGTATTGATCAGAAGTATCCTCATTCCCTTACAACTTTCTGCAAAAATAGCGATTTTGGAGCGAGCAGACGATAAATTCAACCTTTTTTTGGACAAATAGCTCTGAATTTATCCTATCTTTGCCTTCCTATAATACAATTCTATGGCAGACAAAATGGTCCGGTTCCTGAGAGAGTTGTTCCAGAGTTTTCTGAGTATCGTGAAAATCCTGCTTTTCTCCCGTCGGGCTACACCGGTGAAAGATAATTTCAGAAATAGAGAAGAATTAGTGATCCTGGCCAACGGGCCTTCGCTGAATACCACCCTGGAAAGGGCGGCGGATTTTCTCCGGGATAAGACGCTGCTGGCGGTCAATTTCGGAGTGCTCTCCCCTGTTTATGAAAAGGTACGTCCGGAGCTCTATCTGATAGCCGATCCTCTTTTCTGGACCGTGCCGGAAAAACGTGTACAGCTTTTTGGTACGTTGGCAGAGAAAACCACCTGGCCGCTTAACCTGCTGGTACCGGCCCGCGCCTGGCAGAATAAGGAGTGGCAACCCCTGTTGGCAGGTAATCCTCATATCCGGCTGTGTCTCTACAACACTACTCCTATCGAAGGGTTCCAGGGACTGTGCAACTTTATTTTTCGCAGAGGCTGGGGGGTGCCCCGTCCGCATAATGTATTGATCCCCTGTATCACCATCGGGCTGGGGTTGCCTTTCCGGTGTGTTTACCTGGCTGGTGCAGACCATTCGTGGCTGCCGGAGATCTCGGTGACCGACCGCAACGAGGTGATGATGCACCAGAAACACTTTTACGATCAGGGAACTTCCCGGTCGGAAAGGGCAATAGAGGTAGACCAGAGCACCACCCGCCTCCACAAGGTGTTGTATCACATGTATGTAGCTTTCAGTTCCTACTTCGTTCTGGAAGCATATGCCCGTAAACTGGGAAAAGAGGTGATCAACATTACTCCGGGGTCGTATATAGACGCTTTCAAACGCATGAAGGTATGAGAGACGGTATCATCATACAGGCACGCACAGGCTCTACCCGCCTTCACAACAAGATATTACGTCCATTCTACGGCCAGCAACGTATCATTGATATCCTGATCTCCCGCATACGTAGTTCGTGTCCGGGCATCCCCGTGATACTGGCTACTACCCGGCAGCCGCAGGACGATGTGCTGGAAGAGGTGGCGCGGCAACACGGGATCTTCTTTTTCCGGGGCGAAGAAGATAATGTACTGGCACGTTTTCTGGGAGCTGCCGGTGCCTATGGCATAGACCGGCTGATCCGGGTCTGCTCGGACAATCCTTTTTTGCAAACAGATAGTTTCAACGAACTTTTCCGGGAGCATTCGGCAGAACCGGCAGATTATATCTCGTACGGATTTCCCGACGGTCGTCCGGTGATCCGTTCACACCTGGGGCTGTTTGCTGAACTGGCTACTACAGACGCGTTGAAGCGGGCGGCAGTGTGCGCGTCCGGAAGACCGGAGTATGCAGAGCATCTGACAACCTGTTTATATACACATCCCGGACAGTTCAGTTCCCGGTTGCTTCCTTTGCCGGAATCGCTCCGGCAACGGTACGATCTGAGGTTTACTCTGGATACCCACGAAGACTTTTCGTTGTTGCAGGAATTGTATGCTCTGTTTGTAGAGAGGGAATTGATTGGTGTGGAAGGATTGCTGGGACTGGTAGAGGAGCGGCCCGGATACCTCAGTGGAATGCGGGACAATATCCGGAAGAATGAGAAATAGGAATTTCAGGAGGAAGATTTCAGTCCTTGTATTTTCCAATGTGTGTTATAAAGCGGATCCATGAAAAACTATTTTTTATTTTCAATCGTACATTGTAAATCAGTAAATCGTACATGAAGCATACATATATAATCGGAGAGATCGGGCAGAACCACAATGGTTCGGTAGATATAGCCAAACTGATCGTGGAGCTGGTATCCCGTCCGGTGAAGGAGGAGGCCTTTGGTTTGGACCTGCGTCCGATGGACGCGGTGAAAATGACCAAGCGGGATCTGAAAGAGGAGCTTACCGTATCGCAGATGAACCGTATCTACGATTCGCCCCATTCCTTTGGCAGGACGTATGGAGAACACCGCGCTTTCCTTGAATTGACGGACGAAGAACATTTCGAAGTATATAAGCACGCCCGGTCCCTGGGCCTGGAATTTGTGGAGACACTCTGTTCCAGGGGATGCCTGTCCCTGCTCCGGTTGTTTACTCCGGATTATCTGAAAGTAGCCAGTCGCGATCTGACCAATCTGCCTCTGGTGGAAGCGCTGGCGGAGACCGGTATCCCGATGATACTGTCTACCGGTATGGCCGGACGTAAAGAGCTGGATGAGGCGTTGGAGACGATCCATCGCTACCATTCTCGCATCTCTATCCTGCATTGTGTGTCGGAATATCCTACCCATCCCGATCATCTCAATCTCCGCAGCATGGAGTATCTGAAAAAACATTACGGACAGTACCGGATCGGTTTCTCAGACCATACTATTGGCATTGCTGCCACGGCGGTTGCCGTAGGTCTGGGGGCGGAGATCATCGAAAAGCATGTCACCATTGACCGTCGCATGAAAGGTACCGACCAACTCGGTTCCCTGGGTCCGGATGGGGTGAACCGTATGATCCGGGACATCCGGCTGGCAGAGCGATGGATGGGCAGGGAAGAGCTCTATATCGACGAACATGTGGCGCAGGCAAAGGTGAAGCTGGAGCGTTCCATTGCCACGAAGCGGACACTGAAACCCGGAGAGGTGATCACGGAAGAAGATATTCATCTGCTGAGTCCGGGTGACGGTTTCAAATGGACAGAACGCGATCAGCTGATCGGACGCGAAGTGTCTGTGGAGATCCCAGCCCATGAGATCATTTATCCCTCTTCATTGCGATAAAACACGGAATATACCTGGATTTTTACCTATATTAAAAGCCTATGTTACCTAAATTGATCCTTACTGATATTGATGGTGTCTGGACAGACGGTGGTATGTACTACGACCAGACCGGTAACGAATGGAAACGTTTTCATACCTACGACAGTGCCGGAGTGCTTCTGGCCCGCCAGATGGGCATACCCGTAGGCATTGTAACCGGCGAAGAGACAGCGATTGTGAGCCGTAGGGCAGAGAAACTGAAAGTAGATTATCTTTTTCAGGGAGTTGCCCGTAAAGCAGATACAGTGCAGAAACTGATCGACTCGCTGGGGATCATCTGGCAGGAAGTCGCCTATATTGGTGATGATCTGAACGATACAGGCATATTCCGTAAAGCGGGGATTACCGCTGCCCCTTCCAGTGCCCCTGCGTACATAAAGAACCGGGTCGGATTTGTTACTTCCCGCAAGGGAGGAGACGGGGCATTCCGGGAATTTGTAGAGCGTATTCTTTCTGATGCAGGGATGTTAGAAGAGGCGTTGGAGCGTGCGATCTCTTTGTATACACAGGAGTAGACGGTCTTTTTTATAGGATAGATCTGTGTATTTGTATACGGTAACGATTCTCTGTATATGTAATCATACTTCTTTGTATATATGTAGTTAAGCTACCTCGCCCTGATCGGATGCGATGAGTAAAGATATGAAAAAGCGGGGATTTAAATTCTTTGGTTCTGCCATTTGTTGTGTCTATTTACAGGCTATCGGATTTGTAAATGATCACCTGGTCAGCTACGTATGTAAAAAATAAAAACATTTCATCCTTACTTTCTGATCCATTTGTGTCCTGGTTTGTTGAACGTCTACATACAGGAGGGAATGAGAAAAAAAGTCTATGGTTGGGGGTATGGTGTATAGTCGGGATGTGTGTATCCTGTGCGGAAGAGGTAAAGATACTGGATACGGAACCGGTAGCGGCAGGTGTAACAGATACACTGACCCTGGTTACCGATCTGCTGCCGGAGGTGGATACACTTCCTGTGCTTCCCTGTAAATGTATTTATCTTACGATTGATGATTCACCTCTGAACGGAACTAAATATCTGGATAGTGTGATCGTGGCCGAAACCATAAAAGCAAATGTATTTATGGTAGGAAAGGCCATAGATGAAAGCCGTAAATTTCAGAATTATCATAAGATACTTCAGGAAAATCCATATATTGAGATTTACAACCACAGTTATTCGCATGCCAGCAACAGATACTTTCATTTTTATGGAGATCCTGCCTCTGTGTTAGATGATTTTGAGATGAACCGCTCGAAATTCCATATTGAACATAAAATAGCACGCCTGCCCGGACGTAACCTGTGGCTATTAGGGGACAGAAAAAGGAACTGCGACCAGCCTGCCGGACGAGCGGCAGCGTTACTTGCCGATGAAGGGTATCAGATATTCGGATGGGACTTGGAATGGAGGTATGCCGCGGAAGACTATGTTCCGGAGCAAACCATTGATCAACTGGTGGTACAGGCCGAGTATCTGTATACCTCTTCACGCACCTTCACACCGGACCATGTGGTGTTGCTGATACATGATCAGATGTTTGCCAGGAGGCACGAACAAAACGATCTGGGAGAACTGATCCGCAAACTGAAAGAGAAAGACTTTACATTTGAATACCTGACGGCCTATCCGGTCTCTATGGATGAAAGGCAGGAGTGATCTGTAACTTCCACATATAGATCTACACCTTACATGAAGTATAAGATTGTCTGATCCGTAAGTCTGTTTCCTCTATTTATATCTGTAAAAAGTGAATGTTTTGGATACTCTCTTTCTTTCCGGCAGACGTGACTGCTTCCGGAATATCCGGTAATCGTCAGCCGACATGATCATTTTCAGATTCTCCAGGATCACCGGATCACATAGGGTATCTGTTCCCTGCTGGTGTACATCTATCATGCAATTATGGACCAGGTCGATTTCGATACGGAACTGATGTTTCTCTTCCAGAGGAAGATAATATCCCGGCCTGCCATCCAGATACGTGATCATACCCATGGCAGCCCCACTCTGATACATATAAACTTCTCCGTAAGGGTGGTAAAATGTCATATTCTGCATGACCGTCTTCATTCCGTCTATATACAGGGCATTGTCTTCCTCGTAACCATCACCGGAATTCCATATCATCACATTGCAACGTTGCGTTATATAACTTACATCCGCCTCGATCATATTCGGTTGATGTGTGGATTGTTTTTTCCTACCACACGATATGGGAAACATACATACTGAAACAAGCAAAATCAGTGTAAGGGATCGTATCATAATCAGAGTTTCTTTTTGCGCAAAACAATAGCGAATAATTCCTGCTGAATGTGGGAACCAAGCAGGCGGTTGAGTAACAGATAGATGCAGGCTCCTGCAGATATCCCTGTCACCAACAATAGAATGTCGTGGGTGAGGAACAATTTCGTGCCCCATACGCCTAATCCCATCACTCCGGTCAATGCCACATAAGGAATCAGGTCTTTTGTCTGTCTCCACATCCCATATCCTGTCACTTTTTGTACATTGTACGAGGTAATGAGGTATTGGATCACACCTACTACCACCTGTCCGATGATAAGAGCGATGATCCCCATAGGAAGCGTTACGAAGATAGCCACCAGTGTGAGTATATTCTTTATCACCTCTATCCGGAAGATGATACGGGTTTTTCCGATAGCCATGATGTAGTTATTGAGCAGAGAAGTGAGTACAAAAAAGATCCCTTTCAGCAGAAAAAGCTGGAACATAGGGACCGATTGGTTCCATTTGTCGCCGAACAAGGTATGGAACAGAGGGGTAGTCACCAGAATGAGGCCCACGAAGACAGGAAAGCTCAGATAGGCCGTCATGCGGCTCATCTTGCCAAATATCCGGTACATCCGTTCGTTGTCGTCTTGTATGGAAGCCAACGCCGGGAAAATGGCATTCCCGATGGTCTGACTAAGGGCAGTGATACCCATCCGGCTCCATTTATCGGCTTGCGTATAGAATCCGAGATCGCGTATGCTGTACCAGGTACTGATGAGCAAAGTGTAAATATTCTGAAAGAAGGTACTGATAAACGAGGCCAGCATCATGTGTGAACCCACTGCAAAGGTGCTGCGCAGGGATTCTCTGCTGAATTCCGCCTGGGGACGCCAGCTGCTGACGACCCAGAGGACAAGGGTTTTGAAAAAAGAGATAGACAACACCTGTACGACCAATGCCCAGATACCGTATCCATACAAGGCCAGAAGGATGGCAAACACAGCCGACAGAGAAAGGGCGATCAGGTTGGCCAGGGTCAGTTTACGGATATTCATGGTTTTCATCAGGATCCCGGTCTGTACCAGACCCAGAGAGATAAATATAATTTGCAGGCAGACGACCCGGGTGAGCAAGATGAGGCGGGGCTCTTCGTAGTAACCGGCAATCCAGGGGGCAGTCAGGAACAGGAGCAGATAAATTGCCAAGCAAATACCCAGATTGAAAAAGAAAACCGTACTGTAGTCTTTGGAGATCGTGACCTTCTTCTGTACCAATGCCATGGTGAATCCGCTGTCACTGAATATATTGGCGAAAGCGACAAACACCAGGATAATACCGAGCAGACCGAAGTCTTCCGGAGGGAGGATGTTGGCGAGGATCACCCCGGTCACGGCGTAACTCACCTGTGTGAACACCTTGTCAATGGTGCTCCATACCAGTGCGTTGACGGTCTTGGCTTTGAGACTATCACTCATATTTACGATTTGACGATTTACGATTTACAATTGAAATATGAGGATTTATTGCTTTGTCATGATTCATTCTTTGATTCTTACTAAGAAACGTTTGCGATTTACAATTGAAGCCATCTCCTGTGATGGATGGAGTACAATCAATCGTCAAATCGTAAATCACTTCACTGGGCTTCCCGGTTTTACCTGTTTTTCAGGAGTGAGCACGGCAAGGGTACCATCGGCATTTTCGGCTGAGAGGATCATTCCTTCCGACACGATCCCTCGGAGTTTGCGGGGTGGCAGGTTGGCGATGAAGCATACCTGTTTGCCTACCAATTCTTCGGGAGTATAGTATAAAGCTATACCCGATACGATGGTACGTGTTTCCAGTCCGTCCTCTATCTTAAATTGCAGCAACTTGTCTGCTTTCGGTACTTTCTGACACTCCACTACGGTACCTACCCGGATATCCAGCTTGAGGAAGTCTTCGAAGTCGATGTTTTCCCGGATCGGATGAGCTTTGTATTCTGCTTCGTCATTGGCCTTTTTCGTATCCTGTAGCTTTTGTATCTGAGCCTCAATGGTAGCATCTTCGATCTTTTCGAAAAGCAACTCCGCCTTGTTGAGCTGATGTCCTGTCAGAAGCAGGTCCGTATGTCCCAACTGTGCCCAGTCGAACGCCGTCATTCCCAGCATGTCGCGCAACTTCTGTGAACTGAAAGGCAGGAAAGGTTCGAAAGCAATCGCCAGATTGGCTACTAACTGCAGGCTGATGTTAAGTATTGTGCCTACACGCTCCATATCTGTTTTGGCCAGTTTCCACGGTTCGGTATCTGCCAGGTATTTGTTGCCGATACGAGCGAGGTTCATCGCCTCTTTCTGTGCGTCACGGAATTTGAATACATCCAGCAGTTTCTCTACCTCGGTTTTTACATCCGCAAACTCGTGAAGGGTTTCCCGGTCGTAGTCGGTCAGTGCTCCGGCAGCAGGAACTTTCCCATCAAAATACTTATGAGTAAGCACAAGGGCGCGGTTCACGAAATTGCCATACACAGCCACCAGTTCGTTGTTGTTGCGTGCCTGGAAGTCGCGCCAGGTAAAGTCATTGTCTTTGGTTTCCGGAGCATTGGCGGTAAGTACATAGCGCAATACATCCTGCTTGCCTGGGAACTCTTCCAGGTACTCGTGCAGCCACACTGCCCAGTTGCGGGAGGTAGAGATCTTTTCTCCCTCCAGGTTGAGGAATTCGTTGCTGGGTACATTGTCCGGTAATATATAGCTGCCTTCCGCCTTCAGCATGGCAGGGAATACGATGCAGTGGAACACAATGTTATCTTTTCCGATAAAATGGATCAGACGTGATTCGGGATCTTTCCACCAGGTCTCCCAGGTGTCCGGCAACAGTTCTTTGGTGTTAGAAATGTATCCGATGGGTGCGTCGAACCACACATACAATACTTTTCCTTCCGCTCCTTCTACCGGCACAGGGATGCCCCAATCGAGATCACGGCTCACAGCACGGGGTTGCAAACCCATATCGAGCCAGCTTTTGCACTGACCATAGACATTGGGACGCCACTCCTTATGATCTTCCAGGATCCACTGACGCAGCCACGACTCGTGCTGGTCAAGCGGGAGATACCAGTGTTTGGTCTCTTTCCGCACAGGCTGGCTTCCGCTGATCGCACTCTTGGGGTTGATCAGATCGGTAGGTGAAAGCGAAGTCCCGCACTTTTCACACTGGTCGCCATATGCTCCTTCTGAATGGCAATGCGGACACTCACCGGTGATGTAACGGTCTGCCAGGAATTGGTGTGCCTCTTCGTCGTAATATTGTTCGGAAATACGTTCGATAAACTCTCCCTTATCATATAATTTACGGAAAAAGTCAGAGGCCACTTCGTGGTGTGTCTTTGAAGTTGTACGGCTATAAATATCAAAAGAAATACCGAAATCCGCGAAAGATTGCTTGATGAGTGTGTGATAGCGGTCTACCACATCCTGTGGAGTAATGCCTTCTTTCCTGGCACGGATGGTAATAGGCACCCCGTGCTCGTCCGACCCGCCGATGAAGAGTACTTCCTCTTTCCGGAGGCGCAGGTAGCGGACATAAATGTCGGCAGGCACATATACCCCTGCCAGATGGCCTATATGTACAGGACCGTTGGCATACGGAAGTGCCGAGGTGACGGTAGTCCTTTTGAATTTCTTTTCCATTGTATCGTAAGTATGTTTGTTAGATGCTTTTATAAGAAGGTACAAAGATAGCTACTTTTTCTATATTTTAGGTAATAGATGGAGTAGCAAGTGTTGTGCTGTAGCCGAATGAAAGATCGGGACAGAGTTGTGAAACAGTCATTCCTGGGAAAAGCAGATTAGTTATCTGTTGGTTTCCTCTTTTTAGGGATTGCCGGATGTTGCCGGAGTTTATGGGGTATTTACGGAAAGTAAATCAAACCGTGGTATATAATCATTTTGTCAATTCTGACGAATTGTATTTTATAATGCCGGAGAATTCGTTATTTCTCAGCCTAAAGTTCCTTTCAGAATAGTCGATTTTTCAGGGAGTAGCTTTGTTCGTTTTGTTATGTAATTATTAGGTATGGGTTTTTTTTGACTTTGAAAGCATCAAATTTGTATTGATTTTTATGTTTGTATTTCTGCTATGGTATCATTCTGTTGTTTTAAAAATTTCATTGGATTACTTCTGAAAAATTGAAAAACTCTTTTTGGGGAAATAATAAATGGCTTTTTTTCGTTCTGTATACGGAGCGAATCGTTTTTCAAGGTGAAAACTCCATTTTCACTACCGGAAAACAGTAGTTAGACTGCCAGTTATCCTTACCGGTAGCAGTGTTTAGAATGCTACAAAGCAGGGTCTTTTTTTGATTTCGGTCATTTTTTTATGTTGGAAGAGCTTTTTTGGAAAATAAGGTTGTTAGTTAATTTATTAAAAAAGAAGTAATTTGTCAGGTATTACTTTGATTTTATAATTATATGTATGTTTCCTGACGCAACTTTACCGGTTCAGAAACCGTCTGAACTTTATTCCGTATACAATGTATGTAAGCTATTTTGACCCCACATGGATCGGGATAAATAAGTATTCATCAATGAATTGTATATATACCCCTGTATGGGTTTGAATACAGGTGATATACTATTTATCTATAAACTCATTCACCACATATGTTTCTATCACTTCGTCTACAGAAGTAGATAGCGTGGGTCTGTGCGGTTTACGTCCAACAAAAATTATATATCCATTCTCATTCGGTGTGATGAGACGCACATAGGAAAGTGCAAATAGGTAGATGTAAATATATATCTACAGGGGAATGATACTATATATTTTCAATCGTAAATCTCCCCGCGTCTCTACAGGGTAGCGGAGGAGTACATACAATGAATCATGAATTTCTACTGAAGACTGAGACCAGTATATCTTTTCTATTCGATATATTCTGACAATACGGTATTCTTGTAGGCTATAGACAACTAAATTCAGGATCAATTGTTGACTTTTTGTATGTAAAAAGTTATATTTGTGAAGTAAATGTATAAATACATAAAACTATGATCACTCCTCAACTCCTTTGCCCGGAGAGTATCGTTGTCGTAGGTGCTTCCAACAATGTACATAAACCCGGAGGTGCCATTTTGAGAAATTTGTTGTCTGGAAATTATCAGGGCGAACTGCGTGTGGTGAATCCCCGTGAACAGGAAGTGCAGGGGGTAACCTCCTACCCGGATCTGTCGGCACTCCCTCCTACCGATCTGGCTATTCTTGCCATTGCGGCTCCTCTGTGTGCAGAGGCTGTAGAACGGTTGGCCGCGGAGAAAGGAACACGTGCGTTTATTATTCTGTCTGCGGGTTTTGGCGAAGAGACACCGGAAGGGGCAGAAATGGAAGATCGTATTTTGCAGATAGTGAATCATTACGGGGTTTCGCTGATCGGTCCGAACTGCATCGGATTGCTCAATCATTGCCACCACAGTGTCTTTACCCAGCCTATCCCGGAGCTCGACAGGAAAGGAGTAGACCTGATCTCAAGTTCAGGAGCCACGGCAGTATTTATTCTGGAGTCGGCCGTGACCAAAGGACTGCGTTTCAATTCGGTCTGGTCGGTGGGGAATGCCCGGCAGATCGGCGTGGAAGAGGTACTTGAATATATGGATGAGAACTTTGTGGAAGGAGAAGATTCGGATATCAAACTGCTTTATATGGAAAGTATACACGATCCGGATAAATTGCTGTTTCATGCCTCCTCGCTGATCCGTAAAGGGTGTCGGGTCGCCGCGATCAAATCAGGTAGTTCAGAGAGTGGTAGTCTGGCAGCTTCTTCGCATACCGGTGCGATTGCCAGTTCAGACTCAGCAGTAGAGGCGTTGTTCCGCAAAGCCGGGATCATCCGTTGCCATTCACGGGAAGAACTGACCACGGTGGGAGCGGTGTTTACGCTACCTGAGCTGAAGGGCCGTAATTTTGCTATCGTCACTCACGCGGGAGGTCCGGGAGTGATGCTTACCGACGCGCTGAGTAAAGGTGGACTGAAAGTCCCTCATCTGGAAGGACCGGTTGCGGATGAACTGAAACAGCTGTTGCTGCCCGGTGCTTCCGTAGGTAATCCCATAGATATTCTGGCCACCGGTACTCCCGGGCACCTGGAGGTGGCTATTGATTTCTGTGAAAACCGGTTTGATCAGATAGACGCGATCCTGGTGATCTTCGGGACTCCGGGACTGGTGACCATGTTTGAAGCATATGAGGTACTGCATCGTAAGATGCTTACCTGTCGCAAACCTCTTTTTCCGGTGCTTCCTTCTATCCATACGGCCGGTGAAGAGGTAGATGTCTTCCTAAAAAAAGGACATGTGAACTTTGCCGATGAAGTTACACTGGGTACTGCCATTTCACGGATTGTCAATGCTCCCCGGCCTGCCACTCATGAAATAGAATTGTTTGGAGTGGATGTACCCGGGATACGCCGTATCATAGACTCTATACCCGTTGGCGGTTATCTTCCTCCACAGCAGGTTCAGCTGCTTTTGAAGGCCGCCGGTATTCCGTTGGTAGAAGAACGCGTCTCGGCACAAAAAGAAGATCTGTTGGCGTTTGTAAAGGAGTGCGGTTTTCCGGTAGTAGCTAAAGTCGTAGGTCCGCTGCACAAGACCAATGTAGGAGGGGTATCGCTTCATATCCGCAATGAGGAACATCTGTGTATGGAATTTGAGCGTATGATGCATATTCCTGAGGCTATGGCTGTGATGGTGCAGCCCATGTTGCAGGGCACAGAACTGTTTATCGGAGCTAAATACGAAGAGCGTTTCGGGCATGTGGTCTTATGTGGATTGGGAGGCATCTTTGTAGAGATCCTGCAGGATCTCTCTTCCGGGCTGGCTCCTTTGAGCTATGCGGAGGCATATTCGATGATACGGTCTTTGAAAGCCTATAAGATCATCCGGGGAATACGTGGACAGAAAAGTGTGAATGAAGATAAATTCGCGGAGATCATTGTGCGGCTTTCTACGCTGCTCCGTTTTGCCACAGAGATCAAGGAAATGGATATAAATCCTTTGTTAGGTACAGAGGAAGAAGTGATAGCGGTAGATGCACGTATCCGGATAGAGAAATAAAAGTTTTGAAAAAAGTACGATTGTGACGCAATATTTCTGTAAAGAGCGCATTTATTGTAAATAAAAAGGTTTATCCCGGTTCCCTCATGGGGAAATTGAACTTTTATGGATGAATAATTGTTCTAAAAATAAAATTTTTTTAATCCATGCCGATCCGGATGGACGAATTCATTCTGGGAATACATAGTTTTGTGTAGTGCTTTGACAACAGAAAGATAACCCTGATGTGCACAATTTGGTATGATAATAGGTAGAAAAAGAAGGTTGGGTTTTATCAACCGCGTTTTGTCGATGATCTTGACTCTTCTGGGATTTACTTCTTGTGAAAGTGAACAGCCCACGGAATATGGAGTCCCTCATGCCCGGTATGAAGTGAAAGGGACTGTTCTGGATGCCGAAGGAAGTGTGGTATCCGGATTGGGGGTCGTTGTTGCTGATGATTATCCGGTGTCAGCCTCCGCTTTTGAAGCGAGGGGTGAAGAGATTGTATATACAGATGTGAACGGAGAATTCATTGTGATCCGGGAAAGCTCATTCAATAGATTCCGTATGTATCTTTTGCCAAAGAAGGAGATTTCTTCGACTTACGAACCGATAGATTCTGTAGATATAGACTTCCGGGGTATTTCTCCGGAAGGGGGTAAAGGTTGGTACAAAGGAAGTGCCTCACAGCATATACAGATACAGTTAAAAGGCAATTAATGGTTCTATTGTATAGCGGGCCTGTCTGCGCCGGTGATCGGGATGAAAAACATACAGCTCCTGTAGCCGGAAATTGTTTCTTTTCTGTCTGCTTTTGACCGGGAAGGATGGCTGGTCAGGCTGTATATATAGGGAAAAATTCTTTCCGCATTGAACATACGATACTATATGATTCTCAGATTCTCTGAATAAAAATCGGTTCAGAAGGTGAAGCTACCCCTTTCTTTTGACTTTTCAGGAGGAAGAGAGTGGTTTATTTTTTATGGAAGAGACAGAGCTTAGTAACATGTAAAAAGAAATAAGTATGGGTGAATTATCTGTGCGTAAGCGTCTGGCGTTAGAAATTGCGCGTAAGGTCTTTCATAATCAGAAGGAACTTCATCCATTGCGCAGTCTGTTCTGGGAATGTACACTGCGTTGTAATCTTCATTGCAAGCACTGTGGTAGTGATTGCCGGCAGTCATCCACTGTAAAAGATATGCCGGCGGAAGATTTTCTACGGGTTGTGGATTCTCTGCTTCCTCATGTAAACCCTCATGACATGAATGTGATTCTGACCGGAGGTGAGCCTTTGGTACGGAAGGATATCGAGAAGATCGGTCTTGAACTCTATAGACGTGAGATTCCCTGGGGTATCGTTTCCAATGGCCGGTTGCTCGATCGCAAGAGGCTGGATCGTTTGTTGGCGGCCGGTATTCATTCCATGACCATTAGTCTGGATGGGTTTGAAGAAGAGCATAACTGGATGAGAGGACATCCGGATAGCTATGGAAAAGCCCTTGAAGCTATAAAAATGTTGGTGCATGAACCGGAGATCGTGTGGGACGTGGTTACGTGTGTGAACCGTAAGAACTACCCCCGCCTCTCTGAGTTCCGGGATTATCTGTTTCGGATGGGTGTCAGGAACTGGAGGGTATTTACTATATTTCCTTTGGGTAGGGCGGCGCAATATCCCGAATTTCAACTCTCCGGTGAAGAATTTAACGGTTTGCTTGAGTTTGTGAAAGAGGTGCGGCGGCAGAAACAGATGAAATTGAGCTATGGTTGTGAAGGCTTCCTGGGTCGATACGAAGGAGAAGTGCGGGATAACCTCTATCATTGTAGCGCGGGAGTGACTGTCGCTTCTGTTCTGGCAGACGGTTCCATTTCCGCCTGTCCCAGCATACGCAGCAATTTTCATCAGGGGAGTATTTATACAGACCATTTTATAGATGTCTGGAACCAGCGTTTCGTCAAATTCAGAAACCGCGAATGGGCCCGTCAGGGAGTCTGTGGCGAGTGTGAATTTTTCCGTTACTGTGAAGGAAACGGCATACACCTGCGGGATGAACAAGGGGAATTGCTGGTTTGTCATTACAAGCGGCTAAAAACATGATATTTACGGATTTACGATTGAATAGACTTAAGAATTATAAATTTGGAGTAGTATGTTATAAGTTTTAGGTTGTGGATTCTTTTTATCTTTTTCTTTCTGGATGGTACTTAAAACTTATAAGACAGAACTTCGATAGGCAAACATACGGAACACACGGCGTGCGTATTCACGGCATACGTCCAATTCAGGAGTGTGCATTTCCACGTTATACATTCATCCAAACAGTGTGTTTCCGGATGGTGCAATTCCCATGCGACAGTATGGTATGTTTCATCCGATCAGGTGTAGCCAGGAGCTGTTTTGTTTGAACATAAACAAGTCTTGATCTTCCTTATATCCAGCTCTCTCTGTCCAGATTCCGGTATCCGATCGCTTCCGCCAGATGAGAAGATTGAATATCGCTGGAACTTTCGAGATCGGCGATGGTACGTGCTACTTTCAGTATACGGTCGTAGGCCCGAGCCGATAGTCCGAAGCGGGTCATGGCAGTTTTCAGTAAGGATAGTCCTTTCTTATCGGGTTGCGCATACGTAGCAATCAGTTTGGGAGTCATTTGCGCGTTTGTATGTATACCTGGGCAGGATGTGAATCGTTTTTCCTGTATTTCCCTGGCATGTACTACTCTTTCTCGTATGTACCGACTGGATTCCGATGAAGATCTTTCGGAAATCTTTTCAAACGGCACCGGTACGATCTCGATCTGAAGATCGATCCGGTCCAGCAAAGGACCCGAGATGCGGTTGAGATATTTTTGTACCTGTCCCGGACTGCATACGCAAGGTTTGGTCGGATGGTTGTAGTAACCACACGGACAGGGATTCATGGAAGCAACCAACATAAATCCGGCAGGATACTCCACTGTAGACCGGACACGGGAGATTGTGATCTTGCGGTCTTCCAGCGGTTGGCGTAGGACCTCCAGGGCAGTGCGGTTGTATTCCGGCAGCTCATCTAAGAATAAGACTCCATTGTGTGCCAGGCTGATCTCTCCCGGCTGTGGATAATTGCCTCCTCCCACCAATGCTATCTGGGATACCGTATGATGCGGGTCGCGGAAAGGGCGATGGGTGATGAGTGAAGTATGGCGGTCCAGCAGTCCCGCTACCGAATGTATTTTTGTAGTTTCCAGGCTCTCTGCGAGTGACAGCGGGGGCAAGATAGAAGGAAGGCGTTTGGCCATCATGGACTTCCCACTGCCAGGTGCGCCGATCATAAGCAGATTGTGACCTCCCGCGGCAGCCACTTCTACTGCACGTTTTACACTTTCCTGGCCTTTGACATCTGCGAAATCGAACAGCGATTCTTTTTGTTCTCTTTGAAACTCTTCCCGGGTATGTACAACGGTGGGTTGCGGGTGACTTTCTGAATTGAAAAACCCGATGACCTCTTTCAGGGAATCCATTCCGTAGACAGTCAGGTTGTTCACTACAGCCGCTTCCCGTGCGTTCTGACGGGGGAGAATCATGCCTTGAAATCCTGTTTCCCGCGCTTTGATGGCCATGGGCAAAGCCCCTTTTATCGGTTGTAAGGTTCCGTCCAGGCTCAGTTCGCCCATGATCAGGTAGTGTGGCAATTTATCGGCGGATATCACTTCACCGGCTGCCAGTATCCCTATGGCTAAGGGAAGATCATAGGCAGCTCCTTCCTTGCGGATGTCCGCTGGAGCCATGTTGATCACCAGGTTACTGGTCGGGATCTTGTAGCCGTTTACCTGTAGGGCCGAAAGGATACGCTGATGGCTTTCTCTGACGGCAGAGTCGGGTAGCCCCACCATGTAGAACATACATCCCCGGGAGCTGTTTACTTCGATGGTGATCAGGATCGCGTCAATACCGTGTACTGCCGCTCCGAATGTTTTGACGAGCATATCGTGTATGAGTAAAGGTTTTTCGGTTAAAAAACAGGTCTGAACCAATGGTCGACGAAGTCAATAAAGAAACGTAAGACCTATCAGGCTCTGGAGCTCACTTGCAATTATTTTTTTGTTTCGAATACTTCCCGGAGCTTGACAGATAGAGAATCCAGTGTCATTTTCTGATCCAGGATTCTGCCGTCCGGACCAATCAGCGTGTAGGAAGGTAGAGACAGAATGCCGTATTGTCTGACAACCGACCCATTCCATCCGGACAGGTCACTAACCTGTTCCCAATCCAGCGTATCTTTTTCAATGGCCTCTTCCCAGTCTGTATGGTTGAGGTCTAAAGATATGCTTAACAGGGAGAATTTATCTTGTTTTTTATATGTATTGTATATTTCTTTAAGTTGAGGAAGGCTTTGGGAGCATGAATCGCACCAGGATGCCCAGAAGTGCAGTACCAGGTATTTGTCCCGAAAACTGGTCCGCAAGATACTTTTTGCTTCGGGATTTTTCAGGTTGAATGCCGGTGCTGTTTTTCCCGCAACCGTCTTTTCCTGTTGTTCGGCCACATCATTGGCCTGTTGTATGAAAGGGAGATCTTTCAGGTCGCCGGCCATTCCTGCGATCAACTCTCTGATCTTCCCGTAATCCGGATCCATGGCCTGGAGATAGTACTTGTCGAGCAGGTAAGCAGATACACGGGAAGAGGGATGTGTACGTATAAACTCTTCTGTTTTTTCCAATATATTTTCCTTCGACAGGGTGTCTGTCACGTAGAGACTGTTCCGGAATTTGCTGTACTCTTTGTTTAGAGGATTGCCTTCGATGCGAATGGGAGCGGAGACTGATCTTATGTCTGCGTAGATGGATATGGTTTGTCCTTTATCCAGAAATACAGGATATTCAATAGAATCTTTCAAAAGGAGTGTGGCATGTACAAGCGTATCTACCGGAAGGGTCTGAGAAAATTTTCCCTGTACTGTGAATAGAGTATCCACACGGTCGAGAAACTCATCTGTCGCAACCAAATATAGGGTATTGTTGTCCAGTCCGATGATCTCACCCTGGACGAGCGCCTGCTGATCTGTTCCGGATTTGCATCCGGCCAAGAGGAGGCTGGTGATTGATACGATCCACAAAAGACTTTTCATAGGTATAACATTTATTTTTACACCAAGATACGGAGTTAGCTATTTCCGCACCCTGCCAGAGGTGATGAAGGATATCAGGCTTATTCCCTATTTCTTAGTTTTCTGCGAAAATAAGAGTTTTGAGCATAAAAAAAAAGAATTGCCCGTCAATTGTTTATTGGCGGGCAACTCTTTTATTTAAATTTCAATAACAAGCCTTTTTTAGTTGATCGCGCTTGCGAAGTCGGCGTCAGTGAAATATTTAGAGAATTCCAGATCTGTAGCAGCCTTTTTACCCAAAGAAGGATCTTTGGCTACTGCTGCTTTCAGGTTGCTTGTTACTGCATTCTTGTTGTTGGTTCTTGCACCTACTACAGCTTTCAGATAGTCTGTATAAGCATCTTTGTTCTCTACATTTTCCAATGTGTTGCTTGCTTTATTGTAATCCTTAGCCAGGATCTGAGCCAGAGCGGCACTGTTGGTCTTTGTATCACCGAATGAACTTACCGCTCTGTCATACTGACCTTGTGCAACATACAGGTTACCCAGAGCTTCGCCCAATTCTTTTGCACCACCGGCTTTACCCAGGTAAGATTCAGCTGTAGCTTTGTCACCTTTGGCCAGCGCAACCAGACCTAAATTCATATTTACTTCAGGAGCTGCCTGGAGACTTTCTGCTTTCTTCAGATAAGACTGAGCTTTATCCAGGTCACCGGCTTCATAAGCAAGTTTACCCAAGTTGTTGTAAGCACGGTAGTCATTGGGGAACTGTTTGGTTGTCTGAGTAAGGATCGCTTCTTTTTTAGCTTTGTCCGAAGTCAGGGTTGTAGCATACAGAATTTCTTCCAGGTTCAACTGTGAAGGATCAGAGTCTGCCAATGCCGCGATTTCTTCGTCGGACTTACCGATGATCTCGTAGTTCAGAGTCATACGTGAACGACGCAGTTCGGGAAGTACTTCATCAGCCAGTGTTTTGTATACGGAAGAGATGTTCTTGATCTCCTGCTCTCTGCGTTCCGGATCCTGATACATAGAAAGTACGCGGAGGATCAGTTCTTTGTCCTGGATGTTTGATTTGGAAACCAGTTCCTGGAATCCTTCCCAGTCTTCAGCAGTATATTTACCGTCAATCACAGCATCGATCTTTGCTTTCTTCAGATCTTTCTCCAACATTTTGGTGGTGTTGGTCTCACGGTTACCTGCCAGTCTGTCGTTCAGGGAATAAGCACCGTCCGGAGAAGCATACGCAGAAACTTCGATGTTAGTGATCTTTTTGTTCTCAGCTTCATTTACGGCTGCCACTTCCTGATTGAACGTTTTGGCTTTGTTCAATTCGCTGCTGCGGATGTTTGCCTGCTGGATAAGGAACATGATATTTTCCTGATAAGCTTCTTTGATGATGCGTTGGAAAGCGTCGTCTCCATTTGCCGGATTGGCTGTTTCCAGCGTTCCGCCGATCAATTCCGAAGTAGAGATCACACCATCAGCGATCTTAACTGCGGGAATAGAGATCACTTTGTTACCTGCTGTACCACTGAATTCCAGATAAAGCTCTGATTTAGCCATTTCGGGAACATAGTCGTAAGAAGTTCTCATAGTGAAGTTACCACCCATCGCGTAAGAGATGGTCTGGTCGTTTCTGGCCACTTTTTCACCCTGGAACACAGCTTGTTGTCCTCTGGCTTCTCCACCGTCCCATTTCAGTACGGGAGTTACTTCCAGAACAGCCTTCTTGTTGAAATACTTTTCCGGGAATTTACCATTGATAGTTACAGGCACTTTACCGCCTACAGCTTCCAGAACCTGAGGAGTCGTCGTGAAATAGTCGGATGACAATTCACCCATTTTTTTGCTACATGATGAAAATGCAACAATCATAGCCATAAGTAATGGCAAATACAACTTCTTAATCATTTTAGGCATATTTTAATGTTTGTAATTGAAATGTGTTTTTTTATCTCTTTATCAGTGTCTTATAACCGAATTGGGGCTTTATGTGGACAAAGATATTAAATCTTAAGTTTATTTTCAAACACAATGCTAAATTTATTATAAATTAATGAACCTGATCTTCGGAATATTTGTTATACACAGGGGATTTTAGGGCTTTTTTCAGGGGGCTTTTACAGGAAAAAGACAATTGCCCTTACCCTATCAGATGTGACAACAGGCAGGGCAGTTTACAATTTACAGGGTATGGGGGTAATATAAATTATTCTTTATAAGTAGATATGAGCAGGGTGGCGTACAGGCATTCTCCGGCCTGAGTAATACCTTCTACGGATATCCGGAACTTTCCTGTGAGATCAGATGTCTGAAAAGGAATACTGATCTTGTTTTCTCCATTCGTCCGCATATCAGGTTCCCACAGAAGGGTATGTCTGAAATCCGGTAAGCGGCTGTTCCGGTTTTCCGGCAGTGAGTAGTCCGGCGCGTAGAAACAACGCTTCAATTGCGGACCTGCATATTGATAAAACTGCATGGATTTGTTCGCTGCCAGTCTCGGATAGTCGTTGCGGTAAGTACTGAACGAAGCGATACCATCGAAAAATTGCTCTCCGAAGACATACACTCCTCTGTAGACATCGAGTTGTTTGACTAATGAAGGATCATAGGTATATATCATATCGTGATTGTTCAGAGGTATTCCATCCAAAAGCACCAGGGTGTTGCCATACGTAAACTGATTCTGATTTTCCTGTATCGCGCTTAGCATGCGTTGTTTTCCGATCTTTCTGAACCGTAATCCTCTTACATATTCAATAATGGTTTCTTCGATATTGGCAAAACGGGTATATTCGTCTAATTTATAACTCCATGCGGGTGTCCAGTTGAATTTCGGGCGGGCAGGAGAAATTCTGACCAGGGAATCTCCGGTATAATAATAAGAGGCTTGCAGACCAATACTGCGTTGCAGAAATTCCTCTTTTTGCTGCTCATAAAGAAGGACTGGAGGTAAGGAAGAGGGAGCGGAAGCTACAAAAGGGCTTTCAATATCTATACGGAATGCGTTGTCGGCATCATTGAATACACTCGTTACGATCTCTTCCGTACCTGAGATGTTGTTGGTATAGAAGTAGACATGAGAATCGGGGTTCATTATTCCATTAAATACATGTATCTGTTCTCCGGTGAATCCTATCATTGGGATCACCTCTTTGGAATAGGCTTCCTGGTCTGTTTGTATATCTATTAATTTCCCTTTTATGATATGTCCTTCATATTCGGGAAGGATATCGTTTGAAAAGGAACGAAGGTCCAGGGCCGGGAGTTCGTTTTGCCATTGCAGGATGTTTGGTGCGGAAGCAACCGGATCGGAACCCGCGATCGAAACGGACAGGGTATGTAGGTTTTGTGGAAGATTCTCTATGGTGAGTATACCGGTTTGTCGGGTAGAGTAGCTTGGCCGGTCCGCAGAGAGTTTGATATATGTATGGGGCGGATCCTCTTTGGGAGCGGGTAAGGGCTCTTTGAGAAGTTCGCTTTTCCCCTCAGCGATGAACGTATTTACTATCCCTATGTTCTTCCCGAAAAACAGTCTTCCCCTTCGTTCTGCATATAACGGGTATAGGCTACTAAGCGATAATTGCCTGTAGAAAGTGTGGCGGGCAACTCCATCCAGCCTTGTCCGATCCCTTCGTGGAGTTCGATCTTTATCTGACATTGCGCAGCGTTCTCATCCAGCAATTCTACATATCCTACTTTGCTCAGAGGCAGGGGTTTTCCCTGAATATCGGTAGTGAGCATTTTGATCCACACCCATTCACCGGCCAGATACGTTTGTTTATCCGTTTGCACATATATTCTTTCTCTCAACAGCGGCTCTGTGTTACCTGTAGAGATGAATAAAAGACAGAGGCAGGTGACTACTATTTTTTTGTATGCTATCATAAGTATAGGGTTTATTGTCGGTTTCCGGGCCAGAAGTCTGGCTTACTTTTAGAGGCTTGACTTTTTAACCGGCAGTCTACACATTCTCTGGGTTTATAGACCATTTGGGGAGGGATGGCATCGCTGAGGGTATATGGTATATACCCTACTGCCTCAATCTCCTTAGGACGTTTACCACTTGGAGGACCTGTCATCTTTTCTTCGTCACATGTTCTGAACAGAAAATTGATGGAAGTGCTCCATTCGTATAACCCTTCCGAATAATCAATGAACCGGGTGCCGATTGTGGTCGTGGCTACTTCTACATATCCGATAACAGGGACTTCCGGTTGGGATAAGTTTCGGATATTACCTTTGATCTCTGTGGGCATAGAAGTGAATAAACCGGAGTTCTGATCGGTATTTTTAAGAAGGTTATAGAAATAGTCATACGCCTCTTTGCGAATAAGGTTCTGATTGATCCGTATGTGATAAAGTACACTCAATTTGTCGTTGTAAGGAGAAATTTCCAGGAGGGGATAGTTGCTAAATCTGTTTTCAGCAAGATTCATAGTAGAACCTAATAGTATACTTTTGGATGCATTGTGGCCCCAGCAATAGTAGGTATTATAAGGGGGTACATATCTATAAATAGAATCGTTCTCATCCAGGCCATATTCTGCTTCCAACGGTGCCCAAACCTCCCAGTCTTCTGTGTAGGACCAGAAGAAATACCGGGATTGATCTTTTTCTTCCGTGGTGTTGACACAAATTTGTACGGGTGTCCCTTTTGCCGGTTTGATGTAGTTTATGTGGATCTCGGGGGTAATTAGCGGAGTAAGGAATTCCGACGCGTATTCTTCTCCGTTGTCCAGCCTGAAGTAGAGGCGATATTGTTTCCCGGCATCCAGACTACCTGTCTTTATATGGTATTCGCCCGAACCTATGTGCATCGCTGGCTCGCTCTGAGTCCCATCGTTACATTCTACATACATCATACTGACTCCTGTTTCTGCCGGATAAGTATTGTATGGGTCCGAGATATCCAGGCTCCTGCTCAGTTTGAATGTGCTTTCTGTTTCAGTAATGAATCCTTCTACTACCAAAATGTCTGATAATCCGTTCATTTCTCCCACTGTGTAGTCACTGATACAGCGAAAAAAGAAAGCTAGCAGAAATAGATTCAGTAACACTATGTGAAAACTTCTTTTCATGGTCTCTTAAAATTTGATGTTGTACGAAACATAAGGTATAGGCACCCCGAAAATAGCCATTTTATAACCTTTCAATCTGCCGTTTTCATTCTGAAAATAGATGGAATATGTATTTTTCCGACCCGTCAGGTTGTATATCCCGAAAGAGATGGAACTGTGTGTCAGTAATGTCAGATGGTGGCTTGGTTCTATGTTGAATGAGGTATCTACCCGGAAAAAGTCTGAAATACGATTCTGATTTCTGTCGGTATAGTAAACATATTCTCCATTCGCATACTGGTATTTGGAGACAGGAAGGGTAATGGGTCTTCCAGTGCTGTAATCACAGTTCAGCGAAAAACTGAAACGGTGGGTAAACTTGTAGTTCCCTACCAACTTGAATTCATGAGGCTTGTCGTAATCGGCCGGATACCAGTTGCCGTTATTCACCGGTTCCGATATGCGTTTGTCTTTCTGTCGTAATTTGGTACGTGAATAGGTATAGCTAACCCATCCGTTGAGCGTTCCATAATCCTTCCTGAACATGATCTCAGCACCGTAGGCTTTTCCTTTTGTTTCCAGTACATCCGTTTCTATGTGATGATTCATGATCAGCTCCGCACCGCTTCTGTAGTCGAGATAGTTGTTCATGGTTTTGTAATAGATCTCTATGGATGCCTCTAAGGTGTTATGGAGCAGATTTTTATAAATACCTGCGGCAATCTGTGACCCGTTCTGAGGGCGTATGTTCTGATCGCTTAACTTCCATGTGTCTGTGGGAGAGATGGTTGTCGTATTCGACAATTTATGCAGGTACTGTCGCATGGTATTGTATCCGATCTTGACAGACATATTGTTGGGAAACTCATACCGGGCTGATATTCTGTATTCCGCTCCGTGATAGGTTTTGTAAGACCCTCCGTTCCTATGGACTGTGTCAGTGATGTTGGCCAGGGAGGGGAGTTCCTGCTTTTCATACAGGAAATACTCCCGGGGTCCCAGGACATTGAATAAGGTATATCTTATTCCTGCCTGTATGGAAAGATCCGGCGTGATCTCCCATTTCTCACTCAGGAAAATCGCGGATTCTACCGCTTTTTCTTTTTGTAACTGGTCTGATAGTAAGAGTGAATTCTCTCCGCGGGGAGTCTGTTTGCCCGGGGAAAACATATAATAGGTACTGCTCAGACCGAAATCAACGGTATGTTCGTTGGAAGGATACCAGGTGAAAAGGGACTTTCCGTAGAACTGATTGATGCCGAAAGAAAGATTGTACCCATGGGATTCCTGGGTTATATCCCAGGTGCTGTAATCGTAATGATCGTAACCTGCGGTAAGCGTGGAGGTCAGAGTGGGGTTGATGAGTTGTCTCCACTTCGCAGATGCGTTGGCATTCTGATAGGAGTAGTAGTCTTCCTTGCTGAAGCTGAAACGGTCGTGGCTGAAATATCCGTTTACATACAGGTTGCTTCTGTCATTGAATTTGTGAGCGATAGTCGCGTTCAGATCATAGAATCCCGCGTTTCCGTTTTTATAACCGCTTTTTTCCGGCAACTGTTTCAGTATCCAGTCCGAATAGGTGGTACGGCCTCCCAGGATAAAGGAGGTTTTTTCTTTGAAGAGCGGGCCTTCTACCGTAAGCCGACTGGTGAGTACTCCCAGGCTAACCGCTCCTTTGAATTGTTTTTTATTCCCCTCCCGGCTGTTTATATCCAGTACGGAAGAAATGCGTCCTCCATACTGTGCCGGGATACTGCTTTTGTAGAGTTCCATGTCTTTGACCACATCCGGATTGATCGCGGAGAAAAATCCGAAAAGGTGTGTCGGGTTGTAAAGGGTACCTTCGTTGAACAGGATCAGGTTCTGGTCTGTGGAACCTCCGCGGACATTGAAACCTGTTGATGCTTCGCCAACGGATTTTACTCCCGGGAGCGACATGACGATACGCATGATATCCACCTCTCCGAAGGCGGTAGGAATGTTTTTTATCGCGCTGATCTCTAAACGTTCCATACCTAATGTTGTGCGTCTGACGTTCTGTGACTTTTCGGAAGAGATAACCACCTCTCTGAGGGCATATACCTACTCCTGTAATTCTATATCCAGCTTTCCGTTGGCATATAATACCACCTGCCTTTTCGTATCTTCCAGGCCGATCCCTTGTATCTGTAGTTCGTGTCTTCCCCCAGGTAACTCGATCTTGTAATATCCATACGGATCAGTAACAGCTCCTGTCTGTAACTCTTTGATATAGATGGATGCTCCGGTCACGGGTTCTCCGTTCTTGAAATTGGTAATGGTTCCGGTAAGTATGACTTTATCCGGAATGTCTGCAGTAGGAGAGCCTATCTCATATACTTTATTTTCCGATGTGGCCTTCTGGTCTCTGTTGGTAAACGCGGACAGCCACGCAGAGACCTCTTCACTTTCTTCTTTGATTTCTGAGGTATTTTCTCCGAACCCTTCCGGCAGAGAGGTTATAAAAGGCTTTTCTTTGATAACAAAGATATAATTGGTATAGGGGTACACGGTCAGCCCAAATCTTTCCAGTGTATTTTCCAGCAAGGATATTGGTTCGGCATCGGTCACATTCACGGTTACCAGACAGCTGTCTGTCTCTTCCGGCCGGGAAAAGATCTGATAGGCAGATTGCTCTTCTATATGTTGGAAAAGAATAGGTAGCGGTTGCTCCTCTACAGATATAGTCACACTCTTCTGTGCATATACGGGCAGGCAGAATGCCAGGAAAAGGAGGTAGAAGTATGCTTTTTTGTCCATGGGGTTACTCTAATATTTCAATTTGGCGGCTGATATGTAACAGGAAGTCTTCCGGGTCTTTTTTGAAGCTATACCCACTCTGTTTGATATAGTGTTTCAATTCTTTTTTCATGGAAGGAAATAGTTTCAGTACGGAATTGTTCCCTTTGACCTGATAAGGGTAGTCTCCTTTGAAAAAATAATATTTGTCTTTATGAATGAACTCATAGGTGATATTGTCACTCACAGTCTCTTTCAGGTTACATACGGATTGGCGCCAGATCTTATATGTACCTGTCGGCAGTTCGAGATAATACCCGTTGCTGAGTGGTATATTGGATTTTGTCCTGTTGTGATAAATGATCTTGTAATTGTGCAGGTTGGCGTAATCTATTTTGTCAGGATCAAGAATAATATTAAATCGGGTGTCCGGAGAGTGTATGATCAACTCATTTTGGTACAGATCCAGCCTGAGTCTGACATGTGGGTATAAGATACCTTCATAGGATAGCCATCCGTCTTCGTAACTATCACTTTTCAGGTAGGGATGTCCTATTATATAAGCGGGATACTTTATTTGTTCTTTTCCGGAATAGATCGTTACCAGACTATGAGCTTTTTCCAAATAGTTTTCGATAATTACTTGTAGTGGGTCATTTACGTTTGTTTCGGGCTGCTCCTGAGATCTTACACTATATATAACCAAAGAGAACAGAATAAAAAAAAGTCTTCTTTTCATAATCTTCCATATAGATAAGCAGCATAAAAATAATGAAATTCTCTAAAAATACCAAATTTGCTGTGTATAAAATAAAAAATAGCTTAATAAGTTGCAACCCTTTTCTCCGTGAAAAGGGTTGTATCGCTAAAATAGTTATTACAAATAAAGACAGCGTTCAGTATTTATTTTTTGGTACACCGGGAAAGTCTTTCTGCGGGTTGTTCCTGGGGTGATGTCCGATGATCTCATTGCGCAGCATGTGCCGGTCGATGTGTGTATAAATTTCTGTTGTCGCGATAGATTCATGACCCAACATGCATTGAATGGCCCTCAGGTTGGCTCCTCCTTCCAGTAAATGGGTCGCGAAAGAGTGGCGGAAGGTGTGTGGACTGATGTTTTTCCGGATACCTGCTGCCGCGGCAAGCTCCTTGATCAGATGAAAGATCATGATGCGTGACAGGTGAGTCCCTCTCCGGCTGAGGAAGACATAATCTTCATGATCTTTTTTGATCTCTATGTGGTTCCTGTCGGAAAAATAAAGCCTGATCTCTTTAATGGCTTTCGGAGAGATCGGTACTAAGCGTTGCTTGTTTCCCTTTCCTTCTACTTTAATAAACCCTTCTTCTAAATAAAGTTCGGATAGTTTCAGATGAGTGAGTTCGGATACCCGTAATCCGCAACCGTATAGGGTTTCAAGGATCGCTTTGTTGCGTTGGCCCTCCTTCTTGCTGAGATCAATGGCCGCTATCAGTTGGTCGATCTCCTCTACGGTCAGCACTTCAGGCAGATAAAGACCTATCTTAGGTGTCTCCAGCAGTTCGCTGGGGTCCGTTTCCAGAATGTCTTCCAGAATGAGGAAATGAAAAAAAGATTTGATGCCCGATATGATACGTGCCTGGGAGCGGGCATGTATGCCGATGTCGTGCAGGCTGGCTACAAAAAGTTCCAGGTCTGTGAGTTTCACCTGCAGAAGGTCTATGTGCTCGCCTTCCAGGAAATCCATGAGCTTGTCCAGATCCCTCAGATAAGCATCCAGCGTATTATCAGAGAGAGATTTTTCCAGGCGCAGATAGTGGTGGTAGCGGCGGATTATACGTGCCGTTTTTTCGTTCGCACAGGATTTTCCCTCTCTTTTCATTTCTTTTTTCTAACTTTGCAACGAATGTTGTATCAAGCAAAGTTAGAAAAAATAACAGGAATGTAAAGATGAAGATCCAGATTATTAATGGTCCTAATATTAATTTGTTGGGAAAACGTGAACCGTCAGTGTATGGGAGTGTTTCTTTTGAAGATTATCTGACAGAACTGCGTGGTACATATAAAGGTATAGAGATCAGGTACGATCAGTCTAATTCGGAAGGTTGTATCATAAATAAAATACAGGAAGCCGGATTTGAGGTGGATGGCATTATTTTGAATGCCGGAGCTTATACCCATACATCTATCGCGATCCAGGATGCGATCCGGGCAGTGTCCGCTCCCGTGATTGAAGTACATATCTCCAATGTACATGCCCGCGAATCGTTTCGGCATGTCTCGATGATCGCTTCCGCCTGTAAAGGAGTGATCTGCGGATTTGGCCTGGATTCTTACCGGCTGGCGATGGAGGCGTTTTTGAATAAGTAATTGACAGGATATATAAGGATATAAATTAAACAGGTAGAAAGATTATGTTATTGAAACATACCAAAATTGTAGCGACGGTTTCCGATCAGCGTTGTGAGGTAGATTTTATCAAACAATTGTATGAATCGGGGGTGAATGTCGTCCGTATAAATACAGCTCATGTACAGCGGGAAGGCTTTGAGAAAATTGTGAATAACACACGAGCTGTTTCCAATCGGATCGCGATCCTGGTAGATACAAAGGGCCCCGAAGTAAGAACAACGGTCTCGGACGCTCCTATTGATTTTCATACGGGAGACCGGGTGAAGATGTCGGGGCGTCCGTCCGAGAAAACCACCCGCGAATGGATCTCTGTTTCCTATCCGGAGTTCGTGAAAGACCTGGCTGTGGGAGGAGATATCCTTATTGACGATGGAGAACTGGAACTGAAGGTAGTGGAGAAGACCGAAGAATATCTGGTTTGTGAGGTGATGAATGAAGCGACATTGGGTAGCCGTAAGAGTGTGAATGTGCCCGGTGTACGTATCAACCTGCCTTCACTGACGGAGAAAGACAAAACGAATATCGCGATCGCGATGGAGCTGGATATTGATTACATCGCTCATTCTTTTGTACGCAACAGGCAGGATATCCTGGATATCAAAGAGATCCTCAATGCCAATAACAGCGATATACGTATTGTTGCCAAGATCGAAAACCAGGAAGGAGTAGATAATATTGACGAGATCCTGGAAGTGGCCGATGGCGTGATGGTGGCGCGGGGAGACCTGGGTATTGAGGTCCCCCAGGAGAGAATACCAGGTATTCAGAGGTTGCTTATACGCAAGTGTGTACTGGCAAAGAAACCGGTGATCGTTGCTACGCAGATGCTGCACAACATGATCACCAATCCGCGTCCTACACGTGCGGAAGTCACAGATATAGCCAACGCGATCTATTACCGTACCGACGCGCTGATGTTGAGCGGAGAGACTGCTTACGGAAAATATCCTGTGGAAGCGGTGAAAACGATGACGGCTATCGCTTCTCAGGCAGAAAAAGATAAGCTCGAAGAAAACGATATCCGCATACCGTTGGATCCGGAGAGCAACGATGTAACCGCTTTTCTGGCTAAACAGGCTGTGAAAGCAACGAATAAGCTGAAAATGCGTGCGATCATCACCGATAGTTACAGCGGACGTACGGCACGTAACCTGGCTGCTTTCCGTGGAAAATTCCCGGTACTGGCCATTTGTTACAAAGAGAAGACCATGCGTCATCTGGCCTTGTCATACGGAGTTGACCCTATTTATATGCCGGAACTGGCCAATGGACAGGAGTATTATTTTGCCGCTTTGCGCAGACTGCTGAAAGACAATGTACTGAGCCCCGAGGATATGGTAGGTTACCTGAGTAGCGGGAAGGCAGGTACGCAAACCTCTTTCTTAGAGATCAACGTGGTGGAAGACGCGTTGAAACATGCGGAAGAGAGTGTATTGCCGAATAAGAACCGCTATCTGTAAATAAGAGTCCCACGGTGTCTGTTACGCTGGACGAATATATATCGCAGCACATAGACCCTGAGAGCGAATACCTGAAAGCGCTTTACAGGGATACACATGTAAAGTTACTGCGCCCGCGCATGGCTTCCGGTCATTTGCAAGGGCGCATGCTTGCCATGTTCGTACGTATGATCTGCCCCGGGCAGGTCCTGGAGATCGGAACGTATAGCGGCTATTCCGCCTTGTGCCTGGCGGAAGGATTGCCTGAGGGAGGCATGCTCCATACGTTTGAGATCAATGATGAACAGGAGGATTTTACCCGGCCGTGGCTGGAAAACTCTCCTTATTCAGAGAAGATCCGGTTTTACATCGGAGACGCGCTGGAGAAAGTGCCGCAACTGGGTATAACTTTTGACCTGGCATTTGTGGACGGTGATAAAAGAAAATACCTCGAGTATTATGAAATGGTGTTGTGCCATCTGAAAGAGGGAGGATACATCATCGCAGACAATACATTGTGGGACAATCATGTGTTAGAGACTCCAGCCGCGAATGACAAGCAGACGCAGGGCATCCAGGCATTTAATGCGTATGTGGCGCAGGACAACCGGGTAGAAAAAGTGATCATTCCCGTACGGGATGGTCTGACCCTTATTCGTAAAAAGAAAACGACGGGGAGGTGAGGCAATTCTCATGTCCTTACTTTATAAATAGAAATAAGTATGGAAACGACCAGGCAAAATAAAATAGCCAGATTGTTGCAGAAGGAATTAAGTGATATTTTCCTGCTTCAGGCAAAAGCGATATCCGGTACGCTGGTATCGGTGAGTGTAGTACGTATCAGTCCGGACCTGAGTATCGCGCGCGTGTATCTCAGTATATTTCCTCCGGACAAGAGTGAGGAGATGGTGAAAAATATCAATGAGAATACCCGGTCTATCCGTTATGAACTGGGTACCCGCGTACGTCATCAGCTCCGGATCATTCCCGAGTTGAAGTTCTTTGTGGATGATTCACTGGATTATCTGGAAAAAATAGACTCTCTGTTGAAGTGAATTTTCCTTCCTATATCGCTAAGCGTTATCTTTTCTCCAAAAAGAAGCACAACGCCGTGAATGTGATCTCAGCGGTTTCTGTTTGTGGGGTCGCTCTGGCTACGCTGGCATTGGTGTGTACACTTTCTGTCTTTAACGGGTTCCGGGATATGGTAGCCGGCTTTTTCACAGCTTTTGATCCTGAACTGAAGATAACGGTCCGTGAAGGAAAAGTCTTTGATGCTGAACAGCCGGATATCTCCGCCATTCGTGACTGGAAGGAGGTGGAAGTGTTTACTGAGACTCTGGAGGAGGGGGCTATGGTGCAGTACAAAGACCGGCAGGTGATGGCGATGATCAAAGGAGTAGATGATAATTTTGAGCAGCTGACTCAGATCGATAGTATTCTGCATGGAGCCGGAGAGTTTGTCTTATATGATGAGGTAGCGGAATACGGGATCATGGGCATTGAACTGGTGTCTGTATTGGGAACAGGCGTACAACCCATAGATCCTCTACAGGTATATGCTCCTAAGCGTCAGGCGCGCGTCAATATGGCCAACCCTTCCGCTTCTTTCAATAGTCGGTATCTCTTCTCTCCGGGGGTGGTTTTTGTGGTGAATCAACAGAAATACGATGGTCAATATATACTAACGTCTTTGAATTTTGCCCGTGAGTTGTTCGATTATGAAACAGAGGTTTCCGCGATTGAAGTTAAATTATCTGCGGGTGAGTCTGCGCCCGGGGTCAAGAGAAAGCTGGAGCAACATCTGGGGCCGGAGTATATTGTCCGGGACAGGTATGAACAGCAGGAAGATGTGTTTCGTATCATGGAGATCGAAAAGCTGATCTCTTATCTTTTCCTCACTTTTATTCTAGCCATTGCCTGCTTCAATGTGATAGGTTCTCTCTCTATGCTTATAATAGATAAGAAGGAGGATGTGGATACCTTGCGCAATCTGGGGGCGGATGATAAACTTATTTCCCGCATTTTTCTGTTTGAAGGTGGACTGATCACCCTGAGCGGTGCCATAACGGGTATATTTCTGGGACTGGCCATGTGTTTTGTCCAACAACACTTCGGGATCATTACTTTAGGGAACGGACACGGTAGCTTTGTGGTGGATGCCTATCCGGTGAGTGTTCATGCCGTAGACATTTTCTTTATTTTCATTACAGTATTGATTGTCGGTTTCTTTTCCGTATGGTACCCGGTGCGTTATCTTTCCCGCAGATTGCTGAATGCCTGATCCGGGAGCTGCTCGTTCTGTTCTGGGATTCGTCGGATCATCTCTAGCCGGAAGGGACTTTTCAGGATAAATGTCGAGATTGATAGACAAAACTGGTAAGTTTGTCGATTCCATTTTTATTTTTATTCTGCGTTTCTTATTTTTGAATAGCAATTAAGAGATCGGATGAAACGCAGATATATACTCATTTCTCTTATCTGTCTGATATGTCCTCTGGCAGGCATGGCACAGGAACCGGATACTTCCCGGCCCCGACAGCCCCGGGAGGTCGTTGAGCCTGAAGTAAGAGCCAGACAGATGGCTGATGAGATGCAGGTGAAACTTGAGCTGGATCAGAAACAGTATAAGAAGATATATAAGCTTTTTCTTCGGGAAGAAAAAGAACGTTCGCAGACAAGACCTGATCCCGGTCGCCAGGGACCTCCTCCGGGAGGAAGAAGAGAGGGCGGACCTCCGCCGGACAGGAACAGGGAATTCTCAGCTGACAGACCGCAGACAAGAAGAGGGATAGATCCTGAACAGATGCAGAAAGCGATTGAGGAAAAAAACAAAAAGATAAAGAAGATCCTGACGGATGAACAATACGAAAAGTGGTCTTCTTTGGAAAAAGAAAAAGAAAGAAAAAAACTCCCCTGGGAGTTGAAAGAAGGCGAGTAAAAGCTCGATATTTCGAAAAGACTGTATAAAAACAGGCTTATTCATACATAGATAACGTTTGTTCTTTTTTGGTAGTAGTAAGATGAGTACACACGTGAGGTGTGTGATAGTTAAATGATTTGTGTGAGGGTACATGGAGCAGGTGACTGTTCCATGTATTATTTTATATCTATGTGATGAAGATCGGGTATATCCTATTAAGTAATAGATAAAAAGAAGCTGTCTCATCATAGATTTCACCTTGTCAGAATCTATAGTGAGACAACTTTTTTATATCATATAAAGAGATAGGCTTTTCTGAAAACAGGATCTGGCTTATCCGATAAGGGTTCTCAGGATGTTTTCTTTGAATTCAGCACGTTTTTTCTCTGTTTCCATATCCACGCGATGACAGCAAGGAGTAGAATTACGAGTGCTACGTAGGCTATTGTTTCCGTGATCTTCAGGCTTTTTGGAGTGAAACGCATTTCAATGGTATGTTCACCTGCCGGAACTTCAATGGCACGCAGGATGTAATCGGCCCTTGCTATAGGCACAGAGATACCATCTATGGTAGCTTCCCAGCCCGGATAGTATATTTCTGAGAACACAATTACACCTTTTTCCTCAGAAGAGCTTTTGTATACGAGGTGGTCGGGTTCGTAGCTGGTAAGAGTTACCGAGGCCAACGAATCCTTGTAGCTTTCGGTGATACCGGAAAGTGCGTCGCGGAAACTATCATTTACCAGAGCTGTTTCTGCGGGATCTATATCATTGAGGCCTTCCATCTCTTCTGTCGCGCTGTTCACATATCTGATCTCCGATACATACCAGGCGTTTCCATAGGCATACGGATTTTCCAGAGGAATGGTTTGTCCGTGTGTAGCGGGAAAAATGAAGTATCTGGTATTGAGCATATTCAGGATCCTGAAACGATCCGGGTCCATTCTTTCCACATCTCCCTCACTGCTTTGTATCTCCTCATATACCGCACTCATTTCGGGTACAATATGCCAGTCTATCATGTCCTGATAGCGCTGGAGTTTCGCAGCGTGATACCCTCCTACGCTTTTGTGCCAGTAAGAGGTATAATTTTCCTGGAAAGTACTGGTTGCGAAGTTCAGCACTCTGTAATCCAGTGAAGGGTCCTGTAGAATGAAGTCATCTGTAGGGGTCTTGCGGAAGGTTTCTGTCTTCTGGGTCTGTGGCTGGAATTGAGCGTCATTCAGATAGCGTTTGTTTATTGCCCACAGATCTGTCAGGCACAATATGGCTATCGCTCCGATCAGGAGAGTGGTTTTTAACTTGCCTGCCCTGTATATCCACAACAACAAGGTGCCGATGACAATGATGAAAGAGCTTCGCCAGGCATCTGAAGTGAAAAGGTAAACGCGCATTTCTTCCAGGTTACTGAGTATTCCTTTCAATTGATCTGCGGGAATGGCATTCTGAAGAGCCTGGAATTCCTGTGCGGGGATGTAGCTGGAGAAGAACAATCGGGGGGCGATGGCAAATAAGAAGCAAAGGCCCCCTGTGAGAGCAAAACTGATGTACAGATATTTTGCTTTTTCTTTCAATAAACCGGGCTGTTGCACGATCTCTTTTATAGCCAGTACGGCCAGCAGGGGGATGGTAAACTCTGCGATCACTAAAATGGAAGATATAGCCCGGAATTTGTCATACAGGGGAACATAATCAATGAAGAAATCTGTAAGGCCCATGAAATTCTTTCCCCAGGACAATAGTACAGAGAATATCGTTGCCCCCAGAAGTGCCCATTTGACAGGGCCTTTTACCAGAAAACATCCCAGAATGAACAACATCAATACAAATGCGCCTATGTATACAGGACCCGACGTCATGGGCTGGTCTCCGAAATACTGAGGAAGTTGCGAATAGAGACTGATATACATGGGGTTGGCTTTCTTCATGGCCGTCCTGCTCTGGGAAAGAGGTACGGATGCTCCTCCTTTCAGGTTGGGTACCAGTAGGTTGAAGGTCTCTCCGATCCCGTAACTCCACTGAGTAATATATTCACGCGTCAGTCCGTTTTCTTCTTTACCTTCTGTGGTCTCCTGCCGCAATTCACTCTGTCCGCGCATCGTTTCTTTTGTGTATTCATACGTATGATACAGCGTAGACAAGTTGATGGAGATACCTATAAAGCCCGCTACTATAAGTGTGCCGGTAGCTTTGAGAAAGTCTGTTAATTCTTTTTTCTTCCAGGCATCTATGAAAATAGCTATCACCAGGAACAGGATCACAAACAGGAAATAATAGGTCATCTGTATGTGGTTCGACTGGATCTGCAAGGCTACGAACAGAGCTGCCAGAATGCCTCCTGCCAGGTATTTCTTTTTATATGCCAGTAAGATCCCTGCTATGGTAGGAGGTATGTAGGCCAGCGTAATAAATTTCCAGATATGTCCCGCGGAGATCAGAATGAAAAAATAGGAAGAAAATCCCCAGATGATCCCTCCTAATCCGGCCAGCCAGGCAGATACTCCCATCACACGCAACAGAATGTAGAAGCCAAGCATCATCGCGAACACCAGCCATACATAGTTGGGCAGGAAAAGATGGTAGGCTTTTTCTACCAGGCGCAGAGGCTCCGTAGAGTCGTAACTGGGAGAGATCTGGTAAGTGGGCATACCGCCAAACAACGCATTGGTCCAGCGGCTGCGATGCCCTGTACGCTCGTAATATTCTTTCACCTCCTGGCTGGCGCCTGCACCTGCCGCAGTATCGTGCTGGAAGAGGATACATCCTTCTAGGACAGCGGGAAAGAAATAAGCGAATGAAATGATAATAAATGCCAGGATGACTAATAATTCCGGTAGAAATCTTTTCATGAACGTATGCAGGATAATGGAGTGAACAAGTATACAGGGAAGAGAAGGGAAACGATGTTCCGAAGAGACTCCGTACCCATCGTTTCCCGTGATGCGGATATTAATATCTGTAGTGATCGGCTTTGTAGGGGCCATCTACGGACACACCGATGTAATTGGCCTGCTCCTGTGTCAAACGGGTAAGTTTCACCCCGATCTTTTCCAGACACAGACGCGCCACCTCTTCGTCCAGATGTTTGGGCAGGCGATATACATCAATCTCATAGTTGTTGGTGAATAATTCGATCTGAGCCAGGGTCTGGTTGGTGAACGAGTTACTCATTACGAACGAAGGATGGCCGGTGGCACATCCCAGGTTCACCAAACGTCCGTCTGCCAGTAAAATGATGCTGTGTCCGTCCGGAAAGTAATATCTGTCTACCTGTGGTTTGATATTCACCCGTCTGATGCCCGGGTAATTTTTCAGAGCCTCTACTTGTATCTCGTTGTCGAAATGTCCGATGTTACATACGATGGCCTGATCTTTCATCTGTTCTATGTGATCTATCCGTATGATATCGATGTTTCCTGTGGTAGTAACAAATATATTACCTTCCCGACAGGCATCTTCCATAGTTACCACTTCAAATCCTTCCATAGCCGCTTGCAGCGCGCAGATCGGATCAATTTCCGTAACTAATACCCGGGCTCCGTACGAACGCATCGAATGTGCGCATCCTTTACCTACATCGCCGTAGCCTGCTACAACCACTACTTTTCCTGCGATCATCACGTCTGTAGCGCGTTTGATACCGTCGGCAAGTGATTCCCGGCAACCGTACAGGTTGTCGAACTTAGATTTTGTTACGGAGTCGTTGACATTGAAGGCCGGAAAGAGCAACTTGCCTTCTTCTTTCATCTGGTACAGTCTGTGTACGCCTGTCGTGGTCTCTTCGGATACGCCACGTATGTCCTTAGCTACCTGGTGCCAGTGACCGGCTTTTTCTGCCAACACTTTTTTGAGCAGCGCGTTCAGTTGTATCTCATCTTCCGCGGTAACGGCTTTCTCCAGTACGGCAGCATCTTCTTCCGCCTGATAACCCAGATGGATCATGACGGTGGCATCTCCCCCGTCGTCCACAATAACATTGGGGCCTTTTCCTCCGGCAAAAGTCAACGCCTGTAACGTACACCACCAGTACTCTTCCAGGGTTTCTCCTTTCCAGGCAAATACCGGTACTCCCGCTTTGGCAATGGCCGCGGCGGCATGATCCTGCGTGGAAAATATGTTACAGGAGCACCACCGGACTTCCGCTCCTAAAGTAACCAGCGTTTCGATGAGCACGGCAGTCTGTATGGTCATGTGAAGAGATCCCATGATACGGGCTCCTTTCAATGGCTTTGATTCTCCATATTTTTCGCGAAGAGCCATCAGGCCAGGCATTTCATTTTCTGCCAGTTCGATTTCTTTCCTCCCGAAATCGGCGAGGTTGATGTCTGCCACTTTATAGGGCAGTGCAGAGAATAATTCTGAGGACATAGATTGATTAATTAAAGTAAATGACTACAAAGATAGAATATTCTGTATGTTAGGGCAAAAGCAATTGTTGTTTTTTACTAAATTATAACAGCGGCTTGTGTTTGTTTTATACAATTATTGTTATATATTTGCAACTAATAGTTAGAATATACAACTTAATATGTCCGGTAAACTCCTATGAACCGTTATGATAATAAATCAAAGGAAGAATTACTTGAGATAATTGATCAGCTTGAGAAAAAAGTAGAACAAGTTTCTTCCACATTACCAGAGAAGCCCTTTCTTCAGGGATATATCCATCGTATCCTGAATGCTTTCCCTGATATGATCATTGTGTATGATCACGATGCCAATTTTATTGAGTTGGTATCTTCTCCTGAGACCAACCATGTAGAGGGTTATACAGTAGAAGAGTTACTGAAGACCAATCTCAGAGAGGTCGTTCCTGAGTCGGCCTATCAGAGCATCCGGGAGAATATGGATCGTGTGATCCGTACCGGGAAAGGTTCGGTGGGCAGACATAGTCTGGCGGTAGACGGTGAAGAGCGTCATTTTGAGAACCGCATCTATCCGTTAGACGATCGTTACCTGCTTTGTATGTGCCGCGAGATCACCGAACGGATCCAGGCCGAACAGAGGATCATTCAGCATGAGAAAGAGGTAGTACGCCTCAATTCTTTCCTGGATGCCATTGTGAGCAATGTACCTGCTACCATCTTTGTAAAAGATCCGAATAATGAATTCCGGTATGTCTATTGGAACCAGCTTTTTGCGGAGCAGTGGGGCATCCCGGCAGAAGAAGCTATAGGGAAAAATGACAGTGAGCTTTTCTCCGCTTCGGAACAAATGGAGGAGTTCTACAGGCACGATCTGAAAGTCTTGGAAGAGGGCAGTGTTGAATTTGTACAGGAATATATGCATCCGCTGTGGGGCAGGAGAGTTGCCAATACCATGAAAACACTGGTACCTTCCGGCGAAGAGAAGCCTTATATCATGGGAGTTTCGTGGGATGTTACGGAACTGAAGGATACGGAACAGGCATTGATCGTAGCCAGGGAAAAGGCTGTGAAAGCAGACCGGCTGAAATCGGCTTTTCTCGCGAATATGAGCCATGAGATACGTACTCCTTTGAATGCGATTGTCGGCTTTTCCAAACTGGTGATCGATTCGGATCAGGATTCGGACCGGAAACTTTATATTGAGATCATAGAGAAAAACTGTGACCTGCTTCTGAATCTGTTCAATGATCTTCTGGATATATCTTCTCTGGAAGCCGGAACACTGGAGTTCTCTTACCGTTCGGTGCGCCTTCACGATGTATGTCTGCAATTGTTCGAGATGTATTGTTATTCTGTGGCAGATGGTGTCAGGCTGGTGATGGATGACAACGATCCCGAATTACACATTGTGAGTGACTGGGGGCGTGTGATGCAGATCTATACCAATCTTCTGGGGAACGCGATGAAATTTACCTCTCAGGGTGAGATCCGCTATGGGTTCCGTAGGCAGGGAGAACATGTCTGCTGCTATGTGAAAGATACAGGTATCGGGATAGCGGAAAATAAGTTATCTACCATCTTTGATCGGTTTGGTAAAGTAGATAATTTTATACAAGGAACAGGACTGGGTCTTGCTTTATGCAAAATGCTGGTAGAGAAGTTAGGAGGTCAGATTGGCGTAGAATCGGTTGTAGGTGAAGGGTCTACTTTTTCTTTTGTACTTCCGATAGATAGGAAAGCAAACTCTGAAAATGATTCTGTGTTCACCATTTCCGCTTCGGTACTTAAAGGAAAAGAAATGTAAGAGACACTTCATAGAGGGAGATGTTTGTTACCTCTTACACAAAGAGGAACATACTCTATCTATGTTCTTCCTTGTGTGGGTAAGTATCAGGCTCAGATGATGGTGATACCTTGTTCTTTACAGAGTTCTACTCCAAGATCTTTCAACTTGAATTTCTGTATTTTACCACTTCCCGTCATGGGAAATTCAGAAATAAAGAAAACATACTTCGGTATCTTATGGCGTGAGATCTTATTCTTGCAGAAGTCCTTTACGTCTGATTCAAGTAGTTCTGCCCCTTCCCGTAGGATGATGAAGGCTCCCACCTCTTCCCCGTATCTTTCGGAAGGGATGCCTGCTACCTGTACGTCTTTTACTCCGTTGAGTTGGTATAAAAATTCTTCGATCTCACGAGGGTAGATGTTCTCCCCGCCCCGGATGATCATGTCTTTGATACGCCCTGTAATCCTGTAATTCCCATCTTCGTCTTTGATGCCCAGGTCGCCGGAGTGCAGGAAACCGTTGGTATCGATTACTTCAGCTGTGGCTTCCGGATTTTTGTAGTAGCCTTTCATCGTGTTGTATCCCCGGTTGCACATCTCACCTTGTACACCTACAGGGCATTCTTCTCCGGTCTCCGGGTCCAGTACTTTCACTTCTGTGAACTCAAATTCATGACCCACAGTCGTACAACGTACTTCAAAGGAGTCGTCAATGCGGGTTTGTGTCATTCCGGGAGAGGTTTCGGTCAGTCCGTAAACACTGGTCACTCTCATGAACATCTTTTCCTGTACCTGTTTCATTAATTCTACCGGACACAGAGAACCTGCCATGATGCCCGTGCGTAGGCTGGACATATCGAACATTTCAAACATGGGATGATTGAGCTCAGCGATAAACATGGTAGGTACTCCGTACAGGGCGGTGCATCTCTCTTTGTGAATGGACGCCAGTACGACAAGCGGATCAAACCGTTCGACCATCACCTGTGTACAGCCATGGGTAAGCACATTCATGCTGGCCAATACTACTCCGAAACAATGAAAAAGAGGAACGCAGCAACAGAGTTTGTCCCTGGAGGTAAAATGCATGTGTTCTCCCGTCAGATAACCGTTGTTGGCTATATTATGATGGGTAAGCATGACCCCTTTGGGAAAGCCGGTAGTACCGGAAGTATATTGCATGTTCACTACATCGTGGCAGCTGACTTCTCTCTTGAGGAGTTCCAGCTGTTCATCTTCGATATTTTTTCCCAATAGTAGCAGTTCGGAGGTATTGTACATGCCACGATGCTTTTCCGGGCCGATATATACCACATTTTTCATGTAGGGGAACCGCGGACTTTCTAAATGGCTGCGTTGACAGCTCTTTAGTTCCGGAAGCATGTTGTAGGTCATTTCTACAAAATCACTGTCTTTCTCTCCATCTACGATGCACAGGGTGTGCATATCAGAGTTCTGGCAGAGATATTCCAGTTCGTTTTGTTTGTAGTTGGTATTCACTGTCACATACACGGCTCCTATTTTGGCGCAGGCATATAATAATGTGAGCCAATCGGGGACATTCGCTGCCCATATTCCTACGTGCGACCCTTTTTTTACTCCGATAGAGAGCAGGCCTTTGGCCATTTCGTCTACCCTTTGATTCATCTGTTTCCAGGTAAATCTCAGGTTCCGGTCGGAATATACAATGTATTCTTTATCCGGAGTCTCTTTTGCCCAGTGTTCGAGCCATTCCCCCAATGTCCTGTCGTAGAGTTGCATAGTGAGTGTGTTTTTAAAAGTATAGATAAATGTATCAGACAGGGGTATAAACTACAGCCAGTATTTTGGCGGCCTGCCCTTCGTAGGCATGTACATGATGAGGTACAATGGAATCATAATAAATACTGTCTCCCTCTTCCAGAAGATAGGTTTTATTCCCGTAACTTATTTCCATAACTCCTTCCAGTACCATAATAAATTCTTCCCCTTCATGGGAAGACAGGATGAAGTTGCTTTCTTCCGTGGGAGATACATCAATGATAAAAGGCTCCATGTGACGATCCGCTTTTGACCGGGAGAGGGAATGATACTTCATGTGGCGCCTGGACTGGGTCGTGTTGTTGGAAAAACTGATGGTATCCGTTGCTTCCTCTTTCCGGCAGACAACAGGCCCGGTTTCGTCGTTATCGTCGAGGAATGTACCCAGCCGGACACCCAGTACACGGGCTATTTTGATCAGTGGAGCCAGTGAAGGGAGATCTACATTGTTCTCTATACGTTCTACCTGTTCGGCAGTAAGTCCTGAGCGTTCGGCCAGTTCTTTCGTGGTAATCGATTTGTTCTCGCGGAGGGATCTGATCTTTTCTCCGACTACTTTACTTGTGTCCATCCTATTTGGTTTTCATGGAAATTTATGAATCAGAAATGTATAGAGGCAAAAATAGTGATTTCCTGATAGCATCCAACTAAGTAAGGTGAAATAAAGGGGAATTTTATTCAGAATAGAGAGAATATAAGACATATATCAACCTGCACCGGCAATATCATATGAGGAATGAATGGAATAAAAAGTTGACTTCTTATTTTTCAGCCGATCTTTTGCAGGGATGAGGAGAATGGCAGGGGGGTTGTATCAGAATTTTGTTGGACGAGAACTGAACCGTAGCCGTTGGGAGGCTTTCATGAGAAGATACTTGTCTTACTACGAAAGTAATGTATAATGACACTGGTTAGGGAGCCTTCTTACCCCTGCCGAATAAGGACTGCGATAGCCGGTGATCAAATAGTAACCAAAGAGGGGAGAATTGGTAACCAATTTTTTTATTTTGATTACCGGAATAGGTCGATTTTTAAGGCTGCTGTTTTCAGGACAAAAAAGTGGCCGACCCAGCCTGAAATTAGTTTTTACAAAAAAGAGATTGTCTCAGTTGAGACAATCTCTTTTTGTTCCTTGTTCGGAAAATAATAAAATTACTTTCTCAATCCGAGCTTTTTAACAATGGCACGATATCTTTCGATATCTTTTGCTTTCAGGTAGTCGAGCAAAGCGCGACGTTTACCTACCAGCATGGTCAGAGCTCTTTCAGTGCTATAATCTTTTCTGTTGAGCTTCAGGTGCTCAGTCAGACTTGAGATACGGTAGGAAAACAATGCTATCTGCGCTTCTGCTGAGCCAGTATCAGAGTTAGACTTTCCGTATTTCTCAAAGATTTCCTTCTTTTTAGCGGAATCTAAATACATAATTTTTTAGATTTTTGATATATAAATATTGCTTTGAGCGTGCAAAGATAGGGATTATCTTTTATCTGACAAGCTTTTACAGGAATTATTTTCCTTATCGTTCCTGTTGCTAAGGCCATTTTTCGTACCTTTGTGCCCAAACAATAGGTATTATATACAAAATATTAGGAACATTGCGATTATTGCCCATGTGGATCATGGGAAAACTACTCTTGTAGACAAGATGCTTTTGGCAGGACATCTTTTCCGGGACAATCAGACCAGCGGCGAACTTATTCTGGATAATAACGATCTGGAACGGGAAAGAGGGATCACTATTCTATCTAAAAATGTCTCTATCAACTATAAAGATACAAAAATAAATATTATTGATACTCCGGGGCACAGTGATTTCGGAGGTGAGGTAGAACGCGTGCTTAATATGGCCGATGGCTGTATCCTGCTCGTGGATGCGTTTGAAGGGCCTATGCCCCAGACGCGGTTTGTATTGCAGAAAGCGTTGCAACTGGGTCTCAAACCTGTGGTGGTGATTAATAAGGTAGATAAGCCCAACTGTCGTCCGGATGAGGTGCATGAGATGGTCTTTGACCTGATGTTCAGTCTGGATGCTACCGAAGAACAACTTGATTTCCCTACCATTTACGGTTCTGCCAAGAATGGCTGGATGAGTGAAGATTGGAAAGAGCCTACAGATAGTATTTCACCTCTGCTGGATTGTATCCTGGAGCATATACCTGCTCCTGAGGCGCTGGAGGGTACTCCTCAGATGTTGGTTACATCTCTGGATTATTCGGCTTATACCGGACGTATCGCGGTAGGACGTGTACATCGGGGAACGTTGAAAGAAAGTATGAATGTATGTCTGGCCAAGCGTGACGGTAGTATCATAAAGTCCAGGATAAAAGAGGTGCATGTCTTTGAAGGTCTGGGACGTGCCAGGAAGAGCGAAGTTTCCTCCGGGGATATTTGCGCGCTGATCGGAATAGAAGGGTTTGAGATCGGGGATACGATCTGTGATTTTGAACAGCCGGAGCCACTTCCGCCCATTGCTATTGACGAGCCTACCATGAGTATGCTTTTTGCCATCAATGATTCTCCTTTCTTTGGTAAAGACGGAAAATATGTAACTTCCCGCCACATTCATGATCGCCTGATGAAGGAACTGGATAAGAACCTGGCTTTGCGGGTGACGAAGAGCGAGGAGGATGGAAAATGGATCGTATCCGGACGCGGTGTACTTCATCTTTCGGTACTCATCGAAACCATGCGTCGTGAAGGGTATGAATTGCAGGTAGGGCAGCCACAGGTGATCTATAAAACCATAGATGGTGTACGCTGTGAACCTGTAGAAGAATTAACGATCAATGTTCCTGAAGAGTATGCCAGCAAGATGATTGATATGGTGACCCGCCGTAAAGGAGAGATGATGATGATGGAGAGCAACGGTGAGCGTGTCAACCTAGAGTTTGCTATACCTTCGCGGGGAATCATAGGGTTGCGTACCAATGTGCTGACCGCCTCAGCTGGTGAGGCTATTATGGCTCATCGTTTCAAAGAATATCAACCCTATAAAGGAGAACTGGAGCGTCGGACCAATGGCTCTATGATCGCTATGGAAGTGGGTACGGCTTTTGCGTATGCTATAGATAAACTACAGGACAGAGGATGTTTCTTTATTTTTCCACAGGACGAAGTCTATGCGGGTCAGGTGGTTGGTGAGCATTCACATGAGAATGATCTGGTGATCAACGTTACCAAATCCAAAAAGCTGACCAATATGCGTGCGTCGGGTGCGGATGATAAGGCCCGCCTGATCCCTCCGGTACAGTTCTCTCTGGAAGAGGCATTGGAATATATCAAAGAGGATGAATACGTGGAAGTAACTCCACGGTTTATGCGTATGCGTAAAGTGATCCTGGATGAGAATGAACGTAAACGTGCGAATAAGAATAGTTGATCAGGAAGTTTAAGTTTGCTATACACAAGAGGTTGTCTCGCCATAAACGGTCTGTCAGATGGTTCATGGGGAAACAACCTCTTGAGTTATCTGGATCTTACTTCTCTTCGTATAAAGCGATAATAAGAAAGTGCGAAACAGAGCAATGTTACCGCGATCAATCCGGTGAGTTGTGGCCATACCACGATCAGGCTCTGTGTAAATGGTAGCGGGCTGGGTATGGTTCCTTGCAGCTGTTCCATGGTCATGGGGCCCAGAATTCGTACAGAAGGCATCAGCAAAGTGGTTGTGGCTTCATTGAATAGTTCGGGCGGAGCGAAACTTAGTAAGTTGTGCATAACTTTCTGATAGGCTATTATCTGAAGGGGATGAGCCGTGGGAGCAGGTTGAAGTGTTTTCCCGAACCTATTTTAATTTACAAAAGAGGCTTTTTACACTAAAAGAGACAATAAAAATCAACTAAATCCAACTAAGGATGAAAGATACCAGAGATTCACCTATAAACAGAATAAAGGTTGTTTCAATGTTATTATAAGATAGTCTCTTGTACATTTTTTGTTGCTCTTTTCTTCCTACACTGACCCATAGAGAAAAGTAAGAAACATACGGTTTATTCCATCAAAGAAGATTAAAATATGTTTTGATCTAAATACTTAACGATTTTATGGGTCTATAAATTTTTTAAATGCTCCTATGTCTTCCTGTCGGATCTGAGCGATTGCGATCGCATATTCTCCGTGATGGCTTAAGCTAATGGAATCTTTAATATAAAACTCTTTGTCTCCCAGGTAGATCTGAGGGCATCCGTCGGGATCATTGTATACGGTAACGAGAGTTGGTTTATAGGGAATATTCACCGATTTGAATATAGCTTCTTTTGTCGCGAATCGACCTGCCAGATAAGTTATCTTCTTCGTTTTTTGATAAATCGCTATTTCTTCTTCCGAAAAATACCGTTCCAGAAAATGCCTTCCGTGTTTGGAAAGCATTTTCTGTATGAAACCGATCTCTACCAGATCAATGCCGGGCCGGGAGGGCTTTTTATTTTCCATTGAAATCCGGAATATTTGTGTAAATGTAGTCTGCTATCTGCTTAACAGACATTTTTGTTAAATGATAATCCGGAATATGAAGTTTGTATTTTATTTTAATAGATGTGGCTAAGTCAGCTACTTCGGTCGAATCAAAATCTGTTTCTTTGATTGTCTTGTTCTCTGAATCTATGGTACATCCCATCTGATCGATGATGCCCCAAATCTCATTTTTAATTTCTTCTCTTTGCATGGCTTTTATTTTAATTGTATCTACTTAATTTGATCGCTCCTTTTATACCTCCGTATCCCTGGGATAAGACCAAAGCGGTGGCATGGTGTTTTTCTGTTGGCTCCCTGTTTATATTAGTTTCAGGAAGTGGATCAGAATGGGTCTTTAATACGATGTTTTCTTTCATACTGAGTATGGATAAAATTATATCCATCGGAGCAGAGGCACCTACCGTATGACCAAAAGTCGTTTTCGGACAACAGAAAACTATACTCCTGCCTAATTCTTTTTGAATGGCTGTTACTTCCATTTTGTCTTCCCGGTCTTTTGCGATGCCTGATAAGTAAACTATATCAATAGGGTGGTCGTCTGTAGCTCTCCTGATCACATGTTGATAGATGGAAAGGGCTTTGTCGTCGTTGTAGTCTCCACTGTATCCGACACCTATCCCATCTATCTGGGCCATGATAGATTCTTTGTTTACTCTTTTTAACGCATTTTCTTCTCTTTCCAGGATCAGGAAACCTGCTCCTTCCGCTATAACCATTCCTTTATTTTCAGCAAATAACCGATACTGGCTTCCTCGGGAATATTGATCGATGGAGTCATAAAATTCTAAACTCATGCTATTGACCGGAGCTTCTACTCCTCCTACTATGGCAAAATCAATTCTTCCTTTTCTTAAGTATTTAATCGCATTTTTTATTGCCATCAAACCGCTTACTCTGTCGGCTACTATGGTTTTACTTATTCCTCTCATCCCGTACATCAGAGAAGCATGTCCCTGTACAGCCGCGGGAAACCAGTTGCTCACTAAGTGTGGGCTCAACGGTGTATGGTCTTTCATACTATTAAATCCGTCCCATAACGTATCCCATCCCGCGGAATTATTGCCGATAAACACTCCTACCTTGTCGGGGTAGTCGGAAATTTTAAAATTTGCCTGTTTGATTGCCTCATCTATGGCAACGAGCCCAAGTTTGGAAAAACGAGCACATTTGACCAATAATCTTCTATGGATCACATCTTCAAAAGAATCTTTATGAACTACTCCTGCATATTGAATACCTTTTTCATTTACCTTCCGGATATGGGATTGTCCGGTCTGTAAATTCTGCCAGAATTCTTTTATGCTATTTCCACAGGGGCCGATTATACCCATGCCTGTAACAACAATTTTTTCCATGTTTAAATTTTTGATAAGATTAATACTCCATGTAATCCGGAAAAACCATTTGCATTGGAAATAGTGGTATCAATGGTCTGTTCAGTAGGGGTTGAGATTATATTTATATCGCATTCTTCGTCCTTTACTTTGTAATTGGCAGTAGGGGGAATGGTATTGTTTTTCATGGCCAGTACCGTATGCACAATTTCAATGGCGCTGGATGCTCCCAACGGATGTCCGGTCATGGATTTGGTCGAACTGACTGGTAAGGATTTTACATGTTCTTTGAAGGCGATGTGATAAGCCGCGGCTTCAAAAAGATCATTCTGAGGGGTTGAACTGCTGTGGGCATTCAGGTAATCAATGTCCGAAGGTTGGACTTCTGCTTCTTTCATTGTCTGTATGAGTAATTCTCCCAATGCTACCCCATTGTTGGGCAGGTCGGTCATGTGATAAGCGTTGTTGCAGCTATTGTATGCTTTGATCTCTGCATATATATGCGCTCCTCTGCAGATGGCATTTTCATATTCTTCCAGAATAAGTACGGCACATCCTTCTGCCAGAACAAATCCGTTCCTGGTTTTATCGAACGGACGGGATGCTTCTCTGGCAGACTCCTTATCCATGGTTTTAGTGAGTGCGCCAATGGCCTCAAACGATCCAATAGTCACTTTGGAAACGGGTGTTTCAACAGCTCCGCAAATCATAAGGTGTTGATCCCCGTATTTGATGGCTTCATAAGCATATCCAATGGCATCAATGCCACCGGTACAGCCAGTCGACATAATCAGATTTTCTCCCTGGAAATCAAATTCATCGGCAATTTCGCAGGTAATGTGTGTATACAGCCCCTTTTTATAGATGTTTTGGCTTTCAGTGGTCTCCTCTCCGAAGAAAACGTCTTCACAATAAGCCATATTGCTGATAGCACTGGAAATACATACTCCTGCCTGACTTTTATCAATGGTTTGATGATTGATGCGTGCGTCTTTCATCGCGCGTATGGCAGCATTTAAAGCTATATTAGCTGTCCTGCCTATTTTTTGGCCGGTTTGTTTGCTGTGAGATCTTCAAAATCTCCGATTAATCCAAGGACTCTTTTCATTCCTTTGTAATCGTGTAGATCATATCCTATTTTACAATTCAATGAATTATTCCAAAATTCATCGAGGGTGTTACCAATAGGAGTGAGGACACTCATACCTGTAATGACTACTCTTCTGTTTCTCATGTTTCTTTACTATGTTTGTTACTCTAATAAATTTATCTCTATCGCAGAGAACTCTCTCTTATAAGTATAACAGCGAGTTACCCTTCTTTTTTATACAGGTATAAGGAGTGATCAGGTACCGGCAAAGGCTTATAATATCGTGTTTTAAACCTTCTTTATAACGGATAGAGTGTGTAAATTTAAATCATTTATTTAGTAAAACAATGCATGGGTATAAAAAATAAAATTATTTGATAATAAAAGAATACATGAATGATAAATTTATATAAATTATTAATTTAGAATATGTGTTTTATTTCTTTATAAAAGCAATTCATTTTTCAGAATAAGTATTAAGTTGAGTTATTAAGTATTTTGTATATATTGTATTTATTGAATTTATAAAAATATAAATTACGCATATAGAAGTTTATAGAAAATATTATGTCTCAATAATTCTGCTAAAACATTGGCCGAATGGGTAGAGCTCCTGTTGATAAAAGTATAAAGTGGCAAAGAGAGATAACTGATATGAATGTGTGTATCTGTATGATATTTAAATAGGGGAATACGGAGGCAGCAGGAAAACCGGAGTCGGATATATACAGCCTGTCCGATGAAGTAATAACTGTGGTAAGAAACGGATCGGTTGCATGTCTTGTTTTTCTGATGGGGTGTCAGGCTTGATTTGACTGGCAGATCATAGAAAAAAAGAAAAAGCAGAAGAGGGTGACTGTCTAAGTATAGCAAGCGTACCTGTTTTATGGAAAGGAAGAGGAGCCTGTATATTGCCTGCTATGTAGCTGTGTAGTGCTGAGTTTAAATTCCTGTTCAGTAGTCTGTACCGGATTACCTGGTATCTGTTTGGATCGGGAAAATGGGTCATTACCCATAAGTCTTTTCTCCGGAAAAGAGATTGAAGCTCTGGTATAATAATCGGTGAAGTATGACGATGACTTTTCTGTTAAAAAAAGCTGTCCGATTGACCGGACAGCTTTTTACTATAAAGTTGGATTCTCTGATTACAACTGAGGACCTGCGGCGATCAATGCTTTCGCGTCGTCGTTGTCACAGTACTGTTCGAAGTTCTTGATGTACTTGGCAGCCAGAGATTTGGCTTTGGTTTCCCATTCAGCCACATCCGTGTACGTGCTGCGAGGATCAAGAATATCAGATACATTGTTCAATGTTTTAGGAACAGTGAGGTTCAGGATAGGAATGTGAACCTTTTCTGAGTTTTCGATAGAACCGTCGATGATGGCATCGATGATGGCACGAGTATCTTTCAGAGAGATACGTTTGCCGGTACCGTTCCAACCAGTGTTCACCAGGTATGCTTTAGCTCCGTGTTCTTTCATCTTTCCACCCAGGGTCTTGGCATACATAGTCGGGTGCAGGGTCAGGAACGCTTCACCAAAGGCAGGAGAGAAAGATGGCAATGGTTCAGTGATACCACGTTCTGTTCCGGCCAGTTTGGAAGTGTAACCGCAAAGGAAGTGATACTGTGCCTGAGCATCGTCCAGGATAGAAACCGGAGGCAATACTCCGAACGCGTCAGCAGACAGATAAACGATCTTGCTGGCATGTCCTGCTTTGGAAGGAAGAACGATCTTGTTGATGTGATAGATCGGGTAAGAAACACGGGTATTCTCTGTGATAGAACCATCCGCATAGTCGGGGGTTCCGTCTTCTTTTACTACAACGTTTTCCAACAGAGCGTCACGTCTGATCGCTCTCCAGATATCCGGTTCGTTTTCTTCGCTCAGGTTGATCACTTTCGCGTAGCAACCACCTTCGTAGTTGAATACACCGTTGTTGTCCCAACCGTGTTCGTCGTCACCGATCAGGTAACATTTCGGGTCGGCAGAAAGAGTGGTTTTTCCTGTTCCTGAAAGACCGAAGAAGATAGCAACATCGCCTTTTTCACCTACGTTGGCCGAGCAGTGCATAGAAGCCATACCTTTCAGAGGCAGGTAATAGTTCATCATAGCGAACATACCTTTCTTCATTTCACCACCGTACCATGTACCACCGATGATCTGTTCTTTTTCAGTCAGGTTGAATACAACGAATACTTCAGAGTTCAGTCCCTGCTCTTTCCAGTTCGGATTTGTAACTTTAGAAGAGTTGAATACAGTGAAATCAGGTTCTCCGTAGTGCTCCAGTTCGTACAAAGAAGGACGAATGAACATGTTGGTTACGAAGTGTGCCTGCCATGCTACCTCTACGATGAAACGTACTTTCATACGAGTATCTGCATTGGTACCACAGAACGTATCCACTACATATAATTTTTTAGCTGAATTCAGCTGTTTCATAGACAAAGCCTTCAGATCATTCCAGATCTCAGTTGAAACCGGTTTGTTGATGGTTCCGTCCCACCAGATCGTATTTTCAGTGGTAGCGTCTTTAACGATGTAGCGGTCTTTAGGTGAACGGCCGGTAAATACACCTGTTTTTACAGATACAGCACCAGTAGTGGTTAACTCACCTTTTTCGTACCCTTCGTTTGACGGATCCATCTCAGCCTGGAAAAGCTGTTCGTACGTAGGGTTGTAAACAACTTCGATGTCGTTGCTTATACCATACTTGCTTAAATCTAATTTTGCCATCTCTTTAATTAATTAAAATTGGTATATAATTTACTGTTTATTTTTACATTTTGTAGGTAAAATTAAATAGACCCTTGTAAATCGCTTACAAAAGTAATATTTTATTTGAAAACTTATCGGATATTAAAGAAATTTTTCTTTAATCTGACAGGTTTTATAGTTACGTAACAATATCTGCAAACTGAATGTTGCAAATTGGAATATTATCCTTTACTTTGTATTCCGGAACAGAGAAAATATACAACTATTATACCTATGAAGATTATTAATTTGAGTGAGTCGAACTCCATCCTGAATCAGTACGTTGCGGAGATCAGGAATGTGGAGGTCCAGGGCGACAGACTTCGTTTCCGGAGAAACATTGAACGTATCGGAGAGGTGATGGCCTATAAGATCAGTAAGTCATTTGCCTATTCTATAAAGGAGATCCGTACTCCCCTGGGGACAGCTTCCGCAAGTACGCCTGACAATCCCATTGTGATCAGTACCATCCTCAGGGCAGGTATTCCTTATCATCAGGGGTTTCTGAGTTATTTTGATTATGCGGAAAATGCTTTTGTATCGGCCTATCGGAAGTACAAAGATACGTTGAAATTCGATATCCATATTGAATATATCGCTTCTCCCCTTATCAGTGGGAAAACACTGATCATTACCGACCCGATGCTAGCTACCGGTAGTAGCATGGAACTGACCTATCAGGCCATGCTTACCAAAGGAGAGCCGGCTGAAATACATGTCGCTGCTATTATCGCCAGCCGTCAGGCAGTAGATCATATCGCGGGCGTTTTCCCGGCTGATAAGACTACCATCTGGTGTGCAGCCATAGATCCGGAGATCAATGAACATTCGTATATTGTACCCGGATTGGGAGATGCCGGTGATCTGGCTTACGGAGTAAAAGACTGAGATCTCTTACCTGGGAGTTGACGTATAAATTTTGTAGTCTGTAAAAATACTTCTCTCTGACGGAAAGATAAAAAGATAAGCAGATCGGAAAAGAAAAAGAGCGATACTCTCGGGAGCATCGCTCTTTGTAATATTTCATGTGGGGATTATTTTACCTCCCAAACGTCATTTGTCATGAGAAGTTCCCGGAAGTTGTGATACTTAGCCTTGTTGCTCACTTCTTTGATCTGTTGTTGTACAGCCTCATCGTAAGTCGGAGCTACCACATCGCGTATGATCCCCAGGGCGATAGGGAATTCCGGACCTTCCATCAGAGCAAGTTTTAATTGCAGGGTCGTGTCTTCACAATGGGCATTGTGTACAAGGATGTCTTTTTCTGTGACTCCGTTCTCCCCTAATTTCACGACTTTCAGTCCGAAACCTTCCTGCATCAGGCCGAGTTCGTTGTTCTCACCGAACAGCATGGGTTGACCGTGTTTCAGATAGATCGCGTTTTTGTTGCGTCCTTCTTTGGTAGCTACCATGTCGTGGGTACCATCGTTGAAGATCACACAATTCTGAAGTATTTCAATTACTGAAGTACCTTTGTATCTGGCAGATGCCGTGAGTACTTCCACGGAGTTTGCTGCGTCTACTGCTACGCAACGCGCGAAGAAACGTCCGCGTGCCCCGAAAGTAAGTTCGGCAGGACGGAAGGGATCTTCCACGGTTCCGTATGGAGAGGTCTTGCTGACGAATCCTCTTTCCGAAGTGGGAGAGTACTGTCCTTTGGTGAGACCATAAATACGGTTGTTGAGCAGCAGGATGTTGATGTCTACGTTACGACGTATGGCATGGATGAAATGATTTCCTCCGATAGCCAGACCATCTCCGTCGCCGGATACCTGCCAGACATCCAATTCGGGGTTGGCTACTTTTACTCCGGTGGCAATGGCAGCCGCGCGTCCGTGAATGGTATGAAATCCGTAAGTGTTCATGTAATAAGGGAGCCGCGACGAACATCCGATCCCTGAAATGACAGCGATCTCATGAGGCGGTTTGCCAATCTCGGCCAATGCTTTGTACAGAGAGCTCAGAAAAGCATGGTCGCCACAGCCAGGGCACCAACGTGCCTGACCGATCTTATAATCTTTTGCAGTATATATTGTTTCGTTCATATGTTAGTCCTCCAATAAGTTTGTGAATGCATCTACAAGTTCCTGGGTAACGAATGGCTGTCCGGTTACTTCGTTGTATTGAAGAAGGTTTATACCGGGATTTTTCATCCGCAGGAATCCGGCGAACTGGCCCATGTTCTGTTCCGCTACTACCACCTTTTTGTATTTTCCAAGCAATTCGCCTGTGTTGCGGGGTAGGGGATGGATGTATTCAAAATGAGTAAGAGCAACCTTTTTACCCTCTTTTCGCATCTGTTCCATTGCTGAGTGCAGGTGTCCGTATGTTCCTCCCCACCCTACGATAAGCAATTCCGCGTCCGGATCTCCTTCTATCTGTTGTTCCGGGATGTAATTCGCGATTTTATCGACTTTGGCCTGACGGAGCAAAGTCATCTTGTGGTGATTATCAGGCTCCGTAGAGATGATACCGGTCTCGCTGCTCTTTTCAAGACCTCCGATGCGGTGTGTGAAGTTCTCTGTTCCCGGGATAGCCCAGTAACGGGCTCCACTCAGTTCGTCGCGTTGGTAGGGAGTCCACGAACCTGCCATGTCCGGGGTAACATACGGAGGATTGATCTTCGGATACTGATCCAGATCGGGCAATTTCCAGGCTGCTGATCCATTTGCGATGAAAGCGTCTGTTAGTAATACAACCGGTGTCATGTGTTCCAGTGCTATTTTGGAAGACATATATGCCATCTCAAAGCAACTGCTGGGAGACTTAGCGGCGATCACCGGCATGGGGCTTTCGCCGTTTCTTCCGAAAAGCGCCTGTAGCAGGTCCGATTGTTCCGACTTGGTGGGTAGTCCTGTCGAAGGACCTCCCCGTTGTACATTCACAACTACCAACGGGAGTTCCGCGATCACTGCCAGGTTCATAGCCTCACTTTTGAGACATACTCCCGGGCCCGATGTGGTAGTAATCGCAAAATTACCGGCAAAAGCGGCTCCTACGGCGGAGGCACATCCCGCGATCTCGTCTTCGGCCTGTACTGTTTTTACTCCCAGCGCTTTGTGTTTGGAGAGTTCCTGCAAAATGTCTGTGGCTGGGGTGATGGGATAGGAGCCCAGGTAAAGTGTCAGTCCGGCTTTTTCCGCAGCGGCAATGAATCCGTAAGCGGTAGCTTTATTGCCATTGATATCGGTATACAAGTCTTTTTCTTTGATACCTTTGCTTTCGATCTTATATGTAGAAACTGAGGCGTGCGTGTTTGCTCCGTAGTTGTATCCGTCATTCAGTACTTTGATATTGGCTTCCGCTATAATGGGTTTCTTTGCGAACTTCTCTTTAAGCATCTCTTCCGCTGCGGAAAGAGGGCGATTGAAAAGCCAGCATACCAGACCTACGGCAAACATATTTTTGCAACGGAGCATGCCTTTGTTGTCCAGGCCGGAATCTTTCAGGCTCTCTTTGCACATGGAAGAAATAGGAACTTCCAGGATTTCATTCCGTATGCCTAACTCTTCAAAGGGGTTTTCTGTAACAAACTGAGCTTTTTCCAGATCTTTCTTTGTGAATGAATCCAAATCAATAAGTATAATAGCCTCAGGTTTACAAAATTTATATTGAGTCTTCAGGGCAGCCGGATTCATGGCTACCAATACATCACATTGATCACCTGGTGTGAATACCTTATCCGCGCCGATATGTACCTGAAAACCCGATACACCGGTTAGTGATCCTTGCGGGGCACGGATGTCGGCGGGATAATCCGGAAACGTACAGATGTCGTTCCCGATCGCGGCCGACACGTTTGAGAATATATTTCCGGCCAGCTGCATACCGTCGCCGGAGTCGCCCGAAAAGCGGACAACTACTCTTTCCAATTCTTTTACCATCATTTCCTCTGCCATAACTCTATCTTTAATAGGGGGATTTACAAATCGTATGTTTGAAGTGGTACAAAGGTCGTAAAGTTGACCGACTTAACAAAATCTTTTTGTATTTATCTGTCATTTCTATGGGTATGGTTTCTGAAATTTATAATTTTATTGTGTAAAAGGGCTCTTTCTGGTTATATGTGACGCTAAATAAGTGAATAACTATATATTTTGATAGTTTGAACTTTGAATTAAGAGCCTGTCTGTCGGAGAAGATCAATCGGATATATTGCGGTATCCGTAACCTGAATGAAAGGATGTTTTTGTAAAATTTATTTCATAAATCTGTATTTTCCGGTTTCATAGAATGCGATCCGGTAGATAAAATGTAAAACGAAGTTTGGTCTAATTGCCGGAATGCTTTATCTTTGTGACTGCTTAAAAGGCAAGTCTGTTTTATGTATGGAGGTATTTTTGTTGATAAACATACTTTAAATTTCTTCGATCAGCTTGTTCTTTTATTGGTAAGCCCCTGTAGTTCAACGGATAGAACGGAAGTTTCCTAAACTTTAAATATGGGTTCGATTCCCGTCGGGGGTACTGGAAGCGGCAGTGAACTCACTGCCGCTTTTGTTTTTTGCACAACCTGCTACCTCCAAATGTGGCGACGAATATGTGTGAATAAGGAGTGGAAATGATTACAAGTATCTCTTGTCATCACCCACATATAGTGAAGCAAATATGCTTCTCTACATGTGGGTGATCTCATTTTGTATTTTCAATTGGGATTAGCTTTGTTGACTGTTGATTGGCTTCGTCCATCATTGGTCCGTAAATTGTCCGATTGTAAATCCCTTGATTTGTTTCTATACAAAAAGTCCCTCGTTGTTTCAATAACGAGGGACTTTTTTATTATAATAATAGACTATTTACTCTTCAGTCTTGGGCTCTTCATTCTTATTCTTAAGTATCATGTATGCGATAGGAGAAGCAACGAAAAGAGAAGAAAGTGTACCAAATACCACCCCAAGTATCATCGCGAACGAGAAGCTGCGGATCGAATCACCACCCAGGATGAAGATACACAACAATACCAGCAATGTACTCAATGAAGTATTGATCGTACGTGTCAGCGTGGTGTTCAATGAGTCGTTGAACAGTTGTTTCTTATTGCGTTTCGGGTATAATCCGAAGAACTCACGGATACGGTCGAAGATCACCACTTTATCATTGATCGAATATCCGATAGCAGTCAGGATAGCTCCGATGAACGTCTGGTCTATTTCCAGAGAGAAAGGCATCCATCCCCAGCAGAGTGAGTAAACCCCTAAGATCAACAACGTATCACTGGCAAGCGCAGCAACCGAACCTACACTATAGGCAATGTTGCGGAAGCGCAGCAGAATGTACAGACCGATAGCTATCAGTGCGAACAATACCGACCAGATGGCTGAGGTTTTGATATCATCCGCTATACTGGGTCCTACTTTCTGTGAGCTAACGATGCTACCGCCTGTGTGGTTGTCGCGGTCTATAAATGTTTCAAGGGTAATGTTTTCAGTCAACAGAGGTTTCAGTTTATCGTACAGATAAGCTTCGATCTCAGAATCCACATTGTTACCGCTTTCGTTGATGCGATAGTTGGTACTGATACGTACAGTTCGTTTGTCGGTTCCGATAGCCAAAACACTGACGTTAGCATCACCAAACGCACCTGTTAATAAATCACGAACCTGATCTGTCTCTACCGGATTTACAAATTGTACTTTGTAATTACGTCCACCCGTAAAGTCAATACCCTGGCTCAAACCTCTTACGGCAAGTGATCCTATGGAGATCAGCAGAGCTACTCCTACGACGATAAGGGCTTTCTTGCTGTTACCTATGAAATTGAAATGAGGATTCTTGAACAGGTTCTTGGAAACCGGCGACGTAAAGGTCAGGTTGAGCAGTTTGTCTTTATTGAGGAAGTGCTCATACACTATACGTGTCATGAATACCGCGGTAAAGAAAGATACAGCAATACCAATGATCAGCGTCGTGGCAAATCCACGGATCGGACCTGTACCGAACCAGAACAGGATGATACCTGTAATGATAGAAGTAAGGTTCGAGTCAAAGATCGCGGAGAAAGCGTTTGAATATCCGTCGGCCAGCGCTTTCTTGATGCCTTTGCCACTGCGGAGTTCTTCTTTGATACGTTCGTAGATAAGTACGTTCGCATCGACAGCCATACCCAGTGCCAGTACCATACCGGCAATTCCGGCCAGTGTGAGTGCTGCCTGGAAAGAGGCCAGGATACCTAACGTAAAAAAGAAGTTAAGTACCAGCGCGCAGTTGGCTATCATACCCGGTATGATGCCGTAGATCACACACATATAAACCATGAGGAGGATCAATGCCACTACGAAAGAGTAGAAGCCGGATTTGATGGATTCCTGACCCAGAGAAGGGCCGATGATATCTTCCTGTACAATGTTGGCCGGAGCCGGCATCTTACCGGACTTCAATACGTTCGCAAGGTCTTTGGTCTGTTCCGGAGTGAAGCTACCCGTGATCTGTGAACGTCCACCGGTAATCTCACCTTGTACATTGGGAGCAGAGTATACATAATTATCCAATACAATAGCAATGGATCTGTTGACATTCTGTTTGGTCAGTTGGGCCCAGCGACGCGCACCGTCGTTGTTCATCACCATACCTACCGAAGGGCGTCCGTATTGGTCGTATTCATTGTTCGCGTCTACGATCACATCTCCTTCCAGAGGAGCTTTGCCGTTACGTTCAGTAGATTTGATCGTATAAAGTTCAAAATACTGACCTTTGGGGAATTGCGGGTTGTCGGTAGGAGCCACTCCCCATTTCAGACGCAGGTCTCTGGGAAGTTCGTTCGCAACTTCTGATGTAGCCAGAAGTCGGTTTACCTCAGCTGTGTCTCTGTAGTGTACATAGGCTACAACAGGCCCCTGCGAGTTGTTGAAATACATCAGAGAAAGAAGTGGATTTTGTCTGCGGGCAAGTTCGCGATCTGCCTCCGTAGAAACAGTAGCTGTACCTTCTCCTCTCAATACAGCGGCAAGGCTATCTGCGAGACTTGTGCCTTCTGTCTGAACTGTAGGTTCGGTGGCTTGTACTTCTGTGGTTTCCTCTGTGGTATTGTCTTCCAGAGACATTGTCTGGCGAAGGCGCGCATCTGCCATTTGCAGATAAGGAGCGATCTCACTCGCGTGGTAAGTTTCCCAGAACTCCAGGTTGGCAGATCCCTGCAACAGCTTTCTCACACGTTCGGGTTCTTTGATACCCGGCAACTCTACCATGATACGTCCCATGCGGTCTTCCAGACTCTGAATGTTTGGCTGAACCACACCGAAACGGTCGATACGGGTACGAAGTACGTTATAGGAATTGTCGATAGCGGCTTTCACCTCTGCACGCAATACTTTTTCTACATCGGAATCCGAACTTTTCTGATTTACTTTGTCTTTGAGCTGTTGCGTTGCGAAAATTTCAGATAGTCTGCTGTCGGGGCCAGCCAGACGACGGTATTCCCGGATAAACACAGTGATAAAGTCATCCTGACTATTTTGAACCAGCGTGCTTGCGTTGGCTATGGCTTCATTGAAAGCAGGGTCAGGCTTGTTGTCTGCCAATACCTTGATGATATCCGGAATAGATACCTCCAGGATCACATTCATCCCACCTTTGAGGTCGAGACCCAGTCCAATTTCCATTTCGCGTGCCTGTCTGAGCGTATAAATACCCAACCAGACTTTCTCGTTAGAGAGAGAGTCCAGGTATTCCTGTTCCAGTTTCGAGTCTCCCTTGGCATAGTCCCGAGCTTTACCATTGTAGTAGCTGGTCACTGCGGTAAAGGATAGATAAAACAAGCAAACCAGGGTGAGTAATATCGCAAAAACTTTTACAAATCCTTTGTTTTGCATTTTACTTTAAATTTATATTGTTTGTTTTTAATTAGATTAATGTGTGTATACAGGGCTGCAAATATAGCTTTTTTTTCACATTCCGAGGCAATTGCGAATCAAATATTTGACACTTTGTTCTAAATTCCGGTTACAGGGAGTATGCAGAGCAGAGGTAACAAGCAGTAACTGGTTGATAATAATGGTTTCCGCTTACATAAATCGGTACGGATGAGGCCTCAGTATGTAGCTGCACCGGAACTTTCTGTCAATTCCGGTGCAGTTGTGGAGGGATATAATAAAAGAGGTATATCTGTAGAGGGGATGTTACTTCATTCCCCGGTTTTTCAGCATGGCATCCAACTGTGGTTCACTTCCGCGGAAGTTACGGTAGAGTACCATGGGATCTTCGCTATCGCCCTTTTCCAATACATTGCGCCGGAAGAGTTCGGCTGTTTCTTTATCGAAAATATCTTTTTCCTTGAATGCTTCAAACGCGTCTGCATCCAGCACATTGGCCCACAGATAACTGTAATATCCGGCCGCATACCCTCCGACGATGTGGTTGAAGTAAGGCAGGCTATACCGGGGAGCGATCTGAGGGATCAGTCCCAGCGCTTCGGTTCTTTCTTTTTCAAACTGCACAATGTCCAGATCATTCATTTCTGTCAGGTTGTGCAGGTCCATGTCCAGAATAGCTGCCGCCAGCAGTTCGGTGGTCATGAATCCCTGGTTGAAAGTCTTCTGACGGAGTAGTTTTTCGATCAGTTCATCCGGCATCGGTTCTCCGGTCTGGTAATGACGGGCGTACATTTTCAGCACTACAGGTTCTGTAGCCCAATGTTCCATGATCTGAGAAGGAAGTTCTACAAAATCACGTGCCACCCGGGTACCCGATACTCCTTCGTAGTTGCACTTGGTCAGCAGTCCGTGCAGTCCGTGTCCGAATTCATGGAAAAGAGTTTCTACTTCATCCAGGGTCAGCAGAGAAGGCATATCACCGACAGGTTTGGTGAAATTACCCACATTGCATACCAACGGACGTATGTCTCCTTTCTGACTGCGGTAGCTGCTCATCCAGGCTCCCCCTTTCTTCCCGGCTCTGGGGAAGTAATCTACATAGAATATTCCCAGTTGGGAACCATCGGCATCTTTCACTTCGAAAACGTCTACATCCGGATGGTATACCGGAATATTCCGCAGAGGGGTCAGTGCGATGCCATACAACTTCTGTGCTACTTCAAAGGCTCCGTCCTGTACGTTCTCCAGTTTGAAATAGGGTTTGATCTCCTCTTCGTCCAGATCGTATTTCTCTTTGCGCAGTTTTTCCGTGTAGTACCACCAGTCCCAGCCTTCCAGTTTTTCGCCTTTTCCTTCTTTGTCCATCATCTTCTGCAATTCAGCCGCTTCTCCTTTGGCCTTGGGCAGGGAGTAGCTCCAGAGATTGTGAAGGAAATCCATGACTGTTTCCGGGTTTTTTGCCATGGTGCGGTCCAGGGTGAAACCGGAGAAGTTATCGTATCCCAGGAGTTTCGCTTTTTCCAGACGCAGTTTCGCGATGGAAGCAATGATCTCTTTGTTGTCATTCTCATCGTTGTTGTTGCCCTTGTTGATATAAGCTGTATATACCTTCTCACGCAGGGCGCGGTTGTCTGCATATTGCAGCAGCGGCAGGCGGCTGGGGTTGTGCAGGGTAAAGAGCCATTTGCCTTCTTCACCGGCTTCTTTCGCTTCAGCGGCAGCACTTTCGCGGAACCATTCCGGCAGGCCCGACAGGTCTGCTTCGTTGTCTACAAAAAGTTTGAAGGAATTGTTCTCATTCAGCAGGTTGTTACTGAAGCGGATCCCCAAAGTAGACAATTCTTTATTGATTTCCCGCAGACGTGCCTGGCTGGCTTCGTCCAATGCAGCTCCTGAACGTACAAATCCCTGATAGGTCTTATCCAGCAGACGTTCCTGTTCGGTGGTCAGGCCGAGAGAGGCTTTGGTATCGTATACACTCTTTACTTTCCGGAACAGTTCCTTATTCAGGTAGATGTTGTCTCCGTGTTCGGAAAGCTCAGGCGCCAGCTTCATAAAAAGTGCTGTCAGTTCATCGGTTGTTTCTGCGCTGGTCATATTGTAAAATACACCACTCACCCGGTTCAGTGTCGGAGAGCTTTCGTCCAATGCCACGATTACGTTGTCAAAGGTGGGCTCTTCGGTGTTTTCGATCAGTTCCCGGATGAGGTTGTTCTGTTCTTCCATTCCTTTCCGGAAAGCCGGTTCATAGTGTTCCAGTCTGATCTTGTCGAAAGGGGGTACACCGTTTGGTGTTTTAAACTCCGCAAAGAACGGGTTGTTCTCTGTCCGGGTAGTACATGCAGTGATCATACATGTGATTGTTAGGATAAATACTACTTTTTTCATTGTCATCTTATATGTGTTTTTTTCATTGTTGGTCTGTATATTCCCGGTAGTATGTGCTACCTTTATCTCCGGGTAATGTAGCACCAGACGGGATAGTGGTCCGATTCTTTGATCGAACGGTCTACGGTGCAGCGATAACTTTTCAGGTTCGGACTTATAAAGATATGGTCGATCCGGAAATAAAACTTATTCTGGTTGTAGGAGATCCCTAGTCCGTTGCCCGATTCCACAAAAGCATCCTTGAGGTTCTTCGTCAGGGTTTTGTGTGTGTAGGAGATAGGCGAATCGTTGAAGTCGCCGCATACGATCAGGTAAGGTGTCTGGGCGGCTTCTATTTCTTTGGCTACCTTCTGAGCCTGTACAGCCCGTATGGCAGATGCGTCTGCCAGTTTCCGGACCAGGTGCCTCATCCCTTCCTTCACTTTATCGGCTTCCGGAGATTTGATCATATCTTCGTAAAGGGCTTTGTCCTCTATAGTCAGTTTGTTCGATTCCAGATGGTTATTGATGACGGTTATCGTATCTTCACCCACTAAGATCTGATATAGTACCGATCCGTTATATTTGCTTTCCTGGGGGATAACCCGGACAGAGAGGATCGGATAGCGGGAGAAACAAGCTACTTTATTGCCGCTTTTCTTCCCTTCGCCTATTTGTTGGATCTGATGATAGGGATAGGATTTCAGCGCGGTAAAAACATCCGTATCTGTCAGATATTTGGTGTTTTTGGAGGTCAGGTATTCCTGCAGGCATACGATATCTGCGTTGCTCTGACTGATGTACTCCAATATATCGTTCTTACCGTCTTTCTTGGTCAGATGATTGAATCCCATCACATTGTAGGTGAGGAGTTTGATGCGCTCCTCAGGTATATTGCGTGCAGGTATGTTGAAAGGTATATACGTACGCAGAGGTAAATAACAGATCAGGAGACCGGCTATGGAAAGCAGAGCGAACTTCCAGTAAACGATCAGCCAGAAAATCACAAAAGCGATATTAATGAACAGGAAAACAGGAAAAGCCAGTCCGAATGTCGAACGGATGGGATGCACCATCGGGTTAAACATCGGACTGAAAGCTACCAGGATCATCAGACCTGTACATACAGCGTTGACGATCCAGATCAAATGTCCGACCATTTTTCCGATACGTTTCATCTCTTATCTTTTACTTGCGTCAAACAAACTCTTTTTTTCTTCGGAAGTAAGGCTGTCGTATCCCGATTTTTTCAGTTTATCTAAGATACGATCTACCTCTTCCGATTTTTTCTTTTTCTGCGCGTTGTAGTCGTAATCTTGCTGGTGTTTTCCGTAATGCACCTTCATCTTTGGCTTGCGTGGAGATGGTTTTCTGTCGAACCATCCTGTGATAGTATCTATCACGCGGTTGATCCATCGGGTAGGATCATGCCCCTTGTTCAGGTCGGCGGCAAACCACCATCCGGCCAGCGCACCTCCCAGATGGGCAATATGTCCTCCTGCGTTGGCAGAGGTAGCCATCAGCATGTCAGTGATCACTACAAACGCGGCCAGATACTTCAGCGGGATATTTCCTATCAGCAAGAGACGTATCGGGTAGTTGGGCTGTCTGTACGCGGTGGCCACTACGATAGCAAGGATAGAAGCGGAGGCACCCACCATTACAGACCGATAGACCATAGGCTGGAAATAGGGAAAGAGATTGTAGGAAATCAGATAGAGCAGACCTCCGCAGAACCCTCCCAGGATATACAATCCCCGCAGGTGTCTGGCCGAGAAGAGTTGCAGGAAGAGTGAGCCGAACCAGTACAGCCACAGCATATTGAACAGGATGTGCAGGATATCGGCGTGCATAAACATATACGTGAACAAAGACCACGGCTGTTGTATGAATCGTTCGGGCCACGCGGGAAGTACAAAATAATGCGTCAGGAAAGATATGTCTTTATTGAACAGCTGGAAGAATACGTTTGCTGCGAAAGTAATAAGGAATACACCCACATTGATGTAGATCAGGCGGATATAAATATTTCCCTGACGGAATTTCTGTTTGATATCAGTAAGCATACGGATTTCTTCGTTTATTCTTGTTTCTCCAATACAGGATCAGGAGGATACCAAATACCATTCCGCCCAGGTGAGCAAAATGGGCTACATTGTCGTTCGGATTGTTTGAGAAACCCAGGTAGAGTTCCAGGATGGCGTATCCGATCACAAAGAACTTAGCCCGGATCGGGACAGGTAAAGGGAAAATAAAGATCTGTTGGTTGGGAAACAGCATTCCGAAAGCCAGCAGGATGGCATATACCGCTCCGGAAGCACCTACTGTGATCATGTAATTCAGGTACTCAGACATGGGAATGATAGCATGTCCTATATCGACATTCTGATATCCCGAGAGTACATTCTGAAAATGTATATATTGTACGATTTCCTGTACTAGTCCGGCTCCTATTCCGCAGAAGATATAAAAAAACAGGAAACGCCGGGGACCCCAGACCTGTTCCAGGATACGGCCAAACATGAATACGGCAAACATATTGAAGAAAAGGTGAGCGAAATTGCCGTGCATAAACATGTAAGTAATGAGCTGTGCCGGATTGAAATCACTCGCTATAAAAAGGTGCAATCCCAGATACTGGTTCAGACCAATCCCATATCCTCTGAGTACAACTGTAGCCAGAAAAAACAAGACGTTGATAATAATAAGGTTCTTCGTTACAGCAGGTATGCTCATATATCGTGGCTTTTTAATTCATATAGAAAATTCGTGGCTGCAAAAATACGAATTAATTCTTTTGAAACAGTAAAAATAGTGTATATTCCCTCTGATTCAGTCTTTTGCTGCTAAAATTTCTAAGTTTTTATTTGATATTTTGTTTTGTTAGCCTATATTTGTGAGAAGGTTAACTGCAGGATTTTGTGTAACATTATATTCATCCATTCAATCAGGTATTATGAATAAGGCAGAACTTATCAGCGCTATGGCTGCTGATTCCGGACTGAGTAAGTCCGATTGTAAAAAAGCATTGGAGGCGTTTGTTTCCAACGTATGTGAGACCCTGGAAGCCGGAGAAAAGGTTTCGTTAACAGGATTCGGAACCTTTATGGTTACTCAGCGCAAAGAAAGACCGGGCGTTAACCTTTCTACCAAAGAGAAAATTGTTATTCCTGCCAAAAATGTGGTGAAATTCAAGCCGGGCACAGAGCTGGCCGATGCAGTTCAGTGACCGGTTGCCGGCGCGGAACAGTACATTGCAAAGAACCTGTTTGAATTTTCCCCGGAAAATTCAAACAGGTTCTTTGACTGGGAGGGAAACAGCACAGAAAATACATCGTAGTTGTCAACTGTACGAGCCTGATCCACTGCAAACTTCTCAAAGAACAATGGATAACATCTACTATTTCAATCGTGCATCGTAAATTGGTAAATCGTAAATAGTTCCGCGTTTTCTTTTTTTTGTATCTTTGCACCCACAAATTTAGGAGGTTATGAATATAGAGAACAGACTTGTTGATTCCGTGATCGGCGGATTAAAAATACTTTACGGCCAGGATGTGCCGGCCGCGCAGGTGCAATTGCAGAAAACAAAAAAGGAGTTTGAAGGACATTTTACCTTAGTGGTATTTCCTTTTCTGAAGATGTCACGCAAAGGTCCTGAACAAACCGCACAGGAGATCGGAGATTATTTGTTGACAAACGATCCGGCTGTCGCAGGCTTCAATGTGATCAAAGGATTTCTGAACCTAAGCATCTCTTCTGCTTCCTGGATCGGTTTGCTGAATGCCATTCATGCCGATGAGCAATACGGGATTGTGCCGGTAGGGGAGAATGCCCCCCTGGTGATGATCGAGTACTCTTCTCCCAATACCAACAAGCCACTTCATCTGGGACATGTCCGCAACAATCTGTTGGGAAAATCACTGGCCAATTTGATGGAGGCCAATGGCAACCGGGTGGTGAAGACCAATATTGTGAACGACCGTGGTATCCATATCTGTAAGTCCATGCTGGCCTGGCAGAAATATGGTCAGGGAGAAACCCCGGAAAGTTCCGGTAAGAAAGGGGATCATCTGGTGGGTGATTATTATGTCTCTTTCGATCAGCACTACAAAGCGGAACTCAGCGAACTGATGGCCGGTGGACTGACGAAAGAGGAGGCTGAGGCTGCTTCTACCCTGATGCAGGAGGCACGTGAAATGCTCCGTAAGTGGGAAGCCGGTGATCCGGAAGTATGCGCGCTCTGGAGCATGATGAACGGATGGGTCTACAAAGGATTTGATGAGACCTATCAGCAGATGGGAGTCAGTTTCGATAAGATCTATTACGAATCGGAGACGTATCTGGAAGGAAAAGACAAAGTACTGGAAGGGTTGGATAAAGGGATCTTCTATCGCAAGGAGGATGGTTCGGTATGGGCCGATCTGACTGCGGAGGGATTGGATCATAAACTCCTGTTACGTGCCGATGGTACTTCTGTTTATATGACCCAGGATATCGGAACAGCTAAACTCCGCTTCGATGATTATCCGATCCATAAAATGATCTATGTGGTAGGTAACGAGCAGAACTATCATTTCCAGGTCCTCTCTATCCTGCTGGATAAACTGGGCTTCGCGTGGGGAAAAGATCTGGTACATTTCTCCTACGGTATGGTAGAACTTCCCGAAGGAAAAATGAAATCCCGTGAAGGTACGGTCGTGGATGCGGATGATCTGATGCAGGAGATGATCTCTACGGCCCGGGAAACATCGCTCGAACTGGGTAAACTGGACGGATGCACCGAAGAGGAAGCACAACATATCGCCCGTATGGTCGGGTTGGGGGCTCTGAAATATTTCATTCTGAAAGTGGATGCCCGTAAGAATATGACTTTCAATCCGAAAGAGTCTATTGACTTTAACGGGAATACCGGACCTTTCATTCAATATACATACGCGCGTATTCAATCGGTACTTCGGAAAGCGGCCGAAGCCGGGATCAATGTTCCTGCCGATTTGCCTGTGGATCTGGTCCTGAACGAAAAAGAACAGACTCTTATTCAGCACCTTGCTGAATTTGCCGCTGTGGTGCGTCAGGCAGGAGAGGACTATAGCCCTTCTGTGATCGCCAATTATACCTATGATCTGGTAAAGGAGTATAACCAGTTCTATCACGATTTCAGTATTCTGCGTGAAGAGAATAAGGATATCAGGGTATTTCGTCTGGTACTTTCGGCCAATGTCGGTAAAGTGGTACGTCTGGCTATGGGGATGCTGGGTATTGAAGTTCCTAACCGGATGTGATGCGTACGTATGAGTTGATTTTGTTATGATACAGATAGATGATATAGTGATCTCCCTGGACGTGTTCAGGGAGAAATTTTTATGTGACCTGGGCGCTTGTGCGGGCGAATGCTGTGTAGAAGGTGACGCGGGTGCTCCGTTGGAAGAGGATGAGGTAGGGCCTGTTGAAGAGGTGTTGCCTCTGATCTGGGACGACCTTTCCCCGGCGGCCCGTGCGGTTATCCATAAACAGGGAGTGAGCTATCGCGACAGCGATGGCGATCTGGTGACTTCCATCGTAAATGGAAAAGATTGTGTTTTTACCTGTTACGACGAGAAAGGGTGTTGCTACTGTGCCATAGAGAAAGCTTTCCGGGAAGGAAAGACAGATTTCTACAAACCTGTCTCTTGTCATCTCTACCCCATCCGTGTTTCTCCCATGGGACCTTATCAGGCAGTGAACTATCATCGGTGGAGTGTATGCCAAGCCGCGGTGTTGTTGGGACAAAAGGAAAATGTGCCTGTGTATAAATTCCTCAAAGAGCCATTGATCCGTAAGTTCGGGGATGCCTGGTATCGGGAGCTGGAGGAGGCTGCCCGGGAATTGAAAGAACAGGGAGTGATCTGAAACTCTTATCCTTTCTCTGCAGAGACGAAAAGAGATTTACGATTTACAGAACCAACGGTCGACGAAGTCAATTACGATTTACGATTGAAATTACAGAAAGAATGTGCTTGTGAATCCCAGGGCGTAACATTTTGTATGTAAATATGCGTCTCTACCTGTGAGGATATATAAAAAAGTTCCGGCCTGATGGATCACTCCCGGCCGGAACTTCTTCGTTGTAAGATGTGAGGTTGGTAATTGATTAAATTAAAATCACGCGTCTATGTTCGCATAGGTCGCGTTTTCTTCTATAAATTCCCGACGGGGGCCCACGTCTTCTCCCATTAACATGGAGAATATATAATCGGCTTCAGCGGCGTTTTCGATATTTATCTGTTTCAGCAACCGGTTAGCCGGATCCATGGTCGTTTCCCAGAGTTGCTGAGCATTCATTTCTCCCAGACCTTTGTAACGTTGTGTATGGATGGCATTTTCCGAGCCGCCACCGCATTTATCAATAAACTCCTGTCGTTGCGCGTCTGTCCAGCAATACTCCTCTACTTTTCCCTTTTTGCAGAGATAGAGGGGAGGGGTAGCTATGTAAAGATACCCATTCTGGATGATCTGCGGCATATAACGAAAGAAGAAAGTCATGATAAGTGTGTCGATGTGCGATCCATCGACATCGGCATCGGTCATGATGATGATCTTGTGGTAACGCAGCTTTTCGATATTTGCGGCTTTACTATCCTCTTCGGTACCTATCGTAACACCGAGAGCCGTATAGATGTTGCGGATCTCGTCACTTTCGAGTGCTTTGTGATACATGGCTTTCTCTACGTTCAGGATCTTGCCTCGCAGGGGAAGAATAGCCTGGAAAGCACGGTTACGTCCCTGTTTGGCTGTACCGCCTGCGGAATCCCCTTCGACAAGGAAAAGTTCGCATTTCTCCGGGTCTTTATCTGAGCAGTCCGCCAGTTTGCCTGGCAGACCACCTCCCGACATGGGTGATTTGCGCTGGACCATCTCACGTGCTTTGCGCGCGGCATGACGGGCCGTAGCGGCAAGGATCACTTTATCTACGATCATTTTGGCCTCTTTCGGATGCTCTTCCAGGTAATAAGAGAGCGCTTCTCCTACTGCCTGGTCCACCGCTCCCATTACCTCGTTGTTACCCAACTTGGTCTTGGTCTGTCCTTCAAACTGCGGTTCGGCCACTTTGATAGAGATCACAGCGGTGAGCCCTTCGCGGAAGTCGTCTCCGGCAATCTCCACTTTCACTTTTTTCAGCATCTTGCTGTCTTCGGCATATTTTTTCAGTGTGCGGGTCAGCGCGCGACGGAATCCCGCCAGGTGCGTACCTCCTTCGATCGTATTGATGTTATTCACATACGAGTGGATATTCTCACTGAAAGAAGTGTTGTACATGATAGCTACTTCGATGGGAATGCCCTGCTTCTCTGTATTCAGATAGATCACATCGTTGATCAGGTGCTCCCGTGAAGAGTCGATAAAGCGTACGAATTCCCGCAATCCTTCTTCCGAATAAAACACTTCCTGTTTGCCCGGATTGCCCTCTTCATCCAGACGTTTGTCTGTCAGCGTGATCTTTACTCCGGCGTTCAGATAGGCCAGTTCGCGCATGCGTGCAGCTAAGATTTCATATCTATAGACCAGATCGGTAAAGATCGTCGGGTCCGGCCAGAAAGTCTGGCGTGTACCGGTAATGTCTGTTGTTCCGGCCTCTTTCACATCGTAAAGCGGCTTACCGCACTCGTATTCCTGTTGGAATATGAGACCGTTGCGGAATACCTGGGTAGTCATGTGCGTAGACAGTGCGTTCACACACGATACCCCTACTCCGTGCAACCCTCCGGATACTTTATAAGAGTCTTTATCGAATTTACCTCCGGCATGCAATACGGTCATTACCACTTCAAGAGCTGATTTTTTCTCTTTTTCGTGAAAGTCTACCGGAATACCGCGCCCGTTGTCCTGCACGGTGATGGAATTATCTTCGTTGATGGTCACTTCGATCTGATCGCAATAACCGGCCAGTGCTTCGTCAATAGAGTTATCTACTACCTCATATACCAGGTGATGAAGACCTTTTGTACTGATGTCACCGATATACATCGCGGGGCGTTTTCTTACCGCTTCCAGTCCTTCCAGTACCTGGATACTGTCAGCAGAATAACCTCCGTTCTGGGTGTTGATTTGTTCTTCAGTCATATGTTGTTTTTCTCTAATTTTAAACCAGACAAAGATAGTAAAAATAGCTGGTAAATAGTGTTATTACAACGTTAATTTTTACCCTTATACAGGCATGTTGACGGGTGTTTCCGTGGTTTTTTTCTGTTCCCGGCAGGGGGCAACTTGTAAGTAGGGCCGGAGTCTCTTTCCGGTGGGTCCTGCCGGATGGCCCGAGAAGAACGATCCGGAACAGGTAAACCCATAAAGCGATTAAGCCGGATTGTATGATCCGGCTTAATCGCTTATTATGTAGAAGTTTGGAAAACTTAAGAATTAACTGAGCTTATTTATATAAATAGCCAGTTTGGATTTCAGGTTGTTTGCTTTGTTCTTGTGAATGATATTCACTTTAGCCAACTTGTCCAGCATTTTGGTAACGCCCGGATACATTGCAGTAGCTTCTTCTTTGTTTGAAGTAGCGCGAAGTTTTCTAACAGCATTTCTCATGGTTTTCGCATAATATCTGTTATGAAGTCTTCTCTTCTGCTCTTGTCTGATTCTTTTTAATGAGGATTTGTGATTTGCCATCTCGACTAATCTAAATTTTTAAATTGTTTTATTTTGTAGCCCATAGGGGAATCGAACCCCTCTTTCCAGAATGAAAATCTGGCGTCCTAACCGATAGACGAATGGGCCATGGGGAGGAAGTATTTCTACTTCTGCTACAGGCTTGTTCCCGATTGCGGATGCAAATGTAGAGACTATTTTTGAATTGGCAAAATATTCCCGGATAATTTTTTGGTCTGTCCCCTAACTATTCTTGTTTATTATTAATAAATGTCTTACAGACAGGGTGTTGTTTTTTTGTTTTCATAATCTTTTGTACCTTTGTTTCCCGGTTTGCCGGGGCAGACAGAAAAAGAATACAGATAGACATGATACATACAACCGTCGGCATCGTCCTGCATACACTGAAATACAACGATTCATCCAACATTGTAGAGATGTATACAGAGATGTTCGGGCGTGTTTCTTTCGTTGTGCGTATTCCGCGCAGCAAAAAAGCGGCAGTGAAGAGTGTACTTTTCCAGCCTCTTTCCATGCTGGAGATAGAGGTCGCCTACCGTCCGGCTGCTTCCTTGCAGCGTATACGGGAAGCCAGACCTTTTCCTCCGTTCCGTTCCCTGCCTTTCCATCCCTATAAGTCTGCCATTGCTCTCTTCCTGGCGGAGTTTCTTTACCGGGCGGTACGGGAAGAGACAGAAAACCATCCGTTGTTTGCCTATCTGCGCCATTCCGTTCTCTGGCTCGATGAGGCACCGGATCGCTTTTCCAATTTTCATTTGGTATTCCTGATGCGTCTCTCGCGTTTTCTGGGGCTTTATCCCAATCTGGAAGACTATCAGGCGGGCGACTATTTTGATTTGCTGAATGCCAGTTTCACTTCCAGCCGCCCTACCCATCATTCTTATTTTATAGAGCCGGAAGAGGCTTCCCGGCTGACCCAACTGATGCGTATGAACTACGAAACCATGTATCTGTTCGATATGGGACGTGTGCAACGCAACCGATTCCTGTCGGTATTGCTGGATTATTACCGGTTACACCTGCCCGAATTTCCTGAACTCAAGTCGTTGCCTGTATTGCAGGAACTTTTCGGGTAAGGTACAGGCAAAGATCTTCTTTTTTATTCTCTCTCTTTCCGGTCCGCGGGATCTCTGCCGGGAAGGCGCAACCCTGTTTACTATCGGATGTACATTTCTACATGGATCTCTCCGTCGCGGCCAGGTTCTATAACCAGAGGAATGAAACAGAAACCGGGTACCGGATTGAATATACGGTTGCCCGTGGAAGAGGCGATGTACCATTCGTTGGGGCTCTCTATGTATACTTTTCCTCCTTTTTTCTCTATCACCATACGGTGGGCTGTCAGGAGTTCTTTTTCCTGTGTGGACGCAATCACTGGCAGTACCATCCTGGCTCCGGCTTTACGCAACTCTTCAGGTATCCGGGCCCGGCATATTATTTTGTTGGGAGTGAACGTGTACCCGATCTCTACAGAAGTATGCTCGTTACCGGAAGTCTCCTGGTAGATATTCACCAGGTGGGCCGATACGTTGAAACGATGCTCCTGGTTGTCGGAGGTGTATGTGATACGCGCGTCGCGATCGTCTAAGTTGCTGTATCTGACTCCTTCCCGGATCAGTTCTACGCGCGGACTGCCCGGCATCAGATCCGGATCGTAGCAACTCTGCATGTTCGGTGCTTCGATCAGGGAGTATGCGTTCATGGTGGCTGCAAACAGGGGGCCTACCTGTTCGTGCCAGAGCAGAGAGAGTACTCCTCCCATCGGATGTGTACCTTTTACCTTGTATTCCGCATCGAAGCCTGTCACCGTTGCTCTCCAGGGCCCTTCGGCTATCAGCCAGGTACGAATGTCTCCGAACAGAGTTACTCCACGGGCCTTTTCCCGCGGCAACCAGACAGGTGGCTCCATCACTACCGGCTGATTGAGCAGGGTAGTCACTGCTTTGGCATGTCCGAAGGTATGGTGTATGCAGGCTTCTGTTCCCCAGTCGGCATAGTGCATTCCTCCGTGTAGCAGTCCGTTGACGGTGGCCCGCCGGAGCAGAGAGAGGTTGCGGCGGCAGGCTTCGGCAAACTCCGGGTATTTGCCCGCCAGTGCGTAGTATCCGCCCAGGCAACCGTCGCTGGTGCGTCCGCCCCAATATGCCCATTTGAAGCTGCGGGTACCCCAACTGTTGTCCCAGGCCCCGTCGGGCAGCATAAAGTGCAGATGGGTCTGCATGGATGGTTCCACCAGATCCAGCATCGCACTGTCTCCGGCTATCCGGGCATAGGATACCAGATGAGGCAGGGATTCTTCTACATTATACATAAGGTCTACCGGCAGACAGCCGTTGGGTGTCTTTTGCGAAACTTCGGGTCCTTCTCCGAAGAGAAAGTGTTCTTTTTCTGTAAACCAATGGCGGAGGTCACCTGCTATCAGCCGGGCACGTTCTTTCATATTGATCCGGTCAAACTCCTGACCAATGGCATACAAGGCATACGTGGCCGAAGCCGAGTAATTAACATTCATGTTGCGCATCCCTTCCCGGCGTCGGCTATAGATGAAGTCATTGCCCAGCATGAACTCTCCGGCCTGAAGGAGTTGTTGCCGCCAGACCGTGCGGGTAGAATCGTCGAGCAGATAGCCGTGATGATGCAGCGCTTCGTACAGGGCAATGGCGGAGAAGACTGTCGTCCCATTCCAGTCCGATACATGCACGTCGTTCATCCATGAACCGTCTGGCTGGCGTACATTCTCCATCCATTTCATCAGTCTTTGCGCGGCATTCAGGTATTTGGGGTTGCAGGAGCGCTCGTACATATACATCAGAGGCAGTACGGCATCTCCGCACCTGCCATGTATCCGCGCGCAGGCCGGACAAAGCAGTCCACCGTTGAGCGACGGGTTGGGATGGTCGATCTGATAGGTCAGCAGGGTCTCCGTCCACTCTTCCAGTAGTTCGGTGGCTTCCGCGTGCAGGCTGCTGTTGCGATATCCGGCACGTACCCCTATGGCGGTGATGCGATCGTCTTCTCCCACCGGAAACGGTCCTGTATACAGCCACCAGTGTTTTTCTTTCAGGCCTTTCCCATTGATCTGATAGGCGATCGAAGCTCCTTCGGTAGCGCAGGAGAGAGTGGCCATGCCACTGTGTATCTGGATCACAGGTGGCTCCACTACTGGTTGCATGCCGTTTGGGCGGAACAGCCGGATTAGGTCGTTCTCACTCAATTCCCACATTTCCCGCTGAGGTTCCAGCCAGCGGTTCAGTTCCCGACTCAATTCTGTCAGTTTGCTCCGGTAACGTGTATCTCCGGCCAGATTATTGAGCTCGTGCGGGTCGTTCCACACATCGTAGAGTTCTTCCGGCAGACGGGGAGCGGCAAACCATTTTTCCTGATCTGCGTTCAGTTCTCCTGTTTCGTACATCTCTACCAGTCGTTTCATCAGCGGCATCTGCGACCGGGATACGATAGGCAGGTAGTCTGCCTGTCCGGTTTTGTAGTTACGGATGTAGCGGTAGCGTCGGTCGCGTACACAGGCCTGCTTCTCATAGAAGGTATCTAATCGGTCCCGTGCGCCGTAGACATAATCGCGGGGTTTGCTGGTGTAGTCTCCCAGAAAAACTTCTCCGTGCATATAGTCCGGTACGGGTATTCCTGCCAGGGACAGGAGAGTAGCAGGGATATCTGTAAACATGTGAAGATCCTCTTCCACAGTGCCTGCTTCCCGTCTGTCGGGGAAGCGTATCATAAATGGGACTAGCGCTCCCGATTCGTACAATTCCCGCTTCTGTCGGGGGAGCGGTCCGCCGTTGTCGGAATACCAGATCACGATGGTATGATCTGTCCGTCCGGAGGCTTCCAGTTCGTCGAGCAGGCTCCGGAACTGACGGTCCATTTCCGCAATGTTGGAGTACATGATCGCCATGTCTCTGCGGATCACCGGATCGTCGGGATAGTAAGGAGGCAGAACGATGTCCGCAGGGTCTACTTCCAGCGGTTGACTGGCACGTTGCATCACCTGGAATTCGTGGGTGACGTTGAGGTTGAAGACAGAGAAGAAAGGCATATCTGCCGGGGCATGTTGCCAGTGTGCTGCCTCTCCCTGTTCGTCCCAGGCGGTGAGCGGTACTTCGAACTGATAATCCGTCTTGGAGTTGTTGGTGCAGTAATACCCTGCCGCGCGCATATACTCTGTGAAGCATTTGACTCCTGCCGGAGGTATCACTTCATAGGGAGTGATGCCTTCCGGTTTGGATTTTCGTTGCGCGGTACGCATGTGATTGGCACCGATAGCCGTCGGATACATCCCTGTGATCAGTGCCGCCCGACTGGGAGAAGAGACCCCGATAGTGGTGTACATGCCGGTGTAGCGAATGGCCTCTTCCGAGAAACGGTCCAGATGTGGACTCACGGCAGCCGGATCGCCGTAGCAACCCAGATAAGGGCTGATGTCTTCACAAACGATGCAGAGAATGTTCGGGCGATCGGGGAGAGCCGGAAGTTCCGTAGCCTGGAGATTTCCGGCAAGTATACCGGGCAAGGCAAAAAGAAGGGATGTACGGTTTACGGATTTACGATTTACCGATTTACGATTTACGATTGAAGTTACAGAGTACATGATATTTCTGATTTATTCTTTGGCGATTATTAGGTTGAGGTCATACACACCATTAAAAGAAGGGATTTACGATTTACCATTTACGATGGAGTACACGCAAATTATATATTCGTGATTCCTTGTCTGGCGGGTCTGATATGTATAAACAAATAGATTCTATAACGTCTAGAATATCAGCACTCTTTTTATCTATAAACATCTTTGTGTAATTTCAATCGTAAATCGTAAATCAGTAAATCGTAAATTCTTTCAGTATCCCGGATTTTGTGTGATCACTCCCCTTGTTTCCCGTATCTCGTACGCGGGTATCGGATACAACTCGTGCTTCCCTGCCTGAAAGCGTTGTCCGGCGGCCCACATATACGAGTCCAGCCATCCTTCGGCGATCTGGCGGTTAAACTCCTGGTAAAACTCTCCGATTACTTCTGCCAGCAGGTTCCAGCGGATCAGGTCGAAGCGGCAGAATCCTTCAAAGCAGAGCTCCCGTGCCCGTTCCATAAAGAGATATTCGCGCAGGCTGTCTGTGGTCGGAAAGTCGGCAAGGGTCAGGTCGAAGGTTGCATCGGGTTGGGTCACTGGCAATCCGTAGGCACGCCGTCTTACCTGGTTGATACCTTCCAGTGCCAGATCGTCCGGTTTTCCGTCGGTTTCGTTCACCGCTTCCGCGTACATGAGCAGGATATCCGCGTAGCGTAGCAGGATGAAGTTGACATCCGTGTTCTCTAGGTCTTTCGGAGTTCCGGCCACCCAGTTGCGTCTCCATTTTCCCGGTGCCCAGTCGTAGCTCTGGCTGTACGGAATGGGGAGGATGTTGTCGCCGCTGTCTATCTTGAAGTCGGCTATAGCTACCGGCAATCGCGGATCGTCCGGATCGTAGTAGCCGGCAAAGATTCCGGTAGTTTTGATAAAGGAGTTGCCCAGGCCGTAGGAAGAGTTGCGGTCTATCTCCGGCGAGTTGTACGAACCGATCTTTCCGGTATGATCGTCTTCGCCTGTGGGGTTGTAGAACTGTACTTCGTACATCACCTCCTGTGGCTCCAGGATGTACTCACATACATTCCGGAACACCTGCTCGTAACTGCTGTTCAGGCTGTGCCGTCCCGAACGGATGATCTGTTCGCACAGGGTTCTTACCTGACCGTAATATTCCTTGTAGTTTGCCGGACGTTTCATCTGCTTGTCCATGTGCAGCGAATAGCCTGCCCGGAAGAGCCATGCCCGTGCCAGCAGGCCCATGGCTGCTCCTTTGGACATGCGACCTTCGTAGTTGCCTGTCTCGTCGTGCCAGGGCAGGTCGGCTATTGCCACCTCCATGTCTTCGACGATCTGGTCATACACCTCTTCCCGGTCGGTGCGCGGGATCATGAAGTTGTCTCCCAGTGTAGAGGCTGTGAGTTTCAGAGGCACATCTCCCCACATACGCACCAGGTCGAAGTAGCATAGGCCGCGCAGCAGGCGGGCTTCGGCTATCAGCCGGTGGCAGGTTGCCTCATCGCTCTCGTTGTGTACCTCTATCTTCTCTTTGTTGGCTAAGATGCGGTTGACCCGGTCTATGCCCGTGTAGTACAGGCCCCATGCTTCCTGCAACCAGGTATGCTCCGCATAGACATTGTAATGTCCGATGTCACGTGCTGCGTGTCCCGTACCCGATCCTTTGATGTGGCTCAGGTCTGTATCGCAATCGTTCACCAGCATAAAATGTCCGTACGTCATTTTGTAGCTCAGCACCTCATAGGCACCATTCACAGCCAGTTCCAGTTCCTCTGTGTTGCGGTAATATTCCTCCTCGTCGTAGAAGTCGTATACCTTTTCCTGTAAAAAATCACTGCACGAGGTAATAAGCATCAGCAACAGGTACAACGGCACCATCGGACGCGGCAATCGGATATCTGTATTCGTTTTCATAGGTATGTCTGTATGTTTAAGTCAGAAAGCAATATGGGCTCCGAATACCATGGAGCGTGCCGAGGGATAGGCTCCCCAGTCGATTCCCGGTGTCAGGCCACTGTTGGGAAAGGTATTCACCTCCGGGTCGTAGCCGGAGTAGCGGGTAAAGGTATGTAGGTTGTATCCCGTGGCATAGAACCGCACGGCAGAGAGTTTCACTTTCTCCGTCAGTCTGCGTGGCAGTGTATAACCCAGCGATACGGTATTGATCTTCAGGAAGGAGCCGTCTTCTGCATATCCCGAATGAAAATAAAGATCCGAGCTGCCTTCGACGGAAACGAATGTACGTCCCTGGTTCGCCGCTGCCAGTTGCTGCGGGTTGTGGAAGATGTATTCTCCCTGGTTGTTGATCACTGTGAACCGTTTGTTGGCTTCTGTCAGTGTATTGCGATACTGATTGTTCAGTTTGGTGTAATACATCTTGTTGGCACTGTAGATCTTATTGCCCCAGGAGAAGTTGAGGAATACGTTCAGGTCAAATCCCTTCCAGGTGATCGTGTTGTTGAGCCCGCCGTAGAGTTTCGGATTGGCATTTCCCAGTACCTTGCGGTCTTCGGTGGTGATCTCTCCGTTACCGTCCAGATCAGCGAATTTCCAGTAACCCGGTTTCGGATAGCGGCTTTCGTCGTAAGGGATACCTGGTTTCAGGCGGTACGAAGCACTTTCACTGTCGTAGGTAAAGTGGTCCGTTGTATAGATCCCTTCCAGTACATATCCGTACATCTACCCCAGGGGTTCTCCTACGCGTATCATATAGTCGCTTTTATTGAACTCCGAAGTCTGTGCCCATCCGGAGACGATCTCCATGTAGTCTGCCATGTAGAGAGCCTTCACCTTGTTGCGGTTGTGCGACAGGTTCAGATCGGTAGACCATGAAAAGTCCCGTGTACGGATGTTGTGCGTGGTCAGTGACACTTCTATTCCCCGGTTCGAAGTCTTCCCGGCATTGATCATCGTGGTTTCGTATCCCGAAAGCAGCGGTACGTTGGCGTTCAGCAACAGGTCTTTCGTCTCTATGTGGTAGAGATCTGCTGTCAGTTGCAGCCGTTGCTCCAGGAATCCCATGTCGATCCCTATGTTGGTGGTGAGGTTGGTCTCCCATTTGAGGTTCGGGTTGTGGAGCTGTTTGCTTACAAACCCCGATTGTGTGCCCGTGCCGTAGGGGATCCAGACAGATCCGATCTTGGACAGAGACAGGTAGTTGTCTATCCGGTTGTTCCCGGCTGTACCGTAGCTCAGTCTCAGTTTCAGGTTAGAGAAGAGTCCCAGCCTGCGGATAAACTCCTCTTCCGAAGCCCGCCAGGCGAAGGAGGCGGAGGGAAAGTATCCCCATTTGTTTTCCGTACCGAATTTGGACGAACCGTCTGCACGCAGTGAGGCTGCAAACAGATATTTCTGTCTCCACTGGTAGTTGGCCCGCAGGAAATAAGAGAGCATCCGGTCTTCCTGGTTGAGGGTTACCGGCTTGTCCGGCGTACTTCCCAGCGACATATCGTCCAGCCCGAAATTCTTGTTGGGAAAATTACTGGCTCCCGTCTTGAGGTATTTAGAGCGGGAGGTGATATACTCCTGCCCACCCACCAGATCAAGTTGATGGTCCGTACCAGAGTTTTTGTTGTAAGTCACGACATGGTTATACATCAGGCTCTCTTCGTCCAGCGATGTCTTCCACCCGTAGGGCGCACCCGCGTTCTTGGCCTGCTTGGAGCGTTCGCCGTAGAACGTATCTTCGTTGCGCATCCGTTTGCGGATGCCTACGGTACCCCGGTACGAGAGTTCCTGGGTGAACCGGATCTCCGCGTCTCCGTTCACCGTCAGGATACGGTTTCGCTTTTCGATGGTTTCGCTTTCGATACTGGCTATGGGACTTTGCATCGGACTGGCCCCTTCGAGCAGCAGCACCGGGTCGTCGTCGTTGACGATCAGATCGGTGTCCGCTCCGTTCTTCCCGATGGTGGGCCGGTACTGGATCACATGCTGCATGCGGCTGAAAGCTCCTCCGTCCTGCAGGCTTCCCATGCCCCGGGTAGACTCATCCACATAATTCATCTGGGGGGAGAAAGTGAGCCAGGAAGAGGCTTCCTGACTGAATTTCATGCGGAAGTTATCCCTTTTGAGACCGCTTCCGTACCAGATCGCTTTGTCGTCGTTGCGTGTATAGGTAACTAAGTACTGCGAAGTGGGGTTGCCACCGCTCAGGGTGAATTTGTGCTGTTGGCTGATGGCAGAGTGACGTTCAAAGACCTCTTTCTGCCAGTCTATCCCTTTTCGGTTGCCGTAGAGACTGGCATATTCGTCAAAGGTACCATAGGTAGGGATAATAATGTTGCGCATCCGGTCTGGCTGGTCGATGCTTCGTTCGTAGTCCAGTTTCACAAAGTCCTCTACAGAAAGCAGATCGTAGCGTTTGCTCACTTTTTTATATCCGATATACATATCGTAGCTGATCTGCAACTTCTCTTTTTTCCCTCCTTTGGTGGTGACCAGTACCACTCCGTTGGCTCCCCGTGCACCGTAGATCGCCGTAGAAGAAGCATCTTTGAGAATATCTATGGATTCGATGTCTCCGGCCTCGATCCCTTTCAGTCCATCTTCCGAAGGAAATCCGTCGATGATGTACAGTGGTTCGTTGTTTTGTGTGATAGACGTTCCTCCCCGGATGCGGATGGAGATATCGGCATCGGGCGATCCCTGGCTGCGGATGATCTGTACACCTGCCACCTTTCCACTCAGGGCCTGGGTCACATCGGTGATAGGGGCAGCTGCTAGTTCTCTGGTGTTGACCGAAGAGACAGAGCCGGTGAGGTCTTTGCGCTTCACGGTAGCATAGCCGATCTTCACCACCTCTTCCAGTTCGATGGCCGACGCGTCTAACGTGACGTGGATCGTACGTTGATGTCCGATGGTGATCTCTTTCGGTTGCAGTCCGATGAAGGAGAAGATGAGTATAGCTTTTTCCGGATCAGGTACATACAGGGTGTAGTTTCCGTCTATATCGGTGGTGGTACCCGTGGAGGTATCTTTCACCCTTACGTTGGCGCTGGGCAGGCCGTATTGTTCGGCATCTGTCACCCGGCCGGTGATCTCGTGTCCTTCCTGCGCGTACAGAGTAGGCGGAAGCATCAACAGGCATTTGATACAAAGGTTGATAATAGTCGTTCTCATATGTTCTTCCGGTTAGTTATGGGAATGATGTCGCTTGTGTGTTGGTGTTTACCGACTGCAAATTAGGAAATTCCGGAGGGAACTGCTTTTCAGAATGTTTCGGATAATTTCAATTCTGAACATTTGTCTTTGCTTTTGTGGAAAAATAGGATCTAGTTTGTTCAACCCCCTGTCCGATACCGGCGGCGCAGGCCGGAAATACATCTCCGGTCAGTTGTCGGAGTGCACCAAACAATTGTTTTTGCAGGTTGTTATCACTGCATTGTATCATCAAAAAACAAGAACTATGACCATACGGGAAAAACTCATCTATCTGGCCTCTCAGCGGGGCAATCCTTGTGTAACGATCTCACTGAACACGCACCGTATTTACCCCGACAGCGCGCCGGACCGGATCCAGTTGAAAGATCTGATGAAAGAAGCTGCCATCCGGCTTACGGAGGAGTATGGCAAACGTCCCGTTGCGCCTCTGCTGGATCGTCTGAAACGTATAGAAGAAACGTACGATTTCGATTACAGTCTGGATAGCCTGCATATTTTTCTTTCCGGTGAGGTAGAGGAGGTTATCAAAGTGTCGTGGTCTACGTATGAGAATAGGGTGTTTATCGGAGACAGATTCGACCTGCGTACCATCATCAAGGCTTATAACCGCAGTGAGGAATACTTGGTTTTGCTGCTCTCCCAGGGAGGCGTACAGTTATATAATGCGCTGGACGATGGGATAACCGGAGAAGTGAAGAACGACGATTTCCCATTCGATGCCAATCCGCATATTGTAGTAGACAGAGAGGAGCGCAGCAATGCCAGGCTGATGGACGACCAGGTCAGAGAGTATTTCAATGATGTGGACAAGGCGTTGATGCGGGTGTACAACGAGACGGGTCTGCATACAATTGTGATCTGTACGGAGGACAACTACAGCCGCCTGATGCAGGTGGCCGATCGTCCGGATATCTACCTCGGACACGCGCCGATCAATTACAACAAAACCAAACCACACGATATCGTAAAGCAGAGCTGGGAGATCGTGAAAGCCGATCAGGAGAAGTGTCGTGCGGAAGCTGTGCGGGAGATGCAGCAGGCTGTTTCCGAAAGGAAGGTCGTGACCGATATACAGGATATTTACCGGGCTTCTCTGGATGGCATGGCCGATCTGTTGCTGGTGAATGAGACGTTTTCTCTGCCGGTGAGGATGATAGATGAACGTAGTTTTGAACCCGCAACTGATCCCGACAGGAAGGATGTAGTGGATGATGTGGTCAGCTATATCGCACTGAATGTGGTGAGCAAAGGGGGAAGAGTGTTCTTTACCTCTTTTGACCAGATCTCGGAGTTCGGGGATATGGCGCTTAAATTGCGGTATTGATCTGTCTCTGTTCCCATGTGTAGTATATTCCATACACACAAAGACACGGAAGCGTAGAGGTAGTTGGTGGTTCACTCTCTGTATGTATGTGCTTCTGTGTCTTTTTTGTCGGATAGCCGGTCTCCTTTTCCCTGCCGCTTTCTGTAAGGATAGGATGGTTTTTACCCGGACGTTTCTATGGAAAATGTGGTGTCCCGGCAGATACATGCGGGAAAGACAGTGCACTTAACCCTGTTTGCCTGCTGCATGAACCTCATATGCAGCATATCTTAACCTCTTTTTCCTTGTTCTTTAGTTGAGCCCGCATATGCAGGCCCATCAGCCCACATATGTAAACCGATGGGCCCACAATTGTGAACTCATCGGCCCACATCTGTGGGCCCAACTAAAGAACAAGGAAAAGGGGCTTAATGTAGCATGCAACCGGTATTAGTTATACCTGCAAATGAGGTTAAACAAACAGGAATACATACGATATGCTGCCTCTGTGGAGATGTTCTGGAGCGTGGCAGGATTTCCATACGTATGGGCAGCTGGGTGGCAGGCTGTCAACTGCCGTTGGTCAGGGTATGTGGAGTGGCTGTTCGTAGATCGTATCGTCGGCATTCCTGCCCAGATAGATCTTGTATGCTCCGGAGCCGTCTATCCAGCCGTTGTTGCCGTAATACGCCAGGTCGCTGTAGGGGATGTCTAAGTGAATGGTCTGTTTCTCTCCCCGGGCGAGATATACCTGACGGAATTGTTTCAGTTCCCTGACCGGGCGGGTCGTCTCTCCCCACAACTTTTGCAAATATACCTGTACCAGTTCGCTTCCGTCTTCCTCGCCGGTATTTTCCAGTGTCAGTGTCACACGCAGGGTTTTGGCCTGGGTAGAGACTGTGATGTCGGAATAGCTGAAACGGGTATAGGAGAGCCCGTAGCCAAACGGATACCGGGGTTTGTGGCTAATGTCTATGTACCGGCCCGAATAATTGCCGGGCGATTCCTGGGGAGGACGTCCGGTGTTTTTATGATTATAGTAGACAGGTATCTGTCCCAGGTGGCGGGGAAATGACATCGGTACGCGTGCCGAGGGATTCACCTCCCCTCGCACTACATCCAGAATGGCATTGCCGGCTTCCGTGCCCAACCACCAGGTATACAGAATAGCGGGGGCTTTCTGCGCGATCTCTTCGAAGATCATCGGCCGCCCGCCCATCAGCAGGGTTATTGTATGTGGATTGGTTTTGTATATCTCTGTGGCCAATTGTTGCTGTACACCGGGCAGGCTGATGTCTCCTTTGGAGCGTGCCTCTCCACTCATGTCCCAGGTCTCTCCCAATGCCAGCAATACCAGGTCTGCTTCGCGGGCGGCGGCAGTGGCTTTGCCGAACCCGCCGCGGTCTTCCCCGGTGATGTCGCATCCTTTTTCAAAGACGATGCGGCTGTGGGGATAGTGGTTGCGTACGGCTTCCAGCAGGGTCACTGCAATGGGATCGTTGCTGAGCATTACCCAGTTGCCATCCATATCGCGTCGGGAATCTGCCAGGGGTCCGATCACCGCTATGGTACGGGGAGTCTCTTTGATGGGAAGGAGAGAGTTTTCGTTTTTCAGCAGGATGATGGAGCGTGCCACTACGTTCCGGGCGGCCGAACGATGGGCTGCCGAGGGTAGTTCGCTGTTCTCCCGGTCTTCGTCGCAGTAGCGGAAGGGGTCTTCGAAGAGTTTCAGGTCTATTTTCCGGAGCAATACCTGGCGCACGGCCCGGTCGATGGTGCTTTCGGCTACTTTTCCTTCTCTGACCAACTCCGGGAGGTATCTGGCATAGCAATTGCTCTCCATATCTATGGTGAGCCCGGCATGGATGGATTGCTCTGCGGCCTGCTTACGGTCTTTGCTGTAGCCATGTACCACCATCTCCCGGATGGAACCCCAGTCCGAAACTACAAAGCCTTGGTAGTTCCAGTCTTTGTAAAGTATATCGTAGAGGTAGGGATTGGCCGAAGCGGGCACACCGTTGATCTCGTTGAAGGAGCACATAAATGTAGCAATCCCGTGTTGGGCCGCCACCCGGAAAGGAGGCAGGTAGATATTGTGCAAGGTTTGCAGCGATAGGTCTACCGTGTTGTAGTCACGTCCTCCGATGGCTCCGCCGTAGGCGGCAAAATGCTTGGCGCAGGCCATCACTGTCAGTCCGTCCTCAAAAGGTTGTTGATAGCCCCTGATCATGGAGGCAGCCATTACGGAAGCCAGGTAAGGATCTTCACCCGGACCTTCCATTACGCGTCCCCAACGGGGATCGCGTGAGACATCGAGCATCGGAGAAAACACCCAGTGAATCCCGGAAACGGCTGCTTCCCGTGCGGAAACCCGTGCGGCAAGGGCCATCACTTCCGGGTCGAACGAAGCTACCAGGGCTAGTGGGATGGGGAAGATGGTCCTGTAGCCGTGGATCACATCTTGTCCGAAGAGGAGAGGGATGCCCAGGCGCGATCCGAGCGCTAAGGACTGCATCTCCCGTGTATGTATGCTTCCTTTGACATTGAGCATGGAACCGATCTCACCGTTTTTCAGTTTTTCGGCTTTGTTTATGTCGTTCAGTACCGGACCGGTAGCTTCCCAGTTGCCGGTGAGCATATTGAGTTGCCCGACCTTTTCTTCTAAGGTCATAAGGGAGAGGATGGAATCTGCCAGGGCCTCCCGGTCGGTGGCACGTTGCGCCTGCAAGCGGAAAGTAGCTACCAGCCCAAAAAGACAGAGAAAAAGGTATATTCGTTTCATAGACAGATGTTACTTACCAAATGTCCCGGTAAGGCCGTCGTAGGCCGGCTTTTTCTCAAAGTTGCTGTCGAAGGGCAGCGGAGCGTCCGGAGCCGAAGTCAGCCAGGAATGTACGTCGCATACTCCCCAGAAAGTGATACCGAAACACTGGTCGGCAGGGATCGAGAGCAGGGCTTCGGACATGGCCTGGTAGGAGGCTTTCTGTTGCTGGGCGATCTTGTCCGTAAAGGTGAAGTCGGTCTTTTTCTCCGGATTGCAGGCTACGTCCATCTCCGACACATGCACCCACACCCCGCAGTCGGCAGCAGCCTGGATAGAGGCTTTGAGGTCTGATGCCGAACGGTACATATCGATGTGCATCTGCAGCCCGATGCCATGTACGGGTACTCCTTCTGCCCGGAGATCCTTTACTAAGGTACAGATTGCTTCGCGTTTGGCCGCGCTGTACTCCATACCGTAGTCGTTGTAGAAAAGGATGGCGGCAGGGTCTGCTTCGTGGGCAAACTCAAATGCCAGGCGAATGTATTCTTCGCCTATATTTTCGTACCAGATCGTCTTGCGGTAGGTCCCATCGTCGTTGAATGCTTCATTCACTACATCCCAGGAAGCAATCCTTCCCTGATAACGGCCTACTACCTCGTGTATATATTCCTGCATCAGGGCGATCCATTCTTCTCTGGTGCCGGAGTATCGGGTCACCCATCCGGGTATGTCGGTATGCCAGATCAGCGTGTGCCCGTGAACACGCATCTGATGGTCTGCGGCATACTCCACCAGGTAATCGGCATCGTCCCAGAAGTAGCTACCGTGTCCTTTGCTCAGTGCTCCCATCTTCAGCGCGTTTTCCGGAGTGATGCTGCTCATCTCTTCCTGTACCACTTCGGCATACATCCTGTTGTTCTGCAACAAAGAAGGTACTACGGCACATCCGATGAGGTAGGGAGCATCTTTGAAAGTAGTGGTAGTTTGTGGTTGTTCTTCGGGAAGTTCATCGGGTTGTTCGTTCGGCTCTTCGTAAGGAGGTTCTTCGATCAGATCGTCTTTGGCTCCGCACGAGACGCAAGATAGCAAAAACAGAAAAGCAATGGTCTGCAAAAGAGTTGGTTTTTTCATGGTATAAATCATTTATGTAAAGATGAAACGTGTTTTCTTCAGATCTCATTCGCCGGAAAATCAGGCTGTTACCGATCAGATCCTACCTCCTCTATGTGGTAGTTTCTACATTTGTAACGAATGGCGCGTATGTCCGCTATGGTAGTGAATGGTTTCATATAGTCCTGTTTGGGGAGGATCAGGATCAGTAAGAGGTATTTCTGAAATCAGGGGCAATATTAGCTGAATTGCGGGAGAAAAAGGTACACATTTCACCGGAACGGGTTTGATTTTCATCATTTTTTGTGCGGGTGTATGAAAGAAGTGGGTTTTATACCCAGGCAGGTCCTGTTGATTTACGACGGTGGAGATATTCTGATAGATGAAACATACTTCACTATGGAAAATATCCATGAAATGAGCAAATGATACATCTTATTTACTGTGAATGGAAACAACTTTACCATTAACGGTAAATCATCCTCCGATCAGATCCGGAGAGTTCTTTCCTTTTATCTGATTTTTATCTGTTTGTTTGTGGATGAGGAGGTAGACTATCTGCTTTCACTTTGAAATAATTTTTTTTAGGATCTGTGCTCAGCAAACGATATTTCAATTGATTGCTCCACCAGGCAGGTTCATCAGCTATGCGGATGTCTTCCTGAGTATCGTTGTCTATGAAGTCACTGATCAGATCCCACCAATTTCGGATCCGGTGAGCACTGGCTGTGTAATGGAACAGGTCTTTGGTCGGATCATTGATCTCATAGCAGGTAGAAATATAGATGTCGCGGAATTCCGGGATTTCGATCAGTTTCTGTATGAGTGGATGATCGCGTCCCCAGTTGAGTATATTCTGTACGGCCGAATCTTTGCCCGGTACAAGGATAGAGGAAGTTCCGAGAGTCGTTTCCATATCGTAAGGGATGAAAAAGAATTTGCCTTCCTCTTTGTTGAAATAGAAATAGAAGTTGTTGCTGTTTATCCAGTAATCGTCCCAGTTGCCTAACATCACAGTGAGTGCCTGGGTTTTCAGGAACAGTTCTACATCCATAGATTGTCTGGCCCAGGATCTCAGTGCTTCCCCTTTCAGGGTGTTCAGCTCTTTAATGAAGATCATTAATTGTTCGGATGCCTGGTCTATTTCTCCTTTATGGGTTTTGAGATCATAGATAGGTTTGTAGTTTTTACTTTTATCTTTTATACCCATTAAGGATCTGTCGGGGGTCTTAAAGTCTGCTCCCTGACGGGTTTTCCATAAATATCCTGCGGAATCTCCGAAAATTGCCGTGCGGTGCGAAAGGAACGATTTATCTACATCTTCTATGAGCTTGTATACTCCATAGTATGCCGGTTTCGGATCTCCTTCTATATGGATGGTCAGCCGACAGAAAGAGCAGAAAGGCGTTATGTACAGTTTATATCTTCTGTATAAGTCGTATGCATACACTTCACGTATATAAGTCGGATCTTCTCTGATCCATTTGAGGTGAATTTTTTTTTCATCGAAGAATTTCTGATGTTTATTGTATTTCTTCAGGTTGATGGTAAAGCTGACACGTTTCCATTGCGGACGTACAGGATTGTGCAATTGTCTGTGATTTCCTTCGGGACGTTTGCGACTGGAGTTCCCTCTCAGACGAATACCTACCTGAGGGAAAATATAGGTATCTGTACCTTTGTAGAACGTGAGATCTGCCGGAATGTAATAATTGTAATAGGGATTTTTATCAAACGCGAATAAAATCTTGTTCCACTCGTGTTCTTTTATTTTCAGTTGTATATATGGAAGTGCATCTATGTCGTATATATAAGAAAGACCGGGATCTTCTTCGGGATAAGTAGGTGCAGCTGGTTCGAATACGGGCTGTTTATTGCCTTGCAGAGAGCTGAACAGATCCAAAAAGGGGTTAGTGAAGAACCGATAACGTTTTGTCATTGTCATAATTGCCGGGATTGGGTACTTGTAGTAATAAATAGATTTCCATATTCTGAGAATATATTCTGTTTCATCCGATGTTTGTATGCATATTTCAGATAGATTCCTGATCTTGAAGGTATGGATAAAGAACTTCTCTACAAAATGGCACAGCTTTCAGATATTCCGGAACGATATGTTGTGTTGTTAACCTGAATGACTGGCTTTTCTCTTCGGGAAATGTACTTCCGGATAATATATAATAGTTTTGTTTGTACTGAATCATATATAGAGGCAAATATAGGAAGTTTAATTATATGGACAAATGATATAAGTGATTTTGTATGTAAAAATAAACATTCGAACTTTCTGCCGGGGTCGTGTAAACCAGATCTTTCCTGCTGATCCTATGTCTGAAAGAACGGTGAAGAGTAAGAGATAGGTTGGTTTATAAAAGAATAAAGAGAAAAGGGATTTGGGGAGTTAAGTTTGACAAATGATGGATGCGGGAGAGGTTTTTTAATGGAAATACACCCGGTCCGTTCCTTTTGCGGCAAGCGAAGAGAAACGAACCGGTATATTTCTGGTTAAATAAAAAATGTAAGTAGTTTGTGTCGTATCGTGTTGTTCCGGAAACTCTTTGTCCGGGGTTGGATCTTAAAGTAATATTGACCCTCACGGGTGTGGATTATAGAAAGGATTAGATATATTAGTTTAAAAGTTCTTTTACTTTGGCTGAGATGGCGCGTCCTTCGGCCAGTCCGGCCAGTTTCCTGGAAGCTACGCCCATTACTTTTCCCATATCTTTGCCATCGGTAGCTCCGGTCTCAGCGATGATCTCTTTCAGAGCGGCTTCCAGTTCTTCCGGAGTCAGTTGTTTGGGCAGATAGGTCTCCATGATCTTTACCTGGGCCAGTTCGGCCTCTGCCAGATCGGTACGTCCCTGCTGCGTATATACCTCTGCCGCATCTTTCCCCTGCTTCGTGAGTTTCTGGATGATCTTCTGCGCATCGGCATCAGCCAGTGTGTCGTTGGCTCCCGGCGCGGTTTTTGCTTCGATAAAGTATTTCTTTATATTTCTGAGGGTTTCCAGAGCCACTTTGTCTTTGGCCTTCATGGCGTTTTTAATGTCTTCGCTGACTTTGTCAAATAAATCCATATCTTTTTTTTCTTTGTTAGTTTGAATGTTATTTTGTCAGAATGTAATTACTCCCGAAGCGTCCAGTCCATCTTCGGCTGCCAGTTCTTCGTCTAACGCGGCTTTGGCTTTGATCTTGCCCAGAGTCACCTTATCTCGCAGGTAAGTAGGCGAATTGTCTACCATGGCAATGATATCGTCATTGTCCAGATCTTCCATACTGAAAAGGTAGATGTGGCGGCGTTTGCGTATGTTCTTGCTGCCGATGGTACTGGCGCTTTCCCCGTATGCTTTGCGGATACGCTCTTTGTTCTTTTCTTTTTCTTCTTCGATCTGGATCTGGCGTTCTTCTTCTTCCTGGCTGCGTTTTTCCAGTACCGAGTCCATACCCGGAACGTCTTCCATACCGAATCCGGTGGCAAGTACGGTGATCTTTACTTTCTTTTCCAGAGCGTTGTCCATCGCTACCCCCCAGATGACCTCTACCCCGTCGCGGAATTTGCTCATGAACTCGTGTATCTCGTTCATCTCTTCCATCATCAATTCGGAGTTGTGACAGAAAGAGACATTGAGCATCACCTTCTTGGCATTGAAGATGTCGTTGTTGTTGAGCAGGGGCGAGTGCAGCGCGTCGTCTATGGCTTTGGTGACGCGATTCTCTCCTTCTCCGAAGCCTGTACTCATGATGGCCACTCCACCGTCTTTCAGGATAGTCTTTACATCGGCAAAGTCGAGGTTTACGGTACCGCGCATGGTAATGATCTCGGCAATGCTCTTGGCAGCGATCGAAAGGGTATCATCGGCTTTGCCGAAGGCATTCATAAACGTAAGGTCGGAGTAGATCTCGCGCAGGCGTTCGTTGTTGATGACCAACAGGGCATCTACGTGTTGCGCGATACGCTCTACCCCATCCAGAGCCTGTATGATCTTTTTCTCTCCTTCGAAGATAAAGGGGATGGTCACTATTCCTACGGTCAGGATATCCATCTCTTTGGCAATCCGGGCGATTACCGGCGCGGCACCTGTACCGGTACCACCACCCATACCGGCAGTGATAAATACCATCTTGGTGCCGTCGTTGAGAAGCGCGTGAATGTCCTCTATACTCTCCTCAGCAGCTTCGCGGGCCCGTTCGGGGCGGTTTCCTGCACCCAGTCCCTGTGTGATGGAGCGTCCCAGCTGGAGCTTCACCGGTACCGGTGATTCCAGGAGGGCCTGGTTGTCTGTATTGCAGAGGACAAATGTCACATCATGGATACCTTCGCGGTACATATGGTTCACGGCATTACCGCCACCACCGCCTACACCGATCACTTTGATGATCTTCGGGGTATCGGTCGGAAAATCGAATTGTACTATCTCGTCTGCCATAGCTGTATCTTTCTGTTAAGAAGTTATCATTTGTTGTTGCTCCGGATGCTGCCGGAAATTATTTCATATCCTCGTCGGAGAAGATCTCGTTGGAGAGTTTGTCGAAAGTCGATTTGAACCAGTTGGGTTTGTTCTTCTTTTCCTCTTCCTTGCGTTTTTTCTCTTCGAGTTTGCGTTGGCGAAGTTCTTCCTTACGCCGTTTTTCCTCTTCTTCTTTCTTTCGCTTAGCTTCCTCTTCCTGTTGCTGGAGGTCTGTGTCCTGTGCAAACAGATCAGTTGCCGGATCGCTGGGTACGGCGTTTACCGGCTCCAGCTGACAACAGTTCTCACTTCCGGCGAAAAGGATACCGAAGAGTGTATTCTGTGTTCCGTCTTTCCGGATCTCTTTCTCGAAATCGTGTACAGTCTGACGGATGGAGCGCGCGATGCGTATCTTGTCGATCTTGCTGCGTTTGCGCAGCGCATCATCGAGGTGCTTCAGGTTGGAGGCTCCACCGGTAAGGATGATACCGGAGAGCAGTTTATCATCATAGTCCGAGATCTGGAGCTGGTTCCATACATTGGCAATGATCTCCTCGGCGCGGGCTTCGATGATGTTGTTCAGTGTACGGAGTTCTACGGTCCTTCCCGCATCATCGATGGGACAGGTGATCGGTTCTTCACCCTCCTCCTCGTACTCCACATCACCGTATTCTTTTTTCAGTTTTTCAGCTTCTTCCTCTTCCATTTGCAGGGAGGCGATGTCGTTGGTGATGCTGTTGCCACCCAAAGGGATCACACTCAGGAAGCGGAGCAGGTTGTTCTTGTAGACCGATACGGTAGTGGTATCGGCACCGAAGTCGATAAGCGCGCAGCCCGAACGTTTCTCACTTTCGGTAAGCACTACATGGGCTGTTACCAACGGAGAGATACAGATATCCGCGATCTCTATCTTAGCCTGTTCGAAACAGCGTTCCAGGTTTTTCTTGAGTGAAGCCCGGGCCACGATATTGAGATAACAACCTTCGATGTGATTGGCTGCTACTCCCACCGGATCTACCTGCAGGTTGTTACCGATCTTGTATTCCTGTGGAGCTACATCTAAGATGTCCATATCTATCAGTGGTATCTCCAGATTCTCATCACAGATGGAATCGACCAGTTCCTGGGAGATGATCATTTCGGTGTCGAGGTCACGGGAAACGACATTTTTCACTGTCCGCAACGATTGTCCGCCAATGCCCACGTATACTTTGGCGATAGACTGGTAGAGTGCTCCTTCCAGTTTATTGATGATGGACGTGAGGCTTTGTGCTGTCTTGTCTAAGTTGTAGATCACCCCTTTCCGGATGAAAGAAGAGGAATCTTCACTGGCATAGGCAAGTATCTGCATGCTGCCATCGCTGTTCTTCTTGCCGGCTATTCCAGATATCTTGGAAGAACCCAGTTCGATAGCGGCGATAAATTCTGTTGTTCCCATATTTTTAATCTCCTTTTTTCCCTTTTGATTTTAGAGCCTGTTAAACTATTCTGTAGACAGGAATTCCTGTCTGTTCTCAATCGTAAATCTCTTTGCTGACCGTTGGTTCAGTACATTGTACATCCCTTTATCTTGCCTCTCCTTTGTGGGTGCAAATGATCTGGTTGTCAAATTCTAAACTGATCCGTGAATATTTGTTCCATCCTACCTTGTTGAGTCCCTTTTCATAAAACGTCTTCAGGCGGCTGAGCTTCTTCTCGAAACGATCTATGTTACCCAGGAAAATAACATGATCACCTACCCGTGGTACCAGTTCTACCTCTCCGCCGGAGAGGATATGGATCTGTTCGATCTGTGCGTTCCAGAACTTATTCTTTTGCAAAAATACACCAAAGTTATATAAATCCCTCATTGCAAAGGACTTTTCTATATTTCCCGTGGCTATGGCCAGGTGAGCAACACATTTGGTGTCGGGAGGCATCACTGCTCCTTTATTGTCGATGTAGTAATTCTCTCCGTTGCGGCTCATGATACGGATGATGGGTATGCGCTGGGTGACTTCAATGGCTATTTTCCCGTTAGGGGTTTTGTAACACTCTACCTGGTCTATCAGTGGGTGGTCCGATAGTTCCTCTTCGATAATGCCGGTGCGGATGTCCTCCATTTTGCTCCCTACCGGATAGATCTCTTTTTTCTGCAGGATGTCGGCCACTTCATTTTTGGTGATGAAACCGGCATGCAGGGTATCTTTCAGAATAAGTTCCAGGTCGCGGCATACCTGATCGGCAGGTTTGCCGTTGAGCGTCGTCATCGCCAGCAACAGGTAGGCGGCGAGCAGGAGCATGACGGTCAGAAGGAGGATTCGTTTGATCATGGCTTCAGTGATTTTCAAGCATCCGGCTGATGGCTGTAGAGTAGTTCTCTATGTCACCTGCTCCCAGCGTGATCAGTATGTCGATGTTCTTGTCTGTTAAATGTGCAACCATCTCTTCTTTCCGGCACAGACTTTTAGGAATATCTGCGGAGATATGATCCAGGATCAGCTGACTGCTGATTCCCGGTATGGGTAGTTCCCGTGCCGGATAGATCTCCGTGAGTACGACTTCATCGGCCAGAGACAGGCTGTCTGCAAACTCTTTGTAGAAGTCCCGGGTACGGCTATACAGGTGTGGCTGGAACACAACGGTGATCTTTCTGCCCGTATAAAGCTCACGAATAGAGGCTATGCTCTGGTATATTTCGGACGGGTGGTGCGCGTAGTCGCTCAGATAGACCACCTGGTCGTTTTTTATTTTGAAGTCGAACCGGCGGTCTACCCCCCGGAAAGAGGCCATTCCCGCACGGAGTTCATCGGGTGTGACCCCGTTGAGCCAGGCTATAGCCATGGCAGCTACTCCATTCTCTATGTTGATGCTGACAGGTACTCCCAGTTCGATGTCGTTGATACGGATGTCAGGCCCCACGAAGTCGAACCGGATCGTGCCGTTTCCGATGCGGATATTTTCCGCGTGAAAATCTCCTTCGTCGCGTGAATAGCTGTAGAGGCGGACTCCCTCCTGCAAACGAGGTTCCAGGGCGATGCCTTTGCGGGCCAGGAGTACTCCACCCGGTTGAATGAGGGAGGTATAGTGAGCGAAACTTTCCAGATAGGCCTCTTTCGTACCATAAATATCCAGATGATCGGGGTCGGTCGAGGTAATGACAGACATATAGGGAGAGAGCCAGTGGAAAGACCGGTCGAACTCATCGGCTTCGATGACTACATAGGGACTTCCCGGATCCAATAAGAGGTTGGTCGCGTAGTTCTTGGAGATACCTCCCAGGAAGGCATTGCATTTTATATGCGACTGATAGAGCAGATGTGCCAGCATGGTGGAGGTGGTGGTTTTGCCATGTGTGCCCGCCACACACAATCCCTTACCGGCCCGCGTGATGAGTCCAAGTACCTGCGAGCGTTTCTGTATGGTGAATCCCTGTTCCCGGAACCAGGTGAATTCGCGGTGTTCCTGAGGTACCGCCGGAGTAAATACGATCAGTGTACTCTCTTTTTCTTTGTATGTTGCTGGGATCAGATCCGGATCGTCTTCGTAATGGATCTCCGCTCCTTCGGCGATCAGTGTTCCGGTCAGTTCGCTCGGAGTGAGGTCGTACCCACCCACTTTTTTCCCCAGGAAGAGGAAATAACGTATGAGCGCACTCATCCCGATGCCGCCGGCACCGATAAAGTAAACGGATCTTATCTGGTCTATCTGCATGGTCGTGTCATTCTTCTTTGTTTCTTACTTTTTCTCCTGTTCTCTTGCCAGAGCAATGACCTCTTGGGCGATGATGCGCGCGGAGTCGGGGAGTGCCAGTGTGGCAATGTGGCTGCTCAGGCTTTCCAGCTTATTGTTGTCGTGGATGGTTGCGAGCGCTGTCTCCAGTAATTTGTCTCTGGCTTCGGCATCTGTCACGCAGATCGCTGCCTCTTTACCTACCAGTGTCATGGCATTTTTTGTCTGGTGATCTTCCGATACGTTGGGCGAGGGGACTAAGATCACCGCTTTGTGCAACAGGCAAAATTCGGAGATAGAACCTGCCCCTGCGCGGGAGATCACCAGATCGGCGGCTGTATAGGCCTGGGCCATGTCCCGGATGAAGTCGGAAACGTACAGGTTGCTGATCTTTCCCTCTTTGTCTTCCCATTGATCCACAGTCTCTTTTACTTCCGGATAATAGATCTTTCCGGTTTGCCAGATAAACTGTACATCGTCCGAAGCGGCAATTTCTGCTAGTCGGCTGGTAAAGGTCTGATTGATGGTACGTGCTCCTAAACTACCCCCGAGGATCAGTATCACCCTCTTCTCCGGATCAAGTCCGAAGGAACGGACGGCTTCTTCGCGGGTCATCGTGGTATCCAGCAATTCCTGGCGTACCGGATTTCCGGTCAGGATGATCTTGTCTGCCGGGAAAAACCGCTCCATCCCTTCGTAGGCCACACAGATCTTCCGGGCTTTGCGCGCCAGGAGTTTATTGGTCACCCCGGCATAGGAATTCTGTTCCTGGATCAGGGTAGGTATGCCCATGGATTCCGCGGTATTCAGGGTAGGGCCACTGGCATATCCGCCTACCCCCACAGCAACCTGCGGGCGGAAATCACGGATGATCTTCCGGGCTTTGCGCTGACTGATCATCAGTTTCCACAGCACTCCGATGTTTTTCCAGAGCTTTTTCCGGTCAAATCCTGCGACGGGTAGTCCGATGATGCGGTATCCCGCGTCCGGGACACGCTGCATTTCCATTTTGCCTTCTGCGCCCACAAACAAAATATCTGTATCGGGCTCCAATTCACGTATGGCATTGGCAATAGAGATCGCCGGGAAAATGTGTCCTCCCGTTCCTCCTCCGCTTATGATGATCCTGAGTGCCATTTCTTTCTTAATTTTAGGTTTGGTTATATTCTTGTTTATCTGTCTTCGCTTATAAACTCCGCGTCGCTGTTGAGAATAGGAGCCGTGGGCTCGGCTGCTTCCGTGATTTCCGTCACTTCGGATGCCACAGGAACCTGCGCTGTCTGCAACAATTCCTGCTGTTTGCGGTTTTCTTCCAGCTTCTGGGTATACCGGCTTACACTCAGTATCATACCGATGTAAGCACAATTGATGAACGTACTGGTCCCTCCTTTGCTCACTAAGGGCAGCGGTTGTCCGGTGACGGGGAAGAGCCCTACGGCTACCATCATATTGAGAATTGCCTGTGATACCAGCATCAGAGCAATGCCCATGACCAGAAAGGCCGGGAAGGTGCGTTCGCATTTCTGCGCGATCCTGCCTGCCCGGATCAGTATACATATATATATAAAGACCATCGGAATGCATCCGAAGATGAGCCCGAGTTCTTCAATGATAATGGCAAAGATAAAGTCGGAGAAAGCCTGGCTGAGGAAATCCCGTTGTACCGAGTTGCCCGGTCCTTTTCCGGCAAGGTGACTGGTGGCGATGGCGATGCGGGCATGTGCTACCTGGCCGTTCTTGTCTATATCGAACCTGGCGGCCGGGATCTCTTCTTTGTCCGCAAAGTGGATGATGCGGCTTTTCCAGGTGGCCAGACGGTGGAGCAGCGGCAGTTCGGTATCTTGAGGAATGATCAGGATCACGGCAAAGGTCAGCCCTCCGATCAGGACGAGCGAACCGAACAGTTTGGCCATCTGTTTCATAGCCACCCTTCCGATGAACATCATCAGTATGACTACAGCGAAGAGCAGCATGGCGGTAGAGAGGTTTTCCGGAGCGATGAGCACACAGATGGCCCCTGTAATGATGAGTATGTATTTAAAGGCCTGTGGCTGCGCACCTTCTTCGTCCTGTTTCTTGGAAAGGATAAAGGCGGTGACAATGATAACCGCCATCTTGGCCAGTTCCGAGGGTTGGAACTGAAATCCCATGAACGACATCCAGCGGGCGGCCCCGTTGACACGGTCGCCGGTAATTACTCCCATGGCAGTGACAAAGATCAGCATGACCGCTGAGATGGGGAGCAGGAACAACGGGAATATCTGGAACCACTTGTAGGGAATGTGATGCATCAATACAACGATCAGTACGCCGATGGCCATGAATATCGTGTGTTGGGTAATGGGTCCCCAGTGGTCTCCTGTCTTGTAGGTGAGGGTACTGGCCGCGCTGAACACTTCGATAATAGAGATCAGGCAGAGCCCCATGAAGAGGATCCAGATGATCTTATCGCCTTTGAATATGTTCTTCAATAGATCCATCCTATAGCTCCTTTACGTATTTCTTGAATTGCCTGCCACGGTCTTCGTAACTCTCGAAAAGGTCGAAAGAGGCACAGCAGGGACTAAGCAGTACCGTTTCTCCTTTCTGAGCCATCCCGTAGGCTGCTTCCACGGCCGCTTTCATGCTTTTTACATCCGCGACGGGCAGCCCCATCGGGTCGAAGAAAGCGTGGAGCTTGCTGTTGTCCGCACCAAGGTAGACCAGCCCGGAGCATTTCTCGCGTACCAGATCGGCTATCTCCGTATAGTCGTTTCCTTTGTCTTTTCCGCCCAGGATAAGTACCGTCCGGGTAGGCATACTTTGCAGGGCATACCAGCAGGAATTTACATTGGTAGCTTTCGAGTCGTTGATAAAATCGATACCCCGTACCCGAGCTACCTTCTCCAGCCGATGCTCTACTCCTTTGAAGTCGGACAGTGCTTTCCGGATCGATTCCTTCCGGATCCCGGCCAGATTGGCGGAGATCCCTGCTGCTAATGAATTGTAGAGATTGTGTGTGCCGGTAAGGGCCAGCTTTTCCTGTTCCATATTGAAGTCGGTAGGCTTGGTGATCACTACCTCTTTGTCTTTTACATAGGCGATCGCTCCCTCTTTCTTCATCGCGGAGAAGGGATAGAGATGCGCGTGTATGCCGTGACGATCGAGCTGTTCGGTAATGATCGGATCGTCGCTCCAGAAGATGAACGCATCTTCATCGGTCTGGTTGCGGGTGATGCGGAACTTAGCATCTATGTAATTCTGCATGCAATGATCGTACCGGTCCAGATGATCCGGGGTGATGTTCATCAACACCGCGATGTTGGCACGGAAATTATACATATTGTCTAACTGGAACGAACTCAGTTCGATCACGTAATAGTCGTAATCCTCTTCGGCTACCTGCAAAGCCAGACTTTTACCGATGTTTCCTGCCAGGCCTACATTCAGCCCGGCACTTTTGAAGATATGATAGATCAGGGAAGTGGTAGTGGTCTTTCCGTTGGACCCGGTGATGCAAACCATCTTCGCATGCGTATACCGACCGGCAAACTCAATCTCTGAGATGATGGGTGTACCCTGTGCTTCCAGTTTGCGGATGATCGGGGCGTCGTTGGGAATACCGGGGCTTTTGATCACTTCGGTAGCGTTCAGAATGAGCTCTTTGGTATGTGTTCCCTCTTCCCACGCGATCCCGTATTGATCGAGTTGTTGCTTGTATGTATCTTTGATGTCGGACATGTCCGATACGAAGGTATCGAATCCTTTTACTTTGGCAAGTACGGCCGCCCCGGCTCCGCTTTCACCTGCTCCTAAAACAACGATCCTTTCTGCCATGTTATCTGATCTTTAGTGTAATTATAGTGATTGCCGCCAATACGATAGAGACGATCCAGAAGCGGACGGTGATCTTGGCTTCGTGGAATACACTGTCGGGTTTACTGATGAGGTAGCGGCATGTCGTGTCGAGTTGAGATACTGTTGTGCGGAAATGGTCGTGGAAAGGGGCGCGTTTGAATATCCGCTGTTTCACTCCTTTCCTTTTTCCTATTTTGAAATACTGTGTCTGTAAAATAACGGACAGACTTTCGATGAAGAATACTCCGCAGAGAATAGGGATCAACAATTCTTTGTGAATGATAATGGCGTATACGGCAATGATCCCTCCGATGGTCAGGCTACCTGTATCGCCCATGAATACCTGGGCCGGATAGGCGTTGTACCAGAGAAAACCGATCATGGCTCCTATAAAAGCACATATAAAGATAACCAGTTCTTCTGTTCCGGGTATATACATGATGTTCAGGTAACTGGCAAACTCGATGTGACTGGATACATAGGCCAGTATGCCGAGTGTGACCCCGATGATGGCAGAGTTTCCCGCCGTCATCCCATCCATGCCGTCGTTGAGGTTGACACCGTTGGACACGGCTGTTACTACGAAGATGGTTACGATCACAAAGACGATCCATCCGGCTATCTGTGCTTTATCTCCCAGGAACCATACAAAATCGGCATAGTCGAGGTTGTTGTTCTTCAGGAAGGGGATGGTGGTCTTGGTCGATTTGAGATTCTGATTTCTATGGATCACTTCTACTTCATCCCCGGATGTTTGTATTTCAATGTTCTCGCGGATGACTACCTGCGGGCTCAGGTAGAGGACAAGACCGACAAAAAGTCCCAGGACGGTCTGTCCCAGTATCTTGTATCTGCCTCTCAGTCCGTCTTTGTGTCTTTTGAATGTTTTGATGTAGTCGTCTGCAAAGCCGAGCATACCCAGCCAGACGGTAGTAACAAGCATCAATACCATATATATATTATCTAATCTGCCCAGCAACAGACAGGGCACCAGAATGGCTACGATAATGATGACCCCGCCCATGCTGGGAACTCCTATCTTGTTCACTCCGAACGGGTCGATTGCGGCATCCCGTTGCATCTCTGTGATCTGCTTGCGTTTGAGCAGGGCGATAAACTTCTCTCCGAAAATGCTGGAGATAAGAAGCGCGAGAATGATAGCCATCAATGCCCGGAAAGAGGTGTAGGAAAATACTCCGGCACCCAGGACGTTGTATTCATGCAGCCATTGGAAGAGATAATATAACATGATCTGATTTACGATTTTACGATTTACGAATTACGATTTTGATATCCATACCTATTTATATATCTTGATTCGTATACTTTGATTGATCTGGTTTCCTCTATCTGCCAGGATCCGATCTACGGTTTTAATGCTCATACCTGTTTATCTGTTTTCATTCCTATACCTTTATTTATATGCTTTCAACTACCTGCTGTAACCTATATACCTTAATCTATGTAGGGGGTTATTTGTTCGGAGCAAGGGTTGTAAAAATCTCTTGGATCACCTCTTTGTCGTCGAAGTGATGTTTCACTCCCTTGATCTCCTGATAATTCTCGTGCCCTTTTCCTGCCACAAGTACCACATCTCCGGGTTGTGCCAGCATACATGCGGTACGGATGGCCTCTTTGCGGTCGGCGATACTCAGGGTTTTGGTCATGTCCGTAGCATCCAGTCCGGCCAGCATGTCGTTGATGATGTCCTGTGGTTCTTCGAACCGTGGATTGTCGGAAGTGATAATGACCCGGTCACTGGCCCTGGCTGCTTCCCTGGCCATGATCGGGCGTTTACCTTTGTCGCGGTTGCCACCGGCACCCACTACGGTGATCACTTTTCCTTTTCCTTCCAACACACCGTGGATGGCGTTGAGCACGTTGACCAACGCATCGGGTGTATGGGCATAGTCTACGATCGCTGTGTATCCGGTGGGAGAGCGCAGCGCGTCGAACCGACCTGCTACGGGACGCAGGGTGCTGAGTGCCAGCAATACATCTTCTTCTTTCTTCCCTAAGAGGACAGCTGCCCCGAACACCGCTAAGAGGTTGTAAGCATTGAATTTGCCAATGAATGGCACGGCTACTTCTTTGCGGTTGAATTCCAGCAGCATCCCTTCGAAGTGGGCTTCGAGGATACGGCCTTTGAAGTCGGCCAGGCTACGGAGCGAATAGGTATGTACCTGCGATCGGGTATTTTGTGTCATCACCAGGCCGTTCTTATCGTCGGCATTGGTCAGACTGAAAGCGCTTTTCGGCAGATCGTCGAAAAATCTCTTTTTGGCTTTCAGGTAGTTCTCTACCGTTTTGTGATAATCCAGGTGATCCCGGGTCAGGTTGGTAAAGATACCTCCCGCAAACCGGAGCCCGCTGATGCGTTTCTGCTCCACGGCGTGTGAACTTACTTCCATAAACACATACTTGCATCCTTCATCGGCCATCTGTCCGAGCAGGCGGTTGAGGGTTACCGGATCGGGAGTCGTATGTTCGGTAGGAAGTGCTTCTCCGTCTATGTAATTGCATACAGTAGAGAGCAATCCGGTCTTGTAGCCGAAGTAACGGAATGTATCGTAGAGCAGGGTGGCAACGGTGGTTTTTCCGTTGGTTCCGGTCACTCCTACCAGTTCGATCTTAGAAGTAGGATCTCCGAAAAAGCGCGTGGCAATTTTTCCTACGGCTTCTTCGCTGTCGGCCACACGGATGTAAGTCACTTCTTCCCTCCGTTCTGCCGGAAGTTCCTGACACAGAATAGCAGTTGCTCCCTTTTCTATGGCAGAGGCTATATAGCCATGTCCGTCGGTCTGGGTACCTTTGACTGCGATAAACAGATGGCCCGGACCGATCCGGCGCGAATCGGTATGTATATCCGTTACTTCTCTCTCCGAAGAGCCGATCAGCTCTTCTGTCTGTATTCCTTTGATCAATTCTTCTACTCTCATACCTTTCTGGTTTATAGGTGTACGGGATAGTCCCGGTCTACTGCAACTGGATGGAGATGGTTTGTCCTTTGCGGATAGCCGTTCCCTGTGCAAGGGATTGTTTTTTCACTTTCCCCACTCCGGAGAGGGAGACTTTCAGCCCTTTGCTTTCCAGCAGATAGACCGCATCTTTGGCTCCCATTCCTATGACGTTGGGCACCTGGTCATTCACGATCTGCCGGTCTTCCAGTCTGACATCTTCGGTACTGTGGTGGGCTACTCCCCAGACTTCTTCTCCTTTTCTGGCGCGGAAGGGAGCCTGTGTCCGGATCTTTAATGCTTCCAGTACCTGCCTAGCCTCCACCAGCTGTCCGGGCTTCACATCCGGGATCACAACGGAGGTGCTGTCGATCGCGTTACGTATGTCTAAGCGCAGGTCCCTGGCATATACCCTCTCGGCGATCCGGCCGAAAACACTTCCTGCCATCAGTCCTCCGGATGCGGGTAGACCCGGTTTCTGGATGGCCACGATGCAGCTGTATTTCGGTGCTTCGGAAGGGAAGTATCCGCAGAAGCTCACCAGATAGTTCACTGTTCCGCTCTTGTATCCAGCTGCTCCCTGGGAGATCTGCGCGGTTCCTGTCTTTCCCGAAACATGGAATTGTTTCGACCCTGCCGGTTTGGCCAGTCCTTCGCTTACTACTTTTTCCAGGATCTCCTGTATCTGTCCGAGGGTTCGCTGCGAGCAGATCGCAGGATTGATGATCTCCGTGGGATACTCTTCTACCATTTTTCCGTCGCGTGCAATTCCTTTGACGAATTTGGGTTTCACCATGATGCCGTTGTTGGCAATGGCATTATAGAATGTGAGCGTATTCAGCGGAGGGATCTGAGTCTCATATCCGATACTCATCCAGGGAAGGGTGGTTTTGGCGAAATAGCGTTCCTGCGGCCCCCGGATATTGGGCTTTCCTTCCCCTGCTATCTGAAGATTGAGCGGCTGGTCGAGGCTCATCCGCTTCAGTCCGTCCACAAATTTCTGCGGATCGTTGCTGTAGTGTTTGTCTATTAAATAAGAAACACCGATGTTGGAAGATACCATCAAGATCTGGGTAACATCTAATTTCTGATACCCTCCGCGTCGCCAGTTGTGATCGCGCATCTGCCGACCGTACATTGGCATCACTCCGTTGCCTGTGTCTACTACATCGTTCGGGGTGATCTTGCCGTCTTCCAGTGCCACCATGATAGAGGCGGTTTTGAAGGTAGATCCCGGTTCCTGCATATCGCTGATGGCGTTGTTACGTATTTCGTAATACTTGCCATCGCTTCCTTTGGTCATGTTGACGATGGCTTTCACTTCACCGGTGGCTACTTCCATCAAAGCTACCACACCCACTGTGCCGTTGATCTCCTCTAACTTGTCAATCAGGGCTTTTTCGCAGATGTCCTGTATGTCTACGTCAATGGTAGAGATGACATCGTATCCGTCTACGGGAGGGATCTCTACCAGGTTGAGGTATCTGTTCTTTACTTTTTGCCGGCGGGTGATCCCGTCTTTTCCTTTCAGCAGGCTGTCGAATGCCAGTTCGATACCGTTCTTCGCTCCCTGAGAAGCGTCGGGATACACATCTCCCAGCGTCCGGGCCGCCAGCGAGCCGAAGGGCTTCTTCCGCTGGTTGTAGGCCAGTTCATGGAAGCCTCCTGCAAACCGGTTCATATTGAATACCGGTAGTTTCTTAGCTTCTTTGTATTGGATGTAGGAAATCCGTTTCGGATAGATCAGGTAGTTGCGACTGCCTTGTTTGCGCCCTTTCAGCAGATGTGCCTTGAAGGAGGCGGCACTCTGGTCGGGGAAGATACGATGCAGCCCTTCGCAGATCTCATCGAGGTGATTCAGCAGCAGGGTATCTTTCTTTTCTCCGCCGGCCAGAAAGTCCATATAGATACGATATTCCGGCAGCGAACTGGCCATGAGCTTGCCGTCTGAGGAGAGTATATTTCCCCGGGTAGGTGGTATGGCTACATTCTCTTTGACAAAGCGGTCGGCTACTTCGTGCCAATACTCTCTTTCGGCAAACATGATGACTGCCGCTTTGACAACAATAGCTATCCCGGTCAGCCCGAAAAGCAGGATGACAAAGAAATAGCGGGTCATTATGTTTTTCTTGTTTACAGCCACAAGTCTTTTTTACAGTTATAGTTCGACTCCTGTTTCTTCTGAAGTTTCGTTCCGAAGGTGCAGGACGTTTTTTATTATTTCCGGATCAGGTAAGGCGGATGCGTGGAGGTCTGCAGATCTGTTTCTTTCGCGGATATATATTCTTCTATACGCGACTGGCGGCTTTTCTCCATCAGCTCTGAATTGCGTGTCAGCGCATCGTATTTGATGTCTGTCAACTCCTGTTTCAACTGATCTATCTCCAGCAACTGTCTTTGGCTGGCATACCGGTTGTGAATATATACGATCGTAAGCAGAATGATCAGGATCAACAGTTTCACCTGACGACCGAAAAAATCACTACCCAGGATGTCTCCTCCCAGAATACTCTTGATCGAGGTACGGCCCTTTTTCTTCTCTTCCTGAGGCTGTGTGGTTACTTTTTCCTCTTCCATGGTCAGATATTCCCTTTTGTTTCCGATTTATCGTTTTTCCGCGATCCGCAGTTTCGCACTGCGCGAGCGGGGGTTTCGCTCCTGTTCTTCCTCTGTGGGTACGATTACCTTGTTGTTGATCAGTTTGTACGGGGTTTGCCGGTTCCCAAAGAAATCCTGCTCCATCTTCCCCTCTACATTCCCGGTCTTCATCAGGTTCTTGACCATACGGTCTTCCAGCGAATGATAGGTGATCACTACCAGGCGGCCACCGGGTCTTAAAGCCTCTGTAGCTGCCATCAGCATCTCTTTCAGTGCTTCCATCTCCTGGTTCACCTCCATGCGCAGGGCCTGGAATACCTTTGCCAGTTCTTTCTTCTCGCGTTCCCGTCCGAAGAGTGGTTTCACTATTTCCAGGAACTGTCCGGTGGTACGGATCTTCTCCTGCTGCCGGGCTTTTACCAGTACGGATGCCAGCCTGCGGCTGTTCTTCAATTCTCCGTAGAGGTAGAAAAGATTGGCCAGACGCTCTTCGTCGTAGGAATTTACGACGTCGGCGGCCGTAAGGTGACCTTTGCGGTTCATGCGCATATCCAGTTCTCCGTCGAACCGGAAAGAGAATCCACGCTCCCTGTCATCGAAATGGTGGGAGGAGACTCCCAGATCGGCCAGCAGACTGTCTATCTGTGTGATGTCGTGGTAGCGCAGGAAGTTGTAGAGGTAGCGGAAGTTGCTCCGTACAAAAACAAAACGCGGATCATCTACGATATTCTGTTCCGCATCCTGGTCCTGATCGAATCCCAGTAACCGACCCTCTGCTCCTAACAGGGAAAGTATTTCACGCGAATGGCCTCCGCCACCGAAGGTGACGTCTACATACGTTCCTCCGGGTTGCAGGTTCATACCCTCTATACTCTCCCGAAGCAGTACCGGCACGTGATATGTTGGTTCCGTAGACATCTGTTTTTACTTGTTTGTTGTAATTTTCCTGTTGGTGATGACTTATACTTCCGTTTTCTCCTCTCCCGGTGCTCTCATGATCTCTTCCAATGCCGTTCCGAACGCTTCGGCAGACATGAAAGGGTGTTCGGTCTTTTCTCGCGCCCATATTTCGATCTTGTTGTCGATACCGATAAACCGGACTTCACTCCGGATGCCTGTGATCTGCAGGTAGCGTTTCGGGATCAGGATGCGTCCGCTGCTATCGGGGGAGATGATCTCTACGTCGCTGACGAACTGACGGAAAATAAGCTGGTGTGTCGCATTCCACTTATTGAGGCGGCTGCGCAGTTCGTTCAGCTCTTCGTTCCATACACTTTCGGGATAGAGAACCAGGCAGTCCTGGAATACATCTTTGCGCATGATAAGCCTCTCTTCGGAAGCAGCCTGGAGCTGTTTCCGGAACTGAACGGGGATGAATATCCTTCCCTTCATGTCGGCCTTGGCTTCGATATTTCCCAAAAAACGTATCATTCCCACCTTATTATAAGATATGACCGTAAAAATACACATTTCTCCACAATTCCCCACTTTTTTATAGAAAAATCTTATAATCAAGTTTTCAACAGAGTGTTAATAAGTTAGCCAGGTGCCGTAAGGGGTATATTACGGGCAATTCCGGGATGGGTGGTAGTTTTGATGTGGGATATCTAAGGATGAGGGAGGAGAAGAGTTGTTTGCAGGTAAAGAGGCCGGTTGGTTTTGATGAGAGGGAATTCTGATAAAAAATCTTGTTGGTTATGGGTGGTTCCCGGAGGATAGAATTAAGGGATGTACGGATTTACGATTGAAGTTACAGAAAGAATATTTTCGTAAACCTTAAAACGTAACGTTTTATATGCAAACATACGAAAAACATATTTTCTTCTTTGCGACGTGTGTCTCTGCGAGCCAGGTACACTATAAATTTGAATGTGTATTCTGTACGGTCTCTATCCGGTGGATGATCTCCATATCTATTTGAATTTTATAGGATTATTGGATGGGAAGGTATATGGGGAGAAAAGTGCAGGGTGCAGAAATAGATTTTGATAGATCACATCATCTTTGTATTGCACTTATGCGGAGACGCACGCCGTGCGTCTCTACAGGTGGATGATAGCATGGAGATACTTTTCTGTCAAAGGATAGGTCGCCTGATTCTGGTTGTCCTGACGGAGGGATATTTATTTTTCATAGATCAGAAACAAACTGTTCCTGTTCCTTCTTTTCCGGTAAGTGCTCCCGGTAGTAATTCGCAGGCCAATACATACTGAGATGGAACTGTCCCTGTGTTTGTTATGCCATACCAGGAGATGGGTTTGAATCCGAACCGGTAATAATAGGCCGGATCTCCACACAGGAATATCGCAGTGTATCCTTCCTGGTAAGCCTGCCGGAGGCCCTCTTCCATCAGGGCTGTTCCGACGCCTTTGTTGCGATAAAATAGTTTTACTGACAGCGCGGCTACAGCCAGGGATCTCAGTGTCGGATGATCCGCATATTTCACATCTGTGCGTGTAAGCATCAGGTGTCCGATCAGCTCTTCCTGTTTGTGTGCTACCCAGGCCAGCCGGGGCAGGTAGTTCTCACTGTCACGGAGCTGGCTGATAAAGTCCTGTTCGTCTCCATCTTTTACAGCGGCTGTTTCGAAAGCGGTACGGATAAATTCATGGATCTCCGGAAATTCATCCGGTTGTTCGTTGCGTATGGTGAAGGTTTTATGCAGTCGTTGCGGGGGCAGCGGTGGAGTTTGGCGGAGGGTCAGCGGAATGAGCCAATCCATTTCCGCAGGTCTGCCGTAGATGCGCGATTCTTCTCCCCAGGGATGGTATCCTTGTCCGAGATAGGTATATCCCTTCCGTTCATAAAACCCGATGTGTCCGGTAGATAGGTAGAGTTGTTCGTAACCGGCACGGTAACCGTCTGTACGTGCCTTTTCGAGCAGTAAGGAGGCGTACCCGTTGCATCGGTGTTCTTCTTCTACATAGAGCGCGCATACCCAGGGCATCAGATCCATCCGGCTGATGAAGTCGTTGGAGATAAGACCTGCGCAACCGATCAGTTGATTGTCTTTTTCCAGTACATACCATTGCGGTAGCGGCGAAGCGGTATTCAGGCTATTCTCGATGCAGTCGCGATAGACCAGTGCAGGCACAGAGCTCCATTTGCTCTGAATATAGCGGATGATGGGTTCAAGGTATGCCGGGAATTCCCTGACGGAAATCACACGGGGAAGAAAGGTCGATGGCTGGATCCGGGTGTTCATGGTTTTTATTTTTAAGTGATCTGTTTATCGGAAAACACGTTTGTATGGCAGCATGTTTTTCTCAGCGATGTGCCACAGGTATATATACCTCTGTGATCAGGTGCTCTTCTCCGACCTGCCGGGGACTGTTGAGGTAATGTTCGAACATGGTACAGTCGCATACATAGTATTCGCTCCGGGGGAGCCAGTATCGGTAAATGAAGCAGTACACATCGTTCAGCTGATGATGGGGCCCTTGATAGGTGAATACCGCGTATTTGCCCCCTTCGAGTTGTTGTATGCCCAGGGGAGCTTTTGCTCTGGTCTTTGTGGTCCGGTTCGTGGCCACATAGATGTGTTGCTTTTCCGGCCGGGTGATGGTGGGGGCGTTGTGAGAGAAACTGTAGTACTGGTTCCGGCTGTCGGGTATGCCGTTCTTTCCTGTGAGACGAAAGAGTTTTTCCCAGCCTTCCATGTAGGCATGAAGTTCCAGATGAGGCTTTACCAGACGTATGCAGAGCACCTCTTTGCGATCCACGATACGTATTTCGGGTTCCAGGAAGACGGCACATTCGGTACGTCGTATGGGTACAGAGAGATCGGAAGGCTCTTTGCGGTATACAGAGGGACTTTGTCCGAAATGATTCCGGAAAGCCCGCGAGAGTGAATAGTGGCTCTGATAGCCGATCTCATCGGCAATCTGCGCAAGGCTGTGGGAGGTGGTACGGAGTCTGAACGCGGCAGTTTCCAGCCGTATGCGTTGGAGGTACTCTCCGGGGCTTTCGTTCATCACGGCTTTGAAGATCCGATGAAAGTGGAAGCGGGAGATACAGGCTACGTCGGCCAGGCAAGCCAGATCTATGGATTGGGCGATGTGTTGGCGCATATAGATCAGTACCCGATTCACGGCTGTCAGGTATTCGTCCTGTGTACTGTCTTTTACCTGCCAGCGTTTCAGGGTAACGAGTTGCAGGCGCATCCGCAGTTCTGCCTCCGGAGTACTCAGCCTTCGGCCATCGTCCGAATGATAGCTGTCCGGGTATTCCAGGGAAGAGGTGATCATCTCGTCTAAGGTGACCTCTTCGGTGTATTTGCCTTCCTGGTAGCAGTAGCAGCAATAGTCTGACGTGGTAGTTTTATCGGCATTGGTTCCGAAATATTTGAGTGCAGTCAGGGGCATGCCGCAACTCTGGCATATCGGGGTGGGTACGTGGGTTATGGGTGAATGCAGAGTTTTCCGTGTATATTTACTTCTAATGATACGTGAACATACAAAAGTAGGGATAAATCGGGAAAAAGGTTAACCATACTTGCTATATTCATGTAATACGTACGGATCAAGGAGCACTGACTCATTCCTTTTAGTTATTTGCCTGTGCGATAAGAGATAAAAAAATGGGAACCTGAAATTATTATGTATGAGGGATCTCTCTGTTTAAAAAATGAAAATATAATGATATCTTATTGTTCCTGTTTTTATTTTAATTGTTATTATGACAATCTTATCCATAAAGATTTTAATCTTGTTTTTCCAGTATGTAAATTAGATAGTTGTTTTATTGGATTTTTATCCGAATGGTCAACTGCTTCTTTTGATAATAAATAAGTTAATTTTAATCTTTAATGTATTTCTTGTGTTGATATATTTGAATATGTCTGATTAATAAACTACTTTTGTTGCAGTATCTTATTTTTCTATAAAAGAGTATAGTAAAAGCCAGTTCTCTGACTTTGTAAATGACTTTTTTATGGGTATTCATCTAATAAATTTATGGGTATGAAAGATTTATTTTTTGCTTTTGTGTGCTTGTTAAGTACAAGGTTTATGGTTTCCTGTTCTCAGGAAGAGGTTTCTGCTGTCGATGAAACGGTTCCGGTCACCCGGGCAGTTGTGGAACTGGAATTTCCTACTATAACCTATGATACGGAACCTGGGACCAATTATACATGGGTAGATGAGACTGAAGAAGATCTGAGAGAGATTCTGGAAAAATCACTGGAGATCTATGACCTTTATTTTGTTGCACCGGGTATTGTGGAATTTGATATGACCGACCAGGGTGTTGAAGATGGTAAGGTAACGATGACTATACCGGGTATAGATGTCGAAGAATGGACTGTGAATATAGATATGATCACCTATGCTACTCTTCGCTTTGATAGCCTTCTGAACTCCATTGATATAAACCTGGATATTATACCGGATTTTGTGAGTATAGCCACTTCGTTTACCGTCGATACCGATGAACCGCTTAATGTGCCTATTGACCTGAATTTCACAGCGTCAGATACACCTTTTGTTCTTGCTGAAGTTGATTCTGACGTGTATATAAATGGAGGACTTGCCAGGATCGTGGAACTTGCCGGAGGAGGAGTAGATGACGATTCCTATTTTACCTATGAGGTTGATATGAGTAGCCAGGGCGTTCAGGGAGGTGCTTTTGAACTTTTTCTTAAGGGGAGTTTTAATAACTGGACGGTAGAGATCAATACTATTTTATATGAGTACCTTCTGCTTCATCCGGAGAATCCTGTTTTTGCCTTTGTAGAACTTGTACCTGGTGAGTTCACATTTACTTTCAACATCAGTGCCACTGAGGAATAGTGGCTTGACCGGAAGGGTGTCAAAGAAGATCTTTCCGGATGGTTTTTAATAGATGCACTTTGCATGTGCAATCATACAAAAAGTTCTGTCGGAGAGATAATGCAGGTCCGACAGAACTTTTTTATATCTATCCCGGAGAGGGATGAAAAATGTAAGTTTCTCGTATTACTTTTTTTTCTTAGCCGCGAACCTGCGTTTGGGAGATGCGGCTTTTTCGCTTTGTAGCTTTACGATCTCCAGACAGGTCTGCAGGTTGAGGTCTTGCGGTACCACGTCTTTGGGGATCTTATAGTTGCTGCCTTTGTAAGCGATGTATGGGCCGTACCTGCCGTTGAGGATCTCCAGTTCGGGTTCTTCGGCAAAAGATTTGATGTGCTTCTGCGCTTCGGTTTCCCGTTTGGCCCGGATCAGTTCGATCGCTTCTTCCAGGGTCACTGTCATGGGATCGTGGGTCTTGGGCAGTGAGACATACTTCGCATTGTGCTGGATATACGGGCCGAATCTTCCGGAGCCGACGGATACACTCTTTTCTTCGTACTCTCCGAGGGTGCGGGGCAGTTTGAACAGCTCAAGTGCCTCTTCGAGTGTGAGAGTCTCCATCGACATGCCTTTTTTCATTTGTGCGAAGCGGGGCTTTTCTTCATCGTCGGCACGTCCGATCTGTACCACAGGGCCAAACCGCCCGATCTTCACTGACACCGGTTTTCCACTGACCGGATCTTCGCCCAGTACCCGTTCGCCTACCTTATGTTCGGTTTTGGTGGCCAGTGTAGATTCTACGGAGGGATGGAACTGGGTGTAGAATTGCTTCATCAGTTGTGTCCATTGCTTTTCGCCTTCAGCAATCTCATCGAACTCTTTCTCTACGGTAGCGGTAAAGTTGCAGTCCATGATCTCCGGGAAATACTGGATCAGGAAATCATTCACTACGGTACCTATATCCGTGGGAAAGAGTTTGGATTTTTCGGTTCCTACGGTCTCCGTCCGTGTCTGGTCGCTGATCTGGTTTTGGTGCAGGGTAAGGACATTGAACTGCCGTTCCGTACCTTCGCGGTCGCCTTTCTCCACATATTCACGGTTCTGGATCGTAGAGATGGTAGGGGCGTAGGTGGAAGGACGTCCGATACCGAGTTCTTCCAGTTTGCGTACGAGGCTGGCTTCGGTGTAGCGCGGAGGCCGTTGTGTGAAACGTTCGGTAGCTACGATATCGTTGTGTTGCAGCTGTTGTCCCTGTTTCAGAGGCGGCAACAGATGGGCTTCGTCTTCCTGTTCATGGTCGTCGTCGAAGGATTCGCGGTATACATGCAGGAAACCGTCGAATTTGATCACCTCTCCGGTAGCGGTAAAGGTGTCTGTGTTGCTGCTGATGCTGATGGTGGCAGTGGTTTTCTCCAGTTCCGCCTCTGCCATCTGCGAAGCAATGGTACGTTTCCAGATCAGGTCGTACAGTCTTTTCTCCTGGGAAGAACCGTCTATGTTCTGATTCTCCATGTAGGTGGGGCGGATGGCTTCGTGTGCCTCCTGTGCGCCTTTGGTTTTGGTAGCAAACTGGCGGGTCTTTACGTATTTCTCTCCCATCATGGAGGTGATGGCTGCTTTGCTGCCCTGGATGGCAAATTCGGAGAGGTTGACAGAGTCTGTACGCATATAAGTGATCAGTCCCGATTCGTAGAGTTTCTGGGCGATCATCATGGTTTGTGCCACGGTGAATCCTAACTTACGCGCAGCTTCCTGTTGCAGGGTCGAAGTCGTGAAAGGAGCGGCGGGACTCTTTTTCACCGGGCGGGTGACGATGTCTTCGATGGTGAAGGCCGCACCTTTGCAGCTTTCCAGGAATTGCTGAGCTTCCTCTTTGGTCTTGAGACGGCGGCTCAGTTCGGCTTTCATCTCTACCATTTTGCCATCGGCATCGGGAACCAGGAAGACGGCAGTCACCCGGTAAGTCGCTTCGCTCCGGAATTGTTGGATTTCGCGTTCCCGTTCCACGATCAGGCGTACGGCTACCGATTGCACGCGGCCGGCAGACAGGGCAGGCTTCACTTTCTTCCAGAGCACCGGAGAGAGTTCAAAACCCACAATGCGGTCCAGGATGCGGCGTGCCTGCTGGGCATTGACCAGATTGAGGTCGATGGAGCGGGGTTGTTCGATGGCTTTGAGTATCGCGTTTTTGGTGATCTCATGAAAAACGATCCGTCTGGTATTTTCAGGTTTGAGACCCAGGACTTCATAGAGATGCCAGGAGATGGCTTCTCCCTCCCGGTCTTCATCGGAAGCCAGCCACACGGTATCGGCCTGTTTGGCCTCGGTCTTCAGCTCGGTAACCAGTTTTTTCTTTTCGGCAGGGATTTCGTATTTGGGTTCAAAGTTGTTCTCCACATTGATACTGAATTCTTTCTTTTTCAGGTCGCGGATATGGCCGTAGCTGGAGAGAACTTTGAAATCCTTTCCGAGGAATTTTTCAATGGTCTTTGCTTTTGCCGGTGACTCGACTATCACAAGGTTCTTTTGCATAACGTTTGGTTTAAGGAGAATGAAAAGGTAACATCGCCCTCCCGGTGTTGTTGCCTTTTCATCCGAAAATTCGTCCGCAAAAGTAGAAAAAATAGGTTTTCCTACCTTATAATATAGAGCGTTTCTGTTCTTTTTTGCAAAAAAAAGACTTTTTTTATCAATTGGGTGGAAAGAGATGTACTGATTTACGATGTACTGATTTACGATGTACGATTTAAAACACAAGCATTGTAAAGTGATCATCCATCTATGTAGAGACGCAGAGTTGTGTGTCCTATGTTTGCATATAATATAGTATGCATTGGAATTTACAAACATATTCTTTCTGAAATTTCAATCGTACATCGTAATTAGCTTCGCTGACCGTTGGTTCGTCCAATCGTAAATCTCTTTGCATGGTACTTCGTCTGTTCTGAAAGTGGCTTAGAACCGGAAACTGAGTCCACCCAGGAAGTTGAACCCTTGTACGGGATAGTTGATGTAGTATTGGTTCTTCTTGTTCAGCAGGTTGTTTACATGGGCATAGATAGATACTCCCTTATAGAAATTGTAGGTCGCAGATAGTCTGAGATCATGAATGGCAGGTAGGCTTCCATTCTCTCCTCCGTAAGAAGAGATCTTTTCGTGTTGGATATATTCATACCCCGCAGTGATCCACAGGGGATGTACGGGCCGGAAACCGGCTTCCACTTTCCCGGCAAAAACAGGTTTCAGCAGGAGTGCAAAATCCTCTTTGCTGTTCCAGTGATATCCTGTGGCGGTGAATGCCAGAGACAGCAGGTCCTTGTATGCGTATCCCAGTTCTGCTCCGCCATGCAGGTTGTCGGAGTTGGCGGTTTGATACAAGATCGCTTCTACACCTTCGTTACCGGTAGAAAACAGGGCAGAAGAGTGGTACAGCTCCTTTTTGATGTTCCGGTACCCTCCGAATAGATGGAACCAGGTTCCGGGAAAGGGACTTCCTTTCAGGCCCAGTGTAGCATGTATCAATTCGTAGGTATCTTCCGGTTTTCCCTGGCGGATGATGCCGTAGGGTGAATTTTCTTCGAGTGTACGGAAGTCGTTCAGTCTTCTTCCTCCGGTAGCACTGGCATATACACGATAGGTATCGGAGAAGGTATACCCTGCTTCTATATCCGGGGAGGCCCTGAATGTGGTTCCTGTACCCAGGGAAAAATCCGCATGAGCTCCCAATCGCAGGTCCCAGCTGTCTGTATTCCATAAGAAATAGGGGTTCAGATCCACAGTGGTATAGTTGTCAGCTTCTATATCGGTCTGTTCGTAACTGTAGAAGAGATTGTTCATCTCCACAGCTATTCCGATGAATTGATCTTCCTGAAGTTCTCCCCTGACATCCGCTTTGGTACGGATAAGGGTCTCCTTGTTCCCTGTGGAATTTACGTCTTGTTGCCGGTTGTAGAACAAGATATGGGTCTCTGCTTTGTAATGCAGGGGAGCCTCTTTGTCTGTAGACAACACACCTATATGTGCATGGCCCGAAGAGAGTTTTTGTTTGGGAATCAGGCTTTGGGGCGTCAGGTTGAAATTGCTCTGTCCGAAACTGCCACCGATATTCAGATCCAGGGTATGGAATGTATGTTGATAAAGTGCCTGTCCCCGGGTACGGTAATAGAAGGAAGACCAGCTCCCGCCCCGGATCAGATCGTCTGTTTTTCCGTTCATCCCTTCCATCCGGAAATTCAGATCCAGCTTATCCTGTGCCGAGAGCCGGAACAGGTAATTGGCAAGCAGATCCAGGTTGCCCCGACTGCCGTAGCCGGCACGTACATATCCCGGGGTGTATCGTTGTGGCTCTTCCGGTGCCGTATAGGCCCCTATAGGCTCTGATTGCAAGGCGGTGGACGGATTCATGGTCGCGTCGTATTTCACCTCTTTGCGGCTCACGGTGGGTTCTTCCACCGGAGGCAATATATTCACTTTGGAGGCATCCGGTATATCCGGGTTGTATTCCTGCTCTACGACCACAGTGCGGTTCAGGGTGCTGTCGGCAGGTTGGGTCTGTGCCTGCGCGAGGAGTGGGAAAGCGGTGCAGAGTATTCCTGCGAGTATATAGTGATTGCGTTTCATACGTCCTTTAGTCATTAAGTTTTCTCAATCTGAGTTCAATCATTCCGGAGATGTTATCTTCTACATGGTAGTTCTGTTGCAGGCTCAGCAGGTATTGTCGGGCATCAAGCGTGCGGTCCACGGCCACATAAACGTCTGACAGCAGGATGAAACTCCGTGCCAGCCAGTAGGCATGTGGTGTACTCTGATCGATATAGTTGAGCAGCTCACTTTCGGCAGCGATGTAGTCTCCCGCGTCGTACAACATTTGTGCCAGCAGGTAGCGTGCTTCGGCTCCGTATACGTTGCGGGTGTCTCGGGCCAGTTGCCGCAGATCGGTCTGCGCGGCTTGTGTGGCCTGTTGGCTCAGATAGGCTTTGGCGCGGTAATAGGTGGCCTCGTTGGTCAGTTCCGGGCTCAGTTTGCTGTCCGATAAGAGATCGTTGGCCGCATGGATAGCCTCTGTATCGTTGTCGGTAAGGTAGGCCGTGCGCAATACACCGATCTGTGCCATCTGGCGACGTTCGGGGCTGTCGGCCTTTTCCCGGATCAGCTTATAAGTCGTGAGCGCGTCGGCAAATTGCTGACGCTGATACTGTACCCCGGCACGCAATACGAGTCCTTCCATGGCAAACGGATTGTCGGGATAGTCGAGTAGCTTCTCAGACTGTTGCAATACCAGGTCGTTGTCGTTCTGCTCTTTTCCGATGCGGGTGAGGTAGTAGCGGGCGTTGAGACCGAACGCTCCGTCGGGGTAGCTTTGCAGGTAGCGCAGGAAACTCTCTTTCGCTTCATTCACCTGTCCGCGTGCATATACTCTTTCGGCGGCTACATAGGTGAGTGAATCCTGCTCACTGGCATCGAACCGCACGTCACCCGGCAGGGTAGAGGCCAGAGTAGCAAATTCGTCGATACGGTTGGTATCTACATAGATCGATTTCAGGTCGCGCAGGGCCAGGCGCGCCTCTTCACTGCCGGGATAATTCTGTATCACCTGTTTGTAGGCATCGGTGGCTTCGTTGTAGCGTCCGGCCTGGTAATAGAGCAGTCCGATCTCCGCGGCTGCCTTGCGACTGAGCGGACTTTCGGGATAGCTGTTGAGCAGTTCGCGGAAAGTCTGTACTGCCTGCTGGGTATTTTCCATCAGTACATACGAGCGTCCTTTCTCATACAGGGCACTTATTACATACGGAGAGGTGGGGTACTTACCGATCAGGCGGTTGAGCAGGTTGATCTTTCCGGCATAGTCTTTCTGCAATCCGGCTACCAGGCCCAGCTGATAGAACGCGTAGTCTCCGCTGCCTTCATGGGTGTTTTCGGCCAGTATGTAATAGCGTTTGGCCTCTTCGAAACTGCGGGTATGGAGGTAAGTGTCTCCGATGCGGTTGCAGGCATCCGCCAATGCGGAAGGATTTTTTCCTTTTTCCAGTTCCGCATAGCGTGTGAACCAGTTGCGGGCCTGCGCGTAGTTTTTCTGTCGGAAGGCGGTATACCCCAGGTTGTAATGTGCCAGTGCGTACATTTCGCTACCGGTCTGCGCACTCTGGCGCAGGTATTCGCGGAAGTCGCGTTCGGCATCTGTCAGGCGGTCCATGCGGTAGTAACTCTCTCCCCGCCAGTAATAGGCGTCGGCGCGGGTCTGTATGTTGTACGATCCCAGTTCGAGCGACCGGTTGAAATAGTCTGTCGCTTCCCGGAACGAGGCGTTGGCAAAGGACTGTGTGCCGAGGTGGAACAAGATCTTTTGCTTGGCTTCCAGAATGCGGCTGCCCGGGCGGGAGAGGCGTTCGATGGAGCGTAGTGCCGCGTCGTAGCTGCGGGTATTCATATAGACCTCTATCAGATAGTCGCTTACCTGATCGGCATGTTGCGACTGCGGGAATTCGTTGAGAAAACGCTCGAATACCGTTACCGATTCTCCGAAAGCAGAGTAGGAGGTCTCGTGCAGGGTAAGCGCGTAGTTATAGAAGGCCTGCTCTCTGATCTGCCTGTCGGCATCGGAGGCCGCAGCCTGTTCGAAAGCCATACGGGCTTTGGGCTTGTCGGCCAGTTGCAGGTACGAGAGTCCCAGGTGCAGGTAGGCATTTTGTGCCAGCGCGTCGTTGTTGGGCACAGTAGCTTGTCCGAGTGCGTCGGCCGCTTTCGAATACCCTCCGGTCTGGTAATAGGACATTCCCAGCATGTAGAGCACTTCCCGTGCCGGAGAGGTCGTACGGGCGATGTAACTTTCCAGGGCGGGTATTACTTTGTGGTATTGCCCCATGCGGTAGGTGGCCTCTCCCAGTACCCGGTACATCTCACCGGTGTATGCTTGATCGGGGTAGGAAGAGAGATACCCTTCGGCCACGATCTCCGCCTTGTCGTTGTGTCCTTTGCGCAGGTAGCTGTCTGCAATGTAATAGGGAACCAGTTCGCGGTATTTGGCATCGGTCTGCAACGGCAGGAAACCTTGCAGCGCATCGTCGTAGCGTTGTTGGGTGTAGCGGATGTAGGCCACATAGTACATGGCGTCCTTTTCGTATCTCCTGCTGCTGTAGCGCAGGGTTTCGAACCAGATGGCGGCTTCCCGGGCACTCCCTGTCTGTAGGTAAGAGATTGCGCGTCGGTATACCATGTCGTCACGCTCTTCGTTGCTCAGCAGTTCCGGATCGCAGGCGTTGAAGAGTGCCAGTGCTTTGTTGTAATCCTCTTCAAAGAAGGCACAGGAGGCGATCAGTCCATAGATACGGTTGGCATGGGGCGTATCGGGATAGCATTCCAGGTAGTTCTGCAACAGTTCGGCGGCATCTTTTTCCTGCAGTTCGTAGGCAGTGCAGACAAGCATATATTCCGCTTCCTGCAGGTTGTGTATCCGTGGATGGTTGACATACTGCCGGAGAAGGGGAAGAGAGGCGGCGTAGTTTTTTCCGATGAATAGTTCGCGGGCTTCACGGTATAGGTTTTCCGGCGAGGTAACAGGTTTGCTCTGTTGTGCATGGGTAGCCAGCGGCATGCAACAGATCCAGGCACTTATCAGCAGATAGAATCTTTTTTTCATATGCATCTATTCTTTTGGGCTTCGGACCGTAAAGAAAGGAACAACGCTTGCGCAGGTATATTCGCGCACGCGTGTACCTCTTTTGTTTGTCTGTAGTGTTTTCGCAAAAGTAGGTTTTTTTACGGAGACTGCCGCACAGCAGGGACGGTTTCACAGGTTTTAACGGAAATCACAGTTTACGAAGAGAGAAGAAGGGTAGGTGGAGATGAAAATAACAATCTGTCAAAATGATATATCTGCACGCTGTAGCTGGCTTATTTCGGACTGAGATTTACCTGGTTGGGAACAGGCTTGTTATTTCTTAGTAGATACAATCAGATGGATAGACAAATACCTTTTTAAATATGTTTTTGTGGATAAAACAGATCGTGATGTGGCAATATGTAGTTGTTGTCTGAATTGTATGGAAAAGAGAAATGGGGCAGATCGTAACTTTATGGTCTGAAAATGCGGGATTCACTTACAAAATGAAAAGTGGATAGACGGGGAGATGTTGTATCGTAGCCCTTTGCCAAAGCCTATGGGGCAGATTGGTGTAGAAACCGTTTGATCCCATTCCGTATGGATGTGAGTCCGAATTCTTCGGGTCGGATCTGCGACAAGGGTATAAAAAACAGTTCTTCTACATCGTCCATCGGGTGTAGTTGCGAGGTTTCTTCTGCCTGGCACATAAAGAACAGATCCAGGGTATGTACATCGAACCCCGAATAGGGATAGATGTTGGGCAGTGAAAATAGGAAGGATATGGAACTTAGTTCGAGGCCGGTCTCTTCGCGCACCTCTCTTCGTATGCCCTCTTCGGCAGTTTCGTAAGGGTCTATAAAACCTCCTGGCAGATCCAGTGTGCCACGGGCGGGTTCGTGTGCCCTGCGCGCGACCAATAATTCATTGTCTCCATTTACAAGAATGGCCACGGTGGCTGCGCACGGATTGAAGTAATATACAAAGTCGCAATTGCGACACTTTTTGGATTTGGCGTTATTTACAATGAAACAACCGGAGCCACAGCGGGGACAATATCGGAAGGTATCGAGCGGATGTTGCATGTATACTGTTTTTTGATACAACAAAGATACATAAAAAAAAGATGAGCGTATCTACCACAAGACAAGAGAGATTTATTGATTTACGATGTACGATTTGAAATACAAATTTTTAAAAATAATCATCTACCTGTAGAGACGCACGGCGTGCGTCTCCGCGATATACGTCCAACTTAAATACATGTTTGGGCGCATATGAATTTTCTATCTTGTATTTTATAACTGTTCCAATCAAACCACTCAACTGATATTTGTTATGTATCGAAGAAATGGTTGCACTCCCCATACATGTGTATAGGTATGTTGGACTTGCATGGCGGAAACGCACGCCGTACGTCTCTACAGGTGTATGATAACGTTAAGTATTTCCAAATTGTAATTAGCTTTGCTTACCGTTGGTTAACTTCGTCGACCAACGGTAAGCAAAGCGGTAAATCGTAACTATCTTTAATTATCGTACGCATACGACCGGATCATTCCGCCATGTATCCTCCCGCTTCGGCGATCTTTTTAGGTATATCCGTGATATCCAGCCTTCCGTGGAACTTTTCTGCTCCGGCTCCAATCGCGTATACCGGAACATACGAACCGGAATGCGCGCCACTGGCCCAGCTCACCATTGCTATTTCGTTGAGAACTTCTTTGGCAGCTACGGCAATGGGCTCGTCCCGTTCGTAGAGACTCTCTTTGAGTTCTACAGGCTGATTGCTGAACGTTTCTTCATAGACCTGTCTGAGTTTAGATTCCTGTGCGTCGGTGAGGGAGACTTTGTCCCAGAATCCGAAATTCTCTGCCAGTGAAGCGCGGACCACTTCCCAGCTAACCTTGTTGTTGTGTTGCTTTCTGAGGTTGTTCACCACTTTGGTATAGCTGGCCTGGCTCATCTTCTGGTATTGCAGCACCTTCAGGTTGAGTTCATACTTACCGTTGCCGGGTATCATCCCTCCTGTTTCGTGGTCAGCAGTAACTACGATCAGGGTTTCTTCCGGGTGTTGGCGATAAAAGTCAATAGCCAGTTCCATCGCCTCGGCCATATCGATGGTCTCACAGATGGCGGTAGCCGCGTCGTTGCTATGGCCTGCCCAGTCTATCTTACCTCCTTCTACCATGAAGAAGAATCCCTGGGGCGCGTCTTTGCTCAGGATGTCGATCCCTGCTTCTACGATCTGTTTCAGAGAAAGATCGGCCTCTGTCCTGTCGATGGCATAGGGAAGTCCGTGATCTCCGTTATCTCCCTGTGACGGGAAGAGGATGAGTTTCTCCACATCCGCAGGTTGACTTTTATAAACGTCGTAACCTTCCGCTACCGTATAACCAGCTTTCCGGGCCAGTACCAGCAGATCTTCCTGTCCTTCCTGTTTTTTGGATGTGTGGAATCCGGCTCCTGCAAAGTAGTCGTAGCCCGATGCCAGCATTTCCAGACCTATCTGATAGGCATTGTAGCGACTGGCACTGTGTGCATAGAAAGCCGAAGGAGTAGCGTCGTCTATCGCTACGCTGGTAGCAATACCTACTTTCAACCCTTTTTCTTTGGCATACACCGCGATGCTGGTCAGAGGGGTCTGTTTGTCAGGAAGCAGACCTACGATGCTGTTGGCGGTTTTGCTTCCGGTAGAGAGTGCTGTGCCCGCGGCGGCAGAGTCGGTCACGCCGCTCGAGGCGGAAAAGGTAGTAGCAAATGTAGTGTGGGGAAATTCAGAGAAATTGAGTGGAGACGGGCCTATCTTGCCTTCCAGCTCCCCCAGGTACATTTCCGTGATATGGACATGGTTGAGGCCCATGCCGTCGCCGATGAAATAGAATACATATTTGGCTTGTTGCGCGTGCGCACTGCCGATAAGCAGCAGTACAAACAGCCAGCTTATGCAGATCTTTTTATTCAACGTTTTCATTTTTTTATTGTGTTAAAAGTGTTTTTATCAAACAAAGAAAGACACAGGGCTTGGAAGAATCCTGTGTCTTTCAGAGAACAAAGATAATAAATTATCGGTAATCCGGATTCTGTGTCAGATTTGGATTGGTCGTAAGCTCATCCTGTGGAATGGGGAACAAGTTGTATTTGTCGTCTACATCCTTTCCATTGTAGCTACCTGCCTCACCATTGCCACCTTTCCAGTCCCAGTTATACCCTTTGGTATACTTCCCAAAGCGTATCAGGTCTGTGCGGCGGATGTTTTCGGTATATAGTTCACGTCCGCGTTCGTCCAGGATAAAATCCAGAGTCAGCTGTTGCAGTGTGATGCGTCCGTTTACCGGAGTAGAGTAGTCTGCTTCGTAGTCACCATACATATAAGCACGGTCGCGAACTGTATTGACATATCCCAGCGCTTCTTCCGGTGTACCACCGCCATTTCTGAGAATAGCTTCTGCCGCCATCAGATAGGCATCTGCCATGCGGAACATGGGATAGTCTATCGAAGAATATTGTACACCCCCCGGGGCCAACTCCTGGCGCTCTTTGGTCACGTTTCTCCATTTAATAATGGGATATCCATAGGCGAAATCCCATGAGAATGCTGCTCCTGGCGCGCTCCAGGTCTCTTTATGGCGGCTGACCAGGTTTCCATCCCCGTCACGGGTAACGCTATAGAACTGTGCACGTTTGTCCCCCTTGTTGTCTCCCCAGGTATCGTCTATGTCAAATAGCTGGTCCGACTCTTCAAAGAGGTTTACCAATGCCTCTTTGGCCACTCCGTTGCCCCAGAGGTCATTTAAACCGGTTATATGATCGCTCATGGATCCATTTGCCAATGCCTTGACTAAGAAGTTGGTTCCACCGCTACCCCAGGCGTTGGAGCCGTCCTGTACCAATCCCCAGATGATCTCGGAACAATTGTCGTTGTCTGCCAGGAAAATGTGGTGGTAGTCCGGAGCCAGGGAATAGGTTCCGTTTTCAATGACCATTTTGGCATAGGTATACGCTTTGTCGAAATCATTGGCACCTGCCCAGATGGCACCGTTCAGGTAGGTACGCGCCAGCAGGAACCAGGCTGCTACACGGTCTACCCGTCCGTATTCATTCTGTCCCGGTTCTTTCAGCAGGGTCTTGAGTGCTTCACATTCAGAGACAACATAATCGTATATCTCTTTGCGGCTCTTTTGTTCGGGAAAAACTCCCACGTCCATGGTTTCATCTATATAAGGCGCAGAGCCGTAGAGATCACAGATCATACTGTAGCAATAGGCCCGGATCAGACGTGCTTCGGCACGATAGTATTCGTATTCGTTTTTCAACGCGTCGTATACGCCACGGTCTATCATTTTTTCTTCCGTACATTCGCGCAGAAATTCGTTGCAGTATGAAATGGCCATATACAGACGGTAGTAGGGATATTTGACAACTGGGGTTGATGGGTCCCAATTCAGATAAATCATAGCTCGGGTCCCATGTCCGCTTCCGGCACCGAACAGGACCTCATCGCTACCTCCCTCTTGCAGGTAGAACAACGCGCGGGTATACGCTCCATACCCTTCGTCTATATCTCCTAGGTCATTTGAATTGGTACCTCCCTGGCCGTTAAGTATCAGTGAAGCATAACATTTAGCAATTACTCCGATATATCCTTCGGCAGTAGAATAAACATCTTTTTTGATAAGCTGATTATCGTCCAGCGGTAGTGTATTCAGGTCACCCAAGCACGAGCTGAGTGTATACACGGATAAAACGGCTATGCAGATATAACTGATTAATTTTGTTTTCATATTTTCCTCTTTCAATTAGAAGTTAAGATTCAATCCAAACATATATACTCTGGGTCTCTGGTAGGTATTGTTGTCGATACCGTTGTATATTTCCGGGTCGATACCTGAATACGGAGTAAATGTAACTACATTCTGTACGGCAAAGGATACGGTCAGGTTGCTGCTATTGTTCCATAGTTTGTTGAATGTATAGCCCAGACGGATATTATCTATACGCAGGAATCTCGCGTTTTCGAGGAAATGGTCTGTATACAGCCGTTGATCTTTGAATGCGTTTTTTAGTGTAGATCTCAGAATATTGCCGGAAGTTCCCTGTGAGCTATAGAGCGACGCGAACGAATATCCTGCATCTACGTAGTTGAATACATAATTTCCAAAGCTACCGTGCGCGTTGATCCCCAGATCCCAATTTTTCCAGGTCAGCTTGGTAGAGAAACCATAAAAGTAGGGTACCTGTGAGCTTTTGCCCGTAACGTATTTGTTGGAGTCCTCTTCGGATTCTGTAATATTGCCATCGTGATCAATGTACTTCCCATCCAGCGGATTGCCGTCTTCGTCATACGCTTGTTTCAACAGGAAGAAAGTATAGGGTGTTTCGCCCACTTTGTGTACCTGAAGGTATTTACCGGTACCTCCCGCATTTCCTGTTTTCACATAATTGTCTTCCGTATCAATGGTATTGAGTTTAGTGATCTTGGAGGTGTTCCATGTGAAATTTCCACTGACAGACCATTCAAAGTCTTTTGTTTTTATGGGAATGGCGGTAAGCGCTATTTCAACTCCTTTTCCTTTCATGTTACCAATGTTGGTATCGATCACGTTGGTAAAGTTATTTCCTGCCGGTACATAAATGTAGTTGAGCAGATCTTTGGTTTTTCTGGTATAGAAATCTAATGTACCGGAGATGCGGTTGCCCAGGAATCCGAAGTCTAACCCAATGTTATAAGTCGTGGTCGTTTCCCATTTGATCTTTGAATCGTATCCATTGGGACGATAGGTAGTATACCAGGTATTCCCAAATTTGTAGCGATACTCGTTGTAAGAGGCTTCGTAGGTAGCGAGGTGCTGGTAGTAGCTTCCGATACTTTGTTGACCGGTCTGTCCGTAACTCAGACGGAATTTCAGGTCAGACAAACTTGGAGAGTCTTGCAGGAAAGCCTCTTCACTGATGCGCCACGCACCTGCTACAGATGGGAAATATCCCCAACGTTCACCCGAAGCAAAACGGGAAGAGGCATCGGCACGCAGGGTAGCTGTCAGCATATACCTGTGATCGTAGGAGTAATTGGCACGCCCAAAGAAAGAAAGCAGGTAAAGTTCTGCTTCGTCATGTTTGCCTGATTTGAGTTCGTTTCCCTCAAGATCTTTTGTAGAATCGTTGTTCCGGTACCAGAATCGTTGCCAACCGTATCCACCCATGATACTCATGTTGTGTTTGTTGAGTTCTTTGCTGTAGTTGGCATACATATCCAGCAGGGTACTGCGGTTCTCGTTCTTTTCCCGGTAGTCCTCTCCCGTACCATTCGTCTGATTGCCGGTATACATGCTGGGAGCTTTATCGGGAGTTACGTTGTGAGTGTTGGCTACCGACCAGTCGTATCCCATATTCACACTTAATACCAGATCTTCCAATCCGTGTACTTTGTAGTTGAGAGCCATATTCCCGATCGAACGTTTGGTCTTTTTGTTACGGTCTGTCAGATTAATGGTAGCAACGGGATTGACCGGTGCAATGGAAATGGGATTGCCATTGACCATCCAGGTATAATAGCCGAGACCGACATTGTCCGGATAATCCTCATAAATAGGGCGTGTAGGGTCGAAACTTACAGCCGAGCCAATGACACCACTAGACACTGTCTGATTGTTCTCAATGGATCCTTTTATGTTGGCATCTATAGAGAGATGATTGTCGAAGAATTTGGGTGATACTCCCAGTCCCAGACTGGTACGTTCGTAGTTGTTACTTTTGATGATACCGTCCTGATTGGTATAGCCTACGGAAACACGGTAGGGCAGATGCCTGGTAGCTCCGGTAACAGAGAGATTATGCTCCTGTCCGAACGCGTTGCGGTAAATTTCCTTTTGCCAATCCGTATCTGCATTTCCCAACGGGAAATCCGGGCTGGTGGCATGTTCTTTGAATACCTTTCTGTATTCGTCTGCCGAGAGTACATCCATGTAATCATATACTGTACTGAGGGTGAAGTTACTGGAGTAGTTGACCCTGGGTTTCAACTTTCCATCCGAATTTCCTTTTTTTGTAGTGATAATGATCACCCCGTTGGAGGCACGCGAACCGTAGATCGCTGTTGCAGAAGCATCTTTAAGTACAGTAAAAGATTCTATGTCGTTGGGGTTGATCGAACTGATGGAACTACCGCTTACGGGGAATCCGTCAATTACGATCAGTGGATCGTTGCTGGCAGAGAGAGAGGCTCCCATACGGATACGGATGGTACCTCCTTCGCCTGGGGCTCCGGAGCCAGGTACTACATTCACACCGGCAATTTTTCCCACCAGAGCGTCTTCAGCAGTGATCTGACTTCCTTTGTTAAATTCATCGGGTTTTACGGTCAGTACTGATCCTGTGGCATCGGCCTTACGTACCTGTCCATAACCAATAACTACCACCTCGTCCAGTAATTCGCTGTCTTCCTTCATTACAATGTTGAGAGGGGACCCATCGGTGGCAGTTACCTCTATAGGTTGATATCCGATACAACTGATCACCAGTGTACTGTTGCGCGGAGCATCGATCTGGAAATTGCCATCAAAGTCGGTAATGGTACCGTTGGTAGTGCCTGCTACAATCACATTGGCACCAATGATGGTTTCGCTGGTTGTGTCTTTGACTTGTCCCCTGACCTGGATGTTCTGCGCAGACACAGCGATTGAGATAAGTACTCCTGACATAAACAGAATACTCTTCAAAAGTTTAGCATACATGTTTTTCATTCATTGAGAAATTTAATTATTAAATTAAGAAGCTTTTCCTGAAGAGGAACCGGAAATAACTCCCGGTTCGCTCCAATCTTTTATCCTACAGACTAATTCCCTGAAATATTATTGTTAACTTTAAAAAATGCGTGTATCCGAGTGTTTGTAAGGAAGAAAATGTCAGAAGTGGTGCCAGATGCAGGGATACCATCCGTTCAGTGATCCGGAATTCCCCTGATGTATTGTGCGGTTATCAACAAGGTAAAAATAGATTATGGGTAAGTTTTTAAAAGATTCTACTGTGTTCATAGTGGTGTTAGATTAATTGCTGACAAAGATAGTTTTTGTTGTTTCCCGGCAAAGGAATAGGTAAAGGGGGGAAAGTAAACTTGAATAGGTTGTTATTTTAAGGTAATAATTTCATTATTAAATATTTGTATGATTTTGATAAAAGGCGTAAAGTAAATGATCAGAGCAGGTAAAGGAAGTAATCAGATCTATCACGAAAGAGATGTTGTTTTATACCGGGTAATAAAAAATAAGTTCGTTGCAGGATTTTTCTTTTATTCCGGGAGTTTTTCAATTTTACATATAGAAAAGACAGCTTGGATCATGTCTTGTAAAAAGTAAGAGAGAACGTATATTTATTTCTGGTGTCAGAAGCGAACATACTTCCTTTTTTGAAACACCGGATACACCCTTCAGATGGAATAAGTGAATGTTGTGAATGATTGTATGACTTTATAAGTAAAATAGAAGTCTATCATTCATTATATATTTATTGTGGCATCTTGTAGAGACGCACGCCGTGCGTCTCAGCATACCGAATGGGAAGGCATACATCATGCGGCATGCTTTTTTGTTGGACGTATATGACACTATGTGAGTTGGAGCTGTATCGCGGAGATGCACGGCGTTCGTCTCTACAGGTAATAATTTTCTCTGTAGATAAAGTAATAGAAAACCATGCGGTGGATGAATACCTACTATACCCTTTCTCTACAACATAACGGAGGATAGTACATCCTATTCATTAGGTACACTTACTTCAGAAAGAAAGGATCTGTTTTAGAGTTTAACTTTCCAGCCCGATGCGATGAATAGCGTCGGAGAATTCTTTCCGGCTGATGCGGAGTTTATTTCTCACCTTCATCCGGTAGTTGTATACCGTCTGTGGCGAATAGTGCAGAAAACTGGCAATTTTTGTACTGCCCTGAATACCCAGTCTGACAAGTGCGTAGATACGTAGCTCCGGAGTCAGCAATTCCCCTTCCTTCAGTACGATGGCCTCTTCGCTCCGCAGCATGCTATTGAACTCTTTTACAAAGTTCGGATAAAGATTGAGAAAGATGGCATCGAAGCTTCGGAACAATTCTTTCAGTTCATCGGCCACCAGAGAAGACGATTTGGTGATCCGGAAAATATCTTCTATCTGTCCTGTTTTTACTTTCCGGTGCAGGTTTTTGCGGAAATCCTCCAGTTTATCGATGTAGGAGGAGCACATATTGAATACATACCCGATATACTCTTCTTTTACCTGATTCGATTCCCGGAGCTGGACATTGACATGGTTCAGTTCTTCGTTGGCCTTGCGCAGGTCTTCGTTCAGTGCTCTCATGGATCTTCTGGCTTCGGACAATTTTTTCACTTGTGCCCAGATAAAGTAGATAGACAGCAACAAGATCAGTGAGAGTGCGGAGATCAGGGTCAGGGAGGTGCGTATGCGTGTATTTTCCCGTTTCATTTTGATGTCATACGCCGAATTGATGATGGGAAGCATTTCGGAGATCTGCATGGCATGGTAGCGGGCGTTGCAGAATATGGCATCTTCTATGGAACATTTCATGTAGGTGTAGGCACGGTCTATGTCTCCTTCTTCGAAAAGCAGATGGGCCAGTTTCCAGAGCGATAAATATTCCTTGACACCGCTGCGCAGATCGGCCAGGGCAGAGAGGGTCAGGTATCTTCTTTCCATATCTTTATCTCCCAGGTGACGGTATATCTGGGCCAACCCATAGGCAGGAGAAGCGATATTCAGGCTTTGTTCTACATATTCATCGTAACATACCTGCATATCGGAAAGTGCTTCCCGATAGTTGCCGTTGAACAACTCTTTGCCGGCTCTCATCGTGCGATAACCCAACGAACCCACAGGCTGGATAGAGAGGAGCGAGTCTTTATAATCGTTGACCAGACGCCGATAGTCGTTTCTGATATCTTCGGAAAATGCGTTATCTGTCATCAATGTATAAATGGAATGATAGATATGATAGTAATAAGGCCGACGGTTGCGGTCGATGTGTGTCATATCCAGGTTGTCCAGTATTTCCAACGCTTCTTTATACATGCCTGCTCCCCCCAATATCTCGGCCATGTTCATACTGGACGAGTTGATGTAATAGGGGTTGTTTATCTTGCGGGCAATGGCCAGACGCTGGCCGGCTACCCAGAGAGCAGAGTCCATCCGGAAAGGACGATAGGCTTCATAGAGGCCGCGGTAGATGGCATAATGGGCAGAGTCGTTGGTCGTATGAGACAATTCTTTTTTCAGGCTGTCGATCCGGTGTTGGCGGTCGCTGTGATAGATACTACGCTCCCGGATGACCTGGTCTAATACTTTTAATAAAGAGTCGGGATCTGTTGTGGCAAATCCCGGTGAGAAAGAAAACAACAGGAGTAGTAAGAGACCGATCTGTTTCATTTTGCAACGCGGATATTTATTTGTTGTTCCTACCAGAGGAACAAGGACGATTTTGTGTGTATTAGGATACAAGAATCTTATGTATTAATTACTCACTTGCAATATTCCAAAAAATAATCAACATTTCCAAATCTTATGGAAACCGATTGATAATCTTATGGTGGGAAAATAAGGGTTTGTCTGGGTTGTTACATCGCTATTTCTTATCTTTGCTTCCATACTCTTACACTTATCTATGCAAGTAAATATTTATGATCTGCCCCGTCTGACCACGGAAGTCTGCCGGATAGCTAAAGAAACGGGAGCGTTCCAGCGCCGGGAACAACTCTGTTTTCGCAGCGAGGAGATTGAGGTCAAAGGCAGGCACGACTATGTTTCGTATGTAGACCGCCGCTCCGAAGAGAGGTTGGTGACTGAGTTGACTGCTTTGTTGCCGGAAGCCGGATTTATCACCGAAGAAGGGTCGGCCGGTCATGCGGGGGAAGAACTGCTGTGGATCATTGACCCGCTGGATGGTACTACCAATTTTATACATCGTTATTCGCCGTATGGTGTGAGTATCGCTCTTTGCCGGGGCAGGGAGTTGCTGCTGGGTGTGGTATATGAAGTAACGCGTGACGAATGTTTCTACGCCTGGAAAGCGGGGCCGGCCTATCTCAACGGACAGCAGATCTGTGTGTCGGATACTTCTGCCGTAGAAGGCGCTTTCCTGATCGTGGAACTACCCTATAATGATGAGGCCTATAAGGCCACTGCCTTGTATCTGATAGATGCTCTCTACGGTGTAGCGGGTGGCATACGTATGAATGGATCGGCTGCCGTGGCCTTGTGTGAGGTAGCTGCCGGCAGGTGCGATGGCTGGATAGAGGCGTTCGTTAAGCCCTGGGACCATGCCGCGGGTACCCTGATCCTGCTTTGTGCCGGAGGTCGGGTCACTGATTTTCTGGGGCGGGAAGATACCGTATACGGGTCTCATATTGTGGCAACGAATGGAAAGATACACCAAGAGATATACAACGAACTGATGTACAATGTACCCTTGAGAGAGCTGCTTGGGTCATGAAAGGAAGGAGTGTATGTATCTGTTCTCTATATCAGTACAGAACTTCTTCTCTTGCTATAGGTGCAAGTGAACAAGATACATCGTACACGGATCGGTCGTATGTAATATGATAAATAGGTAGACGTGTAAGTCCGTCATCCGGAGAAAAAAATCGTAAATCGTAAATCAGTACATCGTAAATCCCTTCATGTTTTTGTTTTCTTCTCTATTGTCTCTGTTTTTTCCTCCCTGTTGCCTGGTGTGTGGCCGGGTGTTGGTAGAGAGTGAGCGCTGGGTGTGTGTAACCTGCCACCTGGGGTTGCCTGTAGTGCCTTCTTTTTACGATCTGCCAGACCGGATCGAGTCTTTCCTGCAAGGAGTAGTACCTCTGATAAGTGCCCGGGCCTGGTTGGGCTATCAGAAAGAAAGCAGGTATCGCCAGCTTATTTTTCATCTGAAATACAAGGGCAATCAAGAGGTTGCCGAGTCTCTGGGCAGATGGATGGCTGTGGCTTTCCAATCAGAGAATTTTTTCGAAGGGATCGACCTGCTTGTACCGGTGCCTTTGCATAGCCGCCGGTACAGACAACGCGGATACAACCAGAGTGAACGGATTGCCCGGGGTGTATCTGCAGTCACAGGTATCCCTTTAATGGCCGGTCTGGTACGTCGTACACGTCACACCCCTACACAAACCCGGCTGGATGCCGATCATCGCTGGGAAAATGTGAAAGATGGTTTTGAACTGCAAGAACCTCAAAAAGCAGAAGGAAAACATATTCTGCTGATAGACGATATGTTCACGACAGGGGCTACGGTAGCCTCCTGTGCGATGGCTTTCAAAGGGGTAAAGGATGTAAAAGTGAGTGTGCTGACTCTTACTGTGGCTTTCTAGCAACGCAGAGAGAGCTGGGTTTCTATAGGATGACTCTTTTGAATACGGCTGAGGCTGTGTCAGCATAGAAACCTGAAAATATCTTCTGGTGCTGTAAGCACGACAGATTCTAAGTTTAGGGTAAGGAAGACGAAACACAGTATCGTCTGGTGCTACCTTGACCTACTCATCAGGCTAAGAATTTATTTCCTCGTTATGGAACGGATATACCCTGTCCCGTTCCCATAGCCTCCTGCCCGGTGTTCCCCGTAGGGGATATATCAGTAGCCCAGTGGTAAAGCGAGCTGTGGTGAAACGATAGTGCAGCCACAGGGAAGCGTACCCTGGTTTTACAAAGCGCACATACCAGTCAACCTTGAAGAGGTTGCAGCTATCAGATTACAGGATATATCCTGGATGCAACCTTTGCAAGGTTGAACTTCCTCTCATTTCTTACCTTGGGTAGCTTTGTTTCGCTTCACTGTCGTTGCGCTCTCCACAGGCAACCCCAGGCTACTGATCTATCCCCTCGTATGTTTGTATCATGGAAACGGAAGTAATACTACCTTTGCAAAAAGTATCACAACCGGAAAGAATAGAGAGCGTCTATCCCTGGATACACAACTTAGTGATATCGTCCCGAAGAACTCGCCTCTATTCTTGAATTCCGCTTTAAGTCTGAACAAAGTATTTAGAGACATAAGCACCGTTTTATGATCTCGTATAAATCAGACGAGAGAAGACTTGTGGAAGATTCCGGAAAAAACAAGAGTAATGCAAACAACTATTATCAAAGAGAATGTAGGAATAGCTATCTCTATGGAGGATTTTAAGGTATCTTTTTTAGCTATGAAGTCGGATTTGTCAACATTGGTAAAAGGATCCAGAACCTTCGCCAATAATCACAGAGGATATACATCCTTTGTAGAGTGGGCAAAAAGGAAAACCTCCGGTGATTGCCCCTTAACTTTTACTATGGAGGCTACAGGAGTATATTATGAAGGACTTGCTTACCATTTATTTGAACAAGGTTTTCACCTTTATGTTATTCTAGCCAATCAAGCTAAAAAATATGCCGGGAGTCTTGGTGTAAAATCTAAGACTGATGCCATAGATGCAAGGATCTTAGCCCAGATGGGCTTAGAGAGGAAGTTGATGAAATGGGAACCTTCAAGTCCAGATTTTCGGTTGCTAAAGAATCTCACCCGCGAGAGAGAATCCCTACTGGGTGAACGTACAGCAGCTCTTAACCGGCTCCATGCTTACTCACATCAAGGATACCCACAGCAGGATTCTATAGAGAGGACCACCCGTCTGATCGCCTTTTATGAGGATCAAATAGCCCAGATAGAAACTCAAATTCAAAACATAGTAAAATCAGACCCCTCACTAATGAAAAGGATTTCTTATGTAGAAAGTATCAAAGGTGTTGGGTTTCTTACAGCTGTCATTATACTTGCAGAAACCCATGGTTTTGCCACATTTACCGGTATTAAACAAGTGGTAAGTTTTGCCGGATTAGATATCAGAATAAGAGAATCAGGCAAATACAAAGGAAAGAGCAGAATCAGTAAATGTGGAAACAGGCATATAAGAAAAGCATTATATATGCCAGCTTTATCTAAGATAACCCATGACAATCATACAAAACTATTTTATCAGCGATTAGTGGAAAAAAAGGGAGTAAAAATGGTTGCCGCAGTAGCAGTTCAGCGCAAACTTTTAGCGTTAATATATACCTTATGGAAGAAACAGCAACTCTTTGATGAATCGGTGGCAGACATCCGGTAAGGTCGAGCACAAGTCTTCTTTCGGTTTTGCCTGAAAGGCAAAAAGATAGTGGATACCTTAACGGCACCCACTATGCAAGATAGACATCCGTATAAAGTCTTCACACGAAGTCTTCTTTCGGTCAAACAAAGATAAAGAATCAACAAAAATAATGCAATATAAATTTGGAATTTAACACAGTAGCTTCGGGGAACACAGACTGATATAGACCTAAGCAACGGGTTGGTATAAAATACAACTATCAGACAGGTGTATATCCGGCAATTGGAAAACAGGCAATATACATACTATTGATTTTCTTAGTCTGACGACTATGTTTACTTTAAGTTGAGATGCGCAAATAAAATGCTGAAAGTACGACCGGAATGTAAGTGAAGTACCCTTTTCTCTCTTTTTTGAGGTTGTACTGTTCTGTATACGTAGGCTTTACTAAAGGATCAGAGTCTCGGTCCACCCTGTCTGTAAACCATTTCAGAATTTTATTGTTTTAGGAAATGAACGGTATCGGACGGATAGATAAAGCATCCCGGTCCGGTGCGGTATTCTGCCAATAAGATGGAATGAATTGTAGTATGATGGTTTAATAAACGGGCACGTGAGCGGAAGATATATAAGAAACTTTCCGGCCTTTTTGTTAAAGTCCCTTCCATCATACATATATATAATTGCTTTATAAGGGAAAAGCAGCATAAGTATAACTGTATGATAAAGAAATTTTTAGGTATAGCTTTTCTGGCTATGGCTCTGTGTGTGGGTTTTGCTTCCTGTAGTGATGACGATGAAGTAAAGACCGATCGTCTGGTAGGTAAGTGGTATGTGACCCATGTGGAAGGTTGGTACATGGAAGATGGGGATAAAAAAGATTATTCCTGGGGTGTGAATGATGTATGGACCTATCAGTTCAATTCAGACAATTCGGGAACCGAAGTGGAGCGTGGTGGAGATTCTTATTCTTTCACCTGGAGTGTACCCAATGATACCCATATCAGAATGGCTTTTTCCGGAAAAGCGGATGAAACGGTAGAGGTGAGCAAACTGACCAAGTCTACTTTCATTTACAAATATGAAACCAGCAGTGAATACAGAAGGGTGACCATGGAAAAAAGATAATACATGGTGTAAGGAAGAAGAACTGTGGATCAGAGACCTGAGAGCAACAGGCGGGAGATCCGGTTCGTAACTTCTTCTCATGCTCTATAGAAGAGCCGTCCTTTACCTGAGATCAGGTAAAGAACGGCTTTTTTGTGAGCGATGCTACAAAGCCAGAAAAAGGGGGAAGACGGTCCCGGCCGTTTCCCCTCTTTTTCTGGCTCTGTTTTTTCATAGATAAGGATAGGTTAAAGTCTTGTATGATGAAGATAATATTTCTATGGATAGGCCACTACTTCCGAAAGGCTGCTTTCGACCTGGTCTTTGTTGACTGCCGAAACCGCGTACTTCCCTTTTCCGGGCAGTGTGAATGACACGTCCCGCGTGATCTCCAGAAGTTGTGCCTGCTGATCCTCTATATGGTATACAGCGTATCGCAGGTCGCCGTTACCAGCCTCCCACCGGAGCACTTCTCCGTCTGTCCGCACGTGTGAAGGGGTGGAGGGCCCGGCTACTGTTTTTCTTCCCATAAAGGGGATCAGGGATTTATGGCCGTACACTTTTCCGAGTGTAGAAAGGATGTTGATGCGGTTGGCTGTGAATGCGGTTCCATTGAACAGCATGGCACCCATTACCTTTTCCTGTTTGCGCGCATAAAAGAATTGGGTTTCCAGCTCTTCGGGCTTCATGAAAATATCTCCTTCATGGGGGTTACCGAATTTATAGAGACCGTATCCGATGAGTACGGGTACATCGAAACTGTTTGCCGGCCACCAGTCGCACAGGTGTATGAAGTTGAGCGCGATGTTCTGTGTACTGGCGTAGAGCTGGGGAGTCACATAATCTATCCATCCCTTCTCGCACCAGAGGTGGATATCTGCGTACAGGTCGTCGTAGTTGTTGATACCGCTCGTTTCCGAACCGTTCGGGTCCTGTGATTTGTGTCGCCACGCTGCATACGGACTGATCCCAAACATGATACCGGGCCGCACACGCACCACTAATTTGTGGATATCTTCGATCATCGTATTTACATTTCCCCGCCGGAAATCCTCTACATTCGTATAGCCTTGTCCGTAGATCCGGAAATCTTCCGCATCGTCTATCTCCACGCCGGTTTGCGGATAGGGATAGAAATAGTCGTCGAAATGGATACCGTCTACATCGTAGCGGGTGATGAGATCTTCGATCACATCCAACAGGTGCTGCCTGACCTCCGGAATGGCCGGGCGGTACATCAACAGGTTGCCATAGCGCATTTTCCACTCCGGACGGTCTTCTCCCGGATAGCCGGGGGTGGGCGTGAAGCTACCTGCCGAGTTGGAGATACGGAACGGATTCATCCAGGCATGGAATTCCAATCCTCTTTTGTGCGTCTCATCGATCATGAATTGCATCACGTCGTAGCCCGGCGACTTGCCCCGTGTGCCTGTGATGTACTCACTCCAGGGTTCGAGAGCGGATTCGTAGAAGGCATCCGCGGTAGGGCGTATCTGCATCACTACCGCGTTGAGATTGTATGTCACGAAAGTATCTAAGTAGCGGATGTATTGTGCTTTCTGAGCCTCTGTGTCGGAGGTACTTGCCGGCCAGTCCATTCTGCCTACGGTGGCTACCCAGGCAGCGCGGAACTCTTTCTGAGGCATCCGGATCTCGTCTTTCTCTTCGGGAGGAGGCCCGTCTGTAGTGCTGTCGTTGCAGGCGTGCAATGCCAGGGTATGGAGTATGCAGATTATAGATAGTAAGAGTGTTTTTATCTGTTTCATAGATAGTGATAATAAAGATCTGTTATTTATAGATTGTATCGTATTACGTCATATCATTCTGCCCGCGATTCACCATTTACCATGAATGATTGGACGTATATCGCAAAGACGCACGTCGTGCACTAGTGTCCGGAATAAATTGTTAACATTTGATCTAACAA